>DATMRU010000068.1:0-74106 GCA_035565935.1 Roseomonas sp.
GCTCGGCTGGGCCTTTGCGGCGGCCCCCTGGCAGCTCTACCTTGCCGCCCCCGTCAGCGGCGCGGGCTGGGCGATGACGAGCGGCGCCGCCCTGAACGCGATGGTCTCGCCCTGGTTCGCCCGCCGCCGCCCGGCCGCGCTTGGCATGGCCTTCAACGGTGCCAGCATGGGCGGCGTGATCTTCTCCCCGCTCTGGGTCGCCCTCATCGCCGGCCTGGGCTTCCAGGCGGCGGCCGGGCTGGTGGCCGCCGCCGCCGTCAGTGTGGCCTGGCTGTTGTCGGGGCTCTACCTCGGCCGTACCCCGGCGGGGATAGGCCTGCTGCCGGACGGCGACGCGGCTCCCATGCAGCCGGCCACGGCCGCGGCGGCGCCGCGCACGGCGGATGCGGCGCCCCTCGCAAACCCCTGGCGGGACCGGCGCTTCCTGACGCTCGCGGCGGCCGCGACACTCGGGCTCGTGGCGCAGATCGGCCTCGTCGCGCACCTGTTCTCCCTCCTCGTGCCGCCCCTTGGCGCCGGGGGCGCGGGCCTGACCATGGGCGGGGCGACGGCCTGCGCTATCGGCGGGCGCTTCCTGCTCGGGGCAGCGATGCCACCGGGGGCGGACCGGCGGGTGGTGGCCGCTGCCAATGCCGGGATGCAGGCGGTCGGCTCGGTCGTGCTGCTGTGCGCCGGGCCATCCGTGCCGCTGCTGCTGCTGGGCTGCGCCCTGTTCGGCCTGGGCCTCGGCAACGTTACCTCGCTGCCGCCGCTCATCGCGCAGGTCGAGTTCCGCCCGGCCGACGTGGCGCGGGTGGTGGCCCTGGTCACGGCCACCAGCCAGGCCGGCTACGCCTTCGCGCCGGCCGCCTTCGGCCTGCTGCGCGACCTCGGCGCGACCGGCCTCTCGATCAGCGAAGGCGTGCTGCTCTTCGCCGCTGCGGCTCTCGTCCAGCTCGCCTCGGCCGGGGTGGTGCTGCTGGGGCGCAGTTTAAGCTCCCCGATCAGGCTAAGACCGCTGTCCACCCCAAGCGGCTGTTCCTGACCGGCTCTTCGTGCTCCCCCCGCCGTTCCAGAATCTTTCCCCTGTGGGGCAGGGGGCGAGCTCCAGGCGGGAGAAGGGCTTCGGTGTTCCGCAATCCCCCCGCACCGGTGAGGCCGGTGCAGGGATGCAAGCAGCCCCTGGATGGGGTTTCGCCTTCCGCCCTGCCCTGCCTCAGCCCATGCCGAGCACGTGCTTCATGTCGTAGAGGCCGGGCGGCTGGCGCACCGCCCAATGCGCGGCGCGCACCGCGCCCGTCGCGTAGACGCGGCGGTCGAAGGCGCGGTGGGTGAGGGCGATGTGCTCGCTGCCGGCGGCGAAGAGCAGGGTGTGCTCGCCCACCACCTGGCCGCCGCGCAGGGCGGCGAAGCCGATCGGGCCGGTGCCGCGCGGGCCGGTATGGCCGTCGCGCCCGCTTTCCAGGCCGACCTCCTCCAGCGTCTTGCCGCGCCCGCGCGCGACGGCGCGGCCGAGGCCGATGGCGGTGCCGGAGGGGGCGTCCACCTTCTGGCGGTGGTGCATCTCGACGATCTCGGCGTCGTACTGCTCGGGCGGCAGGGCGGCGGCCATGCGCTCGGCGAGGGCGAAAAGCAGGTTCACGCCGGGCGCGAAATTGGCGGCATAGACGATGGGGACGGAGTCCGCCGCGCGCGCGACGGCGGCCTCCTGCGCGGCGGAGAGGCCGGAGGAGCCGAGGATGAAGGCCTTGCGATGCTGCGCGGCCAGGGCCGCATGGGCCTCGGCGGCGGCGGCGTTGGTGAAGTCGATCACCACATCGCTGGCGGCGAAGAGGGCGGCCGCGTCGCCGCTGCGGCCGATGCCGCCGGCGAGCGTCGCACCGGCGGCGGCGACCTCCTCAGCGAGGAGCTGGCCCATGCGGCCGGAAAGGCCGGCGATGCCGATGCGGAGCGTCATGGTGAGGGACCCCTTCGAAGGCAGAAAAAAGGCCGGGGGAAAGAATTCCCCCGGACCCCCATCTTCTTTTTATCCGACAAAAAGAAAAGAAGGGGGGTTCAGGGGGGAATTCATTCCCCCCTGCACTTCCCTCAGCGGCCGAGCCCGTCCCAGAACTCCTTCACCTTGGCGAAGAAGCCCTCGCTCTCCGGGCTGCTGTTGCCGCCCTGGCCGACTTCCTTCTCGAACTGCTCCAGCAGCTCGCGCTGGCGCGGCGACAGGTTCTGCGGCGTCTCCACCGCGACCTGGACGTACATGTCGCCGCGCGCGGCGGAGCGCAGCACGGAGAAGCCCTTGCCGCGCAGGCGGAACTGGTCGCCCGTCTGGGTGCCGCTGGGAATGGTGACGCGGGCGCGGCCGCCATCGATGGTCGGCACCTCCACTGCGCCGCCGAGCGCCGCCTGGGTCATGCGCAGCGGCACGCGGACGTAGATGTTGGCGCCGTCCCGCTGGAAGAGGGCGTGCGGGCGGATGCTGATGTCCACGTAGAGGTCGCCCGCCGGAGCGCCGCGCAGCCCGGCCTCGCCCTCGCCGGAGAGGCGGATGCGGGTGCCGTCCTCGACGCCGGGCGGGATGGTGACGTTGAGCGTGCGCTCGCGCTGCACCCGGCCGGCGCCGCCGCAGACCTTGCAGGGGTTCTTCACCACCCGGCCGGTGCCGTTGCAGGTCGGGCAGGTGCGCTCGATCAGGAAGAAGCCCTGCTGCGCGCGCACCTTGCCGGCGCCGGCGCAGGTCGGGCAGGTCTGCGCCGCCTGGCTCTTGCCCTCGGCGCCGGTGCCGTCGCAGGCGTCGCACTGCACGGAGGTGGCGACGCGGATGGTCTTGCGGACGCCGGCGAAGGCCTCCTCCAGCGAGACATCCATCGCGTAGCGCAGGTCGGCGCCGCGGCCGGCGGCAGCGCCGGTGCTGCGGCGACCGCCGCCCGCGCCGAACTGGCCGAACATCTCGGCGAAAATGTCCTCGAAGCCGCCGCCGCCGCCGAAGCCGCCCCCACCGAAGGGACCGCCGCTGAAGCCGCCGGCGCCCGGACCGGCGCTCCCGCCCTCGAAGGCGGCATGGCCGTAGCGGTCATAGGCGGCGCGCTTCTCGGCATCCTTCAGCACGTCGTAGGCTTCGTTCAGGTCCTTGAACTTCGCCTCGGCGGCCTTGTCGCCCGGATTGCGGTCCGGGTGAAACTTCATGGCGAGCTTGCGATAAGCCTTCTTCAGCTCATCCTCGCCCGCATCCCGGGCTACGCCCAGGGTCTCGTAGTAGTCCTTCTTGGCCATGACGTGGCCTGTCCCCCAAGCTCCGGAACGAAGATGCGCCCGGCTCCATCGCCGGAGCCGGGCGCCCGCAGGTCAGCGCGTGGAGTGAAACTCCACCGGTCGCCTCACTCCGGCTTCTTCTTGGTGGGGTCGACCTCCTCGAACTCGGCGTCCACCACCTTCTCGCCGGGCTTGCCCTCGGGCTGGGCGGCTTCGGCCGCCGTCGCGCCCTCGGCCGGGCTGGCCTTGTAGATCGCCTCGCCGAGCTTCATCGCCGCGGCGGAGAGGCGCTCGGTGGCGCTGCGGATGGCCTCCGCATCCTCGCCGTCGCGGGCGCTGCGGGCGGCTTCGAGGGCCGCCTCGGCCTCGCCCTTCTCGGCCGCGCCGACCTTGTCCCCGTTCTCCTTCAGCGACTTCTCGGTCGTGTGGATCAGGGCCTCCAGCTGGTTCCGGGCCTCCACCGCCTCGCGCCGCTTCTTGTCGGCCTCGGCATTGGCCTCAGCCTCCTTCACCATGCGCTCGATATCGGCGTCGGACAGGCCGGACTTGGCCTGGATCTTGATCTGCTGCTCCTTGCCGGTGGCCTTGTCCTTCGCGCTGACGGAGACGATGCCGTTGGCGTCGATGTCGAAGGTCACCTCGATCTGCGGCACGCCGCGCGGGGCGGGCGGGATGCCCTGCAGGTCGAAGTTGCCGAGCAGCTTGTTGTCGGCCGCCATCTCGCGCTCACCCTGGAACACCTTGATGGTGACCGCGGTCTGGTTGTCGTCGGCCGTCGAGAAGGTCTGCGACTTCTTGGTCGGGATCGTGGTGTTGCGGTCGATCAGCCGGGTGAAGACGCCGCCCAGGGTCTCGATGCCCAGCGAGAGCGGGGTCACGTCGAGCAGCAGGACATCCTTCACCTCGCCCTTCAGCACGCCGCCCTGGATGGCGGCGCCGATGGCGACGACCTCGTCCGGGTTGACGTTGCGGGCGGGCTCCTTGCCGAAGAACTGCTTCACCGCCTCGATGACCTTGGGCATGCGGGTCATGCCGCCGACCAGGATCACCTCGTCGATCTCGCCGGCGTTGAGGCCGGCATCCTTCAGCGCCTTGCGGCAGGGCTCCAGGGTGCGCTGCACGAGGTCATCGACCAGCGCCTCCAGCTTCGCGCGCGTCAGCTGCAGCACCAGATGCTTCGGGCCGGTCGCGTCGGCGGTGATGAAGGGCAGGTTGATCTCGGTCTGCTTGGCGGAGGAGAGCTCGATCTTCGCCTTCTCGGCGGCCTCCTTGAGGCGCTGCAGGGCGAGCTTGTCGCCGCGCAGGTCGATGCCGTTCTCCTTCTTGAACTCGTCGGCCAGGTAGTCGATGACGCGCTGGTCGAAGTCCTCGCCGCCCAGGAAGGTGTCGCCGTTGGTGGACTTCACCTCGAAGACGCCGTCGCCGATCTCGAGGATCGAGATGTCGAAGGTGCCGCCACCGAGGTCATAGACCGCGATGGTGCCGGAGTGCTTCTTGTCCTCGCCATAGGCGAGGGCGGCGGCGGTCGGCTCGTTGATGATGCGCAGCACCTCGAGGCCGGCGATCTGGCCGGCTTCCTTGGTGGCCTGGCGCTGGGCGTCGTTGAAGTAGGCGGGGACGGTGATGACGGCCTGCGTCACCTTCTCGCCGAGATAGTTCTCGGCCGTCTCCTTCATCTTGCCGAGGACATAGGCGCTGATCTGCTGCGGGGCCATCTTCTGGCCGCCAGCCTCCACCCAGGCATCCCCGTTGTCGGCGCGCACGATCTTGTAAGGGACGAGATCGACGTCCTTCTTCACCGTCGCGTCGTCGAAGCGGCGGCCGATCAGGCGCTTCACGGCATAGAGCGTGTCGGTCGGGTTGGTCACGGCCTGCCGCTTTGCGGCCTGGCCGACCAGGCGCTCGCCGTTCTTCGAGAAGGCGACCATCGACGGCGTGGTGCGCGCGCCCTCGGCGTTCTCCAGCACCTTCACATCGCCGCCTTCCATGATGGCGACGCAGCTGTTCGTGGTGCCCAGGTCAATGCCGATGACTTTGCTCATGCGAGTTCTCCTCTGCGGCGGATGGGGGCGGCCCTGTGCTGCGGCACCGCAACCATCCCCTTGCTCATCAGGCGGGTGATAGGGGGGTCACCCGGCAGGCTGGACGCGCCGGGCGACTGTGACTGGGATGTATTGAGCCGCGCGGCGCCCGACAAGGGCGGCATTGCGGCACTGCGCAAGAATTGTGCAACCGGGCAGGCGAGGTAGGCCACCCGCTTTCCGTTGCGCGGGTCGGTGGCCTCGCCCAGCCGGCGGAAGCCGAGGCGGGTGTGGAAGGCCAGGCTCTCCGGGTTGGGCGGGTCGAGGTTCACCTCGCAGCCCAGGGTGGTGAGGCCGGCCACGGCCGCCTGCTCCGCCAATGCCGTGTAGAGCACCCGGCCGAGGCCGCGGCCCCGGGCGGGGGCATCTACCACGATGCGGTCGATATAGGCGGCCCCAGAGGCGCCCCCGGGGGCGTGGGTGCGGATCCAGGCATGGTTGGGGCCGCGCGCCGGGCCCTCGGGGCCGAAGGCGAGCAGCAGGGCGCGGGGCTCCGCGCCCTCCCAGGCCGCCAGGGCCAGCAGGGCGCCTTCCACCAGCGCCGCCAGCTCCGGCAGGGTGAGCGCGTTCACCGCCGGGACATGGCGGTTGTTGAGCGCCCGCAGCGCCGGAAGCTCGGCGGGGAGGACCAGGCGTGGCCCGGCCAGGAAGGGCTTGCCGGAGGTGCTCACGCGGTCTCGGAGATGCCCTCGCCGGCCACCACCACCATGGCGGGCTTCAGCAGGCGGCCGTTCAGCATCCAGGCCGGCGTCCAGGCCTGCAGCACGGTGCCGGCGGCGACGCCCTCCGGCGGCGGCTGCTGCGCCATGGCCTGGTGCAGCTCGGGGTCGAAGGGCTTGCCGGTGGCGTCCTGGCGGGTGATGCCGTTGCGCTCCAGCAGGGCCAGGAAGGCGCGCTCCACCCCTTCGAAGCCGCCGCGCAGCTTGGTCAGCAGCTCGGCCTCGCCCTCCTGCGGGGCGGGCAGGGCGTCGAGGCCGCGGCGCAGGTTCTCGGCCGCCTCGACCACGTCGCGGGCGAATTTCTGCACCGCGTACTGGCGGGCATCCTCCACCTCGCGCTTGGTGCGGGCGCGCAGGTTCTGCATCTCGGCCTCCGCGCGCAGCCAGCGGTCCTTCATCTGCGCCAGCTCGGCCTCCAGCTCGGCGATACGGGCCAGGGCGTCGGCAGGCTGCTCCGGCGTGGGCTGGGTGGCCTGGCCATTCGCCGGGGTCTCGCCCGGGACATTCCCCAGGGCGGCGTCGGCGGAGGTCTCCGGGGCGGGGGTCTGGTCGTTCATCGCGGTGTTGTTCTTTTCCGTCATGTCAGGAGGTCTGCGAAGCCGTTCACGCCCCCACCTAGGCAGGCGCGGCCGGCAGAACAAGGAAAAGCGCGGGCGGCGGGGGCCCTATCCTGCCATTCCCGGGGCCGGGCCGGAAGCGCTGCCGTGGGAATTCCCGGCGGGAATCCTGGCGGGAATTCATCGGCGCGAGGCTTGACCCGGGGCTTGTGCGTGGCATCTCCCGGAGATGCCCCCCGAACCCCGCCCCCGCCTCGCCATCGTGCTGTTCAACCTCGGGGGGCCCGACGCCCCCGAGGCGGTGCGGCCCTTCCTGGAGAATCTCTTCACCGACCCCGCCATCCTGCGGGTGCCGGGCTTCATCCGGCCCTGGCTCGGCAAATTCATCGCCGCGCGGCGGACCCGGGCGGCGAGCGAGAACTACGCCATCCTCGGCGGCCGGTCGCCGCTGCTGGAGCTGACCGAGGGGCAGGCGCGGGCGCTGGAGGCGGCGCTGGCCGGGGAGGCGGTGGAGGCGCGCTGCTTCATCGCCATGCGCTACTGGCACCCCTTCGCGGAGGAGGCCGCGCGGCAGGTGAAGGACTGGGGCGCCGACGAGATCCTGCTGCTGCCGCTCTATCCGCAGTATTCCACCACCACCACCGGCTCCTCGGTGGAGGACTGGGAGGCGACCTGCGCCCGGATCGGGCTGTTGCGGCCGACCCGCGTGCTGTGCTGCTGGCATTCCGACGAGGGCTTCGCAGGCGCCACCGCCGCTCTGGTGCGCACGGCCTACGACAAGGCACGGGCGGAACTGCCCGCGGGCGTGCCGCTGCGCATCCTGTTCTCGGCGCATGGGCTGCCGGAGAGCATCGTCAAACGTGGCGACCCCTATCAATGGCAGGTGGAGCGCAGCGTCGCGGCGGTGGCGGAGCGGCTCGGCCTGGAGGGGCTGGACCATGCGATCTGCTACCAGTCCCGCGTGACGCCGCAGAAATGGATCGGGCCCTCGACCGAGGAGGCGCTGGCGCAGGCCGCAAAGGACGGGGTGGCGGTGCTGGTCTGCCCGATCGCCTTCGTCTCCGAGCATTCCGAGACGCTGGTGGAGCTGGACGTCGAATATGGCGAGCTGGCGCACAAGCTCGGCCTGCCCGGCTATTTCCGCGTGCCGGCGCAGAACAGCGACCCGGCCTTCATCGAGGCCCTGGCGGCGCTGGTGCGGCGGGTGCGTGAGGGCGAGCGGCGGCTCTGCTCCTTCGCCGGTGCCCGGCAGTGCCCCAAGGCCTATGCCGACTGCCCGCATGCCCGCGCCCGGGCCATGGTGACCGGGGTGGGCGTCTGATGCGCCCCCTCCCCGCCCGCCCCGCCGCCGTGCTCTTCGACTGCGACGGCGTGCTGGCCGACAGCGAGGCCCTGGCCGCCATCGTGGTGTCGGAGGACCTGGCGGAGCGCGGCTGGTTCATCACCCCGGAGGAAAGCCGCCGCATCTTCCTCGGCCGCGCGGTGCCGGACATGGTGCCGGTGATCGAGGCGCAGTACGGGCGGCTGCCGGACAGCTGGCCGGCCGAGATGTCCCGCCGCCTGACCGAGCGCATGGCGGTGGACGTGGTGGCGGTGGAAGGCGCCATCGAGGCGCTGCGGGCGGTGGTGGCGGCCGGGCTGCCCTGCGCCTGCGCCTCCAATTCCTCGCGCAGCGAGCTGGCCGCCAAGCTGGCGCGGCTGGGGCTGGAGGCAGCCTTCGCCGGGCGGGTCTTCTCCTTCGAGGATGTGGACCGGCCCAAGCCCTATCCCGACCTCTACCTGGCCGCCGCCGCGGCCTGCGGCGCCGCGCCCAAGGACTGCGTGGTGGTGGAGGACAGCCTGCCCGGCATCCGCGCCGGCATCGCCGCGGGCTGCCGCGTGCTGGCCTATGCCGGGGAGATGCACCCGGCGCTGCTGGCCTCCCAGGGCGCGGAACCCTTCCGGCGGATGGCGGAACTGCCAGGCCTGCTGGGACTTCCTGCTGGGACTTGACGGATGACCTTCGATTTCCTCGGCCCCTGGTATCCCTGGATCAAGGCGCTGCACCTGATCTCGGTCATCGCCTGGATGGCGGGGCTGTTCTACCTGCCGCGCCTCTTCGTCTACCACACGCCGGCCGAGCCGGGCTCGGCGCAGAGCGAGCTGTTCAAGGTGATGGAGCGCCGCCTGCTGCGCGGCATCATGAACCCGGCGATGATCGCCGCCTGGACCTTCGGCGTGAGCCTGGTGCTGACGCCGGGCGTGGTGGACTGGAGCGCGGGCTGGTGGCACGCCAAAATGACCGGCTTCATCGGCATGACAGTGTTCCACCACCACCTCGGCTATGCCCGGAAGGACTTCCTGGCCGACCAGCGGCGCCACTCCGAGCGCTACTGGCGGGCGATGAACGAAGTGCCGACCGTGCTGCTGGTCCTGATCGTCATCATGGTAATCGTGAAGCCGTTCTGACGGTGGGGCAAAAAGCCGGGGGAGAAGGAATTCTCCCCCGGACCCCTCTTCTTCTTTCTGTCAGTTTTTGTCGTGCGGGCGGGAAGCGCTGGCGCCGGGGCTGAAGCAGCCCCGGCGCCAGCGATGACCGGAAACTCGCAGGAGAAGGAGGGGGTTTGGGGGAGTTCACTTCCCCAACTCCTTTGAGGGCAGGCTTGCCTTCGGTCCCCCGCCGAGGGGAATTGCTTCCGCCGGCCTTCCCCTCGCGCGCGAGCGCAAAAAACTTCGGGAAAAGCTTGACGGAGCCCCCGAAACCCCCATTTGCACCATTGACGGGAGGGGAAGGTTCCTCGTAGCGTCCCGCCACTTCCCGTCCTGGCGACAAACGGGCTTTCACCCGAACTGGCGCCGAGACTCCCTCCTCCTTATCTGGGACATGGCCGGCCGCGAAGCGTGCGCGGCCCCGCCTTGCAGGCGGAATCTCCTGCGTGGCCTCGGAAATGTCCCCCTGCTCTCCGCCGGAACGGAATGCGTCCGACCCATGCACCTTTCTGAACTCAAGGCCAAAAGCCCCTCTGACCTGCTCGCCTTTGCCGAGTCCCTCCAGATCGAGAACGCCTCCATCCTGCGCAAGCAGGACATGATGTTCGCGATCCTGAAGCAACTGGCGGAGAACGATCAGGCCATCCACGGCGACGGCACCCTGGAAATCCTGCCCGATGGCTTCGGCTTCCTGCGCTCGCCGCAGTCGAACTACCTGCCCGGCCCCGACGACATCTACGTCTCCCCCGCCCAGGTGCGCCGCTTTGCCCTGCGCACTGGCGACACGGTGGAAGGGCAGATCCGCGCGCCGAAGGACGGGGAGCGCTACTTCGCGCTGCTGAAGGTCAACACCGTCAATTTCGAGCCGCCCGAGGCGCTGCGGCACCGCATCAACTTCGATAACCTCACGCCGCTCTATCCGACGCGCCAGCTGAAGATGGAGAACCCGCAGGCCGAGAACGTCGCGAAGGGGGCGCAGAAGGACTACACCTCCCGCGTCATCGACCTGGTGGCGCCGATCGGCATGGGGCAGCGCGCGCTGATCGTCGCGCCGCCGCGCACCGGCAAGACCGTGATGCTGCAGAACATCGCCCGCAGCATCAGCGTGAACCACCCCGACGTCTTCCTGATCGTGCTGCTGATCGACGAGCGGCCGGAGGAAGTGACGGACATGGCGCGCACCGTGCGCGGCGAGGTCGTGGCCTCCACCTTCGACGAGCCGGCCACCCGCCACGTGCAGGTGACGGAGATGGTGCTGGAGAAGGCCAAGCGCCTGGTCGAGCACAAGCGCGACGTCGTCATCCTGCTCGACAGCATCACCCGCCTCGGCCGTGCCTACAACTCGGTCGTGCCCTCCTCGGGCAAGGTGCTGACCGGCGGCGTGGACGCCAACGCCCTGCAGCGGCCGAAGCGCTTCTTCGGCGCGGCGCGCAACATCGAGGAAGGCGGCTCGCTGACCATCATCGCGACCGCGCTGATCGACACCGGCAGCCGCATGGACGAGGTGATCTTCGAGGAGTTCAAGGGCACCGGCAATTCCGAGGTGATCCTCGACCGCAAGCTCTCGGACAAGCGCGTCTTCCCGGCGATCGACATCACCAAGTCCGGCACCCGCCGCGAGGAGGTG
This sequence comes from Roseomonas sp., assembly GCA_035565935.1. Classification (GTDB taxonomy): domain Bacteria; phylum Pseudomonadota; class Alphaproteobacteria; order Acetobacterales; family Acetobacteraceae; genus Pseudoroseomonas. The sequence continues at coordinate 10,676 of DATMRU010000068.1, forward strand.
CTGATCGACCGGCCGACCCTGACCAAGATGTGGGTGCTGCGCCGCATCCTGAACCCGATGGGCACCCAGGACTCGATGGAGTTCCTGCTGGACAAGCTGAAGTACAGCAAGACCAACCAGGACTTCTTCGACGCGATGAACACCTGAGGGCATTCGCCGCACCGCGGCGACAGCCTTCGGAGATCATGTGAAGCCCGGCGGGACCAGTGCCCGCCGGGCTTTTTTTGCGCCCTCCCCGGCGCTGGTGCCCTGCCCGCGAAGTTCGCTGCATTTGCCGCGGACGAAGCGGATCAGCTGGCCACTGAGAACAAAGGCGAGTGCCCTGATTGCGGGTGCCGGCCCTGGCAGGTTGGAGAGCAGCGCAGCGCGGCCATTAGGTCGCGGGGCGCTTCGCCAGGGCGAGGCCGATGCCCAGCGCGACCATCGCGCCTCCCGACGCCTCCCGCAGGCGGCGGACCAGGGCGGGACGGGCTGCCGCGCCTTCCCGGATGCCGCTCGCCGCGAAGGCGACCACGATGTCGGCGAGGGTGTTGAGCGCCACCGACACGAAGCCGAGCACCACGAATTGCAGGGCGACATGGCCTTCGGCCGGGTCCACGAACTGCGGAACGAAGGCCAGGAAGAAGGCGGCCGTCTTCGGGTTCAGCGCCTCGACCAGCACGCCTTCCCGAAACGCCCGCCGCGGCCCGACCGGCGGTGCCACGGACCCACCCTGCAAGACCGTCAGTGCCTCCCGGCGGGCGGCCTGGAAGGTGCGAAAGCCGATCCAGATCAGATAGGCCGCACCGATCAGCTTCAATGCGGTGAAGAGCTCCGCGCTGGCGAGCACGAGGGCGGACACGCCCAGGCTGCCGGCGAGGACGTGGACCATGCCGCCCAGCCCGGTGCCGAAGCTGGAGGCCACGCCTTCCGCACGACCGCCCGCCAGCGTGCGCGCGGCGACGTAGAAGATGCCCGGGCCGGGCGTGACGGCGAGCAGCAAGGCCGCGGCGAAGTACAGGGCGAGTTGGGTCAGGTCCGGCATGGCGATGAGCCTCTCTGGAATCGCAGGGTCCGTGCCCGGGCGGAAACGGGCTGCCGGGCTGTTACAGCGGCCGCCCGAATCCGGCTTTCCGGCCGGGGCGGCCGCTCCGATCGGGTTTCCCTTAAGCGGTGACGCGCCGCAACCAGGCGCCGGCCTCGGTCAGGGCGCGGTCGGCGGCGGCGACATGGCCGGCGGCACGCAGGAAGCCGTGCACCGTGCCGCGGAACAGCGCCGCCTCCACCGCCACCCCCGCCGCGCGCAGCCGCTCCTCCATGGCGAAGTTCTCGCTGGCCAGCACGTCCAGCTCGGTCAGCGTCATGTGCACCGGCGGCAGGCCGCGCAGGTCGGCGCGCAGCGGCGCGGCGAAGGGGCTGAAGCGGTCCGCCTGCTGCGGCGCGTAGCAGTCCCAGTAGAAGCGCATCCGCTCCCGCGTCAGGCCGTAGCCCTCGGCGAATTCCTCGTAGGAGGAGGTGTCGAAGCGGCAGTCATAGACGCCGTAGCCGAGCAGCAGGCCGCGCAGGGCGATCTCCGGCGCCTGCTCGCGCAGCAGCAGGGCGGCGCCGAGGGCGAGGTTGGCGCCGGCGGAATCGCCGCCCAGCGCCATCCGCGTGGCATCCAACCCCCATTCGGCGCCGCGCGCGGCCAGCAGCCGCGCCACGCCGGCGCATTCCTCCAGCGCCTGGGGAAAGACCGCCTCCGGGCTCAGCGCGTAGTCCGGGCCGAGCACCGCGCAGCCGGAGGCGGCGGCATAGTGGCGCATGGTGCGGTCATGCGTGTCGATGCTGTTCCAGACCCAGCCGCCGCCATGCAGATAGACCAGCACCGGCAGGGGACCGGCGGCGGTGACCGGGCGGTGCAGGCGGCAGGCGATGCGGCGGCCGCGCACCGGCAGCCAGATGTCGCGGCTCTCGGCCATCTCCGGGCCGCCGCCGAGCGTCAGGTTCAGCGCGTCGTTGCTGGCGCGGGCGGCGTCGAAGGGCCGCTCCAGCCGGATCGGCGGGAAGTCCCGCGCGCGCGCATCCATCATCCGCTGGAAGGCGGCCATCTCGGGATCGGTGCGGGAGTCGGTCTGGAGGTCGGGCATCGGCGGGGAATCCTTCGCAGGCTTGCCCCGCCATTCAACGCCCCTGCGCCGCCGGCGCAACCGCCTCATACCGCCCAGTCTGTGTCCCGAGTCTCGTCCTGATTGGCGGCTGGCGTAGCCAGCCGAGCGCCCGAACGGGCGCCGCGGCTTATGCCGCGCAGCCAAGCGGCCGGATGGCCACGCCGGCGATTGAGGGCGATGGTGTGTCAACACAAACGCAAGGCGGGATCAGGCGACTTCGGCGATGCCCTCGCGGTCATTGGCGGGCTGCGCCGCGGCGGCCTCGACGGTGGCGACCACCTCCTCGCCGGTCAGCGTCTCCTCCGCCAGCAGGCGCGCGGCGAGGCCGTCCAGCGCGGCGCGCTCGGCCTCCAGGATGGCATGGGCGCGCTGCGCGGCCGCCTGGATCTCCTGCGCCACCAGGCGGTCGAGCTTCGCCATGGTCTCGCCGGAGGCCTGGGGCGCGCGCCCGTCGCCCAGCACGTCGAGGCAGCCCATCTCGGGGCTCAGGCCGAAGCGGCCGATCATCTCGCGGGCGATGCGCGTCGCCTGCTGGATGTCGCCCGAGGCGCCGCCGGTGACCTCCTCCGCCTCGAGGATGATCTCCTCGGCGGCGCGGCCCGCCATCAGCACCGTCAGGCGGCCTTCGATATGGCCGCGGCTCCAGAGGTGGCGGTCCCTGTCGGGCGTCTGCAGCACGGCGCCGAGCGAGCGGCCGCGCGGCACGATGGTGGCACGGCGGACCGGGTCGGCCCCCTTGGTGCGCAGCGCGGCGATGGCGTGCCCGGCCTCGTGATAGGCGACGATGCGCCGCTCCGCCTCCTCCATGGCGCCGGAGGGGCGCTTCTCGCCGAGCAGAATCCTGTCCATGACGGAGCGGATGTCGTCCATGTCGACGGCCGGCTTGCCGATGCGCGAGGCGCGCAGCGCGGATTCGTTCAGCACATTGGCGAGGTCGGCGCCGGAGAAGCCGGGCGTCATGCGCGCCACCTCGGCGAGGCTCACCGTCTTGCCGAGGCGGACCTTGCGCGCATGCACGTCGAGGATGGCCTCGCGGCTGCGCACATCGGGGTTCGGGACGAAGACGCGGCGGTCGATGCGGCCGGGGCGCACCAGCGCCGGGTCCAGCACATCGGCGCGGTTGGTGGCGGCGATCAGGACGATGTTGCCGGCGCGCTCGAAGCCGTCCAACTCGGTGAGGAGCTGGTTGATGGTCTGGTCGTGCTCCTGCTCGCCGCCGCCGCGCGCCCCGGCGGAGCGGGCGCGGCCGACCACGTCGATCTCGTCGATGAAGACGATGGCGGCGGGATGGCGGCGGGCGCGCTCGAACAGGTCGCGCACGCGCCGGGCGCCGAGGCCGACATACATCTCCACGAATTCGGAGCCGGAGGCGAAGAGGAAGGGGACGTTCGCCTCGCCCGCCACGGCGCGCGCCAGCAGGGTCTTGCCGTTGCCGGGATCGCCTTCCAGCAGCACGCCCTTCGGCACGCGGGCGCCGAGGTCGTCATAGCGGGCGGGCTGGCGGAGGAAGTCCACGATCTCGCGCAGGCTTTCCTTCGCCGCCTCCTGGCCAGCGACATCGGCGAAGGTGACGGGCGGCAGGCTCGCGGCGGGCGCCTTTTGGAAGCGGCGGCGGAACAGCGCGCGCAGCCCGGCGAGGCCGCGCGACTGGAACAGCACGACCAGCGCGATGGCCGCCGCCAGGATCAGCACCAGCAGGACGGCCTGCAGGGCGCTGCCCAGCCGGGCCGCCCAGCTGTTCTCCTCCACCAGCACCTCGACGCCGGCGGCCCGGGCCTGGCGGATGAAGGCGGCCTCGTCCTCCCCGCTGGGCGGCATGAAGTAGAGGACCTCCCGCTCCGCCGCCGCGCGCGTCAGGTAGAAGTGCCGGCCCTCGCGGATATTGCGATAGACACTCTCGATCTGGCCGGCGCGCAGCAGGATCTCGCCCTGTTGCTGGGTGACCTGGGTGGCGAAGAAACGGCCGAAATAGCCGGGCCAGGAATGCCGCCGGGAGCGCAGCGCCGGGGCCGGCGGCTCCGGGCTCGCCGTCAGGGGCGCTTCCGCGGCGGGCGGGGCGATGCCGGCCGGAGCTTCAGGGGCGGCGGATGCCTCGGCAGAGGGGCCGGCGAAAACAGGGCCGAGCGGGGCGAGAGCAAGGAAGAGTGCGACGATGGCGGGGAGGAAGCGGGAGGGGGGCATCCGAACCTTCCGGGCGGGAACGACCCGTCATGCGGCATCGATCACGGAAAAGTCAACTTCCCTCTGTGGCCAAGCTGAAGCCTGGAAGGCTTATCGCGCTGGCGCCCGCCGGAAAGGGGGCCTGTGCAAGGACGCCAGGGCCGTCTTGCGGCAGCCCTGGCGCATGGGAGTGGGGGAAGCGGCGGTCGCTTGCTCAGCGCGTGGCTAGCCTGGTCGGGGCAGCCGGCTGGGGGAGGTAGGCGACGTCCTCGTCGCCGCCCAGGTCCACCGGAATGCCCGGGGAATGCCGCCCCAGACGGGGATTGGCATAGGCGATCTGCGTCTCCTGGCCCTGGTTCACGAAATGCGCGTAGCCGCCACCGACAATGTTGCCGGTGTAGTCGTCTGCATAACGAACCGCGAAGTTCTCGCCATAGCCGGTAACGGTCAGAGGCTCCTGGGCCTGGGCGACGCCGGCCATGGTGGCGAGCGCTAAGGCGGCGGCGAGTGCGCGGGTGATCTTCATGATGGAGTGTCCTGAGAGGGTTCTTCGATTGGCGGTTCTGCCCGCCGGTGGCGCTGATATGCGCCCGCGAAGTCCTCTCCTGAACCGGCCGATGGCCAATGCCAGGTATTGGCGCGGCCGATGCCCACGCCACCGCTCAGGCCTGTCCTCAATGTCGGCCGAGGACGAACCGGGGGAGAATGAATTCTCCCCCGGACCCCCTCTTCTTTTTTCTGTCAGTTTGGTCGCGCGAGCGGGGAGCGCTCACGCCGGGGCTGAAGCAGCCCCGGCGACGGCGGCGGGAGGAGCTGCCCTTGCCACTGGCGTGACTGGAAACTTGCAGAAAAAGGAGGGGGTTTGGGGGAGTTCACTCCCCCAAGCTTTTCTCCGGCTCTCAGGCCGCCGGCGCCACCGAGAGGCCACGCACGCCGTGCCGCGCGATCAGTTCGGCGACGAGGCCGCTGGCCTTGGCCTCCTCGGCGAAGTCGCGCAGGAAGGCGGCGCCGGCCGTGTTGGCGCGCGCGGTGCCGATGGCCTGCTGCACGGCCATGAAGCGCCCTTCCAGGATGCGCGCGCCAGGAAGCGCCTCGGCATCGCTCAGCAGGCGCGGGCGCAGCCCGGCCAATGCCTCCAGCCCCTCCTCCACGAAGCGGGTGAAGGAGCTGTCGATGCTCTCCGTCCGCACCAGGGTGGCATGGCGGATGTTGCGCTCCAGCCAGAGGTCATAGGCCGAGCGGGCGGCGACGGCGATGCGCAGGCCGGGCCGGTCGATCTCCGCGAGGCTGGTAAGCGGCGAGCCGGCGGGTACCAGGACGCTCGCCTCGATCTCGCAATAGGCGGGGCTGAAGGCGATCTTCTCGGCCCGCTGCGGCTCGGCGCCGATCAGCCCGATGTCCCAGGCGCCGGTACCGGCGGCATCGGCCAGCTCACCGGGGCGTGGATAGGGCACATAGCGCACTGGCACGCCGAGCCGGTCGGCGATGGCGCGTGCCATGTCGGGCGCCACGCCCTGCGGCTCGCCGGCGGGGCCACGGCCGGTCACCAGCAGGAAGTTGCTCAGGTTGATGCCGGCGCGCAGCACGCCGGTCGGGGCGAGCTGGGCGAGAATCTCCGGGGACATGCCTCTGCCTTTCTGGATCGGTGGAAGCCGGCCCGGACGGCAGCCCGGGCCGCGGGAGCGGGCCTCAGCCGGCGGTGGCGAAAGCCCCGGTGAGCCCCCATTCCCCCATCAGGCCGGCCAGCCGGTTCTGCTGCGCCGGGCTCAGCGGCCAGGCGGCGGGTGGGCGGGCATGGCCGCAATCATGGCCCGCCAGGGCCAGCGCGGCCTTCACCACGGAGACATTGGTGCCATTGCCCTCCTCGCTGCGCAGCGCCTCGAAGGGGGCTATGCGGTCGATCAGGCGGCGCGCCTTGCCATAGTCGCCGGCCTCGAGCGCCGCGTGGATGGCCACGGAGTGCTCCGGCCAGACATTGATCAGCCCGGAAGTGAAGCCGCGCGCGCCGACGGCGCAGAGCGGCGGCGCCCAGGTCTCCGCCAGGCCGCCCACCCAGACGATGCGCGGATCGGTGCGGCGGATCGCCTCCGCCAGGCGCAGCGGCGTCGGCGAGGCCCATTTCACCCCCACCACCTCGGGGATGGCGCAGAGCGCCTCGATGGCGTCGAGGCCGATGCCGTCATTGCGCAGATAGAGGACGATCGGCAACCCGCCGCCGGCCTCGGCGACCCGCTGCACATAGGTGACGACGCCGCGCGGTGCGACGAAGGGGTCGGGCGGCTGGTGCACCATCAGCCCCGTGGCGCCGGCGGCGGCGGAGGCGCGGGCCAGCTTCAGCGCATCCGGCATGCTGCGGCCGACACCGGCCACCAGCGGCACGCGGCCGCCGATCTGCTCGGCCGCGCCATGCACCATGGCCTCGGCCTCGGCGGTGCTGAGGCTGTAGAACTCGCTGGTATTGCCATTGGCGACCAGGATGTGGACGCCGGCCTGCACCGCGCGGTCCACCACCGGCCGCAGCCGGGCCGGGTTGGGCCGATCCTCCGCGTCGAGGGGCGTGACCAGGATGCCCGAGATGCCGGGGAGCGCGGCGGAGAGGTCGTGCGGCGATTTCGTCATGCTCAGGCTCCATTCGCAGCGGCGGGCCAGGAAGAGGGCGCGAGGGGAAGCCTGCGCCATCCGGCCCGGCGGGATCGTCGGTCGGGAGGGAGAATGCCCGCAAAAGCGGAAGAGCGGGAGCCGCCATCGCGGCGCCCGCACGGGTGAAGGAGGTCAGGCCGCCTCCAGCAGGACGCAGTGGCGCGGGTCGGCCGAGAGGAAGGCGGGCTGGCCCTCGCCGACATCGGCCCGCCCGCTGCAGCGCACCACCAGCTCCCGCCCGCCCCAGGCGACATGCAATTCGGTGAGGTCGCCCAGGAAGACCGAGCGGCGCACCGTGACGGGCCAGACATTCACCGGCTCCTCGCCCGCCGCCCCATTGGCGGCCCCGTTCGCCCCTCCTCCGTCCGGGCGCCCGGTGACGAGCCGCAGGTGCACCGTCCGCACGGAGAGCACCGGCTCCGCCCCGGCCGGGCGGCCATGCGCGACGCCATGGACGATGTGGCCGCCCTCGGATTCCAGCGCGATCAGCCCGTCGCGCGCCAGGTCGGGGCGCAGGCGGCCGCGGATCAGGTTGGAGGAGCCGACGAAATCGGCCACGAAGGCGGTGCGCGGATAGTTGTAGATCTCGTCCGGCGGGCCGATCTGCTCGATCTTGCCAGCGCGCATCACCACGATGCGGTCGGACATGGCCAGCGCCTCCTCCAGGTCGTGCGTGACGTAGAGCGAGGTCACGCCCAGGCGGTGCTGCAGCTCGCGCAGCTCGATGCGCATGTCGCCACGCAGCTTGGCGTCGAGGTTGGAGAGCGGCTCGTCGAAGAGCAGCACGCTCGGCGAGAAGGCGCAGGCGCGGGCCAGGGCGACGCGCTGCTGCTGCCCGCCGGAGAGCTGCGAGGCGTGGCGGTCGGCATATTGGCCCATCTGCACCAGGTCGAGCGCCCGGCGCACCTTCTCCTCGACCTCGGCGCGGCTCTTGCGCCGCACCCGCAGGCCATAGGCGACATTGTCGTAGACCGTCATGTGCGGCCAGATCGCGTAGGACTGGAACACCATGGACAGGCCGCGCCGCTCGGCCGGCAGGTTGATGCCCCTGGCGGAGGAATACATGGTCTCGCCGCCGATGCGGATGGCGCCGCTGCTTGGCCGCTCCAGTCCGGCGATGGCGCGCAGCGTCGTGGTCTTGCCGCAGCCGGAGGGGCCGAGCAGCGTGAGTTGCTGGCCCGGCTGGACGGAGAAGCTCACCGGGCCCACGGCGGCGACCGGCCCGTAGTGGATCTCGAGATCCTCGACCTCGATATGGGCCGCAGGCGCGTTGCTCGGCATCAGCCGTCACCCTCCCTGGCGCGCCATGCGGCGCGTCACGATCAAGAAGAACGCCATGGCCAGGCCGACGACGAAGGTCTGGATCAGCGCCATGGCGGCGGTCCGCTCGGAGCTGTTGGTGAACCAGGCCTCGACGATGGCCGGCGTCAGCACCTGCGAGTGCGGGCCCATCAGCAGGATGGAGGCGCCGAGCTCGCGCACGCTGGCGATGAAGAGAAGCATCCAGGCCGCCAGCAGGCCGGGGCGCAGCAGCGGCATGGTGATGGTGCGCATGCGGTAGCCCCAGGAGGCGCCGCAGACCTCGCCGCATTCCTCCAGGCTCTTGTCCACCTGCATCAGCACGCTGGAGATGGTGCGCAGGCCGAGCGGCAGGAAGACCGTGACATAGGCGATCAGCAGCACCCACAAGGTGCCGTAGATCGGGACCGGGAAGACCAGCCAGGCCCACATCATGCCGAAGGCGAAGACCAGGCGCGGCACCGCCTGCGGGAACATCGCCGCGTATTCCAGCAGGCCGCGACCGGGGATGCGGCTGCGGTGGACCAGCCAGGCGATCAGCCCGGTGAGCGCGACGCCGATGGTCGCCGTCATCACGCCGAGCAGCAGGCTGTTGGTGATGGCGTGGCGGATGGCGTTCTGCGACAGCACGCTGCGGAAATTGTCCAGCGTGAAGTTGGCGGCGGAAGGGACGATCGCCGTCAGGTGCTGCAACGAAGCGTAGATCAGCGTCAGCATCGGCAGCACGACCGAGAGCAGCACATAGGTGGCGCAGATGGCGAAGAGCACCCAGCGCAGCGGGCCGACATCGGCCAGCCGCGGCCGGAAGGCCTTGCCGGTCACGGTGACGTAGCTGCGGCGCGCGACGATGCGGCGGTAGATGAACAGCATGACGAACATCACCGCGAAGAGCGAGACACCCATCGCCGCCGCCAGCGGGATGCGCGGCGGGTATTGCGCAACGAGCTGGTAGATCGCGGTGGTGATCACGTAGAAGCGGCTCGGCGTGCCCAGCACCAGGGCGGCCGAGAAGGAGCCGAGCATCTCGGCGAAAACGAAGATCGCGGCGCCCAGCACGCCCGGCGTGACCAGCGGCAGGGTGATGCGCAGCATGGTGCGCAGGCGCCCCGCGCCCATCACCTGCGAGGCCTCCTCCAGGGCGGGGTCCATCGACTTCATCACCGCGCCGATCATGACGAAAGCGACGGAGCCCTCGAACAGCGCCATCACCCAGGCGATGCCGAGCGGGCTGGCGATGTTGATGATGGCGCCCTCGCCGCCCAGGGCGCGCCAGAGCTGGTTGATCAGCCCGCTCTGCGGCGCGCCCAGCAGGCTCCAGGCGAGCGCGCCGAGCAGTGGCGTCACGTAGTAGGGCACCGCCATGGCCTGCTCCAGCGTGCGCCGGAAGGGCACCTCGGTGCGGTTCAGGATCCAGGCGGTGACGAACCCGAAGACCAGCGCCATCACCGTCGCCGCGAAGGAGACGTAGAGGGTGTTGAGCATGATCTGCGAGTAGCGCGGCAGCGTCGCGTAGTTGTCGAGGCCATAGGCGGTCGGCGGCCGGACATCCGGCTCGCCGACGTCCAGCGACGCCTGCAGGAGATAGTAGATCGGGTAGGCGACCAGCGCCGCTGTCACCAGGATGACGATGATCCCGGCGACCGCCTGGCCGGAGGGGATCCAGGAGCGCGACCGGATCGCCTGCGCGCCCGGCCGCTCCTGCACGCCGCTTGCGGTGCTCACAGCAGGCCGAGCATGTTGTTCCACTGCGAATTGAAGTCCTTGCGACTGGCGAGATAGGCGTCCATGTCCTCCGGTATCAGCAGCTTGAAGTCGGCGAGCTTCAGCCCGCCCGGCATGGGCGGCGCGTTCTTCCGAACCGAGCCGTAGAGCAGGTATTCGTTGTCCTGGTAGACGGACTGGCCGCGCTCGGAGGCCAGCCAGTCCAGGAAGAGGCGGGCGGCCTCGGGATGCGGCGCCTTGTCCACCACGCCGGTGGCCAGCGGCGCGGCCGGCAGCCCGTCCTCGGGCGCGACGAAGGCGATCGGCGCCTCGCGGCGCTGGTACAGCACATAGCCCGCCCATTCGGCGAGGCCGCAAACCTTGTCGTCGCCTTTGGCGAGCCGGTCGAAAAGCTGCGCGCGGGAATCGAAGCCGTGCGGCTGCTGCTTGGCAAAGGCCTTCCAGTAGTCATCGCCATAGAGGCGGCGCAGCTCGTACCAGGCGACGAACTGCATGCCCGAGGTGGCCTGCTTGACGCTGACGGCGTCCTTCCAGCGCGGATCGAGCAGGTCCTTCCAGCCCTTCGGCGCGTTCTCCTTCTTCACCTGGTTGGTGTTGTAGGCGATGCCGGCGAAGGTGATGCCGCTCCAGAAGTAATAGCCAGCCGGATTGCTCAGATGCCCGGTCGCATAGTTCTGCGCCTGCGGTGACTCGTACTTCTCGTAGCCGCCGCGCTTCTGGAAGTCGATCGCGGTGCCGATGTCGGAGAACTGGATCACGTCCACGTCGGTCCGGCCGGCGGAGCGCTCGGCGAGGATCTTGGAATACAGGGCGCCGTTCTGCGCGCGCACGTAGTTGGGGCGGATCTTGGGGAAGTCCTTGGTGAAGGCCTCCATGATGGCGGCGCCGGCGGAATCGCTGTCATGCGTGTAGAAGAGCAGCGTGCCTTCCTGCTCGGCCTTGGCGATGTCGGCCGCGGTCTCGAAGCCGTGCACGGTGGTGACCTTGCGGCCCTGCTGCTGCGCCCGGGCGGGGCGGGCGGCGAGCCCGGCCAGCGGCAGCGTGGCGGCGGCGAGGCCCGCATGGAGCGCGGTGCGGCGCGTCAGCCTGCCCTGCCCGGGCTGCCGGGGATCGTGTTCCTTGGACATCGGCTTTCCCTTCCTGTTCGTTCCCGGCGCGGACGATGACGCGCCGGCGTTTCGGTTCATCGGTGGGAGTAGCGCCCGGCGCTTCAGAGACCGGCTGCCCGGCCTGTTCGCCTTGTCCTCTTGTGGTGCTTCCCATGGCGGGGAAGCACCAGGGAAACCGCATGCGGCTAGTGGAGGATCGTGGCGTCCACCCCCAGCCGTTCCGCCCAGGCCGCGAGCGCCGCGGCCGTGCCGGCCGGCAGCGCGAGACCCTCGCGCCGCGCGGCGGCGATGTTGCGGCAGGCCTGCTCGCCCGGCAGCCGCACCGGATGCGCGGGATCGAGCGGCGGATTGGCGCGGCACTGTTCGGCGAGGAACTCGGTCTGCGCCACGAAAGCCTCCGATCCGGCGAAGGCGGCCGGGTCGATGAGCTGGAGGAAGACGGCGGCCCCCCAGCGCGAGGGCGCGTCGCGGCGGCCGAAGCCGCCGAGGCCCTGGGTCAGCGCCTCGACCATCAGCGCCAGGCCGAAGCCCTTGTGGCCGGCCTCGCAGCCGCCGAGCAGCAGCAGGCTGCCGCGCGCCTGCGGGTTCTCCATCACCGTCGGGTCGCGCGTCGGACGGCCTTCGCTGTCCATTAGCCAGGGGTGCTCGAAGAGTTCCCCGGCGGCGGCCTTCTCGCGCGTCATTGAGACGGTGGTGAGGGAGGCGGAGATGTCCACCAGCACCGGCGCCTGCGCGGTGGGAAAGCCGATGGCGAAGGGATTGGGGCTGAACAGCGGCGCCTTGCCGCCGAAGGGCGCGACGATCCGGCTGTGCGGGCCGGAGGAGGCGAGCATGACGTAGAGGCCGCGATCGGTCGCGCCCTTGGCCAGGGCGGCGAGGCAGCCAACGTGATGGCTGTGGCGGATCGCCATGGTCACCACGCCTTCCGCCGCGACGCGCCCGGCGGCGCGCTCGATGGCCTGCTCGACGAGCCAAAGGCCGGGGCGATAGCCGCCGTCCCAGACCAGCGTGGCGCCGGTGTCGCGCACCACCTCGGGCTCACCGTCGCAGGTCATGCGGCCCTGAGCGATCTCGCGCAGATAGGCGTCGCACTGGGCGAGGCCATGGGTGTGGCGGCCCATCATGTCGGTCAGCACCAGCAGGCGGGCCATCGAGGCGGACTTGTCGGGTGCCATGCCGGCGGCGGCGAAGAGGCGGGTGGCGAAGTCCTGCAGCGCCTCGGGGGCGCGGCGGAGCAGCGGCGGAGCGTTTTCCGGCCGTGGGTTCATCACGCCGCGCCGTCGCGGGCGGGCGATGGGGAGCCCATGCCCTGGCGCTCGACAGGGGGCGGGCCGGCGGCCGCCCCACGGGCCGCGCCGGCATGCGGCCGCGCAGCGTGGCCTTGATCGGCGAGCATCGATGGAAACCTCGGACGTTTCGAATGGCGACTTGGTGTCGCTCTGCCGATCCACTAAAACATTAGTGCCCCAGAGCGTCAACGCGAAAGGCGGCTGCATTGTTGTGGGCGCATCATGCGCCGATCGAGGAACGCGCTCTCATGGATCGCTGCACGCCCGGCGAGCACCTGCCGCAGGCCCTGCCGCTCGACCGCACCCGGCAGGCGGCGCCGCAGGTCTTCGAACAACTGCGTGAGCAGATCCTCTCGCTCCGCTTGGCGCCGGGCGCGGTGCTGTCGCGCCTGGCCCTGCAGCGCGCCTTCGGCCTGAGCCAGACGCCGATCCGCGACGCGCTGGGCCGGCTGGCGGAGGACGGGCTGGTGGACGTCTTCCCGCAGCACGCCACGCGGGTCTCGCGCATCCATCTCGGCGCCGCCCGCGAGGCGCATGCCCTGCGGCTGGCGATCGAGCTGGAGGCGGTGCGGGTCGTGGCGGAGGCGCCCGCGCCCGCCGTGCTCGCGGGGCTGTGCAAGGTGGCGGAGGAGCAGCAACGCTCGGCGGCGGCGGGCGAGTATGGGCCCTTCATCGCCGCCGACGCGGTGTTCCACCGGGTGCTCTGCCAGGCCGCCGGGATGGCGGGGCTCTGGGAGATCGTGCGCCGGCACAGCGGCCATCTCGACCGGCTCCGCCGGCTGCACCTGCCGGACCCGGGCAAGGTGGAGGCGATCCTGCGCGACCATGAGCGCCTGATCGTGGCCCTGCAGCAGGGCGACCCGGCGGCGGCGCAGGCGGCGCTGCGGGCGCATCTGTCCGGGACGCTCGGCATGGTCGAGCAGATCCGCGCGCGCCATCCCGGCTACATCACGGAATAGGGCGCCGCGCGGCATTCCGCGAAGGCCCTGCCCTCGCCGGGGAAGGCGCTGCCGGAGGCTGCGGCGGGACCGGCCCCCTGCCCTTCCCTGCCCCTCCGGGTGCGGTTCGCCGATCCGGTGCTGCCCTGGCCCTGCGCAGCCGCTAGACTGGCCGCAATGACGAGGTGGATGGGGAGGACGCGCATGGGGACCGGGATCGCCGGGGAACCGGCAGGCGGCGGAGCGCCAGGCCTGCGGGACGGTGGCCAGGCCATGGCCGGGCCAGCGCATCCGGGGTCCGGCCGCCGCCCGGCGCGGGAGACGCCGAAGGGCCGGCAGGTCGAGCCCGAGGCGCGCGCCATCGTGGAGGCGCTGCTCGGCGACTGTCCGCGCCGCCGCGACCTGCTGGTCGAGCACCTGCATCTGATCCAGGACCGCTATGGGCAGATCCCGGCGGCGCTGCTCGCCGCGCTGGCGGAGGCCATGCGCCTCTCCTTCGCGGAGGTCTATGAGGTCGCGACCTTCTACGCGCATTTCGACGTGGTGAAGGACGGCATGTCGGCGCTGCCGCCGCTGGCGCTGCGCGTCTGCGACAGCCTGACCTGCGCCATGCACGGTTCGGAAGCGCTGCTGGCGGAGCTGCGGGCGCAGGTCGGGCCGGAGGCGCGGGTGGTGCGCGCGCCCTGCCTCGGCCTCTGCGACCAGGCGCCGGTGGTGGAGGTGGGGCATCACTTTCTGCACCGGGCGACGGCGCCCGCCGTGCTGGAGGCAGTGCGCGCCGGCGACACGCATCCGCACATGGCCGACTACGTCGATTACGACCGCTACCGCGCGGCGGGCGGCTATGCGCTGCTGGAGCGGGTGCGCGCCGGTGCGCCGGATGTCGAGGCGGTGCTCGCCATGCTGGAGCACAGCGGGCTGCGCGGCCTGGGCGGGGCGGGTTTCCCCACCGGCCGCAAGTGGCGCGCGGTGCGCGGCGAGCCCGGCCCGCGCCTGATGGCGGTGAATGGCGACGAGGGCGAGCCCGGCACCTTCAAGGACCGCCATTACCTCAACACCGACCCGCACCGCTTCCTGGAAGGCACGCTGATCGGCGCGCATGTCGTCGAGGCGGAGGATGTCTATATCTACATCCGCGACGAATACCCGCTGGCGCGCGAGATCCTGCGACGGGAGATCGTCAAGCTGCCGGCAGGTGGGCCGCGGCTGCATCTGCGGCGCGGCGCGGGGGCCTATATCTGCGGCGAGGAATCCGCGCTGCTGGAAAGCCTCGAAGGCAAGCGTGGCCTGCCGCGCCATAAGCCCCCCTACCCTTTCCAGCGCGGATTGTTCGGCCGCCCGACGCTGATCAACAATGTCGAGACGCTCTACTGGGTGCGCGACATCCTGGAGCGCGGGCCGGACTGGTGGGCGGCGCAGGGGCGGCATGGCGGCAAGGGGCTGCGCTCCTTCTCCGTCTCGGGACGGGTGCGGGAGCCGGGCGTGAAGCTGGCGCCCGCCGGCATCACCTTGCGCGAACTGGTGGAGGAATTCTGCGGCGGCATGGCGGAGGGGCACCGTCTCGCCGCCTTCCTGCCCGGTGGCGCCTCGGGCGGCATCCTGCCCGCCGCCCTGGCCGACCTGCCGCTGGATTTCGGCACGCTGGAGCAGCACGGCTGCTTCATCGGCTCGGCGGCGGTGATCGTGCTCTCCGACCGCGACGACCTGCGCGCCGCCGCGCTGAACCTGATGCGCTTCTTCGAGGATGAGAGCTGCGGGCAATGCACGCCCTGCCGCGTCGGCACGCAGAAGGCGCGCATGCTGATGGAAAGGCCCGACTGGGATGGCGCGCTGCTCGCCGAACTTTCGGCGGTGATGCGCGATGCCTCGATCTGCGGCCTGGGCCAGGCGGCGGGCAATCCGCTCACCAGCCTGATGCGGCATTTCCCCGGATTGCTGGAGGGCGCGCGATGAGCGAGCGCATTTCCTTCGAACTGGACGGAACCACCGTCGAGGCGCTGCCGGGCGAAACCATCTGGGAGGCGGCGCGGCGCCTCGGCACGGAGATCCCGCATCTCTGCCACGCCCCTGAGCCGGGCTATCGGCCGGACGGCAATTGCCGCGCCTGCATGGTGGAGATCGAGGGCGAGCGCGTGCTCGCCGCCTCCTGCATGCGGCAGCCCAGCCCCGGGATGAAGGTGCGCAGCGCCAGCGAGCGCGCCGCCCGTGCCCGGCGCATGGTGATGGAGCTGCTGGTGGCCGACCAGCCGCCGCGCGCGGCGGCGCATGATCCGGATTCCCGTTTCTGGGGTTGGGCGGACAAGACCGGTGTGCAGGAAAGCCGTTTTCCTGCCGCGCAGCGCTGGGAGGCCGATGCGAGCCATCCGGCGATGCGCGTCAATCTCGACGCCTGCATCCAGTGCAATCTCTGCGTCCGCGCCTGCCGCGAGGTGCAGGTGAACGACGTCATCGGCATGGCCTATCGCAATGCGGCGGCCAAGGTGGTCTTCGACTTCGACGACCCGATGGGCGACTCCACCTGCGTCGCCTGCGGCGAATGCGTGCAGGCCTGCCCGACCGGCGCGCTGATGCCCGCCGCCTATCTGGACGACGCGCAGAAGCGCGCCGTCTGGCCGGACCGCAGCGTGGACTCGCTCTGCCCCTATTGCGGCGTCGGCTGCCAGGTGACCTACCAGGTGAAGGACGACCGCATCGTCTATGCCGAAGGGCGGGACGGGCCAGCCAACCACCAACGCCTCTGCGTGAAGGGGCGCTTCGGCTTCGACTACACGCGGCATCCGCACCGGCTGACGCAGCCGCTCATCCGCCTGCCCGGCGTGCCGAAGCGGGCGGAGGATGTGGTCGATCCGGCCAATCCCTGGACGCATTTCCGCGCGGCGAGCTGGGAGGAGGCGCTGGATGCCGCCGCCGCCGGGCTGCGCCGGCTGCGCGACGCGCAGGGGCCGAAGGCGCTGGCCGGCTTCGGCTCCGCCAAGGGTTCGAACGAGGAGGCCTATCTGTTCCAGAAGCTGGTGCGCACCGGCTTCGGCAGCAACAATGTCGATCACTGCACGCGGCTCTGCCACGCCTCCTCCGTCGCGGCGCTGATGGAGGGGCTGAACTCGGCGGCGGTGACCGCGCCCTTCGCGGCGGCGCTCGATGCCGAGGTGATTGTGGTGATCGGCGCCAATCCGACGGTGAACCACCCCGTCGCCGCCACCTTCATCAAGAACGCGGTGAAGCAGCGCGGCGCCAAGCTGGTGGTGATGGACCCGCGCGGGCAGAGCCTCTCGCGGCTGGCGGCCTACCATCTCGCCTTCAAGCCGGGCAGCGACGTCGCCCTGCTCAACGCGATGCTGCACACCATCATCGAGGAAGGCCTCGCCGACGAGCAGTATATCCGTGGCTATACCGAGGGTTTCGCCGAGCTGCGCGAGCGCGTCCGCGACTTCCCGCCGGAGCGGATGGAGGCGGTCTGCGGCATTCCCGCGGCCAGGCTGCGGGAGGTGGCGCGGCTCTATGCGCGCTCGCGCGCCTCGATCATCTTCTGGGGCATGGGCGTCAGCCAGCATGTACACGGCACCGACAATGCGCGCTGCCTGATCGCCCTCGCCCTCATCACCGGGCAGATCGGCCGGCCCGGCACCGGGCTGCACCCGCTGCGCGGCCAGAACAACGTGCAGGGCGCCTCCGATGCCGGGCTGATCCCGATGGTGCTGCCGGACTACCAGCCGGTCGCGAAGCCGGAGATCCGCACGGCCTTCGAGCGCTACTGGGGCACGGCGCTGGACCCCGAGCCGGGGCTGACGGTGGTGGAGATCATGCACGCCATCCATGCCGGCACCATCCGCGGGATGTATATCGAGGGCGAGAACCCGGCCATGTCGGACCCCGACCTGCGCCATGCGCGGGGCGCCCTGGCGAAGCTGGAGCATCTCGTCGTGCAGGATCTCTTCCTGACCGAGACGGCCTTCCACGCCGATGTGGTGCTGCCCGCCTCCGCCTTCGCCGAGAAGGCCGGCACCTTCACCAACACCGACCGCCGCGTGCAGATGGCGCGCCCCGTGCTGCCGCTGCCCGGCGAGGCCCGGCAGGACTGGTGGATCATCCAGGAGATCGCACGGCGGATCGGGCTGGACTGGAACTATGAAGGCCCGCGCGCGATTTTTGCCGAGATGGCGGCGGTGATGCCCTCCCTCGCCAACATCACCTGGGAGCGGCTGGAGCGGGAAGGGGCGGTGACCTATCCGGTGGAGGCGCCGGACCGGCCGGGCAACGAGATCCTCTTCGCCCAGGGCTTCCCCACCGCCAGCGGGCGGGCGCGGCTGGCGCCCGCGCAGGTCACGCCGCCGGACGAGGTGCCGGATGCCGAATACCCGATGGTGCTTTCCACCGGCCGCGTGCTGGAACACTGGCACACCGGTGCCATGACCCGGCGCTCCGACGTGCTGGACCTGCTGGAGCCGGAGGCGGTGGCACTGCTCGCGCCCGCCGAGCTGCGCCGCCTGGGACTGCGGGCGGGCGGGCGGCTGCGGCTGGAGACGCGGCGCGGTGCGGTGGAGCTGAAGGCGCGCGCCGACCGCGACGTGCCGGCGGGCATGGTCTTCCTGCCTTTCTGCTATGCCGAGGCGGCCGCCAACCTGCTGACCAACCCGGCGCTCGACCCCTTCGGCAAGATCCCGGAGTTCAAGTTCTGCGCGGTGCGGGCCTCGGTGGTGGCGCCCGAGGAAGCTCCCGAGGAGGCGGGGGCGGGCGGCGCCTGAGGGCGCCGCCGCGCCATCAGCCGGAAGCGGCGGCCTCGGCGCGCAGCGGCGGGCGGCCGGGTTGCAGGCCGCCGATCGTCACGGGGGCGCCGGCGAAGGCCGCGCGCAGCTCGGCAAGCGGCAGGTCGCGGCTGATCACCACCACCGCCTCCTCGGCCGCGCGCGCCGCCGGCAGGGTGGCGGGCGGGCTGAACAGGCTGCCCACCGCCTGCACCAGCAGCGGCGCCGCGCCGGGCGCCGGGTGCAGGAAGCCCTTCACGCGCAGCAGCCGGTCACCGGCGAAGGCGGCGAGATTCTCCAGAAAGTCGAACTTGTCCTCGATCGTCGCCTCGGCGGGGAAGCGGGCGAGGGCGGTGCCGATGCGCGGATGCGGCTGGGCGGAGGGCGCATCGGGCAGGGGCGCGGTGGCCGCCAGTGGCGCGGCGAAGGCGGCGGCGGCGCGGCGCGCGCGGTCCGGTTCCTCGATGAAGGCGGCGAAGGGGTTGAGCGTGGTGGCGAGCGCGCGGGCCGCGGCGGTCGCCTCCGGCGTGGCGAGGTCGAGCCGCGTCAGCACGATGGCGGAGGCGGCGGCGAGCTGCGCCGCCACCTCCTCGAAATGCCGCGCCCGCTCGGCGGCCTGCCCCGCATCGCAGGTGGCGACCACGCGCACCCGCATGCCGAGCGGCGCCAGCGCCCCGAGCGCGCGCAGGATCGGGGCCGGCATCGAGAGGCCGCTGCATTCCAGCACGATGCGCCGGAAGGGGCGCCCGCCGCTCTCCGCCCTTGCCTCCAGCAGCGCGCCGACGGTCTCGACGAGATCGTTGTTCAGCGAGCAGCAGACGCAGCCATTCGACAACATCGACATCGGGATGCGGCCGCTGGTGGCGATGGTGGCGCCGTCGATGTCGATCTCGCCGGCCTCGTTGACGATGATCGCGGTGTCGGCCGCCTCCGGCAGCGCCAGCCAGTCCAGCAGCAGGCTCGTCTTGCCGCTGCCCAGGAAGCCGGCCAGCAGCACAAATTCGCCTGGAGGGGCGAGCGCCGGTGCCAGGGCAGGGGCCTCGCTCATGCCGTCTCGGCCTCCCGCTCCTTCTGCGCCGCGACGGCCTCGCGGATATCGGCCAGCAGGGCCTGCACGTCGAACACCACACCGGCGCGGATGGTGTGGCGCAGCGCCTGCCGCCACTCGACCTCGCCGCTATCGTCGTTCAGCCGCATGGCGCCGGTGCCGTAGAGCAGCTTGAAGTCGGTGAGGGGGTTCTCGTCCAGCACCAGCAGGTCGGCCGCCTTGCCGACCTCGATGCTGCCGGTCTCATCCTGCAGTCCGCAGAGCTCGGCGCCCTGGAGGGTGGCGCTGCGCAGCACCTCCAGCGGGTTGAAGCCGGCCTCCTGCAGCAGCTCCAGCTCGCGCACATAGCCGAAGCCGAAGGTCTGGTAGATGAAGCCGGAATCGCTGCCGGTGCAGACGCGGCCGCCGCGGTTCTTGTACTCGTTCAGGAACTGCATCCACAGCCGGTAGTGCTGCTTCCACTCGATCTCGTTGGTGGTGGACCAGCGGAACCAGTAGGAGCCATGCCCGCCGCGCGCTGGCTGGAAGAAGCGCCACATGGAGGGCCAGGTGTAGGTGTCGTGCCAGTCGGCGCGGCGGTAGCGCATCACGTCACGGTTGGCGTCGTAGATGGTGTAGGTGGGCACGAAGGTGAAGTCGAGCTCCAGGAACTGCTCCATCACCTCGTTCCACTTGGTGCTGCCGGGCTCGGCGGCCTGCGGGAAGGTGCGGCCGGCGGTGGAGAAGCGGTAGTACTCGTCGTTGTAGTTGTACTCGGGCGCGTAGTCGCCGACGACGCGGTTTTCGTAGAGTGCCTCGGGCAGGCCGTAATAGTGCTCGGCGCTGGTCATGCCCCAGCGCGCGGTGGTCAGCGCGTTCATCCGCGTCACCGCCTGCTGCGCGTGGTGGCAGCCGGTGCGCAGGCCGAGCGCCTTGGCCTCGGCCAGCGCCGCCTGCATCAGCGCCGGGGGCGCGCCGAAGAACTTCACGCCATCGGCGCCGCGCTCCTTGATCGCCGCCAGCCAGGCGCGCGCCTGGTCCGGCGTGTGGATCGTCTTGAGCATGTCGTTGACGCCGGGGAAATAGGGATGCGCCAGGATGCGCGGCGCGGTGATCTCGTTGGCCGCCGAGGCCTGCTTCTGCTGCAGAACCCAGCCCAGGCCGTTGAAGCAGCCCATCTCGCGGATGGTGGTGACGCCATGCGCCAGCCAGAGCTTGTAGACATAGTCCGCCGGGGAGGCGCCGCCATGCAGCCCATGATAGGGCACGCCGATATGCGCGTGGCAGTCGATCAGCCCGGGCGTGACGAAGCGGCCGTGGCAGTCGATCTCCTCGGCGCCATCGGCGGGCGGGCGGCGGGAGGGGTTGATCGGCTTGCCCGGCACGCCGACCGGCACGATGGCGGCGATGCGGTCGCCCTCGATGATGATGTCGGCCGGGCCCCAGGGCGGCGCGCCGGTGCCGTCGATCACCGTGGCGCCACGCAGGATGAGCCGGCGGAAGGGGCCGGTACCATGCTCCAGCGCGGTGGCAGGCGCCAGAGGCGGCATGCCGTTCTTCGCGTTGCGGGCGGTGATTTCCTCGCCGGGAGCGGCAGTGGCGATCGGGTCGTTGGTCATGGCGTTCCTCCAGAACTCAGGCCGGGGCCAGGGGCGCTGCCCCTGGACCCCGCTGGGGAGGCTGAGCCTCCCCAGACCCCTGCATCAACTGGCGTGGGGGTCTGGGGGAACTCAGTTCCCCCAGCGGGGAAGTCCAGAAGGGGCGGCGCCCCTTCTGGTGGTCAGCGCCGGTAGCGGCGCCCGATCAGTGCCGAGCCGACGACGGTCAGCACCATGGTGGCGGCGAGCAGGATGAAGGCCAGCGCCGCGCCGAAAGGCCAGTTGTTGCCGCGCACGAACTGATCATAGACCGCCGGCGCCATCATCTTGAACTGCGGCCCGCCCAGCAGCACGGGCGTTGCATAGGCGTTCATGCAGAGGATGAAGACCAGCACAGAGCCCGCCGCCACGCCGGGCAGCGCCAGCGGCAGCACCACGCGGCGGAAGGCGGTGAGCGGCCGCGCGCCGAGATTGGCCGCCGCCTCCTCCGTCTGCCGCGGGATGCCCTCAATGACGGCCGAGAGCGTCAGGATCATGTAGGGCAGCACCACGGCGACGATGCCGACCACCACGGCGAAGGCATTGTAGAGCAGTGGCAGCGGCGCCGAGATCAGGTGCAGGCCCTGCAGCGCGGCGTTGATCGCCCCGTCATTGCCGAGCAGCGCGATCCAGCCGGCGGAGCGCACGACATTGCCGACCAGCAGCGGGAAAAGGATCAGGATGGTGGCGAGGCTCTTCCAGCGGCTCTGCATCCGCGCCAGCCAGTAGGCTGTGGGAAAGCCAAGCACGAGGCAGAGCAGCGTGCAGCCCAGCGCCACCGCCAGCGTGGTGAGCAGGACCGCCCGGTAGTAGGGGTCCTGCACCGCGCGGAGGTAGTTCTCGGCGCTCATCGCCTCCACCATCAGCTCGGTGGGGCTGAAATGGTTCAGCGAAATGCGGGCCAGGAACAGCATCGGTGCCACCATGAGCAGCACCACCAGCAGCCCGGCAGGAAGGATGAGCGCCGCCATGCCTCAGGCCTTAAACTGCTTGTTCCAGAAGTCGAGGATGCCGTTCAGGTTCTTCTGAAGGTACTCGTAGTCTGGCGTCACCAGGCGGCTTTCCTCTTCCTCGGTCAGGCTGATCTCCTGCGCCAGGTCCGGGTCGAGCTTGGCGTCCTTCACCGTCGGCAGGTAGCCCATCTGGCGGGCGAAGCCGGTCTGTGCCTTGGCGTCCAGCATGGCGTCGAGATAGGTGTAGGCATTCTCGGTGTTGCGGGCATTCTTCGGGATCGCCGCCTCGAAGACGATGGAATAGGCGCCTTCCTTCGGCACCACATGCCTCACCGGAATGCCGCCCTGCTTCCACATGAAGCCGCGCGCCAGCCACATCGGCGTCAGCCACACCTCCTCCGACTTCAGCGCGGCCGCCAGCGCCTCGTTCGAGGGATAGACCTTGGCGTCGAGCTTGCGCAGCTCCATCAGCATCTTCTCGGCCGGCTTGTAGTCATGCACGCTGCCGCCGCCGGCCAGCGCCGCCGCGAGCGTGTTGGTGTTGTAGAGGATGTCCGAGAAGCCGACGCGGCCCTTGTACTTCGGGTCCCACATGTCGGCGAAGGCCGTTGGCTTGGTCGTCACCTTGTCCGGGTTGTAGAGCAGCACCAGCGCCGAATAGATGTGCGGGATGGCATAGGGCTTCTTCAGCGCCGGGATGATCTGCTCCGCGCGGCTCAGCTTGCCCATGTCCAGCGTCTGCAGCGCGTTCTGCTGCTGGATCAGGTACATGTCGGTGTCGGAGAGGCAGGCCACGTCAAAGGTGCCGCGGCGGGTCTGCCGCTCGGCGAGCAGCTTGGTCTTGCGCGGGTCGGCATTGGCGACGTCCTGCAGCACCTCGATGCCCTTGGGCTGCACGATCGGCTCGTCGATGTTCTGCCGCAACAGGTTGCCGTAGTCGCCGCCCCAGGTGCCGACGACGACGCGGCCGTCGGCGGCGCGGGCCACGCCCGGCAAGCCGGCGGTCAGGGTGGCGAGGGCGGCGGCACCCCCGGAAAGCGCCTGGCGGCGGGTGATGGTCATTTCTTCAGTCTCCCTGTATCGGCGATTCATTGGGCCGGCAGCATGCGGGCGGCGGCGGGATCCCAGGAGAGCGCGACGGCATCGCCCGGGGCCAGCCGGCGCAGCGGATCGCCCTCCGGCGGGGTCGCCCGGATCACCACGAGCGACGTCCCCGCATAATCCACCACATATTCGGTCTGCGCGCCGAGATAAGTAATGGCCTCCAGCCGCGCGGCGCCTTCGCCCAGGGGGGCGGAGCTGGGTGCGGCGCTGAGCGCGATGCGCTCCGGCCGCAGGGCCAGCACCGCGCCGGTGCCGGCCGGCGGGGCCTCGGAGACGCAGGGCAGCAGCGCGCCTCCCTTGGCGCGGAAGCCGGCGGCCCCCTCGGGCACGCCTTCGATCAGGTTGCAGCGGCCGACGAAGCCGGCGACGAAGGGGTCGCGCGGGCGCTCGTACAGCTCCTCGGCGGTGCCGACCTGCCGCACCCGTCCGCGCTCCATCACCACCAGACGGTCGGCCATGGTCAGCGCCTCCTCCTGGTCGTGCGTGACGATCAGCGTGGTCAGGCCAAGGCGCTGCTGCAGGCTGCGGATCTCCATGCGCACCTCGCCGCGCAGCTTGGCGTCGAGATTCGACAGCGGCTCGTCGAGCAGGAAGACGGCGGGGTTCACCACCAGCGCGCGGGCCAGCGCCACGCGCTGCTGCTGGCCGCCCGAGAGCTGGCCGGGCAGCCGCTCCGCCAGGTGGTCGAGCCGCACCAGCCGCAGGGCTTCCATCACGCGGCCCTCGCGCTCGGCGCGGCCGACGCGGCGCATCTCCAGCCCGAAGGCGACGTTCTGCGCCACCGTCATGTGCGGGAAGAGCGCGTAGGACTGGAAGACCATGCCCGTGTCGCGTGCATAGGGTGGCTTGCGCGTCACGTCCTGGCCGGCGATGCGCACGCTCCCCGCGCTCGGGGTGATGAAGCCGGCCACCATGCGCAGCGTCGTCGTCTTGCCGCAGCCGGAGGGGCCGAGCAGGGCGACCATCTCGCCCTGCCGCACGTCGAGATCGACGCCCTCCACCGCCGTCGTGCCGCCATACCGCTTGGTCAGCGCCTGCAGCACCAGATCTCCCATCAGCGCTCTCCTTCGGTCGGGGTGGCGGGGCGGGTCATACGACCCGCGAGAGTTTGACGAAACGGTCGGTGAGCAGCATCAGCGCCGCCACCAGGATGATCTGCACCGTGGCGACGGCGGAGAGCGTCGGGTCCATGCGGAATTCCAGGTAGCTCAGCATGGCGACCGGCAGGGTGGTGCGGCCGGGGCCGACCAGCAGCAGGGTCAGCTCCAGGTTCTCGAAGCTCTGGATGAAGGAGAACATCGCCGCGGCGACGATGCCGGGCCGCAGCATCGGCAGGGTCACGCGGCGGAACACCGTCAGCGGCCGGGCGCCGAGATTGGCCGCCGCCTCCTCCGCCGAGCGGTCGAGCCCGGTCAGGCTCGCCGAGACCAGCCGCACCGACCAGGGGATGGTGAGCAGCACATGCGCGGCGACCAGGCCTTCCAGCGTCGCGGTGATGTCGCGGTCGAGCCAGAACTCGGCGCGCAGGTAGAACATGTAGAGCGCGGTGCCGGCGACCACGCCGGGCACGGCGAGCGGGCCGAGCAGCAGCGCGTTCAGCGCCTCCTTGCCACGGATGCGGCTGCGCTGCAGCGCCAGCGCCGCGGCAGTGCCGAGCGGCACGCCGATCAGCGTCGCCAGCGCCGCAACCTCCAGGCTGGTGACGAAGCCTCGGGCGAATTCCTGCTGGTCCCAGGCATTGATGTACCAGCGCAGCGTCAGCGCCTCGGGCGGGAAGCTGACGATCTCCTGCCGGAAGAAGCTGATGACGATGACAGTGACGACCGGTGCCAGAATCAGCAGGAAGGCGAAGGCGACGCTGGCGCGGAACAGCGCGCGGCGGGCCCAGGGAAATGCCGAGGGGAATGTCATCGCGTCGGTTCCTCCTTCGCGGGGCGCTTCGTTCCCGGGCGCATCGCGGGCTTACCAGCGCACATGCTTGACGGGCTCGCCGCCCTTCAGGATCAGCGGCATGTGGCGGCCCTGGCCGGTCAGCAGCGCGAGGTCGGAGAGCGGGTCGCCCTCCACCACGATCAGGTCGGCATGCGCGCCGGGGGCGACGCAGCCGATCGCGCCCTCCATGCGGCAGAGCTGGGCGGCGATCCAGGTGGCGGCGGCGATCACCATCTGCGCCGGCATCACCCGGCCGCGGATGACGAATTCCTCGGACTGGTGGCGGTGCATCGGGCCGAGCAGGTCGGTGCCATAGGCCATGGGCAGGCCGGCGCGCTGCATGATGGCGAGTGATTCCAGCCCGGCGAGGCGCACGTCATCCACCTTCGCCGCCGCCTCGGGGCCGATGCCCAGCGCCTCGCCCTCCTCGGAGAGCTTGTCGTAGGTGACGAGGGTGGGGACGGCGATGGCGCCGCGATCGGCGGCAAGGCGCGCCGTTGCCTCGGTGATCAGGTTGCAGTGCTCCAGCGAATGCACGCCGCACTCGACGGCGCGGCGGATCGCGGCGTCGGTGTAGAGATGCGCCGAGACATAGGTGCCGGCATTGGCGGCCTCCTCGACCACCGCCGCGATCTCCTCCCGCGCGAAGCCGAGGAAGTGGATCGGGTCGGTCGGCGAGGCGACGCCGCCATTGGCCATGATCTTCACGAAGCGGGCGCCGGCCTTGATTTCCTCGCGCGCGGCCTGGCGCACCGCCGGCACGCCGTCGCAGAGCCGGCCGAGCGCGCCGAGGCGGCGGCTGAAGCGCGGCGGCGTGTCGTCGAAGGGGCCGCGGAAGTCGCAATGGCCGCCGCTCTGGCTCAGCGCCTTGCCGGAGATGATCAGGCGCGGGCCGAGCACGGTGCCTTCCTCCACCGCCAGCACCTGGCCGAGATCGGCGCCGCCGACATCGCGCACCGTCGTGAAGCCGCGCATCAGCATCTCACGCTGCAGGCGGATGGAGCGCGCGGCGACCAGCGAATCCGGCAGGGTCGCATTGCGCGCGAGACTCGCCTCCACCGCGACGACATGCACGTGACAGTCGATCAGCCCGGGCATCAGCACACGTCCGGCGAGGTCGATCGTTTCGGCCCCGGCCGGGGCGCGCGCGCCCTGCGATACCTCGCGGATGCGGCCGCCCTCAATGACGACGCCCTGCGGCGCCGTGGGTTCGGGCGCGGTGCCATCGACGATGCGGGCATTGGCGAGGAACAGGACGGACATGGTCAGGCTTGGCCTTTCGGGGGCGGATGGCGGAGCCGGGAAGGGGCGCTGGCGAGCGGAACAAGGCGATGGCGGAACGCCGGGCCGCCGCGCCGCTGTCCGGGGCGGCCTCACCGCGCCCCGGCCCGCCGGCGCGGGTCTCTGCCGCTTCCAGGCCTTTCCTCTGCCCCGCCTCCCCGGCGGGCGGCGCGCATGGGAACCGCCGGACGGCAAAGAGGCAAGCGGGTTTTTTTGGGCCGGGCTAGGCGATGGCGATGTCGGTTGTGCTCTTGACCTCCTCCATGACGGTATAGGTGTGGGTCTGGCGGATGCCGGGCAGGGCGACCAGCGTGCCGCCGAGGAAGGCGCGATAGGCCTCCATGTCCCGCACGCGCACCTTGATGAGGTAGTCGAAGCCGCCGGCGACCATGTGGCATTCCATGATCTCCGGCGTGCGGCGGACGGCGGCGGCGAAATCCTCGAAGACGCGGGTGCTGGTGCGGTCCAGCGTGACCTCGACGAAGATCAGCAGCGCGCGCTCCAGCTTCGCCGGGTTGAGCCGGACGGTGTAGCCCTCGATGACGCCCTCCTTCTGCAGCCGCCGCACCCGCTCATGGGTGGCGGGCGGGCTCAGATGCGCCTGGCGGGACAGTTCCACATTGCTGATGCGGCCGTCCCTCTGGAGCAGGCGCAGGAGGCGCTTGTCGGTCTCGTCCATGCGTGCCGAATTTCCTTCACCCTCTTGGCCGGATCCTGCGGGCAGGATTCCGCGCATTACCCCAATTCCCGAAGCAACTTCGGCCGTGGCCCCGATATACCTGTGATGAAACCGGAGAGCCCACAGCACCGCAATGCCGTCCGACGAGGCCCTTGCCACCCCGCAGGTGGCGCCTGAGCCGTTCCGCCGCCTCACCACCCTGCCGCGGCAGGTGCCGCTGCGGGCAGCGGTCACCCGCCATCACCACGCCCCGGAGGCCGATTGTGTCGCCGCCTTGCTGGAAGCCGCGACCCTGCCGCCCGCCCTGGCGGCGCAGGCGGCGGCCACCGCGCGGCGGCTGGTGGAGGAGCTGCGCCGCAAGGGTGCGCGCGGCACCGTGGAGGCGCTGGTGCAGGCCTTCCCGCTCGCCTCGCCCGAGGGGGTGGCGCTGATGGGTCTGGCCGAGGCGCTGCTGCGCATCCCGGACGCCGCGACGCGCGACGCGCTGATCCGCGACAAGCTGGGGGAGGGCGACTGGACCGCGCATCTCGGCCGCGCCGCCTCGCCCCTGGTGCGCCTCGCCGCCTGGGGGCTGGCCACCGGCGGCCGGCTGGTTGCGACGGGAGAGGGACCAGGGAAGGAGTCGGGCGCGTTGCGCCGGCTCGCCGCGCGGGGCGGCGCACCGCTGCTCCGCCGGGCCATGGACCTGGCCATGCGGCGGATGGGCGCGCAGTTCGTCGCCGGCCAGACCATCGGCGAGGCCCTGGCGCGCGGCCGCAAGGCGGAGGCGATGGGCTTCCGCCATTCCTACGACATGCTGGGCGAGGCCGCCCTCACCGCCGCCGATGCCGCGCGCTACCACGCGGATTACGAGGCGGCGATCCATGCGATCGGCGCGGCCGCGGCGGGGCGCGGGCTGCATGACGGGCCGGGCATCTCGATCAAGCTCTCGGCGCTGCACCCGCGCTATTCGCGCGCGCAGCGGGAGCGCGTCATGGACGAGCTGCTGCCGCGCGTCACGGCGCTGGCGGCGCTGGCGAAGCGCTATGGCATCGGGCTCAATATCGATGCCGAGGAGGCGGACCGGCTGGAGCTCTCGCTCGACCTGCTGGAGGCGCTCTGCGCCGATCCGGCGCTGGCGGGCTGGGACGGGCTCGGCTTCGTCGTGCAGGCCTATCAGAAGCGGGCACCCTTCGTGCTCGATTTCCTGATCGACCTCGCGCGCCGCTCGGGGCGGCGGCTGATGCTGCGGCTGGTCAAGGGCGCCTATTGGGACAGCGAGATCAAGCGGGCGCAGGTGGAGGGGCTGGCGGATTTCCCGGTCTTCACCCGCAAGGCGCATACGGACGTCTCCTATCTCGCCTGCGCCCGCAAGCTGCTCGACGCGCGGGATGCCGTCTTCCCGCAATTCGCCACGCACAACGCGCAGACGCTGGCGGCGATCCTGGCCATGGCGGGCGAGGATTTCCGGGTCGGCGACTACGAATTCCAGTGCCTGCACGGCATGGGCGAGCCGCTCTACGAGGCGGTGGTCGGGCCGGGCGGGCTGAACCGGCCCTGCCGCATCTATGCCCCGGTCGGCACGCACGAGACACTGCTGGCCTATCTGGTGCGGCGGCTGCTGGAGAACGGCGCCAACTCCTCCTTCGTCAACCGCATCCAGGACCCCTCGGTGCCGGTGGAGGCGCTGGTGGCGGACCCCGTGGCGCAGGTGGCGGCGATGGCGCCGGTGGGCGCGCCACATCCGCGCATTGCCCGGCCGCGCGACCTGTTCGGGGCGGTGCGCGTCAATTCCGCCGGGCTGGACCTCGCGGATGAGGCGGTGCTGGCGGAACTCGCGACGGCGCTGCGAGAGAGTGCGAAGCGGCCGTGGATGGCGGTGCCGCTGCTGGCCGGCGGCGCGGGCAGGGGACGGCCGCGCGCGGTGCTGAACCCGGCGGACCGGCGTGACGTCGTCGGCCAGGTGGTGGAGGCCGGCGCGGAGGAGGCCGGCGCGGCGCTGGCGGCCGCCGAGGCGGCGGCGCCGGGCTGGGCGGCAACCGCGCCGGAGGAACGCGCGGCCTGCCTGCTGCGTGCCGCCGAGCTGCTGGAGCAGCGGATGCCGATGCTGCTGGGCCTGCTGGTGCGCGAGGCCGGCAAGTCGCTGGCCAATGCCGTTTCGGAAGTGCGGGAGGCCACGGATTTCCTGCGCTACTACGGCGCGCAGGTGCGGGACGGATTCGACAATGCGACGCACCGGCCGCTCGGCCCGGTGCTTTGCATCAGCCCCTGGAATTTCCCGCTGGCGATCTTCACCGGGCAGGTGGCGGCGGCGCTGGCCGCGGGCAATGCCGTGCTCGCCAAGCCGGCGGAGGAGACGCCGCTGATCGCCGCGCAGGCCATCGGCATCCTGCACGAGGCGGGGGTGCCGGAGGGCGTGCTGCAGTTCCTGCCCGGCGATGGCGCGCTCGGCGCCGCGCTGGTGGCCGATGCGCGGGTGCGCGGCGTGCTGTTCACCGGCTCCACCGACGTGGCGCGGCTGATCCAGCGCGAATTGGCGAAGCGGCTGAACCCCGATGGCACGCCGGTGCCGCTGGTCGCCGAGACCGGCGGGCAGAACGCGATGATCGTGGACTCCTCGGCGCTGGCGGAGCAGGTGGTGGCCGATGCGCTGGTCTCCGCCTTCGACAGCGCCGGGCAGCGCTGCTCCGCGCTGCGCCTGCTCTGCCTGCAGGAGGAGGTGGCGGACCGCAGCCTGGCGATGCTGCTGGACGCGATGGCCGAGCTTTCGACCGGCAACCCGGACCGGCTTTCCACCGACGTCGGTCCGGTTATCAGCGACGAGGCGCGGGATGGCATCCTGGCGCATATCGAGGCCATGCGCCGGGCCGGGCGGCGCGTGCATCAGGCGCCGCTCTTGGAGGAATGCCGTCACGGCAGTTTCGTGCCGCCGACGGTGATCGAGATCGAGGACCCGTCCGAGCTGAAGCGGGAAGTCTTCGGCCCCGTGCTGCATGTGCTGCGCTTCCGCCGCGAGAGGCTGGAGGCGCTGGTCGATGCGGTGAACGCCACCGGCTATGGGCTGACCTTCGGCGTGCAGTCGCGCATCGCGGAGACGGTGGCGCGCGCGGCGGGCCGGGTGCGGGCCGGGAATGTCTATGTGAACCGCAACCTGGTGGGCGCGGTAGTGGGCGTGCAGCCCTTCGGCGGGCATGGGCTCTCGGGCACCGGGCCGAAGGCGGGCGGGCCGCTCTACCTGCGCCGGCTGCTCGCGGCCTGCCCTCTCTCCACCGGCTTGCCGGCGGGGCGGGCGCCGGAGGCGGCGCGGGCCTGGGCGGAATGGCTGGAGGCGCGTGGCGAGGCGGCCCTGGCGGTGGAGGCGCGCGCGATGCTGGAGGCGAGCCCCTTCGGCGTCGCGCTGGAGCTGCCGGGGCCGGTGGGGGAGCGCAATCTCTATGAGACCGAGGCGCGCGGCGCCATTTTCTGCGAGGCGGCGACGCGCGAGGAAGGGCTGCGCGCCATCGGCGCCGCGCTGGCGACCGGCAACCGCGCGGTGGTGGAGCCTGATGTCCTGGCCGATCTCAGGTCTCTGCCGCCGGCGCTCGGCGCCTGGATCGTCGCGGGGACGGAGGAGGGCGCGCAGGCGGTGCTGTGCGGCGACGGGCCGGCGCGGCGGATGGCGCGCGCGCGGCAGCTTGCCGAAGGCGAAGGGCCGATCGTGCCGCTGCATGCCGCGCGACCGGATGGCCGCTTCCCGCTCGACATGCTGGTGCGGGAGCGCGCCACCAGCACCAACACCGCCGCCGCGGGCGGCAATGCCAGTCTGATGGCGATTGGCTAGAGCGGATCCCGATCCGGTGGAATCACCGGATCGGGTGAGGACGCTCGTCAGAATGAAGGACGAGAGCGATTATCGTGGGCGAGAACCCAATCGGGAACGGCCGAGAGGGGTGGTTTTCTGCCTGTCCGCTTTCAACCGCAAACTAGGGAAAACAGACCCCTCCCGCACCAACCGGGTTTCGTCTTACCGCCTCGCTTCGTGCCCTCCTCGCGTC
This sequence comes from Roseomonas sp., assembly GCA_035565935.1. Classification (GTDB taxonomy): domain Bacteria; phylum Pseudomonadota; class Alphaproteobacteria; order Acetobacterales; family Acetobacteraceae; genus Pseudoroseomonas. Next base: position 41,330 of record DATMRU010000068.1, read on the forward strand.
AAGCCTCGATCACCAAGGCAGGCCCCGCAGGTCGATGGAGCCGGTGCGGGGTGCATCGGCAGCAAGGGGCAGCGTCATCGTCCCCATGATGTCGTATATGACTGATCCGCTGGGTTGCTCGACACGAACTTCTCCCTCGAACCGGCACCAGCCCATCGTTTTATAGAAGGCGATGTTGTGAGGTTCGCAGAAGAGAAGCCCGAACTGCACGCGGTGATCGGATAGCATCGTCTCGTGGACGGCCTGCATGACAATACGACCTAGGCCTTGCCGTTGACGTTCCGGCGACACCATGACTCCACCGACACCGCCGATCCGGACTGGAGCACCATCCCAGGAACCGGTCCTGAATGTCAGACCTGCAGCCGCAACGATGTCGCCCGCATCATCCAAAACGACGATGCGACGATCAGCGGACGCCGAGACCACATTCCGCCAGGCGACCGTCTCTAAAACGGCGTCAGGGTAGACTTGGGCGAACAGCCTCTGCACCGCAGGACGGCTGCTAGGACCGTCCTGGACTTCGATCTGCATCATCGGATCACCCCTCTCTGATGTCCGGTTTTGGATGGAGGACTTGGCCTTCGCGACGACCAAAACGGGTCGATGCAGCCGTTTCTGATCGGGTTTTCAGCCGTGAGCCGGAGCGAACGGAAACCACTCGAAGGCGCGGCGCTCAGGCCGCCATCGCCATGCCGTCGCGCTGCGGATCGGCACCGCCGGTGCAGCGCCCGTCGCGGATCAGCACCCCGTGCGGAGCGCCGAAGGCGTAGCTCTGGTAGGAGCGGGCGATCGGATAGCCCATCGCTGCCAGCGCTGCGCTGACGCCATGCGGGATGCGGTTGGACACGTCGATGGTGTCGCTGAGCGCGACGATGCGTGGCGCCGCCACGGCATCGGCCATGCTCATGCCGAAATCGACGACATTGCTGATTGCCTGCGCCAGCGCCGGCACGATGAAGGTGCCGCCCGGCGCGCCCAGCACCATGGAAGGTGCCTCGCCCTCGAAGAGCAGGGTCGGCGCCATGGCGCTGGCGCGGCCCTTGCCCGGCGCGATGGAGGCGGCGCGGCCGGGGCGCGGATCGAAGCCGCTCATGCAGCCATTGTACATGAAGCCCAGCCCCGGCGTGATGACGCCGGAGGGGATGCCCAGCGTGTGGGTCAGCGAGACGGCATTGCCCTCCCCATCCACCACGCAGACGACGGTGGTGTCGGGCGGGTCCTGCGGTTCGCCGGCGCGCGGGACGACAGCCTTCTCGCCGGCGCGGATGCGCGCGGCGAGGGCGGCGGAATGCTCGGCTGAGAGCAGGCGGTCGAGCGGCACATCGACGAAATCCGGGTCGCCCATATGGGCGTCCTTGTCGATGGTCATCCATTTCATCGCCTCAGCCAGGATGCGCAGATGCTCGGGGCTGTTGTGCTCCAGCGCGGCGAGATCGAAATGGCCGAGGATGTGCAGCAACTCGATCAGCGAGCCGCCACCGGCGGGCGGCGGGTTGGAGGCGACGCGCAGGCCACGATAGGCACCCCAGCAGGGCGCCTTTTCCCGCACGCGATAGGCGGCGAGATCCTCCAGCGTGATGCCGCCGCCGCGCGCCTCCATGTCGGTGGTGATCGCGCGGGCGATCTCGCCGCGATAGAAGGTTTCGGCGCCGCCTTCGGCGATGCGCTCCAGCGTGCGCGCCATCTCGGGGTTGCGCAGGATGTCGCCGGGGCGCTTCAGCCTGCCGTCGGGGCGGAAATAGACTTGCCGCCCGGTTTCGCTGAAGCGGAGCTTGTCCTCGACATTCACTTGGCCGTCGCCGCCGTGGTCGATGGTCCAGTAGTAGTGCATGTAGGGCCGCACCATGACGCCGCGATGCGCCTGGGCGATGGCCGGCTGCATCACATCGCGCAGCGGCATGGTGCCGAAGCGCGCCAGCGCCTCCGTGTAGCCGGCGACATTGCCCGGCGTGCCGACCGAGCCATAGCCGATGTCGTTCGACTGGTCCTTGAGCAGGAAGACGAAGCCGTCGCGCGACTGGCCGATGAATTTCTCCGCCCACATCTCCGGCGTGGCGGAAAGTGGCGCGCGGGCGAAGAATTCCAGCACCGTGTGCACGCCGCGCCTGGGCAGGCAGATCTGCATCGCGCCGAAGCCGCCGATGCCGCACATCTGCGGGTCCACCACGCCCTGGCTGAAAGCGCAGGCGATGGCGGCGTCCACCGCATTGCCGCCCTGGCGCAGCACCTCGACCCCGGCCTCGGCCGCCTCCGGCTGTGCCGCCACCACCATGCCCCGCATTCCGTCGCTCCCTCTGTGCCTGTCGCGAGGGAGGGAGCCTGGAACAGCGATGCCGCCGGCGCAACCGCCTCATCCCGCCGCGCCACTGTCCTGACTGGCGGCTGGCGTGGTCAGCCAAGCAGCCGATGGCCGCGCCGGCGATCGAGAGCGGTTGTGTGTCAACACAGGCTTGGCCTCGGAGGGGTAGGGGGAGAAGGTTGGGGGAGTGAACTCCCCCAAACCCCCTCCTTTTTCTGCAAGTTTTCGATCGTGCCGGTGGCAGCGGCGACCCTTCGCCGCAGTCGCCGGGGCTGCTTCAGCCCCGGCGCAGGCGCGCTCCGCCCGCACGACCGAAAACTGGCAGAAAAAAGAAGAGGGGGTTCGGGGGAGAATTCATTCTCCCCCGGTTCCGCCCCCCGTCGGATTTGAGGACAGGGCCCCCAAACGCGCGATGCTGTCAGACGACGTGATCGGGGCGCAGGGCGCAGGCGCGCGCGGCCTCGGGGGTTTCGAGCTGCACGGTGGTATGGGCGATGCCGAAGCGCTCCCGGCAACCGGACTGGATGCGCAGCAGCCGTTCGCGGTCGAGGCGCGTCTCCTCGCCGCACACGAGATGCGCTGTCAGCGCCGTCTCGGTGGTGCCCATGGCCCAGACATGCAGGTCATGCACTTCCGTCACGCCGGGCAGGGTGGCGAGCCAGGCGCGCACCTCGTCCGGATCGATGCCGGGCGGGACGGCGCCCATGGCCAGGTCTACGGACTGCCGCAGCAGGCTCCAGGTGCCGATCAGGATCACCACGGCGATGGCGAGGCTGACCACCGGATCGAGCCAGAGCCAGCCGGTCCAGCGAATCAGCAGGGCGGCGAGGATGACGCCGACCGTCACGCCCGCATCGGCCACCATGTGCAGGAAGGCGCCGCGGATGTTGAGGTCACCCTTGCGGCCGGCCATGAAGAGCAGCGCGGTGCCGGCATTCACCACCACCCCGATGGCGGCGACCCAGAGCATCGTGCCGCTGGCCACCGGCTGCGGCGCCAGCAGGCGCTGCACCGCTTCCCAGGCGATGGCGCCGACCGCCACCAGCAGCAGCACGGCATTGGCCAGTGCCGCCAGGGTGGAGCTGGCCTTGTAGCCATAGGTCCGGCGCCGCGTCGGGCCGCGCCGGGACAGGTGCATGGCGCCCCAGGCCAGCAGCAGTCCCAGCACGTCGGACAGGTTGTGCCCGGCATCGGCGAGCAGGGCGAGCGAGCCGGCGAGCACGCCGAACAGGCCCTCCAGCACGACATAGGCCAGGTTCAGGCCGATGCCGATGGCAAAGGCGCGGCCGAAATCGGCCGGCGCATGGGTGTGGCCGCCCTCGTGCTGGCCGGCATGGCCGTGGTCGTGCGGCATTGCTGCGCCCCTTCCTCCTGCTCGTGCCCAGCCCGCGGGGTCAACCGCTGGCCGATCTGGCGGTTGCGGGGCTTGATCTGGTCCTTGCATGGCTTACGGGGCATGGCTTACGGGCGGCGGCGCGAGAACGGAGGCGCGGAGCATGGAAGAGGTGGCGGCCGGCCCGAACCTGCGGCGGGTGGTGCGGCGGGTGGCGACGCTCAACCTGGGCTATTTCGGCGTCGAGTTCGCCGTCGCGCTGGCCATCGGCTCCGTCTCGCTCTTCGCCGACAGCATCGACTTCCTGGAGGATGCCTCGGTCAACCTGCTGATCCTGCTCGGGCTCGGGTGGAGCCTGCGGCAGCGGGCCCGGCTCGGCATGGCGCTGGCGCTGATCCTGCTCGTGCCAGGACTCGCCACGCTCTGGACGGCCTGGGAGAAGTTCATGGCGCCGGTGCCGCCCGCGCCCCTGGCGCTGACCCTCGCCGGGGCCGGCGCCATGCTGGTGAACGCCGGCTGCGCGCTGATGCTGGCGCGCTTCCGGGCCCAGGGCGGCAGCCTGACGCGCGCCGCCTTCCTCTCCGCCCGAAACGACGTGCTGGCCAATGTCGCCATCATCCTCGCCGGGCTGGTGACGGCGCATCTCTGGGCTTCCGCCTGGCCGGATCTGATCGTCGGCCTCGGCATCGCGGCGATGAATGCCGATGCGGCGCGCGAGGTCTGGGAGGCCGCCCGCGAGGAGCACCGCTCCGCCGCGGGCTGACGCCGCCGGCTCAGCCGCGCCGCGCGAAGGCGGCGAAGGCCTTCAGCTGGCTGGCGATGAAGTCGCGCGTCGCCTGGTCGGTCAGGGTGCCGCCGGCATCCACCTTGGAGGCGACCTGGCCCACCATCACCTCCGGCTTGTTCAGCACGAAGGCATCCAGGAAGACCAGGCTCTGCCGCAGGTGGTATTGGCAGCGCGCGCCGCCGATCAAGCCGGGCGAGGCGGTCTGCAACGCCACCGGCTTGCCGGTGAAGGGCGCCTCGGGCAGACGGGACAGCCAATCCAGCGCGTTCTTCAGCACGCCGGGGATGGAGTAGTTGTATTCCGGCGTGACGATGATGACGCCGTCGGCGGCCCGGATCGCCTCGCCCATGCGGGTCACCGCCGGCGGGAAGCCCTGGGCCTGCAGGTCCGCGTCGTAGAGCGGCAGCTCGCCCACCGAGCCGAGCGGGCTGATCGTCACGCCCTCCGGCGCCAGTTCCGGCAGGGCGCGCTGGATGGCGGCATTGTAGGAGCCGCGCCGCAGGCTGCCGAGCAGCGTCACGAAATGCAGTGGCTTCGGAGTATCCATGTCCTGTCTCCCTCACGCCGGGGCTGGGCCGCCCGCCGCGGCGGGGGCCGGGCGAAGGGCGTCAGGTCCCTCTAGAGCGTTCTCCGGTCGCATTGGCGCACGGACAACGCTGTAGGATGTTGTTTCTGCGAGCATCTTCACCCCATCAGGCGATTCCGCCTGATGGGGATCTGCTCTAAGCGGAAGGCGGCAGGATAAGTTGCCGCTGCCCGGCCGCCAGCCGCTTTTCGCCACGGCGGGCCATCCCGCCGGGCGGGGGGATGCTCTAGGCTGGGCGCCCCGCCGCGAGGCGGGAAGGGGAAAGGCGCGGCGCCCCGCCTCGCCCCTCTGGGAAGCGCTTGACCAAGGAGACCAGCATTGGCCGACATCACCCTCGCCATCGGCGGCGAAGTCTTTCGCGCCCGCTTCGAGGACGCCGCCGCGCCGCAGACCTGCGCCCTGTTCCGCAGCCTGCTGCCCTACCGCGACCGCATCATCCATGTCCGCTGGAGCGGCGAGGCCTGCTGGATCCCGATGGGCGAGCGGCATCTGTCGATCGGCCATGAGAACGCGACCAGCTATCCGGCGCCGGGGCATGTCATCGTCCATCCCGGCCATGTCACCGGCGTCAGCGAGACGGAGATCCTGGTCGCCTATGGGCCCTGCTGCTTCGCCAGCAAGGCGGGCCAGCTGGCGGGCAACCATTTCCTGACCATCCATGAGGACCTGGACCGGCTGGCAGCCGTCTGCCGCTCGGTGCTGTGGAACGGGGCCAAGGAGGTCGTCTTCCAGGCGGCGTGAGGCCCGGCGGCCGGCCCTGGCGCCGGCCGCCGCCTTTGGACGCCCCTCCTCAGTCCTCCCGCTTCAGCCGGAGGCGGCGGGGCGGGGCGCCGGGAGGTGCGGCGGCAAAGGCGGCGCGGGCCTCCTCCGGCCAGGGGACCACCTTGCGGCGGGCCAGATCGACGCAGAGGAACAGCAGCTCGCATTCGGCGCTTTCCCAACCCTCCCGCGCATGGAACAGGCGGTGGCGCAGCAGCAGGCGCTTCGCGTCATGCGCCAGGATCTCGCTGCCGCCGGCCAGCGGCATGCCTTCCGTCACCTCCCGCTTGTAGGCCACCCAGCTTTCCGCGGCGAAGGTGCCGAGGCCCCGCGCGCGCAGGCCGGGGCCGAGATGCAGGCTGGGCCAGAGCGCATCGGTGACGAGATCGAAGGCCACGAGGTAGTAGGCCAGGTTCATGTGGCCGTAGTGGTCCACCCAGCCGGGCTGCACGGCGCCGATTTCCATCCTGGCGGACAAGGGCATTCTCACCTCAAAGCCTGTTCTTGCATGCGGCGTGCCTCAGCCCAGGCGCGGATCCAGCCAGGGCTGGGGCATCGGCTGCCAGGGCGTCCGGCGCGCCTCGGCCTCCCGCAGGGCGATGCCGAGCCCCGGCAGGGCGGGCGGCGCGGCCGCGCCCTGCTGGAAGGCCAGCGCCTCGCCGTTCTCGACCAGGGTGAAGAAGCGGTCGGTCTCGCCGAACTGCACCTCCAGCCAGAGGAAATTCGGCAGCGTGGCGCAGAGATGCAGCGAATGCGCGTGGCAGACCGGGCCGGTCGGGTTGTGCGGCGCGATCTCCACGCCCGCGGTCAGCGCCAGGGCGGCGATGCGGCGGATCTCCTCATGGCCGCCGGCGTGCTTGATGTCGGGCATCAGCACGTCGTAGCAGCCCTCTTCGATCATCCGGCGATAGGCGCCGAGGCCGCTGAGCGTCTCCGCCCCGGCGAGGCGCATGCCGCGATCGTTCGCCATGGCGCGCAGGCGGCGGATCTCGGCGGTATTGGCCTCGGCCACCGGGCATTCCAGCCAGAAGAGGCCGAAGGGCGCCACATCCCGCAGCAGGGCCGCCGCGCCGCCCGGCGAGAAGCGCCAGTGCGCGTCCACCATCACCTCGACCGAGGGGCCGACCGCCTCCCGCACGGCGGCGATGCGCGCCAGCCCGCCGGCATAGGCGGCGCGCTGAGCGGCGGTGTCGCCGCCGGCATCCTGCCAGACCAGCGGCTCGAAGGGCGCCAGCTTCACCGCCGTGAAGCCGGCCGCCACGGCGCACTGCGCGGCGGCGGCGAAGCCCTCGGGGGTGCGCGGCTGGGCGCCGCGATTGATGTTGGCGTAGAGCGTGACGCGCTCGCGCAGGGCGCCGCCGAGCAGGCGGTGGATCGGCTCGCCCCGGTGCTGCCCGGCGATGTCCCACAGCGCGGCCTCGAAGGCGCTTTGCACGGTCTGCGCCACCAGCCCGCCGGGCGCGTGCGGCAGCACCTGGCAGAGGCGGTTGCGGTTCAGCGGGTCCTGCCCGGCGACCAGCGCGCCGAGCCGCGCGGCCTCGGCGGCCAGGGCGGTCTCCTGGTTGGCCAGGGTGCACTCGCCGAGGCCGGTCAGGCCGGAATCGCTGCGCACCTGCAGGAAGCACCAGTTGGTCTTGGGCGTCACCTGGACGCCAAGGAAGTCGAGGGCGGCGATGCGCATGGCCTGTCTCATTCCGCCTGGATGCCGGCCTTGGCGGCCAGCGCCTTCCACTTGCCGATATCGGCGGCGATCCGCGCGGCGAATTCCTCCGGGGTGGAGGCGACCAGCTCGCCGCCCATCATCCGCACCCGGTCCTGGATCAGCTCCGAGCCCTTCAGCCCGACCAAGGCGGCGTGCAGCCGCTGGCGGATGGCGGGCGGGGTGCCGCGCGGGGCGAGGATGCCGTTCCAGGCCAGGGTCTCGAAATCGGGCAGCGTGTCGGCCACGGGTGGCACATCCGGTAGTTCCCGCGTGCGGGTGAGGGAGGTGACGGCGAGGGCGGTCAGTTCGCCGCGCTGGATGTAGGGCATGACGTTCACGAGGTTGGCGAACATCAGCGCGGTGTCGCCGCCGATGACGGATTGCGCCATGGCCGGCGTGCCGCGATAGGGCACGTGGACGATGTCGAGCTTCGCGGCCGCCTTGAACAGCTCCATCGACATATGCGCCGAGGAGCCGACGCCGCCCGAGGCGTAGTTCAGCGCGCCGGGCTTCGCGCGCAGCAGGGCGATGAGCGCCGGCAGGTCCTGCACCGGCAGCAGACGGCGATTCACCACCAGTACGTTCGGGCCCTGCACCAGCAGCGAGACCGGCTCGAAGGCGGTGGCGAGGTCGTAGGGCAGGTCGCGGTAGATCGCGGCGTTGATGCCGTTGGAGCCGGCATTGCCGAGCAGGAAGTTGTAGCCGTCGGGCGGTGCGTTGTAGGCGGCTTCGACGCCGATGCGGCCGCCGGCGCCGCCGCGGTTCTCGACGACGAAGGGCTGGCCGAGCTCCGCCTCCAGCGCCGGGGCGATCAGCCGCGCCGTGGTGTCGTTGCCGCTGCCGGGGGCGTCGGGAAGGATCAGCCGCACCGGGCGGGTCGGCCAGGCAACGGCGTCCTGCGCGGCGGCGCGGGCCAGGGGGAGTCCGGCGGGGAGCGCGGCGGCCAGGGAGAGTTGCAGCAGGCGGCGGCGGCTCGGCATGTTATCCTCCCGTGTTTGGCTGGAAGTCTGGGCCGGGGATGGCGCTTTCGGCAAGGGAGGGGCGGCGACCGCCGGGGAAGGGAGGCGGAGGCCGGCATGGCCCTGCGAAGCCGGAGAGCCTGCGCTGTCGCGCCGGAAACGAGGGGGAGGGCCACGCAGGATGATCGGGATCGCCGGAGGTCATGGGACACCGCAGGGCCGGGAGGGCGCGCGGCCATGACGGAGGCGGCGCCCCCCGTCGCGGCGGTAGAGGCCGTGGAGCGGGCGATCACCAGCCGGCGCAGCGTGCGCGGCTTCCTGGCCCGGCCGGTGCCGCGGGAGATGCTCACCCGCATCCTGGCGGTGGCGAGCCGGGCGCCGAGCGGCAGCAACATCCAGCCCTGGAAAGTGCATGCCGTGACCGGCGCGGCGCTGGCGCGGCTGACCGCCGCGCTCTCCGCCGCGCATACGGCGGGCGAGCCGGAGCGGCGGGAATACGAATACTACCCGGTGCGCTGGCGCTCGCCCTATCTGGAGCGGCGGCGCGCCCTGGGCTGGCAGCTCTATGCCCTGACCGGCGTGCAGCGCGGCGACCGCGCCGCCGGGATGCGGCAGGTCGGGCGCAACTACAGCTTCTTCGGCGCGCCGGTCGGGCTGGTCTTCACGCTCGACGCCGATCTGGAGAAAGGGAGCTGGCTGGATTGCGGCATGTTCCTCGAGAACATCATGATTGCGGCGCGCGGCCATGGGCTCGACACCTGCCCGCAGGCGGCGATCGCCAATTACCCAGACATCCTGCGCGCCCATCTCGGCATTCCCGCCAGCGAGACGGTGGTCTGCGGCATGGCGCTGGGCTGGGCCGATCCGGAGGAGCCGGCCAACCGCCTGGTCTCGGAGCGTGAGCCGGTCGAGGCCTTTACCGTCTTCCACGAGGACTGACCTCCCCGGGGACAGGCTGCCGCGCACCCCTTCCGCTTGGTCGGCGGCCGGGGCCGCACTAGGGTCGGGGGAAAGGGCGCCAGCGGGCGGCGGACTTCCGTTTCTGCGGAAGGCCGGCCGGGCCGCCGGGGTGCCCACGGCTGGAGGAAGGATCCATCATCATGCCCTTGCCCGCGCTGCTGCAGGACCGCCTAGCCCTGCCGGCCGTCGCCGCGCCGATGTTCCTGGTCTCCGGCCCCGATCTGGTGGTGGAGACCTGCCGCGCCGGGGTGGTCGGCACCTTCCCGAGCCTGAACCAGCGTGAGAGCGCGGGCTACGCGGCTTGGCTGGAGGAGATCGCGGCGCGGCTGGCGGAGCACCCGGGCGCGGCGCCCTTCGGCGTGAACCTCATCGTCCACCGCAGCAACAAGCGGCTGGAGCCCGATCTCAAGGCCACCGTGGATCGGCGCGTGCCGCTGGTCATCACCTCGCTCGGCGCGGTGAAGGAAGTGGTGCAGGCCGTGCGTGGCTATGGCGGGCTGGTGTTCCACGACGTCATCAACATGCGCCACGCGGCCAAGGCCATCGAGGCCGGGGTGGACGGGCTCATCGCCGTCTGCAACGGCGCCGGCGGCCATGCGGGGACGCTGAACCCCTTCGCCTTCCTGACCGAGCTGCGCGCGGCCTTCGACGGCACGCTGCTGCTTGGCGGCGCCATCAACACCGGGCGGCAGGTCGCGGCGGCGCAGCTGATGGGGGCGGACCTCGCCTATATCGGTACCCGCTTCGTCGCCACGCAGGAGAGCATGGCGCCCGCCGAATACCGCCGCATGATCCTGGAGGCGCGGGCGAAGGACGTCCTCTACACGGCGGCGATCAGCGGGGTGAAGGGGAACTTCCTGCGCGCCAGCATCGCCGCCGCCGGGCTTGACCCGGACCGGCTGGACGAGGCGGCGGCGCTGAACGTCTCGGATCATGAAAGCCGGCCCTGGAAGAATATCTGGTCGGCCGGGCAAGGGGTCGGCGGCATCGAGGACGTGCCGCCGGTGGCGGCGCTCTGCGCCCGCCTCGCCGCCGAATACCGCGCCGTGGCGCCGGGCCGGCTTTCCGCCGCCGCCGAATAGGGCGGCGCGCCGGCTTTCTTCCGCTGGCCGCAGGGACAAGCCTGCGGCGGCGCATCCTGCCTCGGGGACGCCGGAGAGGGTTGCCGCGTGATGGTTCTGCGATGGCGGGAATGGCTTTGACCCCGCCGGCTCCGCGCGCAGGGGGTGCCTCAGGAGGAGGCCAGCCCCTGGGCGGCTTCTTCGAGGGACACTGGCCTTATGGTTCGCTATCGAAATGAAATGGAGCATGACCTGGCTCTGTAGGCCTTCGCAGTCCCGCTTTTCCTGCTTCTGCGGCCTGCGCCCGTCGCGGGGCTTCCTGCCTGTTCAGCCCCCAGCTTCGCGCTAGGTTGGAAGCGGGTGAAAGGAGACAGGCGGATGGAGGGCAATTCCTGGCAGGGCGTTTCAGTGGTGGAGTTGGAGCGCGCCTCGCATACGGCCGTGCCCGCACTGCGCACCGCTTTCGACGGGCCATTCCTGTTGCGGGCCTTCCTGGGGGGAACGGGGCGGGCCAATGCCGTCAGCTCGCTCGACCCTTCCCTCGATGCCAGCCTCTCCCTGCGCCTGGACCGGATCGAGGCGGCCTACCGGCGCGCCGGACTGCCCATCCGCTTCCGTTCGACGCCGCTCGATCCACCCGGCCTGGAGGAAGCCTTGCTGGAGCGAGGCTATACCGCCGAGAAGGCCTCTCGCGTCATGGCCGGGCCGCTGGCGCCCTTCGCCACGCCCGAGGCCGGGCTGGAGGCGCGGGAGGGGCCCGATGAGGAATGGCTCTCCATCATCGCCACGGCGGAATACCAGACGCCGGCACGGCGGGCGGAGAAACTGCAGGCCACCGGCATGATGCTGGTGCCCGCCGCCTGGCTGCTGCTGCGCGGGCCGGATGGCCGCGCGGCCGCCACGGCCCAGGTGGCGGTGGACGGGCGGCTGGTCGGCTTTTTCGATGTTGCCACCAACCCCGCCTTCCGTCGCCAGGGGCTGGCGCGGCGGTTGATGGCCGGCGCGGCGGCCTGGGGGCAGGCGCGGGGCGGCATCACAGGCTGGCTTCAGGTCTCGGCTGATAATACGGCGGCCTGCGCGCTCTATGAGGCGCTGGGGCTGCGGGAAATCTATCGCTACCGGTACTTCGTGCGGGCCCTCTGAAGGGCATCACGGCTTTCGCAGCGCAAGGGCGGCCGGGGAATAGCTCCCCGGCCCCGCCCTCAGATGAGCGCCCTCAGGGGAGGAAGACCGTGCTGCCGGTGGTCTTGCGGGCTTCCAGCGCCCGGTGCGCCTCGGCGGCATCCTTCAGCGGGTAAGTCTGATTGATGTTGATCTTCACCGCGCCGGACAGCACCACCGAGAAGAGGTCGGTCGCGGTGGCGACGAGGTCGGCCGGCTTGGCGGTGTAGGTGGCGAGCGTCGGGCGCGTCAGGAAGAGCGAGCCCTTGGCCGCGAGGATGCTGAGGTCGAAGGGCGGGACTGGCCCGGAGGCATTGCCGTAGGAGACCATCATGCCGAAGGGGGCGAGGCAGTCCAGCGAGGCCGTGAAGGTGTCCTTGCCGACGCTGTCATAGACCACCGGCAGCATGGCTCCGTTGGTGATCTCCTTGACTCGTGCGGGCAGGTCGTCCTGGCCGGAGATCAGCACGTGGTCGGCGCCATGGGCACGGGCGATCTCGGCCTTGGCGGGGGTCGAGACGGTGCCGATCACGGTGCAGCCGAGTTGCCTGGCCCATTGGCACATGATCAGCCCGACGCCGCCGGCGGCGGCATGCACCAGGATGGTGTCGCCCGCCTTCACCGGAAAGGTGCGGCGCAGCAGGTATTGCGCCGTCATGCCCTGCAGCATCATGCCGGCAGCGGTCTTGAAGTCGATGCCGTCGGGCAGCTTCACCAGGCGGTCGGCCTTGATGGTGCGCGCCTCGCAATAGGCGCCGATCGGCGCCATGGCATAGGCGACCCGGTCGCCGACGGCGATCTCGCTCACCTCGCTGCCCACCGCCTCCACCACGCCGGCGGCCTCCATGCCCAGCGTGGCGGGCAGGGAGGGCAGCTTGTAGAGGCCGGTGCGGAAATAGACGTCGATGTAGTTCAGCCCGATCGCATGGTGGCGGACCAGCACCTCGTCGGGTTTTGGGGCGGGCAGGGGAACTTCCTCCCACACCAGTTTCTCAGGGCCGCCAGGTTCATGGATGCGGATGGCGTGGTTCATAGGAGTGTCCCTTGCTGGCGCCGTGCACGGCGTTCGAGATCCAGGAGATAGCGCTTGGTGGCGGGGCCTTCGCCGCCGGAATAGCCGCCCAGGGCGCCCCCGCTGCCGACCACGCGGTGGCAGGGGATCAGGATGGGGATGGGGTTGGCGCCATTGGCCTGCCCCACCGCCCGCGCCACGGAGCCAATCATGCGGGCCACCTCGCCATAGCTGCGCGTCTCGCCAGGCGGGATGGCGCACAAGGCGGCCCAGACCCGCTGCTGGAAGGCGCTGCCGAAGGGAGCCAGGGGCAGGTCGAAGCTTGTCCGCTGGCCGTCGAAATAATCCTGGAGCTGGTCGCGCGCGGCGCGGAGCAAGGCGGTTTCCGCCTGGTCCCGGCCTCGGCCCCAGTCCAGCGCCACGATCGCCCCATCCTCCTCGGAGAGGGTCAGCGCGCCGAGGGGAGTGAGAAAGGAAAGCTGCGGCATGCGGGGGTGATTCGACACGCTCTGCCGGCAGCGTCAAGCCGGCAAGCTGAGGGTCGCATCGGCTCAGCCGGCGCGGCGCAGCGCACCGGCAAGCTCCTGCGGTTGCTGCACCGGCAGGCCGCAGGCGCCGCTGCGGCAGGGATAGGCGGCGGGCCGGCCGGCGACGGGGCCCTTGCCCTGCGCCGGGTGGCTCTCGGCCAGGGCGGAGCCGTCACGGGCGCGCAGCACCACCACGGCCGGGTCGGGCAGCGCCAGGGCGGCGGCGGCGAGACCTTGGGCGGCCGGGTCCTCCGGGTCGCCGGCCACCACGGCGGTGGCGCCGTTCTCCAGCAGGTCGGCGGCGGCGAGCAGGGTGGGCATGGCGAGCAGCGCCTGGGTCAGGCCGGTGAAGGCGGCGATGGTGCTCTCCGCGCGATGCCGCCAGGAGGCCTCGCCGGTCAGGTGGTGAAGGCGGGCCTGCACCTCCGCCATCAGGCCATTGCCTGACGGCGTGGCATTGTCGCCGGCGGTGCGGCCGCGCACCAGCACGTCGGCGGCATCATCGGCCGAGGTGAAGTAGCCGCCATCCGGCGCCGCGAAGTGCCGCTCCACCGCCTCCGCCCAGGCGATGGCCTGGATCAGGTAGGCCTCGTCGCCGCTGGCCTCGAACAGCGCCAGGGCGGCGCGGGCCATGGCGGCATGATCTTCCAGCAGGCCGGGGGCGGAGGCCCGCCCCTCGCGCCAGGCATGGTGCAGGCGGCCGTCCGGGGCCGCCATGCGCCCGGCCACGAAGCGGAAGGCCTCACGGGCCAGGGCCAGCCATTCGGGCCGGCCGAAGACGGCACTGGCACGGGCCAGGGCGGCGATCATCAGCCCGTTCCAGTCGGCCAGGACCTTGTCGTCGCGGCCGGGCGGGACGCGCTTCGCGCGGGCGGCGAAGAGAATTCCGCGGGCCTCGGCCAGGGTGGCTTCCTCGGCCTCCGGGAGCGGGTCGGAATGGGCGGTGCGGTTCAGGATTACCTTGCCCTCCCAGTTGCCAGCCTCGGTGACGTCGTAGATGCGGCGGAAGAGGGGGGCGCGGTCGCCAAGCAGGGCATCGATCTCAGCCGCCTGCCAGACGTAGAAGCGGCCTTCCTCGCCCTCGCTGTCGGCGTCCTGGGTGGCGGCGAAACCGCCGCCCTCGGCGCGCATCTCGCGCTCCAGCCAGGCAACGGTTTCCGCTGCACGGGCGGCGTAGAGGGGATCGGGCTGGCGGGCCTGGGCGAGCGCCAGCAGTTCGAGGATCTGCGCGTTGTCGTAGAGCATCTTCTCGAAATGCGGCACCAGCCATTCGGCATCGGTGCTGTAGCGGGCATAGCCGCCGCCCAGATGGTCGTAGATGCCGCCCTGGCTCATCCGGCGCAGCAGCAGGTGCACCGGCTCGGCGCAGACCGGCTGGCCCAGGGCCTCCGCCATTTGCAGCAGGAAGCGGTAGATCGGCGGGTTGGGGAATTTGGGGGCGCCCTGCATGCCGCCGGCCGCGCGGTCCTGCGCGTTCAGCAGGGCCTGGGCCACGGCGCCGAGCTGGGCCGGGCCGGGCAGGGCGCCGGGATTGGCCGCGGCCATGCGCGCGAGGCCCTGCTTCAGGGCGGCGACGTTCTGCGCGACCTTGTCGCCTTCCTGGCGATAGGCCTGGGCCACGCCCTGCAGCACCTGGCGGAAGGAGGGGCGGCCCCAGCGGGGCTCGGGCGGGAAGTAGGTGCCGCCCCAGAAGGGGGCGCCCTCGGGGGTGAGGAACATGGTCAGCGGCCAGCCGCCCTGTTCGCCCAGCAGGTGCAGGCTGCTCATGTAGAGCGCGTCGATGTCCGGGCGTTCCTCGCGGTCCACCTTGATGTTGACGAAGAGGCTGTTCATCAACGCCGCCGTCTCGGGATCCTCGAAGCTTTCATGGGCCATGACGTGGCACCAGTGGCAGGCGGCATAGCCCACCGAGAGGAGGATGGGGCGGTTCGTCTCGCGCGCCTCGGCCAGCGCCGCCGCGCCCCAGGGGCGCCAGTGGACCGGGTTGCCGGCATGCTGAAGCAGGTAGGGGGAGGTTTCGTGGCGCAGCAGGTTCTCGGCGAGCGGGGGCATGGCTCTGGTCGCTCCGGTAGGTCCTCGCTACATGGGCGAGGCAGGGGGTGCTTCCCACCCCAAGGAGCGCATCCGTGAGTGAAACCGATCCGCCGCCCTACTACCGGGCGCATGTCTTCGTTTGCTGCAACCGTCGGCCCGAGGGGCACCGGCGTGGCTCCTGCGCCGCCAAGGGCAGCGAGGCGCTGAAGGACTACATGAAGGCCCGGGCGAAGGAACTCGGGATTCCCGGCATCCGCGTGAACCAGGCGGGATGCCTCGACCGCTGCGAGTTCGGGCCGGCCATCGTGATCTATCCCGAGGGGATCTGGTATCGCGCGGAGTCGCGCGAGGATGTGGACGAGATCCTGCAGGCGCATCTGGTCGAGGGCGGGCGGGCGCGGCGGCTGATGCTGACCGAGAAGGATGTGGTGAAGAAGGGGTGACGAGCCGCCAGGGGGCGCTGCCCCCTGGACCCCCGCCGGGGTGGCAGTGCCACCCCGGACCCCGCCCTTCGTTTGCGGCGGGCTCCGGGGGCAGCGTCCCTGGTCCGTCCCGGGAGTTCTGCCGATGGCTTTCGATACGATTTTCGCACTGGCTTCCGGTGCCGGTCGCGCGGCGGTGTCGCTGCTGCGGCTTTCCGGCCCGGAGAGCGGCGCCATCCTGGCCCGCCTGGCCGGCGGGCTGCCGCGGGCGCGGATGGCCAGTCTGCGCCGGCTGCGGCATCCGGCGACGGCCGAGGTGCTGGACGAGGCGCTGGTGCTCTGGTTCCCCGGACCGCGCTCCTACACGGGCGAGGATGCTGCCGAATTGCACCTGCATGGCGGGCGGGCGGTGCGCGAGGGCGTGGTGGAGGCGCTGCTGGCCTGCGGCGCGCGGCCGGCCGAGCCGGGGGAGTTCACGCGGCGCGCCTTCCTCAATGGGCGGATGGACCTCACGGCGGCGGAAGGCATCGCCGACCTGATCGAGGCCGAGACGGCGGCACAGCGGCGGCAGGCGCTGCGGCAGGCGGGTGGTGCGCTGGCGGCGCGCTATGCCGGCTGGTCGGAGCGATTGACGCGGCTGCTGGCGCATCAGGAAGCCGCCATCGAGTTCGCCGAGGACGGGTTGCCCAATACGTTGGAGGAGGAGGTGCGCGCGGGGGCGGCGGCGCTGGCTGGCGAGATCGATGCGCATCTGGACGATGGCGGGCGCGGCGAGCGGCTGCGGGAGGGGCTCTGGGCGGCCATCGTGGGGGCGCCGAATGCCGGGAAATCTTCCTTGCTGAACGCATTGGCAGGGCGGGAGGCGGCGATCGTCTCGGCGCGGGCGGGAACGACGCGCGACGTGGTGGAGGTGCGGCTGGACCTCGGCGGCGTGCCGGTCTGGCTGGCCGATACGGCCGGGCTGCGCGAGACGGCGGACGAGATCGAGGCGGAAGGTGTGCGGCGGGCGCAGCGGCGCGCGGAGGAGGCGGATCTGGTGATCGCCGTCTTCGCCGCCGATCAGGCGCCGGATGCGGCCACGCTGGCGCTGGTGGCGCCGGGCGTCGTGGTGGTGGTGAACAAGACCGATCTGGCCCCGGCGCCGCAGAGAGTCGGCGGCATGGTGCCGCTCGGCGTCTCGGCACGGGAGGGCACGGGGCTGGAGGCCTTGCAGGCGGTTCTCGCCGAGGCCGCCACCGCCCGGGCCGGGCTTTCGGAGGAGGCCAACCTGACGCGGCCCCGGCACCGGGCGGCGCTGGCCGAGGCGGTGGCTTGGCTCGGCGAGGCGGAGGGGGCGCCTTTGCCGGAACTCTCGGCGGAAGCCTTGCGGGCGGCGCTGCGGGCGCTCGGGCGCCTGACCGGGCGGGTTGGCGTCGAAGCGGTGCTGGACGTGGTGTTCGGGGATTTCTGCATCGGAAAGTAGGCGGCGTGGCGCTATAGGATGGCGCATGCGCGACGATGCTTTCGATGTGGTGGTGGTGGGCGGCGGACATGCCGGCACCGAGGCCGCCGCGGCTGCCGCCCGCTGCGGCGCCCGCACCCTGTTGCTGACCCATAAGCTGGAGACGCTGGGCGAGATGTCCTGCAACCCCGCGATTGGCGGGGTGGGCAAGGGGCATCTGGTCCGGGAGGTGGATGCACTCGACGGGTTGATCGGGCGGGCCGCTGACAGGGCGGGTATCCATTTCAAGCTGCTGAACCGCAGCAAGGGTCCGGCGGTGCGCGGGCCGCGCGCCCAGGCGGACCGGGCGCTGTATCGCCGGGCCATCCGTGCCCTGCTGGAGGCGCAGCCGGGGCTCACCATTCGTGCGGTGGCAGCGGAAGGAATCGAACGCGATGCCCAGGGTCGCATCGCGGCGGTGCTGACGGCGGATGGCGCGCGGATCGGCTGCGGCGCGCTGGTCATCACCACCGGGACCTTCCTGCGCGGCGAGATCCATATCGGCGAGCGGCGCATCCCGGCGGGGCGGGTCGGGGATGCGCCCTCGGTCGGCCTGGCGGTGGCGATCGAGGCGCTGGGGCTGCCGATGCGGCGGCTGAAAACGGGGACGCCGCCGCGGCTTGATGGGCGCAGCATCGACTGGGCCAGCCTGGAGATGCAGCCGGGTGATGCGGTGCCGGAGCCGCTCTCCTGGATGACGGAGCGTATCACCAGCCGGCAGGTGGAATGCGGCATCACCGCCACGACGCCGGAGGGCCATGCGCTGATCCGCGCCAATCTGCACCGGGCACCAATCCATTCGGGGCAGATCCAGGGCGTGGGGCCGCGCTACTGCCCGTCGATCGAGGACAAGGTGGTGCGCTTCGCCGAGCGGGAGCGGCACCAGATCTTCCTGGAACCGGAGGGGCTGGACGACCACACCATCTATCCGAATGGCATTTCCACCAGCCTGCCGGAGGATGTGCAGCGGGCGTTCATCGCCACCATCCCGGGGCTGGAGCAGGCGGTGATTCTGCGGCCCGGCTATGCCATCGAATATGACCATGTCGATCCGCGCGCGCTGCGGCCGACGCTGGAGGCACGCGCGGTGCCGGGCCTGTTCCTGGCGGGGCAGATCAATGGCACGACGGGCTATGAGGAGGCGGCGGCGCAGGGGCTTCTCGCCGGGATGAATGCCGCCGCCCTGGCCGGGGGAATGGCGGCCGAGCGGGTCCTGGCGCGCACCGAGGCCTATCTCGGCGTCATGGTGGACGATCTGGTACTGCAAGGGGTGACGGAGCCTTATCGCATGCTGACCGCCCGCTCGGAGCACCGGCTGGCCCTGCGGGCGGACAATGCCGGGCTGCGGCTGACGGAGAAGGGCATCGGGTGGGGCGTCGTTGGGGCTGAGCGGGCCGCGCGGTTCCGCCGTTTTGCTCAGGCGGTAGGGGAGGCGCTGGCGCGGGCACGGGCGGAAGGCGGCACGCCGGCGGCTCTGAAGGCGGCGGGCGTCGCCATCAATCAGGATGGTCGCTGGCGCAACCTGCTGGAGGTCTTGGCACTTCCGGAGGTGGATGCGGCCGCGGTGGAGGCGGCCTTCCCCTGGCTGCGCGATCTGGCGCCCGGTGTGCGGGCGCAGGTGGAGGCGGAGGCGCTTTACGCTCCTTATCTGCAGCGTCAGGCGGCTGAGCTACGCCTGCTGGAACGGGAGGAGAAGTTGGCCATTCCGCGCGGCCTGGATTTTGCGGCGGTGCCCGGCCTCTCGCATGAGATGCGGCAGCGGTTGGGGGCGGCCCAGCCGGCGACGCTGGGCGGCGCCGGACGTGTGCCGGGCGTCACCCCGGCGGCCCTTGCGGCTCTCGCCGTTCATCTACGGCGCCAGCAGGAGCGTTTCACGTGAAACAGGGGGCTGCGTTTGGCGCCCTGTCACCCGCCGTCGTTTCACGTGAAACAGAAGATCGTCTGGAGCGCTTCCTGGACCTGCTGCTGCGCTGGAATGCCCGGATCAATCTCGTTTCCGGCAAGGATACTGGGGCGCTGCGCGAGCGGCATGTGGCGGACTCCCTGCAGCTTCTGCCGCTTCTGCCGGAAGGTGATGGGGCGCTGGTCGATTTGGGGTCCGGCGGGGGGTTTCCCGGTCTCGTGCTGGCGGCGGCGGTGAGCCGGCCGGTGCATCTGGTGGAGGCGGACCGGCGCAAGGCGGCCTTCCTGCAAGCGGCGGCGGCCGAGTTAGGTCTGTCGCATGTGGTGGTGCATCCCGTGCGGATCGAGGCGCTGCACCTGCCGCCGGTGGGGGTGGTGACGGCGCGGGCGCTGGCGCCGCTGACCGTGCTGCTGCCCTGGGCGGCGGAACTGCTGGCCCCCGAAGGTGTCGCGATTTTCCCAAAAGGGCGAAGTGCGGAGGAGGAATTGGATGAGGCGATGGCCGTGGGCTGGACAATGACAGTGGAGCGGTTCAAGAGCAGCACGGACCCGAACGCCACCCTCTTCCGCATGTCTGGAATCCGCCGTGCCGGCGCCTAAGCCCCCTCTCCGCCGTATCGCGCTCGCCAACCAGAAGGGCGGGGTCGGCAAGACGACGACCGCCATCAATCTGGCCACCGCGCTCGCGACCAAGAAGCGGGTGCTGGTCATCGACTTGGACCCGCAGGGCAATGCCTCCACGGGGCTGGGGCTGCCGCGTGGTGAGCGCGGTGCGGGCTCCTATGCCCTGCTGGTCGGGCAGAAGCCCTTGGACGAGTTGATGCGGCCGACCAAGGTGCCGGATCTCTTCCTGTTGCCCGCTGACAATGATCTGGCGGGTGCCGAGATCGAGCTGGTGGGTATGGAGAAGCGCGAGCACCGGCTGCGCCTGGCGTTGGAGGCGGCGGCGGAGACGCTGAAGGGCTTCGACTTCATCCTGATCGACTGCCCGCCATCCTTGGGCCTGTTGACGCTGAACGCGCTGGTGGCGGTGGAATCGGTGATGATTCCGCTGCAGGCCGAGTTCTTCGCGCTGGAAGGTGTCTCGCAGATCACCCGGACGATCGACCGGGTGAAGCGTGTGCTGAACCCGGCCCTGGCCCTGGACGGTATCGTGCTGACCATGTTCGACCGCCGCAACAACCTCTCCGAACTGGTGGCCGCCGATGTGCGTGCTTTCTTCCGCGACAAGGTTTTCGACACTGTGATTCCCCGCAACATTCGCGTTAGCGAGGCGCCCTCGCACGGCCTGCCGGTGCTGCTCTACGACCCGCGCTCGGCCGGGGCGCAGTCCTATATCAAGCTGGCGGCGGAGATGCTGCGGCGTGAGCGGGCGCGCGGAGGCAAGGCGGCATGAGCGGGCGCAAGTCACCCCGTCTGGGCATGGGCCTCTCGGCGCTGCTCGGCGACCAGAATGCCGCGACGCCGGCCAGCCCCGGGGCCAGCATCCCGCGCACCCTGCCGCTGGAGGTGCTGGAGCCCGGACCCTTCCAGCCGCGCGGGCCGATCGACCAGTCGGGCATTGCCGAACTGGCTGCCTCGATCCGCGAGCATGGCGTGTTGCAGCCGCTGCTGGTGCGGCCCAAGCCGGGGCAGGCGGGGACTTATCAGATCATCGGCGGCGAGCGGCGCTGGCGGGCGGCGCAGCTGGCGCAGCGGCACGAGGTGCCGGTCTATGTGCATGAGCTCGATGATCGCTCGGCCATGGCTGCTGCTCTCGTCGAGAATCTGCAGCGCGAGGATCTCAACGCGCTGGAGGAGGCGAAGGGCTACAAGCGGCTGCTGGAGGAGTTCGGGCTGACGCAGGACGCGCTGGGTCAGGCGGTGGGCAAGAGCCGCAGCCATGTCGCGAACACCCTGCGGCTGCTCTCCCTGCCGGCCAAGGTGCGGGAGATGCTGGACCGAGGGAGCATCTCGGCCGGCCATGCGCGCGCCCTGCTGACCGCGCCCGACCCCGTGAGACTGGCGGAGATGGTCGTCACGCGCGGTCTCAACGTGCGCCAGACCGAAGCGCTGGCTGCCGCTGCCGAGCGGGCGAAGCCGAGCCCCCGCCCGGTGAGCGCCGATGCCGATACCAAGGCGCTGGAGCGGGACCTGATGACGCGGCTGGGGCTGAAGGTGGCGATCCAGCACGGCAAGCGGGGCGGGCGGTTGACGATCAGCTATCGCGACCTCGATCAGCTGGATGGGCTGATCCGGCTGCTCTCTCCGCAATAGTCACCCCTGGAGTGCGGGGCGGCAGGGCGACGGTCGCCTAGCCCTCCAGCTGTTGCAGGTGCAGTTGGTCCGGCGCCAGGGTGGCGGCCGCCACATCCAGAAGATGCCGGTGATGGGTCAGCAGGATCACCTGTGTGGTCCGGCTGAATTCAAGCAGCGTGCGGAAGGCGGCGGCGGCGCGGCCGTTGTCGAAGCTCTGCAGGATGTCGTCCCCGAGGAAGGGGAGGGCCAGGGCCCGCGCGGCGTGATCCTCGATGGCGATCAGCCGCAGCGCCAGGAAGAGCTGGTCCCGCGTGCCTTCGGAGAGCTCATCCACGGCGACTTCCTCCGCCGGGAAGTCGCGGCGCCGGATCACCAGATGCGCTACGCCTTTGCCGTCCTCGCGTGCGGCGATGGTGGGATAGGCGCCATCGGTCAGGCGGGCGAAGGCTTCGCCGATCCGCCGCAGCAGGCGGTCATCGCCGGCCTCTTGGACGCGCCCTAGCGCGGCCTCCAGCAGCGCGCCCGCAGCGTGCAGCAACAGTGCATCCTCGAGTGTCTGCCCCATCCGCGCGATTGCCGTCTGCTGGTCCTGCACCGCCTCGGCGAAGGCGGTTTCGTTGCCCAGCGCCTTCAGCGCCGCCTCGGCATGGGCCGCAGCGGCGGCGGCCTCCTGCGCCTCGGCCTGCTGGGCGATCTGCTTGTCGCGGGCCGCGGCCAGTTCCGCCTCCATCTGGTCGGCTGCGATGGCCTCCACCTCCTGCCGCACGACCTCCAGGGACTGGCCGTCGGCGGCCTCCAGCAGCTCGCGCCGCGCTTCCTCCTGCAGGGCCTGCTGTCGATCGCGCTCGGCGGCGAGGGAGAGGCGTGCCTCCGCCGCTTCCACCGTCTCCGCCCCCGTGGCTGCGACGGCCGCCTGCAGGCTGGCTTCCGCCTGCGCGGCGGCCCGCTCGGCGGCCGCCAGGGTTTCCGCTGCCTCGGCGACCTGGCGGGCGAGCAGAGCCTGACGCTCCGCCGCGCCCTGCTCGGCCTGCAGCCGCTGAGCGAGCGCGCGGGCGGCCGCGGTGGCATCGGCGGGCGGCGGCAGGCCGAGCTCTTCCGAGAGGCCCCGGCAGCTGGCCTCGAAGGCGCGGATTTCGGCCTGCATGCCGCCGATCCGCGCCTCCAGGTTGGCGGCCTCCCGCACCAAGGGGCCGAGCTCCTCCAGCAGGCGCAGGACGGCCTCGATCTCCTCCGGGCCTTCCCCGGGAGCGCGGCCGAGTTCGGCCAGCAGGCTTTGCCACGCGCTGCGCC
The DNA here is from genome assembly GCA_035565935.1 of Roseomonas sp. Lineage (GTDB taxonomy): Bacteria > Pseudomonadota > Alphaproteobacteria > Acetobacterales > Acetobacteraceae > Pseudoroseomonas. Next base: position 63,845 of record DATMRU010000068.1, read on the forward strand.
AGCCGGTCATTCGCGCCTCGGCCGCGGTCAGGCTGCGGCGGGCCTCCGCGAGGTCCTTGCGGGCCGTCTCGCGCAGCAGCAGCAGCCGGGTCCGTTCACCCTCGGTTTGTCTTGCCGTACGTTGCTCGGCCTCGGCACGGTCGAGCAGGGCGCGGAGTTCGGGGAGCGCGGGGGGCTCAGCCTCGCCCAGCGCGCGCAGCAGACGGCGGGCATCGGCAGCATGCCGGGTGGCGATCTCCTGCTCCGCGGCACGGGCTGCCGTCAGCGCTGCGGCCTCATCCAGGGCCTCGCAACGCTGCACCAGCAGGCGGTCCAGCTCGGCTGGCCCGGTCTCCGCGTCGAGCCCGAGCGGGTGCAGTATCCCGGCCCAGGCGGCCTTCGCCTGCGCGGCGTGCCGCTCGGCCAGCGCGGCCTCCGCACGGGCGGTGGCGAGCAGGGCCTCCTGTTCGAGGATGCTGCGGTCCAGCCGCTCGGCGGCGCTGACGCGCTCGGCCTCGGCATTGCGAAGGTCGGCGAGGCGGTCGGCCTCGGCCACGGCGGCGGCATAGGCGAGGGGCAGAGGCTGGCCGCCGCCATAGGCCTGCTCGGCTTGTGGGTCGGGGATCTCGCCCAGGAGGCGGCGATAGACCAGCGCCCAGCCGGCCTCCCGCCGCGCCCGCGCCGCAGCCAGCATGGCGGCGTCCGGGAGCGGGCCCTCGCGCCCTAGCGCCGCGCGCTCCTGCCGCATCGCCGCGAGCGCCGCCTCCAGGTGCTGAAAGGCCGTGACCTGCTCCTGCCGGGCAAGCCGTGCGGCCTCCCGCGCAGTGGCCAGGCGGTGCAGCACAGCCGGCTCGGGCGGTGCCAGGTCTCGCAGGGTGGCGAGGTCGCGCCAGGGGAGCGGGAGACGCGCCAGGGCCGTCTCCAGCCGCGCACGGGCCTGGGCGGTCGCGCGTGCCGCGCCGGCCGCGACCTTCACCGGATCGCCCTCGGCGATGATGGCTCCGATCAGGGCGCCGAGAGCCTCCACATCGCGCGGGGGAGGCAGGGTCTGCAGGGCGGCCTCGGCCGCCGCGAGCGCCGCCTCCTGGCGGGCGATGAGCGGGGGAGCGGTCTCCAGCGCCTCGTGGTGCCGGGCATGGTCATGGACGAGGCGCCGGGCCCGTGCCAGGGCGGTTGCGGAGGGCAGAGCCTCGGCGGCGCGGGAGACAGGCCAGCCGAGGCCCAGGGCGCGCAGAACGGATTCGATCCGCAGGTGGCAGGCCCGTGCTTCCGCCTGGATCTGCGGGAGGTCCAGGCGCGCCTTTCCGGCCGCGCCCGCCGCCTCCAGCAATGCCGCGATGCGGCTCTCCCGCTCCAGCACCGCCGGGTCCGGGCGGATGGCGGTCTGCTGAGTGGAAAGCTCGGCCAGGCGCCGGCGGAGGGCCTCGCGCGCTTCCACGGCCTGACGGGCCGCCTGCCGCGCGGCCGGAAGGCGGTCCTGCAATCCGGGTGGCAGGCTGGGGGCCTCGGGATGGGCAGCGAGCCAGGCCGCTGCCAAGTCATGTCGCGCCAGGATCGGGCGCAGCCGCCGGACGCGTTCCAGGCGGTGCAGGGCCTGTCCGGCCACAGCGGCGGCCTGGCTGGCAGCCTCCCGGCGCTGCCGTGCCCCAGCCAGGGTGCGCTCCTGCTCCAGCCAATGCTCGGGCCGGACGAGATGGGCGCGCAGGGCGCGGCGGCTCTCCGTCCAGCGGTCGAGCGCCGCGTAGAAGGGGCGCTGGGCGGATTTGCGGGGTGGGGCCAGCTGGTCCCGCAGCGCCTCCAGCTCCTGGCGCAGGACCCGGGCCTGGCGCAGCCCGCCCGCCGCCTCCAGCAGCGCCTCGGCCAGCGCGCCTCCGGAGGCCAGCAGGCCCTGGCCGCCGGCGCGCAGGCGCTCGGTATCGAGGGCGAAGAGCCGCTCCATCTGGGTACGGTCGGTATCGCCCAGGAGCCGCGCCAGCAGGCCGGGCTCCACCGGCGCCTCGCCTGCTCCCAGCAGGGTGTTGCCGCGACCCTTGCGGCGGGTGAGGCAGAAGGGCGTGCCGTCCGCCGCAAGGCCTTCGGCGGCGATCTGCATGCCGGCATAGCCGTGCCGGAAGCCCATCGGCGTCTGCGCGCCGATGCCGAAGAACAGGTCGCCGAAGGCGCCGCGCAACACCGACTTGCCCGCGCCATTGGGCGCCAGGACCAGGTTGATCCGCTCCGGCGCGGGATCGAAGCGCAAGGTCGCATCCGCAAAGCTGCCGTAGTGCCGCAGGCTCAGGCGCGTCAGCCGCATGCGTCTCAGTCCCCGCTGATGCGGCTGAGCAGCAGGTGATGCGCGCGCTGCAGCAGGTCGGGCGGCGGGCGCCCCTCCGCCGCCAGGACGGCCGGATGCTCCGATCCCAGGGCCTCGCGCAGCCCGCCGGCGCGGTCCAGCAGGGCGGCCGCATAGGCCTGCAGGCTCGCGCCGGCTGCTGTGCCTTCCACCTCGGCCGAAAGTGCCTCGATGGCCCCCAGCAGTCGCCCCAGGGCATCTCCTTGGGCATCCCCCGGGGTGGCCGCACCGGCAAGGCCGCCGGGGGGCTTGGTGCCGATCTGCACCGCCTCGATCCAGAAGGCGTCCTCCTCGGCCACCTCCAGCCCGGCCGCGCGGGCCTGCTCGCGCGTGGCGAGCGGATCGCGCGCCAGGGCCGCATGCGCAACGCAGGGGCCTTCCAGGGTCAGGCGCAGGGCGAGCAGGCGCCCTTCGGCGGCATCGACGGCCGCGCCGACCGTCTGGCGAATGCGGTCCAGCACCGTTTCCATCTCGGCGGCGCCGCCGCAGTCGAGTGTGAGGCGCTGCCAGCGCACCGTGTCCAGCGCGCGGTGCTCGACCGCTGCCACCCGGCCCTCACGGACCGTGACGAGGGTGGCGCCCTTGGCGCCGGGCTCGTTGATGTGCCGGCCCTGCAGGTTGCCCGGGAAGACGATCCAGGGATCACGCAGCAGCTCCTCGCGCGCATGGATATGGCCGAGGGCCCAGTAGTCGTAGCCATGCCCGGCGAGCTGCTCGACAGTGCAGGGCGCGTAGCCGGCATGCCCGGGCCGCCCGGTGGCGGCGGTGTGCAGCAGGCCGATATTGAACAGGCCTGGGTGGGGCGGCGGATAGTCGCGCGCCAGGTTGTCCCGCACCTCGCGGTTGGCGAAGCTCTGGCCGTGCACGGCCACGCCGATCTCGGGCAGGGCCAGCGTCTGTGGAGCGCGGGTGGAGAGCAGCACAGCGCCCTCGGGCAGGCGCAGGTTGCGGGTCAGCACGCTTTCGGCATCGTGGTTTCCGCGGATGGCGACGACGCGGATGCCGGCGCGTGTCAGCCGGGCCAGGGCGGAGATCAGCGCCTGGCCGGTGCGGAAATCCTGCCAGTCGCCGTCATAGAGATCCCCCGCGATGACCACGAGCTGCACTGCCTCGCGGATGGCCAGATCGACCAAATTGCCGAGGGCTTCGCGGCTGGCTTGGCGGATGCGGTGGGCGGGGGCGGCGAGATCCGCATCGAGGCCGCGCAGGGGGCTGTCGAGATGAAGATCGGCGGCGTGCAGAAAACGAAAGCTGGCCACGGGAACCTGACAGAGAAGGGCAAGAGGTCGTGGAGCAGGGATGAAGCATGCCAGCCGCCGAAACAAGCCGCAGTTGCATCCGGGGCGGTGGTATTTCCTGGCTGGGAACGGCGGGAAGCCAGGAGAATTCCTCCCGCCAGCTTTTCCTCAGCTCCCTTCTGTCCGGAGTAGCACGCCTTCGTGGGGGCGCAGGGGCAGCTTGCCGGCATCCTGCGCGCCGGAGCGATCGAGCTGCGTCGAGAGCAGCATCCGGCCTCCGGTCGGCAGATCCAGCTCCTGCCTCTCCCCACCCAGGTTGAGGGCGACGAGTAGGGACTGGCCGGGCGCGGTGCGGCGGAAGGCCAGCACCGCCGATCCGCCCCGCAAGGGTTCATAGGCCCCGGTGCGCAGCAGCGGTTCGCTCCGCCGCAGCCGCAGAAGGGCGCGATAGAGGGTCAGGATGGATCCTGGATCCCTTTGCTGGCTCGCCACGTTCAGCGTTTCGACCGCCGGGCCGATCGGCAGCCAGGGCTCGCCAGTGGTGAAGCCGGCGCCCGGCTCCGGGTTCCAGCGCATCGGCGTGCGTTGCGGGTCCCGGCCAAGGCCATAGCCGGGCAACAGGATCTCGAAGGGATCGCGCACCCGCTCCGGCGGAATGGGCATCTGCGGCATGCCGATCTCGTCGCCGGCATAAAGGACGGCCGTGCCGGGCAGCGTCAGGTGCAGCATCGCCGCGATGCGGGCCTGCGCGGCGCCGATCCGGCTGGCGATGCGCGGCTTGTCGTGGCCGCCGATCACCCAGTTCGGCCAGCCGTGCCGGGGCACGACGTTGAGATAGGTGTCGAGGGTGGCGGCCAGCGCGGGCTGTTGCCAGGGTGCTTCAAGCAGGCGAGTGTTGAGGGGCAGGTGCAGACAGGGCCGCCGGGGGTCGCCGTAGAAGCGCGCCACGCGATCGGTCGAGGTGTCGGCCTCGCCGGCGAGGAGGCGATCGGGGAATCCCTCCAGTACGGCACGCATCTCCGCCAGGCAATCGAAAACCTCGGGGCGGGTATCGGTGAAGACGCGGCGTTGCCGCTCCGGTGGCGGTGTCTGCTCCGTGGCCGACGGATCTGGCGGATCGTCGCGCAGCAGTTCGTCCTCGATCAGCACGCCGCTCGCATCGACACGGAAGCCGTCCACCCCACGATGAAGCCAGAAGCGCAGCACGTCGAACATGACACGCCGCACCGCGGGGTTGCGCCAGTTGAGGTCCGGCTGCTCCTTGAGGAAGGCGTGGTAATAGTACTGGCCGGTGGCGTCGTCGAACTTCCAAGCACTGCCGCCGAAGCGACTCAGCCAGTTGTTGGGCGGCCCGCCATCCGGGGCCGGGTCACGCCAGATGTACCAGTCGCGCTTCGGATTGTCGCGCGAGGCGCGGCTTTCCCGGAACCAGGGATGCCGGTCCGAGGTGTGGTTCGGAACGAAATCCAGAATGAGGCGCATGCCGCGCGCGTGCAGGGCTCCCAGCAGCCGGTCGAAATCGTCGAGCGTGCCGAAGACCGGGTCGACATCGCAGTACTCGGCGACATCGTAGCCCGCCTCCCGCAGAGGCGAGGGATAGAAGGGGGAAAGCCAGACGGCATCCACGCCGAGCCAGGAGAGATGATCGAGGCGAGCCAGGATGCCGGGCAGATCCCCGATCCCGTCTCCATTCGTGTCCTGGAAGGAAAGCGGCAGGATCTGGTAGATGGCGGCGTGCCGCCACCATTCACCGTCGCCTGTGAAGCTGTAGGTGAGCGTCATGCGCCGTCTCCATTGCGGCCGGAGGCTTCACCGGCTCTCCTTGCTTCACGGCCCGCGAAGAAGAAACCCGCCCCGCCGAGCCGGGTTGCTCACCGGTGCCCGGCAGCGGGACGACAGGTGGAGGCCACACATGTCCGACACTCTCTGGTGGCAGCACGGAATCGTCTACCAGATCTATCCGCGCTCCTTTCAGGACAGCAACGACGATGGCATCGGCGATCTGGAGGGCATCCGCCGGCGCCTCGATCATCTCTGCTGGCTTGGCGTGGACGCGCTCTGGATCTCGCCTGTCTATCCCTCGCCGATGGCCGATTTCGGCTATGACATCGCCGACTACTGCGGCATCGACCCGATCTTCGGCACGCTCGACGATTTCGACCGGCTGCTGGCGGAGGCGCATGCGCGCGGGCTGAAGGTGATTCTGGATTTCGTGCCCAACCACACCTCGGACCGGCATCCCTGGTTCCGGGAAAGCCGCGCCTCGCGCGACAATCCGAAGCGCGACTGGTACATCTGGCGCGACCCGGCCCCGGATGGCGGGCCGCCCAACAACTGGCTGGCCAATTTCGGTGGCAGCGGCTGGGAATTCGACGACGCCACCGGCCAGTACTATTATCATGCCTTCCTCAAGGAGCAGCCGGACCTCAACTGGCGCAACCCCGCGGTGCGGCGCGTCATGTTCGACGCGCTACGCTTCTGGCTCGATCGTGGGGTGGACGGCTTCCGCGTCGATGTCATCTGGCTGCTGATCAAGGACGAGGAGTTCCGCGACAATCCGCCCAACCCGGCCTGGCAGCCGCACCAGGCGGGCATCGACCAGCTGCTGCAGCGCTATTCCGCCGACCAGCCGGAAATCCATGACGTGGTGGCCGAGATGCGTGGCGTGCTCGACGCCTATCCCGACCGCGTGCTGATCGGCGAGATCTACCTGCCGCTGGAGCGGCTGGTCGCCTATTACGGGCGCGACATGCGGGGCGCGCATCTGCCCTTCAATTTCCAGCTCGTCTTCGCCGCCTGGAATGCACGGGAGATCGCGCGCATCGTCGCGGAATACGAGGCGGCGCTGCCGGAGGGCGGCTGGCCGAACTGGGTGCTTTCCAACCACGACCAGAAGCGCATCGCCACCCGTGTGGGCGCCGAGGGGGCGCGGCTCGCGGCGATGCTGCTGCTGACGCTGCGCGGCACGCCAACGTTGTACTATGGCGACGAGCTTGGCCTGGAGAACGTGCCGATCCCGCCTGACCGCGTGCAGGATCCCTGGGAGAAGAACGAGCCGGGCCTCGGCCTGGGGCGGGACCCGGCGCGCACGCCGATGCCCTGGGATGGCTCGGAGAATGCCGGCTTCACCCGCGGCCGGCCCTGGCTGCCGCTCAACCCGGATTTCGCGCAGCGCAATGTGGTGGCGCTGGCGGCGGATGACCGCTCGATCCTGACGCTTTACCGCCGGCTCATCGCCTTGCGGCGCGAGCGGCGCGCGCTGAGTGTCGGGCGCTACGAGGCCGCCCATGCGGAGGGCGAGATCTTCGCCTTCCTGCGGCGGGCGGAGGGCGAGGCACCCCTGCTGGTGGCGCTGAACTTCGGCAAGGCGTCGCAACGGCTGATGCTGCCGGACGGAGCGCGGCTGCTGCTTTCCACCGGGCTTGATCGAAGCGAAGTGCAGGCGGAATGCACGCTCGGGCCGGCGGAGGGGGTGATCGTCGAACTGGCGTGACGGTCGGGGGGAAGGAATTCCCCCGAACCCCCATCTTTTTTCTGTCTGTTGCAGGCTGCGCGGAAACTCGAAGAAAGAAGATGGGGGTCTGGGGGAATTCCTTCCCCCAGCCTTTTCCTACAGGTTCGCGGCCAATGCCGCCGCCACCCGCCGTGCGAAGTCCGCCGGTTCGCGCGGCGCATCGCCATCCTGCACACGCGCGAGGTCGAGCAGTGTGCCGGCGGCCTCCTTCAGGTCCGTGCCTGCTTCCGCCAGGGCGGCGAGGCGGCGCAGCAGCGGATGGCGCGGGTTGATTTCCAGCACAGGCTGCTCGCCGCCGACTGGCCGGCCGGCGCGCCGCAGCAGGCGTTGCAGGGCAAGGTCGGGGCCATGGGCGGGGGCGGCCAGCACAGCGGCGCTGTCCACCAGCCGATCGGTGGCGCGCACCTCGGAAACCTCGCCCTCCAGCGCGGCCTTCAGCAGCGGCAGCAGGCGCGAGACATCGGCGGGCGCCTCGCCTTCCGGGGGTGCGGTGCCGAGGGCAGAGAGGTCGATATTGCCCTGGGTGATGCTGCGGATCGGCTTGCCCTCGAATTCGCCGAGACGATCCGGCCAGAAGGCGTCCATCTGATCGGTCAGCAGCAGCACCTCGACGCCGCGGGCGCGGAAGCCTTCGAGCTGGGTGGACTTGGCCAGCGCCTCCGCGTCATCGCCGACCAGGATATAAATTGCCGGCTGACCTTCGGGCATGCGGGCGATGTAGTCGGGGAGCGAGGTCCAGCCCTCCACGGCGGAGGAGCGGAAGCGCAGGAGCGGTGCGATCTCCTTGCGGTGCTCGGAATCCTCCCAGATACCTTCCTTCAGCATCGGGCCGAAATTCTGCCAGAAGGTGGCGTAGCCCTCGGCGTCCTTGGCGCGCGCCTTCAGTTCGGAGAGCACACGGCCAGTGACGGCGCGGCGGATGCGCGCCAGCACAGGCGTCGCTTGCAGCATCTCGCGGGAGACGTTGAGCGGCAGGTCCTCGCTGTCCACCACGCCCTGCACGAAGCGCAGCCAGGGCGGCAGCAGCTCCGCCTCGTCGGTGATGAACATGCGGCGGACATGCAGGCGCAGGCGGCTCTTGCGCTCGCCCTCGAAGGCCTCGAAGGGCTTCATGCCGGGGATGAAGAGCAGGGCGGTGAATTCCGTCGTGCCCTCGGCGCGCCAGTGCAGCGTGGACCAGGGCTCATCGAAATAGTGGCCGAGATGGCGGTAGAACTCGGTGTAACTCTCCGCACTGATCTCCGATTTCGGCTTGCGCCAGAGCGCGGTGCCCTGGTTCGCCGGCTCATCCTTGCCGTCCTCCGCGATAGTGATGGGGACGGTGATGTGGTCCGCCCATTTGCGGATGATGGCGTGCAGCCGGAAGGGTTCGAGGAACTCCTCGGCATCGGCGCGCAGGTGCAGGATGATGTCGGTGCCGGGCGCCTCGCGCTCGGCGGGGGCGAGGGTGAAGGCCCCCTCGCCCTCGGATTCCCAGCGCCAGGCCGCATCGCTGCCGGCGCGGCGCGAGATCACCGCGACGCGCTCGGCGACGATGAAGGCCGAGTAGAAGCCGACGCCGAACTGGCCGATCAGGCTGGGGCGGTCGCTCGCCTTGCTCTCGGCCAGCGCCTGCGTGAAGGCGCGCGTGCCGGAGCGGGCGATGGTGCCGAGGTTGCGCGCCAGCTCCTCCTTGTCCATGCCGATGCCGGGATCGGAGATGGTGAGCGTGCGGCCGGGCTTGTCGGGGATGATGCGGACGGCGGCATCGGCGGGCAGGGGCGGGATCGGTTGCGTCAGCGCCTCGAAGCGCCGGCGATCCACAGCATCGGCGGCATTCGCCACCAGCTCGCGCAGAAAGATCTCACGGTCGGAGTAGAGCGCATGGACCACAAGGTCCAGCAGGCGTCCGACCTCAGCGCCGAATTCGTGGCGCTCAACGGTTTCGCTCACGGTCGCTCTCCAGGCTCGGGTGCGGTATCCGGAAGGCGATATGCAAGGCGTGGGCACGGCTTTCAAGCCGGCCCCCAGCGCGCGTTCCGGCGGAGCGGAGGCGGGTGCCTCGCAGAAGGCTAGGGCCAGGGCAGGCGGCCGGGGGCCGCCCTGCTCCCCGACCTGCCGGGCCGGCCGGCCTAGGTGTACAGTCCCGGGGAGCAGAGGTGCGTGGCGTAGGCCAAGGCACCGGCGGCCTCGCGATCGTCCGCCGGGCGGTACTGCCGGCCATCGGCCTCAATGGGCGCCAGGTCAGGCGACAACGCATCGACCTTGGCCAGCAACTCGCGTAGGGCTGCCTCGATCCGCTGTGGGGCGTGGCCCGGTTCGCGCCCGACGGCAATCCCCCGCCCTTCGGCGGCGGCTTCGCGCACCGTCGCAATGCCGGCCAGGCGGAGACGGATGATCTCGCACATCCGGTGAAGCGCCTGGGGATCAAGCGGCGCCGACCTGACTTGCTCAGAAGCCGTCACCGAAGGCCTGGCGACCCTCGTCGATACCATAGCGCAGATAGTGCTCGAGCGGGTTCATGCCGGCCTGCATCACATCGGGATAGGCGGACAGGTAGGCGGTCGTTCCGAAACCTGCTCCAGGGTCGCGGCCCTCACGCCAGCCAAAGCGGATGTAGTGCTCCAGCGGGTTCATGCCCGACGCGGCGACATCCGGGTAGGCCGCCAGGTAGCCATCGGTGTCGAACAGGGCGTTCGGGTCGCGACCCTCGCGCCAGCCGAAGGTCGCATAGTGTTCCAGCGGATCGACGCCCGCCGCCGCCACGTCCGGATTCGCCGCCAGATAGCCGCCAGTGTCGAAGAGGGCGTTCGGGTCACGGCCCTCGCGCCAGCCGAAGGTCGCATAGTGAATGGCTGGATTCGCGCCGGCGGCAGCTATGTCGGGGTTCGTGGCGAGATAGAAGGCTGCGTCGAACAGGCTGGCTCCGTCCCTCAGCAAAAGGGCATCGAGCGTCACCGCGCGGTCGGCGAAGGCGAAGATCTCGACCGCGGAGACCAGATCGCTCCCATCCCCGTCCGGGCGACGGTCCGAGATCGTGAGCACGCCGCCTTCCGCGGCGATGGCGTAATCGTCGCGAAGACCGCCGAACGCTGCCGTGTCGGCACCGGTGCCCCCATGGATCCAGTCGGCGCCAGGGCCGCCGGACAGCCAGTCGTCACCATCCCCGCCCCATAGCCGGTCGGCACCGGGGCCGCCCTCCAGCGTGTCGGCGCCCGCC
>DATMRU010000069.1:0-11357 GCA_035565935.1 Roseomonas sp.
CGCCTGGAAATACTGGATGGAGAAGCAGGCCGGCAACATCACCGAGGCGGAGTGGGGCGAGATCGAGGCCGGCGTGTCGCGCTCCTTCGGCACCTGCATGGTGATGGGCACCGCGGCGACGATGATGGCCGTCACCGAGGCGCTGGGGCTGTCGCTGCCCGGCGCGTCGTCGATTCCCGCCGCCGACAGCGCGCATCCGCGCATGGCCATGGTGGCGGGGCGGCGCATCGTCGAGATGGTGTGGGAGGATCTGACGCCTGAGCGGATCTTGACCGCTGCGGCGTTCGACAACGCCATCAAGGTTCACATGGCGATGGGCGGCTCGACCAATGCCATCATCCATCTCACCGCCATCGCCGGCCGCGCCGGCATCAAGGTGGACCTGAACCGGCTCAACGAGCTCTCCGACACCACCCCCGTGTTGGTGGACCTGAAGCCAACCGGCCCCTTCTACATGGAGGACCTGCACGTGGCGGGCGGCATCGGCGCGGTGCTGCGGGAACTGAAGCCACTGCTGAACCTCGACGTCATGACCGTCACCGGCGAGACGCTGGGCGAGCGCCTCGCCGCCGAGCCGGGCTTCGTGGACCGCACCGTGGTCCGCACGCGGGAGGAGCCGTTGCAGCCCGAGGGCGGGCTGGTCGCGCTGTTCGGCTCGCTCGCCCCGCGCGGCGCCATCCTCAAGCGCGCCGCGGCCGACCCGAAGCTGTTCGAGAAGGAAGCCCGCGCCGTCGTCTTCACCTCGCTGGAGGACCTCGCGGCGCGCATCGACAGCCCGGATCTCGACGTCACGGCGGACGACTTCCTGGTGCTGCAGAATGCCGGGCCGCTCTCCCCCTCCGGCATGCCGGAAGCGGGCTATCTGCCCATCCCCGGCAAGCTGGCCCGGGCGGGGGTGAAGGACATGGTGCGCATCTCCGATGCCCGCATGTCCGGCACCGCCTATGGCACCATTGTGCTGCACGTCTCGCCGGATGCGGCCTCGGGCGGCCCGCTCGGGCTGGTGCGCAACGGCGACCGCATCCGTCTCTCGGTGAAGAACCGCCGCATCGACCTGCTGGTGGACGAGGCCGAGCTGGCACGGCGCCGCACGGAGGCGAGCGATGACGGCGCGGCCCGGCCGAAGCGGGGCTATGCCCGGCTCTATAAGGAGCAGGTGCTGCAGGCCGACGAGGGCTGCGACCTCGACTTCCTGCGCGCCGAGCCGCAGCGGTAAGGCGCGGGGCGGCCGGGGAACGCGCTTCCCCGGCCTCCCAGCCCTGCACGAGGCCAGTGCCTTTGCCTGCCAGCCGTCCACTGTGGCATGAACCGCGCATGCTGATTCGAGACGAGCAGCCGGGCGATGTTCCCGCCATCCGTGCGGTGGTCGAGGCCGCCTTTCCGCAGCCGCTGGAGGCGGACCTGGTCGATCGCCTTCGCGCGGAGGGAGATAGCGTGATCTCCCTGGTCGCGACCGATGGCGAGGCGGTCGTCGGGCATGTCCTGCTCTCGCGGATGGCGGCGCCCTTCCGGGCGCTGGGGCTCGGGCCACTGGCCGTTCTGCCCGGGCGGCAGCGCGCCGGCATCGGCGGCCTGCTGGTGCGCGAGAGCCTGAGGCGCGCCGCGGCGCAGGGATGGCAGGGCGTCTTTGTCCTGGGCGACCCGGCCTATTACCGGCGCTTCGGCTTCGATCCGGCCACCGCGCGGGGTTTCGCCTCGCCCTATGCGGGTCCCTATCTGATGCTGCTGCCCTTCAGCGACGGGATCCCGCGGGAGGGGCGGATCGACTATGCCCCGGCCTTCGCGGCCCTGGGTTGAACGGAGCGGCGGCCTCCGCCCCTTCCCTTTTCCAGGGCCAGGATCCATATCCCGCCGGCGCGGAAGCCCTGCTTCCGGAGGGACGACCCTCCATGGCGCCCCGCCATGCGCAGCCGGCCGGGACGACCCTGCCCATTGGACAGGAGACCCCTCATGGCCTGGATCTATCTTGCCTTCGCCGGACTTTTCGAAATCGGCTGGGCGGTTGGCCTGAAGCAGACCCATGGCTTCACCCGGCTTGTTCCCAGCCTGCTCACCCTCATCAGCATGACCATCAGCCTCGGGCTGCTGGCCCTGGCCCTGCGCGCCTTGCCGCTGGGCACGGCCTATGCGGTCTGGACCGGCATCGGCACGCTGGGCACGGCGGTGCTCGGTATCCTGCTGTTCGGCGAAGCCGCCACCTTGGCCCGCCTGATCCCGATTGGCCTGATCGCGGCTGGCATCGTCGGGCTGAAGCTGGCCGGCTGAGCCGCCGATCTTGCCGGCAGGCCGCGCCCTCAGCGACCGCCGCGCTGCGCCTGGAGCTTCGCCTCCAACCGCTCCAGCACCGCGGCGCAGGGCGCCAGCTCGGCATCGCTGAGGCCATCGAGCAGGTCCTGCTCGATGGCGGCGAGCCGCGCCTCGATACGGGCCACCGTGGCGCGGCCCTCTTCGGTCAGGGTCAGGCGATAGGCGCGGCGGTCCTCCGCATCGGGCTCGCGGCGCAGCAGGCCGCTCGCGCAGAGCCCGTCCAGCAACCGCACAAGGCTGGGCCCCTCGATCCCCATCAGGGCCGCGAGATCCTTCTGCCGCAGCCTCTCCCCGCTCCGCCCGAGCCAGAGCAGGGCGCGCCAGCCGGCGCCGGAGAAGGTGCCGCGCTGGATCTCGGCATCCACAGCCTGCCGCCAGAGCCGGCCGAGATGAAGCAGCCTCAGGCCGAAGCCGGCCCGGGGCCCCTGGGTCTTGTTAGGCATGCGAATAGATAGGAACCTATCTATTCAGCAGGCAAGCGCTTTCTCCGCGCCTCCGCCCCTCACCAGCGGCGCGGCGGTCCGCAGTCGAGATGGACGAAGCCGTCCCGGCGATAGAGGCCCACGCCGCCCACCTGCATCCGCGCTGCCAGCCGCGCCACGCCATAGGGATCGGAACCGGGCAGCCGGAAGTCTGCGGCCATTCCCGACATGTGCAGGCTGACGGAGGAGACGCGGTTGGTGCGCAGCGCCTGGTTGCGCTCCGGGGTCCGGTAGCCGCTGGAGATGTGGTAGAATTCCTCGCTGCCGAGGCCCTGCGCCACGGCATGCAGCACGTCGAAGAGGCGCGGGTCCATCGGCGTCACCTCGGCGGCCGAAAGGTCGCGGAACACCCAATCCAGCTTGTGCAGCGCCTCGCGGTCGTAGCGGCCCTCGCGGAAATAGACGCCGTCGAAGCTGTCTTCCGTCAGCACACGCTGCACCCGCAACGCGCGCACCGGGGCAAGCTGCGGCATGGCATGCGCCTGGCGCGGCACGGCGGCGCAGGCCAGCAGGCCGAGGCCGGCGGTGATCACCTCGCGCCGGCTGGCCATGGCCGGATCACAACAGGGGCAGAGATCGGGCTTGGAGCGGAAGGGCATCACTGAACCGAAGCGGTTGAGGAGGTGGGAGCGGCGGCCGGCGGCGTGGCGCGCACCGGCGTGACCTCCCGGCGCGCGGCGGGCGCCGATGCTGGCGCCGGGGCGCGCGCGACCGGGGAGGTGACGGCCGGGCGGGGTGCGTCGAGAAGCTGGAGATAGGCGGCATCCAGCCCGTAGATGTCGGGCAGGATGCGCACCTGGCCCTGAGCGACCGTGACCGTCTCGTAGGCCAGGCGTACGGGCAGCGGCCGCGGCAGGCCGACGAAGCTGGTCTGGCGACTCTCCAGCGCCCGGTCGGCGCGCGCCCGGTCCCAGCCCGGCACGCCGGCGAGGACGAGGTCGAGCAGTTCCATCGGCTGGCTCAGGCGGATGCAGCCAGAGGAGAGCGCCCGCCCGGCGCGGCTGAACAGGTGCCGGTCCGGCGTATCGTGCAGGTAGATGTCCTGCCCGTTCGGCATGACGAATTTCAGCCGCCCGAGGGCGCTGACATCGCTGGCGTCCTGCCGGATCAGGTAGGGGAAATGCTTCGGGTCGACAGTGGCCCAGTCGATCGTCATCGGGTCGATCTCGACCCGTTCGCCGCCGATGATGCTGTAGACGCGGAAGCCCTTCTCCATCATGGCGCGCGGGTCGCGGCGGAAGCGCGGCAGCAGGTCTTCGCGTGCGTTGCGTTCCGGCACGCCCCAGGGCGGGTTGAACTGCACCGATGTCATCTTCGTCAGCAGTGGCGGGGTCTGCCGGTCCGTCTTGCCGACGATGACCGGCATCTCCAGCAAGAGGCGCGTCTCTTCCGCCACCCAGAGCCGGAACTCCGGGATGTTGACCTCGATACGGCGGCCCGGCGGCGGCGGGGCGGCGCCGCGCCGCATATCCATGGCGACGCGGATCTGCCCCATCCAGGCCGTCGCGGGACGGTTCAGCAGGCGCAGCGTGGCCGGGCCGACGCGGCCATCCGGCTCCAAGCCGCAGGCCGCCTGCCAGCGGCGCACCGCCGCCTCCAGGGCGGGGTCGTAGAGTGGGCCGGCATCCTCCGCCTCGGCCAGCAGCGGGTCCTCGCCATGTAGCCGCGCGCGCAAGGCGGGAACGCGCTGCGGGTCCTCCATGCCGGGGTCCAGCGTGTCGCCGGGCGGAATGACGGGCCAGCCCCCCGCTTCGACGCGCGTACGGGCCTGCTGGAGCGCCAGCCGGAGCGCCGGCATGTCCGGGTGCTGCAGCGCGGCGCGCTCGACGACCTCGGCCGGCTCGGGGCTGGCCCGCAGCGTGGCCTGCCATTGCGGCAGGCGCTGGGCCGCGGGGTCGCGCCGAATGTCCGGCCGCCCGGGCGGCTCCGCGACCCGACCCAGCAGCAGATCGGAGAGTGCCGCCGAGGCCGCCGCGTAGAGCGCTGCCGTATAGGCGTTCAGGTCACCGGAAGCCGCGGCATCGGGCGGAACGCCGTAGAGGCGCGGCGAGAGCCCGTCCGCATCGAGCAGGCGCAGGCGGGCTGCCAGCCGAAGCAGGGCCTCCCGCCCCGGCCGCGCGGCCGGAGCCCCGACCGGGGCGGCGAGGACAGGCAATGGAAGGGCTGTGGCAAGGAGAAGGGCGTTGAGGTCGCGCCGGCGCATGCGCTCCCTCTTACAGGCGCTCCCCTGCCCTCGCCAGCCCTGACATGCGGCCGTTACATCCTGTCGGAAAAGCTTGTTTTCACAGCAGGCGGCTGCAAGCTCAAGCCTTGCCGCCCTTCAGCACGCTGAAGGGATTGCGGCGCGCCGGCTCCTCCTCGGTGGCGGTCACCTCCTCCGGCAGCGCGGCACCGGGCGCGCGCGGGTAGGGATCGAGGGCCAGGGAGAGCTGTTCGGCCAGGGCCTCGCCGAGCTCCAGGATGTCCCGCTCGGTGGGGATCTCGTCCGGCCCTTCGGGGTCGTCGCTCGGCTCCTGCCCTTCCGCCAGGAAGCGCAGGTCCACCTCTTCCTCGACGTTCTGTGGCACCGGCTCCAGCGTCACCACGCAGGACTGCACCACGCGGGCCGAGAGATGACCGCGGGCACGGATGATGTTGTCACTCTCCGGCCGCAGCTCCAGCTCGGCGCGGAGGGATTCGACCGCGGGGATGCCGAATCGCGCGGCGAGCGCGGCGCATTCCTCCGACGTCGCCTCGAGGGTCTGGCGGCGCCCGTCTTGGCCCACGGCGGCCCAGGGAAGCGGGCGGGGGAATTCGGGGGCGACGGTCATGCGGCCTCCTCCTCGGGTGCGGGAAACTGCGCCACGCCCTGCAAAAGGCTGCCGAGCGCCTGGGTTGCCAGCGCCGCCTCGGTGGCCATCGTCAGATCCGCCAAGCGCATCACCTCCGGAGCGTCGGCCGGCTTCCCGCCGCGCCAGACGTTCCGCGCCAGCGCGGCCGCGAGGGCGGCGCGGTCACCGGCGGCGAGCGACGCCTCGTAAGCCTGCGCGCGGCCGTTGAAGGCCTCCCACATGTTCTTCATGCGCCGGGCGATGGACATGTCCCCCACCCCCATCTCGCGCAGGCTGAAGTCCATGTCGGCGAACATCGCGTCGAATACCGCCTGGGCCAGCGCCGGGCCGCGCGGGTCGGCATCGCGGTGCAGCCGGCGGATCAGCAGCCCGACATGCAGGCCGATCAGGTCGAAGCGGCCGTCCAGCGTGTCCGGGACGCCGAGCCGGCTGAAGAAGGCGGGATGGCGCGCCGCCTGCACGGCGGCGGTGTAGAGCGCGAAGCCCTGCCGCTCGTGCGGCTTGCGGCGGAACAGGCCGAACAGGCCCATGTCAGTGCGGCTCCTCGGCGGCCCGGCGGCGGGCACCGGTTGACCCCGATGCGGGGCGGTGGCAATCGACCGTGCAGATGGACCGCAACCCCGCGATGGTCAATCCGAGGAGCGCCGCTTCCCGGCCTCGCGCGGGATCTTCGCCAGCCAAGGAATCGGGCCGCCCGTGAGCTCCAGCCGCACCTCCCGTCGCATGACCCCTCCGCAGCCGCGCCCGGCGGCGCGCGCCGGGCTGCTGGCCCTGGCCATCGCCTGTGCCATGCCGCTGGCCGGCTGCTCAATCTTCGAGGCCGCCCCGATCCAGCGCGGCAACAAGGCCGACCCGGACCTCGTCGCGCAGCTCGTGCCCGGCGTGCAGACCCAGGCCGACGTCCAGGCGCTGCTCGGCTCGCCCACGGCGACCGGCACCTTCGACCGGAGCACCTGGTACTACATCAGCTCCGTTACCCGGATGCGCCCCGCCAGCAATCCCTCGGCCGAGCAGCAGCGCGTCGTCGCCCTCACCTTCGACGAGGGCGGCGTGCTGCGGAAGGTCGAGGAGCGCGGGCCGGACACCATGCGCAACATCGACATGGTGGACCGCACCACCCCGGTCCCGGGCACCGAGCGCACCCTGCTGCAGGCGCTGTTCGGCAATATCGGCCGGGTGGGCGCCGGCAATCTGGGCGCCGATCAGGGTCCGGGGACCGGTCCGGGCCGCTGAGGCACCATCGCTGAGTCACGGCCGCGCGCCGCTCGCGCGCGATGGCTTCAGGGCGCCAGGCGGTGGAGCGGCACACGCTCTGTCCGCAGCGCCTCGGGCCAGCCTACGGAGCGCTCGATCAGCACCAGCGCGACCGAGGCGCCCAGCGCGACAAGCATCGCGACCGCGACCCGGCGGGAGGGCGGCCGGCGCACCAGCCGCCCCATCAGGATGGAGAGCCGCAGCAGCGGCCCCATGCCGGCTCAGCCGACGCGGCGGGTCAGGGTCCGCAGGGTCACGAACTCCTCCGCCGCCGTGGGATGGATGCCGATGGTGCGGTCGAAATCCTCCTTCGTGGCGCCGGCGACGATGGCCACCGCGATGCCCTGCATGATCTCGGCCGAGTCCTCGCCCAGCATATGGGCACCCAGCACCCGCCGGGTGCGGGCGGAAACCACCAGCTTCATCAGCGTCCGCCGCGGCTGCTTGCTGATGGTGTGGCGCATGGGCGTGAAGCGGGTCAGGTAGATCTCGACCGGGCCCTGCTGCGCCGCCGCCTCCTCCGTGAGCCCGACCATGGCGGCCGGCGGCGAGGTGAAGATTGCCGTCGGCACGTTCTGGAAGCTGGCCTGACGCGGGTTTTTGCCGAACAGGGAGTCGGCCAGGGCATGGCCGACGGCGGTCGCGACCGGGGTCAGGTTCAGCTGGTCGGTCACGTCGCCGATGGCGAAGATATGCGGCCGGGTGGTGGCCTGCTCGACCGTGACCGGGACGCAGCCGGAGCGGCCGAGCTTGATGCCGACCCGCTCCAGCCCCAGCCCGGCGGTGTTCGGTACCCGGCCGGTGGCGAACATCACCTGCCCCGTCTCCAGTTCCAGCCCTGCCTGGGTCGTGAGGCGCAGCCCGCCCGCCACCTTGTCCAGCCGGGCCGGCTCGTGGCCGGGATGCAGGCGGATGCCCTGGTTCTGCAGGGCTTCGGCCATGGCCTCGCGCAGGTCGCCATCCATGCCGCGCAGCGGCAGCGGCTGCCGGTAGACGAGGTCCACCTCGGCACCCAGGCCGCGCAGCAGGCAGGCGAATTCCAGCGCGATGTAGCCGCCACCGACCACCACGATGCGGTCGGGGCAGGACTTCAGCGTGAACAGGTCGTCCGAGACGAGGCCCAACTCCGCTCCGGGAATCTCGGGCCTGATCGGCTTGCCGCCGACGGCGATGACGATGCGCTCGGCAGTGACGCGCTGCCCGCCGACATCCAGCGTATGGTCGTCGATGAAGGTGGCGCGCGCCTCGAAGGTGGTGACGCCGGCATTGCCGAGCAGCCGGCCGTAGATGCCGTTCAGCCGCGCCACCTCGGCATCCCGCGCGGCGGCAAGCCTCGCCCAGTCATGTGGGCCGGCCTGCATCTCGCTCCAGCCGAAGGCCGGCGCCTCCTTGGCCCACTCGCCGTATTCGGCGGCCTGGACCATGATCTTCTTCGGCACGCAGCCGACATTGACGCAGGTGCCGCCCCAGAAGCGCTCCTCGGCCACACCGACCCGCGCCCCATGCCCCGCCGCGATCCGGCCGCAGCGCACGCCGCCCGAACCGCCGCCGATCACGAAGAGGTCGAAATCATAGTCGGGCATCGGGGCGTCCTTCTGCAGGTGGTCAGCGCAAGAAGGGATGCCGCGACGCTTGCGTCAAGCTGCCGGAAGGACTGCCGGTGTAGGGGCGGTCATGCGGCGCCCGCAGGGGACGCCGCAGGGGACGCCGCAGCGAAGGCACGGGGCGGCGGCCCGCCCCCAGGAAGGGCCCGGGGCGTTGCGCCCGGAGCCTGATCAGGCGCCGATGCCGCCGAGCGCCAGGTACTTGGTCTCCAGGTACTCCTCGATGCCGTGGCTGCTGCCCTCGCGGCCCAGGCCGGACTGCTTGAAGCCGCCGAAGGGTGCCTCGGCCGTCGAGATGATGCCCTCGTTGATGCCGATGATGCCGTATTCCAGCGCCTCGGCGACACGGAAGATGCGGCCGACGTCGCGGGCGTAGAAATAGGCGGCGAGGCCGAACTCGGTGTCATTGGCCAGCTTGATCGCCTCCTCCTCCGTCTTGAAGCGGAAGAGCGGCGCGACCGGGCCGAAGGTCTCCTCGCGGAAGATCACGGCGTCATGCGGCACATTGGCCAGCACGGTCGGCTGGAAGAAGTTGCCGCCCTTGTCGTGCGGCTTGCCGCCGGTGACGATGCTGGCGCCCTTGGCGAGCGCGTCGGCGATGTGGTCCTGCACCTTCTTCACCGCGTCGGCATTGATCAGCGGGCCCTGGGTGACCCCCTCCTCCATGCCGTTGCCGACCTTCAGCTTCTCCACCGCCGCCTTCAGCTTCTGGCTGAAGGCCTCATAGACTCCCTCCTGCACCAGGATGCGGTTGGCGCAGACGCAGGTCTGCCCGGTGTTGCGGTACTTGGAGGCCATGGCGCCCTGCACCGCCGCGTCCAGATCCGCGTCGTCGAAGACGATGAAGGGTGCGTTGCCGCCCAGCTCCATCGAGGTCTTCTTGATGGTGGCGGCGCACTGCTCCAGCAGCACCCGGCCGACTTCCGTGGAGCCGGTGAAGGAGAGCTTCCGCACCAGCGGGTTGCCGGTCAGCTCCTTGCCGGTGGCCGAGGAGGGGCCGGTGATGATGTTGCAGACGCCCTTCGGCATGCCGGCGCGCTCGGCCAGAACGGCGATGGCCAGCGCCGAGAAGGGCGTCTGGCTGGCCGGGCGGATGACGCCGGTGCAGCCCGCCGCCCAGCCCGGCCCGGCCTTGCGGGTGATCATCGCGGAGGGGAAGTTCCAGGGCGTGATGGCGGCGAAGACGCCGACCGGCTCCTTCGTCACCAGGATGCGGCGGCCCCTGGCGTTCTGCGGGATGATCTCCCCATCCACGCGCCGGGCCTCCTCGGCGAACCACTCGATGAAGCTGGCGGAGTAGCTGACCTCGCCCCGCGATTCCGTCAGGGGCTTGCCCTGTTCGGCGGTCATGATGGCGGCGAGATCCTCGGCATTGGCCAGCATCAGCGCGGCCAGCTTCTTCAGGATGGCGGCGCGCTCGCTGGCCAGCATGGCACGCCAGGCGGGCCAGGCGGCATTGGCGGCCTCGATGGCGCGGCGCGTCTCGGCCTGGCCCATGGCCGGCACGGTGCCCACCAGCTCTCCGGTGGCGGGATTGCGCACCTCCAGCACCTTGCCGCTGTCGGCCTTCACCCATTCGCCGTTGATGTAGTTGGCCTGCCGCAGCAGGTCGGGGTCTTTCAGCGGCAGCTTGGCGACGGTGTCGAGCATGACGGGGTTCCCTTCCCGGTTCGGGCCCTCCACCGGAGCGGCGGGCCTCCTGGTCAGCGCAAGGTAGGTCGGGAAGCCGGCGCTGTCAGCCCACCCCTCCGTGCGGCCTCGCTGAAACCTGAGCGCAACATTTGGCCCATCGCCACGTTCTGCTTGGGCACCGGCCGAGCGGCCGCCAACACACCCTGGAGGACGCCATGGGTACGATCCTGTTGATCATCATCATTCTGCTGCTGATTGGCGCGCTGCCCACCTGGGGCTACAGCTCGGGTTGGGGCTATGGCCCCTCGGGCGTGCTGGGTGTCATCCTGATCGTGCTGCTGGTGCTTCTGCTCATGGGCCGGATCTGACGCGGGCGTAGCCGCGGTGCCGGCGCCCTCCTGCCCGGCACCGCGCCAGTCCGACCGTTCCGCCTGCTGCGGCTCCGGCGCAGCGGAGAAAGCCGTGCCGCGCTGGGAAGAAGGCTTCCGCCGCGTGCTGGATCATGCCGCCGGCAAATGCTGGACCGACAGTCGGGGCGCTCTCCGGGCTCCTATCGAGCGGCCTGGATAGCCCTCGCGGCAGGACAGGCTTAGCTGGTGGCGGAGGCCGGCAGTCCCCCGATCGCTAGTTCGAGCGCCTCCAGCAGGGCACCGGCCTGCAAGGCCCGCGCGATCCGGCGCGCAATGAGCAGGCGGGGCCCCGACTTCTCCAGCACGATGGCAGCCCATATGGCGACCGCCAGCCCGGCCAGCGGCATCAGGTGTAGATAGAGCAGCGCGATGAGGATGCCGCCATGCAGCGGCGCCAGCCAGGCCGTCAGCGCGACCGTCAGCCCCGCCACGATCAAACCCAGTGCGATGGTCAGATCTAGCCGGGCCAGTCGCATCGCCGTCGCGACCTCTTGCCGCAGGCGCGGCAGGGCCAGGCGCAGCGGGTCCTCGACCATGGGCGCGGCGCCACGGCTGGCAAGATAGCGGCGGGCGAGCAGTTCGGCCTGGGCGCGGCTGGTCCTGGGCATGCGGGGCAAGAGTCTCGTCAGGGAAAGGCGGCGGCGGCTTTGCTGCATCGCGGCATAGCCGTGGCCGGACATCCTGCCAACCGTCAGGGAGCCTTCCTGGTTTCAGGCGATGCGGCTCATTCCACGGTCACGGCCTTGGCCAGGTTGCGGGGCTGGTCCACGTCGGTGCCCTTCAGGACGGCCACGTGATAGGCCAGCAGCTGCACGGGGATGGCGTGCAGGATGGGGG
>DATMRU010000070.1:0-12318 GCA_035565935.1 Roseomonas sp.
AGCCCGGAGTTTCGCGCCGCCTTCGGGGTCGCCGAGCGAGCCAACGCCATCTACCAGGAGCACACCGCCAGCCGCTTCACGCCGGTCTCCTCGGACGCCAAGTCGCTGGATGGACTGAACGTCACCGTGGCCGTCTGCGACGAACTGGCCAGCCACCGCACCGCGCTGGTCTATGACGTGCTGCTCACCGCCATGGGCAAGCGCCGCCACCCGCTGTTGCTGTCGATCAGCACCGCCACCGGCAACAACGCGGGTATCGGCAAGCAGATGTGGGACTACGCGGTGCGGGTGCTGGAGGGGCAGCAGGAGGACGCGCGACTGTTCGCGTCGATCTACACGCTCGATGACGGCGATGACCCCTGGGATGAGGCCAGCTGGGTCAAGGCCAACCCCTCCTGGGGCCAGGCGGTGCAGCCGGAGGCGATCCGCGCCATCATGCGCCAGGCGCGCAACAACCCGGCGCAGGAGGCGGCCGCCAAGACCCGGCACCTGAATGTTTGGGTCGGCGCGGACGAGGCGCTGTTCAGCACCCGGGCGTGGCGGGCCTGCGGCGATCCGGAGCTGACGCTGGAGAGCCTGGAGGGGCGCGAGTGCCATGTGGCGGTGGATCTCGCCGCCACCACCGACCTGACCGCCTTGGCGCTGGTGTTCCCTTCCCGCGGCCTGGACGGCAAGCCGCACTACGACGTGCTGGCCCGCTGTTATCTGAACGAGGCCGCGGTGCTGGAGGCCCGCAACCCCTCCTATCCAGGTTGGGCGGCGGAGGGCTGGCTCACCGTTACCCCGGGCAATGAGACCGACATGCAGGCCGTTGAGGCGGATCTCCGCAGCCTGGCCGCGCGGTTCCGGGTGCGGAGCCTGGCCTTCGACCCCTGGCAGGCGCGGCAGATGCGGCAGTCGCTGGCGGCCGACGGGCTGCCGGTGGTGGAGTTCCATATGCGCACCGGCAACCTGTCGGAGCCGACCAAGGAACTCGGCGCGGCGATGCTGGCCGGGCGTCTGCAGCATGACGGCAACCCGGTGCTGGACTGGTGCGTCGGCAACGTGGTCGGGCACTATGACGCGCGGGGGAACGTCTACCCGCGCAAGGCCCGCCCGGAGCAGAAGATCGACGCCGCCATGGCGCTGATCATGGCACTGGGGCGGGCGATGAGTGACGGGGGGAGTGAGGCGGAGCTGAGCGGGTTCCTGGCGGAGCCGTTGTTCCTCTAACCGCAAACTGGTGGGGCGGGTGGGGCAGGATACGAAGCTTTAAGTACGGGTCGCCTTTGTCTCTCCCGCTCGGCCTTGATTCGAGGTGTCCGCTCCGGCCACAGGCCCGCCACTGGCGCGGTGCCGGCCCGCCGACGGCCGGCCGGGGCACCCCTCTCTACACCGCGGGCTTTGCAGCAGGACGCCTTCTGGTTACTGCTGCGAGGCGGCTCCCCCAATCCGGGCAAGAAGGGCCGTAGAGGGTGGAATATCGCTGTGTCCGCAATCCTGCGCCGGGGCGTGATGCCTACGGGGACCGCAGGCGGCATCGCCATGATGCTGCTGGGTGTGCTGCTCTTCGCCGTCAACGACACGCTCGGCAAATGGCTGGTGGGGGCCTACACGGTCGGGCAACTCGTGCTGGTGCGCAGCATCGCCGGGCTCTGCGTGCTGGCGCCTTTCATCCACCGCACCGGTCCCTATGCCTTTCTTCGGCCACCACGCCCAGGGTTGCAGCTGCTCCGCGTGGTCTTCTCCACCCTGGAGACCTCGCTCTTCTTCTGGGCGCTCACCGAGCTGCCGCTGGCGGAGGTCATGACCTACTACATGGCCGGACCGATCTATGTGACCGCGCTTTCTCCCTTCCTGCTGGGCGAGCGGGTGGGCTGGCGCCGCTGGACGGCCGTGACCGCTGGCTTCGGTGGCGTGGTGCTGGCCCTGCACCCCTCGCCGGGCTCACTTTCGTTCGGCGCGGTCTGTGCCCTGGTGGGCAGCTTCAGCTATGCCTGCTTCATGCTCGCAACCCGCAAGCTGGCCAGCACGCCGGGGACGGTGCTGATGACGGCGCAGCTCCTGGCCGCCCTGGCTTTCGGCGGCGCGCTGGTGCTGGCCCAAGGCTGGAAGCCCCCTGGAGCCTTGGATCTTGCGCTCATGCTGTTTCTTGGCGTCGGCTCGCTAGGTGGCAATCTCTGCGTGAACCAGGCCCTGCGGATCGCACCGGCGTCCGCGGTCGTGCCCTATCAGTACACGCTGATCCTCTGGGGCATGCTCTTCGGCTACCTCTTCTTCGGGGAGGTGCTTGGGCCACTGACCCTCGCCGGGGCTGTCGTCATCATCGGCGCCGGGCTCTTCATTTTCCTGCGCGAGCAGCAGTTGCGCAGCGAGGCGGGTTGACCCTCGTCGGCAGGGCAGCGTCCGGTCGGGAATGGAGAGAATAGAGGCAGATCGACGTCGCTATGGCGCTTGGCCACCGCGACGCCCTCCACCTGCGTCAGAGCCCGCTTGGCAGCGGCCTCGAAGATCCCTAAGTAATACCTATCGAATGCAGGGTATTACCGGAGGCAGCTATGGCCACCACCGTGACCAGCAAGGGTCAGGTCACCATCCCCAAGCCCGTGCGCGATCTCCTGGGCATCACCACCGGCAGTGCGGTCGAGTTCCGCCTCACGCCTGAGGGTCAGGTCCTACTCACCCGGGCCGACGCCGCAGTGCGTCCGCGGAGCCGCTTTGCGCGGCTGCGCGGGGCCGCCGGCCCCGGCATGACCACGGATGAGATCATGGCGCTGACCCGCGGCGAGGACTGAGCGGCTCTTGGCGACGCTGGTCGATACCAACATCCTGCTGGACCTCGCGACGGACGACCCGCGCTGGGCCGACTGGTCCCTGCGTCAACTCGAGGCGGCCGCGGCACAGGGACCACTGCTGATCAATGACGTGATCTACGCTGAGCTATCGGTCCGATTTCCCGCGGTAGAACAGGTGGATGCCTTCGTGACGGAGGCTGGCCTCCAGCTGGAGCCGCTCCCTCGCCCGGCCTTGTTCCTCGCCGGCAAGGCCTTCAAGGCCTACCGCTCGCGAGGGGGGTCCCGCACCGGCGTGCTGCCCGACTTCCTGATCGGGGCGCAGGCCGCGGTAATGAGGCTGCCGCTGCTGACGCGGGATGCGGCGCGCTACCGCAGCGACTTTCCCACCGTCGCGCTGATTGTGCCGGATCGGGCGTAGCCGTCGCCGGCGGCTACCTCGCGGACGCGCGGCGCGGCCGAGTTGGCCCGGTGAGCGGCACGTCCGAGCGGATGCTGCCGCCTGGCGAGGACTGTGCGCTGTCGCGGCTGCCGGCATTGTGCGTGAACAGGCGGGCGCCCTGACCCAGCTGACCCCTATCGAGCGCGTCCAAGAGGTCTCGGTAGACGACGTGGCTTGGGTAAAGCTCGGCGGGCAGCGTCGGAAACCAGCGGAGATCTCCGGCCTCGGGGCGTTCGTCCTGCCCGACGACACGCTTGCTGAGGCTGCCGCGCAAGATGGTCTGGTAGCACAGCCCAAGAGTATGGCCGCGGTCGTCGAAGATCTCGATCAGCGCCACGGGGCGGTCAGCCACCTCGACCGCGCAGCCGAACTCGTCATGGGCGCAGGCCGCGACGCGCTGCGCGACCTCCTCCCGGTGACGGATGATGCTGCCTGGAACGTGCCAGCCGCTCCCGAACGCGTCGTCGCGCCAAGCCAGCAGAGTGCCCTTCGCCTCGTCTCGAACCAGCAGATCGACGTTCGGTGTCGGCGTCGTCTCCGTGATGAAGCGAAACAGCGGCGCGGGCAAATCACCGCTCTGGCCGCTCAGCTTCGCCAGGATCTTCTCCAACGCGTGCAACTCCTCCTCCGTCAGCACTTGGTCATCGGCTGGCATCCCGGTAGTCTCCCTGCTCAGCGAGTTCCAGGGCACATAACGCGGGTGGGGTGACCGGGTTCATCGGCCAGCCGCCCCCGCCTACTCGCCGGCTGTAGGCGGAAGCTGACCTCGGCCTATGCTGCGGCGCGCAGGGGGAGAGCCAGTGTTCGACCAGCTGATCCATGCGGATTGGAGCGTGAGCCCACGCAAGCGTTGGGCCGCCACCGCCGTGCGCCAGGCCGGCTGCTGGGTGGTCGAGGCTCCGGCCTTAGTCGGGTCCGCCGAAGCCCTCCTCGAGCGCGCCTTTGCCGCCGCCGTGTGGCAGCGCGTGCTGCTGGGCTTTGACTTTCCGATCGGTGTGCCGGCGACCTATGGCGCGCAGACGGGCATCCGCAGCTTCCGGGAGCTGCTGCCGCTGCTCGGAGAAGGGTGCTGGAGCGAGTTCTTCGCGGTGGCAAGGCAGCCGGCGGAGATTGCGATCACCCGCCCCTTTTATCCGCTCTCCTCCACCAAGGGCGTCTCGCGCGCGGAGCTGGTGGCCGGCCTGGGGGTGGGCAGCTTCGACGAGCTGCTGCGGGTCTGCGAGCGGCGGACCGCGCACCGGCAGGCGGCCTGCTCGCTGTTCTGGACCCTTGGCGGCAATCAGGTCGGCAAGGCCGCGCTTTCCGGCTGGCGCGAGGTGATCCGGCCAGCCTTGCTGCGCGGCGCCGCGCTGTGGCCTTTCGACGGCGATCTGGCGGAGCTCTCTCGCACGTCCGGCGTGGTTCTCACCGAGACCTATCCTGCCGAGGCCTACCGCATGGTGGGGGCGGGCTTCCTGCCCGGGCAGAGCAAGCGGCGCCAAGCGGATCGGCAGGAGAAGGCGGCGGCCATTCTCGCCTGGGCGGAGCGTCGTGGCGTGGTCTTCGCAGCGACCGCAGCCGACGCTCTGGCGGCGGGCTTTGGGTCCTCCGCCAGTGGTGAGGACCAGTTCGACGCCCTGCTGGGGCTGCTGAAGATGATCGAGGTCGCTGAGGGGCGGCGAGCGGAGGCGACCGAGCGGCATGGGGCTATTGCGGCTTGGGAAGGATGGATCCTGGGACGATAGCTCCTGATCCGGTTCCGGTGACTTGAAAGAGCGGTTAACTGCAATCGCGACCCGAGCCAAACTTTGTTCCGTTTTGATAATTTAGCGGGATTTCTGTGACCCCGCAGCTGACATCTGATGTTCTGCTCGTGGGATATTCACCGCACTCGAGAAGCGGTGCCTCGCATCAGATGCGCGCCAGTCTACGCC
Organism: Roseomonas sp.; assembly: GCA_035565935.1. Taxonomy (GTDB): domain Bacteria; phylum Pseudomonadota; class Alphaproteobacteria; order Acetobacterales; family Acetobacteraceae; genus Pseudoroseomonas. Next base: position 5,127 of record DATMRU010000070.1, read on the forward strand.
GTAGTTCGGAAAGACGTGGGTCGTTCTTCAGCAGCTCGATTCCGGCAAGCTTCTCTACAACTTGTGCCGTTCCCCAAGGCCAGACCTGCGCGTCCTCGGGCAGTACGACATAGAGCAGCGTGAGGTGCGCCACCGGAAACCGCGAGATCTGGTCATCCTCGTCGTAGAGGACGTGAAGCAGGGCATGTATCGGTTCAGCAGTGGCTTCGAGCACTGGAAGCACTGCCGCGGTCACCTCGGGCATTCGCGCCCCGGCGCGCAATGCGATCTCGGCAAGTGCGGCCGATGCCGCGGGGCTCCGTGCTGCGAGCTGGCGTGGCCAGACCCAGTCTAGGAACTCGGTGGTCTGCCTGGCGCACTCCTCGGTTTCCTCAGCCCATCTTGCGATGGCGCGGAGCACGCTGAGCCGTTGCTCCTCGCCGGTCGTGATCAGCGTTTCGCGCAGATCCTCCGAGGATAGCAGGCGTTGCCCGTCTCCCCGCTTTCGGAACCAGCCGGCCAGCACGAGCTCGACGAGGTTGTCGTGCCCTCGTGACGAGGACCGCTTCACCGCCAGCATTGCGAGCAGTACGGGCTTGAGGCGCAGGAACAGGTCGTCGGGCGGAAAATTCGATTGAAACAGGAAGCCGGCCTGGGCAGCGTCCGCGACGTCCGCATCCTTCGCAGCCTCGATGAGCGGAAGCAAATGTGCCTCGGTCCACCCTCGATCATGCGCATAGAGCCAGTTCGCGCGCATGGTGATCCTCGCCGCTGCGTGGGCCCGGACCCCAGGCGGCATGCTGAGCATCCTCGCAGCCCGGATCTTCAACGAGCTGTCGGGCTGCTGCGTCTCCATGGTCCAGCCGAGCTCGTCACAAAGGAGCCCAGCGAGGCGCCCGCCTGGTGAGTTGATTGCCTCATTTACCCAATCGTGCCGGCCGCGGACGACCAGGGCCGAGCTGGCCGCCTCCGGGTGGCGCTCGACAGCGTCGCTCAGCAGCTGCCAAGTGGCAAGATAAAGGTCGCGGTCGCTCTCCCAAATCGGCTTCGAATGGCTGGTGAACCACTGCACCGCCGCGCGCAGGTTCGTAGTCAAAATCGCCTCTGGCAGCTCCGCGAGGCACCAGGCCAGGAGGCAGCGAAAGCGTTGGCTGTCGTTCCCGCGCGCATCTGCCCAGAGTAGATCGTTCCATGCCCAACTCCACTCCTCGCCACGTGCGGCGGCACGGCGGAGTGCGGCGAGCGCTCTGGCCGGTCTGCTCTCGACCAAGCCCCGAAAGGGCCTTGCCTCCATGAAGAAGTCGCGCCCCTGCCTTGACGCCGTCTCCGCCTCGGCAAGCAGCTGGTCGAGTGGGACGTCGAGCAGCACAGAGTGGCTCTTGTCGGTCCTAACATAGCCGCCGCGTGACGGACTTCGGTCAAGCTGATCAGCCGCCTCCCGGGCGTCCCAGCCGGGAAGCCGCTCTCTACATCGTTCAATCTCCGCAGGAAGATTGAACGACACCTCCATACCTTCTCGCTCCATCCAGAATAGCCGACGTAGCACTGCGTTGATCCGGTATGGCTCGAACTGCTGGAGGTCGACGTTCTCGCGTGGCTTGGGACCGGCAAGCGTCATGGCCTCGATGCGCGCTTTGCAGTCCCGGGGCAGGTGTGACCATCGCGCCCTCATGGCGGTGAGGAGATCGCGCTCCAGCCTGACCTCCCACACATCCTCGTCGAGCGAGAGGAGAATGGTGGCCGCTTCGTCGGGGCTGGTGAGGCTCGGCTCGCTCGCGGCCCAGACACGCAGGTTACGGAAGGGGCGACCCAAGTGGCTGCGCCAGCTTCTCACCTCGCCGGCGGCCAGATCCGGTGCGATCTCAAGTAGCCTTCGCACTAACATGCTAAGCTGAGCCATTAGCGACGAGAGGCCACGCGTTCTCGTAGTAAACTCGTTGGGTTCGCGCTCGAAGGGGTTGAGCGGACTGAGGTTGTCGAGGGCGAAGCCGCCGACTTCCTCCTCCAGCCTTGTCGCAAGGACGAGGTTTCGGCGTGTGCCGTCGATGTAGTCCAGCAGATGCTCAGGAGGCACCTCAAGGTTCCTGTTGTGCTCCGGGTAATTAACGTGCGCTTCCACAAGGCGGAGTGCGTTCGTTCGGTCTGCAATGGGGGCAGTCATGGGGCGCCGCACCGCCAGTCTGGGACGCTCGACCTCCACGAGCCTGATCACGCTCAAGCGCGACCAGCCTTCGGCCCGGATGACGCGCTGAAATTCGTACTTGTCGCGTACGTCCTCGTGCGGCTCGCTGAGCGCTGCGAGGAGCAGCCCCCAGGCTCTCTGGAGGTTGGACGGCACGCCATCCTTCAGCACTGCCTCGCGGACCTGGAAGGCTATTTCGGGATGAAGCACGTTCTGGCCAGAGGCCCACCAAATCGCTACTGGATCGATCGCGACACGGCCGAACCATCGAGCGAGATGCAATAGTCGCAACGGCAGCCGTGGCGGCGCCGTTGAGGCGGGGCCGCGAAGGGACGCGAGACTGGGGTTCCGCCCCGTCGGACGCTCACCGGGCACAGCTTCGAGGGCCGACCAGCTGTCCGGGGGCGGCGCGTGCTGGCTGGGCTGCTCCTCCCCCCCAATAGGTGGGATCTCGTTGTCGAGCCCGTAGCTGTCGAACGGATCGAAGTGGTCCGGTTCGGGGTCGCGCCAAGTCAGCGATCGGCGCTGATCGTATCGGACGTCTGGGTCGAACGCGCACAGCCATTCCGCAGGCGGTGCGGGCTCATGCTTAGCGAACACGCCCGCGCCCAGGGCTGACGAGACGAGGTGAGCGACCTGCCCTCGCTGGTAGGGCGAGAGATCGCGTGGGCCCGCTACAGCCATGGCCGCGATGCTTCTGCGCCAGCTGTCGGGGGCGCGAGCGCGTTCCGCCCAGGCGGCGAGTGTCTCCCAAAGCGCTGGGAAGCCGTCGAAGGGGATCGCGGTGACACCTTTGTGCCGCCAGAGACCGGATGCGTAGGACGCCTCGCCTTCCTGGAGCGCGTACAGCCGTCCGGGCGCCGCGCTGACCTGGAGCGCCTCGAGGAGGTACTGCATCGGCGGGTCATCGGCGGAGTAGCCGACAAACACAATCCGGTAGCGATTCATCAGCGCGCGCATGAACGTGGTGGCCCAGCCGTCCGCCAGATAGGCCCGTCCGAAGTCGGCCGATGACAGTACGAACTCCGGACTTTCCGGGGCGGAGTAGTCGAGCGAAACCTTGCCGTGAAGGTGGATGATGCCGTTGAGCGCGCCAGGCCGCTGTGGGTCGGGGAGGTTAGGTGGCACGATTGGCATGAGCGAGGGATCGGCCTGCTCGAAGACGCGGTCGAAGTTGGTGGTGACAAGCCGCACCGCACCATCGGGAGTCCGCGACAGATCAATCAGTGACCTGTGCGGGCCGAGCCCAGCACCCGCCTTCGGGCGAAGCGCTGCCGCGACGGCACGGCGCACATCCGCCACCGGGAATTCCTGCTCCAGTAGGGCAAAAATTCGGTCCGCGGGCAGGATGCCGCCAGCACCCGGAAGCGGCTTGATCTCCCCAGACATGGCAAGAAGCTGCCGAGCAGGGCTCTTTCGGGACGATCCCAAAGCAGCGACGACGCGATCGGCTAGCTCGCGGAAGCTGAGCCCGCCAGCCTCCGCACGTGAAACACCTGCGCCGCAGAAGAAGATTACCTGCCCCTCATCTCTTGCATCGAGGAGGTCGCCAGGCAGATCAGGACCGGTGGCAACGAATCTCATGGCCGAGTTGCTGGTGGCAATTCTTTGTGGCGGTCAGCTGCTTCGCGTAGCAGCTCGGCGGAGCTGGGAGGGCGAACCACCCGATGTCGTCCATCGCCTAAGCACTCAGCCACCGGGCTGGGCGGTGGCCAGTGCCTTCCGGATGTTGGCGATGCGCTCTTCGCACAGTTCGGAGAGCTTTTGCGCCCGCCTCACGAGCGGCCCAATAGCATCGATATCCGGAATGGCGTCCTCGCGGACGCGCAGCTTCTCCGAGATCTCCTGGAGCTCTCTATAGGCGTCCACGAATTTGGTGGGCAGCGGCAACTCGTCCGGCGGCACGTCACCTTGCCTTTGGTCTTCTTGCGGCATCTTCACTCTCCTGATGGTGTCTGCGGCACGAGCGGCAGAGTGCCGTCGTGCAGTTCCGCCATGACCCGCGCCAACGCACGCGCCTGATCCACGCTCCTGATGCTCTGTCCGGTCGCTGGGTCCCGCAGTACCGCGTAACCCGATCGCATGACGAGGCGGGGGTCGGCCCGTCGCGCGTCCTCGGCAAAATTCCGCACTGCGGTCTCCGCGCGGCGCACCGTTTCGGCTGCTCCGGACAGCCCGCGCCCGCGCGCCTCTGCAACGCGCCAAGTCGCCGCCGCGATCAGAGCTCCGGGCGTGTGCTTGATCTCGGCACGGAGCAGGCGGACGTCCGATGCAGGGTGCTCCAGCGCGTGCAAAACCTCCTCCCGCAGAGCTCCTGCGGCGCGCCGAACGCCTCCTTCGGCTCGCCGGACGGCCTCTGCCGCTCCAGTTGCCGCGTTCCCCTTCTCTTCGGCGACGCGCTTTGTCGCCGCGCCCAACAGCACCTCCGGCGCCCGCGCAATTTCGGTATGGCACGAACGAATGGCGGCGGTCGGCCCAATCAGCGCTTGCGCCGCTCGGTCGTGCAAGGTCTCCAAGGTGCGCCTTGCGCCCGCCTCGGTGCGTCGGGCGGCCTCGGTTGCCCCGGCCATCGCGCGCTCCCGAGCCTCGCTCAAACGGCGTGCGGCTTCGCCGAGGAGGACCGCTGGCGCGCGGGTAAGCTCGGCATGGCGGACGCGGATGTCCGAGGCGGGGATCTCCAACGTTCTCGCAACTGTTTCACGGAGGGTTGCCATGTCCTGCTGGAGGCGGAGCTGGGCCCGCGCGAGTGCCGACTGGGCGTTGGTTGCCACTGCGCCGCGGGAACGCACGACCCACGCTGCGGCGCCGGATGCAGCCTCCGCCGCTGTCGAGACGATGGCCGGGCGCATCTCGGCCATTGCCAGCTCAGCGTCGCGGATCCCCTTCGAGGCGAACGCGACCCGCTCACTCGATCTCTCCGCGAGCCGCTGCTCGGCGACGTCGGCCGCCTCCTCGAAACCCCATGCGACCCAACCTCGAATGACAGCGAGATCCCCGGAGGCGCTCTGGACCGCAGCTGCCGCGGCGCCTCGGGCGTCCGCGAGGCGCGCGGCGATTATCGGAGCGGCACGGTCGGTCAGGTTCAGGGCGTTGGGAACCAGGGTCGCCCGCAGGCCGCTCAGCTTCGACGCAGTTCCGGCCGCCGTCGCGCCAGCAATCTCGCGTACCGAGGCGGATACATCCCTCGCGCCGAGTGCGGCCTCGTCCACAGCCGCGGTGGCGGAGTGCCGGACGGCATCCCTCATGGACGACACACGGCCAAAAGCTGCCATGGGAGCGGCCTCAGCAACCCGCAGCAGGTTTGCCATAGCCAGCTGGACCCTTGCAGAGGCTGCGCGTTCGGCTTCCTCTGCCGCCCTGCTTATGCTGCCGATTACTTCGGCAGCCCCGTTGGCTGTTACGAGCATGGTGCGGCCAATGTGATGGATCGCCTTGGAGGGCGTGCCGCAGTTCCTGTGCGCGATCTCGTCCAGAATGCACACGTCGTGCTCATGGCCGATGCCGGTGAACACGGGGACGGAGAGTCGCGCGACGAAGGCTGCGAGGCGCTCGTCGCAAAGGTGGGTGAAGTCGGAGGAGGATCCGCCGCCCCTGACGAGAAGAATGGCGCAGAGGCGGCGCTCCCTATGGACCTCGCCGGCGAGCTTCAGGGCGGCAATGATCTCCGAGGGGGCCGCGTTCGACTGGAAGGTGGCATGGAACTCGTAGAACTCGACCCCAGCCGAGGCGAGTCGCCTCGCGTCGACCATTACGTCGTTCAGGCCAGCCGCCTGGCGCGGGGCGATGACGGCGACCCGCTCGAACCAGACAGGCACGGGCAGGCTCCTTTGGAGATCCCACCATCCGCGCCCTTTGATGGCCTGGCGTATCCTCTCCGCCTTGAGGGCCAGCTCGCCCCGCAGAAAGGTGGGATCCACCTCGAGCAACATACTGCCGAGGCGGTCAAGTCCTGTCAGCGTAGGGCGCAGTTTGAGCATCGCCTTCGAGCCCTGGGCGAGTTCCACCCCGGCGTCGGCCAGTTCCGCCTTGATCTTCCGCCAGGCAGCGGGCGCTGCCGAGACCTCGGCCCGGGCGATGACCTTGCCATCGCGCGTCTCGACGACAGTGATGTTCGCCCAGAACTCGCCCTCGGCCCTGCCAGGGTTCTCCTTGATCTCCTGGACCTCGCAGCGCACCCAGTGGGCTGGGACCGACTGGAGCACCTGCTTGGCTTGGTTGAGATAGCCCCGGAGCGAGACGGCATCGTTGCGCTCGGAACTGTCCTCCTGAAAGCGGGCAGTGGATGTCTTGGCAGCGGGCATGGGGCACCAGGATACCCGGTTCTGCCTCGGTGCCAATCGGGAACGGAGCCTCTGGGTCTGCCCTGCTGGAGTGGACACCTCGATTGGGCTGAAGGGTCAGGAAGGTACGTGAGCGAGACCGTCAGCCCGATCGGCCAGACTTGGCGCATTATCCGTTATCCGCCAGGCGGTAGACGGTGTAACTGCCGCGGGCGCCAGCCTTGCCGGGTCCGACCTGCCGGACGCGTTCCAAGACCTCGATCTTGCTGCCCTGCCGCTGCAGGCCGGCCAGGAAGCCGCGCACCGTGTGCGGCGCCCAACCGGTGACCTCCGCGATCTGCGATCCGCTGGCGCCCTCGGGGCGGCGAAGCAGCGCGAGCACCTGCGCACGCTTGGTGTCAGCCCGGGGCTTGTGTGGCGCACCCAGAGCAGCCCGCAGGGCGGTCAGAGCCTCCTCCAAGCCGGTGCCTGCCTCCCCGGCCGCCACAGCCGCTTGGGCGGCGTTACGCAGGCTGGTGCGGGTGACAGGCACGGTGGCTGGCGCCGGAGCCCCAATCGCGGCCAGGCCGGCTGGGGTGATGAGGAGTTCCCCCGCGTCCTCCTCCAGCAGCGTAAGCGTCGTCTGACCCCCATGGTTGAGGTGCACAGCCTTGGGGGAGGAGGATTGAGCCTTCTGGAGAGAGGGCAGGCAGTGGACGGTGATCCGGTCGGGAGCATGGAGGCGAGCACTCCTATGAGTGATCGTATGAGT
>DATMRU010000071.1:0-72283 GCA_035565935.1 Roseomonas sp.
GATCGGCCGCATGCTGGTCTATGACGGCCTCGACCTCTCCTTCGACACCGTCAGCCTCGCCAAGAACCCCGCCTGCCCCTGCTGCAGCAAGCCCGCCAACGACATCGTCCTCCGCGCCGAACAAATGGTCTGCTCGGCGCCCAGGCTGGGCGGCAGCATCACCGCCGAAGCGCTGCAGGCACGCCTCGACGCCGGCGAGGATCTGGTCCTGCTGGATGTCCGCAACCCGCCGGAATGGGCCGGCGGCGTCATCCCCGGCGCGCGGCTATTGCCGAAGCCGGAGATCGAGGCGGCGCTGCGCGACCTGCCGCAGGGGGCGACGCCTTCGCCCGCCAGCCCCCTTTCTGCCATCCCCAAGGGGCGGGAGGTCGTCGTGTACTGCCAGGGTGGGCTGCGCAGCGCTGCCGTCATCCGCGCACTGGCCGCGGCGGGCTACTCCGCCGACCAGCTCGTCAACATGGAGGGCGGCTTCACCGTCTGGCGCGGCGCGGTCGCCACACCGGCCATGGGCCCTGTCCTGGCCGAGGTCAGCGGATGACGCCGGCGGCACGCCCGGCGCCCCGCAGCCGATGACCGGAGCCATGCTTCCGACCTCACCACCCCTGACCGGCTTCCAACAGGCGGACACCTGCCATGCTGTCTCCGACAAGTGCTGACCTGATCCGCAACCTTACCGAACTGTCGCAGGCCTGGCCGACGGGCGAGGCGCCGGAGGAAGGCGCCGCCTTCCGGCGCGCCACCCGTGCCCTCATCCGCGCCATGCAGGCGGAAGGGCGGCTCGCGGAAAGCCCGATGCAACTCGCTCTCACGCGCAGCGTGGATCTCCATCACGAGGCCGCCGAGCGGCGCCTGCGCGGCCGGCGCGTCCTGGTGACCGGCGGCTCCGGCTGCGTCGGCGCGCGGCTGCGCCAGCTCCTCGCCGGATTCGGCCCCGCCGTGCTGGTCAATCTCGACCTCGTACCGCACGAAGGCGAGGGAAGCTGGTGCCAGGCCGACATCCGCGACCGCGCCGCGCTGGATGCCGCCTTCGCTGCGGCGCGGCCGGAGGTGGTGTTCCACCTCGCCAGCATCCGCGAGCCCGGCAAGGCAGAGCTGGTGGTGCGGGAGGCAGTGGAGACCAATGTCTTCGGCACCGCAAACATCATCGCGGCCTGCCGCCGCCACGGCGTGGGGCACGCGGTCTATTCCTCGACAGGCAAGTGCTATGCCTACCTGACCGACCATGTCTACACGGCCAGCAAGAAGCTGGCGGAAATGCAGTGGATGGCGGCGGCGCGCGCAGGCAGTGACACCGTTTTCGCCATGACGCGCTTCACCCATGTGCTTGAGAACGGCATCGTCTCGCGCGACATCGCCGAGGGCATCGCGCGCGGCATGATCGGCCTGCATGGCCCCGACCGGCACTTCAACATTCAGAATCTTCGCCAGGCCACGCATCTGCTGGTCAATGCCCTGGCCCTGGCGGGCACGCAGGCGCCGGACCGCTTCTGGAGCGCTGCGGATCTCGGCTGGCCGGTGAACACCCTGGAGCTGGCGCTCTTCGAGATCGCCCGCAGCGGCCGGGATGTCGGGGTGCGCTTCCTGGGCGTGCCCAAGGGCTATGACGAAAGCTTCTTCCGCGGCCAGTTCGACTGGAGCGGCGACTACGAGTACCACCCGCTCGTCAACGCGCTGGAGGCACCGACGGTGGTCAGCGATAGCACGGGCACGATGCTGGGCGCGCAGGTCGCCGCCTGCCCGGAGGCGGTGCTGCGGCAGGAACTCGCCCAGCTCCACGCCCATCTGCACGGCGACCAGAGGGATGCCGGCGTGAAGCAGGCGCTGCTGCACTGTGTCTCCCGCGTCACCGAGGGCGTCTTCAGCCAGGTCGCGCCCGGCAGGCTCCTTGACATCCTCTGGTGGGGGGCTGCGCCGGGCTGGGCCGGGCCCGCCGCCGATGCGGCCCGTTTCCGCCCGGTCATGGCCATGCTGGCCGATCTTCTCCTGCCCGCCCTGGCGCGCCCTGATCTGGCCTGGGACGAGGCCGCGCGTGGCAAGGTGCGCGACATCGCCACGACCTTCGCGGGCGTTCCCGGCCTGGGCGCACGCGCCGAGCGCCTCCAGGCCATGCTGCAGCCGCTCGCGGCCTGAGGCGGCGCCGGGATTGCGGCGCAGGCTGCCCGGCGATTCGCACCTTCTCAGCGTTGGGTCGGCGCGGCCTTGCCGGCGCCGAGCTGGCCGATGCCGCGATGGCGTGCGCATCGGGGCTTGGCGTCGGCCGCCGACTGTTGATCCTTCTTGCCGAAGGCAGGAACGGAGGAATGCGATGAGCGGCGAACCAGAAGCGGCCGGCGATGCGGCGCTCTGGGCTGAGTTGCGGGCCTGGCGGCAGGATTTCCACCGCCACCCGGAATTCGGCTTCGAGGAGCACCGCACCAGCCGCCTGGTGGCCGAGCGGCTGCGCGGCTTCGGCCTCGCCGAGGTGGCCGAGGGCGTGGGGGGCACCGGCGTGGTCGCCACCCTGCGGCGCGGCGGGGGCAACCGGGCCATCGCCCTGCGCGCCGACATGGACGCGCTGCGCATCGCCGAGCAGGGCGAGCGGCCTTACCGCTCGGAAACCCCTGGCGTGATGCATGCCTGCGGCCATGACGGGCACACCACCATGCTGCTCGGCGCGGCCCGGCGGCTCGCCGCCGAGGGGGGCTTCGAGGGCACTGTCCACTTTATCTTCCAACCGGCGGAAGAATGGGGAAAGGGCGCGCTGGCCATGCTGGAGGACGGGCTGCTGGAGCGCTTCCCCTTCCAGGAGATCTACGGCCTGCACAACCAGCCCGGCCTGCCCGTCGGCACCTTCCGCGCCGGCTCGGGCCCAGCCATGTCGGCTGAGGACAATTTCGAGATCATCCTGCGCGGCACCGGCGGGCATGCCTCCAGCCCGCAGCGCTCGCGGGAGGTGCTGGTCGCCGCCTGCGCCCTGGTGGTGAACCTGCAGACCATCGTCTCGCGCCGCATCGCGCCGACAGAGACCGCCGTGGTCTCGGTGACGGAACTGCTCACCGACGGCACGCGCAACGCCCTGCCGGGCACCGCGCGCATCCTGGGCGACGCGCGTTCCTTCCGCCCGGAAGTGAGCCGGGAGATCGAGGCCTGGATGCGCCGGATTGCGACGGGCACGGCCGAGACCTATGACTGCGCGGCAGAGGTCCGCTACAGCCGCGAGTTCGTGCCGACCATCAATGACCCGGCGGCGGCCGAGGCGGCCCTCGCCGCGGCGCGCAACGCCCTGGGCACCGAGCGGGTGCGGCCGATGCGCCAGCCCAACACCGCCTCGGAAGACTTCGCCCGCTTCCTGGAGCGGGTGCCCGGCTGCTTCGCCTTCATCGGCAATGGCGAGGACTCGGCGCCCCTGCATAATCCCGCCTTCGATTTCAACGACGCCGTCATTCCCTTCGGCGTTGGTTTCTTCGTGGAACTCGTGCGCGAGCGGCTGCCGCCCGGCGGCGAGAAGGGTGGCTGATCGGGCAGCGGCGAAGTCGCGGGGCGTTCCTGGTAGCGGGTGATGATCAGCGGCGCCGGAGCCTCATGATCCGGATGCCTGCTCGTCCAGCGAGGCCAGGAGCTTCACCAGCATCGGGCGGAGGCGGCGCAACTCCTCGCGGTGGGTGGCCGAGAGCTCCGTCAGCAGCCCCTCGGCGCGCGGGGTCAGTACCAGTCGCACGCGGCGGCGATCGGCCAGATCCGCCTCGCGCCGCAGCAGTTCCGCATGGCTCAGGCGGTCGGCCAGTTCCACGGCGCTGTGGTGTCGGACGAGCAGCTGCTCCGCCAACTCCCCGACCGAGATGGAGTGGTTCGGGCTGCCGCGGATCACCAGCAGGGCCTGATGCTGCTGCGGCGTCAGCCCCGCCTCCTGCGCCGCCGACTCGCTGAACGCCAGGAAGCGCCGCAGCACGTGGCGGAACATCGCCAGCGCCTCGTAGTCCTCGTCCTTCAGCTGCGGGCCCGCGGCGCTCCCCGTGGTCATCGGCCATTCCCCTTATTCCGTCGCCCCGATGTAACCGAGGGCCGCCGGGGCGGACAGCCTGCGCGACCGGCCGGCCGGTGCGGAGAGGGGGCCGTCGGCGCCCGATAAGTTGAAGTCCGGAGGCAACGTATACAGGCTGAGGCGGATCAGGGCGGCCGCCATCGGAGCGTTTAAGCTTCGGAGCGCGCTTCCGGGGAACAGCCCCGATCATCGCGCGCGCGGGAAGGAGAGGCTTATGACATGCATTCTGGTCGGGCTTTTCGATAGTCGCCGCGAGGCCGAGCGGGCCGTGGACGATCTTCTCCGCGCCACGGGCGCCGGGCGCGAGGCGGTGGAAGTCTTTGGCGCCGGGCCCGAGGCGGAGCCGGCCATCGCCGTCAGCCCGCTCGATGCCCTGGCGCAGCTTCCGCTCTCGGAGGAGGACGGCCTCCTGTTCCGCGAGGGCATCCGGCGCGGCCACTTCGTGGTGGCCGCGCAGGTGGCGGATGCTCAGACCGAACACGCCCTGGCCGCCTTCGAGGCGGCGGGCGCAACGGACCTCGATGCGCGCGAGGCCACCTGGCAGGCGGAGGGTTTCAGCGATGAGCCCGGCCAGGAGCATGGCGCGGGAGGCTATACTGGCCATGACGAGGATATCGGCTTCGCCACCTTCGGGGGTGATGCGGTGCTGGGCCGTATTCCCCGCCGGCACCACGACGACACGCCGGCGGGCCTGATCGGGCGCCTGGAGATGGCCAGCATGCGCAGTGATCCCGCGCGCAGTCGGGCGCGGGTGCGGGTCTATATCCGCGAGGCGGGGCGGCCATGACCACTGCCGCCCCTCGCCAATGCCTTTCCGGACCGTGGAGATCCCGGGCGCGGTGCGGCGCCTTGGGGCGGCCGGCGCTGTCGCTTGCCCTCAGAGCCCGAAGCGGTCCCGCAGCCGTCCCTGCGCCACCGTGAACGCCACTCCCAGGCGCCAGAAGCGGTGGAAGGGGATGGGCCGGATCGGCTGCACCGGCATGTCCAGCGCCTCGATCGGCGTGCCGAGCAGGCGGCGGGCCAGCTGCCCGCCCATAGCGGTCGCCATGGCGACGCCGCGGCCATTGTAGCCGAGCGCAGCGAGCAGACCCGGCGCTGGCTCGTGCAGATGCGGGTAGTGGTCGCGCGTCATGGCGAGCTGGCCGTTCCAGCCATGCGTCCAGGTGGCGCCCTTCAGCGCCGGCCAGAGCCGCTCGGCATAGCGCAGCAGGTACTGGACGGGGCCGGTATCCTGCATCGGCCGCTGCGGGCCGCGGCCGCCCATCAGCAGGCGGTTGCCCTGGTCGAGCCGGTAATAAACGGTGATGTTGCCGCTCTCGTAGACCGAGCCCCGCAGCGGCAGGATAGCCTGCGCTACCGCCTCGGGCAGGGGCGCGGTGGCGGCGATGGAACTGAACACCGGTGCCAGGCTGCGGCGCAGCCCGGGCCAGAGGTCGCCCGTATAACCGTTGGTGGCCAGCACCACCTGTTCCGCCAGCAGGCTGCCCTGGGGCGTGGCGATGCGCCACAGCGTGCCTTCGCGCGCCAGCGAGAGGGCCGGCGTGGCGCCATGGACGCGCGCGCCGAGCTGCGCCGCCGCCCGCGCCAGCCCGCGGGCATAGGAGAGCGGGTTGAGGTCGCCGCCGCGCCGGTCGAGCATCGCCCCGGCATAGCGATCCGTCCCGGTCAGCGCCGCGACGGCGGCGCGGTCCAGGTATTCCACCGGCATCCCGCGCCGGATGCACTGTTCCGCGGTGCGCTCGGCGGCGGCGGCATTGCCGGGCATGATGGCGGCGCGCAGTGTGCCCTGCTGCCGCGCCTCGCAGGTGATCTGGTGGCGGCGGATGATGTCGAAGACCAGATCCGGCGCCGCATAGGAGAGCGCGATCATCCGGCCGCCCAGCTCGGGGCCGAAATCCGCCTCGATCTGGTCCGGGTCCCATTTCAGGCCGGGATTGACCTGCCCGCCATTGCGCCCCGAGGCGCCCCAGCCCGGCTCCGAGGCCTCGATCAGCGTCGCCGCGACGCCGCGCTCGGCCAAGTGCAGCGCGGCGGAAAGCCCTGTGAAGCCGCCGCCGACAATGGCGACCGGGGTGCGGTGCTCGCCCTGCAGCGGCGGGTGGTCGCCGGCCGGAACCGCTGTCTCGGCGTAGAGGGAAGGCGGCAGCGGGGCAGGGGTCATGGGGCTTGCTCCGTCTCCTCCAGCGGCTGCAGCACGCGGCGGAGGAATTCCTGCGTGCGGGCCTCGCGCGGAGCGACGAGCACCTCGTCGGGCGGGCCTTCCTCGACCACGCGGCCATGGTCCATGAAGATCACATGGTCGGCGACGGCGCGGGCGAAGCCGATCTCATGCGTCACCACCATCATCGTCATACCCTCGCGCGCCAGGTCGCGCATCACCGCCAGCACCTCCCCCACCAGCTCAGGGTCGAGGGCGCTGGTCGGCTCGTCGAAGAGCACGGCGCGCGGGCGCATGGCCAGTGCGCGGGCGATGGCGACGCGCTGCTGCTGCCCGCCAGAAAGCTGGGCGGGATAGGCGTTTTCCTTGCCGGCGAGGCCCACCCGGACCAGCAGCTCGCGGCCGCGCGCCTCGGCTGCCTCGCGCGCTTCGCCGAGCGCGTAGATCGGCCCCTCCGTGACGTTCTCCAGCGCGGTGCGGTGGCCGAACAGGTTGAAGCGCTGGAACACCATGCAGACGCGCTGGCGCACGGCGCGGATCTCCGCCTTGCGGTCGCGGTTCACCAGCCGGCCCTCCACGCGCACCGCGCCGCCCTGATAGCCTTCGAGTCCGTTCACGCAGCGCAGCAGGGTGGACTTGCCCGAGCCCGAGGGGCCGATGATGCAGACCACCTGGCCCTCCGGCACCGTGAGAGAGATGCCATCCAGCACGCGCAACGGACCGTAGCTTTTCTCCAGCTTCTCGATCTCGATCATGCGCGGCCGAACCTTTTCTCGAGCCGCCCGACCAGGATGATCAGCGGCACGCTGAGCGCCAGATAAAGCAGCGCCGCCAGGGTGAAGACCTCCTGGTTCTTGAAGGTGGAGGAGGCGATCAGGCGGGATTGCGTGGAGATCTCGGCCACGGTGATGACGCTGGCCTGGCTGCTGTCCTTCAGCATCATGATCAGCATGTTGCCATAGGGCGGCAGGACGATGCGCACGGCCTGCGGCATCACCACCCGCGTCATGATGCGGAAGCGCGAGATGCCGAGGCTTTCCGCCGCCTCCACCGAGCCGGGATCGACCGCCAGCATGCCGGAGCGGAACACCTCGCCCATATAGGCGGAATAGGCGATGCCGAGGCCGATGACGCCGGCTTGGAAGGCGGTGAGATCGACACCAAGATCGGGCAGGACGAAATAGATGTAGAAAAGCTGCACGATGATCGGGATGCCGCGCAGCGTGTTGACCACCGCCTTGGCCGGCCATTCGAGCCAGGGCGTGCCGGAGGTGCGCATCAACGCCCAGACCAGCCCGAGCAGCGTGGCGAGGATCAGGGCGCAGAGGGTGAGGGCGATCGTCACCCAGACCCCCTGCAGCAGGATCGGCAGGAAATCCCGTGCCGAGGACAGGAAGCTTTCGAAGCTCATCCCTGCACGGCGGGCGGCAGGTTCCACTTGGCGATCAGCTTCTCCACCGTGCCGTCGGACAGGAGCTTGGTTAGCCCGGCATTGATCTTCGCCAGCACCGGATCGCCCTTGCGGGTGCCGATATTGACGGTGCCGACCACGGAAGGCTTGTAGCCCGGCAGCATCTGCACGCCCTTGAAGCTGCCCTGCGCGATCTGGTAGCCGACGATCGGCCCGTCGCCGAAGCCAACCTTGATGCGGCCGAGCGCCACGTCGCGGATGATGTCGGCCACGCTGTCATAGGTGCGGACCTCGAGCCCCGCCTTCTTCGCGGCCTCGGCATAGGTGGTGCCGAGCTGCGCGCCGGCGGAGAGCCCCTTCATCTCGGCCATGGTGGTGCCGGGCAGCGTCTCGCCCTCCTTCACCACCGCGCCCTCGCCATAGGAATAAACGGGGTCGGAGAAGTCGATCTGCTCGCGCCGCGCGGGCGTTGCCGTCATCGCGGCGGCGATGATGTCGATGCGGTTGGTGGTGAGGGACGGGATCAGCGCCGCGAAGGGCGTGGCCACGACCTCGACGCCGAAGCCCTGGTCCTTCCCGATGGCGCCGATCAGATCCACCATGAAGCCGGTGATGGTGTTGGTTTTGGTGTCCAGGAAGGTGAAGGGGATGCCGGTCGGCGTCGAGCCGACCTTCAGCGTCTGCCCTTGGGCGCGGGCCGGCAGCGCGGCTGCCCCCAGCGCCAGCGCGGTGCCGCCCAGCAAGGCCCGGCGTGCGATCATCGCCAACTCCCCTTCGCTTGAATTCCGCGACGATTGGGGCATAGGGACGCTGGCACCGCAAGGCAGAATTTCATAAGTATGAAATTCCAGGGAGGGATTTCATGTCGGTGGAAACTGCGGCGGCGCGACCGGTGGATCCCCTTGACGCCTCGATGGGCGGGCAGTTGCGGCGGCTGCGACGGCAACGCGGCCTCTCGCTGCAGGAGGTGGCCGCGCGGGCGCAGCTTTCGCTCGGCTTTCTCAGCCAGATCGAGCGCGGGCTCTCCTCGCCGACGCTGCGCGACCTGATCCGCATCGCGGAGGCGCTGGAGACCAGCCTCAGCCATTTGCTGGAGCCCGTCCAGCCCGCGCCGGAACCCGCCGGCCCGGTGGTGCGGGTGGCGCAGCGGCGCGACGTGGCCTTCCACCAGGGCATCACCAAGCAGGCGCTGACGCCGCCCGGCGCGCCGGGCCTGGCGCTCTACCTGGTGACGCTGGAGCCGGGCGCGCGTACGGGGGAGGGGCTCTATGCCCATGCCGGGCAGGAGGCGGGCATGGTGCTGCAGGGCCGACTGCTGCTGACGGTGGAGCAGACCGACCATTGGCTGAACGAGGGGGACAGCTTTGGCTTCCCCAGCACGGTGCCGCACGGCTTTGCCAATGCCGCCGCCGGCGTCACCCGCGTGCTGTGGAGCAACGCCACCCTGCCCGCGGAACCATGAAGGGCCGGGGGAATCGCTTCCCCCGGCTTTGATCGGCTTACCGGCCTTGCGGCCTCAGGCCGCTTTCAGGCCTGCCTGGATCGCCTCGGTGAAGCTGCGGTCCAGGATGTCCGCCGCCTGGATGCGACGGCGCACCAGCCGGGCGCGGGTATAGAGGTCGATGTTCTTCTGCTCGTCGGCGACCACGGAGTCGTCGATCGGCACCACATGCGTGCGCGAGCGCTCGAACCAACGCAGCGCCACCGGCTCGGGAATGTCCATCAGCCCCGACCAGGTATGCGCATAGGAGGCGATGTTCTCGTTCGCCCAGCGCCGCGCTGCGGCCAGGCGCCGGACGAAATCCGCCAGCTCCGGCCGCCGCGCCTTGATGGCGTCGTCGCGCGCGACCTGGAAGCTCATGCCCGGCGTGATGCCATTGCCGTCCGCGATGCGGCGGGAGCCGGCGACTACTTCCTCCTGCGCCACATAGGGTTCCCAGGTGGACCAGGCCTCGACCGCGCCGCTGCTGTAGGCGGCCTTGGCGTCGGCTGGCAGCAGGAAGACGAACTGCACCGCGTCCAGCGGCCAGCCCTCCCGTTCCAGCGCCGCCAGGATGAGCTGGTGGCCGATCGAGCCACGCCCGGTGGCGATGCGCTTGCCGCGCAGATCGGCGAAGCTTTTCACCGGGCTGTCCTTCGGCACCAGGATGGCGAGGCCGTCCTGCTTCTGGCGCGTTGCGGCGATGGCCTTGATCGGCACGCCGGCGGCGGCGCCGAAGGTGAAGGGCGCGTCCCCCACCAACCCGGTGTCGATGGCATCGGCGTTCAGCGCCTCCACCAGCGGCGCGGCGGCGGCGAACTCGTTCCAGACGAGGCGGCCCTCGATGTCCTTCAGCACGCCGGCCGCCTGCATCACCGCGCGGGCATTGCCGCGCTGGTCGCCGACGCGCAGCGGCGTTTCGGCGCGCAGGATGCGTGGCGCGGCGAGGGTCAGGAGCCCCGCGCCGCCGGCCGCGAGGAGGGTGCGTCGCTCCAGCATGGTCATTCCGCCGCCTGCAGGCTGCCGTGGCGGGCGAGCCTCTCGGTCACCAGCCGCCGGGTGATGGGCAGCAGCGACTGCCCGTATTCCACGGCATCCTCCAGCGGGTCGAAGCCGCGGATCAGGAAGGTGGTGACGCCGAGGTCGTAATATTCAAGGAAGGCCTCCGCGACCTGCTGCGGCGTGCCGACCAGCGCGGTGGTGTTGCCACGCGCGCCGGTCTCGCGGGCAATGGCGGTGTAGAGCCGCCCTTCCGGCCGGTCGCCCAGCGCGGCGGCGGCGAGCAGGCGCTGCGAGCCGGCGTTCTGCGGCACACGGGCGTTCGGACCGAGCGCCGCCTGGCCGCGCACCTGGCGGATGCGCTGCAGGATGCTCTCCGCCTTGGCCCAGGCCGCCTCCTCGGTTTCCGCCAGGATCGGGCGGAAGGAGAGGCTGAAGCGCACCTCGCGGCCATGCTTCGCCGCCTCGGCGCGGACGCGGGTGACGATCTCGCGCACCTGGGCATGGGTCTCGCCCCAGAGCGCATAGACATCGGCATGCTTGCCGGCGACGCGCAGCGCGGCCTCGGAGGCGCCGCCGAAATAGACGGGGATGCGCGGCTGCTGCACGCTGCGCACCTCCGGGGAGGCGCCCTTGATGCGATAGTAGGTGCCCTCGTGGTCCACCGGGCCGGTGCCGGTCCAGATGGACTTCAGGATGGAGACGTATTCGTCCGTGCGGGCGTAGCGGTCGTCCTTGCTCAGCCAGTCACCGTCGCGCGCCTGGTCGGTGTCGTCGCCGCCGGAGATGACGTGGATGGCGGCACGTCCATTGCTGAGCTGGTCCAGCGTGGCGAAGGCGCGGGCGGCGGTGGTCGGCGCCTGGAAGCCCGGGCGATGCGCCACGAGGAAGCCGACATTCGAACTGTAGGCCGCGGCGTGCGCGGCGATCTGCAGCCCGTCCGGCCCGTTGCTGTACCAGCCGATCAGGATGCGGTCGAAGCCGCCCTGGTCATGCGCCTCGACCGAGGCGCGCAGATAGCCCGGGTCGATCGCCGGCCCCACCGGCGGATGGATCTCCGATTGCTGCCGGGGCTGGATCATGCCGATGAACTCGACATCCTTCGCGTGCGTCATGGGAGGTCCTCCTTCAGCTTTGGCCGAGGGCGAGGCGCCCGGCGGCGAGATAGGCGGCATCGGGTTGCGGGGTGTGGATGCGGGCGCAGAGCACGTCGCGCAGGTGCCGCTCCAGCGGGTTGCTGCGCGCCAGGCCATGATTGCCGCAGAGCGCGACGGCCTGCTGCACCACGCTGATGGCGTTCTCGGCGGCGAGCGTCTTGAGGAGGCCGGTCTGCGCGGCCGGAAACCCCTCGCCGCGATCCTCCGCGGCGGCGGCATCGGCGATCAGCCGGTCATTCGCCAGCAGCAGCACCTCGATGCGGCCGACCGCCTCCTGCATGCGCGGGAGGGTGGCCAGGGCGGCGCCGAGATTGGCTGGCTTGCGCTCGTTCAGGAAGCGCACCAGCCAGTTCCGCGCGGCGCGCGCCACACCGGTGTAGAGCGCGGCGATCAGCAGCGTGTTCCAGGCGGCCTGGCTGGCGTCCGGGCGGCCCCATTCGGTGAGCGGGCGCAGATCCGGCGCGTTCTCCAGCGGCAGGGTGACACCCTCGAAGACCACATCATGGCTGCCCGAGGCGCGCAGCCCGGCCTGATCCCAGCTTTCCTCGATGCGCACGCCGCGCGCCTCAGCGGGGACCAGGACGAGGCCAGTGCGCGGCGCCTCCTCCTCGGTGGCGGCGAAGACCAGCATCCAGTGCAGGCCGGGCGCGCCGGTGGAGTAGATCTTGCGGCCGGAGAGCACCCAGCCCTCGCCATGCCGGCGCAGCCGGGTGGCCGGCAGGCCGCCGCGCGCGGGGGTGCCGAGCTCCGGCTCCACCCGCAGCGCATTGACCAACTCACCGCGACGCACCGCGCCCTCCCCGAGCCCGGCGCGCAGCCCCGCCCAGGCCGGGTCGCGGCCGATCATCCGGTGCTGGATGAACTGCATGGCCAGCACCAGGGCGGTTGCCGGGCAGCCCTCGGCGATGGTGCCGACCACGGCGGCGCTCTGCGCCAGCCCCGCGCCGCCACCCCCGTGCTCGCGCGGCACGGTCAGGCCGAGCAGCCCCGCCTCGTGCAGCGCGCGGAAGTTCTGATGCGGGAAGCTGGCCTCGCGGTCGTGCCGTGCCGCGGTCGCCGCGAAATCCTGCGCAAGGGCATGGAAGGAGGGCGGGCGCAGCAGGACGCCGTCCATCACGCCGCCTCCTTCTGATCGACGCCCAACTCGGCCAGCAGCCGGCGGCGCAGCGCGGCGAAGCCGGCATCGGCATGGGCGCGCGGGCGCGGCAGGTCCACCGGGATGTCGGCGGCGATGCGGCCCCCATTCAGCACCAGCACGCGGTTGGCCAGCAGCACCGCCTCGTCCACGTCATGCGTGACGATCAGCGTGGTCGGGCCATGATGGCGCCAGAGGTCCAGCACCAGCGCGTGCATGCGAATGCGGGTCAGCGCATCCAGCGCGGCGAAGGGCTCGTCCAGCAGCAGCAGGCGCGGCTCGCGCACCAGGGCGCGGGCCAGGGCGGCGCGCTGCGCCTCGCCGCCCGAGAGGGTGGCGGGCCAGACGTCCTGGCGGTGGCTCAGCCCGACCTCAGTCAGCGCCTGCTCGGCACGCCTGCGCGCTCCGGTGGTGAGCAGGCCGAGCGTGACGTTCTGCCAGACCCGCTTCCAGGGCAGCAGGCGCGGCTCCTGGAACACCACGGCCGCCGGGCGCGGCAGGTCCAGCACCGCCTCCGGCGGCACCTCGTCCAGCCCGGCCAGGGTGCGCAGCAGGGTGGTCTTGCCCGAGCCGCTGCGGCCGAGCAGCGCGGTGAAGCTGCCGGGCGCGAGGTCGAGGTTCAGCGCGTCCAGCACCGTGTTCTCGCCGAAGCGGCGGGTCAGGTTGCGGACGCGCAGCGCGCCATGCATGGCGGGGGCGGGGGCTTGAATGTCCATCGGGCTCATGCCTTCAGCAGGCTGGGGCGCCAGGCCAGGGCGCGGCGTTCCACCAGCCGCACCAGCGCATCCGCGCCGAGGCCGAGCAGCGCATAGACGACGAGGCCGACGACGATGACGTCGGTGCGCAGGAACTCGCGCGCGTCATTGACGAGGAAGCCGATGCCGGCGGTGGCGTTGATCTGCTCGGCGATCACCAGGGAGAGCCAGGCGCTGCCCAGGGCATAGCGCAGCCCGACCAGGGCGGAGGGCAGCGCGCCGGGCAGGATGACGTGGCGGATCAGCCCGCGCCGGTCGAGGCCGAAGACCTTGGCCGCCTCGGCCAGCTTCGGATCGGTGCCGCGGATGCCGGCGAAGAGGGTGAGATAGACAGGGAAGGTGGCGCCCAGCGCGACGAGCGCGATCTTCGGCGTCTCGCCGATGCCGAACCACAGGATGAAGAGCGGCACCAGCGCCAGGAAGGGCATGGTGCGCAGCATCTGCATCGGCGCGTCCACCACCTCCTCGCCCCGGCGGGAGAGGCCGGCGGCCAGCGCCAGCAGCGCGCCGGTGGTGACGCCGATGACGAAGCCGGTGGCCACGCGGCCGAGCGAGACGACGAGGTGGTAGGGCAGCTCGCCGGTCTCGATCAGCTCCCAGGCGCTGGCCAGCACGGTGGTCGGCGCGGCCAGGGTGCGCGGCGAGATCAGCCCGGCCATCGAGGCCGCCTGCCAGAGCAGCACCAGCACCAGCGGCGAGACGAAGCGGCGCCAGCGGGCGGCGGAGGGCTTGCGCGGCGCGGCGGCGCGGCGGAGGGGCGTGGCGGAGGCGCGGGGCGCGAGCTGACGCGGGGCGGCCACCACTTGGGTATCGGGCATGCGGGCTCCTTCGCGGCCTTGGCCGCGTTCAGGACAGGTTTGGAGGCTGGAGCGGAGGCGGCGGGGTCAGCGCCGACAGCGCGTCACGCGGCCGGCCCTGCCGCGCGCGCGCCGGGAGACCAGCAGGGCGGCGGAATGGTGCATCGCCAGAAAAGCTAAGGATTGCAGGGCTTTGGCAAAAGAGTTGTGTTTTCCAAACTTGCCCTGTGCCGCAGCATGGCCCTGTCGTCCGAAGGGCGCAGAAGGAAATTCTATTCCTTCACCGTCTCTGGCGCCCCGCGATCCCGGAAGGCGCCACCCGCCAGCGGATAAGCCGTGGTGTGCTTGATCCGCTCCATGGCGAATCGGGAGGTGACGTCGCGCATGGGCACGGCCTCCACCAGGCGGCGGTAGAAGGCATCGAAGGCGGCCATGTCGGCTACGGCCACGCGCAGCATGTAATCCACCTCGCCAGCCATGCGGTAGACTTCCATCACTTCCGGCATGGCCTCCACCGCCTCGCGGAAGCGCGCCATCCAGGCCGGGCTGTGCTCGCCCGCCTCGATGGCCACGAAAACATGCAGGCCGAGCCCCACCGCCTCCGGCGAGACCAGCGCCACGCGCCGGGTGATGACGCCCGCCGCCTCCAGCTTCTGCACCCGCTTCCAGCAGGGCGTCGGGGAGAGGCCGACCCGATCGGCGAGCTGGGCGACGGAGAGGGTGGCATCCTCCTGCAACAGGGTGAGCAGCCGGCGGTCGATGTCATCCATGGGGAACGGAACATCCTGTCGGGTCGCGGAGGAGAGGCGGCGGGCCATGGCGGGCGCTGTGCGCCTCTTCGACGCAGATAAGCCGTTCCCCCCGGCGAGGGCCAGATAACAGGCGCCCTTCCCCCTTCCGGCGGGGCCTGGCAAACGGCGGCATTCTCAAACACCCCCGTGCCCGTGCTCCTATATTCTTCCTTGACGGGAACGTGATACCACACACACAAGCTTGTGAGAGTGGCGGCCGCGCTCTTTTCGCCGGCTGCTTTGCAGAGCGGTTCTGGGTGAGGGTGGGGCAGGGCGCATGGGGCATGGGGTGGTGGACTCGCCGCAGCCGGCGCGCCTCAGAGGCCTCCGGATCCAGCTTCTGATCCTTGCCCTCATCGTGCTGGTGCCGGCGCTCTCCGTTGGCGGTACCGGGGCCTGGATGGCCCTCCGGTCCTACGACAATGCCCTGCAGGATCGCCTGCAGGACACGGCCCGCGCCCTCGGCCTCGCCTTCGAGCGCGAGGTGGAGCGGCACTTCTCCACCCTGGCCGGGCTGGCGGCCTCGCCGGCACTCGATGCGGGGCCGGACGCCGATCTCGCGCCCTTCTTCCGGCACGCCCGGGGTGCCGCCACGGCGATCGGCGCACCGGTTTTACTGATTGGGCCCGATCTCCGAATCCGGCTGGACACGGACCGCCCCCTCGGCACCACCTTGCCGGTCACCGCTGCCACGGCGGCGACGCGCCGGGCGCTCGAAACCGGACGCCCCACTGTGAGCAACCTGCTGATCGGCGCAATTTCCGCCGAACCCGCCATTGTGGTCCAAGGCCCGGTGATCCGGGACGGACAGGTCCTGGGCACGGTGGGCACGCGGATCGCGCCGGCGCAGCTATCCCATCTGCTGGCAACGCCCGATCTGGCGGAGGGCACCTTCGCCGCGCTCATCGACCCTCGCCATCGGCTGGTTGCCCGCTCGCGCGCGGCGGAGCGCTTCAGCGGCGCCGCGGCCCCGGCCGGGCTGGTCCGCGCCATGGAAGGACGCCGGATCGGCAGCGGGCGGGGGCGGACGCTGGAGGGGGAGGAGGCACTCTATGTCTTCCGCGCCCTCGACCGGATCCCGGGCTGGAGCATCGTCGTCGTCACCCCTCTCGCCGCCCACCGGACGAGTTGGCGGGGCCCCCTGCTGGCACTGGCCGGTGGCGGCGTGGCTGCGGGGCTGCTCGCCCTGGGGGCGGCGTGGCTGCTCAGCCGGCGCGTGCTGGCGCCGCTCGCAGTATTGCAGCGGCAGGCCGAGGCGGTGGCGGGGGGCGCGGGCGAGGCGCTCGCCGTGCCGGCCACGGCGGCCTCCAAGGTCGCCGAGTTCGCCGCCCTTCAGCGGGCCATCAGCGCCGCCGACGCCGCGCTGCGGTGCCAGGTGGAGACGGCGCGGACGACGGCGGCGGCCCTGCAGGCGAGCGAGCGCCGCTGCCGGGCTTGGGCCGAGGTGGGCGCCATCGCGATGTGGCAGGCCGACCGGGACGGGAACATCATCAGCAGTCACGGCTGGGAGGTGCTGACCGGCCAGACGCCGGAGCAACTTCGCGGCGCCGGCTGGGCGGCCGCCCTCCACCCGGAGGATGCCGAGCCCCTCCTGGCCCGCTGGCGCGCCGCGCGCGGCGAGCGCCGCCAGGTCAGCGCGCAGTTCCGGGTGCGGCGGCGCGACGGCGCCTGGCATTGGGTGCGGGCGCGCGGCGTGCCAGTGCTGGACGAACAGGGCACCCTGGCGGAATGGGCCGGTGTGGTCGAGGACGCCGATGCGCAACACCGCGCGGAGGAGATGCGGCGGCTGCTGGCGCAGGAGGTGGACCACCGCGCCAAGAACGTGCTCTCCGTGGTGCAGTCGGTGCTGCGGCTGACCCGGGTGGAGGAGCCGAAGGCCTTCGTCGCGGCGGTGGAGGCGCGCATCGCCGCGCTGGCGCGGGCCCATGCGCTGCTGGCGCAGGAAGGCGGGGCCGGCGCCGAACTGCGCGCTGTCGCCGAGCGGGAACTCGCCCCCTATGGTGCCCTGCCATTCCCGCCCGGCGGCGCCGTCCGGCTGGAAGGGCCACGGGTGCCGCTGGCGGTCATGGCGGTGCAGCCGCTGGCGATGGTGCTGCACGAACTGGCCACCAATGCCGCCAAATACGGCGCCCTCTCCCGGCCGGGTGGAACCCTCACCCTGCGCTGGGTGCTGGACCACGAGGCAGGTCTGCTGGCGCTGGACTGGCTGGAAGGCGGTGGGCCGCCGCTGGCGGGGCCGCCTCTGCGTCGCGGATTCGGCTCCCGCGTCATCGAGACCACCATCCGCAGCCAGTTGCGCGGACAGGTGGAGCGGCACTGGGAGGAGGCCGGCCTGGTCTGCCGCATCCTGCTGCCGCTGGAGCGGGCGGTGACGGCGGACGAGGCGCGCCCGGATCGCGTGGCGGCGTGACGCCGGCCTTGATCTGGCGGCCGGGTCAGGCCTCGCTGCGGAAATAGGGCTCGACGGGGCCCTGCAGCTTGATCGTCATCGGGTTGCCCTTGCGATCCATGGTGGTGCCGACGGTGAGGCGGACCCAGCCCTCGCTGACGCAGTATTCCTCTACATTGGTCTTCTCGACTCCCTTGAAGCGCACGCCGATGCCGCGCTCCAGAAGGGCGGCGTCGTAATAGGGGCTCTTCGGGTTGCTGGAGAGGCGATCGGGTGGGGTATCGGTCATCGGCGGACTCTTCCGGCGGGGAGAATGGCGGGCATGCCGGGGCAGGTGATAGCCAAGCGGTGCCGTGCTGCCAAATCGGAGGCGGGCGGCGGCGCTTCCCTCGGCGGTCAGCTCTCGCGGGCGATGATCCCGTTCACCGTGCGGCAGGCCGCCACCACCGCCAGCAGCAGCAGGCCCTGCCGGATCAGCCCGGCTGGCGTGAACAGGTATCCGCCGGCCTGGATCTGGCTGGGGACGTAGTGCAGGAACTGCTGCAGCTCCGGGTCGAGCGTCAGGCTGCCCAGAACCTGCAGCCCCAGCCACCAGAGCGCGCCGGCCACCAGCAGCAGCGGCCCGACCAGCTCGGCGACCAACTCGATGAAGGTGAGGCCGAAGGTCACCAGCCCCCAGAAGACGATCGCCACGCCCCGCAGGATGATCCGCGGCGCGCCATGGCGGGATGAGGCGAAATGAGTGAAGCTGTCGGAATGGGCCGGGGCTGCGGGCATGGCGGCTTTCCCTTCTGGATGCGGGCGGCGCCACCGCGCCGGGCGGCCGCCCCTCCGCCCTGTGGCGCTGCGCGGCACGGCGGACAGCCAAGCCATACCTGTATCGGCCCTGGCATTCAAATCGAGCCTGACCGGCTCGCGCGGCCTTGCTTTGCCGCAGCGCCAAAACCTGCCTGGCACGGGGATTGCTCGACTTGCGCGCAGTGACGCCTGCAAGGCAGGCTGGTGATCCTTCCGGGCGGTCGGCGGGTGGCCGGGCGGGCGGATCTTGGCACGCAGGGAGTCTGTAATTTGAGTTCGAGCTCGAATGTGCGGCTGGCGGCGGATATCGGCGGAACCTTCACCGATGTCGTGCTCGAGGCCGGAGGCGCGCGCCGTACGCGCAAGGTGCTGACCACGCCGAGCGCGCCGGAGGAGGGTGTGCTGCAGGGCATCTCCCTGGTGCTGCAGGATGCCGGCCTGCGCTTTTCCGACATCGACGTCTTCGTGCATGGCACGACGCTGGCGACGAACGCCATCATCGAGCGGCGTGGCGCGAAGACGGCGCTGATCGCGACCCAGGGCTTCCGCGACGTGCTGGAGATCGGCACCGAGAGCCGCTACGACCAGTATGACCTGACGCTGGAGAAGCCGGTGCCGCTGGTGCCGCGCGAGTTGCGCTTCACCGTGCCGGAGCGGATGGACGCCGAGGGCCGCGTGCGCCTGCCGCTGGACGAGGCGGCGTTGGAGGCGCTGGTGCCGGCGCTGCGTGAGGCGGGGGTGCGGAGCGTGGCCTTCGCCTTCCTGCATGCCTATGCCAACCCGGCGCACGAACTGGCCGCCGGAGCCCGGCTGAAGGCCCTGATGCCGGAACTCTCGATCACCCTCTCGCATGAGGTCTGCCCGGAGGTGCGCGAATACGAGCGCACCTCGACGGCGGTCGCCAATGCCTATGTGCAGCCGCTGATGGAGGGCTATCTCGGCCGTATGGCCGCCGCCTTGCGCGAGCGGCAGTACCGCGGCGCGACCTATCTCGTCACCTCCGGCGGCGGCCTGACCGCGCTGGAGACGGCGCAGAAATTCCCGGTGCGGCTGGTGGAATCCGGCCCCGCCGGCGGCGCCATCTTCGCTGCGCAGGTGGCGCTGCGGGCCGGCGAGCCGAAGGTGCTCTCCTTCGACATGGGCGGCACGACAGCCAAGATCTGCCTGATCGAGAAGGGCGAGCCGGCCACCTCCCGCTTCTTCGAGGTGGACCGCACGGCGCGCTTCCTGAAGGGTTCCGGCCTGCCGCTGCGCATCCCCGTCATCGAGATGGTGGAGATCGGCGCCGGCGGCGGCTCGATCGCCCAGGTGGATGCGCTGCAGCGCGTGACGGTGGGGCCGGAAAGCGCCTCCTCGGTGCCAGGTCCGGCCTGCTACGGACGCGGTGGCACCCGCCCGGCGGTGACGGACGCCGATGTGGCCCTCGGGCTGATCGAGCCGGAGGGCTTCGCCGGCGGCAGCATGGACCTGCAGCCGGAACTGTCCCGTCAGGCCCTGGGCAGCGAGATCGGCGAGAAGCTGGGCCTCTCGCCTGACATGGCGGCCTACGCCGTTTATGAGATGGTCTGCGAGAACATGGCCAGCGCCGCCCGCGTCCATGCCGCCGAGCGTGGCGCGGTGATCGGCCAGCACACCATGATCGCCTTCGGCGGTGCCGCGCCGCTGCATGCCGCACGGGTGGCCGAGAAGATCGGCGTGCCGCGCGTGGTGGTGCCGCCCAATGCGGGCGTCGGCTCGGCGGTCGGCTTCCTCGCCGCGCCGGTGGCCTATGAGATCGTGCGCAGCCGCCATGCTCGGCTGGACGAAAGCTTCGACGGCGCCGCCATCTCGGCGCTGTTCGGCGAGATGACCGCCTCGGCGCGTGCCTTGGTGGAGCCCGGCGCGCGCGGCGCGCCCCTCTTCGAGCGTCGCACTGCCTTCATGCGCTATGTCGGTCAGGGCCACGAGATCACCGTGACGCTGCCGAACCGCGAACTGGGCGCCGAGGACGTGGCCGAGCTGCGCCGCATCTTCGAGGCGGAATACGCGGCGCAATTCGCCCGCGCCATTCCGGCGGCGGCGATCGAGGTGCTGAACTGGTCGGTGCTGGTCTCGACCGTGGCCGAGCCGCCGGCGGTGACGCCGCCCGTCGCTCCCGCCCCGGCGCCGAAGCCGGCCGGCCTGCGGCCGGTCTTCGACGGCCGCGTGGAGAAAGCCGTCGAGGTGCCGGTCTATCGCCGCGCCGCCATGACGCCCGGCGCCGTCGTCCCCGGCCCGGCGCTGATCGCCGAGGACGAGACCACCACCTACGTTTCCGGCAGCTTCGATGCCCATGTGGACGGCAGCGGCTGCATTGTCATGGAGCAGAAGGCGGCATGAGCAGCGAAACGCGCCCGCAGGCGAGCCTGATCGACCTGCAGATCATGTGGAACCGCCTGATCGCCGTGGTCGGCGAGCAGGCGCAGGTGCTGATCCGCACCGCCTTCAGCCCCATTGTACGCGAATGCGGCGATATCTCCGCCGGCATCTTCGACCTGCAGGGGCGGATGCTGGCGCAGGCGGTGACAGGCACGCCTGGCCACGTCAACTCGATGGCGGAATCGGTGAAGCACTTCATCCGCCATTTCCCCGTTGAGACGATGAAGGAAGGCGACGCCTACATCACCAATGACCCGTGGATGGGCACGGGCCACCTGAACGACTTCGTCATCACCACGCCCGCCTTCCACCGGGGCAAGCTGGTCGGGCTCTTTTCCTGCACCAGCCACCTGATGGATATCGGCGGCGTCGGCAACGGGCCCGAAGGCAGCGACGTCTTCATGGAAGGCCTCTACATCCCGATGCTGAAGCTCATCGACCAGGGTAAGGTCAATGAGACGCTGATGGCGATGATCCGCGCCAACACGCGGCTGCCGGTGGACACCGAGGGCGACACCTACTCCCTCGCTGCCTGCAACGATGTCGGCGTGCGCGCCCTCTCCGCCATGATGGAGGAGTTCGACATCGACACGCTGGAGCCGCTCGCCGACTACATCATCGAGCGCTCGCGCGAGGCGGTGCTGGCCGAGGTGGCCAAGCTGCCCAAGGGCACCTGGCGCTACAGCATGACGGTGGACGGCTACGACCACCCGCTGACGCTGCAGGCGGAGCTGACCGTCTCCGAGAGCGGCATCCATGTGGACTATACCGGCACCTCGGAGCAGGTGCGGCGCGGCATCAACGTTCCGCTGGCCTATACCACGGCCTATACCGTCTTCGGCCTGGGCTGTATCGTCGCCGCCAATATCCCGAACAATGCCGGCTCGCTGGCGCCGCTCACCGTCTCGGCGCCGCGCGGCGTGGTGCTGAACGCGCCGAAGCCGGCGCCGGTCTCATCGCGCCACGTGCTCGGCCAGATGCTGCCGGACATGGTCTTCGGCTGCCTCCGGCAGGCGATCCCCGACCGTGTGCCGGCGGAGGGCACCTCCTGCCTCTGGAACATCGTTGTGCGCGGCGAGCGGCAGGAGAGCCGCAGCCCCAACCATGGCTATGCGCTCGCCATCACCACCAATGGCGGTACCGGCGGCCGCCCGGCGCAGGATGGGCTCTCGGCCACCGCCTTCCCCAGCGGCGTGCAGGGCACGCCGGTCGAGATCGCCGAGCTCCAGTCGCCACTGATCTTCTGGCGCAAGGAGCTGCGGCCGGACAGCGGCGGCGCCGGCGCGCATCGCGGCGGCCTCGGGCAGATCATGGAGATCGCCAACAACGAGGACGCGCCCTTCGAGCTGCTGGCCGCCTTCGACCGCATCGCCTATCCGCCACGCGGGGCTAACGGGGGTGGCGGCGGCGCGGCGGGCCATGTCGGGCTGGCTTCGGGCGCCACGCTGCGCGGCAAAGGGCTGCAGGTCATCCCGCCCGGCGAGCGGCTGGTGGTGCTGACGCCCGGCGGTGGCGGCCTCGGTGACCCGAAGGCGCGCCCGGCGGCGCAACTCGCGGCCGACCTGCGCAACGAGCTGGTAACGCCGGAGGCGGCGGCGCGGCTCTATGGCGCGGCGCAGGCCGCCGAATAACTCTGCCGCCGAATAACTCTTCTACAGGGACAAGCCGGGCCGCAGAGCCCGGCGCAGAGCTTCATGGGAGACTTGCAATGACCACGCGTCGCAACCTGATGACGGCGGCCCTCGGCACCCTTGCCGTGCCCGCCCTGATCCGCTCCGCCCGGGCGGCCACCCAGTTCGATCTGGCCACCGTCTGGCCGGAGGGCAACTTCCACACCCAGAACGCCAGGCGCTTCGCCGCGGAGGTGGCCAAGGCCACTGACAAGGCGGTGCAGATCACCGTCCATGCCGGCGGCGCGCTCGGCTTCAAGGGGCCGGAGCTGCTGGGCGCGGTGCGCGATGGCCTGGTGCCCATGGCCGACATCCTGAACAACCAGCAGATCGGCGAGGCGCCGATCATGGGCATCGAGTCGGTCCCCTTCCTGATCGGCTCCTACGACGATCTGAAGGTGCTGGATAAGTACCTCTTGCCGGAATACGAACGCATCGCGAAGGTGAACAACCAGAAGCTGCTCTACACCGTACCCTGGCCGACGCAGTACACGCACCTGAAGACGCCGATCTCCTCGATCGATGATCTGCGGGGCGTGCGCATCCGCGCCTCGGACAAGGGCGTGGCCGACATGTGCACCGCCCTCGGCGCCGCCGGTACCATGATGCCCTGGGGCGAAGTGGTCCCGGCACTGGCCTCCGGCCGCATCGATGGTGTCTGCACCTCGGCGACCTCCGGCGTGGATGGGCGCTTCTGGGAATTCATGAAGATCGCCTATCGCACCAATCACACCTTCTCCTCACAGCTCGTCACCATCAACCTGGATAGCTGGAACGAGCTTTCCGCGGGCAACCGCGAGAAGATCGAGGCGCTGGCGAAGAAACTGCAGCCGGAGTTCTGGGACGTCTCCGCCAATGACGACACGACCAGCGTGAAGCGGCTGACGCAGGAAGGGATGAAGGTCGTGGACGTCGATCCCGCGATGCTGGCCGAGATGCGCAAGCGCACCGCCTTCATGAAGGAGGACTTCATCAAACGCGTCCCCTCCTCCAAGCCAATCATCGAGGCTTATCTGGCCGAACTCGGGAGGGCTTGAGCTTGGCCGTACCTGCCATGGATTCGGCACGGACGGCGTCTCCCTCCGGGGCGGCGCTGTCGGTGCTGCGGTTTTCAGATGGGATCGCCGCCGCCAGTGGCGCCATCGCCACGCTCTGTCTGGTGGCACTTCTGCTGCTGATCCTGGCGGAGGTCGGCTCTGGGCTGCTTGGCAAGTTTGTGCCCGGCCTGGGGAGCGAGATCACCGTCACCTGGGAGTATGGCGCCTATCTGATGGGTGCCGTGTTCCTGTTCGGCGCGGCGGCGGGGCTGCGCGCCGGGGCGCATGTGCGGGTCTCGATCCTGCTCGCCCATGCCGGCCGCGGCTTCACCCTGGTGCTGGAACTTCTGGCAACGCTGATTGGTCTCGCTGTGGCCGGTTTCCTGGCCTGGTCGCTGTTCCAGTTCACGTTGCGTGCCTGGAACAACAACCAGCTTTCCAGTGGCAGCCTGACACCGCTCTGGATCCCCGACTCCGTCCTGGCACTGGGCGCCGCCCTGCTGGCGCTGCAGATGGCGACGCGGCTGCTGCGCCTACTGCTTGGCCTGCCCACCGAGGATGAGAGCCTGAAGGCCGGGAGCGTCACTGAATGACGGGCGTAATGGGCGCGCTCTTCGCGGCGCTGTTCGGCATGCTCGCGGTCGGTGCCTGGATCGGTATCGCGCTGATCGCCACCTCGCTCGTGCTGCTCTGGGGTTTCCGCAACCTGCCGGTGGACCGCCTGCTGGCGCAGTACACCTTCAATATTCTGACGACTTCCGAGCTGATCGCGCTGCCGCTCTTCATTCTGATGGGCGAGTTCCTGTTCCGCACCCGGCTCTCGCGCTCGCTGTTCAACGGGCTTGCGCCCTGGGCGGCGCTGCTGCCGGGGCGCCTGCTGCACGTCAACGTGGTGGGCTGCACCATCTTCGCCGCTATTTCCGGCTCCTCGGCGGCGACGACGCAGGTGGTCGGGCGCATCGCGCTGGGTGAGCTGAAGGCGCGCGGCTATGATAAGCGCATCGCCATCGGCAGCCTGGCGGGGGCGGGGACGCTCGGCTTCCTCATCCCGCCCTCCAGCGTGATGATCATCTACGGCGTGCTGGCCGATGAGTCGGTGTTGCGGCTCTTCACCGCCGGCTTCCTGCCCGGGATACTGCTGGCCAGCTGCTTCATGGCCTGGGTGATGCTGCACAGCCGGCTCCAGCCGGAACTGCTGCCGGAGCGCAGCGCCGAGGAGCGGGCGATGAGCTGGGGGCAGCGTTTCGCCGCGCTGCGCGAGCTGGCGCCGACGCTGTTCCTGATCCTCTGCGTGCTGGGCTCGATGTATGCCGGCATCGCCACGCCTTCCGAGGCGGCGGCGGTCGGCGTGCTGGGCGCTGTGCTGGTGAGCTGGTTCCAGGGCGAGCTGAACTGGCCGACGCTGCGCACCGTCGGCCTCGGCGCAGCGCAGACCTGCGGCATGATCGGGCTGATCGTGCTAGGCGCCTCGATCCTCGGCAATGTCGCGGCCATCCTCGGCGTGCCGCGTCAGGTGGCGGAGGTCGTGACGAGCTGGGGCCTTTCGCCGCTGATGCTGATTGTGGCGCTGACCTTACTCTACCTAGTTCTCGGCTGCTTCCTGGACGGCTTCTCGATGATCGTCATGACCCTGCCGGTGGTGCTGCCGCTGGTGACGGCGGCCGGCTTCGACAAGCTGTGGTTCGGCATCTATCTCGTCGTCGCCGTGGAGATGGCGCAGATCACCCCGCCAGTGGGCTTCAATCTCTTCGTCATCCAGGGGTTGACGGGAGAATCCCTCAGCACCATCGCCCGTGTCACGTTGCCCTATCTGCTGATCATGACGGGCTTCGTCATCCTGCTGGCGCTGGTGCCGGGCATCGTCAGCATCGGGCCGGCGCTGGTGCTGGGGTAAGGCAGCAAAACCCGGAGGAGAATGAATTCTCCCCCGGACTCCCTCTTCTTCTTTTTGTCAGTCTTGTCGCGCTGACGGAGCGCGCCCGCGCCGGGGCTGAAACAGCCCCGGCGGCTGGGGAGGCCCTTGCCACGGAGCGGGGAGACTCAAAGAAAAAAGATGGGGGTGCGGGGGGAATTCCTTCCCCCCGCTCTTCTCTCACCCGGCGTAGGTGACGCGAACCTCGCCCACACCCTCGCAGGTGCCATGCAGACTGTCGCCCGGCTTCACGGCGCTGACGCCCGCGGGCGTGCCGGTCATCAGCAGGTCGCCCGGCAGCAGTTCCACATAGCGCGAAAGATAGGCGATGCTCTCCGGCACCGACCAGATCATCTGGTTCATGTCACCGGTCTGCTGCACCTTGCCGTTCACGCTGACCTCGATCTTGCCCTTGGTGGGATGGCCGATCTTGGAAGCGGGGACGATGGCGCTGATCGGGCAGGACTGGTCGAAGCCTTTCGACAGCTCCCAGGGGCGGCCGAGCTTCTTGGCTTCCGCCTGGATGTCGCGCCGGGTCATGTCCAGACCGACGGCATAGCCATAGACATGCGAGAGGGCATCCTCGACCGGGATGTCCTTACCGCCCTTGCCGATGGCGACGACCAGCTCGATCTCGTGGTGCAGGTCCTTGGTCTGCACGGGGAAGGGCAGGTTGCCACCGCCCGGCACCACCGCCGTCGCCGGCTTGGAGAAGAAGAAGGGCGGCTCACGGTCGGGGTCGTGGCCCATCTCGCGGGCGTGGTCGGCATAGTTGCGCCCGACGCACCAGATGCGGCGCACCGGGAAGACGGCGGTCTCGCCCTCGACAGGCACGGTGGCCGGCTGCGGGGCCTCGATGACGTACTGCAAGGCAGGTCCTCCCATGGCCCGCTGCCGGGCCGGTCCAAGCGGTTGCTGGAATGGGTTAGGAGCGGCCGGAAAACCCGTCAAGCCAGCGCCCCTGCCAGTGCCCTCGGGGCGCAATCGGGTTGTTGGCCGCGGGGAGGGGGATGCTAGGCTTGCCGCCTCTGCGGAAGGAGGTGGCGATGGGCCGCTATGTCAGCGACTTCCGGGGCGAGCGGCACCGCTTCGATGACCTGCGGGCGGTGCTGGCCAAGGCCTCGCCGCGCCGATCGGGCGACGAGTTGGCCGGGCTGGCGGCGGAAAGCGACGCGCAGCGCATCGCCGCCCGCGCCGTGCTGGCTGACCTGCCGCTGACCCGCTTCCTGGAGGAGCCGCTGGTCCCCTATGAGCGGGACGAGGTGACGCGGCTGATCCAGGACACGCAGGACATGGCTGCCTTCGCGCCCATCCGCCACCTGACGGTGGGCGGGCTGCGGGATTGGCTGCTCTCTGACGAAGCGACGAGCGAGGCGCTGGCCGCCCTGGCGCCGGGGCTGACGCCCGAAATGGTCGCCGCCGTCTCCAAGCTGATGCGTAACCAGGACCTGATCGCGGTAGCGCGCCGTTGCCGGGTGATGACGGCCTTCCGCAGCACCATCGGCCTGCCGGGGCGCCTTGCCACCCGCCTGCAGCCGAACCATCCAGCGGACGACCTGCGCGGCATCGCCGCCGCCACGCTGGACGGCCTCCTGCTCGGCGCGGGCGATGCGGTGATCGGCGTCAATCCGGCCACCGACAGCCTGGCCAATTGCATGGCGCTGCTGGAGATGCTGGACGGGCTGCGCGCGCGCCACGCCATCCCGACCCAGACCTGCGTGCTGACGCATGTGACCAATGCCATCCGCCTCGTCGAGCGCGGGGCGCCGGTGGATCTGGTCTTCCAGTCCATCGCCGGGACCGAGGCGGCCAATGCCGGCTTTGGCGTCAGCCTTTCCGTGCTGCGGGAAGCATGGGAGGCGGCGCTGGCCCTGAAGCGCGGCACGGTGGGCGACAACGTGATGTATTTCGAAACCGGCCAGGGCGCCGCGCTCTCGGCGGAGGCCCACCACGGCATCGACCAGCAGACCGTCGAGGCCCGCAGCTATGCCGTCGCGCGCGCCTTCCGCCCGCTGCTGGTGAACACCGTGGTCGGCTTCATCGGGCCGGAATACCTCTATGACGGCAAGCAGATCATCCGCGCCGGGCTGGAGGATCATTTCTGCGCCAAGCTGCTCGGCGTGCCGATGGGCGTGGATGTCTGCTACACCAACCATGCCGAGGCCGATCAGGACGACATGGACACGCTGATGACGCTGCTCGCCGTGGCCGGCTGCAACTTCATCATCACCGTGCCAGGCGCCGACGACGTCATGCTCAACTACCAGAGCGGCTCCTTCCATGACGCACTCTATCTGCGCTCCACGCTCGGCCTGCGCGCCGCGCCGGAATTCGAGGCCTGGCTGGAGGCCATGGGCATGACGGACAGCGCCGGCCGCATCCGCGCCCTGGCGCCGCAGGATGCCCCCATGCGCCGGCTGCTGGCAGGCGGGGGCGTGGCCGATGCCGCCTGAGCGCGATACGCCCGCCGCCGATCCCTGGGCGCCGCTGCGGCGGATGACGCCGGCGCGCATCGGCCTCGGCCGCCGCGGCGATGCGCCGCCACTCGATGCCGTGCTCGACTTCCAACTTGCCCATGCCCGCGCGCGCGATGCGGTGCACGCTTCGCTCGACACCGCCGCGCTGGCTGCGGCGCTGGAGGGGCGGCCGCATCTCGTCGTGCGCAGTCAGGCGCTGGAGCGGGGCACCTATCTCCGTCGCCCGGATCTCGGCCGGCGCCTCGACCCCGCCTGCCTGGGCGACCTGCCGCACGGTGCGTGGGATGCGGTCTTCGTGCTGGCCGACGGGCTTTCCGCCACGGCGGTGCAGCGGCATGCCGTTCCGCTGCTGGACGCCACGCTCGCGCGGCTGCCAGGCTGGCGCATCGCACCGATCGTCATCGCTACCCAGGCCCGGGTGGCGCTGGGGGACGAGATCGGCGCCGCCCTCGGCGCCCGGCTCTGCGCCATGCTGATCGGGGAACGGCCCGGCCTTTCCGTGGCCGACAGCCTGGGCGTCTATCTCACCCACGCCCCGCAGCCGGGGCGGCGGGATTCGGAGCGCAACTGCATCTCCAACATCCATCTCTCCGGCGGACTCTCCTATGAGGCGGCCGCCGACAAGCTCGCCTGGCTGATGGCCGAGGCGCTGCGCCTGAAGCTGACCGGGATCGGGCTGAAGGACGATCAGCAGCCGATGCTGCCGGAGGCATGAAAAGGCTGGGGGAAAGAATTCCCCCAGGCCCCCATCTTTTTTCTGTGCGTTTGCGGGGCGCTCGTTCCGATTGCCCAAGGGGCCGCTCTTCGCCAGCGGCACGGTGAAGGTCGGGCCGGCCGGATGGCGATATGGCTTGACGGAAACTATCTTTGGCGTAATCTTTCATCCATGATGTGGATCACTGCGACCTTCCGGCGTCGCCTTGCCTATACGGGTAGCCTGATCGCAGGCCTGTAGTCCCGGGTCGCCAAGCTGCACCACGCGCCCGTTGGGCCCGGGACGGTTTATTCCGAACTGAAGATTTGATCTGTCGCAGCCATTCCGCCGCATGGGCGGGAGAGGGCGCGACCCTTTTGACGGTCGTCAGGAACGAGCCGCATCGTGCCTGATGTCATGCCCGCATTCGTTGCCGTGCTGGCCTCCCGCATCCCCGACCCGCCCAGGACCATGCGGAGGATTGTCGGATGCCCGGACCGCTGCAAGCCAGGAAGAAGATGGATGATTGAAGGAATGGAAGTGGAGGCGCTGCGTCCCCCGCTGTTGTTGTCAGCGGAGGACCATGCGCACTTGGTCGCCCTGGCCGAAGGAACCGCACGGCGCAACCCGCTCGTCGCGCGCCTGCTGCTGGAGGAAACCGACCGCGCCGATGTGGTGCCAGCCCGGCAACTCCCCGCGGATGTCGTGGCGGTGGGCTCGGTCGTCGAGTTCCGCGCCGCGCACGCGGGCGAGGAACGTAAGGTGCAACTGGTGCTGCCCGGCGAGGCCGACATCGCCCTGGGGCGCATCTCGGTCCTTTCCCTGGTGGGAGCCGGGCTCCTGGGGTTGTCGGAAGGGCAATCCATCGACTGGCCGACCCAGGATGGCCGCCTGCGGCGCCTGACCGTCCTGCGCGTGCACGCGCCTGGTTGAGGCGCCGCGCAGTCCGCGGCGGATGGCCTCGGAATGGGGCCACGCCGGGAGGCTGCATGCCGCGTCCACCGCCAGGGAGGGGCATTGGCGCCAGTTCAGGCCTCGGAGGGCTCGCGCAGCGGCTGGATGCGGCGTGCGGCGAAGTCTAGGCCGGGCCGCGGCGTCCTCCGCTCCTCTGTGAGGGCCGCATCCTCCGGCTGATCGAGGCGCATCCTGTGCCGTCGATGGGGTGGCGGCACCTCCTGCTGCCGGAATGAGCGATCCACCGCCATCAGCACCGCGTCGCGGCAGTCGATCTCCTGGGCGAAGCTGGGGATCCAGTAGCGCACTCCATAGACGAGCCCCTCGGGTTCATAGGCCAGGAGGCGGACATCCGGCGCGGGTTGCGGCAGGACGCCCGGCGCGGCGGCGGCGGCCTCGGCGAGCAGGCGCTTCGCGGTTTCCGCGGGCAGTGCGTGGTCGAGCGTGAGCCGAACCTGCTGGCGATAATGCGGGCGAGGGGCGCTGTAATTGGCGATGCGCTGCTGCGCGATCCGCCCGTTCGGCACGACGACCTGCACCCTGTCGAGCGTCTCGATGCGGGTGGAACGCCAATTGATCTCGACCACCCGTCCACCCAGGCCGCTCTCGATCATGATCCAGTCGCCGATACGGTAGGCCCGCTCGAGGCCGAGCGCGATACCCGCAAAGATATCGGCCATGACGCTACGCAGCGAGAAGCCGAGCACCGCGACGATCACGCCGGAGGTGGCGGCCGCCCCCAGGACGGATCCCTCGAACACCAGTGTTATGGTCGCCAGAATCGCGGCCCCGAAGACGGCCGCGGCAAGCAGATCCTGCAGCAGCTTCGGCGACCGCCGCCGATTGCCGCGCCCACCCCTGGCCAGAATGAGCCCGGCGAGCCGCGTGGCGAACCAGGCCGCACCGAAATAGACCGATGCGCCCAGCAGTAGTCGCAGCACATGGAACCCCGCCGGCTCCGCTTCGGGGATATCGAGGGCGCGCAGGACGAGCGGCAGACCGACGAGCAGGCCTATGCTCCCCAGCAGCATCGCCCAGGGCCAGAAGATCTGCCGCAGGACCTCCTTCACCGTGGGTCTCCAAGATGGCGGGGAGGCATCGGCGCAGCGTTCGGCCGTGCGACGGGTGCGGTGATAGGGCCGGCCGAAACCGGCTCCCTTCGGTCCGCCGGGTGCGGTGCTCCCCCGCTCCCCGGCATTTCAATGGCCTCTTCCCGCCGCCAGAAGACCGCGAGGATGCGCAGATGCTCCGTGCTGCCGTCACCACGGCGCACGGTGACCACCGCACCGGCCGGTCGGCCGAGCAGGGCCAGGCCTCGGGGCGCCGTTACCGGCAGCGTCCAGCCCGTTGCGGCATGCTGCGTCGGCAGGACCAGCATCCGCGCTTCCCAGGGGCCGCCATCGGCGGAAAAGACGACGCGGGACCCCAGCGTCACGACGCCTGCCGTGACGGCGTCAGCGGCCATGACGGCGGACTGGTCGAGCTTCTCGATCAGCGTGGCTGCGATCGGGTCGTCAGGGCGCAGCCGTGCGATCCGCTGCAGGATCGCGAAGTCATGCACCGTCAGCACCGCGCCTGTGGCGGCATCCCCGGCGGAGCCTCGATGTCCCGCCACGCGGGTGGCGGCGATGGCATCGATGGCGGTTGTACAGGCGTAGCACCTCTCCGACGGGGCGACGAAGGCACCCCCGCAGACGGCGCAGGTCGAGATGGCGTGAACCACGGGCATCCTCTTCCGGATCGGGTGAATGCGGCCGGATGGCTCGCACAACTCACTCTGGAGAGTGTCCCCGGGCCGGACGGGCGCGCGCGCTCGGCCCGGGGCTAGAAGCCCGCGAGCAGGGTACCCGCATGGCGCGGGCGACGGTGATAAGGCGCGTACTGCCACATGATGGAGAGATGGCGCCTCGGCCTGGGCGGTTCAATGCCTGGCCAGGGGCGCGCTATCGCGGCGGCGGGTGGCCGGCGAGGCTTCCGCGTGGGGGCATTATTCTTCCGATTCCCCGGCGCCCGGCGTGCCCGGGGGCACGGCCGCATTACCTTCGCGCCGGTCGCGGTAGAGCACGGCCCGCGTGAGCAGCATGAGCGTGACCGGCGTCGTGACGATCATGAAGAACACGATCAGAAGCTCGTGCAGCACGAAGCGGGTCTGCAGGACGGAGAAGAACAGCATCGAGGCCAGCAGGATGCTGCCGATGCCGAGCGTCGTGTTGAGGGTGGGGGCATGGACGCGCTCGTAGAAGCCGCGCAGCGTCAGAAGCCCGAGCGAGCCGATGAGCGCCAGGCCCGCGCCCAGCAGGAGCAGGAGGGCGACAGGCACCGCCGCCCAAAGGGGGAGGTCGGCCGCCTGGCTCATTCGATCACCTCTCCGCGCATGAGGAACTTGGCCAGGGCCGCCGTCGAGACGAAGCCGAGCAGCGTGATCACCAGCGCCGCGTCGAAGTAATGGGTGCTGCCGGTGCGGATGCCGAAGACCAGCAGCAGCATGGCTGCGTTCACATAGAGCGTGTCGAGGGCGAGGACGCGGTCCTGCGCGCGCGGTCCCCGCAGGACACGGAACGCCGCGCAGCCCATGGCAACGACGAGCAGGATCTGCGCGATGAGCACCGCGCCCGTGAGCAGCGCCGCACTCATTCGAAGATCTCCATCAGCCGCCGCTCCCAGCGGTCCTTGACGATGCGCACCCACGCCTCTTGGTCGATCAGGTCGAGCACGTGCAGCAGCATGCTGCTCTCCGACGAATCGTAGTCCACCCAGATCGTTCCCGGTGTGGCGGTGAGAATGCAGGTGAGCGCGGCGAGGCCGTAGGGGTTGCGCATGTCGAGCGGGATGCGCACGAAGCCCGAGTGGTGCGTGCTCGCGCCGGCCGGGCGCAGGATGATCCGGGCGACCGCATTGTTGGATCGGACCACCTCCACCAGCACGTCGTAGAGCAGGCCGGGCACGCCGGCGAGCCGCCGCAGCCGCGTCTTCGGCAGGTCCAGCGCCGCCAGGGTGCCGGAACCGGCCAGCGCCAGAACCACGCCGAGCAGGATCGCGCCGGGCGAGACGCTCCCGAGCAGCAGCAGCCAGAACAGGAAGAGGCCGAGCGCCGCGAGCGGATAGGGAAGCCAGCGCCCCATCACCGGCCCTCCGGCCCCGCGGGCGGCGCGGAGAGCACGCCTTGCAGGTAGTCCCCCGGCTCGTGCAGCGCCTGGGCCGCCGCCTGCATGTAGCCGATCACTGGCCCCGCCTCCACCGTCAGCGCGGCGCAGAGCACGAGCAGCAGGGCCACCGGCGCGATCTCGACCAGGCCGACGCGCGGCACCCGGCCTTCAGGGGAGCCCCAGAAGGCATTGATGCCCGCGCGCGTCATGGCGACTACCGTCGCGAGGCCCGACAGGATCAGCGCCGCCATCAGCGCCCAGGTGGAGGTCGGCACAACTGCCCCTCCGGCGGCGAGCAGCGGCGCGAGGATGGCGAATTTCGCAAGGAAGCCGGACAGCGGCGGCAAGCCAGCCAGCAGCAGCGCGCAGGCCAGGAAGGCAAGGCCGAGGATGGCGACGGTGCCCGGAATGGCCACACCCACCACCTCCTGTTCCTCGTCCTCCTCCTCCTCCTCGCCCGTGCCGAAGGCTTCGCGTGTCACCGCCAGCACGTCCGCCCCCACTTCGCGCCCGCGCTCGACCAGCTCGATGAGCAGGAAGAAGGCGCCAATGGCGAGAACCGAGCTGACGAGGTAGAAGAGCGCGCCGGTGGTCACCGCCGCCCGGCCGGTGCCGATCGCGGCGAGCAGGGTGCCTGAGGAGATCAGCACGCTCGCGCCCGCGAGGCGCGGCAGGTTCTGCGTCGCCAGCACGGCGATCGAACCGAAGGCGATGGTGAGCAGGCCCCCCACTAGCAGCCAGGTTCCGCCGAACCCGGCCGAGGCGCCGGCGCTGGCGCCGAACAGCAGCAGCCAGACGCGCAGCACCGCGTAGATCCCGACCTTGCTGAGGATGGAGAGGATGGCGGCGGCCGGCGTGCTGGCCGCGGCATAGGTGACGGGCAGCCAGAAGCCGAGTGGCCACATCGCCGCCTTGACCAGGAAGGCGATGCCCAGGACGGCGAGGCCGGCCTCGAGCAGGCCCCGGTCCTCGGTCGCCACATCGCGCATCCGGACCGCGAGATCCGCCATATTGAGCGTGCCGGCGATGCCATAGACGACGCTGACGCCGATCAGGAACAGCAGCGAGGCCAGCAGGTTGACGACGATGTAGTGCAGCCCCGCGCGCACGCGCGCCACGCCCGAGCCGTGCAGCGCCATGCCATAGGAGGCGGCCAGCAGCACCTCGAAAAAGACGAAGAGGTTGAACAGGTCGCCAGTGAGGAAGGCCCCGTTCAGGCCCATGAGCTGGAACTGGAAGAGGGGGTGGAAATACACTCCCGCGCGGTGCCATCGCCCCAGCGAGAAGAGGAAGGCCGCGAAGCCCAGCACCGCGGCGAGGGCCAGCATCACCGCCGAGAGCCGGTCCAGCACCAGCACGATGCCGAAGAGCGAGGGCCAGTTGCCCAGCCGGTAGACGCGCACGATCGGCGTCTCCGCGAAACCCAGCAACGTGATGGCCAGCAGGAGCAGCGCAACGGTGGAGACGAGGCCGAGCGCCACCGTCAGGCGCCGCCAGCGGTCGCCGGCGACAATCATGGCCGCGCCGGCCAGCATCGGCACGACGATCGGCGCGATGAGCAGATGATCCGCCCAATCCGTCACCGCTCGTGCTCCCGCCCGTCCACGTGGTCGGTGCCGGTCAGGCCACGGGTCGCCAGCATCACGACCAGCAGCAGGGCGGTGGTGGCGAAGCCGATGACGATCGCCGTCAGCACCAGCGCCTGGGGCAGCGGGTCCGTGTACCGCGCGAGGCTCCCCGCCTCGCCCGGCGTCAGGATGGCGGCCGCGCCGCTGCGCAGCCCGCCGGTCGAGAAGATGAAGAGATTCACGGCATAGGACAGGAGGGAGAGGCCAACGATCACCTGGAAGGTGCGCGGCCGCAGCAGCAGCCACACTCCCGAGCCGGCCAGTGCGCCAATGCCGAGCGAGACGATCAGTTCCATCAGCCCTCCCGCTCCACCGCGACAGGCATTCTTTCGTGAGTCTTCGGCAGGGCCCGCCGGCGCGGCGTGGCGCGATGGCCGCGGACCGACTGATGGGCCAGCGCGACGAGCATCAGCAGCGTCGCCCCGACGACCAGGCAGAAGACGCCGATGTCGAAGATCAGCGCGCTGGCGGTCGGCACCTTGCCGATGACGGGCAGTTCCGCATAGGCGAAGTAGGTGGTCAGGAAGGGCCGGCCGAACAGGCAGGCGGCCAGCCCCGTGCCCGCCGCGATCAGTAGCCCCGCGCCGAGCCAGAGCGGCGGCCGAAGGCGAAGGCGGTCCTCGGTCCACTCCGTGCCGCCGGTCATGTATTGCAGGAGGATGGCGATCGCCACGACCATGCCGGCCGAGAAGCCGCCGCCGGGCAGGTCATGGCCGCGCAGCAGCAGGAACACCGCCACGATCAGCATGACGGGGAAGAGCAGCCGCGTCAGGGTGAAGGGCACCAGCAGCCAGTCCGCGATCGGCCGGTCTGCGCCACCATGCAGCGCCGCCCCGCCCTGGTCACGCTGCTGCTCGGGGACCTCCACGCTGTCGGGCGCGGGGCGGAAGCGGCGCAGCAGCGCATAGGTGGTCAGCGCCACCGTGGCGACGACGAAGATCTCGCCCAGCGTATCGAAGCCGCGGAAATCGACCAGGATCACGTTGACGACGTTGGTGCCGCCGCCCTCGGTATAGGCACGCTCGAGGAACGGGCGGGCCAGCAACTCGGGCGGTGTGCGCGTCATCACCGCATAGGACAGGGCGGCGAGACCCGTCCCGGCGCCGATCGCGATGGCGAGGTCGCGCAGCCGGCGCGTGCGCGTCAGCATTTCCGGCCCCCCCTCCCCGACGATCCGGAAGCGCTTCGGCAGCCAGCGCAGGCCGAGCACCAGGAGCACGGTGGTCACGACCTCGACCGTGAGCTGCGTCAACGCGAGATCGGGGGCGGAGAACCATACGAAGGTCACGCAGACCACCAGCCCCGTGCCGCCGAGCAGCATCACCGCGGCGAGCCGGTGATACTTGGCCTGCCATGCGGTGCCGAGCGCGAAGGCGGCGCCGACGGCCCAGAGCAATGCGAGGACGGGATCCACCGGCGCGGGCGCGATATTGCCCGGTCCGAAGCCGCGCAGCCAGGCGGTGGCGGCGCCGGCCAGCAGGGCGATGCCGACGATCACGCGCAGCTGCGGCTGCAGGCGGCGCGTGCCGGCGATCCCCTCCAGCCGGCGGGCCAGCCGCCAGGAGAGGAAGACCATCGTGCGGTCGAAGATGCGCTTGCCCTCCAGCCGCCGGATCAGCGGCGGGCCTTCCTCGTCGCTGCGCAGCTGAGGTTGCAGGATCAGGTAAAGCGCCACCCCGCCGGCCAGTGCGATCAGGCTCATCAGCAGGGGCAGGTTGAAGCCATGCCAGACGGCCAGGCTGTAGGCAGGGACATCGGCGCCCAGCACGGCGCGCACGGCGAGGTTGAGATAGGGCCCGACCGTCGCCGCCGGCAGCACACCCACCATGATGCAGGCCAGCACCAGGATCTCGACGGGGAAGCGCATCCAGGTCGCCGGCTCGTGCGGCGTGCGCGGCAGGTCCACCGGCTCCGGCCCGAAGAAGGCGCCATGGATGAAGCGGAGCGAATAGGCGACGCTGAAGGCGCTGGCCACCGTCGCCGCGAGCGGCAGGATGTTCAGCAGGGGCGAGACCGGCGCCCCGGCCGAGAGCGCCTCGGCGAAGAACATTTCCTTGGAAAGGAAGCCGTTGAGCAGCGGCACGCCCGCCATGGCGGCGGCGGCGACCAGCGCGAGCCGGGCGGTGAAGGGCATGGAGCGGTTCAGGCCCGAGAGGCGCCGGATGTCGCGCGTGCCGGTCTCGTGGTCGATGATGCCCGCCGCCATGAACAGCGAGCACTTGAAGGCCGCGTGGTTCAGGATGTGGAAGACCGCGGCGACCAGCGCCAGCTCGCTCTTGAGCCCGAGCAGCAGCGTGATCAGGCCGAGATGGCTGATGGTGGAATAGGCGAGGAGCCCCTTCAGGTCGTTCTGGAAGATGGCGATATAGGCGCCGAGGAGCAGCGTGATCAGCCCGGCCAGACCGACGGTCCAGGCCCAGGCCTCGGTGCCGGCCATCACCGGCCAGAGCCGCACGAGCAGGAAGACGCCGGCCTTCACCAGCGTCGCCGAATGGAGGTAGGCGGAGACCGGCGTCGGTGCCGCCATGGCGTGCGGCAGCCAGAAATGGAAAGGAAACTGCGCGCTCTTGGTGAGCGCGCCGAGCACCACCAGCAGCAGGGCCGGCAGGTAGAGCGGGTGCGTGCGGATGCTGTCGCCCGCAGCCAGCACGACATCGAGGTCGTAGCTGCCCACGATATGGCCGATCACCAGCACGCCGGCGAAGAGCGCGAGCCCGCCCGTGGCGGTGATGGTCAGCGCCATGCGCGCGCCGTCGCGCGCGGCCGCGAGGTGGTGCCAGTAGCCGATCAGCAGGAAGGAGAAGAGGCTCGTCAGCTCCCAGAAGAAGGCGAGCTGCACCAGGTTCCCCGAGATCACCAGCCCGGTCATGGCGCCCATGAAGGCGAGCAGGAAGGCGAAGAAGCGCGGCACCGGGTCTTCGGAGGACATGTAGTAGCGCGCGTAGAGCACCACGAGCGCG
The DNA here is from genome assembly GCA_035565935.1 of Roseomonas sp. GTDB lineage: Bacteria > Pseudomonadota > Alphaproteobacteria > Acetobacterales > Acetobacteraceae > Pseudoroseomonas. The sequence goes on from DATMRU010000071.1 coordinate 36,767, forward strand.
CCGATCCCGGTCACCAGCCCCGCAAAGAGCCAGGCGAAACCATCCATGCGGAGCACGAGGTTCAGGCCGAGGCTCGGCATCCAGGCGAATTCGGCCCGCAGCACGCCTCCCGCGGAGACCGTCGGGTAGGCCACCCACACCAGGGCCAGGCAGATGAGTGCGACCGCTCCCGCCAGCGCGGCGGCGGCGTTGCGCGCCCCGGTGGGCAGCAGCCCCGCCGCGATGGCGCCGAGGAAGGGCAGCCCGACCAGGGTGAGGAGAAGGCTCTCAGGCATGGCGCCGCCCCTCTCGCGCGGGCTGACGCAGCCGCCCCCTCTGTCTGTGGGGCGGCGTCACTCCTCCTCCTCCGCCTCGGCGGAAGGCGCGCCATAGCGGCTCAGCAGCGAGACGACCTCCTCCGCCGAGGTCGCGGAGCGCAGCCGGCGCAGCGCCTGCGGCTTCCGCAGCGCCCGGCATGTGTCGGACAGGGCGGGCAGGAAACCCTCCGCCTCGGCCTCGGGCCAGAGCACGAGGACCACCAGATCGACCGGCTCCTCGTCGCGCGCGTCATAGTCGATCGGTCGCTGGAGGCGCACGAAGAGCACCAGCGGCGGGTCATCCCCGGCCAGCCGCGCATGGGGCAGCGCAACGCCGCGGCCCAGGGCGGTGGAGCCAAGCGCCTCGCGGTCTGCCAGGGCATCGAGGATCTCCGCCTCCGGCCGCCCGAGCCGTTGCGCCGCCTCGGCCGCGAGGGCCTGCAGCAGGGCGCGCTTGCTGCTTGCGCTCAGGTCGAGGACGATATCCGTGGCTGAGATGCGGTCCGAGATCCCCATTACCTCCTCCGGGAGGTGCGAGCGCCTGTCGGCCGGATGCAGCACCTCCTTCAAATAGCCTCCGGTGCGCAGGAACGCACCAGGAGATCAGCAAGACCGAATGGCTCCGTTCCGGAATGGAAACTGGTCGCGGGCCGGACGTCTCGTTTCGTACAATGCCTACTCAATAAATTACTTTTTTGCAATCCTGCTGCCGCCCGGAACACAGATCAAAGCACCTACGCCTCTTGTCTGAGAGGAATCAGACATCATTACCGGTCATGGCAGGAGATGTGGGCGCAGCCTCATTCACGCGGACTGCACCGCGCCCATGCGAGGACTTTCGGTGTGGAACCAATACAATTTTGCGTGGCGCGGGTTCCACCGGATCAGCGATTCATTCTGTGGGATTTCAAGGCTTGCATCCATGGGGGTTCGAGGAGCCGCTTCTCTCCTGATGCCTGCAGGAGGCTTCAGGCGGCACGTCGCCCGCTGCGGCTTCCCGGCCCGGAGCTGAAATTCCGCAGTTGCGAATCCCTCGCATCTGCGGCAGGTCCTGCATCTCAGCCGTGAAGAGAGGCGAGATCCGGCCCGTGCAATGGCGCGACACACCTTCCCGCTACGGCCTGGTGAGCCGGACGCTGCACTGGGGCATGGCGCTGCTTTTCACCTGGCAGTTCGTCGGGATGCTCGTGCGGCTGACTGTCGGGCGGTCGCCACTAACGGCTTTCATGGTGGGCAGCCATGGCGGCGTGGGCGCGCTGCTTTTCCTGCTGGTACTGCTGCGTGGCGCCTGGGGCCTGCTCAACCTGCGGCGACGGCCACCGCATGCGGAAGGGCTGTCGGGCCGGGCGGCCCGGCTGGGGCATCTGGCGCTTTATGGGCTGATGCTGCTGGTCCCCGCCCTGGCGCTGCTGCGGCAATACGGTTCGGGCCGCGCTTTCGCCCCCTTCGGCCTTCCGTTGATGCCGGGCTTCGAGGGGCGGATCGAGAGCCTGATGGCGCCGGCCAATGCCGTGCATGGGCTGCTGGCCTGGGCCCTGCTGGCCCTGGCGGGCGGGCACATTACCATGGCGCTGGTGCACCGCTTCCTCTGGCGGGATGACGTGCTGGCCCGCATGGCGGGCCGGAACGGCCCTGCGCGGAGCGAGGCCCCGAAGACGAGGGCCGCCGGCGCACGACGATAGGCCAAGCGCAACCCTGCCGCCGGCCGGCTTTGGCCACGCCTTCCCTGCGCCGTGCGGGCCGGAGGCCGCATTCGTGCCGCTCGCAGGATGCGATCCAGACGCGAAGAAAAAAGATGGGGGAGTGGGGAATTCCTTCCCCACTCCCCTTCAGTCGTTGCTTTCGTACCAGGTTCGCCCGTCGCGCTCGATCATGGCGATGGCGGCGGTCGGCCCCCAGGTCCCGGCCACATAGGGGCGCGGCGCCTCGGGCCGCTCCGCCCAGGTTTCAAGCAACGGCTCCACCCAGCTCCAGGCGGCCTCCACCTCGTCGCGCCGCATGAAGAGGGTGGTGTTGCCGCGCACCACATCCATCAGCAGCCGTTCATAGGCATCGGGATAACGCGTGCCGAAGGCCTTCTCGAAGCTGATGTCGAGCCCCGTGGGGCGCAGGTGCAACCCGCCGGGGCCGGGCTCCTTGGTCATCATCTCCAGCCGCATGCCTTCCTCGGGCTGCAGGCGGATCAGCAGGCGGTTCGGCTGCAGGTCATGCTGCTCGCGCGGGAAGATGCTGAAGGGCGGCGTGCGGAACTGCACTACGATCTCCGACACCTTGCGCGGCAGCCGCTTGCCCGTGCGCAGGTAGAAGGGCACCCCCGCCCAGCGCCAGGAATTCACCTGCACCTTCAGCGCCACGAAGGTCTCGGTCAGGCTGCGCTCGGTGCCGCCGATATCCGCGAGATAGCCGGGCACCGGATGGCCGTTCGCGGCGCCCGCCGTGTACTGGCCGCGCACGGTGAAGGTGTTCACCTCATGCGGCTCCACCCGGCGCAGCGCACGCAGCACCTTCAGCTTCTCGTCGCGCACCGCGTCGGCGTCCAGGGAGATCGGGCTTTCCATGGCCAGCAGGCAGAGCAGCTGGAGCATGTGGTTCTGCACCATGTCGCGCAGCGCGCCGGAGCGGTCGTAATAGCCGCCGCGCCCTTCCACACCCACCGTCTCGGCCACGGTGATCTGCACGTGGTCGATCATGTCGGCGTTCCACAGCCGCTCGAAGATCGGATTGGCGAAGCGCAGCGCCAGCAGGTTCTGCACCGTCTCCTTGCCGAGATAGTGGTCGATGCGGAAGATCTGCGATTCCGGCATCACCTCGCCGACGGCATTGTTGATGGCCCGCGCTGAAGCGAGATCGTGGCCGATCGGCTTCTCCAGCACCACGCGGGAGAGCGGGTGCAGCCCGCCATGCCGGGCCAGCCGCTGGCAGATCGGGCCGTAGAGCTCGGGCGAGGTGGCCAGGTAGAAAGGCCGTACCTGCTCGGGCCGCTCGTTCAGCGTGGCGACCAGCCCCGCCCAGCCCTCGTCGGAGAGCGCATCCACCGCCTGGTAGCTCACCAGGGCGAGGAAGTCCCGTAGCGTCTCGGCATCCAGATTGGCGGGGACGACATATTGCCGCAGCGCCGCCTCGGCTTTGCGGCGGTAGTCCTCCGTCTCCATCGCGGTGCGGGCGACGGCGATGATCCGGCTGGTCGTGGTGAACTGCCGATCGCGGAAACGGTCATAGAGCGCCGGCAGCAGCTTGCGCATCGTCAGGTCGCCCGTGGCGCCGAAAACAACGCAATCAAAGGACGCTACGGGGACAAATCGGGCCATGCTGCCGCTCCTCGGGGGTCAGACCGGGGCGCAAGGTAGCGTGCCGGGCCGCGAGGCTCCACGCGGCATCTGCGCTTTTCCGCCGTCCCGTCCAACTTGAAGGAGAAAGACCGAAGATCGGGCGCATCGCCTTCGGCCACTCCATCCGCCCAGCCTGTGCTCGGCGCCGGTTGACAATCCGCACCGGATCAGGTCGAGCGGGAGGGGGCGCGCGTGATCCGCCCAGGACAAACCGGGAAGGTACGAAGATGTCTCTCTCCTGGCAGCAGGCGGCGTCCTGCGCGGCCTCGCTGATCTCCGGCTGGGCGGCCGACGAGCCGGGCGGCGTGGTGCTCGGCTTCGACCGCTCCGGCCCCCGCTTCCTCGAGGCGCGCGGGCTGGCCAGCCTGGAGCACCGCCTCGCCTTCGATGCGGCGACGCTGACGCGGCTGGCCTCCATCACCAAGCACCTGTTCTGCGCCGTTGCCCTGCGCGAGGGCATGGACATGGCGGCGCCGCTCGGCGCGCGGGTGCCGGGCCTGCCGGAGGCGGTCGCCGCCGTGCCGCTCGGCCGCGCGCTCGGCATGACCGGGGGCCTGCCGGACCTGGCGGAAAGCTTCGGCCTGCTCGGCGTCCCGGCCAGCGCCAGCTTCAGCCGCGCCACTCTGCTGGAGATGGCGCGCAACCTGCCCGGGCTGAACTTCGCGCCCGGCAGCAGCATCTCCTACACCAACACCGGTTACCGCCTCGCCGAGTCGGCGCTCTCCGCCCCCTTCGGCACGCTGCTGGAGCGGCATTTCCCCGGCCTCGGCTTCTTCTATCCGGAGGACGAGGCGGAGCCGGTGCCCGGCCTCGCCACCGGCTACTGGCGCGACGCGGAGCGGGGCTGGCGGCGCGGCCGCTACGGGCTGAACTTCTCCGCCTCGGGCGGCCTGGCCTGCTCGGCCGAGGCGCTGATGCGCTGGTCGCTGCGGCTGATGCAGGGCGAGGGCGGCACCGCCGGGCTATGGGCGGCGCTCGCCCGCTCCGGCACCCTGCTGGACGGGCGCGAGACGGGCTATGGCCTCGGCCTCTCCCGCGTGCCGCTGGAGGGGCCGGTGCTCTGGGGCCATGGCGGCTCGCTGCCCGGCTACAAGAACCACATGCTGCTCGCCCCGGAACTGGGCGTGGGCGTCATCGTGCTGAGCAACCGCGAGGAGACCGGCGCCTATCGCATGTCCCTCTCGGTGATGGCGGCGCTGACCGGTCTTGCCCTGCCGCCGCCGGCGCACCTACCCGCCGGCCTCTTCGCGCAGCCGGATGGTCCGCTCTGGGTCGAGTCCGCTGGTGACTCCCTGTTCCTGCTGGGCGCGCAGGAGGCGATCTCGCAAGGCCCCGGCGGGCTGGCCCACGGCCTGCAGGCGCATCTGGCCTTCGCGCTGCGGGCGACGGCGGAGGGGGCCCTGGAGGGCAGCCTCGGCCACCAGGAATGCCGCCTCCTGCCCGTGCCGGAAAACGCGCCGCTCGATCCGCGCCTGCTGGGCAGCTGGGCCGGGGAGGGGCTGGGCTGCGAAGCGGGCCTTACCATCGCCGAGGGACCGCAGGGGCCGCGCATCCGTCTGCCCGGGCAGCCCCGGGAATGGGCCGGGCTGCGCGCCCTCGGTCCCGGCAAGGCCTTGGCGGAACGCGCCGTGCCGCCCTCGCGCAGCCGCTTCGCGCTCTGGCTCGCGGCGCCGGACGCCTTGTGTCTCGTCTCGCAGCGCAGCCGGGTGCTGCGCTTCCGGCGTGCCTGAAGACTGAAAAAAGTCGGGGGGAAAGAATTCCCCCGAACCCCCTTCTTCTTTTTGCCAGTTTAGGGCTGCGCTGGCCGACAGCGCAGGAAACTCGAAGAAAAAAGAAGGGGGTCTGGGGGAATTCATTCCCCCAGCCTTGGAGAAGGCGCGGGCTGGTGACTGGACGGCGGCCTTGCTCCAGGGGCAGGCTGCGCGCATGAGCTTCCATGCGATCTATCGTCACGGTTTCGCCCGCGTCGCGGCCTGCACCACGCGCTGCACCCTGGCCGATCCGGCCGCCAACGCGGCTGCCATCCTGGAGGCCGCGCGGCGGTGCGATGCTGCCGGCGCGGCCCTGGCGGTGTTCCCCGAACTCTCGCTCTCCGGCTATGCCATCGACGACCTGCATCTGCAGGACACGCTGCTGGATGCCGTGGAGCGGGCCGTCGGAACGCTGCTGGAGGCGTCCGCCACGCTGCGCCCGGTGCTGCTGGTCGGCGCGCCACTGCGGCATGGCCGGCGGATCTTCAACACTGCCCTGGCCATCCAGCGCGGACGGCTGCTCGGTGTGGTGCCGAAGATCCACCTGCCGAACTACCGCGAGTTCTACGAGCACCGCTGGTTCGCATCGGGCGCCGGCACCGAGGGAGACGAGATCACCGTCGCCGGCCACCGCGCGCCCTTCGGTCCCGACCTGCTCTTCGCCGCCGAGGATCTCGCCGGGCTCGTGCTGCATGCCGAGATCTGCGAGGATTTCTGGGTTCCCGTGCCGCCCAGCGCCGAGGCCGCCCTGGCCGGCGCCACCGTGCTGGCCAATCTCTCGGCCAGCAACATCACCGTGGGCAAGGCCGACACGCGGCGGCTGCTCTGCCAGTCGCAATCGGCGCGCTGCCTCGCGGCCTATCTCTATGCCGCCGCGGGCGTGGGTGAATCCACCACCGATCTCGCCTGGGACGGGCAGGTTTCCATCTTCGAGAATGGCGCCATCCTGAAGGAGAGCGACCGCTTCCCCGAGGCCGATCAGGTTGTCATCGCCGATGTCGATCTCGACATGCTGCGGCAGGAGCGTGCCCGGCAGGGCACTTTCGACGACAACCACCGCCTGAATGCCCGTGCCTTCCGCACCATCGGCTTCCGCCTCGACCCGCCGATGGAGGATATCGGCTTCGAGCGCGCGGTGGAGCGCTTCCCCTTCGTGCCGGCCAATCCGGAGCGGCTGAGCCAGGATTGCTACGAGGCCTACAACATCCAGGTCTCCGGCCTGGTGCAGCGCTGCCAGGCCACCAACAACCGCAAGATCATCATCGGTGTGTCGGGCGGGCTGGATTCTACCCAGGCGCTGATCGTCGCCGCCAAGGCGCTGGACCGCATGGGCCGCCCGCGCAGCGACATCATCGCCTATACGCTCCCCGGCTTCGGCACCTCCACCGGCACCAAGACCAATGCGCACCGGCTGATGGCCTCGCTCGGCGTCACCGCGAACGAACTGGACATCCGCCCGGCCGCCCGACAGATGCTGGCCGATCTCGGCCATCCCTTCGCCAAGGGCGAGCCGGTCTATGATGTGACCTTTGAGAACGTTCAGGCCGGGCTGCGCACCGACTACCTGTTCCGCGCCGCCAACCGGCATGGCGGCATGGTGCTCGGCACCGGCGACCTGTCGGAGCTGGCGCTGGGCTGGTGCACCTATGGCGTCGGCGACCAGATGTCGCACTACAACGTCAATGGCGGCGTGCCGAAGACGCTGATCCAGCACCTCATCCGCTGGGTCATCGCCTCCGGCCAGTTCGAGGCGGAGGTCAACGAAACCCTGCAATCGGTGCTGGAGACCGAGATCTCGCCCGAGCTGATCCCGGCCGATGACGAGACGCAGCAGATCCAGAGCACGGAGGCCAAGATCGGCCCCTACGCGCTGCAGGATTTCAACCTGTTCTACACGCTGCGCTACGGCTTCCGCCCCTCGAAGATCGCCTTCCTGGCCCTGCGGGCCTGGGGCGACGCGGCGCGCGGCACCTGGCCGCCCGGCTTCCCCGAGGCCAGCCGCAACGCCTATGACCTGCCGACCATCCGGCATTGGCTGGAAGTGTTCCTGCAGCGCTTCTTCGGCTTCGCGCAGTTCAAGCGCTCGGCGCTGCCGAACGGGCCGAAGGTGGTGGCGGGCGGCTCACTCTCACCGCGCGGCGACTGGCGCGCCCCCTCGGACGGCAATGCCAATGCCTGGCTCGCGGAGCTGCGCGAGAACGTGCCCTCGGAGTGAGACGCGGTGCGGGGGAGCGATTTCTTCCTCCCTCGCGATGGCTTCCCGCGGGTTCCGCCTGTTGGTTTCCCTGCCGGCCCTATGCCTGGGTGGCGTAGTCGGTCAGCCGCATGGTGCGGTTGCGGCTGCTGCCCCAGGCATCGAAGTTCCTCACCTCGGCCAATGCGGATTCGCGCGCCCAGCTTCCATCCGCGGCAAAGTCCAGCAGGGCTGCCGCGCAGCCCAGCGGGTCCGGCGGCAGAGCCAGCTCCTGTCGTGCCGAGGCGAAGTGGCGCTCGAAGGCCAGGACGCCGCGAAGCACCTGCGGCGACATCCCGAGGATGTCGCCGGGGTCGGCCCGGCCGGGATCCTCCACGGGCGCCACCCCCTCCGGCCCGGGATCGTAGCCGATGACGGCATGATGGGGGGCTGAGAAGAAGAACTCGATGCCGACGCGGTTGGCGTAGATGGCGGCGAGTTGCTCGGGCGGGACAGTACCCGACCCGACCAGCGCCTTCATCCGCATGGCCTTGCGCCGCCGCTGGCAATCGGCGGAATCGGTAAGGCACAAATAATAGCCATGCGTCTCCAGCGGCATCAGCCCCTGCAATGCCGCCTCGAAGGCCTGCTGCGTGGTGCCGTTCCAGCCGATATCCACCATCGCGACACGCTGCCCGGGGCGCAGGCCGAGATCGATCAGGTGGCGAAACAGCCCGCGCCGGTTACGCCGGCTGACCTTCAGGATCTCCCAGCGCCAGGCATTCAGCAGTTCGAGAAGCTTCGCCGGCCGGTCCTCGCGCACGGTCTCGTCTGCGCCGAGGCCGAGCTGTGCCATCACATGCGCGGCGGGCGGCGTGACACCCAGGCGCTCCAGCACCTCCGCCGGTGCCAGCCCGTGCGAGCCGGCGGCGAGGAAAGGAAGGTGCTCGGCAAAGTTCCGTTCGTCCATCGCCGCAAGGGTGAAGGCCACCCGCGAGCCGAGCAGATAGGAGGAGGGCGGCATCTCCGTCGCACCGCGCGCAGCGCGGGCTTCCGCAAGCTGCTGCAGGACGTATCCGTCGCGCGAGACGAACAGCACATGGTCGATGCGGTCGCGGCGCGCCTCTTCGATGACCCAGTCCAGGAAGCCAACGGCGGCCGGTCCCACCCGCATGAAGCCCAGCTCTTCCAGCGTGCCCTGCGGCACCTCGCGGCCGTGCACCCGCACCAGACCGCGCGCCAGCGATGCGGTGGGCGACTCCCCGACTTTCCTCGGAGGCTTTCGGGCTTCCGTATAGTGGTAGGTCTGCAACCCCTTCTCATCCGCCCGCCTGATATCGGAGAGCACGTTGTCGCCGATGTGCAGGATTTTGCCGTGCGGCACACCGATTTCCTGCGCGACGATGTCGAAAAGCGCGCCGTGATCGCGCTTGGTGGCGTTGCGGTCGGCCGAGATGAAGAGCGGCACCGCCTCCACCCCGTGCCGCCGCAGCAGCGTATCGAAGAAGGCCTGCCGGAGATACATATCGGAGGTGATGACCACCCGCTTGCCCTGCGAAAGGGCCAGACGGAACATCTCGACCATCTCCGGGTTCGGCTGCGTCAGGACCAGTTCGAGGTCATGCTCGGCCTGCCGGATCTCCGCCGCCGGAACCGGCAATGGCCCGAAGCTCTCGTAGATCTCCTCCAGCGTGATCTCGGCCCTTTGCGCCTGCTGCATGCGCCGGAAGGCCTCGGCCTGCGCGGCACGGCGCCGGGTGCGGAAGTCGGGAATGCCGAAGCGATGGCCGAGAATGTCGAAAGCATCTTCCGGATCGCAGAGCGGGCGCACGAAAAGCGTGTCGAAGACGTCGAAGGAAACCGCCTCGGCGCCGGCGATGGCGTGCGCCAGGTCGGCGAGGCGATGACTGCCCATCATGTCGTTCATGCCGGCAACTCGAAGTGCACGCTGCTGGGATGCAGGTTCGGATTGTGGAACGGGTCGTGCATCATCAGGTCCGGGTGGGCGACGTAGAGCCTGTGGCGGTCCGCATCCAGCCGTGCACGCTGCTCGGGCGTCTCGTGGTCGAGCCCGCGACTCAGCGATTCATGGTGCAGCAACTCGACCGAGGGGCAGACGACATTGTAGAGGCCCCGCTTTAGTAGGCGGAAGCAGAGATCGACGTCGTTGTAGGCAACCGGGAAGCTTTCATCGAAGCCGCCCACGGCCTCGAACTTGGCGCGTTCCACCATCAGGCAGGCGCCGGTGACCGCCGACCAGTCATATTCCAGCAGGTTGCGCATGAAGTAGCCGGGATCGTCGGCATCCCGGCGCAGGAAGGCGTGATTCGGCCCGCCCGAGAGGTTGAGCAGCCCGCTGTGCTGGACCATGCGCGTGCCCGGGTAGATCAGCTTGGCGCCCACCGCGCCGATATGCGGGAGCTGCGCATAGCCGCCCATCCGCTCCAGCCAATCGGCGGATTGCGCCTCCGTGTCGTCGTTCAGGAACAGCAGCAGGTCGCCCTTCGCCTGCCGGGCGCCGATGTTGTTCAGTTCGGAGTAGTTGAACGGCGCCGCGTGGCGGATCACCGAGGCATCGGCCGAGGCAGCCAGGGAATGAAGATAATCCAGCGTATCCGGCCGGCTTGAGCCGTTGTCCAGGATGACGAACTCAAAGCCGCGATAGGTGGAAACCTCGCGGATGGCCTCCACGCAGCGCTGCAGGACGGGCCTATTGTCCTTGGTGGGGATGATGATCGAAACCAGCGGCTCGCCTTGCGGCTTGTAATTGACGCGGAAGTATCCCGGCACCTGCGCCACGGGCTCGACCGTTCCGACCAGGCCACGCCGCTCCAACGCCGCGATCCGGGCGCGCCGGGCAGCGTCGATGGCGTAGGGCTTGGCCGCGAGGTCGGAGGCGACGGAGGCGGGAATGATGCGCCAGTGGTAGAGAACCTTCGGGATATGGGCGATGCGCTTCGCCCGCTCGGTGATGCGCAACACCAGATCCCAGTCCTGGCTGCCGTCGTACTCGGAGCGCAGCGGCCCAACCTCCGCCAGGAGGCTGCGCCGGACGCAGCTCACGTGGCAGGTGTACATGGTGCTCATCAGCGTGTCGGGCGACCAGTCCGGCTTGAAGAAAGGCTGTGTGAAGGTGCCTTCCGGCGTGATCTTGTCCTCGTCGCTGTAGATGTAGTCGGCATCCTCTCTGGCGATGCAGAGCGCCAGCTCGTAGAGGCAGTCCTCGGTCAGCTCGTCGTCATGGTCGAGGAAGACGACGTAATCGCCGGTGGCATGTTCCAGCGCCACGTTCGTCGCACCGGAGATGCCCTTGTTGGTGGTGCAGAACACAGTCTCAACACGACTGTCGCGGATGTCCCGCAGGAAGCCGCGCGTCTCCTCGGAGGGGCTGGCGTCATCGGCGAAGACGAGCTGCCAGTCCGGGTACCACTGCCCCTGTACCGAGGCCAGCAGGCGGGAGAGCAGTTCGGCTGTAGTGTTGTAGGTCGGCACCACGATGGAAAAGCGAGGACGGCGCGGCAATCCGGCGAGAATGCGGTCGAGATCATGCGGCCGCTGCGGCGGGACGTAGGTGTAGCCGGCCGGCTCCCTGAGCAACTGGTAGCGGCCATTGCGGTCGGCCGTGCGGCCTATGCCGCAGCCGGGCGCGTCTGGCTGAAAGGCGAGGAAGTGCCGTGCGGCCACGCGCCGCTCCTGCCGCAAGGCCTTCAGGACAGCAATGCGCTGCGGCATGCGGTGCGGCGTGAGCATCCACCACGCCAGCCTGGCCGCGCGGCGAAGATTCCTGTGCAGGGGCGGCGGCAGCCGGCGAAGGGCGGAGCGCAGCGGAGCCGTGGCGCGCCAGGCGGCGGTGCCCCGCAATCCGGCCGGCCGCACCGGTATCCGGGCCGCCTGCGAAGGCGAAGGGCTGAGGGCGCCACTCGCGCCGCCAAGCGGTTGGCTTGAGGGGGGCGGCGTCTGTTGGCCCGCGGTTCCCGGTGTCGGGGAGGCAAGCCCGGTCCGCATTGCATTAGGGGTTGGCATGTCGTCGAGCCTGTGGTGAGCGGAGAGGCGTTCGCCGAGATGAGCATAGGCGGCGCGGATAGCGGCTTGCTGCTCGGCATTGGCCTCGAAGAGCGGTCGCAGGCCGGCCGGCAGCGCGGGGCCGATGGCCAGAATGCCCAGGCCGTCACCATGTGGAAACGCGAAAGCGGGATGGCGCGCTGAAAGTTCGCTCCAAAGCCTGGAGAGTCCCGGGGCGTTTTCTTCCGCCAGGAAGCCGCCAATCAGGACGATGCCACGCTCAGAGAGTTTTGCCTGCCAGGCTTCAAAGTCCTGAAGTGGATCTCGAAGGGAAGGCTGTCCGGCCAGGTGCAGCAGGTCAATGCTATCCGGTTGGAAACGGGACAAGGCAGCCTGCGCATCCTCCAGGAGGATCTGCGAGACGCTAGAGTGCCGGCAGGCGTTGAGTACGCCCAGGCGTGACCTGACGTTCTCCTCATCCGCCGGCGAGGCGATGGCGTGACAGGTCGTGGCCAGGCCAAGCTGCTGCACCATATCGCAAAAAGCGAAGTATGAGATTCCCTCTCGCGTGCCGAGTTCGACCAGGCTGCGCGGCTGCAGGGCCTCCATGAGCCAGAAGACAAAAGGCACCTGCTGCAGCCAGGGAGATTTGGGATGCTGGGAAGGAGTCCGGAAAGAGGCCGGGCCAAGACAGCGTAGCGAGGCCGCTGCATCAATCGCCGCCTGCATCTCTCGCGGAACTTCGAGGGACATCCGTGGTCTCACCTCATGGAAAGGGCTCATTCCCACCAGAATAGGCGCGGGATATGGCAGAACTGCGTCCCTAGCCCTGCCTTCTCACGGCAAGCAAGTGCGGCGACTTCAAGGTTTCGAGCTTTCGGGGCACCTCTTGCAGCTGAAGGTCCGCCTTCAGCATCCCCGCCCTATTCCGCGCGATCCGACCGGCAAATCCGCGCAGCAAAAGACTGAGGGAATGAATTCCCCCCAGACCCCTTCTTTGCTTCTTCGGGTTCCCGCGCAGACTGCCAGCGCAACGCCCAACTGACAGAAAAAAGAAGAGGGTTCGGGGGAATTCCTTCCCCCGAACTTTCTTTCCTCAGGCGGAGACGCGCGCCCCGCGCACGGCCTCGGCCAGGCCGCGCACCTGGTCCAGCACCTTGCGCAGCGTGTCCGGCCGGGCGCGGCCCTTCTCGTCCAGATTGGCGGCGAGGGTATCGATCAGGGCGGAGGCGACCACCGCGCCATCGGCCAGCTGCACCGCCTCGGCCGCCTGCTGCGGCGTCCGCACGCCGAAGCCGATGGCGATCGGCAGGTCGGTGTGGCAGCGCAGGCGCGGGATGGCTGCGGCCAGGGCCTCCTGCGTGGCGCTGTGCGTGCCGGTCACGCCGGTGATCGCCACGTAGTAGATGAAACCGCTGGTGCCCGTGAGTACCTTGGGCAGCCGCGCATCGTCGGTGGTGGGGGCAACGAGCCGGATCAGGTCCAGCCCCTGCTCCCGCGCCGGGCCAGCCAGCTCATCGGCCTCCTCCGGCGGCAGATCCACGACGATCAGCCCGTCCACGCCGGAATCCGCCGCCTCGGTGCAGAAGCTCTCGATGCCATAGGCCAGGATGGGGTTCAGGTAGCCCATCAGGACGATCGGCGTCTCGTCATCCTCGCGGCGGAAGTCGCGCACCATGGCCAGCGCCCCGGCCAGGGTGCCGCCGGCCTTCAGCGCCCGCTGCCCGGCGCGCTGGACGGTCGGCCCGTCCGCCATCGGGTCGGAGAAGGGCACGCCGATCTCGATCAGGTCCGCCCCCGCGCCCGGCAGGCCACGCAGCAGCGCCATGGAGGTCGCCGGGTCCGGGTCATAGGCTTCCAGGAAGGGCATCAGTGCACCGCGGCCTTCCGCCTTGAGCTGCGCGAAACGGGCGGCGATGCGGCTCACAACGTCTCTCCCAGGTGCTTGGCGACGGTGAAGATGTCCTTGTCGCCGCGGCCGGACAGGTTGAGGACGATGATCTTGTCCTGGCCCATAGTCGGCGCGAGCTTCAGCACATACGCCAGCCCGTGCGCGGACTCCAGCGCGGGGATGATGCCCTCCAGCCGCGAGCAGATCTGGAAGGCCTCCAGCGCCTCCTGGTCGGTGACGGCGACATACTGCACGCGGCCGATCTCATGCAGCCAGGAATGCTCCGGCCCGATGCCAGGATAGTCGAGCCCGGCCGAGATGGAATGCGCCTCGTGGATCTGGCCGTGGTCGTCCTGCAGCAGATAGGTGCGGTTGCCGTGCAGCACGCCCGGGCGTCCGCCGCCGATCGCCGCCGCGTGCTCGCCCGTCTCCATGCCGCGCCCGGCGGCCTCGACGCCGTAAATCGCCACATCCGCGTCATCGAGGAAGGGGTGGAACAGGCCCATGGCGGAGGAACCGCCACCCACGGCGCAGACCAGCGCGTCCGGCAGGCGTCCCTCGGCAGCCAGGATCTGCTGTTTCGTCTCCTCGCCGATCACGCACTGGAAGTCGCGCACCATCTGAGGGAAGGGGGCGGGGCCGGCAACGGTGCCGATGCAGTAATAGGTGTCGGCGACATTGGCGACCCAGTCGCGCATCGCCTCGTTCATCGCGTCCTTCAGCGTGCCGGCGCCGGAGGTGACGGGAATCACCTCGGCCCCCAGTAGCTTCATGCGGAACACGTTCGGCTGCTGCCGCTCGACATCGGTGGCGCCCATGTAGACGACGCATTTCAGCCCGAAGAGCGCGCAGGCCGTGGCGGTGGCCACGCCGTGCTGCCCGGCGCCCGTCTCGGCGATGATGCGCGGCTTGCCCATGCGCTTCGCCAGCAGGATCTGCCCGAGCACGGCGTTGATCTTGTGCGCGCCGGTGTGGTTCAGCTCCTCGCGCTTGAAGTAGACCTTCGCGCCCAGATCAGGCCCCGCGCTGCTCGCGCGAAGCTGCTCCGTCAGCCGCTCGCAGAACCAGAGCGGGCTGGGACGGCCGACATAGTCCTTCAGCAGCCGTCGCCATTCCTGCATGAAGGCCGGGTCCTGCCGCGCGGCTTGGTAGGCCTGCTCGACCTCCTGGATGACCGGCATCAGCGTCTCGGCGACATAGCGGCCGCCGAACTGACCGAAACGACCCCGTCCGTCGGGGCCCTGGCGCAGGGAATTGGGCAGAGGCTGGTTCACGCGTCCCTCCAAACTGGACCGAGTGTTAGCCTGCCTGAGCATATGGGGATAGGGGCGCTGTTTGCGGGGGCGGACCTGGAAAAAGATCGGGGGAAGGAATTCCCCAGCCTTTCTACTCCTGCTCCGCGTGCGCGGCGGCAACGAACGCGGCGATCAGCACCGGGTCCTTCACGCCGCGCATCCGCTCGACGCCGGAGGAGACATCCACGCCCGGTGCCCCGGTCACTCGGATGGCCGAGGCGACATTGGCCGGCGTCAGCCCGCCCGCCAGCATCCAGGGGTGCGGGATGGGGCGGCCCGCCAGCAGCGACCAGTCGAAGCTGGCGGCATTGCCGCCGGGCAGGCTGGCCCCGCGGGGCGGCTTGGCGTCCAGCAGGAAGCGGTCCACCACCGGGGCATAGCTATCCAGCAGGGCGAAATCCTCCGGATCGGCCACGCCCAGGGCCTTCATCACCGGCAGACCGAAGCGAGCGCGGATCTCGGCGCAGCGCTCCGGACTCTCCATGCCGTGCAACTGCAGCAGGCTGAGCGGCACCGACTCCAGCACCGCCGCGATCTCCTCGTCGCTGGCATCGACGAAGAGCCCGGCGCAGAGTGGCCGTCGCCCGGTGCCGCCGCGCGCGGCCAGTTCCCCGGCCTGCTCCGGCGTCACCGCCCGGGGGGAGGGCGGGTAGAAGACGAAGCCGACCCAGTCGGCACCGGCGCGGCAGGCCGCGTCATAGGCGGAGGCATCGTTGATGCCGCAGATCTTGACCTGGATGCGGGGCAGGGATGGCTGCATCAGCGCGGCAGACTGGCAGCGATGGCGGCGGCGGCGGCGGCCGGCTCCGGCGCCGCGGTGATCGGGCGGCCGACCACCAGCCAGTCCGCCCCGGCGGCCGCGGTTTCCTCCGGCGTGGCGACCCGCGCCTGATCGCCGACGGCGCTGCCGGCCGGGCGCACGCCCGGCACGACCAACAGGGGGGCCGCGCCGAAGGCATCGCGCAAGCGGGAAACCTCCTGCGGCGAGCAGACCAGCCCATCCGCCCCGGCGTCGAGCGCCAGCCGCGCCAGACGCAGCACCTGCTGGGCCGGGCCGCCGGCGACGCCGGTCTCCGCTAGGCCGGCGGCGGTGAAGCTGGTCAGCACCGTCACGGCCAGGATGGCGGGCCGCGCCTCGCCCAGGCTCTCCTCCGCGGCGCGGCGGGCGGCCTCGATCATGGCACCCCCACCGCCGCCATGCAGCGTCAGCATCGCCGGCCGGGTGGCGCAGACGGAGCGCACCGCGCCGGCCACCGTGTTCGGGATGTCGTGGAACTTCAGGTCCAGGAAGATCGGCCGATGGGCGGCAATGCGCGCCACCACGGCGGGGCCGGCGGCGCAGAACAGCTCCAGCCCCACCTTCAGCAGGCCCACATGCGGCGCGACCGCGCCCGCCCAGGCCTCGGCGCGAGCGGGGTCGGGCGTGTCCAGAGCCGCGATCAACCCGGTGCGGTTCGGCTTCTGGCGCATCTCAGGGGCTGGTAGCCAGCGCCGTGGAGCGCGCCGGCGCGGCGGGGGGAACCGGGTTGGCGGCATCCTGCTGTCCGCGCAACTCGGCCAGCTCGGCCTCCAGCAGCTGCGCGGCGCGCTGCATCCTGCGGGCACGGCGACGGTAGTGCAGGGCGCTGCCCCAGGTCAGCAGCGCGCCCAGCAGGAAGGCCAGCGCCGCGGCGCCGAGCACCGCGCCGGCCAGCGGAACCTCCCAGCTCAGGTCGAAGGGCCAGAGCTGCAGCGCGACCGGCATGGTGTTGGAAATGGCAAAGAGCACCAGCACCAGCAGCAGGAGGGCGGTGAGCAGAAGGCCGATGAAGGTCATGGGGTGGTCACCGTGGTGCGGGGGCTGCGCTTCGGCGCCTGCAACGGGCCGCCATTGACGCGCTCCCGCAGCTCCTTGCCGGGCTTGAAATAGGGGACGGACTTGCCCGCCACCGGAACGGATTCGCCGGTGCGCGGGTTGCGGCCGGTGCGGGGATCGCGCTGCTTCGCGGAGAAGGCGCCGAAGCCGCGCAGCTCCACCCGGTCGCCACGCGCCAGGGCGGTGGTGATCTCCTCGAAGATGGTGCTGACGATCAGCTCCACATCCGGCTGACGCAGATGCGGGTTGGCTGCAGCCAGCTGCGCGATCAGTTCGGATTTGGTCATGGCCCGCCTGCCTCCTGCTCCGCGCCGGAAGCCCGGCCGGAAGATTGCCATACCGCCGCCGGGCCACGGCGCCCGCCGCGCCCCGTCATCGCGGAAGCTGCCAAACAGCCCGCGGGCCGTCAATCGCAACCCATTCTGAAATCACGCTTTTCATCAGGGCATGCAGGGAGAGGCCGAGCGCCCGCTCTATCGTGTCGCGCGGATCGAGGTCGCGCACCCGCAACCCAGTGGGGATGTCATGCGCGCTCGCCAGCCAGGCGCGTGCCTCCGGCTCGCCGCCGATGGCGTCCACCAGCTTCAGCTCCAGCGCCTGCCGCCCGGTGTAGATGCGGCCATCCGCCAGTGCCTCCACCTGCTCGTGCGGCAGCTTGCGGCCCTCGGCCACCATGCTGACGAACTGGCCGTGCAGGTCGCGCAGAACCGTCTCCAGTGCGGCCCGCCCTTCGGGGTTGAGCGGGCGGAAAGGGCTGGGCACGCCTTTCAGCGGCCCCGAGGTCAGCATCTCCGGCTGGATGCCCAGCATGTCCAGCAACTCGCTGACGTTGAAGGACTGCAGGATCACGCCGATCGAGCCGGTGACGGTGGACTCGCGGGCGAAGATGCGCTCGGCCGGCAGCGCGATCATGTAGGCGGCGGAAGCGGCGGTGCCGCGCATCACCGCCACCAGCGGCTTGCGTTCGCGGAAGCGGCGGAGCGCCGCGTGCAGCCCCTCGCCGCCGGCCACCGTCCCGCCTGGGCTGTCGATGGAGAGGATCATGCCGCGCACCGAAGGATCCCGCGCGGCCTTGTCGATCGCCTCGGTGACGCGGTGGTCGTCACCGATGGTGCCTTCGACGCTGAAGCGCACCAGATGCCCCCCCGCTCCGAGGCGCGGGCCGAAGGCGACGAACAGCGCCACGGCTGCCAGCAGCACGGCGGCCACCCGCCAGCTCAGCAGGCGGCGCTTCAGACGGCGGCGGTCGACCAGCAGGTCGTGCTCCAGGGGGGCGCTCATGTTGGGCGCATCAATGGCGGTGGGAAGGCGGCCCGGTCAAGGCTTGCCGGTGTGGCCTCACCTGAGCCGGAAATGCGAACGCCCCGGGTGGCGGACCACCCGGGGCGCTGCGGTTCCTCCAGAGGGGAGGGAGAGGATTACTCCTCGCCCACCATCTGGTTGCGGCGGCGGATGGCCGCGCCGAGGATGTCGCCCAGGGAGGCGCCGGAGTCGGCGGTGCCGTACTCCTTCATCGCCTCGCGCTCCTCCTCCACTTCCTTGCCCTTGATGGTCAGGGCCAGGCGGCGGGCGGCGCGGTCCACGGCGGTGACCTTCGCATCGACCTTCTCGCCGATGGCGAACTTGTCGGGGCGCTGGTCGCCACGGTCACGGGCCAGCTCGGCGCGGCGGATGAAGCCCGTCAGGACCTCGTCAACCTTCACCTCGATGCCGTTCTGCTCGACCTTGGTCACCACGCAGGTGACGACGTCACCCTTGCGGACGCGGTCCAGCACCTCGGCGGCCGGGTCGGCCTGGAGCTGCTTGATGCCGAGCGAGATGCGCTCCTTCTCGACATCGACGTCCAGCACCTTCGCCTTGACGACCTGACCCTTCTGGTAGTCGGCCATGGCCTGCTCGCCAGGCACGTCCCAGGACAGGTCGGACATGTGCACCATGCCGTCGATCTCGGGTGCCAGACCCACGAACAGACCGAACTCGGTGATGTTGCGGATCTCGCCCTCGACGATCGAACCCGGGGCGTGCGCCTCCAGGAACAGCTCCCAGGGATTGCCCTGGGCCTGCTTCAGGCCGAGGCTGATGCGGCGCTTCGGCTCGTCCACGTCCAGGATCATCACGTCGACCTCCTGCGAGGTGGCGACGATCTTGCCCGGATGGACGTTCTTCTTGGTCCAGCTCATCTCGGAGACATGGACCAGACCCTCAACGCCCGGCTCCAGCTCCACGAAGGCGCCGTAGTCGGTGATGTTGGTCACGCGGCCCGTGAACTTGGCGCCGACCGGGTACTTGATCGACACGCCTTCCCACGGGTCGGACATCAGCTGCTTCATGCCCAGCGAGATGCGCTGCGTCTCGGGGTTGAAGCGGATGACCTGCACGCGGACCTGCTGACCGATGGTCAGGGCCTCGGACGGATGGTTGATGCGGCGCCAGGCGATGTCGGTGACATGCAACAGGCCGTCCACGCCGCCCAGATCCACGAAGGCGCCGTAGTCGGTGATGTTCTTCACCACGCCGTCCAGGATCATGCCTTCCTTGAGGCCCTGGATCAGCTCGCTGCGCTGCTCGGCGCGGGTCTCTTCCAGCACCGCGCGGCGGCTGACGACGATATTGCCGCGGGCGCGGTCCATCTTCAGGATCTGGAAGGGCTGCGGCGAGCCCATCAGCGGCCCGACGTCGCGCACCGGGCGGATATCCACCTGGGAGCCCGGGAGGAAGGCCACGGCGCCGCCGAGATCGACGGTGAAGCCACCCTTCACGCGCCCGAAGATGACGCCATTGACGCGCTGCTGCGCGTTGAAGGCCTTCTCCAGGTTGGTCCAGGCCTCCTCACGGCGCGCCTTCTCACGCGACAGGACGATCGAGCCGTCCTTGTCCTCGTAGCGCTCGACGAACAGCTCGACGGTGTCGCCGGGCTGCACCTCGGGCTTCTGGCCCTGCGGCGCGAATTCCTTGAGGGGCACGCGCCCCTCGCTCTTCAGCCCGACATCCACGACCGCGTAATCGTCGTCGACCCGGATCACCTTGCCGGTGACGACCGAGCCGGCAAAGCCCGTATCGGCGCCCAGGGTGGCGTCGAGCAGGGCGGCGAAGTCCTCGCCACCGGCCGGGATCGTGGAAAGGCTGTCGGCATGTGCCATGTAGCAGTGTGTTCCTGATCCGCCCGGGAGATCCCGGAAGGATTCATGCGCCCCCGCCTGCGCGGGCACGGCTTGACCGGACGCCTGCCCGTGCGGGTGACGCCGTTCGGCCCTGTTGCGATAAGCGGAGTTCCGGCCCGCTTTTCCCGGTCCGGCGGGCGCGGGTGCCTGTGCAGCGGACCGCGGAGAGCCGGACGCCCCGCCACCAACCGGTGACAGGGTTCAGGGTTCGCCTAGGCCAGTCCGCCCCTTGGCGTCAAGGGGAATCGGACAGGAGTGCAACGTTTCGCCGGGGCGTGAAGCGGGTGGAGAAAAAGGCCGGGAGAAGGAATTCCCCGGACCTCCATCTTCTTTCTGTCCGTTCGCGGGCGGGCCTGCGGGGCGTCAGAAGCCGAGGCGCTTCGCCACCAGGGCGCGGGCCCGCTGAAAGGCAGCCTCGGCGTCCAGTTCCGTCGTGTCAAGCAACAGCGCGTCCGGCGCGGGCTTCAGCGGCGCCACCGGGCGGTTGGCGTCCTGCGCATCCCGATCGCGGATCTCGGAGAGCACCTGGCCCGGGTCGGCGGCGAGGCCGCGCCCCTGCAGCTCCAGCCAGCGGCGCCGGGCGCGCTCCTGGTCGCTGGCGGTGACGAAGAGCTTCACCGGCGCCTCGGGGAAGACCACCGTACCGATATCCCGCCCGTCCAGCACCGCGCCATGGGTGCGGCCGAACGCGCGCTGCCATTCCAGCAGGGCGGCGCGTACCGTCGGGATGGCGGCGACGGCACTGGCCGCCATGTCAGCCTCCGGTCCGCGCAGATCGGGCCGCTCGAGGTCAGCAGGCGTCAGCGCGCGGGCGGCAGCCTCGGCCTCCTCGGCATCGCGCGGGTCGGCGCCGGCATCCAGCAGCCGCCGGCCGGTGGCACGGTAGAGCAGGCCGGTGTCGAGATAGGGCAGCCCCAGCTCGGCCGCGAGCCGCCGCGCCAGCGTGCCCTTGCCGGCCGCAGCCGGCCCGTCCACCGCGATGACCACCCCGGCCAGGACCGGGGCGGAGGGTTCCGGCCCTGCCGTCACGGGCTGACGGCGTGGTTCAGGCGCCGCAGGACATCCCCGCCGGCGGTGCGGTTGATGAGCTCGGCGAAGCCGGGGAAGGAGGTGTCGATGAAGCTGGAATCGTCCACCGTGACCGGCGCCTCGGTCGCCAGCCCCAGCACCAGCGCGCTCATGGCGATGCGATGGTCCATATGGGTGACGACCTGGCCGCCGCCCGGCGGCGGGGCGCCGGTGCCGTGCACCAGCATGTCATCGCCCTCGATCTCCACCTTCACGCCATTGGTGGCCAGCAGGGCGGCGGTGGCGGCGACGCGGTCGCTCTCCTTCACGCGCAGCTCGGCCAGGCCCCGGAAGCGGCTGACGCCCTGGGCGCAGGCGGCCGCCACGGCGAGGATCGGGTATTCGTCCACCATGGCGGGCACGCGCTCCGCCGGCACGTCCACCGCGCGCAGCATGCCGTGGCGGGCGGTGATGTCGCCCATCCGCTCGCCACCCTCGATTCGCTCATTGCTGACCGTCAGCCCGGCGCCCATCTCGCGCAGGGTGGTGAAGAGGCCGGTGCGCAGCGGGTTCAGCCCGACACCCTCGACCGTCACCTCGGAGCCCGGCACCAGCAGCGCCGCCACCAGCGGGAAGGCGGCGGAGGAGGGGTCGCCCGGCACCGCCACCGGTGCCGCCACCAGCTCCGGCTGGCCCTCCAGCTCGATGACCCGGCCATGCCCCTGGGTGTCGACCCGCACGGTGGCGCCGAAATGGCGCAACATGTTCTCTGTGTGGTCGCGACTCGCCTCCGGCTCGACCACGCGGGTCACGCCGCGGGCGCCGAGTCCCGCCAGCAGCACGGCCGACTTCACCTGCGCCGAGGCCATCGGCAGGGTGTAGTCCAGCGGCAGCGGCTCGGCGGCGCCTTCGATCGCCAGCGGCAGCCGCCCGCCGGCGCGGCCGGCGAAGCGGGCGCCGCAGGCGGCCAGCGGCTCGGTCACCCGCTTCATCGGCCGCTTGCGCAGCGAGGCGTCGCCGGTCAGCACGGTGAAGATCGGATGGCCGGCGATGAGCCCGCAGATCAGCCGCGCGGCGGTGCCGGAATTGCCCATGTCCAGCACGTCCTCGGGCTCGGTGAGCCCGCCGACGCCGCGCCCGGCCACCTGCCAGTGCCCGGGGCCCAGCCGCTCCACCGAGGCGCCCAGGGCGCGCATGGCGGCGGCGGTGCGCAGCACATCCTCGCCTTCCAGCAGCCCCGTGATCTCGGTGCGGCCAACGGCAAGGGCGCCGAACATCAGCGCGCGATGGCTGATCGACTTGTCGCCGGCGACGGTGAGGTGGCCGGAGAGGGGCTGTTGCGGCCTTGCGGCGCGCAGCGGCCTGACGTTCGCTTCATGTCCCACGAAGGCGGGGTTTGACACGGAGCCGGGGGGCGTGGCAATGCGCGCCCCTGTTTCGCGGCCGGCCCGCGCCTGGCCCCTTTTTCCCGGGATACTCACGCTGATGGCCAAGCCCGAACTGGGTCTGAAACGCACCTGCGTCGCCTGCGGCGCCAAGTTCTATGACCTGACCCGCCAGCCTGCCGTCTGCCCGAAATGTGGCACCGAGCAGCCGGCCGAGCAGCCGCGCCTGCGCCGCGCCGCCGCGCCGGTGGAGGAAAAGGTCAAGAAGCGCCCCGTCCCTGTGGCCGACACCGACGATGTCGACCTGGAGGATGTGGACACCGACGAGGCGCTCGACGATGCCGAGGACCTCGAGGATGGCGAGGACGATCTCGACACCGACATCGAGGTCGAAACCGACCGCGAGGAAGAGAGCTGACCCGCGCCGGGCACGCCCGGCAAAGGTTGGAAGGAGAAAGGCCCGGGAATTCTTTCCCCGGGCCTTTTCCGTTCTCTACGGCTTGTTGTCGCCCGGCAGGGGGATGCCCGTCATGGCCTGCCAGACCCGGATGACGAAGCCATCATCCTTCTGCCCCTGCCCCATGGCATGGGCGGCGGTGAAGAGCTGCTGCGCCTGTGCCGCCAGTGGCACCGGGAAGCCCAGCGAACGCGCCATCTCCGCCACCAGCCCCAGGTCCTTTACGAAGATATCCACCGCCGAGCGCGGCGCATCGTCGCCGGTGAGCACGCGCGCCATGCGGTTCTCGAACATCCAGGAATTGCCGGCGGCCGAGGTCACCACGTCGTAGAGCACCTTCGGGTCCGCCCCGGCGCGGATACCGAGCGCCATCGCCTCCGCCGCCACGGCGATGTGCACCCCCGCCAGCAGCTGGTGCACCACCTTCACCGTGGCGCCGAGTCCCGGCGCCTCGCCCAGCCGCCAGACCTTGGCGGCGATGGCCTCCAGCACCGGCGCCGCCTTGTCGAAGGCGGCGGCGCTTCCGGCGGCCATCACCGTCATCGCGCCCTCCCGCGCCTTGACCGCGCCGCCGGAGACCGGGGCATCGAGCGGCAGCATCCCCGCTTCCTCCAGCCGCGCCGCGATGGCGCGTGCCGCGTCCGGCGCCATGGTGGCGGAGGAGAGCACCACCGCCCCCGGCGCCAAGCGGGGCAGGGCGCCCTCCGGTCCGAACAGCGCCGCCTCGGACTGCGCGGCGTTCACCACCAGCACCACCAGCGCCTCGGTGCCCTGCGGCAGTTCGGCCGCGCTGCCCACCGCCGCACCGCCGGCGGCGATGAACTCGTCCCGCGCCGCCGCGCGCGGGTCGCAGCCCGTCACCTTCAGCCCGGCCCGCAGCAGCGACAGCGCCGCACCCATGCCCATGCTGCCCAAGCCGATGACGCCAACCTGCATGGCCTTCCTCTCCCATTCCTTCGCTGCAGGGTGGCGCCCGGCGCGGCGGCTGCCAAGGCAGCCCCTTTCCATGCGCCCGTTCCGCCCGCCAGATGCGCGGCCTCACCGCCGGAGGAGCCTGAATGTGGTCTGACGCCACCGCCATCGCCCGCCTGACCGGGACGCCGGGGCAGCCTCACCCGGTGGCCGGGGTGAAGTTCGCCCCCGACGGCACGGCGCTGCCCTTTCCCGGCAATACGGTGATCTGCCTCCTGCCACAGGATGCGCCGGAGCACACCGCGCTGGCGGCGATCTCCGCCGAACTGGTCGCGGCGCCCGCCTGGGGCGCGAAGCTCGCTGCGCTGGACCCCACCAGCTATCACATGACGGTGTTCAATGGCGTGCACGCCCGGGCCCGCCGGCCGGAGGAATGGCCGGCCCGCCTGCCGCAGGACACCCCGATCCCCGAGGCGACCCGCTTCTTCGCGGAGCGCCTGCGGGGGGTCCGTGCGCCTTCCGGCTTCGCCATGCGCCCGGCCGGCCTCGGTCCGACGCGCGGTGGTGGCACCGTGTTACGCCTGGAGCCCTGCGACACTGGCACGGCGCAGCAACTCACTGCCCTACGCGAGGCGGTGTCGCAGGCGCTCGGCTTCCGCCGGCCGAACCATGACCGCTACGCCTTCCACCTGACGCTCAACTACTCCCTGGCCTGGATGGACCCCGGCGAGGCAGCCGGCCTCGTGGCGATGCAACACCGGCTGGGGGAGGCGTTCGCCGCGCGTCATCCGGTGCTGCGCTTCCCCGCAGCCGCGCTTTGCACCTTCGAGACGCTGAACGCCTTCCATCCGGTGTTGCGACTCGGCTGAGCGGCGGCCAGGGAGGGCGCCGCCCCCTTGGCCGCGCTACTCCAGCGCGAAGAGCACGATGCGCACCAGGGCGCTCACCACCAGCAGCACGAGCACGATGCGGGAGAGGGTGGAGATCGGCGGCATGGCCTTGAGATGGGCCTGCCTCGTGTCCACCGGAAGCCTGCTGGCGCGCCTGTCGCGCATCGCCTATCCCAGCGGGCCATGGATGCCACCGATGCCCGCCTCGCCGCGCAATACGAAGCCTATCCCTATCCCCAGCGCGACCCCCGCGAGGAGGCGAAGCGACTGATCGTCGGCAGCCCCAGCCACCTGCGGGAGATCGACCACTGGATCTTCGGCGCCCGCCGCCCGGCCGGCACGCCGTTGCGGGCGCTGATGGCCGGCGGCGGCAGCGGCGACGGCACACTGATGCTGGCGCAGCAGATGGCCTGGGCCGGCCGGGCGGGGGAAGTGGTCTGGCTCGATCGCTCGGCGGCGGCGCGCGAGGTGGCGGAGGCGCGGGCCAAGGCGCGCGGCCTCACCAACATCCGTTTCGTCAGCGGCTCGCTGCTGGACCTGCCGGAACTGGGGCTGGGGGAATTCGACTACATCGACTGCTGCGGCGTGCTGCACCATCTGCCCGACCCGGCGGCGGGGCTCGCGGCGCTGGCCGGGGCGCTGGCGCCGGGCGGCGGCATCGGGCTGATGGTCTATGCTCCGCACGGCCGCACCGGCGTCTACATGCTGCAGGACGCGCTGCGCCTGCTCGCCCCCGACTCGGAGCGGCCGCCCGATCGCGTGGAGGCCGCGAAGCGCCTCTGGAAGCAGCTGCCCGAGACCGCCTGGCTGCGCCGCAATCCCTGGATCACCGACCACATCGACGGCGGCGATGCCGGGCTCTACGACCTGCTGCTGAACCCGCGCGATGTCGCCTTCACCGTGCCGCAGCTGGCGCGGCTGATCGAAGGCGCCGGCCTCACGCTCCGCTGCTTCGTCGAGCCTCTGCGCTACGACCCCGACCGCTACCTGAACGACCCGCGGCTGCGCGCCCGCACCGCGCGGCTGGACCCCGTGGGGCGCGCCGCGCTGGCCGAGGCCATCACCGGCAACATGGGCATCCACATCGCCTACTGCACGCGCGAGCCGGCGCCCCTGCCGGACTGGGAGAATCCCGCCGCCATCCCCGTGTTGCGCGAGCTGGACGGTCCGACCCTCGCCAAGGGCCTGCCCGCTGACGGCGTGCTGCGCGTCACCTTCGACGGGCTGCGCGTCGGCGTGCCGGTGCCGCGCCTGGCGGCCGCCATCCTGGGACAGGTGGACGGGCGGCGCAGCCTCGGCGAGATCGGCGACGTGCTGGCGGCGCGGGGCATCTCCCGCGAGGCCTATGCCCGCGACCTCGCCGCCCTGCGCGACGCGATGGAGCCGCTCAATCGCCTTCTGCTGGCCGCGCCGCCCGGATGAGCCGGCCCCAATGACCCGGTCGGCCATCGTCATTTTCGGCGCGGCGGTGCGGGCCGATGGCGGCCCCAGCCTGACCCTGCGCCGCCGGGTGATGGCTGCCGTCAGCTTCGGCGCCACGCTTCGCGATCCGCTCTACATCCCGACCGGTGCCCAGGGCCGCCACGGCCCGCCCGAGGCCGAGGTGATGGCCCGGCTGCTGCAGGATCTCGGCGTGCCCGGCGAGTCAATCCGGCTGGAACTCACCGGCACCGACACGCTCAGCTCCGCCCGCGCCTGCGCCCGCATGCTGCGGGGCCATGAGGGGCCGGTTTTTGCTGTCAGCAGCGGCTATCACCTGCCGCGCTGCGTCATGCTGCTGCGCGCCTTCGGCCTGCCTGCCCGCGCCGCGCCGCCGCCGGAAGCGGCGCATGACTGGCGGGAGCGCTGGTGGTGGCGGGCGCGGGAAGGCGCGGCGCTGCCCTATGACGCCCTGCTGGCCGGCTGGGAGAGGCTGCGGCGGCGCAAGGGCTGAGGCCCGGCGTTGGAACAGTGCGTCCGCTTCCGCGTTCTGGAAGGGTGTTCCAGCCGAAAGGACCACGCCATGACGGCGAAGCCACCGGAAGGCCCGAAAGCCCGCTATCCGGCCGAGAAGGCCTCGGAAGCCTATATCCCGCGGCCGCCCTCCAAGTCTGAGCAGGACAGGATCAGCGAGGCGCAGGGCCTGATCACCGATGAATGGACCGGCGAGCCGCCGGCGCGTGGACAGGCCCGGAAACCGGCTTCCTGACCGCAGGGAGGTTCAGCGCGGCTCCGGTGGCGGTCCAGCGAGGCTTCCGACTCACCTCCCCGGCGGATGCGCGGCCGCTCCGGCGTATCATCATGCCGTCGCCAGGCCGGGCTCCGCCGGCTCTGGCCGGGGTGTTTCCCCCATGGCAGGCTGCGCTCACCCGAGGGGAGAGAAGCCTGATGATCCAGAACGAGACGCCCTGGGAGCCGAGCCAGCGCTACCCGGACCCGCGTTTCCGCGCCTTCCACCCGTCCTTCCATCGCTTCCGCGCCATGAACGGGGCGGTGGAGAAGCTGGCCGGCGGATGCCGCTGGGCGGAAGGGCCGGTCTGGTTCGGCGACCATCGTGCCCTGCTGTGGTCCGACATCCCGAACGACCGCATCCTGCGCTGGGACGAGGTGACCGGGCAGGTCTCGGTCTTCCGTCAGTCCTCCAACTTTGCCAATGGCAACACGCGCGACCGGCAGGGCCGGCTGGTCACCTGCGAGCATGGCGGCCGCCGCATCACCCGCACCGAGTATGACGGCCGCATCACCGTGCTGGCCGACCGCTACGAGGGCAAGCGGCTGAACTCGCCCAACGACATCGTGGTGAAGTCGGACGGCAGCATCTGGTTCACCGATCCGCCCTTCGGCATCGCCGGCCATATCGAGGGCGACAAGGCC
Source organism: Roseomonas sp. (assembly GCA_035565935.1). Lineage (GTDB taxonomy): Bacteria > Pseudomonadota > Alphaproteobacteria > Acetobacterales > Acetobacteraceae > Pseudoroseomonas. The sequence continues at coordinate 64,025 of DATMRU010000071.1, forward strand.
GAGCCGGAACTGCCCCACGGCGTCTATCGCATCGACGGCCAGACCGGCGCCGTGACGCTGCTGACCGACGAGCTGGCCGGCCCCAATGGCCTGGCCTTCTCGCCCGACGAGCGCATCCTCTATGTGGTGGAGAGCCGCGCCGAGCCGCGCCGCATCGTCGCCTATGACGTGACGGAGCAGGGCGCCATCCGCAACCGCCGTGTGGCGGTGCAGGGCGAGCCGGGCGACACGCCGGACGGCTTCCGCCTGGACACCGAGGGCAACCTCTGGTGCGGCTGGGGCATGGGCAGCGCGGAGCTCGACGGCGTGCGCGTGTTCAACCCGCAAGGCGAGCCGCTCGGCCATATCGACCTGCCGGAACGCTGCGCCAATGTCTGCTTCGGTGGCCGCAACCGGAACCGGCTGTTCATGGCGGCCTCGCGCTCGATCTACAGCGTGCTGCTGACGGTGCAGGGCGTCGCGGGCGGCTGAAGAAAGTGCAGGGGGCGCTGCCCCCTGGCCCCCGCCGGGGTGGCCGTGCCACCCCGGACCCCGCCATTCGTTTTCGGCGCTGAGCGCGGGGGATCAGCCCTCACGATGGCCATGGGGGAGATCAGTCTCGCGACCCGAATAGGCGTTGTCGATCGCGGCGATGACCCGGTCGGCATTCTCAGGATCGACCTTGCGCAGGAGGGCGTCGATCTTCGCTTCCATGCGGTCGTCGCCCTCCTTCGATTGCGGCGAGCCCACATAGAGCAGGAGGGCGAGGCCAACGACCTGCCAGACGAGTTGCAGGAACTCGGACTGCCAGTTCTCCAGCGTGTCCCGCATCATCTGAACAAAGTAGCCCGAAACCTCCACGGGCTGGTTGTGGGCCTGTTGCTCGTCCAGATAGGCGAACCAGCCGAAGATCCAGTGGCCCACCAGCGAGATCAGGAAGAAGCCGACCGTCACCCAGGCGAACCCGTAGCGCTTCCACACAGAGCCGCGCATCCACCACTCTCCTTCTGCCGCTCCGCCAGGAGCCTCGGCAGGGGCGGGCATGGCAGCCGCCGAGGCCCCGCTGCTTCTCCTGTGCGGGACCCTCAACCCCGAGTGGGGGCAATACGTTGCAGGTCAGGCAGATGAGCCGGGACGCGCGGGCATGCGGAGGCTCCCCCGGGTGAAAGCCCCGATGAGGTGTCCCTGGCTCGTTCAGCGCGGCGGTTGCGGCGCCTCGACCCCGCCCGGCGCGGCCAGCCCGTTGCGGCGCAGGCAGTCGCGATAGGCCCGCAGCTCCGCCACCCGCATCTCATAGGTGATGCGGTCCCGGTTCTGCGGATTGCTCATGTTCATCTGGCGGGCGAAATCGTCCACCGACTGGGCGTTCCGTGCCTCGTCGCGGCAGGCGGCCTGGGCCGGCGAAAGCGGCTCGTCCGGTAGCGACGGCATCCGCTGTTGGGTGGCGCAGGCGGCGAGCAGCGGCAACAGTGCCAGAAGGGGAAGGGCGCGCATCATTCGGCCTCCAGCCAGTCTTCGATCAGTCGCCGGGCGATCGAGTCGAGGCGGGGCAGGGCGAAGCCGTGGCGCTCGCTCTCGCGGATCTCGGCACGGCTGAACCAGCGCGCGTCGCGCAGCTCCTCCGGGTCGATGGTGATGTCGGTCGAAAGCGCCTCGGCATGGAAGCCGAGCATGATCGAAGCCGGGAAGGGCCAGGGCTGGGAGGAGTGGTAGTGCACCGCGCCGACCTGGACGCCGACCTCCTCCATCACCTCGCGCCGCACCGCCTCCTCCAGGCTCTCGCCCGGCTCCACGAAGCCGGCCAGGGTCGAGTACATCACGCTGTTGGGGAAGCGGGTGGAATGGCCGAGCAGGGCGTGCTGGCCATCCGTCACCAGCATGATCACGGCCGGATCGGTGCGCGGGAAGTGCTGCGCGCCGCAGGCGGTGCAGGCCATGGCATTGCCAGCCGCGCGCGGCTCGCAGACGCCGCCGCAGACGCCGCAGAAGCGGTGCCGCACGCGCCAGTGCATCAGCCCGCGGGCATGCGCCAGCACGCTGGCCTCGCCGGGCGGCAGAAGCCCGGCCACGGCGCGCAGGTCGGTGAAGCCGCCAAAGCCCTCCGGCAGCAACGGCAACGGATCCTCGGCGGCGGAGCAGTCCACCGCGAAAACGGGGCGGCCGTCCCACAGGCCAAGGAAGGCCCAGGGGCCGCCGGCCATGCGCACCGCCTCGGCGGCGGCGGGCGAGAGCAGGACGGCCTCCGGGTGGCCCTCCTCGACGCCGCGCATCAGCGAGCGGCTGCGCCAGACCGGGGCGTAGAGCGCCTGCGGCGAGGCCAGGGCGGCATTGATGAAATCGGCATCCTCCCGCCGGCCCGAGGCGCGGTCGAGAGGGCTGCCGGTATAGGCATTGGGGCGGGAGGCCGGGATGGAGAGCATGCTGCCCGGACCCTGCCACGCGGCGGCCGCCCCGGCAACCGGGCGCCGGTTGCGCGCCCCCCCTTGCCCCGGCGGGTGCCAGGCATGATATTGGGCAGTGGAAGGTCGGCGGCGGACAGGCGCCTCGCCAACCCGGTCAGGTCCGGAAGGAAGCAGCCGCAACGAGTTTCCGTCTGGGTCGTTCCGCCGGTCTTCCACCGGAGGCCTCCCCATCTGGCGGCCTTCCAAACTCCCGCTCCACGGCCCGCCGCGGCCAGCACCGGATTCACGCCGCGCGCCATGCCAAGCGATCTGCTCCCTGACGATCTCGATCAGCCGCCCCCGCCCGAGGGGCCGGGCCTGTTCGGCGAGGAGCCCGCGCCCGCAGCGGCGCCCGCTGCCGCGCCCGAGGCTGCTGCCGAGGCGCCGGCCACGCCCTACCGTGTCCTTGCCCGCAAATACCGCCCACAGACCTTCGCCGACCTGATCGGCCAGGAGGCGCTGGTGCGCACCCTGCGCAACGCCTTCGCGCAGAACCGGGTGGCGCATGCCTTCATGCTCACCGGCGTGCGCGGCGTCGGCAAGACGACCACCGCACGCATCATCGCGCGCGCGCTGAACTGCGTCGGGCCGGACGGCAATGGCGGCCCCACCGCCGACCCCTGCGGCGTCTGCCCGGAATGCCAGGCCATCCTGGCCGACCGGCACCCGGACGTGCTGGAGCTGGACGCCGCCTCCAACAACGGCGTGGACAATATCCGCGAGCTGCGCGAGGCGGTGCGCTACCGCCCGGCCCGCGCGCGCTTCAAGGTCTACATCCTCGACGAAGTGCACATGCTGTCCACGGCGGCATTCAACGCGCTTCTCAAGACCCTCGAAGAACCGCCGCCACAGGTAAAATTCCTCTTCGCGACGACCGAGATCCGCAAGGTCCCGACCACCATCCTCTCGCGCTGCCAGCGCTTCGACCTGCGCCGCGTGCCGCAGGAGCAGCTCCGCGCGCATTTCGCCCGTATCGCCGAGGCCGAGGCCGTGCCCGCCTCCGAGGAGGCGCTGGCGATGATCGCCCGCGCGGCGGATGGCTCGGTGCGCGACGGGCTTTCCCTGCTCGATCAGGCGATCGCCCAGGCCGCCGGCAGCCCCGAGGGCGTGCAGGCCAACCTGGTGCGGGACATGCTGGGTCTGGCCGACCGTGGCCTGCTCTTCGACCTGCTGGAGGCCACCTTCCAGGGCGACATCGCCGCCGTGCTAGCGGCCATGGACCGCGGCCATGAGCGCGGCGCCGACCCTGGCGTGGTGCTGGCCGACCTGCTGGACCTCACCCACACCCTGACCCGCCTGCGCGCCGTCCCGGCGCTGCGGCAGGACCCGTCCCTCCCCGAGGCCGAGCGGGTGCGCGGCGTGGCGCTTGCGGAAAAGCTTTCCGTCCCCGTACTGGGCCGCGCCTGGCAGGTGCTGCTGAAGGGCATCAGCGAGGTGGCCGAGGCGCCGGATCGCCGCGCAGCGGCCGAGATGGTGTTGATCCGCCTTGCGCATCTGGCGGACATGCCGACGCCGGGCGATCTGGTGAAGCGGCTGACCGAGGGCGGCGCCAGCCTGCCGCAGCCCGGTGTCGGTCCCAATGGTGGCCCCAATGGCGGTTCCGGCGGCAGCCGCGCCATGGCCGGCGGCGGCGCCATGATGGCCGCCGAGCCCGCGCCCGCCGCGCCGCCGCAGCCCCGCAACTTCCGCGAGGTGGTGGCGCTCGCCTCCGGCCGGGCGCCGATGCTGCATGCCCACCTGCTGCATCACACGCATCTGGTGAGCTTCGCCCCCGGCCGCATCGAGATCCGCCAGACCGAGAACGCCCCGCGCGACCTCGCCGCCCAGCTCTCGCGGCTGCTGCAGGAGCAGACCGGCAGCCGCTGGACCATCTCCCTCTCCAACGCGCCGGGCGAGCCGACCATCGCCGAGCAGCGCAGCCATGTCGCCAGCGAGCGGCTGGAGATGGCCAAGGCGCATCCGCTGGTGCAGTCCATCCTGCTCGCCTTCCCCGGTGCCCAGGTGGAGGCACTGCGCGACGACAGCCTCGATGAGTATGGCCTGCCGCCCATTCCGGACGCCCCGGATGACGGCCCCGACTTCGCGCCGCCCGATGCCGAGCCGGCCGATCTCGACGATTTTGACCCTAACCCCCTTGGGGAGGACTCATGAAGAACCTTGGCGCGATGATGAAGCAGGCCCAGCAGATGCAGGCCCGCATGCAGGAAATGCAGGCGAAGCTGGAGGCCATGACGGTCGAGGGCGCCGCCGGGGCCGGCATGGTGAAGGTGACGCTGACCGGCAAGGGCGACCTGAAGCGCCTCTCCATCGACCCCAGCCTGATGGTGGCCGATGAGCGCGAGGTGCTGGAGGACCTGGTCGTCGCCGCCCATGCCGATGCCAAGCAGAAGGTCGAGGCAATGATGGCCGAGGAGATGCAGAAGGCCACCGCCGGGCTGAACATCCCGGGCATGGGTGGCGGCCTCGGCGGCTTCAAGCTGCCCTTCTGAGTGTGTCGGGCGCCGGCGGGCAAATGCGTGGCCCCGATCAGGTCGAGCGCCTGGTGGCCATGCTCGCCCGGCTCCCCGGCATGGGCCGGCGCAGCGCCCGCCGCGCCGCGCTGAAGCTGCTGCAGGACCCCGGCGGGCTGATGCTGCCGCTGGCCCAGTCGCTGCGCGAGACGGCGGAGGCGGTGCGCCCCTGCCGCATCTGCGGCAATCTCGACACCCAGGACCCCTGCCGGATCTGTACCGATCCCTCCCGCGAGCAGGAGGTGCTCTGCGTGGTGGAAGGCGTCTCGGATCTCTGGGCGCTGGAGCGCGCCCATGTCCATCGTGGCCTCTACCACGTGCTGGGCGGCGTGCTCTCGGCGCTGGCCGGCGTCGGGCCGGAGGATCTGCGCGTGACCGCGCTGCTGGAGCGGATTTCGGCGGGCGAGGTGCGGGAGGTGATCCTGGCCCTGCCGGCCACGGTGGATGGCGCCACCACGGCGCATTACCTGACCGACCGGCTGCGGCCCTCGGGTGTGGTCGTCACTCAGCTCGCCCAGGGCGTGCCGATGGGCGGGGCGCTGGATGTCATGGATGACGGCACGCTGGCGGCGGCGCTGAAGGCGCGGCGGCCGGCCTGAACCGGAAGGGCAGGGCGCTTCCCGCTCTCAGGCTGCCGCCCCGCGAGCGGCGCCGGGGGATGCTCTCGCCCCGGCGCTTTCATTCAGGCGAAGGCGAAGTCGCGGGCGCTCAGGGCGCCGGCCTCCACGCCCGCCAGGATGATGCTGTCTTCCGCATCGAGCTGGATCACCGCATTCCCATCGAGCGCGGCGATCTGCAGCGCCGCGAAATCCGCGATGCCGTAGCCGCTGACCTCGATCCGATCCTCGCCCACCGTGAAGTCGGCGATGCGGTCGGCACCCGAGCCGGGGCCGAAGACGAAGCGGTCGGCGCCGGCCTCGCCGATCAGCACGTCGGCGCCCGCTCCACCGATCAGCACGTCACCACCTTCGCCACCGACCAGACGATCGGCGCCGGCGCCGCCGTCGAGGCGGTCCGCCCCGGCGCCGCCGATCAGCACGTCGTCGCCGGCCTCGCCGAGCAGCACGTCATCACCCTCGCCGCCGTTCAGGCGGTCGGCGCCGGCGCCGCCGGAAAGCCGGTCACCGCCCTTGCCACCGTCCAGGCGGTCGTCGCCATCATTGCCGAAGAGGCGGTCATTGCCCGCCCCACCGAACAGCCGGTCGTCGCCGGCCTGGCCGTAGAGGCCGTCATCCCCTTCGCCGCCGTCCAGGCGGTCGTCGTCATTGCCGCCGAGCAGCACGTCATTGCCGCCCCGCCCGCGGATGACGTCATCGCCATCGCCGCCGGAGATGTAGTCGATGACTTCGCCGCCGTTCAGGCGGTCATCGGCCTCGGTGGCATCGCTGGTCAGGTAGTCGTTCAGGGTCTCGACACCGATATCCGCATTGTCGGTGAAGAGCCCGTCCACGCCGAGCCGGATCAGCGCCAGGATTTCCTGCTCCGCGGTCTGCGGCGTGCCGTCCGGGTTCAGCGCCTGGAAGCTCTCCTCGGCCCGGACGGTATAGGGGATCACCTCCAGCCCGGCGGCATGGGCGTTCTCGATCAGCGGGCTGACCTCGCCGGTCAGCTTGTAGCGCATCTCCGCCACGCCATCGCCATTCGCATCCACCGGCTCGGCCAGCCGCTCGCGCAGGCGGATGGCATCCTTGCTCGGACCCACGGCATCCGCGTAGCGCGCGATCGCCGCCAGCTCCTCCGGCGTGGAGGCATTGCCGAGTTGCACCAGCGGGATGTCCACGCCGGCCGCCGGCATGATGGTGTCGTGCAGGGCGATCAGGTTGCCGGATTCGAAGGACTGGATGTAGACGCGGTCGGGATCGGTGAAGCCCTGAGCCACCAGCACGTCGATCAGCATCGCGCTGGTGTCGTGGCCGATCGACTCGAAATAGCTCGGGTGCTTGGTCTCGGGGGCGATGGCGATCTGGCGGCCCGTCTCGGCCTCCACCTGCTTCACCAGGTCGATGATCTCCTCCAGCGTCACGAGCTGGAACTGCCCGTCATAGGACTGGCTCTCCGGCCGCTGGTCGCCGAGGCGCTCCTTGGCGCGCAGGGTCTTCAGCTCGTCCAGGGTGAAGTCCTCGATGAACCAGTCCGTCACGGTAGCGCCGTCGATGACCTTGGTCGTCTGCCGGTCGGCGAATTCCGGGTGGTCGGCGACATCGGTGGTGTCGGCCAGCAGCGGCTCGTGCCGCGCCACCAGATGACCATCCTTGGTCGGCACGAGGTCCGGCTCGATGACCGAGGCCCCCATTTCGATGGCCAGCTTGTAGGCCTCCAGCGTGTGCTCGGGGCGGTATCCGCTGGCGCCACGATGGGCGATGATGGTCGTCGGCAGGCCATCGAGAGTGGCGAAGCTGACCATGGACGGCATTCTCCGTTCGGCAGGTGTGGCGGGTTGCGGGGGAGCCGGCTGAACGGCTCTCCTCCCGCATTGCCCCGCGCCTTAGGCGGCGGAGATGGCGTGCGGATGATGGGATGATTACGCCCAGGTTATACCGCTCCGGTTCTGCTCCCGCGCGAAACGTCTCCTCCTGCCGTCGCCTGCGTGTGGCGCGGCTCTGCCGTGCCGGCGATTCTGCTTGAATCTCGCGTCTTCGTGATGGAAGAAAGGGTCTTCCTCCAAAATCGAGGGCCGGCAGTGACGACAATCGCCTGGGACGGGACCACCCTTGCCGCGGACCGCCGTATCAGCAGCGGCACCATCACCTACTCCACCACCAAGATCCGCCGCACCGGGGATGGCCGCCTGATCGGCGCCACCGGTGATTTCGGCGTCTGCACGCAGATGCTGGACTGGCTGGAGAAGGGCGGGGACCGGCCGGGCTGCCAGGACAGCGACCGCTGGGCCTCGGCGCTGGAGATCATGCCGGACGGCACCTGCTGGATGCACAACCGCGACAGCCGCTGGCCGGTTGAGGACGGCTTCGTGGCGATCGGTTCCGGGCGGGACTACGCCATGGCCGTCATGGCGCTCGGCCATGCCGCGGAGAAGGCGGTGGAGATCGCCGCGCGTTTCGATCCCGGCACCGGCAACGGCACGGACCGCCTGGGCCTTGCCCCGCCCGCCGCCGAAGCGCCGCCCGCCGCCGAGGAAGGCATCAAGCTGGTGGCCTGACGGGCGGGGGGCAGAGGCCCCACGCCCTCTCAGGCCGGGCGGTGCTTCGCCCGCGCCGCCAGCACCTCATAGGCGGCGCGCACCGCATCGGCGCCATATTCCCGCTCCAGCCGGCGGACGCAGAAATGCGCGCGGGCGATGGTGCGGAAATGCTCGAGGAAGGCGAGGTTCA
>DATMRU010000072.1:0-30647 GCA_035565935.1 Roseomonas sp.
AGGGTGGGACTTGGTGCGCCTGCGTCAGAAGCTCAGCAGGCGCACGGCACACCCGCCTCAGGTTGCGAAGACGTCGCGGTGTTCGGCCGCGCCGTATGCGAGGTAGTGGGCGAGGGGGTTCATCCCGGCCGCGGCCACGTCGGGGTTGTGGGCGAGATAGGCTTCCCCGTCGAAGGCGGCGCCGGGCGCGCGTCCTTCCGCGGCTCCGTAGGCTAGGTAGTGCTCGAGCGGATTGACGTGCGCCGACGCCACGTCCGGGTTGTGCGCAAGGTACCAGTCGGTGTCGAAGAAGGCGTTGGGGTCGCGCCCCTCCTGCCAGCCACTGGCCATGAAGTGCTGGGTCGGGTCCACGCCCTCGCGGGCGACGTCGGCATAGGTCGAGAAGTAGAACGAAGCGTCCACGAGGACGTTCTGCGGCCTCGTAGCATGCGGCGTGGCCTGCGGCGCGTCGCGGTGCTCCGCCTCGCCGAAGTGCAGGTAGTGCTCGAGCGGATTCATGCCCGCCTTGGCGACATCATCGTTTGCCGCGAGATAGGCATCCCCGTCGAAGGCGAAGCTCGCCGCGCGGCCCTCCTGCCCGCCGGAGGTCATGTAGTGCTCGAGGGCGTTGATGCCCGCGGCCGCGACATCCGGGTTCTGGTTCAGATAGAAGGAAATGTCGAAGTGGCTGTTCGGGTCGCGCTCCTCGGTGGCTCCGAATGCCAGGAAGTGCTGGAGTGGATCCACGCCCGCGGCCGCTACGTCAGGGTTGTGCTCCAAGTAGAAGGCGCTGTCGAAGAGCACGTTCGCAGCCGACCACTGGTGGTGCGGCGATTCTGCAATCGGCGGGTCTGGTAGAATGGGGTCGTCCGGCGTCTCCGCGCCGGGCTGTCCCGGGATGAGGCCGATCTCCAGGAGGTGGTCCGAAAGTGAACCGGCGGGATTGGCGATTGCCGTTTCGTGGGTGCCTTCTGCGGTGCCATCCGTCCGCCAGACCTTGACGCCGGTGTAACCGTCGGCGGTACCGGCGAACAGGATGGTGCCGTCGGAGAGGCGGACCATGTCATCGGCGGACAGGTATTCGGGGACGCCGTCCCCGTGCATGATCTCGGTCATCCCTGTGCCGTCGAAGAGCACAAGGCTCCGCCCGGCATCGGGCGTGACCTTCAGGAGGAGTGCCTGCCCATCCCCGAGCGGCAGGATCGACCGAAGATTCGCCTCGCTTCCCGTGCTGAGCGTCCGGAAGCCCGCATCCGTGCCGTCGGTCAGGATCAGTTGGCGTTCGCCCTGCACCAGCACCCAGAACAGACAGTTCCCGTCGCCCAGGGGGACCACCATGGTGCCTTTGCCGGTGAGATCGGTCTTGAGGAGTTCGCGCGTCTCCACACCATCCGTGACGTAGTGAGTGATGGCCTCCTCGGAGTTGCGGTAATCGGTTGCCCCAGGGGCGAGGACCGAGAGGAGGGCCATCCCGTCTCCGATGGCTCCGTAGAGGTGTGGGCTGTATTGTCCCACAGGGGTTTCGACGGCGTGGGTTCCCGCAAGCGTGCCGTCCGTTACCTTCAGTTGATCCGCGTCCCTGAAGATCAGGCGTCCGTCACCGAGTAGGACGCTCCCATCGTAGGAGGGATAGGAAGAGTAGCCGGAAAGCTCAACCGTTCCACTGAGCGTGCCGTCGCTCACCATCAAGGCGTTGTGTTGCAAGCCCGAGCTGTCGTCGTTGTCGCGGACCATGCCGAACATGAACCTGCCGTCGGTCATGGGGTAGATGGGCCCGAGAAAGCGGGTATCGTCCGTGCCGGGGGTCATCTCAAGCATGAGATGCGTGCCGTCGCGGGTTCCGTCCGTCACCCACAGTTCGCTGCCCGTCGTAGTGTTGCTGGCCACGAAGGCGACGCGGCCGTCGGACAGCGCGGCGAAGTTGCCCGGCTGGATGGCGCCATTCCCGTCATTGATGTCGTAGAGCAGCGAGGTGCCATCCGTGGTGCCGTCGGTGACCCAGAGCTCGTAGCCGTGCTCCGGGTCCTGGGCGGTAAACAGGATGCGTCCGTCGGGCAGGCGGATCATGTTGCTGATGTCCGCGCCGTGGGACCCTGGCCAGATGTCCTGGAGCAGCGTCGTGCCCGCCCCGGTGCCATCGCTCACCCAGAGTTCCCGGCCGTGCTCGGCGTCGGTCCCCACGTAGACGAAGCGCGGCAGGTTCGGGGCGTCGCCGGACTTCGCGGAGAGGGAGGTGCTGGCAGCGCTCATGCTGGCGGGATCCTGGGCCGGTGAGGTGGAGGGCCCGGGCATGTTGCTGGCCGCCGGCGTGCCAATGCCGGCCGCCCCGTCCTGAGGCGCCCTGCCCATTCCGCACCACCCGGCGACAAGCCCCGATGGCCGGCCCTCGTTCAGGGAAGCTTAGGCACTGCCTATTTCGGCGCCAAGGCAGGTTGGATCAGAATATGTACAAATCTACTTTATATTCATATCCTCCTCTGTGTCTTGCAGCCAGAGACGAGGCACCAGATAGGCCCCCTGAGGGACTTTCCTCCAGCCCGAGGCGGGCTCCGCTATCGATTCAAGGCTCTAATCCCTGGGGCTGCGGGGCCGGCAGCGGCCGGCCTTCCGGGCACGGGCGACGACATGCGCGACTGAGCCCGGCCGCCAGGTCGTGCCGCCGCGGGGCGTCCGCTCGCGGATCGCCTCCAGCCGGGCGCCGATCGCGCGCAGCGTCGCCCCCGGGTCGGAGCGCAGGATGCCGGCCACCACGGCGAGCAGCCGGTCGGGCGCCGGTGGGGCAGGGGCCGGCGACCAGCACCGCCTGCGCTGCGCCGGACCGGCTGAAGGCCGCTGACATCCTGCTGCGGGTGCGGACGGCGTTGTCATGGGCGGCCGGTCTGTCTGGGCGACTACGGCCTACCTGTTCATCAGCCTGCAGCATGCGGCTGAAACTTACCACGGATGGCTGCAGCGCCCGCACGAGGTGATAGCAGACGCCCACGCAGGCCTCAGCGGCGAAGGGGCCGGGCTGCCGCGTGATATCGCTCATGGTGGCTCGGCTTGCCGTGAGAGGTCCTGCGAAGCGTCTATGATGCATCGGTGCTTATCCCATCCCCTCGAGCTCCAAGGCCGCAGCCATGAGAAAACCCCATCGGCTCATCTCAAACCTGGAGCTGCGGGAACAGGGGGCGCGGGCAGCCGAGGAGATCCGCGCGCGGACACGCCCCGCGCTGGAGCGGCTCGAGGCGGTGAACGCCGACCCCACCGCCTCGGAGGAGGAGCGCAGCCGGGCGCAAGGCGAGGCGCTGGCCGCCGTTCTCAACGTGCCGTTCCATTGGGAGAGCGAAGCCGATCGTGCACGCCGACGGCCAGCCGCAGTGCGGCAAGGTAGCCTTCTCGCGGGCCTGGGCTTCCTCGTGATGGCTTATCGGGCCTGGCGCGCCCTGCGGCGCCGATGACGACCGCCGCTTACCTCTCCCGCCTCGGCCGGACCGACGACGCGCCTCCCTCCACCACGGATCCAGCCGCCGCCGATCCCGGAAGGCAGAAGAACCGCCCTGCTGCTGAAGTCGGGATGGGCAGGCGCCAGATAGTGGCCGAAGGCGCTCGATGAGGCCCGTCATAGGCGCAGAGAGTGTGACAAAGGCCACACTGCGCGCCCTTACCCACGCTAACCGCGGATTGTCAGCCATCAGGTTCTCCTGCCTCAACAGGTCAGACCAATTGCGCAACTGGCATTGACCAACAGAAGCGAAAGGTCTAAGCCTGGGTCATCAGGAGAACCCCGATGACCGCCCCACCTCTCTCGCGCCGCTACACCACCAGCCTGGACTACGAAGCGGCCCTTGCGCTCGAGCACGACGCAGCCGTCCGGGGTGTCGATGTGGCCGACCACATCACGTCCATCCTGGAAGAGTACTGCCTGAAGCGTCTCCTGGAGGACGGCAGTCCCGCCCGGGAGCGGCTGCGCGCTGCCAGCATGATCAAGGCGGCCACGGCGGAGATCTCGCGCCGCATTGTCCGCGAGAACGGCGTGCAGCCCGACCATACGCTCCAGGTGTTCCGGGAACTCCGTCTGCAGCACACCGCGGTCTATCTTCGGGCTACGGCATGCGAAACGGGTTTTGAAGCGGGCAAGCCCCTGAAGCACAGCCTGAACCTGGTGTTGGGGGCCATCTCCAAGCGGGCGGCGGGCGCGAAAGTGCGCATGCTCCCGAATGGCCAGCCCGAGAAGATCCGTAACATCCGGGGCGAATTCTGCAGCAGCGTAACCGTGCTCGAGCCTGGAAATGAGGGGAAGTGAGCACCGTGAACGCCCGGCCCGACCTCTCCCAGATGACCGATCCGGCGAGCCTAAGACAATACATGACCTATCAAGCGCGGCAGGGGCGTCAGGATCTCTACTGGGCAGCCCTGCGCAGGCTGTGCGAGATCGAAGGCCGCGAGCACGACAGCCCGCTGGAGACCGATTTCTGGCGCGCGATCCTGGCCGGCGAGGAACTGCTCCACAGGAAGCATGGAAAGCGCGTTCTCCTCGCCCGCACGCGACAGAAGATCAACCGCGTGGGGGTCCTGAAAACCGTCGAGGAGTTGGTCCGCAGGAAGAACCCGTCAGACGGGTTTGCCCTGATGGTCGAGGGTGGGCTCTGGGATCTGACGGCTGAGTATCTGGCGATCAAGCACGCGCATCTCTTCGCCGCCGACACGGTTCACGCAGCGCAGGCGCGCCTGCGGGATGCGGGGGTCGCACTGCCAGCCGCTGGCGCACCATGACGTCAGCGCCAGCCTGCCTCGTCTCCCTCCCGCCTGTGCAGCAGAAAGCCACCCTCTCGGCTGAGGCGTTGGACTACGCCCGTTAGGCTTCGGCCGCGAACACGCGTCGCGCCTCTCGGGTGGGCTGGGCCGACTTCACCACTGGGCGCGCGGAGACCGGATGCTCCGCCCTGCCGACCGTGCCAGAGGCGGTGGGCGCATTCTCGCTGCGCGCCAGCACCCATCAGGTGGCCAGCCTCGGCCTGCGGCAGGTGGCGATCGGTCACGCCCACCGCCTCGGCGGCCACCCGTTCCATACCGATCGATGTGGTCAGGCTGATGGGCTATGGTAAGGCGATATCCGCCTCCCCGAGTTCAACAGCTGAAAGTGCCTTCCGTGTCACCTTCCAGGAACGACCGCCAGCGGGCTTCCCGCCGCCGCGGCTTCGATGATGACGATTACTCCGCTCGCCCGAGCTTTCCTTCCCTGCCAGGCTTTGGCGGCGGAGCTGCCACGCCCGAGCTGGGAGCCACGGTGAAGTGGTACAATGCCGAGAAAGGCTTCGGCTTCGTCGAACTGGCCGATGGATCGGGCGACGCCTTTCTCCACGCCAACACCCTGCAGGCTTCCGGCATCCAGGCCGTCAGCCCCGGTGCGACGATGCAGGTGCGGGTGGGGCAGGGACAGAAAGGGCGGCAAATCGATCAGGTCCTATCCGTGGACGAAAGCACGGCTGGCCCGGCGGCGCCGCAGCGGGACGCGTTCCGCACCCGGCCGGCGCGGCCACGGGAAGCGCGGCGGGCCGTTGATCTGAGTTCCGCGGTTGAGATGCTGGGCACCGTGAAGTGGTACAATCCCGACAAAGGGTTCGGCTTCATCAGCCCACAGGACGGTGGCAAGGACGTCTTCGTCCATGCGACGGTGCTGGAGCGGGCTGGTGTATCCACGCTCCAGGAAGGCCAGACCGTCCGGATACAAGTGGTGCAGGGCGCCAAGGGTCCGGAAGTCGGCCTGCTTCGGATCGACTGATCCGGGCTGCGAAGGGCAGAGCGGAACGGAGCAAGGCGCACTCCTCGCCTTCAGGGGCAGAGCGCCCCTGGTGTCAATCCTGGCTGTCCTGAGTCCCGGCCGAACCGGGATCCCGCGCACCAGGCACGACGGACGACGGAGCCACTGGCGCAGCCCTGCTCTCCTCGTAGGAGGCGTCTGGGCAAGTGGCCTTGTCATCCTGGGGGCCGGTTGTGCGGGGGTGAGCCGGACAAAGGCAGCAAGAAGCCCGCGGTGTCACCCGTATCCGGCGGACCGCGGTGCTTCCACCAGGATGCCTCATTCAGGGCAGATGGGCTCCGGGTAGTGGGACCCATTCCTGGCGAGGTTTGTTGGACCCTCTCAAGTGCCGGTTATCCATCATCCCCGCTCGACGCGACACGCCCAATGGCGACGCTGGTCGGTGCTCTCAAGCGTCGCGGCGGCGGCGAAATCGCCTGTGGTCCGGCTGCCGGCCCGAGAGGCCCAGCTGTCCTCTCCAGGATCGAGGACGCCGGCAGGGCGGCAGGAGCAATGCTGCTATCAGAGGTTGCGGTTCATCACAAGAATTCGTGCATTGTGACATAGAACGACTCCTGTCTCCTTCGGTTCTGGTGAGAAACGGAGAGAGTCGAAGCCCATGCAGATCCTCGTCGTTGAAGATGAGGCCCTAATATCTTCGCTTGTGGTTGAGCACTTAGAGGACGCAGGACACACGATTATAGGACCTGCCGCCACGGCAAGTGAGGCGCTAGACCTGTGTCGGGTGCATACCCCTGACTTGGCTATTTTGGACATCAATCTGCAGGACGGTAGCTCTGGGATTGAAGTGGCGCGGGAGTTGTTCTCCCGCTGGGGGCTGGTCGCGATCTTCGCAAGCGGCGAGATATTGGCCGCCCGCCAAGCGCAGGGCATCGCCCTCGGGTATCTCCGTAAGCCCTACGAAATGTGCGCCCTTCTCCAGAGCGTGGAGGCGATCGAGGCCATGCGATCGGGATCTGCACCGCGGCGGATGCCAAGGGGCTTCGAAGCCTTTCCGCATCTGCAGGCCGCCTGGAGCCAGGATGCACGCATCTGAGACCTGGGTCGGGATCACGGCTTCCGTCGCAGCGCCCTGCTGGACGCCAGCATGGGCACCGCCGGCGGGGCGGTGCTGCGTCGGGAGGCTTGCCTGGTCTGCTTTCGTGCGAGGGTAGCCAGGGCAAGCGGGGTGGCGGACGGCCCGCCACGGAAGGGCGGGATCCCCGCGGCTCAGTCGGCCACGCCTCCGCGAAGCGGAGGTGGTTGGAGCAGGCCCTGCCTTTTGGCGGTCTTCAAGAGATGCGCCACGGAGGAGGTGGACCAGTGGGTGCCGCCGCGCTGGGGGTAGAGGCGAAGCGCAGAGAGCCGGTCGCCGATCGCCCGCAGCGTTGCGTCCGGGCTCTCGCCCACGATGGCCGCGACGGTCCGCAGGGCGGTGTTGCGCTCGCTGACGGTGGTCGTCCGCTTGTGGCCCCGGGCCTGGAGCAACGCGGCAGGCGCCAGGCCGTCGCGCACCAGGGCCCGGACCGCCCGGACCAGCCGCGCCTGCGTCCAGGGAGGCGCCGCCGCTCCTTTGGCGGACAGGCGGCCGTTCACGGCGCGGACCACGTCGTCCCAGGTGCGGCCCTCCTCGAGGCGCAGCTTCGCCACCAGAGGCAGCCAGGCGTCGGCGCTGGCTGACACCCGGGCGAGGTAGGCGTCCTCCCGGGCATGCTGGAGCCGCCGGAGCGCGTCAGGATCGCGCGCGCGGATGGCCGGGTTGCCGCCTCGGCGGCCCTCCCGGGCCGCCCGCGCCAGGCCGCTGACGACGCGCTCTCGGATCAGCGCGCGCTCGAACTCGGCCACGGCGCCGAGCATCTGCAGCACGAAGCGTCCCTGGGGGGTCGCGGTGTCGATCGGGTCGCCGAGGACCCGGAGGTAGGCCCCCTTCGCCTCCAGCCCGCGGACGACCTCGAGCAGGTGCTCGAGAGACCGGGCCAACCGGTCCAGCTTGGTGACGACCAGGGTGTCGCCGCGGCCAAGCCGGCGCAGGAGGGCCGCCAGGACCGGCCGGCTTCGGTCCCCCCCGGACGCCCGCTCCTCAAGCACGTCGGCGCAGCCAGCGGCGCGCAGTTCGTCGACCTGGCGCAGGGTGCGCTGGTCGTCGGTGCTGACCCGGGCATATCCGATGGCCTTGGGCATCGCACGGTCTCCGGCTCTCTGTTTCGGGGCAGCTTGAAGCCGCAGCTTACAATTGCAGAAGTTGCCACGAAACATGTGTTTGGTGGCGGTTCCAATGGCCGTCGGCCCGCCCGGGCACCGTGAACAGCCCGCCCGGCCCAGCCGGATTTCCTGGCCCGACCGCCTGCGGCGCCGGGGTAAGGGCCTGACAAACCGGTCCTTTGCCGGCGCATCAAGAGCGACGGGGAGGCGCGCCAGGGCGGCCGCTCCGCCGGTGCGGCCCCGGCCGGCGGCGGGTCGAGACCCGGCGGGCGAGGGTCCGGCCGCACCGCGGCGCGAAAAAGCGCTTCTTTGAAGCGAAGGCTTGATTAGAGTAAATTCCCTGCGCAATCGAGGGGAGGGAGGGCGATGGCCCTGTTAGCCAGGACGGGGCGCGACGGCCCGCCGCCGCTGGGCGACCCCGCCCTGCTGGCGGCGCTCGCCGCGGCCAGCGCCGCGGTCGCCCGCCTCGACGCGGTCGCTCCCCTCCATCCGCTGCGGGAGGCGCTGCTGCATCGCGCCCGCCTCGAGGCGGCGCGGCGCCAGGCCGCGGCGGACGGGTTTCTGATCGATCCCTGGCAGCTCGCCGCTGTGCTGGAGGGCCTGCCGCTGCGGGCGATGCGCGACAGCGCGCGGGTGATCGACGCCGGCGCGCTGCACGATGCCGCGCGCCTCGCCCTCGACTACCACGGCTGGCTCGCCGCGCCCGGCGAGGCGGCGGAGGGCGCGGTGCAGGCGGCGCTGGCCGCGCTGGACCGGGAGCGCCCCACCGGCGTCCCGCTGCTCGACGCCGCCTGGGGCGCCTGGCGCTGGCTCGAACACGGCGGGGCGCGCCCGCCGCTGCGCGCCGCGCTGGTGCGGCGCTGGGCGGCGGCGGGCCTGCTGCGCGCGCCGCTGCCGCTCACCGGGGCGGCGGCGCTTGGGCCCGGCCAGCCCTGGGAACCCTCCCGCTGGATCCCCGTCTTCCTGCGGGCGGTGGCCGCGGAGGCGGGGGCAGCGCTGGACCTGCTCGTCGAGATGGAGCGGCGCTGGCACGCGGCGCGCGCGGCGGTGGCCGCCGGGCGGCGCCGGACTTCGCGTACGCCCGCGGCGGTGGACCTGCTCGCCGCCGTCCCGCTGGTCTCGGCCACCACGCTGGCCGCCGCGCTGGGCCTGTCGGTGAAGGCGGCCGGTGCGATCCTCGACGAGCTCGTCCGCCGCGGGGTCGCGGTGGAGGTGACGCACCGCCACAGCCGTCGCCTGTTCGGCCTCGCCGGCCTGGCGCCGCTGCGCGAGGCCGCCGCGCCGCCGCGCCGGCCGGTGCCCGGGCGGGGGCGGGGGCGGCCGCGCGCGCTGCCGCCTGAGACCGAGGCGCTACCCGCGGCGGAGGCGATGCCGCCCCTGCCGCCCGCCGCGCCGCTCGCGCGGCCCGCTTTCGACTACAGCGAGCTGGCGGCGGCGATGCAGGCCGTGGACGCGGCGCTCCGGACGGCGCGGGCCGGGCTCACCCGGGTGGCCGGGAGCGGCGGGTCAGGAGACAACGCGGCGGGGTGAGGGGGCACCCAAGGGGCGTCCCCCGGGGGGCCTGGCCGAGCACCCGGAAGGCGGGCCGCTAGCGTCGTTTCTGCCCGAGATCCCGGCCGGCCAGTTGCGGGCTGCCCTCAAACACCGCGCTGCTCTCGCTGCCACCTTCGGCGCTGCGCTCGAACTGGCATGCGCGAAGGAACGGCACGTGACACAGAGCGCCGCGTTCGCCACCCTCCACCGGGAGCCGGCTCGGAGAGCGATTTCTGATCCGTCTGCCTTGCGTTCACGCACAACGAGGCTTTCTCGTTCCAGGTTGCGACCGACGACCAGGCGGAAACGGACCGCTTGTGGAACGCGATTGTCGGAAACAGCGGCCAAGAAAGCGCATGCGGCTGGTGCAAGGACAAGTGGGGACTATCATGGCAGATCACGCCGCGCGCCCTAACGGCCGCGATCGCCGATCCAGACTTGGCATACTGATGCGTTAGATCAATGTTGGCCTCGGCAGCGACGTGCTATGCGCGCGGATGCATCGGATCGGGGACGCCGCGATGATCGACGAAACCCGCCAGCAGAACCAGGCAGTGGCCGCGGTAGAGACCAGTGGATCAAGAGAGTTAATTCCTGCCCCGCGCGCGTCAGGGCCGCCTGCCCGCCAGGACACCGCGCCCACCGGGCCGGGCGGTGAGCGGAGCCCCGCATGGCGCCTTATGGTTGCTCTGGCGGTCTTGCTCCTCGTGGCGGGCAGCGCTGGCAGCGGCTGGTATTGGTGGCAGCAGCGGCAACGCAACGCCCTGCCGGCCGGCATTACCTCAGCCAATGGCCGGATCGAGGCGGAGCCGGTGGATGTTGCCACGAGATATGCCGGCCGGCTGGACGCCGTGCTGGTGGACGAGGGCGCCATGGTCCGTGCCGGCCAAGTGGTGGCACGCATGGACATCCGCGAGTTGGAGGCGGCCCTCCGCCAGGCCGAGGCGCAGGAACGCCAAGCCCAGCGCAGCCTGGAGGCGCGTCGCGCCGCGGTGATGCAGCAGCGCAGTCAGTTCGCCCTGGCTCAGACCGAACTCGAGCGCGCCCGCACCCTGCTGCGGAGCGGCTCCGGCACCCGCCAAGTCTTCGATCAGCGCCAGGCGACGCGCGACGGCGCCGAGGCCGCGCTCGACGCCGCCGATGCCCAAGTCGCCGAGGTGGAGCAGGCGGTGCAGGCGGCCCGGGAAGCCGCCGAGCGCATCCGCACCCAGATTGTCGACAGCACCCTGATTGCACCGATCGACGGCCGGGTGCAGTACCGGCTGGCCCATACCGGCGAGGTGCTGGCGGCGGGCGGCCGGGTCGTCACCCTGCTCGACGTCACCTATGTCTACATGACCGTTTTCCTGCCGACTGAGCAGGCCGGACGTCTGCCGCTCGGCACCGAGGCGCGCATCGTGCTGGATGCGGTGCCGGACTACGTTATCCCCGCCACCGTCACCTTCGTTTCGCCTCAGGCGCAGTTCACCCCGAAGCAGGTAGAGACACGCAGCGAGCGCGACCGGCTGATGTTTCGTGTCAAGCTGCGCATCAATGCCGATCTGCTGCGCCGCTACGCCGAGCGGGTGCGCACCGGCCTGCCTGGCGTCGGCTATGTGCAGCTGAACCCGGATGTCGCCTGGCCGGACTGGTTGCAGCCGGGACGACGGGCGGCGGAGGCACGGCGGTGAAGCTCGCGCTTCTGCCCGCCGCAGCGGCCGGACCTGTCGCGGCATTGACGGCCGTCAGCCAGCGCTACAGCAAGGTGGCGGCCCTCGACGAGGTAAGCCTGGAAATCCCGGCCGGCGGTATGGTCGGGCTGGTCGGGCCGGACGGCGTCGGCAAGTCCACCCTGCTGGCGCTGATCGCCGGCGCCCGCCGGGTGCAGCAGGGCCGGGTCATGGTGCTGGGTGGCGACATGGCGGATGCGCGGCACCGCAACGCCGCCTGCCCGCGCATCGCCTACATGCCGCAGGGGCTGGGACGGAACCTCTACCCCGACCTCAGCGTGCGGGAGAACGTGGATTTCTTCGCCCGCCTCTTCGGCCAGGGCCGGGCCGAGCGCGAAGCCCGCATCGCCACACTGCTCACTGCCACCGGCCTCGACCCCTACCCGGACCGGGCGGCGCGGCAGCTCTCGGGCGGGATGAAGCAGAAGCTCGGCCTCTGCTGCGCCCTGGTGCACGACCCCGAGCTGCTGATCCTGGACGAGCCGACCACCGGCGTCGATCCGCTCTCCCGCCGCCAGTTCTGGGAGCTGGTGGACCATATGCGCGCGGCGCAGCCGGGCATGAGCGTGCTGGTGGCCACCGCCTACATGA
This sequence comes from Roseomonas sp., assembly GCA_035565935.1. Classification (GTDB taxonomy): domain Bacteria; phylum Pseudomonadota; class Alphaproteobacteria; order Acetobacterales; family Acetobacteraceae; genus Pseudoroseomonas. The sequence goes on from DATMRU010000072.1 coordinate 11,797, forward strand.
AGGAAGCCGAGCGCTTCGACGGGCTGGTGGCGATGGATGCCGGCCGGCTGCTCGCCACCGGCACGCCGGCCGAGATCAAGGCCCGCGCCGGAGCGGCGACGCTGGAGGACGCCTTCATTGCCCTGCTGCCGGAAGCCCGCCGGACCGGCCATCGCCGGCTGGTCATCCCGCCGCTGCCGGAGGCCGGGGGCGGCCCGCCGGCCATCGAAGCCGAGGGGCTGACCCAGGTCTTCGGCAGCTTCACTGCGGTCGATCACGTCAGTCTCGCGGTCCAGCGCGGCGAGATCTTCGGCTTCCTCGGCTCAAACGGTTGTGGCAAGACCACCACGATGAAGATGCTGACCGGCCTGCTGCCCGCCACTGCCGGCGAGGCGCGGCTGTTCGGCAATCCGGTGGACGCGCGCGACCCGGAGGCGCGGCGCCGCGTGGGCTACATGTCGCAATCCTTCTCGCTCTATGGCGAGCTGACGGTGCGGCAGAACCTGGAGCTGCACGCCAGGCTGTTCCGCCTGCCCACGGCGAAGGCGCGGGAGCGCATCGCCGGCCTTGTCGAACGCTTCGGCCTGGCCGGGCATCTCGACGCGAACTCCGGCGCCCTGCCGCTCGGCCTGCGCCAGCGCCTTTCGCTCGCCGTCGCGGTACTGCACGAGCCGGAGATGCTGATCCTGGACGAGCCGACCTCGGGCGTCGATCCGGTGGCGCGCGACGCCTTCTGGGCGTTGCTGGTCGATCTCTCGCGCAACCAGGGTGTCACCATCTTCGTCTCCACCCACTTCATGAACGAGGCGGCGCGCTGCGACCGCATCTCGCTCATGCACGCCGGCCGCATCCTGGCGACTGGCGCACCGGCCGGGCTGGTGGCGGCGCGCGGGGCGGCCAGCCTGGACGAGGCCTTCATCGGCTATCTGGAGGATGCCGCCGGCAACGCCCCGGCCGCCGCCATGGCCACTCCGGCCCCGCCGGCGGCGACGGCGCGAGCCGCTGCCCCGGGCCTGCGCCGGCTGCTAGCCATCGCCACCCGCGAGAGCCTGGAGTTGCTGCGCGACAAGGTTCGGCTCGGCTTCGCCCTGTTCGGCACCATGCTGCTGATGCTGGTCTTCGGCTACGGCATCACCATGGATGTGGAGGGCCTCGCCTTCGCGGCGCTGGACCGCGACAACACGCCGGAAAGCCGCGACTACGTCCAGGAATTCACCGGCTCCCGCTACTTCGTCGAACGCCCGCCCATTGCCGATGGTGCGGCGCTAGAGCGGCGCCTGCGCAACGGCGAGCTGCGCCTGGCCATCGAGATTCCGCCCGGCTTCGGCCGCGACGTCATCCGCGGCCGTCCGACCGAAGTGGCGGCCTGGATCGACGGCGCCATGCCATTCCGTGCCGAGACGGTGCAGGGCTATGTCCAGGGCGTGCATCAGGTCTGGCTGGCCAATCTGGCCCGGCGTCTGAACACGCCGGAGAGCCCAGCAGTGGCGACGCTGGAGACCCGTTTCCGCTACAACCAGGATTTCAAGAGCCTCTACGCCATGGTGCCGGGCACCATCGCCATCCTGCTGGTCTTCATCCCCGCCATCCTGATGGCGCTCGGCGTGGTGCGGGAGAAGGAGTTGGGCTCGATCACCAATCTCTATGTCACCCCGACACGGCGCAGCGAATTCCTGCTGGGCAAGCAGTTGCCCTACATCCTGCTGGCGATGCTGAATTACGCCCTGCTGGTGGCCACGGCCGTGCTGCTGTTCGACGTGCCGCTGAAGGGCAGCCTCCTGGCGCTGACCCTGGCCGCCCTGCTTTACGTGACGGCCACGACCGGCATTGGCCTGCTGGTGTCCGCCTTCACCCGGACGCAGCTCGCCGCGCTGTTTGGCACCGCCATCATCACCACCGTGCCGGCGCAGCAATTCTCCGGCCTGATCGTGCCGATCTCGACACTGACTGGCAGCGCTGCCGTCATCGGCTCGCTCTTTCCGACGACCTACTTCCTGCGCGCCAGCGTCGGCGTCTTCACCAAGGCGCTGGGGTTCCGCGAGCTGGGGCCGACGCTGCTGGCGCTGGCCGCCTTCATTCCGGTATTCACCGGCCTCAGCATCGCCGCGCTGCGCAAGCAGGAGCGCTGAGCGGTGCGACGCCTGGCCAACATCCTCTGGCTCGGGATCAAGGAGCTGCGCAGCCTGGCCGCCGACCCGGTGCTGCTGCTGTTCATGATCTACGCCTTCAGCTTCGCCATCTACTCCCAGGCGACCGGCCTCTCCTACGAGCTGCGCAACGCCTCGGTGGCAATCGTGGATGAGGACCGCTCGCAGCTCTCCGCCCGGCTGTGCGACGCCCTTCTGCCGCCCTTCTTCAAGCCGCCGGAGATAATCCCGGCCGACGAGGTGGAGCGTCGCATGGACACCGCCCGCCACACCTTCGTCCTCGACATCCCGCCGAATTTCGAACGCGACCTGGTCGCCGGCCACCACCCGGCCATCCAGCTCAACGTCGATGCCACGGCCATGGCCCAGGCTGGCATCGGCGCAGGCTACCTGCAGCAGATCCTGGCACAGGAGATCGCCGCCTATTTCAATGCCGCGGGCAGCAGCCCGGTCGCGCTGCAGATGCGCACCGCCTTCAACCCGAACAGTCAATCCTCCTGGTTCACCGGCGTGGTGGCGCTGATCAACAACATCACCATGCTGGCGGTGCTGCTGGCCGGCGCCGCGGTGATCCGCGAGCGCGAGCACGGCACGCTGGACCACTTGCTGGTCATGCCCGTCTCGCCGCTGGAGATCGCGCTGGCGAAGCTCTGGGCGAACGGCCTGGTCATCACCGCCGCCACCGGGCTGTCGCTCTGGTCCGTGGTGCACCTAGCGGTCGGCATGCCGATCGCCGGCTCCGTCCCGCTGTTCCTCGCCGGCGTCGCGCTTTACCTAGTCTTCGCTACTGCCATCGGCCTGCTGCTCGGCACGGTCGCGCGCTCCATGCCACAGCTCGGCTTGCTGTTCATCCTCGTCGTGTTGCCGATGAATCTGCTCTCCGGCGGCAACTCGCCCTTCGAGAGCATGCCCTTCGCGCTGCAGGTGGTCATGAGTGCCTTCCCTTCGACCCACTTCGTCGCCTTCGCCCAGGCCATAATCTATCGCGGCGCCGGGATCGACATCGTCTGGCCGCAGTTCCTGGCCACCGGCCTTATCGGCGCGCTGGTACTCGTGGCCGCACTGCTGCGCTTCCGCGCCGCCACCGTTCAGGCCGTGACGTAACCCGGCCAGAAAGGCCGGTGACTGCGTCTCTACCCCCGCGTCCGGACGCCCCGCAGCACCGGGCCCGGGGCGGGCGCCATTGTGGCACTAACCTACCGCAGCGCCATCGACGGTCCGAGACGGTTCCGATGCTTCCGCTCGGTCGGTGCCTTTCTCGGGCTGACGCCGAGGCGCTACCAGTCCGGCGAGACCTGAACAGCGGTGCGGATGGCATCGACAAAGGCACCGACCCGCTGCACGAGGTCGAGCGCCTGCGCTTCCTCGGCGGCACCGGGTCGCTCCTCTTCAACGATCCGTTTTGGGCCAGCTAGCGAGCGCGGGCAGCGCGGTGCAAGGCTGCTGCCTGCTCAGGTCATGGCGGGGGCCTCCAGGCCCCAGGTGTCATCCCGGCTTGGCGGCGCTTGCGCAGCTTGGCCGCAGCCTCAGCCTCGAAGCGCAGGCACAAGCGACGGACGCTCTGGTGGACCGGCGCATGGCCTGTGGGGGCCACGCCTTTCTCGTGCCCGCCGCTCAGGCGTAGGTGTAGAAGATGATGTCGCCGGGCTGCAGAGCATGCACGCCTGTCAGGTTGAGCTGCACCGGATCGCCCACCGCCTGGAAGTGCAGTTCCAGGCCGCAGGGCGTGTCGACGACCTGCAGGGCCTGATCCCGGATGGCATAGCCACGTAGATCGATGCTGTCCGTCCCGGACGTGAAGTCGAGAATGGTGTCCGTGCCGCCCTCGGCGTCATGCGCATATTGGTTGGAGGTGGGACTGTAGCCGTAGACGAAGACGTCTCGCCCTACACCGCCCCACAGCCGGTCGGCGCCGGCGCCGCTGGAGATGGTGTCGTCGCCAGGGCCGCCATGGATCCAGTCCGCACCGCTGCCGCCGTACAGGATGTCGTCTCCGGCGCCGCCGAAAGCGAAATCGTTGCCGCCGGCGGCCTCGAGCCGATCGTTACCTGGGCCGCCGTCCAGATAGTCGCCCTGGTCGGTGCCGGCGAGCCTGTCAACGGCACCGGGGGTGGGGCCCGCGGCTCCATAGCCGAAGATTAGGTCGTTCCCGGCGCCGCCGAAGATTACGTCGCTGTTGTAGTCGCCGTAGATCGTGTCGTCGCCCTGCCCGGCCAGTATGAAGTCGCTCCCCGGCGAGGCGTTAGGCGTGGGGCTGAAGCCGCTACCGAAGATGACGTCACTTTCGGTGTGATGGAACAGGAGAAACACCTCGCTCGCCGCAGTGCCGAAATAGGTTGTCATCGCCGTAATATCCTGATGTTTTCAGAGTTTGTGCGCTTCCCTGCCACGCGGCAGGGATGGCTCGCTGGGTCTGCGAGAGACGGCGTCCGGCCAATAGGGCCGGCGCGGGTCAGAGCGAACCGAGGTTCGCGACAACCGGCCCCGGCCTTGCTGCGGGCGAAGTCCCGGCCATCCAGAGCCGCCTTCTTGATAGGCGCGAAGGCGAGCAGGAAGCTTTAATCTGCCTCAGGATAGCGCTTGGCACACGAGGTTGGCATCCCGCGCCGCAGGACGAGGATAACCTCCGCAGCCGCCATGCACAAAGCATGATGAATACCGCGATCAAGGTCTCAAGGGTGCATGCACATACAAGAGGCGTGACAAGGAAGCTCTTACGCAGCAGCTCGCCTATCTAGATCGCCCGCGGCGCAGATCAGGGCGAAGTGGCCTCCAATCCAGCCAGGACCTCCTCCTCGGCGGCCAGATGCACGCGCAACAGGACCTCCAGGGCAAACAGCGCGCGCCGCAGTTCCGGAGCGCAGAGGGACCAGTCCTGCCGCTGCTCCGCGAGCCGCCGAAGCGCCGCCAGCCGCTCCACCAGTGCCTCGATCTCGGCATGCATGCGGATCAGCGGCGCCATCGGATCCCGTCCACCGAGCAGGCGCGCTGCCGCCGGATAGAGCAGGCGCTCCTCCGCTTGCTGGTGCGGCAGCAGGCTGCTCCGCAGGCGCTCCTCCAGCGCGAGGATCTGCGGCAGCGCCGCCGCGGTAGGGCCGACGGCCTCCCCGGCGGCGCGGATTGCCTCCGCCAGCCGGCGCAGCTCTGCATGCTCTGCCGTCCGCTCGGCCAAGCCAGCCCCCGCCGGCAGAGTCACGGAGATCTGCTCCTCCCGGCCGGGATGCAGAGCCAACAGCGCGAGCAGGATCGCGAAGATATCGATGATCTCTTGCACCAGCGCGCCGGCCAGAGGCGCCAGCAACCCAGCGGCTGCGACCATCATGGCCACGACGGAGGCACCCATGCCCAGCGCAATGGCGAGCAGGGCAATCCGACGCGAGCGCTGAGCGATGGCGAGGGCCTCCGCCACCCGGTCCACGCGGTCCACCAGCAGCACCACGTCTCCCGCTTCTGTCGCCGCCGCGCTGCCGGCAGCGCCCATGGCGATGCCGACACCAGCAGCGGCCAGGGCCGGGGCGTCATTCACGCCATCCCCCACCATCGCCGTTGGTGCCATGGCCGCCTCGGCCCTAACCGCTGCGATTTTCTGTGCTGGCGTCTGGTCTGCCAGCACAGCATCCAGCCTCAACGCCCGACCGATTGCCAAGGCGGCCGCATCGTGGTCGCCGGTCACCAGCACCATCCGCCGCACGCCCAGTGCGCGGAGCTGGCGGATGGTGCGCGGCGCCTCCGCTCGCACGGCATCGGTCAGCACGAAGGCTGCCGCAACATGCCCGCCGACCGCCAGCCAAGCGACCAGCCCTGCGGTGGCCACTCGGGCATCTAGGCCAAAGGCGGAGCTGCGGGCGATCCCTTCCTGCTGAAGGAAAGATTCGCTGCCCAGCAGCACTGCTCGCCCCTCCACCAGACCGCGCAGCCCGCCGCCCGGCACCTCCTCCACCGGCCCAGGGCACGAGAGAGCAAGGCCCCGCGCGCGCGCCGCCGCGACCAGCGCGGCGGAAACCGGGTGGCTGGAGCCCTGGGCCAGGGCCGCCGCCAGCCGTAGGGCCGCATCCCGCCCCAGCGCCGGATCCGCGTCCAAGGCGGTCAGCTGTGGCCGACCAGGAGTCAGCGTGCCAGTTTTGTCAAACAGCATGGTGCGGGTACCGGCCAGCCGCTCCAAAGCTCCGCCGCCTTTCATCACGATTCCACGCCGCGCCGCCCGCCCGATGCCGGCCACCAGCGCCACGGGGGCCGCCAGAATCAGTGGACAGGGCGTGGCGACCACCAACACCGCCAGGGCGCGCACCGCCTCTCCCGTGGCCAGCCAGGTGCCTCCGCCGATGATGGCGGTAAGGCCGACAAAGGCCAGCGCCCATTGGTCAGCTAGGCGAGCCAAGGGGGCGCGTGCCGCAGCTGCCTGCTGAGTCAGCCGAATGATGGCGGCATAGGTGCTTTCCGCGGCGCCATGCTGTGCTCGCAGGCGGAAGGCCGACCCGGTATTCACGCCTCCGCTCCGCAGCGCCGCGCCGTGCGTGAAACTAGCGGGCAGCGACTCACCGGTCAGGGCACTCTGGTCGAGTGTGGCAGCAGCGTCCTCCAGCGTGCCATCGGCGGGGATGGTGTCACCCGGACGGATCAGCAGCAGATCGCCGGGGCGGATCTCGGAGACGTCAATCTCCTCAGTGGCTGCGGCACCAATTCGTGCCGCACGGCGTGGCGCGCGGGCGACCAGATCGGTCAGCGCTCGCGTGGCGCGCCCCCCAGCCCAAGCTTCTAGCGCCTCGCCACCAGCGACCATGAGGGCGATCACCGCCGCAGCGGCCGCCTCATCCAAAACAATGGAACCGACGATTGCCGCCAGGGCCACGACATCGACGCCAAGCCTCCCGCCCCGGAGCGAGTGCAGCAGGCTGCCCGCAACATGCAAGCCTACCGGCAGCGCCGCAGCGATCCACAGCCACCGCGCCGGCCCGGCTCGCTCCAGGGCGAGGCAGACCGCGCCCCCGGCCAAGCCCAGCAGGACCCAGGTGAGCAGCAGCATCCGTGGCCATGGCAGGACCAGCAGTCCACTATCCCAACGACCGCCTCGGCTGCCGCTATCCACCTGGCCTGGAGGAAGGCCTGCCTGTCCTTCGGGCATGCTACCCACCCGGATGAGTTGCCGTGCGCTTCCGTTGTGTCATCCGCTTTCGGGCGCAGGGTGGGAATGTTCCCGCCCCGGACAGTATAGGCAGCGAGCGCGGCGCTGGCCGCCTCGATCTGGCATCCCGCCAGTTCCCCCATTTGGTGGGCGAGTTGCCGCAGCCACTCAAATTCCGCCTCGTAGCCTCTGGGCGCGTGCTTGGGGGCATACTCCTGCCTAGCGCCACCTGTCTGCAAGCGCAGGCGGGCCGTCGCCCCACACGCCCGATGCAAGTACCTGCGCCCCATCCTTCCTCCTGACCTTGATCCAAATCAGTCGGCCGGTGAGGGCGAGTCAGTATACGCTACATTAGGGCCATGCCAGCTGCCGCATGTTAACGGCGGGAGATGCAGGAGGGCTGCCATGCGTGCGTTCGTACTGGACCGCCCCGGAACAATGCTGCGCTGCGCCGCGATGGCTGATCCCCATGCGGGACCGGGGCAGTTGCTGATCCGTGTTTCCGCCTGTGCCGTCTGCCGCACAGATCTGCACGTCGTGGATGGCGAGTTGTCGGGCACGAAGATGCCCATCATCCCCGGACACGAGATCGTCGGACACGTAGAAGCGGTTGGGCCAGGCACTTCTCGCTTTCGTGTCGGGGAGAGAGTGGGCGTTCCCTGGCTGGGATTCGCCTGCGGCACCTGTGGCTTCTGCCGCTCGGGCCGCGAGAATCTCTGCCCTGAAGCCCGCTTTACCGGTTATCACATCGATGGCGGCTATGCCGAACTGACAGTGGCAGACGAGCGCTTCTGCTTCGCCCTGCCAGATGCCTATGGCGATGCCGAGGCTGCTCCGTTGCTATGCGCCGGGCTGATTGGCTACCGCGCACTGCGCATGGCGGGCGATGCGCGCCGGCTTGGCATCTATGGCTTCGGCGCCGCAGCGCATATTGTCACGCAGTTAGCGATTCATGAGGGGCGGAAGGTTTTCGCCTTCGTCCGGCCCGGCGATCGCCGGGCGGCGGATTTCGCTCTGGAGCAAGGCGCGACCTGGGCCGGTCCCTCGGACGCACCAGCACCGGAGCTGATGGATGCCGCTATCCTTTTTGCGCCGGTCGGAGCCCTGGTACCAGCGGCACTGCGCGCGGTCGAGCGCGGTGGCACTGTCGTCTGCGCCGGCATCCACATGAGTGAAATCCCTGCCTTCCCCTATGAGAGCCTTTGGCAGGAACGCTGCGTCCGCTCGGTGGCAAACCTCACCCGCAGTGACGGCACGGAGTTCCTGGACCTCGCCCCAAGGGTGCCGGTGCAGACCACGGTCGAAACCCTGCCGCTGAACGAGGCCAACCGCGCGCTTGCCCGCCTGCGGGCCGGCGATGTCGCGGGCGCACTGGTACTGACGCCGTGAGTCCTGCTGCTTCGAATGGCACCTTCTGCGGCACCGAATGTTCTGCGGACGGGCGGTGGGCTGCTTCGATGCCGGACCTCACTGCCACCCTTCAAGTGTAAGGATGTAATTCACCATATTGTCCAACCCTGTATTGATCAGCCCGTGATCAGGCATGGGGCTGTGCGGCGTCTGCAGGGAGACACGCAGCGACATGGCCGTGATGCCCGGCTAGCGCGCGAGGCTGGCGAAGGATGGCCCCGCATCGTCAACCTGCGTCGGCGTGTCGGGGCCGACATGTGGCAGTTGGGGCACCAGCGGCCAGCCAGCCGTGTGCGTTTAGCCGGGTTGCCCCGTTGGGTTCCTGTAGCCACTGCTGCATGCCGTGCGCCAAGTCCCGCACCCAGCAGCAGCACAACCTTAAAATGCATGCCTCCCTCCTCGCCGGGATACCGAGGTGCCTTTGTTCTGATCTGTCGTGCCCTGAATGCTCTGCCTCCCAGACCCTCCTCCGGGGAAACAACGGCCGCTCCGGACCCTGCAATCCGAGGTCAGCCCAGCAGCACGGGTGCTCACTCCCCTGTGGAGGGGAGATCCGGGAGAACGGATCAGAACATCGGCTCGCGGCTATACCCCTTCAGTCAGCCCCGGCGCGGCCGGGTAGTCGGTCCAGCCGGGCCTCAGTCTCCGCCACGCGCCGAACCGTCCCGATAAAGCTGTCGGGATTGAGTGAGATGGAATCGATCTCGTGTTCGACCAGGAACTCAGCAAAATCAGGGTGATTGCTCGGCGCCTCGCCGCAGATGCCAACCGTCGCGCCGCGGGCATGGGCGCGTGCGATGACGTCGGCGATCATCCGCTTCACCGCTTCGTCCCGCTCGTCAAACAGGTCGCGCAGCTCCGCGGAGTCGCGGTCTACGCCCAGGATGAGCTGGGTCAGGTCGTTGGAGCCGATCGAGAAACCATCGAAGCGCTTGGCGAACTCCTCGGCCAGGATGACGTTCGAGGGGATCTCGCACATGACATAAACGCGCAGTCCCGCCTGCCCGCGCACCAGCCCGTGCCGCGCCATCTCGGCGAGAACACGGTCGGCCTCGGCAGGGGTGCGGCAGAAGGGCACCATCACCACCACGTTGGAGAAGCCGATCACCTCCCGCACGCGGCGCAGCGCGCGGCATTCCAGCGCGAAGCCCTCTCGGTAGCGTTCGCTGTAGTAGCGGGAGGCGCCGCGCAGGCCGAGCATCGGGTTCTCCTCCACAGGCTCGAAAGCGGCACCGCCGAGCAGATGAGCATATTCGTTGCTCTTGAAGTCGCTGAGCCGGACGATGACGGGGTTCGGATGGAAGGGCGCGGCCAGCTTGGCAACGCCCTGCGCTAGGCGATTCATGAAGAATTCGGCCTTGTCCGCATAGCCACGCGTCATAGCCTCGATCTGCCGCCCTGCCTCGGCGTCTTGCACACGATCGAAATGCACCAGCGCCATCGGGTGGACGCGGATGTGCGAATTGACGATGAACTCCATCCGCGCCAGCCCCACCCCGGCCGCCGGCAGGCGCCACCAGCGCAGCGCGGCGGCGGGGTTGGCGAGGTTCAGCATCATGGCGGTGCGAGTGCGCGGCAGGTCCTTCAGGTCGAGATCGGCCACGGTGAAGTCCAGCCGGCCATCATAGACATGGCCCTGGTCGCCCTCGGCGCAGGAGAGTGTGATCGCCTGCCCGTCGCGCAGCAGCGCAGTGGCGCGCTGGGTGCCGACCACCGCCGGGACACCCAATTCCCGGCTGACGATGGCCGCATGGCTGGTCGGACCGCCATGATCGGTGACGATGCCGGCGGCGCGCTTCATGATCGGCACCCAGTCCGGGTCGGTCACTTCGGTGACCAGGATGGCCCCGTCGCGGAAACGCTCGATCTCCCCGGCGCTGCGGATAACGCAGGCTTCCCCGGCGGCGATGGCATCGCCCACCGCCGCCCCGGTCAGTAGCGGCCGGGCCTTGTGGTCCTTCAGCGCATAGGTGCGCAAACTTGCCGCCCCGGCGCGCTGCGCCTGCACTGTCTCGGGGCGCGCCTGAACGATGTGCAACGCGCCCGTTTCTCCATCCTTCGCCCATTCCATGTCCATAGGGCGGCCGTAATGGCGTTCGATCGCCACCGCCCAGCGGGCGAGCTGCAGGATCTCGGCGTCGCTCAGCACCAGTGCCTCGCGCTCGCGGCGAGTGGTCTCCGCCAGCACCGTCCGGGCACTGCCGCCCGTGGCATAGACCAGCTTCTGCGCCTTGCCGCCGCAGCTCTTTTCCAGGATGGGGGCGAAGCGGGCTTCGCTGAGCAGCGGCTTAAAGACCAGGTACTTATCGGGGTCTACCGTGCCCTGCACCACCGTCTCGCCCAGGCCCCAGGCAGCGCTGATGACCACGGCGCCGGGGAAGCCCGTCTCAGTGTCCACCGAGAACATCACGCCCGAGCCGGCGAGGTCGGCGCGCACCATCGTCTGCACGCCGATAGAGAGCGCCACCTGCAGGTGGTCGAAGCCTTGCGCCTTGCGATAGCTGATCGCCCGGTCAGTGAAGAGAGAAGCGTAGCAGCGACGGCAGGCTTCGAGCAGCTCGGCCTCGCCACGCACGTTGAGAAAAGTTTCCTGCTGGCCGGCGAAGCTGGCATTCGGCAGATCCTCTGCAGTGGCGCTGCTGCGGACTGCGACGGCGGGCACCTCGGCGCCGCGGCGGCGGGCTAGCTCGCGATAGGCGACGCGGATCTCCTCCGCCAAGGCCTCGGGGAAGTGGCCGCCGAGGAACAGGCGGCGGATCGCCTCGCCCGTCTCCTGTAGCGTCGCCTGGCCTGCCTCCAGCGCGGCGAGGCGCGCGCGCATCGGGGCCTCAAGCCGGTTCGCCGCGATGTATTCGCGATAGGCCGCGGCTGTGGTGGCGAAGCCGTCCGGTACGCTGATGCCTTCGCCCGCCAGGTGGCGCGCCATCTCGCCGAGGGAGGCGTTCTTGCCGCCGACCTGCGGGACGTCGCCGATCCCGAGCGTCTCAAACCAAGCAATGGGGTTTTCCGGCATATTCTCCTCCCAAATGCATAGCCGCCTCTCAGGCCTTCGGCGGCCGCCCTCCGGCCGGGCACCATGGCGCCGTGCCCGGCGAAGTTTAGCGAGGCGGCGGGGGCATTCCTTGCGTCAGATCAACCTCGTTCGGCCGCTCAGCCTCGCTTATGGTCGGCATCTTCCCGCCGGATCTACCGTTCAGGCTCGGGCGGCAGGACCCGTGCCCGGGGAGTAGCCTTCTCCCGGTGCGGAGTGCGGGCGCTGGACGGCAAGGCCGAGCAAGCCTCCTCTCGCTCCTGGACGAAGCTTAGCTGAAAGCCTGCGCCGCCGCTGTCGAGCTTCTCGACGGCCGGGTGTCTCGTCAGTCCCGCCGCGCGGCCAGCTTGCGGCGCAGCGCCTTCTCGGCCTCGAGTACCAGCATGAGGGCGAGCCCTGCAGCAAGGATCGGCAGACCATCGGCGATCGGATCGAGCGGCCGTGAGGCGAAAAGCACCTGGAGTGGCGGGGCGTAGGTGAAGGCGAGCTGCAGCAGAACCACCGAGCCGACGCCGATCAGCACCGGCCGCGTGCCCAGGGTACCACGCAAGGTGAAGGAGGTGCTGCGCTGGAACCGTACGCTGAAGAGATAGGCGATCTCGAGCACGACGATGGCGTTCACCACCGCTGTGCGCGCTGCCTCCAGCGACAGGCCGCGCCACTCCGACCAAGCGAAGACGGCGAAGCCGGCAGCGGTGAAGAGGGCGGAAACTAGTGCCACGCGCCAGATCAGGAAACCCGACAGGAGCGGCTCAGCCGGAACGCGCGGCGGGCGATGCATGACGTCGACCTCAGCCGCCTCGAAGGCGAGAACCAAGCCGAGCGTCACTACGGTCACCATGTTGATCCAGAGGATCTGCACCGGTGTCAGCGGCAAGGTGAAACCAAGCAGGATGGCCGAAACGACGAATAGTGCCTCGCCGCCGTTCGTCGGCAACGTCCAGGCGATCACCTTCTGGAGGTTATCGTAGACGGTGCGCCCCTCGCGCACAGCGGCGGCCATGGTGGCGAAGTTGTCGTCGGCCAGAACCATCTCGGCCGCCTCCTTCGCCGCCTCGGTGCCCTTGCGGCCCATCGCCACGCCGACGTCGGCGCGCTTGAGGGCAGGGGCGTCGTTCACCCCGTCGCCCGTCATGGCGACCACCGCGCCATCGGCCTGCAGCGCCTCGACTAGGCGCAACTTGTGCTCAGGGGTGGTGCGGGCGAAAACATCCGCCCCGCCTGCGCGCGCGCGCAGCGCTGCGTCGTTGAGAGCGTCCAGCTCTGCTCCGGTGACGACGAGGCCAGCGCTACGCAACCCGACCTGGCGGGCGATTGCGGAGGCGGTCGCGGCGTGGTCGCCAGTAATCATCTTCACCCGGATCCCGGCAGCCTGGCACTCCGCCACCGCGGCAACCGCCTCCTCTCGGGGCGGGTCGATCAGTCCGAGCAGGCCGAGTAGCACAAGACTACGCTCCACCGCCTTCGGCGAGAGCTCCTCCGTGCCGCGCGGCAGTTCGCGGGTCGCGACGGCGATCACGCGCATGCCGCCGGCGGCCAACGCTTCGGCACGGGCATGCCAAGTCGCAGCGTCTAGGGGCTCATCCCCTGCCGCGCCGCGCGCTCGGTCGCACATGCCGATCAGCCTCTCGGGCGCACCCTTCACGCAGGCGAAGGCGTCGTCGTGCCCGGCGTGCAGCGTCGCCATGAAGCGGTGACGGCTGTCGAAGGGGATCTCATCGCGCCGGGGGAAGCGCAGCCGCACCGCCTCCGCCGGCTCGCCCGCCCGAGCGGCGAAGGCGAGCAGTGCGCCCTCCATGGGATCGCCGGACACCACCCAGGCGCCGTCCGGCTGCTCGCGCAGTGCTGCGTCATTGCAGAGCGCCGCGCTTCGCGCGAGTGCGGCGAGAAGGCATGCCGCCCCGAGAGCAGGCGCCTCGCCCGCCTGTGTCACCGTGCCTTGCGGCGCGTAGCCGGCCCCCGTTACCTCAAAGCGGCCGAGGGCGCTCTCCACCGCGGCAACCGTCATCTCGTTGCGCGTCAGCGTGCCCGTCTTGTCCGTGCAGATGACGGAAACCGCGCCGAGCGTCTCCACGGCGGGCAGGCGGCGGATGATAGCGTTGCGCGCCGCCATCCGCCGCACGCCGATCGCCAGCGTGATTGTCAGTACCGCCGGCAGTCCCTCCGGGATGGCGGCCACGGCGATGCCGACTACCGCCATGAAGGCCTCTTCCGCGCCATAAGCGCGCACCAGCCAAGCGAAGGCAAAGACGAGCGCTGCGAGGCCGAGGATGATGGCGGTCAGCCGTCGCGCGAAGGCGTCCATCTGCTGTAGCAGTGGTGTGCTCAGCTGCCGCACGCCGCCGATCAGGCCGCTGATCCGGCCCAGCTCTGTCGCAACCCCGGTCGCGACGACCACACCCATGCCCTGCCCGGCAGCGACCAGCGTGCCAGAGAACGCCATAGACGTCCGGTCGCCGGCCGCCACCTCCGCGATTATGGGCTCGGCCGACTTGTCCACCGGCACGGATTCGCCCGTAAGCGCCGCCTCCTCGATCCGCAGCCCCCGCGCATGGCTGAGGCGGAGGTCCGCCGGCACTCGGTCTCCGGCCTCGAGGAGCACCATGTCCCCGGGCACGAGGTCCGCCGCGTCTATGGTCAGCCGCTTTCCCTCGCGCAACACGGAAGCATGCGGGGTCAGCATGCCGCGGATCGCCTCTAATGCCTGCTCGGCCCGCCCCTCCTGGACGAAGCCGACGATCGCGTTAATGAGGACCACGCCGAAGATGATTGCGGCGTCGGTGGGATGGCCGAGCAGCATCGTCACGGCCGCCGCCACCAGCAGCACGTAGATCAGAAGGTTGCCGAACTGTGCCAGAAAGCGGCGCAGCGCGTTCCGCGGCTTTGCGGCCGGCAATTCGTTCGGGCCATGGGCAGCCAGGCGCCGGGCGGCCTCGCCAGCCGTCAGCCCTGATGGTCTGGAGTCTAGACGCTGCAGTACTGCCTCGAGCGGAAGAGCGTGCCAGAGTGTACTGGCGTCGGCCTCGGGTGCCGTGACTGGCGCCTCCTGCACCTCCGGCGTTGCTGTGACAACGGTTGAGGTGATCAGATCTCTGCCGCGCACGGTCAGTCCCCCTCTTGTTCGGACGCCAGGTTCACCCGTCAGTCCTCCAAGGCCGCTATGGCACCACTCCGGTCACATCTGCCGGATCAACATAGGCTAGCTCTCTAAGTTCAGACCATCCTGCCAAAGTAACGCTAGATCGTGCATCTTGAAACTGATTGGTATCAATGCTGCCACCGCCGCCGGCCAGCATGCTCATCAGGCAAGCAGGAGTAACCGTCATGGCGTTCAAGGATATCCTCGTCCACCTGGCAGAGCCGGGAGCAGGGAACCCTGCGCTCACTGCAGCTGCTTCGCTCGCGCAGCGCCACGACGCCCATCTCACGGCTCTCCACGTCTATAGCTTAGATTGGCCGCTCTTGATGGCTAGCAATGCGTATATGGACCCTGCAACCGTTCAGAGAATCATGGACGAAGGCGAGCGTGCGGCATTGGAGAAGGCCGGCAGTATACAAAAGGGCTTCGAGCAAATCCTGCGCAGTGAGAACATCAGAGGTGAATGGCGACAGGTCGAGGGCCCTGTTCATGAATCCGTAACGCGGCACACCTGCTATGCCGATATCGTTGTCTTTGGCCGCCCCGTGGACGGTAGCATAGAGACCGGACTTGCGGAGACCGTACTCTTTGCCTCAGGGAGGCCCATCTTGTTAATGCCGCCAGAGCCACGCTCGGCCTTTACGGCAGAGCGCATTCTGGTGGGCTGGAATGGCTCTCGGGAAGCTGCCCGCGCAATCGGCGATTCCATGCCGCTGCTGCGTATGGCCAAGTCCGTTCGGGTCCTGACGGCACAGTCAGAGGATGGCGCGGAAGCAATCGTGTCGGCCGAAGACATGACGCGCCACCTGGCGCGTCATGGAGTGCCAGTTTCCGCTTCCACTACGACCCTGTCTGGCGTAGCAGCTCAGGACGTGCTTCTTGATACTGCCTCCGATTTTGGGGCAGACCTGCTGGTGATTGGCGGCTATGGCCATGGCCGCCTGCTGGAGATGGTGCTTGGCGGCGTTACCCGCAGCATGTTCCGCCACGCCACACTGCCTGTGCTCTTCTCACATTAAGGCCAGCATCAGGAGAGCTAGGGCGCAGCAAGGCGCTTTATCCCCTCTGCGGCCGCCAGATAGCAGCAGCCCAGTGCACCCATGGCGGCCAGCAGCGGCGCCGGCACGGGTGCAAAGCCCAGCAGCGGTGCCAGAGGACCAAGCGCCAAGAATACGGCGGCGGCGAGTGTACCGAGCGAGGTTGCCAGCAGCACGGGATGCGGCGGCGCGACCTTCCAGACCGGGCGGCTACTCCGGATAAAAAAAATCACCAAGATCTGTGTCGCCATCGACTCCAGGAACCACGCCGTCCGGAACTCGGCCGGCGCCGCGCCGGCCCAGCGCAGCATTACGAAGGCACCAAGGTCGAACAATGAGGACAGCGGGCCGAGTACCAGCATGAACCGCAGGACCTCTCGCATGTGCCAGCCATGCGGCTTGGCCAGATCCTCTTCATCCACCCTGTCAAAGGGGATGCCGAGCTCGGAAAGGTCGTAAAGCAAGTTGTTCAGCAGGATCTGTGCTGGCAGCAGCGGCAAGAACGGAATTGCTAACGAAGCAATCGCTACGGACAACATGTTGCCGAAATTAGAGGAGGTGCCCATGCGGACGTACTTCATGACGTTGGCATAGGTGCGGCGCCCCTCCTCCACCCCTTCCGTCAGAACGCCAAGGTCCGGCTCCAGCAGGATCAGGTCGGCTGCCGCCCGCGCGACCTCTGTTGCATCCTCCACCGACACGCCGGCATCTGCGGCCCGGATTGCCGGCGCATCATTGATGCCGTCGCCCAGGAATCCGACGCTGTGGCCCACGTTCTTCAGCGCCAGGACGACACGGCGCTTCTGTTCCGGCGCCAGCCGCGCAAAAAGGTCCACGCGTTGCACCTGCGCGGCGAGGACGGCATCGGACATCCGGGCGATCTCCTCACCAGTCAGCACGCTGCCTGCGGGCATACCGAGCGTGATGGCCACGTGGCGGAGCACCGGTGCCGCGTCCCCCGACAGGATCTTGACCCGCACGCCCAGGACCGCGAGCCGGGCCACGGCGCCGCTGGCGGAACTCTTGGGCGGATCGGAGAAGAGGCAGGCGCCCGCGTAGGTCAGATTCCGTTCTGCCTCCGGGCTAGAGACCTCCTCCCCCGGTTCTAGTTCGCGCCATGCGACCGCCAGTAGCCGCAGTCCTTCCGCCTCAGGCCGCGTCAGGACGGCATGCAGTGCAGCGGCGTCAAAGGTGCCGCCCTCCCGCGCCGAGCAGTGGCCAAGCACCGACTCCGGTGCTCCCTTCACTACCAGCAGGCGCCGCCCTTCGGGCGAGAGGGCAATGACGCTACTGCGCCGGCGCTCGAAATCGAATGGCAACTCTCCCAGCCGCTGCCAGCCTGCCGCCGCGCCGCCTGATGCAGCCGCCAGGATAGCGGCATCTAGCGTCGAAGCCGGGCCACTGCTGAACCCTGCGTTGACCAGAGCCATTTCGAGCGCGCGCGGCGCGGCAGTCCCATCTGCCCCTAAGGTGCCCACCATGGCAATGCGGGCCTCCGTCAGCGTCCCAGTCTTGTCGGTACAGAGCACATCCATGGCGCCAAGATCATGGATGGCGGCCAGCCGCTTCACGATCACCTTCCGCTTCGCCATTCGTAAGGCGCCGCGCGAGAGGGTGACCGTGGTCACCATCGGCAACAGCTCCGGTGTCAGCCCAACCGCGAGGGCGACGGCAAACAGGAAGCTCTCCAGCGGAGGTCGATGGAAAGCCAGATGCGCCAATAGGATGAATAACGCGAGGAAGGCGGTGAGCCGCAGGATAAGGAGGCTGAGGCTTCGCAGGCCGCGCTCGAAGGCAGGCGCCGGCCGCCGCGCCGCCACAGCGCCGGAGATGGCGCCGAGGCGGGTCGCTGCGCCAGTCAAAACAACCAGCATAGCGGCGTTGCCGGAGATCATCGCCGTGCCTGCGAAAAGGCCGGAAGCGGCTTTCGCTACATCGGCACCGACAGTAGAACTGGGTCCCTTATTCACCGGATATGGCTCGCCGGTCAGGATGGCCTCATTCACCTGCGCCAGGGTACCGCTGAGCATGATGCCATCGGCAGGCACGAGGTTGCCGGGGCCGAGTTGCACGACATCGCCCGGAACAATTTCCTCCACAGGCAGGAGCACGGGCTTGCCGTCGCGCAGCACTGTGGCCTTTAGGGCCACTGCCTGCTGCAGTGCCTGTGCAGCGGCGGTGGCCCGGCCTTCCTGAATCACGTCCAATGTGACCGAGAAGACCACGATCCCCAGCACCACCAGGAAGCCCGGAATATCACCTGTCAGCCCTGAGACGGCTGCGGCGATGAGCAGAATGGCAATCAGCGGCTCCGCAGCCCGGAGCATGATACGGCGCGCGAGGCTGTGGTGCAGGGTTGAGACGGTGGTGTTCAAGCCATGTATGGCGAGGCGCCTCCGCGCCTGTGCCGAGGAGAGACCCTTGGGTGAGGCTGAAAGGCGATTAAGCAGATTTCCCTCGGGTTCTGTCCAAAAAGTGCCGGCGGCAGGCGGATGCGGCTTGGCCATCTTCATCACTCCCGGGCAGGGGCGCGGCTGTATCCGCGAGCCGAGGAGCCCCGCGACAAGGGGCATCATGGCACGGCTCGGATCGCGGCAGTACAGCAGCAGCATCGCTAGCAATCGAGGGCGAACAGCATTCCGAGCAGCGGCATCGAGCGCACCTCCCGCAAGAGGGCCATGACAGGCCCCCGAGCTGAAAGGCTAGGTTCGTCCCCGCCCGGTAGGAGCTCGCCACCGGTATGTCCACGGGTGCGAAGGTCCTGCACAGGTAGCATCGACAGAAGGCGAGTCGTGCACCGGACAGGGCGCACAGCCTGGCACGCTCCTGCGAGACGACATGGCTGCTAGGGTTCGTTAGCTCTTGAGCCAATCGAGCGAGGCGGCCAGGCAGAGGACGCCGAGGAAGGATTGGGCGGTTTTCTCGTAGCGTGTGGCGACGGCACGCCACTCTTTCAGCCGTGCCCAGAGCCGCTCAACCTGGTTGC
>DATMRU010000073.1:0-247070 GCA_035565935.1 Roseomonas sp.
GGGCGCGCGATGCAACAGCTTGGCGGAAAGCTGCGTTTCCAGCAGGGCCACGCGTTTGCTGACCACCGACTTCGCCAGGCCGAGCCGGGCCGCCGCTGCGGTGAGGGTGCCGCTGTCCACCACCTGGACGAAGGTGGCCAAGGCTTCGGGATCGGGCCGCATCGTTCGCGTCTAGCGAACGATGCGTTTCCCCGCAAGGCGTTGTGCGTTCGCGGCCAAGAACGCACCTTCCCCGCATCGCTTTCCGCACAAGGAACCGCCCCATGAGCAAGATCCTGGTCCTCTACTACTCGAGCTACGGCCATATCGAGACACTGGCGAAAGCCGTGGCCGAGGGCGCCGGGCAGGTGGCCGGCACCGAGGTCGCCGTGAAGCGCGTCCCGGAACTGGTGCCGGAAGAGATCGCGACGAAGAGCCACTTCAAGCTCGACCAGGCGGCGCCCATCGCCACGGTGAACGAGCTGGTGGACTACGACGCCATCATCATCGGTACGCCGACGCGCTACGGCCGCATGGCCTCGCAGATGGCCAACTTCCTCGACCAGACCGGCGGGCTGTGGTTCCAGGACAAGCTGGTCGGCAAGGTGGGCTCGGTCTTCACCTCCACCGCCAGCCAGCATGGCGGGCAGGAGACGACGATCACCTCCACCATCGTCAACCTCATGCATTTCGGCATGATCGTCGTCGGCCTGCCCTACAGCGAGAAGCGGCTGACCGACATCACCACGGTGAACGGCGGCACGCCCTATGGTGCCTCGACCATTGCCAATGGCGATGGCTCCCGCCTGCCGAGCGAGGCGGAGCTGGAGATGGCCAAGTACCAGGGCCGTCACGTGGCCGAGGTGACTGCCGCGCTGGTGCGCGGGCGGGGCTGAGGCGCCATCGCGGGGCGCAGCCGCCCCGCCTACCGACTTCGGCCCGGTCGCCGCCGCCGATCCCCGGCCGCGGCGCGAACCGGGCCAGCAGAGACGAGGCTGGCGGCGCAAGCCATGCCGCGGATGGAAAGGACCATCCGCGCCGGTCGCGCCACGCGGCTTGCGCAAGGGAGGCTGCCATGCAGCTGCACGGAATCCACCATCTTACCGCTGTCTCCGCCGATGCGCGGGGCAATCACGACTTCTACACCCGCGTGCTGGGCATGCGGCTGGTGAAGAAGACGGTGAACCAGGACGATACCAGCGCCTATCACCTGTTCTACGCCGATGGCGAGGCCAGCCCGGGCACCGACCTGACCTTCTTCGACTGGCCGGTGGAGCGCGAGCGGCGCGGCACCCACAGCATCACCCGCACCGGTCTGCGCGTGAACGGCGAGGCGGCGCTGCGCTTCTGGGCGGAGCGGCTGGCGGCGCAGGGTGTCACCGCCGAGCCGATCCGGGAGGTGGATGGCCGCCTGCAGCTCCTCTTCGAGGACCCCGAGGGGCAGCGCCTGGCGCTGGTGGATGACGGCGGCGCTGGCGAGGCGCATCCCTGGGCGCGCAGCCCGGTGCCGGCGGAGCAGCAGATCCGCGGCCTCGGCCCGATCACCATGAGCGTGCCCGATCTGCGCCGCTCGGACGCCTTCGTCACCGACGTGATGGCGATGCGCCGCGGCCGCACCTACCGCACCGAGGAGGCGCGGCCCGTCGATGTGCAGGTCTACGAGATGGGCGAGGGCGGCCCGGCGGCGGAGCTGCACATGCGGATCGAGCCGCATCTGCCGGCGCACCAGCCCGGCGCCGGCAGCGTGCACCACGTCGCCTTCCGCGTGCGGGACGAGGAGTACGGGTACTGGGTGGACCGCTTCAACCAGCTCCGCCTGCGCTCCAGCGGCCCGGTGGATCGCTACTACTTCCGCTCGCTCTATGTGCGGGAGCCGAATGGCATCCTCTACGAGATCGCGACGGACGGCCCCGGCTTCGACGCCGACGAGCCGAAGGACCAGCTCGGCGAGCGCCTCGCCCTGCCGCCCTTCCTGGAGCCGCAGCGCGCGGCCATCGAGCGCAGGCTGAAGCCGCTGTGAGCGCCCTGTTGCACACCGGCGGCAGCGGCCCGCATGCCGGTCGCCCGGTGGCCCAGGCCGGCGCGGCGCTGGCGGAGGCCCGGGCAGCGCTGATCCTGGTGCATGGACGCGGCGGCGATGCGGCGGACATGCTCGGCCTTGCCGCCCATGTGGCGGGGCCGGGGATCGCCTGTCTGGCGCCGGAGGCGGCGGGCAACACCTGGTACCCGCACCGCTTCCTGGAGCCGCCGGCGCGCAACGAGCCCTGGCTCTCCTCGGCCCTTTCCGTGCTGGACGACCTCGTGGCGCGGACCGGCCTGCCGCCGGAGCGGGTGGCGCTGCTCGGCTTCTCGCAGGGCGCCTGCCTGGCGCTGGAATTCCTGGCCCGGCGGCGCGCCCCGCTGGGCGCCGTGATCGGCCTCAGCGGTGGGCTGATCGGCGATACGCTGCGGGCCGTCGAGGCGACGGATGTCCTCGGCGGCACGCCCGTGCTGCTCGGCTGCAGCCGGCAGGATTTCCACATCCCCGAGCAGCGCGTGCTGGAGAGCGAGGCGGTGCTGCGCGGCCTCGGCGCAGCGGTCACCACCCGGCTCTACGAGGGCGGCTTCCACGGGGTGAATGCTGAGGAGGTGGAACTGGCGCGGGCGATGCTGGCGCGGCTCGGCTGAGGGTGGGGAAAGGGCCGGTTCCCGCCCGGCGGCTTCTCCGGTAAACCAGGGCTTCGCGTCAGCCGGAGGAAACTATGCCGCTCGACCACACCGCGCGGGGCGTCTATCCCATCGCCCCCACCCCCTTCCACGCCGACGGCCGGATCGATTTCGAGTCGATCGATGGCATGACCGATTTCTACCGCGAGGTCGGCAGCACCGGTCTGACGGTGCTCGGCGTGATGGGCGAGGCGCCGAAGCTCGACCAGTCCGAGGCGCTGGAAATCGCCACCCGCTTCATCCGCCGCGCCGAGGGGCTGCCGGTGATCGTCGGCGTCTCCGCGCCCGGCTTCGCCGCCATGCGCGGGCTGGCCCGCGCGGCGATGGACCGCGGCGCCGCCGGCGTGATGATCGCGCCGCCGAACACGCTGCGCACCGACGACCAGATCACCACCTATTACCGTCAGGCGGCGGAAGCGATCGGCGAGGACGTCCCCTTCGTCATCCAGGATTTTCCGCAGACCTTCAGCGTGGTGATGACGCCGGCGGTGATCCGCAGGATCGTGCAGGAGAACCCCTCCTGCGTCATGCTGAAGCACGAGGACTGGCCGGGTCTGGAGAAGATCTCCACGCTGCGCGGCTTCCAGGCGGACGGCTCGATGCGGCCGATCTCCATCCTCTGCGGCAATGGCGGCCTGTTCCTCGATTTCGAGGTGGAGCGCGGCGCGGATGGCGCCATGACCGGCTACGCCTTCCCCGACATGCTCTGCGACGTGGTGTGCCTGCAGGCCGAGGGGCAGCGCGACGCCGCGCATGATCTGTTCGACGCGCATCTGCCGCTGCTGCGCTACGAGCAGCAGCAGGGCCCGACCGGCCTCGCAGTGCGGAAATACGTGATGGCGCGGCGCGGCATCATCGCCTCCGACGCGCAGCGCAAGCCGGGTGCGGCCCTGACCGCCAAGGCGAAGAGCGAGGTCGAATACCTGCTCTCCCGTGTCGCGCGGAAGGACCCGCGGGCCGGCAAGCTGCGCTAAGGCAGGCGCAGGCCGGGCGGGCGGGGGGGCACGGCCGCCTCACGCCCGCAGCGGCATAGGCCCCGGGTGGCCGGGCAGCAGCATGGCGGGCGGCGTACCGCTGCCCTGTTGCACCACCCGGGTGGCCTCGAAGCGCATCCGGCAGTTGACCCCCGCCGGTTCCCAGCGGATCTCCACTGTGCCGCCGAGCTGCCGCCGGACCGTGTTTTCCACCACCTTCAGCCCGAAGCCCTGGCCCGGCGCCTCGCGCACCGGCGGGCCGCCGCTCTCGCGCCAGCAGAGAATCAGGCTGTCCTCCAGGCGCATCCAGGAGAGCAGCACCTGCCCCTGATCGCCGGAGAGGGAGCCATACTGCGCCGCATTGGTCGCCAGCTCGTGCAGCACCAGCACGAGGGGCTGCACCGCATGCGCCGCGATAGTGAGCGCCGGGCCCTTGAGCGAGATCCGCCCGGACTGGTGGTAGACGCCCAACGCCTCCCCCGCCACGCTGTGGAACTCGCTGCCGAGCCACTGGCCGCTGGCCAGCAGCGTATGCGCCCGCGCCAGCGCTGCCACGCGGCCCTTCACCGCCTCGGCGAAGCGTGTGGGGTCGTCGGCACGGCTCATGCGCAGCACGGACTGCACCACGGTCAGCACATTGCGCGCCCGGTGGTCCACCTCGCTGGCCAGCTGCCGCTCGCGCTCGGCGGCCTCCTGCGCCGGGGTGACGTCCATCACCACGCCGCTCAGCCGCAGTGGCCGGCCGTCGAGGCGCCGCTCCACCACCGCGCCCTGGCGATGCAGCCAGCGGATCCGCCCGTCCGGCCAGACGACGCGGAACAGCGCGTCGTAATGCCCCGGCCCGGCCGGATCGAGCGCCGCGGCAACGGCGGCGCGCAGCAGGCCGCGATCCTCCGGATGGACCGCCGCTTCCATCGCCGCATGGGTTGGCATGTGCTCCTCGGCCACGCCGTAGAGCGCCTCGCAGCCCACTGAGCCGGTCAGCACATCGGTTTCCACCTCCCAGTCCCAGGTGCCGATACGGGCCGCATGCAGCGCCCGCGCCAGACGCGCCTCGCTCTCGGCCAGGGCCTTTTCGCGCTGGCGCAGGGCCTTGCTGGCCTCGGCCAGCGCCGCCCCCACCTCCGACACCTCGCGGATCGGCGTGGCGATCGGCTGCACCGCCGTGCCGCGCCCGAGCTGCTGAGCCATGCGCACCAACTGCTGCACGGGGTGCGCAATGCGCCTGGCGAAGATCACCGCCAGACCGATCGCCAGCGCCGCCAGCAGCCCCGCACCGGCCCCGAGCAGCCACAGAGAGCGGCGGAGCGGCGCCTCGGCGATGCGGGCCGGCACCAGGATGCCAGTGCGCCAGCCGAGTTCGGAGGAGAAGGCGGAGGCGACCAGCACCGGCTCGCCGGTCATGCTCCGCCCGGACCAGAAGTTCGAGGCGGCGCCGCTGGCCTCCTGTGCCGCCTCGGAGATGAGCCGGCCCTGAAACTCCTCCTGCCGTTCCGAGCGGACCATGATGTGCCGCTGCCCGTCCACGATCAGCGCGACCCAGCCCTCGGGCAGCCGCACCTGCCGCAGGCGCTCGAGCAGGCGGTCGGGATTCATCGCCAGGCTGAGGAGAGAGGCCACTTGGTTGTCCCGTAGCACCGGCACGGTGATGACGACCGAGAAGGCCTCCCCCGGCCCCATCCGCACCAGCCCCGAGATGGCCGGCGCCCGGTCGCGACGGGCCCGGGCGAAGCTGCCCTGGTCGTCCGCCGGCGGGGCGGCGCCGGGTGCCGAGATCACCGGCGCGGTCCGTGCGGCCCGCCCATCCTCGGTCCGGTGCAGCAGGATCCGGCCGCCCAGCAGAGAGCCGGCCGTGCGCGCCTGACGGCTGAAGCTGGCGGCATCAGGCGCTTCCAGGGCCAGATTGGCGGCCATGACCTGCAGGGCGGCGACCTGCCCCTCCATGTCCCGCTCCAGCAGCGTCATGATGCTTTGCGCGCGGGAGAGTGCTTCGTGCCGCAGCACGCCGCGCTGGGCGGTCAGGTAGATCTGGACGAGGCTGCCCGACAGCAGCAGCACCGGCACGAGCAGCACGAGGCAGAGCAGCGCCAGATGCCCGGCGAGCGGCAGCTGGCGGGGCCCCGCTGTAATGACGCCGGAGGGATGGGGGCCGGCTTCGCGAGGGGGGCGAAGAAAAGGGGTCAACGCTGTCAATCGGGCAGGAAGCCCCTTCCAAAACACCTTGTTCCTCCGCGCAGGCTGCAGGCAACCTGCACCGCCGTGCCACCGCGGCGCAATTGGTGTGCGGGAATTTTGATCGCCGAATGCCCGGGAGGGTTGTCTTTTGCTGCGCGATGGCGGCGTCAGGCTGTACCGGCGCCCTCGGCACGACCGGCCGCGATGGCGGCGCGCATCGTTGCGACCGCCGCCGGCAGGCCCTGGAAGACGGCGGCGCCGATCAGGAAATGCCCGATGCTGACCTCGACGACCTGCGGGATGGCGGCGATGCCGCGCACGCTCTCATAGTCCAGCCCATGGCCGGCGTGGCAGGTGAGCCCGTGCCCGGCCGCCGCCGCCGCCGCCGCGCGCAGGCGCGCCAGCAGCGGGCCGCGCTGCGCGGCGGGCGCGTCGGCATAAGGACCGGTGTGCAGTTCCACAGCCCGGGCGCCGAGCGCAGCGGCGGCGGCGATCTGCGCCGGATCGGGTTCGACGAAGAGCGAGACCTCGATGCCGGCGGCGGAAAGCCGGCGCACCGCCTCGCCCAGGAAGGGCCCGGCGCCGCGCGCGTCCAGACCCCCTTCGGTGGTCAACTCGGCACGCTTCTCCGGCACGATGCAGCAGGCGGCGGGGCGCAGGCCCTCGGCGATGCCGACCATCTCCTCCGTCGCCGCCATCTCGAAGTTCAACCGCAGGCCGGGCTCGGCGCCGAGCCGCTGCACATCCTCGTCGCGGATATGGCGACGGTCCTCGCGCAGATGCACGGTGATGCCGTCCGCCCCGGCGGCGAGGCAGGCGCGCGCCGCCTCGACCGGGCAGGGAAAGCGCCCGCCCCGCGCGTTGCGCAGCGTGGCGACGTGATCGACATTGACCGAGAGGCGCAGCGGGATCATGCGGCTTGGTTCCTGCGATGGGCGGCGAGTTGCGCGGCGAGGCGCAGCGCGGCGATCAGGCTGCCGGGGTCGGCGCGATCGCGCCCGGCGATGTCGAGTGCCGTGCCATGGTCCGGGCTGGTGCGCACCACCGCGAGGTTCAGGGTGACATTCACGCCGCCGGCCATGTCCAGCGTCTTCACCGGGATCAGCGCCTGGTCGTGATACATACCCAGGGCGACATCGTAGCCGGCGCGGGCATGCGGCGTGAACAGCGTGTCGGCGGGGAAGGGGCCGCGTGCGTCGATCCCCTCGGCGCGCAGCGTGGCGATGGCGGGGGCGATGATGTCGCGGTCCTCGGTGCCCATGGTGCCGTCCTCCCCGGCATGCGGGTTCAGCCCGGCGAAGGCGAGGCGCGGCGCGGCGATGCCGAAATCCCGCCGCAGCCCGGCGGCGGTGGCGCGGGCGATACGGCAGATCAGCGCCGCATCGAGCCGCTCGATGGCGCTGCGCAGCGACTGGTGGATGGTGACGGGCACGGTCCGCAGCCCGGCGGCGGCCAGCAGCATCACCGGCGGGCCATCGCCCGGGGCCAGCTCGGCCAGGAACTCGGTATGGCCGGGGTGGCGGAAGCCGGTGGCGGTCAGCACTGACTTCTGGATCGGGTTGGTGACCACCCCACCGACCTCGCCCGCTTGCGCCAGCGCCACGGCCCGCTCAATGGCGGCGATCACCGGGCCGGCATTGCGCGGGTCCGGCCGGCCGAGGGTGACAGGCGCCAGAAGGGCGAGCGGAAGCACGGGCACGGCCTCGGGAAAGACCGCCGCCGCCTCGGCCGGGTGGGCGATGCGGTGGTGCGGCACGCCGGGCAGCAGGGCAGGGTCGCCGAGGAACAGGAAGGCCGGGCCCTCCTGGCGCAGGGCGCTCCAGGCCTTGGCGGCGATCTCGCCGCCGATGCCGGCGGGCTCGCCCATCGTCAGGGCCAGGGGAAGGCGCTGCATGTCCATCTCCGCCCTATACCGCAGGCCGTGGGCGGCGTCATGGCAGGGGGGAGCGGGAGGGGCGCCGACCCTCCCGCTCCCCCCTGGGGGAATTGAATTCCCCCAGGCCCCCACATTCCTCAAGGGGGCGGAGATCCTGATCCTTAGCGCAGCCCGGCGAAGGTGTCGCAGGCGGCCAGCTCGCCGCGCTGCAGGCCGGTGCGGAACCACTGCACGCGCTGTTCCGAGCTGCCGTGGGTGAAGCTCTCGGGCTGCACCCGCCCTTGGGCGCGGCGCTGCAGGCGGTCATCGCCCACCGAGGCGGCGGCGTTCAGCCCCTCCTCGACATCGCCCTTCTCCAGGATGGCGCGCGCCTGGTCGGCCTGTCGGGCCCAGAGCCCGGCGAAGCAGTCGGCCTGCAGTTCGACGCGCACCTGGATGGCATTGGCATCGGCCGGGTCGCCCGACTGCTCCTGCAGCCTGCGCGTCAGGTCCAGGATGCCGAGCTGGTTCTGCACATGATGCCCCACCTCATGCGCAATGATGTAGGCGGCGGCGAAGTCGCCATTGGCGCCGAGCTGGCGCTGAAGCTGGGCCATGAAGTCGAGGTCGATATAGACCCGCTCGTCGTTCGGGCAATAGAAGGGTCCGACCTGCGCCTGCGCAGTGCCGCAGCCCGACTGCGTGGCACCGGTGAACAGCACCAGCGCCGGGTCGCGATAGGTGCGGCCGAGCTGCTGGAACTGCGTCTTCCAGACCTGCTCCGTGTCACCCAGCACCTGCGCGACGAAACGCCGCTCCGGGTCCTCGCCATTCGCCGTCGGGGCGCTCTGTTGGGTCGCCACCGGCCCGCCGCCGCTCTGCATGTCGGTGAACAGGATCGAGGGATCCACCCCGAGGAAGAGGCAGAGCAGCACCAGGGCCACGCCGCCCAGGCCGCCCACGGCAATGCCGCCCCGCCGCATGCCACCCCTGCCGCGACGGTCCTCGATATTCCGGCTTTCCGGTCCATCCAGCCGCATGGCGGCTCCCCTTTCCTGTCCCTGGCGCCGACACCTAGCACAAGCTGCGCACCGGGCGCGCGGTTGCACAATGCTCTTGAACGCGGCCTGGGGCTTTATTCAACCCCGGTCCAGGAAGGCTGGGGGAATGAATTCCCCCAGACCCCCATCTTTTTTCTTCGAGTTTGGAGCGCTCCCTGCAAACGGGCGCGGGAACTGACAGAAAGAAGAAGGGGTCTGGGGGAATTCATTCCCCCAGCCTTTTCCCTTCGCTGAAGCGCAGCCCGCAGCCCTTCAGCACCAGCCGCAGCACCAGATCGGTGCCCTGGGCATGGTCCTGCGCGGTGAGTTCCGGCCGGTCCAGCACGGCCCGGATCTGCGCCTCGAAATCGGCATAGGTCTGCGTCATCGCCCAGATGGCGAAGAACAGGTGCGGCGGATCGACCGGCTCCATGCGGCCCTCGGCGATCCAGCCTTCCAGCACGCGGGACTTCTCCTGCACCAGCGCCCGCAGCTCGCCCGCCAGATAGCTGCCGAGATAGGGGGCGCCGTGCAGCACCTCATTGGCGAAGACCTTCGAGGCATGGGGCCGTGTGCGGGACCAGTGCATCTTGGCGCGGATATAGGCGGTGAGCGCCTCGGCCGGGTCGTTCTCGGGGCGGATGCTGTCGGTGGCGGAAAGCCAGAGCGTCAGGATGCTATCCAGCAGCGCCGTGTAGAGCGCCTCCTTCGTGCCGAAGTAGTAGTGCAGGTTGGCCTTGGGCAGGTCGGCGGCGGCGGCGAGGCCCGACATGCTGGCGCCCTCGAAGCCCGCCTCGGCGAAGACCCGCTCGGCGGCGGCGAGAATGTGCCCGATGCGCTGCTGGCGCTGCCAGGCACGGCCGCCGGTCGGGAGAGTTTGCGCCTCCTTTCGCGCCATTCGGGGTACCTCAACGCTCCGGGCTTGGGCAGACGCTGCGCCACTGAACAAGATTGACCGTTCGGTCAAGTTGCTCCTAGCCTTTCCTGGCCGCCGCATCAGCCCGCCCGAGGGGGCGGAGGCCGATGCGGTCCATGGAGGTGGAACCGCGACGATGACCGGTTTGAACCGACTGCGCGATGGCAAGGGCGGCGTGCCGCGCCCCATCATCCTGACCTCCCACCCCCATCGTGGCGCCGCTCTGGCTCCGCCGCTCGCCTGGGGCGAGGCCGACCCGCTGCGGCGTGGCCCGGTCATCGCCACGCTGCAGAACCCGGCGGCGCGCAATGCCATCGGCACCCATGCCGGCTCCTATGCGCTCTATCGCGCGCTAGCCGTTGCCTCCGGGCAGCTCCGCGCCGACCACCGGCCGGATTTCAGCAACACGCGCCCGGCGGTGCCGATCGGCCCCTTCCCCGCCTGGAGCGAGCCCTCGAAGATCGTCTCGCTCGACCCCTGGGGCCATCTGGTGCCCGAGGTCTATGCCGCCCAACTGGCGGCCGGGCAGGACATCCGGCCGAGCATCGCGGTGACGCGCGCGCATATGAACATGCCGGAGGTGACGGAGGCGATGCGGGCCGGGCGCTTGGCGCCGGATGGTGAGGTGCTGCTGGCCAATGGCGATGTGCGGGTCACCAAGATCGCCATCGAGCCGGTCTGGTGGCTGCCCGGCGTCGCCGTGCGCTTCGGCATCACCGAGACGGAACTGCGCCGCCATCTGTTCGAGCAGACCGGCGGCATGTTCCCCGAGCTGGTGACGCGGCCGGATCTGCGCGTTTTCCTGCCGCCGATCGGCGGCATGACCGTCTATCTCTTCGGCGACCCGGGGAAGCTGGGGAAGCCGGAAACCAGGATCGCCTGCCGCATCCATGACGAGTGCAACGGCTCGGACGTCTTCGGCTCCGATATCTGCACCTGCCGCCCTTATCTCGCGCACGGCATCGAGGCCTGCATCGGCATGGCGCAGGAAGGCGGGGTCGGCATCATCGTCTACAACCGCAAGGAGGGGCGGGCGCTGGGCGAGGTGACGAAGTTCCTCGTTTACAACGCGCGCAAGCGGCAGGAGGGCGGCGACCGCGCGGAGCAGTATTTCCAGCGCACGGAATGCGTCGCCGGCGTGCAGGACATGCGCTTCCAGGAGCTGATGCCGGATGTGCTGCACTGGCTCGGCATCACCCGCATCGACCGGCTGGTCTCGATGAGCAACATGAAATTCGCGCCGATCACCGGGAGCGGTATCGAGGTGGTGGCGCGCATTCCCATCCCCGAGAATCTGATCCCGGCCGATGCGCGGGTGGAGATGGATGCCAAGAAGGCCGCCGGCTACTTCACCGAAGTGGTGCCGGATGCGGCAGAACTCGCCCTCGCCAAGGGCCGCGCGCTTTGAGCGTTGGCGGGGGGACCAGCGAGGCCGTGAAGCTGCTGCGCCGCCCGGAGACCATCCGGGCGCGCTGCCACGCCCTGCTGCGCCTGGCCGAGGCGGACGCGCTGCTGCATTTCGCGCTGCACCCGGAGCGCCTGCCCGCCGCCGCGGATTATGTCGCCGAGACCATACGGCAGAACTATCCGGACCTCGCCATCCCCTACCACGCGCGCTGGCGCCACTTCGCCGCGGGCGGGGTGGACCGCTGGGGCGCGCTGGTGGCGCGCTTGGCCGGCGAGGAGCCGGCTGAGACGGCGCGGCGCCGCATCGATCTTTGCGTCGTCGCGGTGCTGCTGGACGCCGGCGCAGGGCCGGACTGGGCCTTCACCGAGCCGGACGGCACGAAGCTCGCCCGCTCCGAAGGGCTGGGTGTCGCCAGCCTGCACGCCTTCGCCGCCGGGCTCTTCTCCAGCGACCCGGAGGACAGGCTGCGGGTGGATGCGTCGGGGTTGGAGGCGCTGACGGCGGAGGCGCTCGGCGCCGCCTTTCAGGTCGGGCCGGGCAATCCGCTGGCCGGGCTGGAAGGCCGCGCCGCGCTGATGCGCAATCTCGGCGCCGCACTGCGGCTCTCGCCCGCGCTGTTCGGTCGCGCGCCACCGCGCCCGGGCGGGCTGTTCGACCACCTGCGCGCCACCGCCACGCCGCAAGGGCTGCCGGCCGCCGCCATCCTGGCCGCCGTGCTGGAGGGGCTGGCGCCGGTCTGGCCGGCGCGGATCACCCTGGATGGCGAGAACCTGGGCGATGTCTGGCGCCATCCGCTCGCCGCGCCGGAGGGGCCCGCCCCGGGGCTGGTGCCCTTCCACAAGCTCTCGCAATGGCTCAGCTACTCGCTGGCGGAGGTGATGGAGGAGGCCGGCATCCCGGTTCTCGCCCTCGACGCATTGACCGGGCTGCCGGAATACCGCAATGGCGGGCTGCTGCTCGATCTCGGCGTGCTATCCTTGCGCGACCCGGCGCTCGCACGGAAGGTCCTGCCGGTGGATCACCCCGCCATCGTCGAGTGGCGCGCCCTGACGGTGGCGCTGCTCGACCGGCTGGCCGAGTTGGTGCGCGCCCGCCTCGGGCTGGACGCCGCCGCCCTGCCGCTGGCCCGGGTTCTGGAGGGCGGCACCTGGGCCGCCGGGCGCCGCATCGCCCGCGCGCTGCGGCCGGGGGGCGGCCCACCGCTCCAGGTCGTCAGCGATGGAACCGTATTCTGATGGAACGCCCGATGACCGACGCCCCCTCCCAGCCCGTGCCCGACAGCGTGACGGTGATCCGGCATCCGCTGGTGCAGCACAAGCTGACGCTGATGCGGCAGAAGCAGACCTCGACCGGCGAGTTCCGCCGCCTGGCGCGCGAGATCAGCCTGCTGATGGCCTATGAGCTGACGCGCGACCTGCCGCTCGAGAATGTCGAGATCGAGACGCCGCTGGAGCCGATGCAGGCGCCACGCCTCGCCGGTAAGAAGCTCTGCATCGTCTCCATCCTGCGCGCTGGTGACGGCATCATGGAGGGCATGCTGGACCTCGTTCCCTCCGCCCGTGTCGGCCATATCGGCCTCTACCGCGACCCGGAGACGCTGGTGCCAGTGGAGTACTACCTCAAGCTGCCGGATGACGTCTCGGAGCGGCTGGTGATCGTGGTGGACCCGATGCTGGCCACCGGGCATTCCGCCGCCGCCGCGCTCTCGCGCCTGAAGCAGGCGGGCGCGGAGCAGCTGCGCTTCGCCTGCCTGCTGGCCGCACCGGAAGGCGTCTCGGTGCTGACGGAAGCCCACCCCGACGTGCCGGTCTTCACCTGCAGCATCGACCGCGAGCTCGATAGCCACGCCTATATCCGGCCGGGTCTGGGGGATGCGGGGGATCGGCTCTACGGGACGAAGTGAACAAGTCTGGGGGGAATGAATTCCCCCCAGACCCCCCATCTTTTTTCTGCCAGTTTCCGGTCGCGCCTGGGTTGCCGGGGCTGCTCCAGCCCCGGCGTGGGTGCATTCCGCCAGCGCTGCAAAACCGATAGAAAAAAGAAGAGGGGGTTCGGGGGAGAATTCATTCTCCCCCGATCTTTTCCCTCACGAGAAGGACGGATTCCCGTAGGGGTAATAGTTCTTCAGGTCGAGATGCTCGTAGGTCAGGCCATCTAGCCGCACCGTGCCGAGGAAGGGCTCCAGCGGCTCCACCAGCAGGATAGTCTTGGCGAAGCCGGTATCGTCGAAGCCGCGGCGGAAATGCACGCGCGACTTGATGGCGATGACGTCGAATCCATCCGGATCGAGCCCGACCTTGCGCAGCGATGAGGGTTCCATGATCTGCGCGAGATAGGGGCTGAGTATGAGAACATTGCCCTCGCCGAAGGCAATGGTCACCCAGGGCAGGGTGGCGCTTTCGCGCAGCCCCTGGCTGATCTCCCGGATGGTGCCGGTGATCCGCACCGGCTGTCCGGCAGATTCATCGGCAAGACCACCGACCTCCATGTCGAAGGCATCGCCGGGCTTGGCGCCCTTGGCGAGAAGCGCCTCGATGGCGGCAGAGTCGGCGACGGTCGCCACCAGCGTCTTCTTCAAGCTGCGCGCGAGGATTTCCTGCAGCAGCCAGGTCGCGGAGCCGGAGCGGTCGCTGTGGTCGCACAGCACGACCGGCGTGCGGCCTTCCGCCACCGCCTGCTGCGCCAGTGCGACGCCGTCGGGGATCTTGTGCACCTTGGCGGAGTTGAGCAGCGCCTCGCGCTTGCGCCAGGCTGTTCCGGCCATGTCCTGGCCGATGCGCTCGGCCAGCTCCGGCTTGCCGTTGGTGAGCACCTGGAAGGTCATGCCGGCATCCGGCACGTCGGACCAGGGAAAGCCGAAGAAGACGTTCACATAGGTGTCCGGCTCGCGCGCCTCCCAGGTGAGCGCGCGCTGGACCAGGTCCATCCAGGGCGAGGCGCCGGTCCATTGCAGGACGGTCGGTGAAATGATCGGCACCTTCACCGTCACATGCGTCGGCTTGTAGTCGCCGCGGATCGCGCGGACGAGCATGCGCGCCGCTCGCTCGCCCTGCAGGTAGCTGTCGTAATGCGGGTAGTACTTCACGGTGAAGGCCATGTCGGCGTGGCGGAGGAATTCCTCGTCCTCGTTGCCATGCGGGTCGAAGGTGGCGGCGATGAAGGCCTTCGGGCCGACCACGTCGCGCACGCGGCGGGCGATCTCCGCCTCCGGGCGGGGCACGCCGCGCACGCCCATGGCGCCGTGCAGGGAAAGATAGACGCCGTCGAAGGGGCCTTGCGCCTTCAGCTCCTCCACCATCTTGCCGGTGAACTGCTCGAAGGCCTCGGTGGTGATCCAGCCGGAGCCCGAGCCGCGGCGGGAATCGAGCGGCGACTCGATGCCGACCAGCTCGACGCCGTCGAACTCGCGCGCGACCTTGACGAAGCCACCGATATAGGATTTCGGCTCGGCAGCGAGCAGCGCCTCGCCCCGCGCCGGCGAGCCGGCATAGGTGAAGTCCTCGACGGTGGTGTCGTAGGGCAGGAAGGTCACGGTCTCATGCGAGAATTTGAGCACCGCGATCCGGATCGGCTGCTTGTCTGTCATTGTCCCCCCGCTTTGCCGGAAGCGTTCCGCTGCCATCCCACATGGAGCGACGCTGCGCGTCCTGGCCAGGCGCGGAAGACTAGGGCGGGGATGGCCAGTGGCCAAGGCGCGACGCAGCGCCAGCAAAGCCCGCCCTCCACTGACAGAAAGAAGAAGGGGGTTCGGGGGAATTCATTCCCCCGACCTTGTTGCCCTCAGGCCGCGAGCGGCGCTGCCTTCCCGCGCACCCGGCTCATGACGAAACCCGTGGCCGGCGCCGCCGGCATGCGGGCGAGGCTGACGCTGAGGTCCTGCGGCGGCACCTCGAAGCGCATCTCGCGGCAGAGCAGCCGCACCGTCTGCTTGAGCAGCGCGATGGTGATCCATTCGCCGGGGCAGCGATGGCCCTGCAGGAAATCGCCCGCGCCCTGCGGGATCAGCGTATAGGGATTCCCCACCCAGCCACGGAAGCGCTCGGGGCGGAACTGCTCGGGCTCCGGCCAGAGCCGGGCGTCATGGTTGGTGCCGTAAAGATCGAGCAGCACCCAGTCGCCCTCTTCGAAAGAGTGGCCCGACCACGCGAAGCCTTCCCGCACCCGTCCGCCGATGACGGGGAAGAAGGGATAGAAGCGCCGGACCTCCTGCACGAAGGGCTCCAGATCGTCCTCGTTCCCCTCGGCGAAGCGTGCGCGCCACGCCGGATGCTCGTGCAGCGCCAGCGCCGCGAAGGTCATGAAGCGGGCGACGGCGACGATCGGGCGCAGCAGGTTGATGAGTTCCACCGCGGCGGTCTCGCTGTCCAGCAAGGTGCCGTCCAGTTCATGATGCCCCGCGATCCGCGCCAGGGGCGAGCCGTCGGGTGCCGCCGCCTCGCCGGCGCGGACGCGCTCGATCAGCCGGCGCATGTGCCGCTCGGTGCGCTCGCGAAGGCCCAGCGCCAGCAGGACGCCGGGGCCGATGCTGCCCGCATTCTCGATCATCGCCATCAGCTCGCGCGCCAGTTCGGGCGCCTCTTCCTCGGCCAGCGGCACCCCGCACCAGTCGCAGGCCGTGCGGGTGAGGACCTCGCCCGCCGCCGGCAGGAGAGCCACCTCCTCCTGCTGCTCCCAGCGTGCCACGGCCTCGCGCCAGCGCCGCGCCAGCAGCACCTCGATCGCGGCGATGGCATCCGGCGTCATCATTGCCATGAACATCTGCTTGCGGTGGCGATGCGCGGCACCGTCCAGCTGCTGCACGCTGCCCTTGTCCTGCAGCAGCATCAGCGTGGTGCGCGGCATGGCGCCCTGCCGCGTGAAGCGGGCACCATCGTAGAAGATGCGCGCGGCCTCGGCGCCGCGCATGCAGACCACCGGTGTCAGCATCAGGCGCGTACTGAACAGGTCGGTCCCCAGCCGGTCGCAGCGGCGCGAGATGAAGGTATACCCCTCCTGGAGTAAGGCCAGGGAGTCGTCCAGGGTCGATTCGTGGGGGATGTCGGACATGCCGGGCCTCCGTGCTGGGCGGGAGTCGGTCCCGGGCATCAAACCGGCGGGCGGGCGCAGGGGTTTCCGCAGAGCGCGGATGGCGAGAAAGAATCCCCCAGATCGCCTTCCGTTCCGCGCCGGCTTTCCCCACCCGCCTCGGGGCGTGGTAACGAGGCCGTGCAACGCCCTGCAGGAGGCCCGGCATGTCCCTGGTTCCCACCTTCGCCACCGCGCCCAGCTTCCTCGGCGCTCCCTGGGGCGCCCCAGGGGGCGAGCAGGCTGGGTTCACCGTGGCGGGCATCCCGCTCGATATCGGCACCACCAACCGGGCCGGGGCGCGCTCCGGGCCGCAGGCGATCCGCCAGGCCAGCCGCATGCTGGTGGACGGCGCCCACCCCACCCGCTGGATGGACCCGGCGACCCTCTCCCTCGTGGATGCCGGCGATTTCCGCATCGCCCTTGGCGACCTGCCCGCCAGCCTGCGGCTGATCGAGGAGCAGGCCGCGCCCTTGCCGCACCTGCTGGCGCTGGGCGGCGAGCATGGCATCACCCTGCCGTTGCTGCGGGCGCTCTCGAAGCGGCGCTCTGGCCCGCTGGCGCTGGTGCATTTCGACGCGCATGTGGACACTTGGCCGGACAATTTCGGCCAGCCGCTCGGTCATGGCTCGGTCTTCTACCACGCCATCCGCGAGGGGATCGTGGACCCGCGCCGGATGATCCAGGTCGGCATCCGTTCCCCCGTGCAGCGCGAGGTCTGGGACTGGACGCTGGACCAGGGCGTGACGGTGCTGACCGGGCAGGAGGTGCAGGAACTCGGCCCCGCCACCGTGGCCGCACGGATCCGCGCGGTGGTGGAGAGCGCGCCGGCCTATCTGAGCTTCGACATCGACGCGCTGGACCCGGCCTTCGCGCCGGGCACCGGCACGCCGGAAATCGGCGGGCTGGCGAGCTGGCAGGCCCAGGCCATTCTGCGCCGGCTCGACGGAATCGGTTTCCAGGGCATGGATGTGGTGGAAGTGGCGCCGGCCTTCGATAACGCCGAGATCACCGCCCTGGCGGCGGCGACAATCGTCTGGGAATACTTGGCGCTGGTGGCGCCCCGGTAAAAAGGTCGGGGGAAAGAATTCCCCCGAACCCCCTTCTTCTTTTTGTCAGTTTGCAATGCTGGTGACGAGCGTACACGCCGGGGCTGATACAGCCCCGGCGACTACGGCCACCACAAGCGCGACCGAAAACTTGCAAAAAGAAGATGGGGGTCTGGGGGAATTCCTTCCCCCAGCCTTTCTTCAGGCCGCCGCGGCGACCTCCTCGGCATGGCCCGGCGTCTCCAGCAGCGGCTGGTCCCGCACCTCGGCCATCCGCGCGCGGTCGAAGCCGTTGAAGGCGGTGCGCAGACAGCCGCCATAGGCGCCGAGCTGACCGACCTCGATCCAGTCGCCCTCGCGGATATCCTCGGGCAGCAGGAAGGGGCCGCGCATGAAGTCGGCGCTGTCGCAGGTCGGGCCGAAGAAGGCGAAGGGTCGCAGCGTGGCGCTGGCCTCGCCCTCCGGGCGGATGATCCGCACGGGGAAGCGGAAGCCCGGCGCGCCGGCATCCGAGAGGCTGCCATAGACGCCGTCGTTCACGTACAGCACGTCGCCGCGTCGGGCCTCCACCTGCACCACCACGGAGGTACCGGCGGCCACCAGCGCCCGGCCCGGCTCCGCCCAGAGGCGGGCATCGGGCAGGCCGAGCTGCGCGAAACCCTCCTCGATAGCGGCGAAGTAGTCGCCCAGCGGCGGCGGGGTGACGTCGGGATAGGCCACGGGGAAGCCACCGCCGACATCGATCACCTCCACCGGCACGCCGGCGCGGCGCACCGCCTCGCCGGCCAGCGCCAGGGCGCGGCCATAGGCGGCCGGGTCCAGGCACTGGGAGCCGACATGGAAGCTCAGGCCCAGCCGCACCGCGCGCGGCCGCGCTGCCCGCAGCAGCGCCACGGCCTCGTCGAGCGGCGCGCCGAACTTGCCGGAAAGATCATAGACCGCGCCGCCCTTCGGCATAGCCAGCCGTACGACCAGACCGAGATCGGTGGCCCCGCCGGTCTCCTGCAGGATCTTCTCCAGCTCCTCGGCGCTGTCGAGCACGAAGTCCCGCACCGCGTGGCGCTCATAGGCCTCGCGGATCGCCGGGCGCGACTTCACGGGGTGCATGAAGTGGATCTGCGCCTTGGGGAACATCTGCCGCACCAGCCGTACCTCGGCCGCCGAGGCGCAGTCGAAATGGCGCACGCCACCGGCCCAGAGGGCGCGCAGCACCGCCGGCTCCGGGTTGCACTTCACGGCATAGAGGACATCGCCCCGGAAACCGTGCACGAAGCGGCGGGCGGCCGCGGCGAGGGTCGCCGGGCGCAGGCAGTGCATCGGCTCGGTGGGGCGGTCGGCGGCCACCAGCTCGCTCACGCCCGGCAGCATCAGGGCGGCACCCGCCGACTCGGGGCGGCGGCGGATCGGAGCAACGGCGGCGCGGGAACGAATCGGGGCCATGGGCAGAACTCGCAACGTCGCAGGAGGGGTGCGGCGGACCGGCCGGGCGGGCACAGGGCAGCGCGGGAGAGGAAAGGAAAGGGCCGAGGCCCGGCGCGTCAGGCGCGCGCCGATCGCGGTTCGGGCGGTGTTGCGATGACGGGCATCGCGCGATGAGAGGCAGCGAACATATCCGTTCCCTTAGGGGGCGCCGGCCCACGGGTGGCCGGCTCGACCGAAAAGGACGCGTTACGTCGTTGCTGTGCCCTCGCAGGGTCCTGGCACGTGCGATTGCGTCGTCGGCCTCAATATAGGGAGGCGGGCCGGAAAAAACACGGGAAGAACGCACCCCTGCCTTGCATTTTGCCGGCCTCCGGATGGCACCGGGCGCATACGGACCGGCGCTTGCCCCTCTCAGCCGCCAGGCAGCGCCGTCACCTCCGCGCTGACGGTGGCTTCCGCGGCGCCCAGCACGGTCAGCGCATCGGATTCCGGCACCACCTGTTGCAGCCGCAGGCTGGGCTGGGAGAGCGTCAGGCGCAGGCCGCCGGTGCGGGCAGGGTCGGACAGCGTCCTTTGCAGCACGGCCAGGGCATCGGCGATGCCGCCGCGCAGGTCATAGACGGCGATCCCGCTCAGCCAGTCGCGGATCTGCTCCTCGAAGGCCAGGGTCGCGGCGGACCAGAGCAGGCTGTCGATGTCTCGCGCGAAGCGGATATCGGCGAGGCGGATGCGGGTGCCGCCCCGCTCCACCACCGGCCGGGCGGAGAGGATGATCCGGCCGGAGGTGTCGGGCAGAATGCCAGGCAGTTCGGCGGCGAAGCGGATGATGGCCGCCACGGCCGGCGCGCTCGGATAGATGGTGATGTCCCGGATGCGCAGCGTGCCCTGCACCCCGGCCACCTCGAAGGGAATGGCGCGCTTGCCGAATTCTTCCATTACCCAGTCGCGGATCATGTCGTAGCCGGCGCGGACGGGGATGAAGAGTCGCAGGCGGCCATTGCGGTCCGGCACCCGGTGCAGCGGCGGCAGAGGGCCGGCGGGCGGCATCCGTCCGGCGGTGGCGGCCACCGCCGTCCGCGCCTGCAGCGCCAGGCCGAGGCGCAGCGCATCCGGTTCCACCGCCAGGCCGGAGAAGCCGAGCGAGAGCGGATGCACCAGCACATGCAGCGGCGGCGCGGCGGGGAGCTGTACGGGAATGTCGTAGTTGCGCCAGGCCTCCTGCATCTCCTGGCGGATGCGGTCGCAGGGGATGGCCTCCCGCAGGTGCTGCGGCAGGTCGCGCAG
Organism: Roseomonas sp.; assembly: GCA_035565935.1. GTDB lineage: Bacteria > Pseudomonadota > Alphaproteobacteria > Acetobacterales > Acetobacteraceae > Pseudoroseomonas. The sequence goes on from DATMRU010000073.1 coordinate 19,873, forward strand.
GGCGGCATCCACCCGCGCCTTCACCTGGTCCTCGATGCCGATCCAGACGCCGCCGATGACCTCCAGCCGCGGCGCCTTGGTCCATTGGTAGTTCACCTCCAGCCCGACCACGGGGCACCAGCTTTCGTCGAGCGCGAGGTCGAGATCGGCCTGCACCTCGGCGGCGGCGTCGAAGTTCTTGACGCCGAGCGCCAGCAGGTCGGCCAGACCGCCGCTGAGCCCGCCATCGCCGTTCACCGCCAAGCTCGTCGTGACGCGCAGGGCGCCATCCTCCGCGCGGGAGAGTGTGACGCCGCTGGTCCGCCGCACGGTGTAGCGGTAGCGCGTGCCGGAGGACTCGCCGGAATCGCTGAAGCTGTCCGGCAGCAGCCGCTCGGCAGCATCCCGCAGCAGGGGAAAGGGCAGGCGCAGCGGCAGCGAAACCTCGCTCTCCTGCGGCGGCAGGTCGAGCCGCGTGGAGTGGCGCTCCGGCGCCTGCGACAGCAGCCGGTCACGGCCTTGATACCAGGTGAGGCCGAACCAGGCCGGGCCAGCGACCAGCAGGAGAATGGCTGCCAGGATCCAGGCGCCGCGCTTGCTCAAGGGTTCTCTTGCTCCCCACGCAGAAAGGCTGGGGGAATGAATTCCCCCAGGCCCCCTTCTTTTTTCTCCGAGTTTCCGGCGCCGCCTCGTCGCAGAGCGCCAAACCGACAAAAAGAAGATGGGGGTACGGGGGAATTCATTCCCCCGACCTTGTTCTGTCACGCGCCCCGGCGGAACACCACTGTCAGGTTGTTGGCTGGCATCGGCACCACCGGCCCCGCCGCGAAGCCCGCGGCAATGGCGGCTTCCGTCACCGCCTCAAGCGCGCGCAGACCCCATTCCGGGTTGCGCTCGCGCAGGCTGCGGTCGAATGCGGCATTGCTCTCGGCCAGCGGCACGCCGTGCTGGCGGTAGGGGCCATAGAGCACCAGGGGCGCGCCGGCGGGCAGCAGCCGGGCCGCGCCGGCCAGTAGCCCGAGTGCCGCGCGCCAGGGCGCGATGTGGATCATGTTGATGCAGAGCACCGCATCGGCGGCCGGAATCGGCCAGTCCGGCGACGCGGCATCGAGCGCCAGCGCCGGGCGGAGGTTGGGCAGGCCGGCCTTGGCTGCCCAGGCGTCGATGCTGGCGCGCGCGGCGGGATCGGGGTCGGAGGGCTGCACGGTCCAGCCGGGCAGGGCGGCGGCGATGTGCAGGGCGTGCTCGCCGGTGCCGCTGGCCACCTCCAGCAGCAGCCCGGAGGGGCCGAGCTGTTCGCGCAGCACCGCCAGGATGGGCTCGCGGTTGCGTAGCGCGGCGGGCGCCGAGCGGCGGGCGTTGCTCCCGCTCACGAGCGGCCGACCAGTGCCAGGCCCAGTTGCCGCAATCCCGCCCATTGCTGGCGCAGCCAGCCGCCGCTGGCCAGTTCCTCCGGCAGCCGCTTGTCGCCGGTGGCGGGGAAGAGATCGCGGCGGAAATCGGCGGTGCCGAAGATCCAGTCCCAGATCGGCAGCAGCACGGCGTAGTTCTTGCCGAGACGCCCGGCGCCGAGGCGGCTGTGGTGCAGCCGGTGGAAGCGCGGCGAAACCAGCAGCCGCTCGCCGAGACGCCCGAAGGAAAGGCGGACATTGGCGTGGCTGAACGCCTCGGCCACGCGCAGCACGACGACGACGATGGGGAACTGCCCCGGCGGCACACCGATCAGCAGCGCCAGCCCGCCGAACCAGACGGCGGTCAGCAGGTCATCCACGATGTGGTTACGGTCATCCGTCCAGAAGGTCATCTGCCGCTGGGCGTGGTGGAGGGAGTGCAGGGCCCACCACCAGTCGAAGCGGTGCTGGAAGCGGTGGCGCCAGTACTCGCCGAAATCCAGCACCACGATATAGACGGCGAGCGCCAGCAGCGGCGCGTCACGCAGGGCGGGGAAGAGCGTCTCCAGCGTCGGCGGCACCCAGCCGCTGCTGGCGACGAGGCCGGAGAGGCGCGATTCCAGCGAGGCGAAGAGGATGAAGGCCAGCAGCGGCAGCAGGCCGAGCCGCGTGAGAAGCGTGTAGAGGATGTCGGTGCGGATGCTGCGCCCGTCGGTGCGCGGCTCCACCGGGCGCCAGGCCTCCAGCGGCCGGCAGACAAGGTAGACGACGAGGACCTGCACCAGCCCGAAGAGGGCGAAGTCGATCCACTCGAAGGCATCCTCCGCCCAGGCCATCAGGCCGAAGGCATAGAGCGCCGGCTGCACCAGCGTCTCGAAGATCCAGCCGTTCAGACTGTCCCAGCCATCCTGCAGCGCCCCGATCATGGCCCGCCCCTTTCCGCTCTCAGGCACCTTGCGCGGGCAGCAGGGCGAAGCAGAAGCCCTTTGCCTGCAACCCGGTGAGAAGATCCTCGAAGACCAGCCCGAAAGGCTCGCGCCGGCTGCGCACGCCCCAGTGCATGATCAGCACCTCGCCGTCGCGCACGCGGGCGAGCGCCTGGGCGAGCAGCCTGTCGTTGGGATGGGCGGTGCTGTTCAGCTCGTCACCCAGGAAGCCGTTGGCGGTCCAACCCTGGTGGCGGAAGCCGGCGGCCGCGGCGAGGCGCAGCGCATTGGGCGTGGTGTGGCCGCCCGGAGCGCGCCAGAGCGGCAGCACCCGGGCCTCGGGCGCGATGCTGCGCAGCGCCTCGATCGGCCGCGTCAGCTCGGCTCTGAGCGCCGCAGCGTCCAGCACCTCAGCGCCCTGGCCGCGCCGGTTGACGTAGCGGACCCGGCCGGGGCCGGGATCTCCCGCGAAATACCAGTGGCGCCAGGTATGGCTGGCGAAGGCATGGCCCTCGGCGGCGCGGGCGCGCCAGAACTCCGCCCAGGCCGGGCCGAGGCTGGTGTCGCCGCGGGCGGTCGGCTCATTGGCCAGGAACAGCGTGGCGCGCACCTCGCGCCGCCGCAGGGCGGCGGCGATCATCTCCGCCTCGCGGCCCCAGCCGGTGTCGATGGTGAGATAGAGCGTGCCGGCGCGGCATTGCGGCAGGGACGGGCGGGCGAGCCCGCCCTGCGCCCGGGCGCAGGGCGCGGCGAAGGCCAGCGGCGCCAGCCCGGCGAGTCGCAGCAGGGAGCGCCGGCCGGGCCGGAGCGAGGTCGTCATGCCGGCGCGCCTAGTTGGTGACCGGCTCGGCGGGAGCGGTGGCCGAGAAGAGGATGCCATGCGGCGAGCGGCCGACGCGCTGCGTCTCCAGCACGCCTTTCTGCGGATCCACGATGGCGATGCGCCCCTTCCAGCGCAGTGTCACCCAGAGGCGGCCCTGCGGGTCGAAGCTGACGCAGTCGGGCCCGCCCGGCACGTCGAGGCTGCGGATCACCTCGAGGCTCTTGGGATCGAGCAGGGTGATGCGGCTGTCCACCCGGCTGGTGACATAGAGGACGTCTCCCGCGGGGCTGGGGAAGAGGGCATGGGCGCCGCGCCCGACGGCGATCCTGCGCTCCACTGCCTGGGTCTCGGGGTTCAGCACCGCTACGTGGTCGCTGCCCATGACGCCGACCAACAGCCTGTCCTGGTGCCAGATGATACCGGCCGGTTCGGGGCCGATCTCGACCTTCCACAGCGGCTGCAGCGTCTCCAGGCTGATCGCGACGACAAGCCCATTGCCCTGCAGCGTCACGTAGACGACCTTGCCATCGGGGCTGTAGGCGAGGTGGCTCGGCATGTCCGGCATGTCGAGCCGGGCGGCGAGGGAAAGGTCGCGGCCGTCCCAGCGGTAGATGTCCACCTGGTCCCGCCGCAGGCTGGTGATGACCAGGAAGCGCCCGTCGGGGCTGAAGCCCATATGATAGGGGTTCGACAGCGGCTCGCGCTTCAGCAGCTCGCCCGTGCCCGGATTGATGAACAGCATCTCGTTGGCGCCCGAATCGCCCACCAGCAGCGTGCCGCCATCGGGCGTCAGCGTCAGGTGGTGCACCTCGCGCAGCACGCGGATGCGCGACTTCTCGGCCCGGCTGTCGGCATCCAGGACCTGGATGGTGGCATCGGCGGAATTCAGCACATAGACCAGCCCCGCCGCCCGGGCGACGGGGCTGCCGGCCAGCAGCGCGGCGAAAAGGGCGAGGCCCGCGGTGAGGAGGGGGGCGTAGAGCGCGGGCAGCCGCATGGTCCCTGCCTTCGGAAGGGTCAGGCCGGCCGGGGGGATGGCGCGGCGGGGGATGGTCCTTGTAGCAGTTCCGCTTTTGCTCCGGCCAGCGCGGCACCTGTGGTACCGGGTGAAAGCTGCTTCATCCCGGTTAACCCTCCGTTATCGGCGGGACGGGCGTGGCCGCAGGCCCGCCTGTGAAGAGGCAGAAGAAGGGGGGGAATTCGGGTCTGTCCTCAAATCCGGCGGGGGGCGGAACCGGGGGAGAAGGAATTCTCCCCCGGACCCCCTCTTCTTCTTCTTCTTCTTTTTGTCAGTTTTTGCCGCGCGGGCGGGGAGCGCCCGCGCCGGGGCTGAAGCAGCCCCGGCGGCTGCGGCGGTCGGCTGCCACCGGAGCGACCGAAACTTGCAGAAAAAGGAGGGGGGGGGGTTGGGGGAGTTCACTCCCCCAACCTATTCCAAGGCAGGCCTTCCCTCGACCGCCGGTGCTCAGAGTGCGGACTTTTTCTCCTGGTGAACCGCGAGGCTGCCGATCGAATTGCCCCCATCCACCGTCAGTGTCGCGCCGGTGATATAGGCGGCGGCGCTGCTGGCCAAGAATAGCGCAGCGTTGCCGACATCCTCCGGCGAGGAGCCACGGCCGAGCGGGATGGCGGCCAGGGTGGCCTGGACATGCGCCTCGTTCAGCGGGCTGGCGGTGCTGCCGGGGGCGAAACCGGGTTCCAGCGCGTTCACGCGGATGCCGTATTCCGCCAGCTCGATGGCGAAGCCCTTGGTCAGCCGATCGAGCGCCGTCTTGGAAGTGCAATAGGGCACCACGGAGCGGCGCATCTTGCGCGCGGCGCCGGAGGAGATGTTGAGAATGTTGCCCTTCACCCCGGCGGCGATCATCTGCCGCGCGGCGGCGCGGGTCAGCAGGAAGGGCGCGCGCAGGTTGATGTCGAAGATGCGGTCCCACTCTTCGGCGTCGATATCCAGCAGGAAGCCGCTGGGATAGACGCCGGCATTGTTCACCACGACATCCGCCGCGCCCCAGCGCGCGCCCACGGCGGCAACCAGCGCCTCGATGGCGGCCGCGTCGCGTAGGTCGGCGGGGTGGGCAAAGCTGCCCTCGGGCAGGATTCCGGCCAGTTCGGCCAGGGCGGCCTCGTTGGCGTCCGTGACGCAGAGCCGGGCGCCGGCCTCGGCGAAGGCCTGCACGATCCAGCGGCCGATGACGCCGCAGGCGCCCGTTACCACCACGCCCTTGCCGGCCAGTTCCTGAGCAAAGTCCATCGCGGTTTGCCTCTCCGGGAGTTGGTCCGATGCAGCTATCCGAACCGGCGGCCGCTGCAAAGCCCGCAGCCGGCGGGGCGGCGGCCCCACATGCGGCAGCGAATGCGCAGCCTTGCGGTTTTCCCCTGTGACCAAAGGCGTGTTGCGTCGTTAGAATGCTGCACCGCAGCAAGGCAGGAGCGACACTGTCACGCCGGGCGAAACAGGCGAAAAGGACTTTACCTGATGGCAGAGACGCTTTCCGGCCTGGACGAGTTGATCCGCCTGCGCCAGCGCTGGACGCGGCTGCTGACCGGCGGCCTCCCGGGCGAGGCGGTGGAGGATGAGACTATCCAGGCGGCCGCGCGCCTGACCGAGATCCGGGATTTCGGCAGCAACCCGGGGCGGCTGCGCATGCTGGCCTATGTCCCGCTCGGCCTGCCTCCCGGCGCGCCGCTGGTGGTGGCGCTGCATGGCTGCACCCAGACCGCCGCCGGCTATGATCGCGGCTGCGGCTGGTCGGAGATGGCCGACCGCCTGGGTTTCGCGCTGCTGCTGCCGGAGCAGACCCGCGCCAACAACGCCTATCGCTGCTTCAACTGGTTCAGCCCGGCGGACACGCGCCGCGATGCGGGCGAGGCACTGTCGATCCGCCAGATGGTGGCGTGGATGCTGGAGCGGCACGGGCTGGACCGCAGCCGCGTCTTCATCAGCGGCCTTTCAGCGGGGGGCGCGATGACCTCGGTCATGCTGGCCACCTATCCGGAGGTCTTCGCCGCCGGGGCTATCCTCGCCGGCCTGCCCTATGGCGCCGCCACCGATGCCTCGGAGGCGCTGGAGGTGATGCGCCATGCGCCACCGCGCAGTGCCCGCGAACGCGGTGACGCGGTGCGGGCGGCCTCGGCGCATGCCGGCCCCTGGCCGCGCGTCTCCGTCTGGCAGGGCGAGGGCGATGGCACGGTGCAGCCCGGCAATGCCGAGGAGGTGCTGAAGCAGTGGCTCGACCTGCACGATCTGGCGCTGGAGGCGCCAACCGCGGTCGAGCGGACCGGGGCAGTGGTGCACCGCCGCTGGTGCGGCCCGGACGGGCGCGTGCTGGTCGAGGCGCACCGCATCGCCGGGATGGAGCACGGTGTGCCGCTGCATCCCGGCAGCGGGGCGGGGCGGATTGGCGTGGCGGGGCCGCACCTGCTGGATGTGGGGATCTCCTCGACCCATGGCATCCTGCGCTTCTGGGGCCTGGGCACCGATCAGGTGGATACGCCGCGGCAGTTCCGCGTCAACAGCCATGGCGAGGCGCAGGAGGTGACGCCGCGCCGCTTCGATCCGGCGCGCCTGCTCGACAAGGCGCTGCGCTTCGCCCGGCTGCGCTGAGGCGGGTGCGCCTCAGTCCGGGCTTTTCACCGGCTCCCGGCCATCCGGCGCGGCGGGTTTCCCTCGGCGTCCCGCCGGCCGGGCCGGGCCGCTCCCCGGCGGCATCGGGCTGTCGAGGGTTTCCAGGAACAGCCCCCGGGCGGCGCAGGGGGTGCGGTCGTCCCAGGCGACGCCGAGCCCCCATTCCGGCAGGCTGACGCCTTCCGGCAGCCCGACCGGACGGAACACCACCCCGGGCACGCGCATCCGCGCCGCCCATTCCGGCAGCACCGCGATGCCGATGCCGGCGGCCACCAGATTGACGATGGTCTGCTTCTCCTCGGCCTCCTGCGCCACGCGCGGCGAGAGGCCCAGGCCGGCGAAAAGCCGCATCACCCCGTCATGGCTGTGCGGGCGGGTGCGGCGCGGCGGCAGGATCAGCGGCAACTCGGCGAGCTCGGCCAAGCGTAGGTGGCGGCGGCTGGCCAGCGGGTGGCGGCGGGGCAGCGCGGCCACGGGATGCTCCTGGAGCAGCCAGCGGAAGGCGAGCCCCGGCTCGGCCACCGGCGGCGGGCGGATGAAGCCGAGATCGAGCCGGCCGCTGCGCAGCTGCGGCAGGATCTCCGCCGACTTGGCCTCGACGAGGCGGATGTCGATCTCCGGATGCGCGGCGCGGAAGCGCGCCAGCAGGTCCGGCAGCAGCCCGGCGGCGGCGCTGTCGATGGCGCCGATGCGCAGCGGGCCGCCCGGCGCCTGCGCCAAGCCCCGCACCATCCGCGCGGCCATCGCGGCGTGCTCCAGGATGGCGCGGGCCTCGCCCGCCAGGGCGGCGCCGGCCAGGGTGGTGGCCACCTGCCGAGTGGTGCGGCGCAGCAGGGGCGTGCCCAGCTCCTCCTCCAGCAGCCGCACCTGCCGGCCCAGCGCGGTGGGTAGCATGTTGAGCCGGGCGGCGGCGCGGCCGAAATGCAGCTCCTCCGCCACCGCCAGGAAGCATCTGAGCTGCTTCAGCTCCACCCCGTGTCCTCCTGCCTCGGCGCCCGGCCGGCATTATGGCGCTTTTTTGCACAATCTTTCAGCTGCGGACTGCGCCGCCGCGCCGCCCTAGCCTGTCCGGCAAATCGCTAGAGAGGACCGCCCATGCGCGAGTACAGCATTGCCGCCATTCCCGCCGACGGCATCGGGCCCGAGGTCATCGCCGCCGGATTGCAGGCGCTCGCCGCGCTGGAGCGGCGCATGGGCAGCTTCCGGCTGCATGTCGAGACCTTCCCCTGGGGCTCGGACTACTACCGCCAGCACGGCGTAATGATGCCCGCCGACGGGCTGGCCACGCTCAAGAAGTTCGACGCCATCTATTTCGGCGCGGTGGGCGCCCCCGATGTGCCGGACCATGTGACGCTCTGGGGCCTGCGCCTGCCGATCTGCCAGGGCTTCGACCAGTACGCCAATGTGCGCCCGACCAAGATCCTGCCCGGCGTCACCCCGCCGCTGCGCGACTGCGGCCCGGGCGACCTGGACTGGGTGATCGTCCGCGAGAATTCCGAGGGCGAATATGCCGGGCATGGCGGCCGCGCGCACAGGGGCCTGCCGGAGGAGGTGGCGACGGAGGTGGCCATCTTCACCCGCGTCGGCGTGACGCGGATCATGCGCTACGCCTTCCGCTTGGCCCAGGCGCGGCCGCGCAAGTTCCTCACCGTCGTTACCAAGTCCAACGCCCAGCGCTTCGGCATGGTGATGTGGGACGAGATCGCCGAGGAGGTCTCTAAGGAGTTCCCCGACGTCACCTGGGGCAAGATGCTGGTGGACGCCATGACCATGCGCATGGTTCTGAAGCCGCAGAGCCTCGACACCATCGTCGCCACCAACCTGCATGCCGATATCCTCTCCGACCTCGCCGCCGCGCTGGCCGGCTCGCTCGGCGTGGCGCCCACCGGCAACGTGGACCCGGAGCGGCGCTTCCCCTCGATGTTCGAGCCAATCCATGGCTCCGCCTTCGACATCACGGGGAAGGGCATCGCCAACCCGGTCGCCACCTTCTGGACCGGCGCGCAGATGCTGGAGCACCTGGGCGAGGCGGAGGCCGCCGCGCGGCTGATGCGCGCGGTGGAGCGCGTCACCGGCGCCGGCATCCTGACGCCCGATCTCGGCGGCAAGGCCACGACGAAGGAGATCACGGAAGCGGTCTGCGACGCCATCCACAGCGCCAATATCTGAGGCGCCTCGAGTGTCCCGATTCCGAAGTCCTGCGGACTTCGTTATCCGGACACTCGCCTTTGTTTTCAGTGATCTGCTGATTCGCGTCATCCGCTGCAAAAGCAGCAGACTTCGCGGGCGGGATACTGGCAAGAACCAACCCAACGAGGAAACGTCCATGCTGCAACGCCGCACCCTGCTGGCGGCAGGCACCGCCCTGCTCGCCACGCCCGCCCTGCGCTCCGCCCGCGCGGCGGACTTCCCCGACCATGCCGTCACCATCACCGTCCCCTTCGCGGCGGGCGGGCCAACCGATGTGGTTAGCCGCTTGGTGGCCGAGGGCATGTCGAAGAATCTCGGCCAGCCCGTCGTGGTAGAGAACGTCACCGGCGCCGGCGGCACCATCGCCGCCGCGCGCGTCGCCCAGGCGCGGCCGGATGGCCATACGCTGCTGATGCACCATATCGGCCATGCCAGCACGGCGACGCTCTATCGCAAGCTGCCCTATGACGTGCAGGAGAGCTTCGCGCCGCTCGGCCTGGTCTCGGACGCGGCGATGACCATCGTCGCCCGGCCCGACTTCCCGGCCACCGATCTCCAGGGCGTGCTGGGGGCGATCAAGGAGCAGGGTGACAAGCTGACGCTGGCGCATTCCGGCCTCGGCGGCGCCAACCAGCTCTGCGGCATGCTGCTGCAGCGCGCCGCCGGGCGGGCGCTGACCACGGTGGTGTTCCGCGGCAGCGCGCCGGCCATCACCGACCTGATGGCCGGCCGCATCGACCTGTTCTGCGACCAGGCGACCAACACGGTGGGCTTCATCCGCGACGGCCGCGTCAAGGCCTATGCCGTGACCCTGCCGCAGCGGGTGCCCGGGCTCGATCTGCCCACCACGGCGGAGGCTGGGGCACCGGAACTGGCGATGAGCACTTGGCACGGCCTCTATGCGCCGCGTGGCACGCCGCCGGAAGTGCAGGAGCGGCTTTCCGTCGCCATCCGCGCCGCGCTGCGCGAGGAGCGGCTGCTGACCCGCTTCAACGAGCTGGTGACCGCCCCTGCCAGCCAGGAGCGCGCCACCCCCGCCTATCACGCGCGCTATCTGGCCGAGGAGGTGGCGCGCTGGCGGCCGATCATCCAGGACGCCGGGCAATACGCCGACTGATGTCGGGGTTGGCGGCCGGCGGCGCCACCAGTGCCGCCGGTCCCGGAAGGGGCGGCCACAAGGAGCAGGGCCTGCCCCCGTCACAGCCCGACCTCCCCGCGCGGTGTGGCGCGGTGGCGGCAGGAGGCGGCGATTCAGGAAGGGCGGGTTGTGTGCACCGCATCAATCATCACCTCTAGTTGAGATTCTGTTTTGCCTTGCAGCTTCCAAAGGACGATCGGGCTTCGTTAATCTCATTACGTTACCGATGAGAGGGGGCGCTGCATCGCAATGGCAAGCTCTGTCCGACCCGATCTGCCGGAGAACACCCGCGTTGCCGTCGAGGGCCAACGGCTCGAGGTGGGTGACGCCCTGAAGGCCAGCGCGGCGGCGCGCGCGCGGGCCATCGCCGCTAAGTATTTCGGCCGCGCCGCCGATGTCACCGTGATCTTCTCGCGGCAGGCCAAGGGCTTCGGCTTCTGCTGCAACATCCGCTTCCGGGTCGCCGGCGCGATCGACTTCGACGGCCGCGCCATGCACCGGGACGCGCATGGCGCCCTGACCATGGCCCTGGAGCACGTGGCCAAGCAGCTCCGCCGCCGCAAGCGCGCCATGCGCGAGGACAAGCCAGCCAACCTGGCCAAGGACAACCTGTTCCGCCTGCACGGCCAGCCGGTGGCCGAGCGCGACGAGGCGCTGGGCCTGCTCGACGACGGACTGGACGGCGAGGAGGCGGGCTTCGGCTGGATGCCGGCCCAGGGACAGGAACCCCGCGCCGGGCGACCGCCCGCCGCGGCCGAGTAGCGGCCGGGCCGCCGGGAAGGGGGCACCGCCCCCTGGCCCCGGCCGGATGCCGGCCCCCTGCTGTGGAGAAGGCCATGGAAGCGGAGGGCGAGACGGGACGGCAGGCGGGGCAACCCGCCACGGTCTGGGGCGAGTTCCTGCGGAGCCATTTGCGGCAGGAGGATGCAACGCGGCCACGGCACAGGCATCCCGCCGCGGATGACCCGGAGCAGCTGGCGCCACCCCGGAAGTTGGCCGCCCGGTCCCACCTGTGCTCGCCCGAAGCTCCCGCCCCCAGCCAGGGCCAGGCCGGCTGACTGTCTCAAGAGGGCCCTGAGCGGCAGGAGGGCCTTGGCCGCCTGCCTGGTCCCATGTGCCGCTGCCACCGTATCGGGATGATCCTGCCGCTCAGGGCTGTGATGCGGCGGGGTGAGACGCCCGGGCGCGCCAGCCTGCTCTGACCCCTTCCGCCGGCTGCGCCATGGGGCGATCGTCCCGGAACGCTGCCGCCTGGCCTGTCGCCGCAGGCGGGATGGGCCTTGCCGGGTGGCGGCAACTGTGGCGGGCTGTCCCGGCGACCGGGAAGGCGCGAGATCCTGCAGGAGGGCTGGGCATGAGCGGCGATACAGTGCTGGTCTGGGGCGCCGGCGCGATTGGCGGCACCATCGGCGCCTATCTGGGGCGCGCCGGCGAGCCGGTGCTGCTGGTGGACAAGGTCGCCGAGCATGTCGCCGCGATCAACGCCGGCGGGCTCGTCATCGAGGGGCCGGTGGAAGGCTTCACCCAGCCCATTCCCGCCGCGACGCCGGAAAGCCTGGAAGGCAAGTTCCGCCGCGTCATCCTGGCCGTGAAGGCGCAGGACACTGAGGCGGCGGCAAGGGCGCTGCGGCCCTTCCTGGCCGAGGATGGCTTCGTGCTCTCCGCGCAGAACGGGCTGAACGAACTGACCATCGCCGAGGTGCTGGGAGCGGAGCGCACGCTCGGCTGCTTCGTCAACTTCAGCGCCGACTGGCTGGCGCCCGGGCGGATCCTGTTCGGCAGCCGCGGCGCCGTGGTGGTCGGCGAGATCGACGGGCGCATCACCGACCGCGCCCGCGCGACGCATCGCCTGCTGCAGCACTTCGAGCCCGATGCGGTGCTGACCGACAATATCTGGGGCTATCTCTGGGGCAAGCTGGCCTATGGCGCCATGCTCTTCGCCACGGCGCTGGATAATGCCTCGATGACGGAGAATTTCGAGGCCGCGCGGTATTTCCCGGTCTGGCACCGGCTGGGCCAGGAGGTGATGGCGGTGGCGCGGGCGCGCGGCGTCACGCCTGTCGGCTTCAACGGCTTCGACCCGATGGCCTTCATGCCGGGCGCGCCGGAGGCCGCGGCGCGGGCGTGCATCGCGCAGCTCGCTGAGTTCAATCGGCACAGCGCCAAGACGCATTCCGGCATTTGGCGCGATCTCGCTGTCCGCAAGCGGCGCACAGAGGTGGATGCGCAGATCGGCGTCATCGCCCGGCTCGGCGCCGAAGCGGGGGTGGAGACACCGACCATCCGCCGCCTGGTCGTGCTGATTCATGACATCGAGGAAGGCCGGCGCGAGCAGGCCTGGGAAACCCTGGACGAGATGCTGGCCGCATGAGCCCGCGCTTCGCCGGCCGCCGTGCCGTCGTCACCGGCGCCGCCCAGGGGATCGGCCGTGCCGTGGTCCGCGCCTTCGCCACGGAGGGCGCGCGGGTCTGGGGGCTCGACCTCGATGCCGGCGGCCTCGCCGCGGCGCAGGATGCGGGCGCGGTGGAAACCCGCGCGCTGGACCTGTCCGAGCGCGCGGGCGTTCATCGCGTGATGGAGGAGATCACCGCCGCCGAGGGCGGGATCGACATCCTGGTCTGCTGCGCCGGCGGCGTGCGTGGACAGGTCGGCCGGCCCCTGGAGGACATCAACGAAGCCGACTGGCAGGTGATCTTCCAGGCCAATGTCGATGGCAGCTTCTGGTGCGCTCAGGCGGTGGCGCCGGTGATGAAGCGGCAGGGCGCCGGGCGCATCGTAAACATCGCCTCCAGTGCCGGGCTGCGGCCGAGCCTGACCGGCATCCAGGCCTATACGGCGGCGAAGCATGCGCTGGTCGGCCTGACCAAGCAGCTTTCCTTCGAGTTGGCGCCGCAGGGCGTCACCGTCAACAGCGTCGCGCCAGGCTTCGTGCTGTCAAACCCGACGACGCAGCGGCAGTGGGAAAGCTACGGGCCGGAAGGGCAGGAGCAGCTGGTGCAGGGCATCCACCGCCGGCGCCTCGGCCGGCCGGAGGACATCGCCAACGCCGTACTGTTCTTCGCCGACCCGGCCTCGGACTGGGTTTCCGGGCAAATCCTTTCGGTGGACGGCGGGCGCTCGTGATGCGTGTTTTTCCCGAATGGCAGGATCGGAGGTGACACCGTCACCTCGGAGGCGGTCCCAAGGGGCTTTGGGGGGCGGCGCCCCCCTGGCCTTCACTCCACCGCGATGCTGTGATCCACGGCGGCGGGCTGACGAGGCCGCCGCAGCAGCACCAGCAGCGGGATGGCCGCCAGCGAGAGCAGCATTAGCAGCTTGAAGTCGTCGATATAGGCGATGATCGTCGCCTGGTTCGTCACCAGCTCATCGAGTGCCGCGCGGCCGGGCAGGGTGAGCGGGCTGTAGGCCTGCATGTCCGGCTGCTGCAGCAGCCGGTTGAAGGGCGTGATATGGCTGACGAGCTCGGCGTGGTTGATCTGCGTGTTCTCGCTGATCAGCGCCGTCACCGCCGAGATACCCACCGCCGAGCCGATGTTGCGCGAGAGGTTGTAGAGCCCGGTGCCCTCACCGCGCTGATGCGCCGGCAGGGTGGAGAAGGTGACGGTGGTCAGCGGCACGAAGAGGAAGCCGAGCCCGGCGCCCTGCACGAAACCGGTGACGATGATCCGCCATTGCGAGACGTCGGGCGTCCAGGCGGTCATGTCGTACATCGCCCAGGCCGTCAGCAGCAGGCCGGTGGCCAGCAGCAGGCGCGTGTCCACCTTCCCGATCAGCCGGCCGACAATGAACATGCAGAGCATCGTGCCCATGCCGCGCGGCCCCATGACGATGCCGGCGGTGACCACAGGATAGCCCATCAGCGTCTGCAGATAGGGCGTCATCAGCGCCAGCGAGGCAAGATAGGTGATGCCGACGACGAAGATGAAGATCATGCCGAGGGAGAAATTGCGGTCCAGGAAGAGGCGCGGGTTCACGAAGGACCGTTCGGCGGTGAAGGTGTGCACGAGGAAGATGTAGAAGGCCGAGGCCGCGACCACCGCCTCGATCAGGATCTCGCCGGAGCCGAACCAGCCGAGCTGCTCGCCGCGGTCCAGCATCAGCTGCAGCGAAGCGATGGCGATGCTGAGCGCGCCGAAGCCGGTCCAGTCCAGCCTGGCGCTGCGCTCGATGCGTGTCTCCTGCACGAAGGCGCTGACGCCGAGGAAGGCAAGCACGCCGAGCGGCACGTTGATGTAGAAGACCCAGCGCCAGCTCAGATTGTCCGTCAGCCAGCCGCCGAGCACCGGGCCCAGCACCGGCCCCACCATCACCGAGACGCCGAACAGCGCCATGGCGGAGCCACGCTCCTCCAGCGTGTAGATGTCGAGCAGGATGGCCTGGGAGAGCGGCACCAGCGCCGCGCCGAAGAAGCCTTGCAGCAGCCGGAAGGCGACGATCTGCGCCAGAGACTGCGCCAGCCCACACAGCACGGAGGCGACGACGAAGCCGGCGATGGCGGTGAGCAGGACGCGCTTGCGGCCGAAGCGCGCCGAAAGCCAGCCGGAGGGCGGTGTCATGATCGCGGCGGCGACGATGTAGGAGGTCAGCACCCAGTTGACCTGGTCGGCGCTGGCCGAGACGCTGCCCTGGATATAGGGCAGCGCGACATTGGCGATGGTGGTGTCCAGCGCCTGCATGATCACCGCCAGGATGACGCAGGCGGTGATGGCGCCGCGATTGGCGACCGGCATGGCGGCGGCCTCAGCCGGCCCGGCCGGAGGTGCCGAACAGCCCGGCGAGGAAAGGCGGCAGGCCGCGTGCATGGCCGGTCTCGACGTTGATCACCGCGCTCATGCCGGCCCGCAGCGGCGGCGCGCCGGCCGGCGCGTCGATATGTACGCGCATCGGGATGCGCTGCACCACCTTTACCCAGTTGCCGCTGCTGTTCTGCGCTGGCAGCAGCGCGAAGCTGGAGGCGGAGGCGGGGCTGACGCTCTCCACCGTGCCGTGCCACTCGTAGCCGGGATAGGTGTCGATGGTGACCGTCACCGGCTGGCCGGGCTGCACATAGGTCAGCTCGGTCTCCTTCGGATTGGCCTCGATCCACATGTCCTCGGTAGCGACGATGCTGAAGGCGGCCGTCGCGGCGGCCAGGTACTGGCCGGGCTGGAGCGAGGGCACGTTGGTCACGGTGCCGGCGATCGGCGCGCGCACCACCGTGTGGGCCAGCTGCCGCGCCGCCTCGTCGCGCGCCGCCACGGCCTCGATGTAGCGCGGGTGCTGCTCGATCGGCAGGTCGGGATTGCCGGCCAGGTTGGCGGCGATGCCGGCGAGCTGCTGGTTCAGCGAGGCGACCTTCTGCTGCGCCGTGTGCAGGTTGCGCTCCGCCTGCTCGAAGGTGACGTGCGAGGCCACGTTGCGGGCGATGAGTTGGCGCTGCCGCTCCAGGTCGCGCGTGTTGTAGTCCACCTCGACCTGAGCCTCGCGGATCTGCGCCTGCATGTCGCGATAGCTGGCCTTCAGCGCGTTCAGGTCGTTGGCGACGATGCCCACCTGCGCCTCGGCGCGCGTCAGGGCGAGGCGGAAGGGCTGGTCGTCCAGCCGGAACAGCACGTCGCCTACCGCGACGCGCTGGTTCTCGTGCACCGCCACCTCGGTCACGATGCCGGAAACGTCCGTCGTCACGCCCACCATGTCGGCGCGGACATAGGCGTTCTCGGTGGACATCACCTGCCCGCCGGTGACGTAGAAATAGCCGCCCGCCAGCAACGCGACCGGCAGCAGCAGGAACAGCCCCCAGCGCAGCCAGCGGCGACGCGACACGGGCGTGGCGGGCGGAGAGGCGGGCGTGGCGACAGGGGGCGGCGGGGGCGTCGCCGCCTGGCGGCCCTCCTGCAGCCCGCTGGGCGCCGGTGCGCTGCTGAGGGCCATCTCTTCCTGCGGGGCTGTCCTGGTCTGCAGCCGGCTCATGGGTGCTTCCTCGCTGTCATCGCCATGGCAGTGGGCCGGCGCGCGGCCTGCTCAGCCATGCTTCGCCTCTTCGACGGGATGATCGCAGGCGGTGGTCAGGTTCTTCCGCATCCGCAGCAGCAGGCGCATCAGCTCCGTCCGCTCGGCCTCCGAAATACCCTCCAGCGCCTCGGCCCGGGTGCGCTCGGCCATCCGCTGGATGCGCTCCAGCATTGGATGCGCCCGCTCCGTCAGGAACAGCAGCCAGGCGCGGCGGTCGGTCGGATGCTGCCGTCGCTCGACCAGCCCGTGCTCCTCCAGCCGGTCGATGATGCGGGCCAGGGTGATCGGCTCGACCTCAAGCAGCTCCGCCAAGCCGCCCTGGTGGATGCCCTCGTTCGGCGCCAGGAAGGCCAGAACTTGCCACTGCGAGCGGGTAAGGCCCAGGCAGCGGGCGCGCTGCTCGAAGCGCTTGCGCAGGAAGCGGGCGACATCGTGCAGCACGAAGCCGAGGGTGGGCTGTGTGTCAGGCATGCGACCAGAGCCGGCAAATGTTCATAAGCAGCTTTCTTATAAGCATGCTTATGGAATGCTGCCAGTCCGGGCGCAGCGGCCCGCCCCGGCGCTTCGCTGCGGGATCATGAAAAGCCAAGGTTTGTCAGGACCTTGGTGGTGGCCCCACCGGCTGAAAACCTGGAATGCGGAATCGGAATGGCGAGGCCGCGGTGGCCCGGTCAGGCCCGGCGGAGGCTCCCGGCCGGCGGATTCCGGCGCGGGATCAGCGCCACCGCCGCCGCGAACTGCTCGGCCGGCACGGGGCGCGCGTAGAGGAAGCCCTGCACGGCATGCACGCCTTCCTGTTGCAGGACCAGGTTCTGAGCGGCGGTCTCCACCCCTTCCGCCAGGACCGGAATGGTGAGGCTCTGCGAGAGGGCGATCAGCGCGCGCAACAATGCCAGCTCCTGCCGGCCGCTGGGCACGCCGGCCACCAGCGAGCGGTCGAGCTTCACCCGGTCCACCGGCAGCCGCACCAGATGGGCGAGCGAGGAGAGGCCGCCGCCGAAATCGTCGAGCGCGATCCGCACGCCGAGGGCCCGGAGCGATTGCAGCACCGGCAGCAGGGCATCGAGATCCTGCGCGGCGATATCCTCCGGGATTTCGATCTCCAGCCGCTGCGCCGGCACCTTGTGGCGGAACAGCGCCTCGGCCACCTGCGCCGGGAAGCGCGCGTCGTTCAGCGTGGTGGCGGAGATGTTGATGGCGAGGAGCGGCGGCGCCTCGGGCCGGCCGGACCAGAGCGCGGCCTGGCGCAGGGCCGCCTCCAGCACCCAGCGGTCGATCTCCGGCATGAGGCGGGCGGCGCGCGCCTCGGCCAGGAACTCGTCGGGCGAAACGGCCGGCCCGGCCGGGCAGCCTGGCCAGCGGAGCAGGGCCTCGGCGCCGCAAAGGGCCTGCTCCTCCAGGGAGAATTGCGGCTGCCAAAGCAGCGCGAGCTGCCCCTGGGCGATGGCCTCGGGCAGCGCCACGCGCAACTGGTTGCGCCGGCGGTCGGCCTCCAGCATCTCGGCATGGAAGCGCGCGACCGAGCCGCGGCCTGCGGGCTGGACCTGGTAGAGCGCCAGCTCGGCGGCATGCAGCAGGGTGTCGGGCGTGGCGCCATCGGCCGGGAAGCTGGCATGGCCGATGCTCGCGGAGAGCGGCAGCTCCGTACCATTGGCCTGCACCGGCCGCGACAGTGCCCGCGAAAGGCGCATGGCCAGGCGGTCCATCCGGCCCTCGGCGTCCTCGCCCTGCGCCAGCACGGCAAATTCGTCGCCGCCCAGCCGGCAGACCAGGTCGTCGCCGCGCATGGCGGCGCGCAATCGTCCGGCGGCCTCGCACAGCAGGGTGTCGCCGGCGGCATGGCCGTGACGGTCATTCACGCTCTTGAACCGGTCGAGATCGACCAGCAGCAGCGTGAAGCTGCGGCCGGGCTCCTCCACCAGCGCTTCCAGCAGGCGCTGGAAGCCGGCGCGGTTGGCCAGCCCTGTCAGCTCGTCCCGCCAGGCGCGGCGCTCGGCACGCGCCTGGGCCTGCTTCAGCTCGGTGACGTCGATCAGCGTCAGCATGGCCGTCCGCGCCGGTGCGCCGCCGCTCATCGCCTCCGGCGGTCCCCAGCCGGAACTGGCCACCAGCACATTGACCTCGCCACGCCCTGGCCGGGCGGGGATCGTGGCTTCCTCCTCCTGGCCGAGGGCGAAGCCGAAAGGGCCGGGCTGGGCGATCCGGCTCGTCCGCATCAGTCCGGACTCGGCCATGCTGCCTGGCGCCACGCCGCCGAACAGCGCGGCGAGACGGCTGTTGGCGAAGAGGGTGCACCCGCTCTCGTCCAGCTGCCAGAGGCCGACGGAGGCATTGTCGAGCAGGGTCCGGCAGCGCACCTCGCCGGCGGCGACAGCCGCCTCGCGCGCCTTCAGCTCGGTGACATCGAGCGCGAAGTCCGCCACATGGCGGCCGGCGAGTGGGCGCCTGCTGATCCGCATCCAGCGGCCGCCGGGATAGGGGCGGTCGTAGGATTGCGGCGTGCCGCCCACATGCCGGGCGATGCGGCGCGCCAGCTCCTTCTCCACCGCGGCGCCGCTCGCCTCCTGGCGGAGGCTGCGCTGCGTCGGGTCATTATGGCGAAGCGACCCTGGCAGGGGCGCGAGGGCTTCCCGATGCAGCCCGGCACAGGAGGCGCTGCGCGCCACCCGCACGCGGTCCCGATCGAAGGTCGCAGCGTCGCAGGACGCCGCCTCGACCGCTTCGAGGAGCAGATCCCGCGCCGGCCGGCGCCGCCACAACCTTTCCAGCCAGTTCATCGAAGCCTGCCCGCCTCCAGGCGTGTGGATGGACGACAAATCATCTGCGGCCGAATTCCTCCCGGCGCGCTTCGAAGGCTGACAGGGCGATGTGAAGCAGTGATGAATCGCGCGGGGCTGCGGCGCACGGATGACGTGCCGAACCGGGGAATGTTTCGCAGCGATTGAGGCACCCGCTTAGGACTTCGCGATGCGCGGTCCTGATAGGCTGCCGCGAAACGCGTCAGGAAAGCAGGACCCGCATGCGCATTCGCTCCGCATTTCTCTTGGGCTTCGCCGCCGTCGCCTTGCCCGGCCTGATGGCCTCGAGCTGGCTCGCGGCCGGCCACTGGCACGCCTGGAACCGCACGCAGAGCGCGGAAGCGGCCACGGTTGTCGTCAGCAATGTGCAGCGCGCGCAGACCGCCTTCGCCGTGGAGCTGGGGCACCTCACCGCCGCGGCCATGGCGCCCCGGCCGGACCAGCAGGCGCTGGAGCACGCCCGCAGGATCAGCGACGCGCTGCTGGAGGAAGGCGTGCGGAGCGCCGCCGCCTCGGGCTTCGACAGCACCGCGCCGCGCGAGGCGGCGGCCGCGCTGGCCACGCTGCGGCAGCGGCTTGAGGCGACGGCCGGGCAGCCGCAGGCGGAGCGCGACGCGGCGCGCTACAGCCACGACATCCTCGCTCTCCGCATGGATCTCGGCAACCGCCTCTCGACGCTCGCGGCAGAGGCGGCGAAGCGCGTCGCCGCCGAGGCGCCCTCGGTGGCCAGCTCCGTCGCTATCGCCAGTCAGATCATGGACCTGCGCGAATATGCCGGGCGCCGCAACCTGATCATGAATGGCTGGATCGGCGGCCAGGGCGTCACGGCGGAGCAGATCCTCGCCGCGGATCGCCTGACCGGCCAGCTGCAGCAGGCCTGGGACAGCGCCCGGCGCATGATCGAGGCTTCCGGCTCCGCCCCGCTGCAGCAGGAACTGGCGCGGCAGACGGAGAACTACCTGCGCACCGAGGAGCCGCGCTGGCGGCAGCTCATCGACCTCGCCCGCGCCCGTCTCGCCGCGCCGGCCGGCGCCGCCCTGCCCGAATGGCCGCAGCCCCTGCCGCAGTTCCGCGCCTGGACCGTGCCCGCGCAGGCCCGCATCCTGCAGATGCGCGATGCGGCGCTGGAACAGGCCCTCGCCGATGCGCGGGCGGCCGCCTCGGAGGCCCGCACGGCCTTCCTGGCGGATCTCGCCCTGGCCGCCCTGGCGCTCGCGCTTTCGGCCGGTGCGGTGCTGGCGCTGCTGCGCCGGGTGGTGCTGCCGCTGCAACGGATGACCGCGACGGTGGAGCGGATCGCGCAGGGTGACCTCGGCGTCACGGTGCCCTGCGCCGGGCGGGCCGACGAACTCGGGCAGATGGCCGGCGCGGTCGAGCTGCTGCGCGGCAATTCCGTCGAGCGCGAGCGGATGGCAGCGGCGCAAGCGGCGGAGCAGGTGGCCAAGGCCCAGCGCGCGGCCGACATGGCGGCGCTGGTGCGCGCCTTCGAGACGGAGGCGGCGGAGCTGCTGCAGCGGGTAACGACGGCGGCGACGCGGCTGGACGCCACGGCGGGCGAAATGTCCGGCACGGCGCGCGACGGCACGGAGCAGGCCAAGGCGGTCGCCAGCGCCTCGGAAGCCGCCAGCACCAATGTGCAGGCCGTGGCTGCCTCGGCGGAGGAGCTAGCGGCCTCGATCTCGGAGGTGGCGCGGCAGGTGGGCGAGGGTGCCGCGGTCGCCCGCAAGGCCGCCGACAGCGCCCGCGCGACCGATGCCACGGTGCAGGCCCTGGCGCAGGCGGCCACCCGCATCGGCGAGGTGGTGAAGCTGATCAGCGACATCGCCGGGCAGACCAACCTGCTGGCGCTGAATGCCACCATCGAGGCGGCGCGGGCCGGCGAGGCGGGCAAGGGCTTCGCGGTGGTCGCCAGCGAGGTGAAGAACCTCGCCTCGCAGACCGCCCGCGCCACCGAGGAGATCTCCGCCCAGATCGCCGCGATGCAGAGCGAGACGGGCAAGACGGTGGAGGCCATCGCCGGCATCGCCCAGACCATCCGGCAGATCGATGCCAACACCTCGGCGGTGGCCGCCGCCGCCGAGCAGCAGGCGGCTGCCACGCAGGAGATCGGCCGCGCCGTGGCGGAGGCGGCGGCGGGCACGCGGAACGCCGCCGAGCACGCCGCCGGTGTCAGGAAGGGCTCCGAGCGGACCGGCACCGCCGCCGCGGAAGTGCGGACCGCCTCGGACGAACTGGCCCATCATGCGGAAGCGATGCGAAGCAAGGTGAACGGCTTCCTGGAGCGGATCCGCGCCGCCTGACCCGTGGTGGCTGGCTGGCGCAGCCCGCCGGCCGGCCGCCGCATGGCACAAGGCCAAGATCTGCGGGAATTTGGCCCACAAAGCCGGAAAGGTCCCGGCGACGATCCGAACAGGCGTGCTAAGGATGAGGAGCCGACCGCTCGCTTCCAGGGCCCCGGTGCTCGAATTTCCTCAGCCGCCCGCTCGCCCGGCTGCTGATCCGCAGCGGGGCGACCTTCCCGATCACGGCGGATCTGCTGCGCGGGCTTTACGTCCAGGTAGCGCCGAGGCCCTGGAGCGCGAGGGCGCCCGCAGCGACAGCCGCATCAGCCTGCTGACCGGCGTCTCCCGCAAGGAAATCCGGCGCTTCGGTTCGGCGGGGCGCGGCGACTGGTGATGGGTGCCTATGTCACCGTGATGGACGGGCAGCTGGCCCTCGGCACGCTGCGGGCACCCCTGGCCACCGGGCTGGCTGCCCCCCCAGGCGGCCCCCTGACGCACGAGGCCATGCGGCAGGGCGGGGCGAGCTTTTGGGTGGAGGCGCGGCGGTCTTCAGTCGCTCCCTCGCGCGTGCCGGCCGGGCGGTGACGATGCGGCGGTTCCTTCGAGTTCCGACAAAACCGCCTCAATCTGCGTCCGCAGGGCGGCGCGGCAGGCCCGGCGCGCCGGAATCCTGGCGACCTGCGAGGGGCGAGAACAATGTTGCCGCAACGCCCGGAGGTGGCCACCTGATACGGCCTGCTTATGGTGGGAAAAAATCCCACGGAGCCGGAAAGTGACCAGATGCGCCAGCGCCGGGTCGCCCCCGCCTCCCCAGCTTGCAGGTGGCAGGGGAGGCAGAGGAGCCTAGAGCACCCGCGACAGGAATTCCCGCGTCCGCGCCTCCCGCGGATCCGAGAGCACCGCGCGGGGCGCGCCGCGCTCGACCACCCGGCCGCCATCCATGAAGGTCAGCGCGTCGCCGACCTCGCGCGCGAAGGCCAGCTCGTGCGTGACCACCACCATCGTCATGCCTGAGCGCGCGAGATCCTTCATCACCGCCAGCACCTCGCCCACCAGTTCGGGATCGAGGGCGGAGGTCGGCTCGTCGAAGAGCATCAATTGCGGCTCCATCGCCAGCGCGCGGGCGATGGCCACGCGCTGCTGCTCGCCGCCCGAAAGCTGCGCCGGGTGCCGCGCGTGCTTGCCCGCCAGGCCGACCCGGTCGAGCAGCTGCATCGCCCGCGCCCGTGCCTGCTCCGCCGGGACCCGCAGCACCCGAACGGGCGCTTCCATGATGTTCTCCAGCGCCGTCATGTGCGGGAAGAGGTTGAAGTGCTGGAACACCATGCCGATGCGCTGGCGCATGCGCGCGACCTGCCGCTCCGGCAGTTCGTAGAGCTTGCCCTTGTGCTCGCGGTAGCCGACCAGCTCGCCGCCCACCCAGAGCCGCCCGCCATCGATGCGCTCCAGGTGGTTGATGCAAGAGAGCAGCGTGCTCTTGCCGGAGCCGGACGGGCCGATGATGCACATGACACTCCCGGCGGCGACGTCGAGGTCGATCTCGTGCAGCACCGGACGCCCGTTGTAGTGCTTGGTCAGGCCGCGGATGCGCACCATCGGCTCGCCCAGCACGGCGTGCTCGTTTCCGATGCTGTTCATGCGCCGTGCCTGTAGTGCCGTTCGAGGAAGTGCTGGCCGACCGAGAGCAGAGAGACGACGATCAGGTACCAGAGCGAGGCGACGATCAGTAGCGGGATGGTCTCGTAGGTGCGGGCGTAGATCAGCTGCGCCGTGTAGAGCAGGTCGGCGAGCGCGATGACGCTGACCAGGGAGGTGCCCTTCACCATCGAGATCACCTCGTTGCCGACGGGCGGGATGATCACCCGCATCGCCTGCGGGAAGACGATGCGGCGGAAGATCGTCGCCGGGCGCATGCCCAGCGCCATCGCCGCCCGCGTCTGCCCGCGCGGGACGGAGGTGATGCCGGCACGGATCACCTCCGCCGTATAGGCGGCCTGGGCGAGGCCGAGCCCCGCCAGCGCCGCCGTCAGCGGCGTGATCACCGCATTGGTGCTGGCGCTGTACAGCAGCGGGCCGAAGGGAACCCGCAGCTCGATCGAGGGGTAGAGGGCGCCGAAATTGTACCAGAAGATCAGCTGCACCAGCACCGGCACGCTGCGGAAGAACCAGATATAGAGCCAGGCGAGGCTCGATAGCAGCAGGTTCCGCGACAGCCGCATCACCGCCAGCGCCGTGCCCAGCACCAGGCCCATGGCCATGGCCGCGACGGTCAGCTCCAGCGTCAGCGCCAGGCCCGACAGGATCTGCCGGTTGAGCATGTATTCGGCCACCACCGGCCACTGGAAGCCCGGATTGGTGGCGATGCTGTGGAACACGCCGGCGGCGATCAGCAGCACCACGGCGGTCGCCGCCCAGGTCCAGGGATGGCGCAGCGGCACGACCTGCTGCGCGGGGGCCGCCGGCGCGGGCAGTTCTGAGGCGCTCTGGCTCATGCTCATTTCGGTGCGTTGGTCGGGTTCAGCGGCGCCTCCTTGATCGCGGCGTCCTGCAGGCCCCATTTGGCGACGATCTTGCCGTAGGTGCCGTCGGCGATGAGGTGGTTGACCGCCGCCTGCAGCGGCTTCGCCAGCTCCGAGCCCTTCGGCAGGGCCATGCCGATATAGCTGGTGTCGGTGTAGTGGCCGACCACCTTGGCCCGCCCCTTGGTCTGCGCGACGAAATAGCTGACAGCGGTGGAGCCGAGCCAGAAGAGGTCGGCGCGGCCGCTCATCATCGCCTCCGCCGCGCCGTTGCCGTCATTGAAGGCGAGCGCGTTGATCGGCTTCTTGCCGGCGGCGGCGCATTTCGGCTGGTGCTCCTCGGCGAAGACCATCTCGCGCGAGCCGCGGGTGGTGGCCACTGTCCGCCCGCAGAGGTCGTCGAGGCTCTCGACTTTGATCGGGTTCTCCGCCTTGGCGGCGAAGAGCTCGTTGCCGGTCAGCGTGCCGATCATGTCCACCACCTTCTCGCGCACCACCGTCACGCCCATCTGGCCGGTGGCGGCATCGAAGCGCTTCGCCTGTAGGCCAGGGATCAGCGAGTCGAAGGTGGTCGGCCGCAATTCCAGTCCCAGGCCCAGCGCCTGGGTGGCGGCATGGAGGATGTCGATCTCCCAGCCGGTGATCTCGCCCTCGGCGTCGCGGAAGTCGTCGGGCGGCGAGCCGAGCGCCACCGCCACGGTGAGGGTCTTGGGCGCGGAGGCGGGCAGTAGCTTCACCAGCTCCGGCTGCGGCGTCTCGGCCAGCGCAGGGTCGGGGGCGGCGCGGGCGGCCGCCGGCGCCAGCGCGCCGGCGAGCGCGAAGGCCAGGGCCGGGGCGATGGCGGCGCGCAGTCCGTGGAAGAGATTGGGCATGGCGTCAGGCTCCGGCGGGGACGGGGGCGGGGGGCGCGGCGACCGCGCCGCGGCTGCGGAAAGCTGGCCGCGGCAGGCCGAGGCTGCCGCGCAGCGTGCCGTCGCCCTCGTAGTCGCTGCGCGCCAGGCCGCGCCGCTGCAACTCCGGCACCAGCCATTCGAAGGCCTCGATGGCGGGCTCGGGCAGGAAGGCGGGCATGATGTTCCAGCCATCGCAGGCGCCGTTCTCGAACCAGTCCTGCATCACATCGGCGACCTCGGCGGGGGTGCCGACGACGACATTGTGGCCGGAGGCGCCGGCCTGGATCTGGTAGAGCTCACGGATGGTCATGCCGGGCTGGCGGCCGAGGCGGATCAGCGCCTCGTGCCCGCTCTTGACGGCATTGCTGCGCGCCAGCGGCTCCGGCAGGGGGCCATCGGGGTCCAGGCCGGAAAGGTCGCCATAGGTTTCCGCCAGCATCGGTAGGCCGAGGCAGGGATGCACCAGCTCCTGCAACTGGTCGAAGCGGTCCTGCGCCTCCTGCCGGGTGCGGCCGAGGACCGGCAGGACGCCCGGCATCACCAGCATCTGGGCGGGGTCGCGCCCGGCGGCGGCGCCATGCTCCTTGACGCTGGCATAGAAGGCGCTCGCGCTCTCCCGCGTCTTCTGCGCGGTGTAGATCAGGTCGGCGATGCGCGCCCCGAGGCCCTGCCCGGGGCCGGAGGAGCCGGCCTGAGCGATCACCGGGTAGCCCTGGATCGGCCGCGCCACGTTCAGCGGGCCCTTCACCGAGAAATGGCGCCCGCGATGGTTCAGGTTGTGCAGCTTGGCCGGGTCGAAGTAATGGCCGCTCGCCTTGTCGCGGATGAAGGCGTCGTCCTCCCAGCTGTCCCACAGGCCGAAGACGACATCGACGAATTCCTGCGCGCGCTCGTAGCGGCGGTCATGCTCCAGCAGGCGCTCGGCACCGAAATTGTGCGCCTCCTGCTCGCTCCAGGAGGTGACGACATTCCAGCCCACGCGCCCGCGGGTGACGTAGTCGAGCGAGGCGAATTTGCGCGCGATATGGTAGGGCTCGTTGAAGGTGGTCGAGGCGCTGGCGACGAAGCCCAGGTGCTCAGTGACGGCACCCAGCGCGCCGATCAGCGTCAGCGGCTCGAAGACGTCGATGCGCGCGTTGTAGGAAAGCTCCTCGTCGCTCTTGGCCGAGTGGCGCACGGCGATGCCGTCGGCCCAGAACATGAAGTTGAAGCAGGCCCGCTCGGCGGCCTGCGCCATCCGCATCCAGAGGCGGATGTCCATGCAGGCATCGGTGCGCGCCTGCGGCATGCGCCAGCCGGCGGCATGCGCGCCATTGGCGACGATGTTCAGCCCGAGCCGCATCCGGCGAGAAACGGCCATCGTCATGCCTGCCCGGCTGCGCCAGCGGCGGCATGTGGCGTTATGCGACGTGATCTCATGGCATCCCGACCTTGCTGGTGGTGACGCCGCGCGGCTGGGTTCCTGTCCCGGAACGAACGGTGGCAGGGCGTGACAAGGGCGTCAAAGCACTTATTCTCCCGAGTTCATTCCCGGAGGTTATGGGCGGCATGAACCTGCGGCAGTGCGAGGTCTTCCGCGCGGTGATGGAGGCCGGCAGCGTCACGGCCGCCGCCGAGCGGCTGCATGTGAGCCAGCCGGCGGTCAGCAAGATGCTCGGCCTGCTCGAGCGCGATCTCGGCTTCCGCGTTTTCCTGCGCGAGCGACAGCGGCTGGTGCCCACGCCGGAGGCGCAGGCGCTCTATTCCGAGATACGGCGCGCCTTCGTCGGGCTGGACTACCTGACGCGCTTCGCCGGGGACCTGCGGGACATGCGCCAGGGCCATCTGGCCGTCGCGGCGAGCCATGCGGTGAGCAGCGAGCACATGCCGGGCATTGTCGCCGCCTTCCTGCGCCGCCATCCCGGGCTTTCCGTCTCGTTGCAGGCCATGGACAGCCCCGGCGTCGCCCAGGCGGTGGAGACCGGGCGGGTGGACCTGGGCCTGGCGCAGTTCGAGACGCCCGCCACGGCGCTGCGGCGGGAGCGGCTCTGCGCCATGGAGGCGGTCTGCGTCATGCCACCGGGCCATGCGCTGGCGCGCCGCCGCGTCATTCGCCCGGCCGATCTGCACGGGCAGGATTTCGTCGCGCTGGCCGCCGTCAACCGGTTGCGCACCCGGCTGGAGGCGCTGCTGGAGGAGCATGGGGCGGCGCCGCGCATCCGGGTGGACACGCCACTGGCGAGCACGGCCTGCGGCCTGGTGGCGCAGGGCGTCGGGATCTGCGTGCTCGACCGGCTGAGTGCCGAGGCGAACCTGCGCCACCGCCTCGTCCTGCGCCCGCTGCGGCCGGGTCTTTCCGAGGAACTGCTGCTGCTTCTGCCGGCGCGCGGCCCGCTGTCCAATGTCGCGGCCGCCTTCGCACAGGCGCTGCGGGAACGGTATACCGAGGAGGCCGGCGCCGCCGTGGAACCGCCGCCCCGGCGGCGCGGCGCGCCGGCCAGGGGCTGAAGGGCGGCTGAAGGGCGGCCGGCCCGCGCCTCAGCGCGGGTGGGCCCGCATCGCCGAGGTCATTTCCGAGCTGCCGCTGTCGCCGACCTCGTAGCGGATGCTGTCCTTCGAGGCGAGCAGAACCGGCGCGGAGAAAAGCGGGATCAGCGCGCGGGCCTCGATGGCGCGCCGGCCGGCGGCGCGCAGCAAGGCGCGTCGCTTCTCGGGGTCGTGCTCGGTCAGCGCGGCCTCGATCTCGCGGTCCGCCGCGGCGTCCGACCAACCTGAGCGGTTGCTGGCGCCGAGCTTCTTCGCGCGGTCATAGCTGTGGAACAGATTGTTGAGCACGTAGCCGGCATCGCCCTGGGTGTTGCTCCAGGCCCCCAGGAAGAGGGGCGTGGGATTGCTGCCTGCCTTCACCCGGCTGAAATAGACATTGGCGGGCACCGCCTGCACCGCGGCCTGGATGCCGATCCGCGCCAGCATCTGCCCCAGCGCCTGGCAGACCGCGGCATCGGCGACATAGCGGTTGTTGGTGCAGAAAAGGCTGGTGCTGAAGCCGTCCGGGTAGCCGGCCTCGGCCAGCAGCTTCCTCGCCTCCTCGGAGGCGAAGGGATCGGGCGTGGCCTCCTCGACATAGCCGTTCATGCCGGGCACGCCGATCTGGCTGGCGATGCGGCCGTGGCCCAGCAGCAGGCTCTTCAGCATGCCCTGGCGGTTGGCCGCCAGCGAGATGGCCTTGCGCACGCGCGGATCGGTCAGCGGGCTGCGGCCCTCCACCATCTCCACCTTCGGGTCGAGGTTCACGCCCAGGAACATCACGCGCGACGAATTGCCACTATGGACCGTGATGCCGGGGGTGGCGGCGAGGCGGGCCAGGTCCTGCAGCGGGACGAACTCAATCAGGTCCACATCGCCGGCCAGCAGGGCGGCGCTGCGCGCGCCGTCATTGGGCAGGACGTGGAACTCCACCTTCTCCCAGTCCGGCTTCTGGCCCCAGTAGCCCTCGAAGCGCCGCAGCACGAGACGCTCGCGGCCCTGCACCTCGACCAGCCGATAGGGCCCGGTGCCGATGGCCGCGCGGCCCTGGTTGAAATCCTCCGGGCTTTTGCCCTCGGCGACGCGCTTCGAGACGATCGAGAGCTTCGCGAGCTGGTTCGGCAGCATCGGCACGAAGCCGGCGGTGATGAGATCGACGGTGTGGTCATCGACCTTGCGCACCTCGGTGACGCCGAGCAGCGCGCCGGTATAGGGGGCGGGGTTGTTCGGAATGTTCGGCACGCGGTTCAGGCTGAACACCACGTCATCAGCGGTGAAGGGCGTGCCGTCATGGAAGGTGACGCCCTGGCGCAGCGTGAAGCGCCAGGTGTGGTCGCCGTCCGAGGTCCAGGCGGTCGCCAGGTCCGGCACCAGCTGGCCCTTCTCGTTCACATCCAGCAGCGCGCCGTAGATGTGCTGGTTGTAGGCGATGTTGGAATCGAGCAGCAGGAAATGCGGGTCGAGCGTCGGCGTGCCGAGCGTGCCGAGGCGCAGCTCCGCCGCGCGCGAGGCGGCCGGCATGGCAAGGCCGATGACGAGGAGAGTCGCCGCGGCGTACCGGGCCCATCGCGAAGCTGATCGGGTCAACATGGCTGTCCATCCTGATGAAAGCTGCCGGTGCGGCCGTGCCTGCGTTTCTGCCGAAGCGTCTCGCGCCCTTCGTTGAAGGTCCAAGACGATTCCGGGCGGTCGCCATAAGGGCGCGTTATATTGTGGGGGCGATGGCCCGCTTCTCCGGGAGGCGCTGCCTCCCGGACCCTCCGCCAGGAACCTGAGGTTCCTGGACCTCCCCAACTTGTCGCGGGGTCCCGGGAAGCAGAGCCTCCCAGGCGCCCCCCTTATGACGCGGCGAAGCGGGCGATATGGAAAGGCTCGATCGGCACGCCGGCGGTGCCGGTGGCGATCAGCTCGGCCATGGTGGCGCCGACGCCCGGGCCAAGCTGGAAGCCATGCCCGCAGAAGCCGAAGGCGTAGAACAAGCCGGGCCACCGGCCGCTCGGGCCCATGACGGGGATGTCGTCCCGCATATAGCCTTCCACCCCGCTCCAGGTGCGGATGACGCGGAGCTGCCCGATGGCGGGAAGTAGCGCGCGCAGGTGGCGCATCTGCCGCAGCGTGTTCAGCGGGTCCAGTCGGGCGCGCTTGGTGTCGAGCGAAGCCTCGCTGCGGTGGCCGCCGCCGAAGACGATGTTGCCGCGTGCCACCTGACGGAGATAGACGCCCTCCTCCGTGACGCTGGAATGGATGCCCATGACCTGCGGCACGCGATAGGCGGCCGGCTCGGTGACACCCATCTGCGGCCCGCGCGCGACCAGCGGCACGTCCTCGCCCAGCGCCGCCGCCAGACGCTGGCCCCAGGCGCCGGCCGAGATCTGCACCATGGGCGCGCGGAACCGTCCGGCACGGGTCTCCACCGTGAAGTCCTCGGCGCCGCGCGCGATCTCCAGCACCTCCGCATTCTCCACCACCACCGCGCCGGCCCGGCGGGCGGCACGGGCGAAGGCGGGGGCGGCGAGGCGCGGATTGGCGTGGCCGTCCTCCGGCGAATAGGAGGCCATGACGGCATCGGGCGAGAGGAAGGGGAAACGCTCGCGCAGCGCGTTGCGGCTGATGAGCTCCAGCGAAAGGCCATAGGGGCGGGCGTCGCGCGCGTAGGTCTCCATCCGCCCGACCTCCTCCGGCCGGAAGCAGACGCGCAGATGCCCGGTCGCCAGGAACTCGACATCCTCGTCGATCAACTCGGGCAACTGGCCCCAGAGCGCGCGCGAGCGGTTGGCCAGCGGCAGCTGCGGCAGGAAGCGGCCCTGCCGGCGGATATTGCCGAAGCTGGCGACCGTCGCGGCCTGACCGACGAGATCGCGCTCCAGCAGGATCACCGACAGGCCGTGCCGGCGCAGGAAGAAAGCCGTCGCGCTGCCCATCAGCCCGCCGCCGATAACAATGACGTCGGCGACGCGGCCGGCATCCTCCCGGCTCATGCCTCGATCTCCAGCGTCAGGGGCAGGGGCTTCACCGGTGCGGCGCCGCGCAGGCGTCCGACCTCCTCCAGCGGCACGCCGCGTGCCGCGGCGACCACCTCGGCCGCCGCCAGCCCGCAGATCCGCCCCTGGCAGCGCCCCATGCCGACCCGGCTGAAGGACTTGGCGCGGTTCACCTCCGGCGCGCCGCCCTCCGTCACGCTGCGGCGCAGATCGCCAGCGGTGATGGTCTCGCAGCGGCAGATGACCGTCTCGTCCGGCAGGACGGCGGCCTGTTGCGCCGGCCAGGGAAAACCCGTCTCCAGCCCGCGCCGGAAGCGCGACATCGGACGCAGGGCGCGGCGCAATTCCGCGATCTCGCTCTCCGGCACCGGTTGGCCCAGGTCGCGCAGGGCGGCGCAGGCGGCGAGACGCCCGGCCAGCTCGGCCGCGTCGGCGCCCCGGATCATGGCGCCATCGCCGGCCAGGTAGATGCCGGGCACGCTGCTGCGGCCATCCTCGTCCAACGCGGGCAGCCATTGGCGCGAGACCGGGTCGAAGGCGAAGTTCACCTTCGCCAGATCCGCGAGCTGCGTCTCCGAGCGCAGGCCATAGCCGATGCCGACGGCATCCGCCGCGTAGCGCTGTTCCCGGCCGCCCTGCTCGACCACCACGGCGGAGACCCGATCCTCCCCCTCGATGCGGAGCGGCCGGACGCCGCTGCGCAGGGGGATGCCGCGCCGCCGCAGCCAGGCGATGTAGCGCATCCCCTGCGCCAGCACGGCTGGCCGGGCGGCGAGGCGAGGGAGGGCGGCGAGCCGGCGATGGGCCGGGCTGGTGTCCAGCACCGCCGCCACCTCGGCGCCGGCCTTGGCGTATTGCCAGGCCACCAGATAAAGGAGCGGCCCGGTGCCGAGGAACACGCAGCGCCGGCCGATGGCGCAGGCCTGCGCCTTCAGCGCGACCTGCGCGCCGCCGAGGCTGTAGACACCGGGGAGCGTCCAGCCCGGCACCGGCATGACCCGGTCGGTCGCGCCGGCGCAGAGGATGAGCGCGGCATAGGGCAGGCGCCGCACGCGGTCGCCGCACTGGGTCAGCAGGGCGCCGCCCTCCACCGCCCAGGCCAGCGTGCCGGGCCGGTAGTCCAGCCTGGCGACCAGCGCATCGGCGGCGGTGTGCAGCGCCGTGGCCTTGGCCGCCTCGGAGCCGTAGAGCGCGCTGGCGGGGCGGGTGAAGCCCTCGGGCTGGCGGCGATAGATCTGGCCGCCATTGCGCTCTCCCTCCTCCACTAGGATCGGGCGCAGGCCGGCGGCGATCAGGCGCTCGGCGGCGCGGATGCCGGCCGGCCCCGCCCCCACCACGATCACGGGTGCTTCGGCCATGGAACCTCCTGGGTCACGATCCGCATCGCCGGGGCGACCGGGGTGGAGCAGGCGCGCAGCCGCTCCCCCGTCTCAGTCCAGACCCAGCAGTCCTGGCAGGCGCCCATCAGGCAGAAGCCGGCGCGCGGGCCATCGCCGAACTCGCTCCGCCGCAGCGCGGCGCCGGCGGTGAGCAGCGCCACCAGCAGCGTATCGCCCTCCAGCGCCTCGACCTCGGACCCGTCCACCGAGATCCGCACCGTTCGACGCCCCGCCTCGGCGAGGCGGTGGAACAACCCCGCCATGGTTACCTGCCCCCTGTATCGCGGCTCAGCCTTTACCTGCGCCGGGGCGCTGTCCAATCGGCTTTGAGCTTGCTTTCATAAGCCGGACCTATGGCGAAGGGATGGGCAGCGATGAATGCGAGGCAGATCGAGGTGTTCCGCACCATCATGCATTGCGGCACGCTGACCGCCGCGGCGCAGGCGCTCAATGTGTCGCAGCCGGCGCTGAGCCAATTGCTGCTGCATGCGGAGGACCAGCTCGGCTTCCGTCTCTTCGAGCGGCTGCATGGGCGGCTGACACCCACCCCGGAGGCGATGCAGCTCTTTCCCGAGGCCGAGCGCCTGCATCGCGATCTGGAGGGCTTCCGCCGCTTCGCTGCCGACCTGCGGCAGGGCCGGGCGGGCACGCTGCGGCTCGCCGCCTCGGCGCCGGCGGCGCTCTCCTTCGTGCCCGGCGCGCTGGCGGCCTTCCGGGCCGCCTGCCCGGGTGTGCGCGTCATCTCCTATGTCGTGCCGCTCGCCGTGGTCGCCTCGATGCTCGACAAGGGCGAGGCGGATCTCGGCGTCGCCATGACCGACACGCCGCAGCCGATGCTGCAGATCGAACAGATCGGGCAGAGCGAACTGCTCTGCCTCCTGCCGGCCGGGCATCCCCTGACGGCGCGCGAGGCGGTCGGCCCCGCTGACCTCGATGGCGAGACGTTGATCTCCTACCGCGCCGACAACCTGCCGGGCCTGCTGCTGGGGCAGGCCTTCGCACAGGCCGGCATCGCCTACCAGCCCCAGGTGGAGATCGACGTCTCGATCGCGGCGCTGAGCTTCGTACAGCAGGGGCTGGGCGTGGCCCTGGTGGACGCGCTGGTGCCCTGGAGCAGCTTCCCTGGTCTCGTCGTGCGGCCGCTGCGGCCGCGGCAGGCGCTGCCGATCTCTCTGCTGGTGAGCACCCGCCGCCCGCTGTCGCGAACGCAGGAGGTGCTGCGCCAGCAATTGCGCGCCGCCATGCAGGGCCATGCCGCCGCCGTCCGCGAAGGGCAGGCGGGCGGGAAGACGGGCGCGGCCACCTGAGCACAGTGGCATAAGGCCGGCTTATCTCCGCCGCTGAACTCCGTCTTGGATTTCCGTCGCGCCTGCCGGAACACTGCCGGCAGGTCCGCAACAGGGTTTCATGGCATGAGCTGGCGCATCGGCGTGGATATCGGCGGGACATTCATCGACTTCTGCGCGCTGGACGAAGCCACGCGGCAAATGCACACGCTGAAGGTGCTGACCACGCCCGAAGAGCCGGGCCGCGAGGTGATGGAAGGCATCGCCCTGCTGCAGCAGCGCTGCGGCATGGACCCCGCCGCCGTCACCAGCTTCGTCCATGGCACCACGGTCGGCATCAACACCGTCATCCAACGCAAGGGCGCCGATCTGGCGCTGCTGACCAATGCCGGCTTCGAAGACGTGATCGAACTGGCGCGGCTGCGCATGCCGGAGATGTACAGCCTGTTCTGCGCCCGCCCGGAGCAGCTCATCCCGCGCGACCGCGTCTTCGGCGTCGGCGGCCGCATCCTGGCCGATGGGGAGGAGGCCGAGCCGCTGGACGAGGAGGGCATCCGCGCGGCGCTGGCGCTGGCCCGGCGGCGCGGCGCGCGGGGCGTCATCATCGCCTTCCTGCACGCCTACCGGAACCAGGCGCATGAGCAGGCCGCCAAGGCCATCGTGCAGCGCGAGGCGCCGGACCTCTTCGTCTTCTGCTCGGCCGAGATCTGGCCGGTGATCCGCGAATACGAGCGCACCACGACGGCAATCCTGAACGGCTACGTGCATCCGCGCGTCGATGCCTATCTGCATTCGCTGGAGCGGGCGCTGCGCGGGCGCGGGGTCACGGCGCCGCCGATGATCACCAAGTCCAATGGCGGCATGATGAACGTCGCCATGGGGCGAACGGCCTGCGTCAGCATGCTGCTCTCGGGCACCGCCTCGGGCGTGATGGGCGCCGCCTTCCTGACGCGGCAGGCCGGCGTGCCGAATGCACTGACGCTCGACATCGGCGGCACCAGCGCCGATGTCGCGCTGATCGTCGACGGGCAGCCGCAATTCGGCACCGGCGAACTGATCGGCGAGTTCCCGCTCTATGTGCCCAGCGTCTCCGTGACCTCGATCGGCGATGGCGGCGGCTCGATCGCCTCGGTGGACGGCTTCGGCATGCTGAAGGTGGGGCCGGAGAGCGCTGGCTCGGTGCCCGGCCCGGCCTGCTACGGGCGCGGCGGCGAGCGCGCCACCATCACCGACGCCATGGCGGTCTGCGGCTTCCTCGGCCACGCGCCGCTCGCCTACCACTCGGTCAGCATGGACCGGGAGAAGGCCGAGGCCGCCGTCGGCAAGCTTGCCGCGCAGCTTGGGCGTGGGCTGCACGAGACGGCGGAGGCGATCATCCAGGTCTCCATCTCCTCCATGTTCGCCGAGGTGAACAAGCTTGTCGCCCGCTACGGCGTCGATCCCGGCGACTTCACCCTGGTGCCCTTCGGCGGGGCCGGCCCGATGATGGGCTGCCTGCTGGCGCGCGAGCTGGGCATGCGGCACGTCATGGTGCCGCGCCGGCCCGGCGTGGTGAGCGCGCTGGGCGGGCTGGTGGCCGAGGTGAAGAACGACTTCATCCGCACCCTGTTCCTTGATGTCGGGGAGGCATCGCTGGCGGCCCTGCGCGCCGCGCTCGCGGCGCTGCGCGAGGAGGCCGAGCACTGGCTGCGGGCCGAGCAGGGCTTCGCCGGCGCGGCGGTGGCGAGCCTTTCCGCCGACATGCGCTATCGCGGCCAGTCCTTCGAGATCGAGGCGGTGCTGGAGGAGGACTGGATTCTGTACGGGGATCTAGAGGCGATCCGCCAGGCCTTCCACCAGCGTCATGCCGCGATCTACGCCTTTGCCGACGAGGCGGCGCCGGTGCAGCTGGTGAACCTCCGCATGATCATCGCCGGCGCCACCGAGCCGCCGGACTTCCCGGTGCAGGAGCCCGTCACCGGCGCGCCGGAGCCGGAGCGGGTGGTCGAGGTCTGGCATGACGGCGCGATGCGCAGCATGCCGCTCTTCCTGCGCGAGGCGCTGCGGCACGGGCACCGCTTCCGCGGACCCGCGGTGGTGGCGCAGGAGGACAGCACCGTCTGCATTCCCGCCGGCTATGCCGGCCGCATCGACGCGCATGGCAATCTGCACCTGCAGGCCGAGGGTTGAGAGAGATGGACAAGGTCACGCTGCAGGTCTTCGCCAACCATGCCCGCGCGGCGGCGGAGAACATGGCCTACACGCTGTACCGCACGGCGCATTCCACCTTCGTCAAGGAGACGGAGGATTTCACCATCCAGATCCTCGACCCGAGCGGCCAGGTCTGCGCCGTGCCGATGGATCTCGGCGCGACCTGGTATGTCGGGCTGAACTACGGCCCCGCCATCGGCATGATCGACGGCTACGCGCCCGGCGATATCGGCGCCACCAATGACCCTTACAGCGGCTTCCTGGCGACGCACGCGCCCGACCTGCACATGTGGAAGCCGATCTTCTGGGAAGGTGAGATCCTCGCCTATGCCAGCGGCCATATCCACAACACCGACATGGGCGGCGCCGTCCCCGCCAGCCTGTCGCGGACACTCACCGAGATCCACCAGGAAGGCGTGCGCATCCCGCCGCTGAAGATGTACCGCGAGGGCGTGCTGAACGAGGAAGCGCTCCGCATCATGCTGCTCAACGTGCGCAAGCCGGAGCAGAACCTGGGCGACCTCAAGGCCTTTGTCGGCGCGCTCAACACCGGCGAGCGCAAGATCCTCGACATGGTGCGGAAATTCGGCGTCGAGGGCTTCCGCCAGGGCCAGGCTGGGCTGCTGGACTATGCCGAGCACCAGGCGCGCGAGATCCTGCGCTCCATCCCCGACGGCGAGTATTTCTTCTGTGACTACACCGACGAGGATTCCGCCGGCGGCAATCCCTGCCGCCTGGCGCTGACGCTGAAGATCCAGGGCGAGAGCGCGGTGCTGGACTTCACCGGCACCGACCCGCAGCTCACCTCCGCGCTGAACGTGCCGACGGGCGGGGCGCCCCGCCACACGCTGCTGCTGGTCGGCGTCTACTACGTGCTCTACACGCTGAACCCGCAGATCCTGCTCAATGCCGGGCTGATCCGGCCCTTCACCTGCATCACGCCCGAAGGCACGGTGCTGAACCCGAGCTTCCCCGCCGCGGTCGGCATGCGCTCGCTGACCTGCGCGCGGCTGCGCTCGCTGATCTTCGGCGCCTTCAGCCTGGCGATCCCCGAGCGCATGCCGGCGGCGCCGGCCGGCACCAGCTCCATCATGAACGTCCGCACGGTGGACAACCGCACGCGGGAGACGGTGCTGGCGGCGGTGAACCCGGTGGTGGGCGGCGCCGGCGGCATGCCGCATCGCGACGGCACCAATGGCTCCGGCGCCGATGGCGCCTACCTGAAGAACACGCCGATCGAGATCACCGAGACGGAAGTGCCGATCCAGTTCCTGCGCTACGGCCTGATGCCGGATTCCGGTGGCGCCGGGCGCTGGCGCGGCGGCCTGGCCTCGGTGCTGGAGTTCAAGGTCTTCTCGCCCGCCACCCACATCACCGCGCGCAACCGCGACCGCTGCCGCTTCCGCCCCTGGGGCACGCTGGGCGGCCATAGCGGCAAGCCCTCCGACTTTCTGCTGAACCCGGGCACGCCGCGCGAGCGCATCCTGGGCAATACCGATATCGTCACCATGGACCCGGGCGAGGTGCTGCACATCCACTCCCCCGGCGGTGGCGGCCGTGGCAGCCCGCTGGAGCGCGAGCCGGAGCGGGTGCTGCAGGATGTGCGCCGCGGCTATGTCTCCGTGGCGGCGGCGGAGACCGACTATGGCGTGGTGATCCAGGACGACGTGGTGGACATGCCGGCCACCGCGGCCCGCCGCGCCCTGCTGCGGCGGGACGAGCGCGGCGAACACTTCCATTTCGGCCCGGAGCGCGAGGCCTTCGAGCGGATCTGGACGCGCGAGGCCTACGCCGCGATGACCGAGGTGATCGCCGCCCTGCCGGTGCACTGGCGCTTCTTCATGAAGGCACGGCTCTTCGAGATGGTGCCAGCCCTGGCGGCCGAGGCGGTCGAGAACCCCGTCCGGGAGGCAGTTGCCCGGCTGCGGCAAGCCTATCCCGGGATGTTCGCCGCGGAGGCTCGCTGAGCCGAGCATCTCCCTTTCCGTGTGGTGTGCCGCCCGGCCTGGCCGTCACGCCGTGCCGGCGCTGGCCGCCTCCGCCCAGGCCAGGTGTCCGCCGCAGGCGGGGCACAGCGTGATGCCGTAGCGCTCACAGACGCAAAGTTCGCCGCCGCAATAGCAATCCACCTCGCCGGTATTGCAGCAGGTGGCACACCAGAGCGGCCCCGAAGCAGGGTTTCCCTGGCCCAGGGAACTGGCGAGGCGGGAAGCGCACGGCTCGGCCGGGCCACGAGGCTCCTTTTCCGCGCTGTCATGCGCGGGGGTGCCAAGCCTGCGGCGGTAATTCCGGCCTCCCACCATCTCTCCTCCGAATTCTTTCGTGACATGCGCCGCGACGGCATTCTAGGCGCCGTGGAAGGCTTCCCCACGCACTCATCCGGGGTATTCCGCTGTGGCTATCCAGGCCCTGCCGCCCTCCCCCCAGTGGCAGAGGAAGGGCGCTCACAAAGCGTGCCGGGTCCTTGGTCCTACATCGGGCCAGGCGGCAAGGGCGAGCCGTCGATCAGGCGCGAATAGCGGAAGGGCGTCGGATCGACGATGGGCGTGTCGCCGGCCACCAGGTCGGCGGCCAATCGCCCGGCGCCGGGTCCGATGCCGAAGCCATGCCCGCTGAAGCCGGTGGAGAGGAAGAAGCCCGGCATCTCGGGCACCGGTGAGATCACCGGCACCGCATCGGGCATGTTGTCGATCCAGCCGCCCCAGGCATGGGCCATGCGGATGCCGGCGAGGGCGGGGTAGGCGGCCACGAGCTGTTTCAGCGCCTCGCCCACCACCGAGGTATCGGGCGCCGGGTCCAGCACGCGGATGCGCTCGAAGGGTGAGGGACCGTCGAGACTCCAGCGCCCCAGCGTCTCCGGTCCCTCGACGAAGGAGCGGCCGAGCCGGATCTTCACCCCGCCCGCGCGGCGCTTGGCGAAGATCGGCCAGAATTTGCGAGCGTAGCGCAGCCCCTGTGGTGTCAGCTCCAGCCGGCCACGGCCGCGGATCGAGACAGTATAGCCGCCATCCAGCCGCCGCCGGATCACGAAGGTCGGCGTGGACAGGCCGCCGGCGGTGACCTCGGGCGCCTCGGTGGTGGAGAAGACGGTGGAGCGAACCCCCGCCTGCGGCAGCTCGATGCCGTGGTGGCGGCAGAACATCGAGGACCAGGCGCCGCCGGCGCAGAGCACGGCCTGGGTGCGGATGCGGCCCTTCTCCGTCACCACCGCCGAGACCCGGCCGGCGGTGGTCTCCAGCCCGCGCGCGGCGCATTCCTGGTGGAGGGTGACGCCCAGCCGGCGCGCGGCCTCGGCCAGGGCGGGCACGGCCTTGGAGGGCTCGGCGCGGCCATCGGTGGGGGCATGCACGCCGCCGATCCATTTCTGTGTGCAGCCCGGCGTCATCGCCTGCGCCTCCTCGGCGCTCAGCATCCGGCTGTGCACCTGATAGGGGCGGGCGAGGGCGGACCACTGCTCCCACTCGTCGAGGTCGGATTGCTGGGTGGTTACGTAGAGCAGGCCGCTGCGCCGGAAGCTGACATCGGCGCCGATCTCCTCGCTGAGCCGGCCCCAGAGGTCGAGGCTGTATTTGATCAGCGGCAGCTCGCGCTCGTCGCGGTTCTGCTGCCGGCACCAGCCCCAGTTGCGGCTGGACTGCTCGCCGGCGATCCGCCCCTTCTCGATCAGTGCGACGGAATGGCCCTTCTTCGCCAGGTGATAAGCGGCCGAGACACCGGCGACCCCGCCGCCGATGACGACGACGTCGGCGCTCTCCGGAAGCTTCTCGTCGCTATGCACGCGCTCGACAGGGGGCGACATGGCTTGGGCGTTCTCCTCGATGTTGGCGGGTCAGGCGGTGGCGCGCAGCGACAGGTCATCGCGGATGCAGGCCTTGAAATGGCCCGGCGTCACTTCGCGCAGCGGCGGCCGGGCCTTGGCGCAGTCCGGCAGGGCATAGGGGCAGCGGGTGCGGAAGACGCATCCGGAAGGTGGGTTGAGCGGGCTCGGGATGTCGCCGGCCAGCACGATGCGCTCGCGCTTCAAGCGTGGGTCCGGCACCGGCACGGCGGAGAGCAGCGCCTCGGTATAGGGGTGGCGCGGCGTCGAGAAGAGCGCCCGCG
Organism: Roseomonas sp.; assembly: GCA_035565935.1. GTDB lineage: Bacteria > Pseudomonadota > Alphaproteobacteria > Acetobacterales > Acetobacteraceae > Pseudoroseomonas. The sequence continues at coordinate 58,870 of DATMRU010000073.1, forward strand.
TCTCCGCCAGCTCGACCAGCCGGCCGAGATACATCACCGCGACGCGGTCGGAGATATGCCCGACCACGGCGAGATCATGCGCGATGAACAGCACCGTCAGCCCGAGCCGCTCCTGTAGCTCCAGCAGCAGATTGACCACCTGGGCCTGAATGGAGACGTCGAGCGCCGAGACCGGCTCGTCCGCCACCAGCAGCTCGGGCCCGGTGACCAGGGCGCGGGCGATGCCGACGCGCTGCCGCTGCCCGCCGGAGAATTCGTGCGGATAGCGGCTGGCATGCTGCGGCAGCAGCCCGACCAGGCGCAAGGCCTCGGCCACGCGCTCCTCACGCTCGCGGCGGGAGCCGCCCTGGCCGTGGATCTCCAGCGGCGCGGCGACGATGCTGCCCACCGTCATGCGCGGGTTCAGCGAGGCATAGGGATCCTGGAAGACGAGTTGCATGCGCTGCCGGATCGGCCGCATCTGCCGGCGCGAAAACCGGGTGATGTCCTGACCGGCGAAGTGGATACTGCCGCCTGTTGGCGTCGTCAGGCGCAGCACGGTACGGCCCACCGTCGTCTTGCCCGAGCCGGATTCGCCGACCAGGCTCAGCACCTCGCGGCGACGCACATCGAAGGAGACGCCATCCACCGCCTTCACGCTCTCGCCGGCGCGCCCGAAGAGGCCGCCGCGCACGGGGAACCATTTCTGCAGATCGCGGACTTCCAGCAGGGTTTCGGCGGGCTGGCTCATGGCGCCACCCCCGCAGTGATCTCGCGCCAGCGCAGGCAGCGCACCCAGTGCTCCGGCCCGGCCGGCTCCAGCGCGGGTGGCTCGACGTCGCAGCGGCCCGGCACGCGATGGCCGCAGCGCGGCTCGAAGGCGCAGGCCGGTGGCGGATGCAGCGGGTCCGGCACATTGCCGGGAATGGCTGGCAGCGGGCCGCGCCGGCGTCCGGCGAGGTCGAGCCGCGGCACGGAATCCAGCAGGCCCATGGTGTAGGGCATGCGTGGCGTGGCGAAGAGCGGCCCGACCGCCGCCTGCTCCACCACGCGCCCGGCATACATCACCATCACTCGGTCGGCGATCTCGGCCACCACGCCGAGATTGTGGGTGATGAAGATCATCGCCATGCCCGTGCGTTGCTGCAGCCGGCGCAGCAGGTCGAGGATCTGCGCCTGGATGGTGACGTCGAGCGCGGTGGTCGGCTCGTCGGCGATCAGCAGCCCGGGCTCACAGGAGAGCGCCATGGCGATCATGGCGCGCTGGCGCATGCCGCCGGAGAGCTGGTGCGGATAGGCGGCGAGCCGCTTGCGCGGATCGGGGATGCCGACGAGATCCAGCAACTCCGCCGCGCGGTCAAGCGCCGCCCGCTTGCCGAGGCCGGCATGGAAGCGGATGGCCTCGGCCACCTGCTCGCCGATGGTGTGCACCGGGTTGAAGGAGGTCATCGGCTCCTGGAACACCATGGACGCCGCCGCGCCACGGACCTGCCGCATCGCGTCCTCGGGCAGGGCCAGCGTATCCAGCACCGTGCCGTCGCGGTCGCGCAGCAGAACCTGGCCCTCGATGGCGCAGGTCGGGGCGGCTGGCGTGAGGCGCAGCAGGGCGAGGCTGGTGACGCTCTTGCCCGAGCCGGATTCCCCGACCAGGGCCAGGGTCTCGCCGCGCCGGACCTGGAAGGAGACGTCTCGCACCGCCGGCACCGGGCCGACCGGCGAGCGGAAGCGGACGCTGAGATTGCGCACCTCCAGCACGGCCTCCGCTGCCATCTCCTTCCGGGGCGGGGCCGAGTGGGCCATGGCGAAGTCCTCCGGCATCACCGCGCCTGCACCCGCGGATCGAGCGCGTCGCGCAGGCCATCGCCCAGGAAGTTGCAGCAGATCACTGCCAGCGTGATGGCGCCCCCGGGCAGCAGCGCCAGCCAGGGCGCGCTGGTGAGATAGCTCTGCGCATTGTCCAGCATGTTGCCCCAGCTGGGCGTCGGCGGCTGGATGCCATAGCCGAGATAGCTAATGTAGGATTCCGCCAGGATGGCATGCGCGACGTTCAGCGTCGCGGAGACGACGATCGGCGCCACCGCGTTGGGCAGCAGCTCGCGCAGCATGATGCGCGCATCCGTGGCGCCGAGCGCCTCGGCGGCAACGGCGAAGTCGCGCGCGCGCAGCGAGCGAATCTGCGCCTCGACGATGCGCGCCACCTCCATCCAGGCGGTGCTGGCGATCAGCAGGATGATCGAGAAGACATCCGGCTCGATGAAGGCGGAGAGTGCCAGCAGCAGGAAGATGGAGGGGAAGCACAGTATGGCGTCCACGAAGCGCATCAGCGCGGCGCCGATCACGCCGCCATAGAAGCCGGCCGCCAGCCCGACCAGGATGCCGAAAACCATGCTGAGCGCCATGGCGGCGAAGCCGACCGCCAGCGAGATCCGGCCGGCCATCAGCAACCGCGCCAGCATGTCGCGGCCGAGCTGGTCGGTGCCCAGCACATGCGGGCCGCTGAGAGGGGGCGCGAAGCGGTGCAGGATGTCGATGTGCAGATCGTCGTAGGGCAGCAGCATCGGCCCGAAGACGCAGGCGAGCACCATCAGCAGCAGCACGCCGCCGCCCAGCAGCGAGAGCGGGTGCCGGCAGAAGCGGCGCAGCGCGGTGGAGCCGGTGCGGCGGGAGACGGCGCGGGGCGGAAGGGCGCCCAGGCTGTTGGAGGTCGCGCTCATGGCCTGTGCCTCATTCCAGCCGCAGCCGGGGATCGGCCACGCCATAGAGCAAATCGGCCATCAGGCTGCCGAGCAGCACCAGAATGGCGGTGAACATCAACAGGCCCATCACCACCGGATAGTCGCGATAGCCGATGGAATCGAGGAAGAGCCGCCCCATGCCGGGCCAGGTGAAGACCGTCTCGGTGACGAGCGCGCCGCTGAGCAGCGTCGGTAGTTGCAGCCCGGCCACCGTGATCATCGGCAGCAGCGCGTTGCGGATGGTGTGGTGAAGCAGGATGCGGCGCTCCGGAAGGCCCTTGGAGCGGGCGGTGCGGATATAGTCCTGGTTGATCACGTCCAGCATGGAGGCGCGCATGTAGCGGCTCCAGAGGGCGGTGCTGACCAGCGCCAGGACGATGGACGGCGCGATCAGGTGGTGGAGCTGGTTCAGCAGCGAGCCGTCACCCACCGTGTAGCGGTTACCGGAGGGCAGCCATTCCAGCTCGACGGAGAAAATGTAGATCACCACCAGCCCGAACCAGAAGGTTGGGATGGAGAGCGCCACCATGGCGCCCACGGTGGCCAGGGTGTCGAAGAGCGAATAGCGCCGGATGGCGCCCAGCACGCCGATCCAGGAGCCCAGCAGCATGGCGATCAGCGTGGAGGTCAGCATCAGCTCCAGCGTGGCGCCGAGATGCGCGCCGATGACCTGCAGCACCGGCTGCTGGTCTCGGAAGGAGCGGCCCCAGTCGCCTGTCAGCATGCGCCCGAGCCAGTCGAGGTACTGCACGGGGAGCGGACGGTCGAGGCCAAGCTGATGGGCCATGCGGTCGAGATCGGCCTGGGTCACCGTGCCGCTGGCGGCGAACTGCGACAGCGGCCCGCCCGGTGCCAGGTGCAGGATGGTGAAGCCGATCATCGAGACCAGCAGCAGGAGGCCGAGCGCCTGCAGCAGCCGGCGCAGCAGATAGGCGCCCATGCCCGCCGCCCCTCAGGTGGCCCAGTACCAGCTGCCGATGTTCCAGCAGTTGGAGGAGACATTGACGTTGGGCTGGTAGCCGATCAGCCCTTCCTTGATGCCCTCGACCGGCGCCGGCTGGTAGATCGGCAGCAGCACGAGGTCGTCGCGGATGATCTCCTGCACCTTGTAGTAGGCCGCCTTGCGCGCCTCGCGGCCGAAGCTCGTCGCGCCGATCTCCAGCTGCTTGTCCAGCTCGGGATTGGCATATTGGTAGTAGTTCGCGCCGCTGCCGCCCTTGGCCGGCGTGGCCCAGCTGGCGAAGCGGATGGAGCAGTCCGGGTCGTTGCCGGTCATGTAGGTGGAGGAGACCAGCACCGACTGGAACTTCGAGCGGGTGTAGAACTCACCCCAGATCACCGCCGCCGGCATGTTGTTGATCTTCATCGCCGCGCCGATGCCCTGCCAGTCCTGCATCAGCAATTGCTGCACCTGCTCGCGCAGCGGATTCCCGGCGGTGGTGGAGACGGCGAACTCCAGCGGCATACCGTTCTTCTCGCGGATGCCGCGCGCGCCGCGCTTCCAGCCCGCTTCGTCCAGGATCTTGTTGGCCTTGGCGGGGTCGTAGCTCTGCTTCGGCAGATCCGGGTTGAAGGCCCAGGACTCCCGGGGGAGGAAGGATTCGGTGGGCTTGGGCAGGCCATAATAGATGATGTCGATGATGGCCTGCTTGTTGATGGCGGCATAGAGCGCCTGCCGCACCGCCTTGTCGCTCAGGACCGGATGCCCCAGGTTGGGCGCGATGGCCTCGACCTGCGGGCTGGAATTCACCGAGAGGCGCACGCCGCGGATCTTCTTCGCCTCCTCGTAATAGTTGGCGAGGATGCCCTGGATGCTGGTGTGGTCGATCTGCCCGGTGCGGAACTGGGTATAGAGGGCGGTGAGGTCGGGGATGTACTTGAACACCACCCGCTCCAGATAAGGCCCAGGGCCGAAATACTTCTCGTTGGCCACCAGGGTGAGGTGGTCACCCGGCACGCGCTCGCCCCAGCGGAAGGGTCCGGTGCCTACGGGCGTGTTGTTGAAGGGCGCGGTGTTCGGGTCATCCGCCTTGGCCAGGATGTGCTTCGGCACGATGAAGGTCCAGGCCAGGAGGGAGAGATAGGGCGCATAGGGCTTCTCCATCCGCCAGGAGATCTCGTGCGGGCCGATGACGGTGATATCGCGCACCAGGTCATGGCCCTGGCGCGTGCGGGTGCGGAAGCCCGGGGTGTTGATCAGCTCCAGCGTGAACTTCACATCCTCGGCGGTGAAGGGCGTGCCGTCATGCCAGAGCACGTCATCGCGCAGGGCGATCTTCCAGGTGAGCCCGTCTTCCGAGATGCCGCCATTCTCCACCGAGGGAACCTGCCGGGCGAGCTGCGGCGTCAGGTTGCCGGCGGGGTCCACGCCCCAGAGCGGATCGAAGAGATTCCACCATACGCCCTGATCGACCTCGATCGCGGCCATCAGCGGATTGAACACGGTGGGCTCCTGCGAGAGCCCGACCACGACCTGCCCGCGCGGGTTGGCCGGCGGCGGCGGCGCGGCGCGCTGCGCGCGCGCGGCATGGCCGGCGAGCAGCCCGGCACCGCCAAGCGCCATCAGGGATCGCCGGGACAGGGCGTGGTTTCCGGACATGGCTCAGCCTCCGCGGATGCGTGATGGGCCTGCCTTGCGGCAGGGTTTCGGAAGGGTCGATGTTCGGCACTGCGCAGGCGCGGCGGGTGGCGCAAGGGTGCATGATGCGAGGCACCGTGGCCAGGCATGGTTGACTTGGTCCGCGACAGCCGACTTACGCATCACGGATTCTCCACCCGCAACACCTGCCCGCGACGTTATTGCGTTTCCCAGCCTCGAATGCTGCGCACCGGCACAGTCACCGGTCGTGTTTTCGTGTGCGCAACATGACGGTAAGGGTGCCTGCAACGGGCTGTCAATGTCGCTTTCGGGGAGGGAGCGCCCGCATCACATCCCGCAAGGCAAACAGCGCCGCCAAGGCAGCGGCGGGCAGAGAAGAAAAAAGCCCCCATGGCTTGGCCATGGAGGGCTCCCGATCGGCGATGGCCTGCGGGCCGGAGTGGCCGCTAGCCGTTGTCCGGCCGCAGCGCCCGCTCGGCGATGCGGGCATAGAGCGCGGCGCCGAAGGGGATGGCCTCGTCGTTAAAGTTGTAGTGCGGGTTGTGCGCCGAGGCGCCGCCGCCATTGCCGACATGGATATAGGCGCCAGGCACCTTCTCCAGCATGAAGCTGAAATCCTCCGAGCCCATCACCGGCTCACGGTCGCGCCGCACCAGCTCCTCGCCCACCAGATCGGCGGCGGCATCGGCCAGGGTGGTGGTGGCCTCGGCGTCGTTGACGAGCGGCGCGAAGATCAGTCGGAAGTCGAGCGTCGCGGTGGCGCCGAAGCCGGCGGCGACACCCTCGGCCATGCGGCGCATCGCCGACTCGATCTGCTCGCCCACCTCCTTCTTGAAGAAGCGCGCGGTGCCGGAGAGCACGGCGGATTGCGGGATGACGTTGTAGGCATCCCCGCCCGTCACCTTGGTCACGCTGACCACCGCGGTGTCGCGCGGCGAGATGTTGCGCGAGACAATGGACTGCAGCCCCGCGGCGATGTGGCAGGCGGTCAGCACCGGGTCGATGCTGGCCTCCGGCCGCGCGCCATGCGAGCCCTTGCCCTCTACCGTGATGTCGAAGAAGGCGCCGCCCGCCATGAAGGGCCCGGCGCCGATGGCGTACTTGCCGACATCGAGGCCGGTGGCGTTGTGCATTCCATAGAGCACGTCGCAGGGGAAGCGCTCCAGCAGCCCGTCCTCCAGCATCGCCAGCGCGCCGCCGCAACCTTCCTCGCCGGGCTGGAAGATCAGGTGCACGGTGCCGTCGAAGGCGCGCGTCTCCGCGAGGTAGCGCGCGGCACCGAGCAGCATCGTGGTGTGGCCGTCGTGCCCGCAGGCATGCATCTTGCCCGGCACGGTGGAGGCGTAAGGCAGGCCGGTCAGCTCCGCCATCGGCAGCGCGTCCATGTCGGCGCGCAGGCCGATCGCGCGATTGCCGCTGCCGGCGCGCAGCACGCCGACGACGCCGGTGCCGCCGACGCCGCGATGCACCTCATCGACGCCCCATTCCTCCAGCTTGCGCGCGACGATCTCCGCCGTGCGGTGCTCCTCCATGCCCAGTTCGGGATGGGCGTGCAGGTCCTGGCGGATGGCGGTCAGCTCGTCGTGGTAGCGGCGCAGGTGGTCGAGGGCGGTCATGGGCAGGACTCTCCAAGGGTCGGCGGCATCAGGCGGGCCGCACGTTCCAGAATACGAACAGGCCGTCCGGCACGTCCTTGAGACGCTTGCGGTAGGCGGTCTTGTAGAAATACTGGCCGAGCGGCAGGAAAGGCACCTCGCGCATCGCCACGGCCTGGATCTCGCGCGCCGTGCTCTGCTGCGCCTCGATGTCCGGCGCGTCGAGCCACTGCTCGCGCAGTTCCTCGATGCGCGGGATATTCGGCCAGCCGAAATAGGCGCGGTCCGGGCCGCCGCAGCGCAGCACCTGCGTCACCACCGGATTGATCATGTCGAGCCCGGCCCAGGTGGTGTTGAACATGTTCCAGCCACCCTGCTCCGGCGGCGCCTTGATGGCGCGGCGCTGCACCAGCGTGCCCCAGTCCGACACCACGTATTCCACGTTCATGCCGAGCTGCTTCAGCATGTCGTTGCAGACCTCGGCGAGGGCGGCGAGCACCGGCTGGTCGGAGGGGCCCATCAGGACGACGCGCTCGCCCTTGTAGCCCGCCTCCTTCAGCGCCTGGCGCGAGCGCTCCAGGCCCGGCGGCGTGCCGAAGACGTCGAGCGAGGCGCGGGTCGCCATCGGCGTGCCGGGCGTGAAGATGCCGACCGGCACATTATAGAGGCTCGGGTCGGTGCCGGCGGCGGCGATCATGTAGTTCTGCTGATTGACGGCGCCGAGCACGGCGCGGCGGATCGCCGGATTGTCGAAGGGCGGATGGAGGTGGTTGAAGATGCCGGTGCCCACCGTGCCGAGCGGCGAGGAGCGCTGCGTCACGATGTCGCGGCTGCCCTCGAGGATCGGCAGCAGGTCGTTCGGCGGGTTCTCCCACCAGTCCACCTCGCCGTTCTGCAGCGCCGCGGTGGCGGTGCCGGAGTCGGGCATCACCTGCCATTCGACGCGGTCGAAGAAGACCCGCTTCGGGCCGGCGGCCCAGGACGGCGTGCCGCTCGCGCGCGGGCGGTAGCGGTCGAACTTCTCGTAGACCACGCGGGCGCCGACCACCCGCTCATCCGCCTTCCAGCGGAAGGGGCCGGAGCCGACGATCTCCGGAATCGGCTTGGAGATGTCGGTGGCCGCCAGGCGCTCCGGCATGATCAGCAGGGCAGGCGGGCCGACCTTGGCCAGGGTGTCGAGCATAGCGCCATAGGGGCGCTTCAGGCGGATGACGAAGCTGCGGTCGTCGGGGGCCGACATTTCATCCAGCCGCGCCATCAGCGCCTGGCCCAGCGCGTCGCGCTGCGCCCAGCGGCGGATGGAGGCGACGCAGTCGCGCCCGCGCACCGGCTCGCCGTCATGGAAGACCAGCCCTTCGCGCAGGCGGAAGGTCCAGCGCCGGCCGTCCTCCTCGACGGTATGGCCCTCGACCATCTGCGGCTGCGGCTTGAGCTGGGCGTCCAGGCCGTAAAGCTGGTCCCAGATCATCAGCCCGTGGGTGCGGGTGATGTAGGCGGTGGTCAGCACCGGGTCGGTGATGGTGAGGTCGGATTGCGGCACGTATCTCAGCACGCGCGCCGAGGCGGGCTGCGCCAGGGAAGGGCGCGGCAGGACGGCGGCCGCGGCGGCACTGGCGAGCAGGGTGCGACGGTGCATGGGACCTGTCTCCTGAGGGCGGGACGAGGGCTGGCGGCGGCCTCTGCGGGCTCTTGTGCCAACCAACAAACACCGCTCCGCGCCCTGCGGCAAGACGCCCCCTCGACAAGCACCGCCGGCCGGGGCTTGCATCCTCTCCGGATGCCCGGAGAACCGCCCATGACCGATGCCACCTATTTCTATGATCCTCGCGAGGGTCATGGCCTACCGCATGACCCCTTCAAGGCGATCCTGGCGCCCCGGCCGATCGGCTGGATCAGCAGCCTGGATGAGCAGGGCCGGGTGAATCTCGCGCCCTACAGCTTCTTCAACGGCTTCAGCTCCAACCCGCCGATCGTCGCCTTCGGCAGCGAGGGGCCGAAGGACAGCCTGCGCAACGTCGAGGCCACGGGCGAGTTCGTCTGCAACCTGGTCTCGCGCGTGCTGGCCGAGGCGATGAACGAAACTGCCGCTCCCCTGCCGCATGGCGAGAACGAGATGCTGCGTGCGGGATTGGAGCCGGCCCCCTCCACCCGCGTGCGGCCGCCCCGCGTCGCCCAGGCGCCGGCGGCTCTGGAGTGCAAGCTGCTGCAGGTCGTGGCGCTGTCGGACGTCGAGGGCCGGCCGCTGCGCGCACGGATGGTGATCGGCCAGGTGGTCGGCGTGCACATCCGGCGCGAGTTCCTGAAGGACGGCATCTTCGACACCGTGGCGGCGCATCCTGTGGCCCGCTGCGGCTACCGCGGCGACTATGCCGAGGTCACCAGCCTGTTCGAGATGCTGCGGCCGACGGCCTGAAAAGAAAAAGGCCGGGGGAATGAATTCCCCCGGACCCCCATTTCTTTTTGTCAGTCTGGCGCGGTGCTTCCCGCCAGTGCGGGAAACTCGAAGAAAAAAGAAGGGGGTCTGGGGGAATTCCTTCCCCCAGCCTTCCTCCTCAGCTCTGCAATTCGAGCACCAGGGCCGGCGCCGCGACCGCTCCCAGGCTTGCCAGCAGCACACCATAGGGCGGCAGTACCGCGGCGCCGTTCCCGATCCAGGCACCTTGGCCGGTGACGTCCGGCAGCGGCACCGCGCCGTCCAGCAGTGGGCCGTTGAAGCGCACCGGCGCGCCGGACAGGTTGAACACCGCCAGGATGCGCTGCCCAGCATAGTCCCGGACCAGCCCGGCCAGGGGCTCCGGCAGGTCCAGCGCCCGCTGGGCGCCGCGCACCAGGGCCGGGTGGGCCTGCCGCTGGCGCAGCAGGCGGCGCCAGGTGTGCAACACGCTGCCGGCGTCGCCCTCCTGGCGGTCCACCGCCAACGGGTGGTGGGCGGCGGGAACCGGCAGCCAGGACTGGCCGCTGCTGAAGCCGGCCTGTGGCGCTCCAGCCTCCCAGGGCATGGGCGTACGGCTGCCGTCACGGCCGCGGAACTCGGGCCAATAGGTCAGGCCGAAGGGGTCGCGGATGTCCTCCAAGGCCAGCTCGGCCTCCGGCAGACCCAGCTCCTCACCCTGATAGAGGCAGACGCTGCCGCGCAGGGAGAGCAGCAGGGCTGCCAGCAGCCGGGCGAAGCGCGGGTCCGGCGACTCGCGGCCGGTGGGGCTCCAGCGGCTGACGGCCCGCTCCACGTCATGGTTGGAGAAGGACCAGCAGGGCCAGCCCTCCTCCCCCTCGCCGGCGGCGGAGGCGCGGATCAGGTCGGTGACGGTGGGATGGTCGAAGCCGCCGCGCAGCGGGCGCAGCGTATAGGCCATGTGCAACAGGTCCTCGCCGGCGGTGTAGCGGCGGACCCGCTCGAAGGCACCCTCCTGGCTGGACACCTCGCCCAGCGTCGCCGTGCCGGGGTAGCGGTCCGTCAGCGCCCGGATCCGGCGCAGGATCGCCAGGGTCTCAGGGTGCATCATGTCGTGGTCGTGCTGCTGCAGGCCGAAGAGCTTGGCCGGCATCTTGCCGTCCGCCAGCGGGCGGGAGGGGTTGCTGCGCAGCGCCGGGTCATGGGCCAGGAAGTCGATGGCGTCGAGCCGGAAGCCGTCCACGCCGCGCTTCAGCCAGAACTCGCCGACCTCCAGCACGGCCTCGAGCGCCGCCGGATTGGCCAGGTTGAGGCTGGGCTGGCTGGAAAGGAAATGGTGCAGATAGTACTGGCGCCGGCGCGGTTCCCAGGTCCAGGCGGGGCCGCCGAAGACGCTCAGCCAGTTGTTGGGCGGAGTGCCGTCGGGGCTGGGATCGGCCCAGCTGTACCAGTCGGCCTCGCGGACGTCGCGGCTGGTACGGCTGCGCTGAAACCAGGGGTGCTGATCGGAGGTGTGGCCGCCGACCAGGTCCACCAGGACTTTCAGCCCGAGGTCATGGGCGGTGGCCACCAGCCGGTCGAAATCCTCCAGCCGGCCGAATTGCGGATCCACCGCGATGTGGTCGGAAATATCGTAGCCGAAGTCGCGGCCCGGCGAGGCATAGAAGGGGCAAATCCAGACGGCATCGACACCGAGGCTGGCAATGTGAGGGAGACGCGCCTCGATACCCGCCAGGTCACCCACACCGTCGCCATTACTGTCGGCGAAGCTGCGGGGATAGATCTGGTAGATCACCGCGCCCCGCCACCACTCTGCACCTGCGACCATTTTGCAGGCTCCCCTTTTGAAGTCTGAAGTCTGAAGTCACGTGAGGCCGTGCCGCGCACGACTTCGAGAGGATAATCGCGGCGACGTGATATCAATTCAAGCTGAAAATACTTGTCAAAATATGAATCAAAACGTGTCGGCGCAACTGAGCCGAGCCGCAGCCAGGATTGATGCGCTGCGAGGCGAATTGTGCGCCGCAACAATCAGCAGTTTGTGACCACGACTTCGCCTCACACACGGAGCTTTCGGTTGCTCAGGTCAGCCCCGCCTCGAACTATGCGTCCGGGCTGGCTCCTGCCCGAGGCGCGACGGCGCCCGGGAGGAAGGCATGGCAGGGAATGGCGCTCATGGGACAGATGATGCGAGGGGACGAAGAGCGCGTATCTTTTCTGCTGGACATGCCCGCGGCGCCGCATACCGTTCCCGTCGCGCGCGGCCTGACCCATCTGCCCGGCCTTGAGGGGCTTGCCGGCTGGCCGCGGATGATGCGCGCCACCGCTTTCGGCCGCGCCGCCCAGCGCACCGTGGACCTAGCGCTTGCCGTCTTCGGGACTCCGGCCGCCATGGCCTGCTTCCTGGGTCGGCCTGCCGATGAGCCACTCGTCCAACACGGCCTCGACCTGGCCAGCACCGTGACCTGGGACGATTGGCAGGCGCTTGCCCGGCGGAGCGCTCCCTGCGTCATTGGCGATGCCTGGGAGGATTCCTGGCTGGCCCGTCACCCCCTGGCCAGCGGCCCGGCCGGAATCCGCTTCTATGCCGCCGCCCCGCTGCGCGACCGTCTGGGCCGCCACCAGGGCGTGTTGGCCATTCTCTCGCCCGAGCCGCGGCCACAGGGCCTCAGCCCGCAGGAGCAGGCGCGGCTGCAATCCCTGGCGGACATGATGATGGCCGAGCGCGCGGCCGGGCAGGCCGCCCGGCAGGTCGCCGAGGCCGAAAGCGCGGCGCGCCGGTGCGAACAGCTGCTGCGCAACCAGGCGCATGTCATCCAGGAGATGGACCACCGCATCCGCAACGGCCTGCAGGTGGTCAGCGACATGCTGTGCCTGCAATCGGGCACCGGACAGGACGAGTCGCTGGCGGCCCGGCTCGCCTCCGCCGCCGGCCGCATCCAGGCGGTGGCGGAGGTGCACACGCAGTTGCAGCGCCGGCCGGGTGAGGACGCGCTCGGCGCCCGTGCCTGCCTCGACGGGCTTCTGCACGCCTTCCGCCGTCTTTGGCAGGGCAGCGGCCGCAACATCTTCCTGCAGGAAGGGCCGGATGCGCTGGTGGCCGCACTGGACGCGCCGCGTCTCGGCATCGTCGCCTGGGAACTGCTCGCGAACGCGATGCGCCATGGGCAGGGCGATGTCACGCTGGCGCTGCTGCCCGAGGAGTCGCCGCAACGGCTGCGCCTCGTCGTGCGGGATGAAGGGCCGGGCTCGGAGCGCATAGCCCGCGCGGCGGAGCAAGGGGGCGGTGAGTCCGGCCTCGGCCTGCTCCGCATCATCGCCGGGGGCGAGCCGGCCCAGGTGCGCTACGGGCCGCCGACGGAGGTGAGCATCGTGCTGGACCTTCCGCCCGCCGCCTGAGGGGCGCCGCGCCGTGGCTCCTTCTCTGCGTCCTGGGCAAGGGGGAGCCGGTTTTTCTTGAACCGGACGTTCATAAGCCCCATGGGATAATCCACTGGTGGGGTGTTGGCATCCGGGGTTCCGCGCTCCATGTGTCGGCCAAGGGCCCTCGAGCCCCGGCAGACGGTATGGCCTTCAGGGAAGGGGGAGCTTTCGCCGTATGGACAGCCCCATTGCCCAGCCAGAGCTTGCGGCGGAGCAGGAAGGCGGTACCGAGCCGCAGCACAGCCGCGCCATGACGCTGAAGCACGGCGACAGCTTTGCCGTCTTCAACGCGGAAGGCGATGTCGCCGGTGGCTCGCAAGGGATCTACCACAAGGACACGCGGCACCTGTCCTTCCTGTGCCTGCGCCTGAATAGCGCTGCGCCGGAGCTGCTCAGCGCCGCACTGCTCGACGACAACACCGAACTGAACTGTGACCTGACCAACCCGGCCCTGCGGGAGGAGGAAACCGGCCTGCGCCTGCCGCGCGGCCGGCTCCATCTGCGCCGTACCCGCTTCCTCTGCGGCGACACCTGTCATGAACGGCTGACGATCCGCAACTACGACCAGCGGCCGCACCGTATTCGGCTGGAGTTCCACTTCGCCGCCGACTTCGCCGATGTCTTCGAGGTACGCGGGCGGCATCGGGCCCAGCGCGGGCAGTACCACCACGCCAGCTTCTCCGCCGACAGCGTGACCCTCTCCTATACCGGCCTGGACGGGGTGCGGCGCCGCACGGCGCTGCGCTTCGAGCCCGCGCCACGGCGGCTGGAGGCACAGCGCGCCGTGCATGAGCTTGAACTGCCGCCGCACGGCCAGCAGGTGCTCTTCCTCACCATCCGCTGCGACGCGGCGGCAACCGAGTGGCCGCGCGAGGCCTTCGGCACCGGCCTGCGCCGCTCGCGCCAGTCGCTGCGGCAGCTCTGGGCGGAGGCGGTGGCGATCGAGAGCAGCCATGCCGTCTATGACGAGGCCTTGCGCCGCTCCGGGGCCGACCTCGTTATGCTGGTGACGCAGACGCCGCAGGGGCCCTACCCCTATGCCGGCGTGCCCTGGTACAGCACCGCCTTCGGGCGGGACGCACTGATCACCGCCTGGCAGACACTCTGGCTGTCACCCCGGCTGACGCACGGGGTGCTGCGCTTCCTGGCCGCCAATCAGGCTACCACCTTGGACCCGGCCACCGATGCCGAGCCTGGCAAGATCCTGCACGAAACGCGCCAGGGCGAGATGGCGCTGCTCGGCGAAGTGCCCTTCCGCCGCTACTACGGCAGCATCGATTCCACGCCGCTATTCATCATGCTGGCCGGCGCCTATCTGGACCGCACCGGCGACCTGCCGCTCCTGCGCGAGCTCTGGCCGAACATCGAGGCGGCACTCGGCTGGATCGATCAGTATGGCGACGCGGATGGCGACGGTTTCGTCGAATATCTGCGCAAGACGCCGAATGGGCTGCTGAACCAGGGCTGGAAGGACAGCCAGGACTCCATCTCCCACGCTGATGGGCGGCTGGCTGAGGGTCCGATCGCTCTGGTTGAAATGCAGGCCTACGTCTATGCGGCTTGGCGTGCCGCCGCGCGCATCGCTGCCCGGCTGGGCGACACCGCCCGGGCGCAGCGGCTGGAGGAGCGCGCCGCCACGCTGCAGCGTGCCTTCGATGCCGCTTTCTGGGACGAGGCGCTGGGCACCTATGTGCTGGCGCTGGACGGGCAGAAGCGGCCCTGCCGGGTGCGCAGCTCCAATGCCGGGCACGCGCTCTTTGCCGGCATCGCCCTGCCGCACCGAGCGGCGCGGGTGGCGCAGACCTTGTTGGAGCCGGCTTCCTTCTGCGGCTGGGGCATTCGCACCCTGGCGGCGGGCGAGGTGCGCTTCAATCCGATGAGCTATCACAACGGCTCCGTCTGGCCGCACGACAACGCCATGATCGCCGAGGGCTTCGCGCGCTACGGCCTGCGGGACGCTGCCGCCCGGCTGCTCACCGCGCTGTTCCAGGCCGCCAGCTACGATCCGGAGCGGCGCCTGCCGGAACTGTTCTGCGGCTTTCCGCGCCGGCATGGGCAGGGCCCGACGCTCTACCCCGTCGCCTGCTCGCCACAGGCCTGGGCGGCGAGCACGCCTTTTGCCCTGCTGCGCGCCTGCCTCGGCCTGCGCTTCCTGCCCGAGCAGGGCGTGGTGACGCTGGACAACCCCGTGCTGCCGGATTTTCTGTCCTGGGTGACGCTGCGCCGGCTGCGACTCGGGGACAGCCTGCTCGACCTGCGGGTGTTCCGCGAGGGCGAGGAGACCCGGATGGAGGTGCTGCGGCAGAGCGGCGCCTTGCGGGCCGGACTGCACGAGGCCGCCGCCGAGTAGCCCCTGAGGATCAGGGAAAGGAAGTCCGGCCTTCGGTCAGGGCAGCAGCAGGCCCTGCGCCACCGTGGAAAAGGCGGGGTCCCAGCCTTCCGGGCCACGGCGGAACAGCGGCGTGGCGAAGGCGGCGGCGACCGGAACCTCCTTCGGCCAGGCCTCACGCCAGCGATTGCCCTGCGCCAGGGCAACACAGAGCCCGACAGGGCGCACGCCGGCCGCGGCCAGCAGCGCCAGCCCGGCCAGGGCGGAGCTGCCGGTGCTGATTACATCGTCCACCAGCAGCACCCGGCGCCCGGCGAGGCGCGGCAGCAGGCGGGGGTCCAGCCAAATGCGCCGGGCGTCCGGCGTGGTGGAGGAGGCGGTGGGCACGGAATAGGCCGGGTCGTACCAAGTCTTGCGGGAATAGCCGGGCGCCACCCAATTGCGATGGCCGAGCGCCTCCGCCACCGGGCCACCGAAGACATGGCCGAGGGTCGGCAGCCCGACCACCACCTCGGCGCCGAGCGGGCGGGCCGCCTCGGCCATCCAGCCGCAGAGCGCCCGCAGTACGGTGAAGGAGGCCTGGTTGGCGATGAAGCCGGTGACGGCGACATCGCCATAGTCCCGCAGCGGCAGGCGCAGCGCCCGGCCGTCCGGCAAGGGTGCCGGGTAGCTTTCGCGGAAGGCCGCCTCGGCGGAGACGGCCTCGAAGTCCTGCCAGTATTCCATCCAGGCGGATGGATGGCACAGTGCGTTGCGGCGCACCAGGGGGCAAATGCGGTAACGCGCTACCTTCTTGATGCTCAGCCCAGCAGCGGCTCGTCCGTTCGGCCTTCGGCGAAGCCGTACTGGATGTAGTGCAGCACCGCCGCCTGGGCATCCTCGCCGAAAGCCGCCTGCAGATCGGCATAATGCGACAGGTAGGCCTCGGCGTCGAAGCTCGCCAGCGCGCGGCCCTCGCCATAGCCGTAGGTGATGTAATGCTCGACGCCGGCCTGCGCGTTGTCGCCGAAGGCGATGATCAGGTCATCGTTGCTGGCGATGTATTCCAGCCCGTCGAAGGTTCCGGCGGTGCGGCCCTCGGCATGGCCGTCGGTGACGAAGTGCTGGACGCCGGCCCGTGCATTGGCGCCGAAAGCCTCGATCAGGTCGCCGTAGCTGGCGATGTAGTCGAGCCCGTCGAAGTTCGCGACCGGCCGCCCCTCGGTGGCGCCGAACTGCACGTAATGCCGCGCGGCGGCGGCCAGATCCGGCCCGAAGGCGTCCAGCACGTCGGTGTTCGAAGCGAGATAGGCGAAACCGTCGAAGCCATCGGCCGCCCGGTGCTCGGCCAGGCCGAACTGGATGTAGTGGCCCGCGGCGGCATGCGTATCGGCGCCGAAGGTCTGGAGGAGGTCGGGATTGGAGGCCAGATAGCTGTTGGCGTCGAAGTTGCCCTGCCCACGGCCCTCATGGACGCCGGCCTGGATATAGTGGCGCAGACCGGCATCCTCGTTGGCCCCGAAGGCCTGGATCAGGTCGGGGTTGCTGGCGATGTAGGCGAGGCCGTCGAAGCTGGCATCGGCCCGGTGCTCCTGCAGGCCGAAATGGGCGAAGTGCTCGGTCGCCGCCTCCTCGTCGGTGCCGAAGGCGGCGATGAGGTCGGGGTTAGAGGCGATATAGGCCAGGGGGTTGAAGGCCGCGACATGGCTCGCGTCCACCGTGCCGTCGGCGAATTGCAACTGCTCGATATTGATCAGACGGTCAACCGAGCCGGTCGCGAGATTGGTGACGGTGATGACAGGACCCTGAATGCAGATCGTGCTCTGCGCCTGTGAGGTACCGAAAAGGGCGATATCGAAGCCGGTGCCGCCATTGATGAAGTCACTGCCGGCATCGCCGGCAAGGCGGTCATTGCCGGCGCCGCCGCTCAGGAAATCATCTCCATCGCCGAGATGGATGAAATCGTCGCCGGTGCTGCCATAGAACCGGTCCGCACCGCCGGCGAGGCGCTGGGCGAGCTGGGAGGCGCTGAGGTTCAGGGCATCGCGGAATGCTACCGAGAAGTCGGTGATGTCGATGGCGACCTGGTCGCCGTGCTTCTCGACGACGCGGTTCACCGCGCCGCTGAGCGAGATGACGTTGAGCCCGCTGCCGTAGACCTCAAGGGTCCCGCCGGGGATGCTGGGGTTGTTGATTGCCAGCACCATCTTTGTCGCCGCCAGCGACGCCACCTCGTAGGTGGAGCCCAGCGAGGTGGTGAGAATGCTGTTGTCGAAGTCGAAGCCGCTCGGGCCCGTCCGCAGGGTCGCCATGGTTCACCAGGAAGAAGGGTGGAAGGAAAGCGCCACCAGGCGGGGCGCCTGGCCGGCGGGGTGGGAAGCAGCAGCGGGACGCCGCACCAGGAGCGCGCGTCCGCCGTCAGAAGGCGAGGGAAAGGCCGAGCTGCCAGGCCCTGTAACCATCCGTGCCGTCGAGATAGGTGAGGGAGGCGCGGACCGGCACGCGCTCGCCGAGCGTCAGGCTCAGCCTGTATTCCTGCCAGTTCTGCACGGCGAAGCGTGAGCCGGCGACGCGCGTGTCCGTCACCGAGCCGCCCAGCGTCACCAGCCTTTCGCTCAGCCGCCCGAGGGGACGGCTGAGCGAAACGCCGTTGCGGAAGAAGGTGTTGCTCAGGTCGTAGCGCAGTCCGCCATCGCCGAGATCGAGTGGTTTGGTCCAGTAATGCGAGATGCTGTTGCCAATCCCGAGCGTGATGGAGGCCGGCAGGGCAAGGCGCAGGTCGCTGGTGACGGAGGGGCCGTAGCTCGCCCCGACCGCGCCCGAAGCCTCGGAACCGGCGGCGCCATAGCGGAAGGCCGGCGAGACGAACCAGCGGGCGACCGCCTGCCGCACCAGCGGGACGCGCAGGCCAAGCGCGGCGGAACCCATGTAGGACTGCGAGCCGCCGAGATCGGCCATCGCCAGTGGCGCGCTGAGGAAGGCCTCGGGTCCGTCCGGCCCGAAGGTGTAGGAGGCGGCGAAGGGTAGGCTATAGCTCGTCAGCCAGCGCTCATCCGCCGGCGGGCGCAGGTACTCGAAGCCGCCGCCGAAGTGCCAGCCCGCCTCGCGGGGGGCCATGCCGCCGATGTCGCCGGGCGGCAGGGTGCCTGCCCAGTGGTCCGCCATGGCCGACTGACCCAGCAGCGAGGCGGGGCTGCCGGCCACCGGGTCAGCCCCCGTCCGGCCGGCGAAGGCCTCGCCGATCTTCTCCAGCTCCGCCCCCTCGGACGCCTTGCCGCTCAGGAAAGCCAGCGCCTGGCGCTGGCTTTCCTCCCGCGTGGCGCCGGTGAAGGTGCGGTCGATCCCGGCCGCGGGCAGGATCAGCCGCACGGCGGAGGAATTGGGCGCCATGACCACGTTTCCCGTGAGGCCGCGCAGCCGCAAGGTGCCGTTCAGGGCGGAGCGGTCAGTATAGCTGGGAGCGAGGTCCTGGATTCCCGCGGTGCTCAGCACCGCCCGCACTTCGCTGATGCTGTCGTATCCGCGCGTGACGGACTGCCCGTCCACTGTCAGTTCGAGCTGGTAGGGGGCGGCTGCCCGCGCCGGGCTGCCGAGGAAGGCTCCCGCGGCGAGCGCGCCGGCAACCAGGGCGCGGAGGAGAGGCGGCATGGGAGCAATCCTTGCTCTGGTTGATCATTCGCCGCGGAATGCGACCTTCTGGCGTACCTCCAGCTTCTCAGGAACTGATTGACAGCTCGTGAATGGCGGTGAAATGCAGGCGGAGAAGCCGGGGCGGCAGGGGCGGCCCCTGGTCGGAGTGGGGCAACCGTGGCGCTCCCCCTGGCAGGACGCTACATTCGAGCGCGATTGCAGAGGGCCTTCACGATGTTCACACGCCGCTCGATGCTGCTCGCTTCGGCAGCCGCAGCCACCTTGCCCGCCGGCGCGCTGGTCCGGAGTGCCGCCGCCCAGACCCCGCCGAACGTGCTGGTCTTCGCCAAGCAGATCGACGACATCATCAGCCTCGATCCGCAGGAGGCCTTCGAGTACACGGCCTCCGAGCTGGCCGGGAACGTCTACCAGAAGCTGGTGACGACCCCGAACGCGAACCCCTCCAAGATCGAGGGCGAGCTGGCGGAGAAGTGGGAGGTCTCCGACGACAACAAGACCTTCACCTTCACCCTGAAGGAAGGGCCGAAATTCGCCTCCGGCAAGCCGGTGACGGCCGAGGACGTGGCCTTCTCCCTCACCCGCGCCGTGGTGCTGAATAAGCCCCCCGCCTTCATCATCAACCAGTTCGGCTTCACCAAGGACAATGCGGCGGAGCGCATCCGCGCCACCGGCCCGCGCACCGTGGTGCTGACCACCGCCGAGGCCACTGCCCCCTCCTTCCTGCTCTACTGCCTCTCGGCAGCGGTGGGCTCGGTGGTCGAGAAGGCCACCGTCATGGCGCATGCCCAAGGGGATGACTGGGGCAATGGCTGGCTGAAGCAGAACTCGGCGGGCTCGGGCAGCTACGCCGTGCGCCAGTGGAAGGCGAGCGAGAGCGTGGTGCTGGAGGCCAATCCGCACAGCAACGTGCCGCCGAAGATCAAGCGCATCATCATGCGCCACATGGCCGACCCCTCGGCCCAGCTGCTCGGCCTGCAGAAGGGCGATGTGGACATCGCCCGCAACCTGGTGGCCGACCAGATCAAGCAGGTCCAGAGCGACTCGAAGTTTGCCGTGCAGTTCGCCCGCAAGGCGAGCCTGATGTATCTGAGCCTGAATCAGAAGAATCAGTACCTGGCCAAGCCCGAGGTGCGGCAGGCGATCAAGCTGGCGCTCGACTACGAGGGCATCCAGAAGAACATCGTGCCCACCACCTATGCGGTGCACCAGGCCTTCCTGCCGGCCGGCCTGCCGGGCGCGGTGACCGACCAGCCCTTCAAGCACAACATCGCCGAGGCCAAGGCGCTGCTCGCCAAGGCCGGGCTGGCCGACGGCTTCGAGGTCAGCTTCGACTATGCCTCCGCCACGCCGCAATCCGACATCGCCCAGGCGATCCAGGCCAATCTCGCCGAGATCGGCATCCGACTGAACATGCTGCCGGGCGAGATGCGCGCCGTCATCACCAAGACCCGCGCCCGCACGCATGACATCGCCATGGTGCGCTGGGGCAGCGACTATTTCGACCCGCACAGCAACGCGGAAGCCTTCAGCATCAACACCGACAACAGCGAGAACGCGCGCAACCGCACCCTGGCGTGGCGCGCGAGCTGGGAAATTCCTGAGCTCTCCGCCCGCGCCATCGCGGCGAAGGAGGAGGCCGACTCCGAGAAGCGCACCCAGATGTACGAGGATCTGCAGCGCGACCACCAGAAGGTCTCGCCCTTCGTCATCCTGCTGCAGGAGATCGAGGTCGCGGTCTCGCGGGCCGGTGTGAAGGGCTTCGACATGGGCCCGATGAATGACCGACACTCCTACACCAACATCACCAAGGCATGAGTGACACCACCTCTTCCCCGGCGGCGCCGCCGCCGGGGGGGCAGCCTGCCGGGGCGCGGAGCCGGCCTTCCGCCCTGCGGCTGCGGTTCCAGTCGGTCTCGGCCACCCTGGCCAGCATTCCCATCACCCTCTTCGGCCTGGTCCTCGTCACCTTCTTCATCGGCCGCGTCGTACCGATTGACCCGGTGCTGGCGATCGTCGGCGATCGCGCGCCGCAGGACGTGGTGGAGCGCACCCGGCTGGAACTGGGCCTCGACCAGCCGCTCTATGTGCAGTTCTGGCGCTATCTGGAGCACATCGTCAGCGGCGATCTTGGCCGCTCGGTGATGACCTCCAACCCCGTCACGCAGGACATCGCCCGCTTCTTCCCCGCCACCTTCGAGCTGGCGACGGTGGCGATGATCATCGCCGTGCTGATCGGCGTGCCGCTCGGCGTTCTGGCGGCGACGCGGCAGGGGAAATGGGTCGACCAGGCGGTGCGGCTCTTCTGCCTCGCCGGCCACTCGCTGCCGGTCTTCGTGCTCGGGCTGGTCTCGCTGCTGCTGTTCTACGCCAAGCTCGGCTGGGCGCCGGGGCCGGGGCGGCAGAGCATCTTCTACGAGGGCATGGTGGATGAGCGCACCGGCATCCTGACGCTCGATGCGGCGCTGGCCGGCGACTGGGGCGCCTTCCAGGACGCGTTGGCGCATCTGGCGCAGCCCTCGGCGGTGCTGGCGATGTTCTCCCTTGCCTATATCGCGCGCATGACGCGCGCTTTTATGCTCGGCGAGCTGCGCAGCGAATACATCACCACCGCCCGCGCCAAGGGCCTCTCGCGCCGCCGCATCATTTGGGGTCATGCCTTCCGCAACACCGCCGTGCCGCTCGTCACCGTGCTGGCTATGACCTATGCCGGCCTGCTGGAGGGCGCGGTGCTGACGGAGACGATCTTCTCCTGGCCCGGCCTCGGCCAGTACCTCACCGTCTCGCTGCTGAACGCCGACATGAACGCGGTGCTTGGCGCCACGCTGGTGGTGGGCCTCATCTATGTCGCGCTGAACCTGCTGTCGGACCTATTCTACCGACTGCTCGATCCGAGGGTGAAGTGAGCATGTCCGCATCCACGCGCACCTGGCTGCTCACCGACACGCCCGCCTCCCGCTCTCAGGCCAAATGGGGGCGGCGCTATCAGCTCTGGCTGGCCTTCCGCCGCAACCCGCTGGCCGTCGCCGGGCTGGCGGTGGTGGTCGTCATGCTGATCCTGGCGCTGGCCGCGCCACTGCTCGCCACGCACGACCCTGGCGCGCAGGAACTGGGCAATCGGCTGCAACCGCCCTCCGCCGAGCACTGGTTTGGCACCGATGAGCTGGGCCGTGATGTCTGGTCCCGCCTGCTCTATGGCGGGCGCGTCACGCTCGGCATGGTAGTCGCCGTGGTGGTGCTGGTGGCGCCGGTCGGGCTGATCGTCGGCTGCGTCGCCGGCTATGCGGGCGGGCTGCTCGACCGACTGCTGATGCGCGTCACCGATGTCTTCCTGGCCTTCCCGCGACTGATCCTGGCCCTGGCCTTCGTCGCCGCCATGAAGCCGGGGGTGGAGAGCGCCATCATCGCCATCGCGCTGACCGCCTGGCCACCCTATGCGCGGCTGGCCCGCGCCGAGACGCTGACCATCCGCAACACCGACTATATCGCCGCGGTGCGGATGGCCGGTGCCTCGCCCTGGCGCGTCATCTGGCGCCATGTGACGCCAATGTGCCTGCCTTCGCTGACGGTGCGCGTCACGCTCGACATGTCCTCGATCATCCTGACCGCCGCGGGGCTCGGCTTCCTTGGCCTCGGTGCGCAGCCGCCGATTCCCGAGTGGGGCACGATGATCGCGACGGCGCGGCGCTTCATCCTGGAGCAGTGGTGGGTTCCGGTGATTCCGGGCATTGCCATCTTCACCGCCAGCCTTGCCTTCAACCTGCTGGGTGACGGCCTGCGCGACGTACTGGACCCGAAGCAGCGATGAGAACGAATGGCGGGGTCCGGGGTGACACTGTCACCCCGGCGGATGGGGTCTGGGGAAGGCGGCGCCTTCCCCAGGAGGAGCAAGACGCATGAGCAACCTCGTCGAGATCCGTGACCTGCGCGTGGACTTCCCCACGACCACGGGCTTCACCCATGCGGTGCGCGGCGTCTCCTTCAGCCTGGGCCGCGAGAAGCTCGGCATCGTCGGCGAGAGCGGCTCCGGCAAGTCGGTGACCGGCCGCGCGCTGATGCGTCTGCTGCCGGAGGCCGCGCGCGTCCGTGCCGGGGCTTTGCGCTTCGACGGCATCGACATCCTCGCGGCCTCCGAGCGGCAGATGCGCAGTCTGCGTGGCGGCCGCATTGGGCTAGTGATGCAGGACCCGAAGTTCAGCCTGAATCCGGTGATGACGGTCGGCCAGCAGATCGCCGAGGCCTGGCTGGCGCATCAGAAGGGCGGCCGGCGTGAGGCGCGCGAGGCGGCGCTGAACCTGCTGGAGCAGGTCCGCATCCGTGACCCGAGACGCGTGCTGGAGTCCTATCCACACGAAGTTTCCGGCGGCATGGGCCAGCGCGTGATGATCGCCATGATGCTCGCTCCGAATCCGGACCTGCTGATCGCCGACGAGCCGACCAGCGCGCTCGATGCCAGCGTCCAGGCGGAAATCCTGAAGCTGATCGAGGATCTCGTCTCGGCGCGCGGCATGGGGCTGATGCTGATCAGCCACGACCTGCCGCTGGTCAGCCGCTTCTGCGACCGGGTGGTGGTGATGTATGCCGGCCAGGTGATGGAGGAACTGCCCGCGCGCGATCTGCACCGCGCCCGGCACGCCTATACGCGCGGCCTGCTGGAATGCATGCCGAGCCTGGGCCACAAGCGCGCCCGGCTGCCCACCCTGAACCGCGACCCCTCCTGGCTGGAGCCGCGCGCATGATCCGCGTCGAGCAGCTGAACGTGCATTTCGGCAGCAACCACGTGGTGCGTGATGCCTCCTTCGAGGTGGCAGCCGGGGAGACCTTCGGGCTGGTGGGGGAGAGCGGCTCGGGCAAGTCCACCGTGCTGCGCACCATCGCTGGGCTGAACACGGGGTGGGACGGCACCATCGAGGTGGCGGGCCAGCGGCTCGGTCACCGGCGCGACCGCGCCTTCTTCAAGACGGTGCAGATGGTCTTTCAGGACCCTTATGGCTCGCTGCACCCACGCCAGACGGTGGACCGCATCCTCTCTGAGCCGTTGGAGGTGCACCGCATCCCGGATGCCGAGGCACGCATCATCCGCGCACTGGAGGAGGTGGCGCTGCCGCGTGCGGCGCGCTTCCGCTATCCGCACCAGCTCTCGGGCGGGCAGCGGCAGCGCGTGGCGATCGCCCGCGCGCTGATCGCCGACCCCTCCGTGCTGCTGCTGGACGAGCCGACCAGCGCGCTCGACGTCTCCGTGCAGGCGGAAGTGCTGAACCTGCTGGCCGATCTGCGCGAGGCGCGGCAGCTCACCTGCATCCTCGTCTCGCACAATTTGGCTGTGGTCGCGCATCTCTGCGAGCGGCTGGCGGTGATGCAGGGCGGGCGGATCGTCGAGGAGCTGACCGAGGCGCAGTTGCGGGCGGGGGAGGCGCGGCATTCGCACACGCAGGACCTGATCGCGCTGTCGCACGAGCTGGAAGCGTGAGATAGAAAGGTCGGGGGAATGGATTCCCCCAGGTCCCCCTTCTTTTTCTGTCTGTTTGGCGGCGGGCGGGGCCGTCACGAAGGGAATGATGATGCGACGTTTGCTGACCGCTGCGGTGGGGAGCGGGATGTGCCTGGTGCTGCTGCTCGCGGCCTATGTCGCCAAGCGCAAGCTGGGCCTTGATGTCTTTCCGGGGCGTGACATGCTGCCCGATGCCGAGATCAAGGCGGCCGTCCTGGGCACGCTGGCGCTGCTCACCTTGCCGTTGCGCTAATGCGCGCGAGCGGTGGGCGCCCTCTGGCCCCCGCCGCGCCGCTGGACTAAGCCTCCCGCCATGTCCGGGAACCCCCTTGCCCGCCTCTGGCTTTTCCTCGGTGGTCTGTCCGGCCTGCTGGCGGTGGCGCTGGCCGCCTGGGCCGCGCACGGCCTCGCGCCACGACTCGACCCTGCCGAGTCGGCCATGGTGCAGAGCGCCCTGACCATGCAAGGCTGGCACGCCCTCGCGCTGCTGGCCACCGGCCTGCTGGCGGAGCGACGCACTGGCCGGCTGACGCACTGGGCCGGCGGCTGCTTCGTGCTGGGCGCACTCGGCTTCTGCGGCGCCATCTGGTGGCGGGTGCTGGCCGGCGCCTCCCTCGGCATCGCGCCGTTCGGTGGCACGCTGCTGATGCTGGGCTGGCTGCTGCTGGCCATCGCCGGGCTGCGCCGCCCGCCGGAGCGCGGCGCCCCGTGATCCGCAGCGCCTATCTCGCCGCCGAGGGTTTCGAGCCCGAGGTGGAGGAGGAGTTGCGCCGCGCCGGCGTGGCGGTGGCGCAGTGGCACGGCCGGCTGGCGCTGAGCGAGGCGCCACCCGTGCCCTGCGCCTGGGCGCTCGACGTCTGGACCGCCCCGCGCGAGATCGCAGCCCCCTCGATCAAGGCGGCGGCCGGGGCACTGCGGACGATCCAGCGCAACTGGTCGCTGGAGGCGGCCGGGCACCATCGCCGTGCGGCGCTGATCGAGGCGGCGCTGCCGCCGCTGAAGGCCCGCGCCCTGCGTTTCCCCGAGCCGGCGCCGACCGGCCATCTCGGCGGCTGGACCCTGCTGGCGCCTGACCGGATACTGGCCTCGCCCACCAAGACCAGCCCCTTCCTGCATGGCGCCGTCCGCTTCGAGGAGGACCGTGAGGGCCCGCCCTCCCGTGCCTATCTGAAATTGTGGGAGGCGCTGACCCGAGTCGGCCGCTGGCCGGGGCCGGGGGAGGTGGCGCTCGATCTCGGCGCCGCGCCGGGCGGCTGGAGCTGGGCGCTGGCGCAGCTCGGCTGCCAGGTGGTGGCGGTGGACAAGGCGGCGATGGACCCGGCCGTGACCACCCTGCCCAATGTGGAAATCCGCACGGAGAGCGCCTTCGGGCTGGAGCCGGAGAGGCAGCCGACGGTGGACTGGCTGTTCAGCGACATCATCTGCTACCCCGCCCGCCTGCTCACCTTGGTGCGGCGCTGGATGGAGGCGGGACGGGCGCGGAACTTCGTCTGCACGCTGAAGTTCCAGGGCGAGACCGACCACGACACCGCCGCCGCCTTCGCCGCCATCCCCGGCGCGCGGCTGTTCCACGGGGCGCACAACAAGCACGAGCTGATGTTCTGCCTGCTGGAGGGTGCCTCCGACTCGGGCTGATCCTCCGGCCGCACCGAGCAATGGCGGCGCTGAAAAAGCCGGGGGAAAGAATTCCCCTGGATCCCCTTCTTTTTTCTTCGAGTCTCGCACGGCTCCAACTGACAAAAAGAAGATGCGGGTTCGGGGGAATTCTTTCCCCCGATCTTGTGTCTGCCCACGATAACGGGAGCCGAAGCCCGGCTCGCCGGTTTGGTCTCCATCGCCAGCCTCTCTATGCTGCCGCCCGCACCGTCCGATGGAGACACCCCCGCCCGATGCGCTTCCTCCTGCTCGCCCTGCTCAGCCTCTGGCTGGGCCTCAGCCATGCCCAGGCCCAGGCTCCGGCGGCTCCGCCCGCCGCCACGCCGCCGCCAGAGGCCTCGCTGCAGGAGCTGGTGCGGGTCCTGGAAGATGACTCGGCGCGCGCCGCCCTGATCGCCCGGCTGCGGGCGGCCGAGGCGGCGCAGCAGGGCACGGCCGGCACCGCTCCCACCACCGCCCGTCTGCTGGCGCCGGAACCGGAACCGACTTTCGCCCGGCAACTCGCCGAGTATAGCCGCGGCGTGGCCGAGCAGGGCGCCATCATGCTGCGCCGTGTGACTGATCTGGCCGGTGGCTTCGTGCGCCTGGCCGGTGAGGCGGCGCGGGCCGACCGGGATGTGCTGTGGAGCGGTGCCTTCACCATCCTACTGCTGATCCTGGTGGTCGGCGGTAGCTTCGCCCTGCTACGGCTGCTGGCCTCGCCGCTGCTCGAGGCGCTGGGCCGCCGCGCCGCCGGCCGGAGCCGGCTCGTGCGGCTGGCCCTGCAGCCGGTCGTCCTGCTGATCGAGATGGGAACCGTGCTGCTGGCCTGGGGCGGGGGCTATCTCTTCGCCCTTAGCTATGGCGTCACGGGCGTCATCGCCGTGCACCAGACACTGCTGCTCAATGCCTTCCTGGCGGTGGAGGGCGTCAAGGCGGTGATCCGCACGGTGTTCCGCCCGCGGCTGCGGGCCTTGCGGCTGCTGCCGCTGGGCGATGCCGGGGCGCGGGCCTGGTACTTCTGGCTCAGCCGAGCCAATTCGCTGATCGGCTATACCTTCATGCTGCTGGCGCCGCTGCTGAACGCCAATGCCTCCTGGGCGGCGGCGCGGTCCCTGCGCTTCCTGGTCATGTTGCTCGTCCTGGGGATGGGCATCCTGGCGCTGCTGCGGCACCGGCGGGCGGGGCGGCGCTGGATCGAGGCGCAGCGTCACCGGCGCGGCATCCGTGTCCTGGGGCGGGTCTGGGTCGCCTTTGGCCATGTCTGGCACCTGCTGGCCATCATCTATCTCGTGGCGTTGTTCCTGGCCTGGGTGGCCAATCCACGCGAGGCGCTCGGCTTCATGCTGCTGGCCACGCTGGAAACGCTGGTGGTGATCGCGGTGGGGGCGCTGATCCTGCACGGGCTGCGGCACCTCTTCTCCGGCGGCATCACCCTGCCCGAGTCGGTGACCGACCGGCTGCCGCTGCTGCAACGCCGCCTCAACGCCTTGATCCCCGCCATCCTGCGCGTGGCCGCCGTGATCGTGCTGGTCCTCATCGTGCTGGCACTGTTGCAGGTCTGGGCCTTGTTCGACCTGCTGGGCTGGCTCGCCACCGCGAATGGCCAGCGCTTCGCCGGCGCCGTGATCTCCGCCGGGCTGATCGTGCTGGCGGGGATGGCGGGCCATCTCGCGCTCTCCTCCTGGGTGGAGTACCGGCTGAACCCGAATTACGGCACGGTGCCGACCCCACGCGAGCGCACCCTGCTGGCGCTGTTCCGCAACGCCGCCACGCTGACGCTCCTGGTGCTGGTTGTGATGCTGGCGCTCAGCCAGATCGGCGTGAATATCGGCCCGCTGCTGGCCGGCGCCGGCGTGGTCGGTCTGGCCATCGGCTTCGGCGCCCAGAAGCTGGTGCAGGACATCATCACCGGCGCCTTCATCCAGATCGAGAACGCCATGAATGTGGCCGACACTGTCACCGCCGGTGGCGTCACCGGCACGGTGGAGAAGCTGACCATCCGCTCCTTCACGCTGCGGGACGGGAACGGGACACTGCATGTTATCCCCTTCTCCTCGGTCAGCACGGTGGCCAACATGTCGCGGGATTTCAGCTTCTATGCCACCGAGATCGGGGTCGCCTACCGCGAGAGCATCCCCGAAGTGAAGGCGGCCATGCAGGACGCCTTTGAGCAGCTCCAGAAGACCGAGCACGGCCCCTTCATCATCGGTTCGCTTGACATGCAGGGCATCGTCCGCTTCGCGGATTCGGCGGTGGTGCTGGGCGCGCGCATCAAGACCGAGGCCGGCAAGCAATGGGGCGCTGGGCGCGCCTATGCCGAGATCCTCAAGGAGATCTTCGACGCCCGCGGCATCGAGATGCCGTTCCCCCATGTCACGCTCTACATGGGCGAGGACAAGCAGGGGAAGGCGCCGCCATTGCACATCCTCGACGAGACGCCGCGCCCGGCCAGGGCGCAACCGTTGCGGAGGACGTTGCGTTCCCCGTCCGGAGAGGAAGCGGCGGCGGAGAATGATGCAGAAGGCATGGTGGCTGATCCGCCAGACGGTGCTCGGCTTCATCGAGGATGAGGCGCTGAGCCGCGGTGCGGCCATCGCCTTCTACACGGTCACCTCGCTGGCGCCGGTGCTGATCATCGCCGTCGCCATCGCGGGGCTGGCCTTCGGCGAGGATGCGGCGCGCGGCGCCATCGTCTCGCAGCTCGGCGGGCTGATGGGCCGCAACGGGGCGGAGCTGGTGCAGAGCATCATCATCAACGCCTCCAACCCGACCTCTGGCATGGTGGCGAGCGTCTTCGGCATCGCCACCCTGCTGATCACCGCCAGCGGGGTCTTCGGCGAGATCCAGGCCAGCCTGAACATGATCTGGCGGGCCCGGCTGGAAGGCGGCACGGTCTCCCGCCTGATCCGCGCCCGCGCGGCCAGCCTCGGCCTGGTGGCCACCCTTGGTTTCCTGCTGCTGGTCTCTTTGGTGGTCAGCGCGGCGCTGACGGCGCTCGGCAACCTGCTGCATGACCGGCTGCCCGGCATCGCCATCCTGGTGCGGCTGGCCAATGCGGTGATCTCCTTCGTCCTGATCGCCGTGCTCTTCGCCGCCATCTACAAGTTCCTGCCGGACCGGGAGCTGGAATGGCGGGACGTGCTGGTGGGCGCCGTGGTCACCACCCTGCTGTTCAACCTCGGCAAGACGCTGATCGGCCTCTATCTCGGCAGCACCGCCATCGGCTCCACCTATGGCGCGGCCGGCTCGGCGGTGATCGTGCTGCTCTGGATCTACTACTCCGCGCAGATCTTCCTGCTCGGCGCCGAGTTCACCAAGGCCTATGCCATGCGCCGTGACGCCGAGAGCTGGGCGGCGCGCTCAGCGGGCGGCACGCCTGTCGAGAATTCGCCCGAGCGGCCGCCGATCTGCCTGCCGCCCGCCGGCTGAACCCTTCTCTTGGCGGCCCGGGGACGGTAGGTCATGCCTCCATGAGCATGCCCATCCCGCTGCCCCTCCGATGAAGCGAAGCCGCCAGCGCACCGCGCCCTGGCTGGCGCTGGTTGTCGCCGTGATTGGCCTGCTCGGCGCCTCCCAGCTCACCGAGGGTGACCTGCTGCGTGTCGTCCGTACCGCCTGGCGGGCCGTCGAAAGCCTGCAGGAGCCGCCGCAGCGCGGCGGCCGCTCCACGGCGCAGGACCACCCGGCAGGCCAGCCCTTCTCCGGACGTCCGCGCATCATCGACGGCGACACCTTCGACCTGGACGGCACCCGCGTCCGCATGCAGGGCATCGACGCGCTGGAGCACGATCAGCAGTGCAACCGCCGCGGCGGCGGGCGCTTTGCCTGCGGCGCCGCCGCGCGCGACGCACTGAGCGAACTGATCGGCGGGCGGGAGGTGACCTGCACGCCCGATGGCAGCCTGACGCATGACCGTGTCGTCGCGGCCTGCACGGTGCGGCGGGGGGACGGCACGGTGCTGGACCTGAACGAGGCCATGGTGCGCTCCGGCCTCGCCTTCGACTGCCCGCGCTTCTCCAAGGGGCGTTATGCCGGGGCCGAGGCGGCGGCGCGCGCCGAGGGCGCGGGGGCCTGGGCGGGGCGTTTCGCCTATCCCTGGTCGCATCGCGACCGCGCCGGCGCCTGCGGGCGGTGATGCGGCCACGCTGGCGAGGCTGGCTGCGGCGCGCCGTCGCGCTGCTCCTGCTGGGGCCGCCGCTGCTGATCCTGCTGTTCCGCTTCGTGCCGCCGCCGGTCACGCCACTGATGCTGCTGCGCGCCGTCCAGGGCTACGGCCTCTCGAAGGACTGGGTGGCCTATGACCGTATCGCCCCGGCCCTGCCGCATTCCGTCATTGCTTCGGAGGACAATACCTTCTGCCGCCAGATGCTGGGCTTCGACTTCCCGGAGCTGCGCGGTCAGGTGGAGGCGCTCCTGACCGGCGAGCGGCCGCGCGGCGCTAGCACCCTGACGATGCAGGTGGCGAAGAACCTGTTCCTCTGGCCGGGGCGGGACCCGCTGCGCAAGCTGCTCGAGGCCTGGCTGACACCGCAGATCGCCCTGCTCTGGCCGAAGCAGCGCGTGCTGGAGGTCTATCTCAACATCGTCGAGTTCGGCCCCGGCCTCTATGGCGCCGAGGCGGCGGCCGAGGCCTTCTTCCACCGCCCGGCGGCGCGCCTGACCGAGGCCCAGGCGGCACGGCTGGCGGTGGTGCTGCCCAACCCGCTGGAATGGTCGGCCGGCGATCCGGGCCCCTATGTGCGGGAACGGGCCGCGCTGATCCGGCGGCGCGTTGACCAGCTCGGGCCACTGCTGGATTGCGCGGGGTAAAAAGCCTGGGGGAATGAATTCCCCCAGGCTCCCTTCTTTTTTCTTCGAGTTTTTCGCGCGGGCGGCCCGTGCAGCTCCAAACTGACAGAAAGAAGATGGGGGTTCGGGGGAATTCCTTCCCCCGACCTTTTCACCGGCTCAGTCCGCGCAGCAGCAGGTCCAGATGCGCATCCCGCAACCCCTCGGGGGCGGGCGCATCCGTCTCGCCCAGGATCATCCGCCAGACCGAGGCCATCAGCACCGGCGCCAGCACCACCTCCGCGAGGCCGGGCATCTCCGCCACCTCCGGGCGGAACTCGCCGGAGGCGGCGCCGGCCCGCAGCACGGCGCGCGCGATGCCGGTGGCGCGCGCCAGCATCTCCTCGCGGTAGAAGCGGGCCAGATCGGGGAAGCGCTCGGCCTCGGTGATGATCAGGCGGAACAGGGTCCGCTCCTGCCGGTCGGCGCTGATGCGGGCATAGCCCATGTGCACCAGGGCGCCGAGTAGCTCCCGCGCCGATCCCGCATGGCCGGCGAGCTGGCGTTCCGCCTCCTCGAAGAGGGGCTGGGTACAGGCTCGTACGGTCGCCTGGAACAGCGCCTCCTTGGAGGGGAAGTAGTGATAGATCAGTCCCTTGGCGATGCCAGCGCGGCTCGCCACCGCCGCCATCCGGGCGCCGGCATAGCCGCGCTCGGCGAACTCATCGAGCGCGGCGCGCAGGATCTGCGGCGTACGGGCCTCGGGTGGCAGCCGGCGGCGACCCGGGGAAGGGGCGGTGGGGTCCAGGCTCGCGTCAGGGGTAGCTCTCATTCCCGTTCCACATCGGGTTCTTGATCTCGATCCCGGTTTTGCCAGATAACAGCCAGCTACTGACCATATGGTCAATAAGCCAGTGCGGCGCACAGGAACCGGTATGCCCGACCACAACTCTCCCGCCCAGGCCGCCCTGCCGCCTCCGGGGTTGCGCCCCACCCGATGGGGTCGCTGGCTGCTGGGGCTCGGCCTGCTGCTGGCTGCGGGCCTGGGTGCATTGGCCGTGCCGCGCCTGATAGAGCACGACGCGCCTCCGGCCGCTACCGCGCCGCAGGAGCCGCCACCGGCGCTCACTGTGGCGTTGGCTGTGGCGCAGCGGCGAGACCTCGTTCGGCCGGTCGTCGGCGATGGGTCGGTGGTGGCGTGGCAGGAGCTGGTGATCGGCAACGAGGCCGGCGGGCTGCGCGTGCGCGCCGTGCCGGTGGAGGAGGGCGACCAGGTCGCCCAAGGTCAGCTTCTCGTTCAACTGGACGACGCCGTGCCGGCGGCCCAGCTGGCGCAGGCGGAAGCCGCACAGGCCGAGGCGGAGGCGGCCCTGGCGATCGCCCAGGCCGATCTGCGCCGCGCCGCGCAGCTTTCGCGCAGCGACAATGTCGCGCGGCAGGTACTGGAACAGCGCGAGGCCGCCGCCCGGCAGGCCGAGGCCCGCCTCCGCGCCGCCCGCGCCCAACTGCAGGAGGCCCAGGCGCGCCTGGCGCAGACCCGCATCCTCGCCCCCGCGGCCGGCATCGTCTCGCGCCGCAGCGTGCTGCCGGGCGCGGTGGTGCAGCCGGGGCAGGAGATGCTGCGGCTGATCCGCGACGGGCGCCTGGAACTGGACGCCCGCGTGCCGGAGCTGGATCTGACAGGGGTCGGGCCCGGCCAGGTGGTGCGCGTCCAGCATGGCGAGCGCGAGATCATGGGCACGGTGCGTGCCTTGGCGCCCGTGGTGGCGGGCGAGACGCGGCTCGGGGTGGTGCATGTGGCGCTGCCGCCCGGGTCCGGGCTGCGGCCGGGCATGTTCGCCCGCGCCGAGATCCTGCCCGCACCCGCGCCCGCGCTGACGGTGCCGGAGGAGGCGGTGGTGTTCCGCGACGGCAGACCGGTGGTCTTCGTGTTGCCCGAGGGTGCCGAGCGGGTGGCGCTGCGCCCCATTGCCACCGGCCTCCGGCGCGAGGGCGTGGTGGAAGTGACCGAGGGCCTCGCGCCGGGCGAGCGGGTGGTGGCCACCGGTGCCGGCTTCCTCTCCAAGGGCGACCGCGTGCGCGTCGCCGCGCCGCGCTGAGGGGAGGACGCCATGCCCGACCTTCACCGGACGCCCGAGGACCGTGACCTCTCCGGCTGGAACATCTCCAGCTGGGCGATCCGCAACCCGATCCCCACGGTCGTGCTGTTCCTGCTTCTGACGCTGGGCGGGCTGGCCGCCTTCCCGATGCTGCGCGTCAACAACACGCCGGACATCGACCTTCCGGCAGTGGTGGTGACGGTAATGCAGCCCGGCGCCGCCCCTTCCGAACTGGAAACCCAGGTGACCCGTCGCGTGGAGGACGCGGTGGCGGGGTTGGGGGACGTCAAGCACATCACCTCCATCGTGCAGGACGGCACCTCGACCACCATCATCGAGTTCAACCTCGGCAAGGACCCGGACCGCGCCACCAACGACGTGCGCGACAAGGTCTCGCAGATCCGCGCCGACCTGCCGGCCTCGATTCGCGACCCCGTCATCAGCCGCGTCGAGATCACCGGCGGCGCCATCCTCACTTATACGGTGGCGGCCCCGGGGCTGAGCACGGAACAGCTCTCCTGGTTCGTCACCGATACGGTGGCCAAGTCGCTGCTTTCCGTCCCTGGCGTGGCGCAGGTGAACCGCGTCGGCGGGGTGGAGCGGGAGATCCGCGTGGCGCTGCGTCCGGAGCGGCTGCGGGCGCTCGGCATCACCGCCCTGCAGGTGAACGAGCAGCTCCGCACGGCCAATCTGAACCTGCCCGGCGGCCGCGGCACGCTGGGGGAGAGCGAGCAGAGCATCCGTACCCTCGGCTCCGCCGCCACGGTGGAGGCCCTGCGCGCACGGCCGATCATCCTGCCCGGCGGGCGCACCGCGCGGCTGGAGGAGATTGCCGAGGTCACCGACTCCACGGCCGAGGTGCGCACCGCCGCGCGGCTGGACGGTGAGCCGGTGGTGGCCTTCGAGGTGATGCGCACCCGTGGCTCCTCGGAGGTGAAGGTGGCCGAGCAGGTGGCCGAGCGTGTCGCTGCGTTGGAGACGTCGCATCCGGGCGTCACGATCCGGCGCGTCACCTCCACCGTCGCCTTCGTCCAGGCTGGCTACCACGCGGCGCTCGATGCGCTGCTGGTCGGCTCCGGGCTGGCGGTGCTGGTGGTCTGGATCTTCCTGCGTGACTGGCGGGCGACGCTGGTGGCCTGCGTCGCCATGCCGCTCTCGCTGATCCCGACCTTCCTCGTGCTGCAATGGCTGGGCTATGCGCTCAGCAACATCACCCTGCTTGGGCTGACCCTGGTGGTCGGCGTGCTGGTGGATGATGCCATCGTCGAGATCGAGAATATTGTCCGCCACTTGCGCGCACGGCCGGAACAGGGCGCCCGGCGCGCCGCGCTGGAGGCCTCGGCCGAGATCGGCCTGGCGGTGATGGCGACGACGGGCGCCATCCTCGCCGTCTTCGTGCCGGTGACCTTCATGCCCGGTATCCCCGGCCAGTTCTTTCGCCAGTTCGGGCTGACCGTCGCCGCCGCCGTCACCTTCTCGCTGCTGGTGGCGCGGCTGCTGACACCGCTGATGGGCGCCTATCTGCTGAAGCCGCAGCGCCAGGCCCGCTCCGAGGAGGTGGGGGATGGCACGGTGGGCCGGCGCTATCTGGCGCTGCTCGACTGGTGCCTGCGCCACCGCTGGACCACCCTCGCCGGCGCGACTGGCTTCTTCGCCCTCTCGCTGGCGTTGGTGCCATTGATTCCCACCGATTTCGTCCCGGCCGCCGACCGCGGCCGCTCCGCCCTGGCCATGGAGCTGGCGCCCGGCTCGACCCTGGCGGAGACGGATGCGGCGGTGCGGCGCGCCACCGCCATCCTGAAGGCACGGCCGGAGGTGGAATCGGTCTTCGCCTCGCTCGGCACCGCGAGCATCGTCGGCGGCCCCGGCATGGGCAGCGCCACGGCACAGGGCGACCCGCGCAATGCCAACCTGATCATCACCCTGAAGCCGCGCGCCGAGCGGGCGCTGACCCAGCAGCAGTTCGAGGCCGCCGTGCGGCCGGCGCTGGAGGCCATCCCCGGCTTGCGGGTCCGCTTCGGCGCCGATGGCATGAGCGGCTCCAAGGCCAGTGTGACGCTGGTGGGGGACGATGCCGTGCGGCTCGCCGCCGCTGCCCGCGTGCTGGAGCAGCAGATGCGCGGCATCCCGGCACTCTCCGGGGCACGCTCCACCGCCAGCCTCGAACGGCCGGAGCTGCAGATTGTCCCGCTCGAGGCGCGCGCCGCCGAGCTGGGCGTCTCGGTCGCCGCCATCGGCGAGACGGCGCGCATCGCCACCATGGGCGACATCGACCAGAACCTGGCGCGCTTCAACCTGCCGGACCGGCAGATCCCGATCCGCGTCATGCTGGAGGAAGGGGCGCGCGGCGACCTCGAGACGCTGCGAGCATTGCGCCTGGCCGGGCGCGCCGACCTCGCCGTCCCGCTCGGCGCGGTGGCGGAGATCCGCCATGGCGCTGGCCCGGCGCAGATCGACCGGCTGGACCGCGTGCGCAAGGCGACGGTGGAGGCGGAGCTGAACGGCATGCCGCTGGGCGAGGCGACCCGGCTGATCCGGGCGCTGCCGATCATGCAGAACCTGCCACCCGGTGTGCATGAGCGCGAGACGGGCGACACCGAGGTGATGCGCGAGCTGTTCGGCGGCTTCGTCATGGCGCTCGCCGCGGGCGTGCTGCTGATCTACCTCGTGCTGGTGCTGCTCTTCGGCGGCTTCCTGCAGCCGCTGACCATCATGTCCGCCCTGCCGCTCTCGCTGGGCGGCGCGCTGATGGCGCTGCTACTGGCGCAGAAGGCGCTCGGCGTCTCGGCGGTGATCGGCGTGCTGATGCTGATGGGCATCGTGGCCAAGAACTCGATCCTGCTGGTGGAGTACGCCATCGAGGCGCGGCGGGCCGGCCTCGCGCGCGGCGCGGCGCTGGTCGAGGCGGCGCGCAAGCGGGCACGGCCAATCGTCATGACCACGGTGGCAATGACGGCCGGCATGGTGCACATCGCCGCCGGCGTCGGCGCGGATGCCGAGTTCCGCGCGCCGATGGCGCTGGTGGTGATCGGCGGGCTGATCACCTCCACCCTGCTCAGCCTGGTGGTGGTGCCGGTGGTCTATACCGTGGTGGATGACGTGGGACGGCTCTTCGCCCGCCTGCTGCGGCGTGGTGCCGGGTTGCGGCCGCGGCCGGCACTCGACCGCTGACGCCGGCTGCCCTGGGGGCGGGGCTGGCCCCGCGCGCCGGCTATTCGGAACGCTGCGGGGCGCCCTGCCAGAGCCAGTTGGCCAGGTTGAAGACCACCCCGCAGGCGGCGATGCGGACCAGCATGTCGGCCGAGAAGCCGAAGGCTCCGGCCACGATGAGGGGCATCAGCCAGACGGCGCCGGCCTCGGCCAAGGTGGAGCCGCTGATTGCGCGGCGGGTGATGAGTGCCCAGGCCAGCAAGGCGCCGAGGCACTGAAGAAAGATGAAGGGTGCGACGTAAAACACCCTTCCTTTACGCCATGATCCCCCGGCGGTTGCAAGAGCGGGGGATTGTTACACGCGGCGCCCTTCGTCGGCACCGGGGAACCCGGCGCCGAGAAGGGAAGGTGCGCCTTCAGCGTGGCGGGCGGGCCGTTGCGGGCGCCAGTGGCTCGCCCGGCTCGGCG
This sequence comes from Roseomonas sp., assembly GCA_035565935.1. Taxonomy (GTDB): domain Bacteria; phylum Pseudomonadota; class Alphaproteobacteria; order Acetobacterales; family Acetobacteraceae; genus Pseudoroseomonas. The sequence continues at coordinate 95,162 of DATMRU010000073.1, forward strand.
GCCGCGGCACGCTCGGCTTCCTTGCGTTCGGCCACCTCGTCCACGGCACCGAGCCAGGAGTGCAGCAACCCGGCGCAGACCGCTCCGGCGATCGGTGCGACCCAGAACAGCCAGAGCTGCGCCAGCGCCCAGTCGCCGACGAACAGCGCCGGGCCAGTGCTGCGCGCCGGGTTCACGCTGGTATTGGTGATGGGGATGCTGATCAGGTGGATCAGCGTCAGACACAGGCCGATGGTGAGCGGCGCGAAGCCGGCCGGTGCCCGCTTGGTGGTGACGCCGAGGATGACCAGCAGGAAGAAGAAGGTCATCACGAACTCGGTCAGGAAGCTGGCGGCCAGGGAATAGCCGCCGGGGGAGTGCTCGCCAAAGCCGTTGGCGGCGAAGCCTGCGGCGGTCGAGAAATCGCCCCGGCCGGAGGCGATGAGATAGAGCAAACCCGCGCCGACAGCGCCGCCCAGCACCTGGGCGACGATGTAGCCGCCGGCCTCCGACCGGCCCAGCCGCCCGGCGGCGACGATGCCCAGCGTGACCGCCGGGTTGAAGTGGGCGCCCGAGATGTGACCGACCGCATAGGCCATGCTCAGCACCGTCAACCCGAAGGCCAGGGCGACGCCGACGAAGCCGATGCCGACCTCCGGGAACTTGGCGGCCAGCACGGCCGAGCCACAGCCGCCCAGGACCAGCCATAAGGTGCCGAGGAATTCGGCCATGAGTTTGCGGGACATGGCAAACACCTTCTGTCGGAATGTTGTCCACGCAATATGAACCGAAGTCGAAACCAATTGGCGGGGGAGAATTCCAACGCTCGCGCTCATGTGTGTGCACAACCTGAAGCGGCAGCGCGGGATGGTGCCGGTCCGTGCCGGCTTTCCTCCCCTCGAAGGTATCCATCTCTGGATGTGGGGGTCTGGGGGAATTCAATTCCCCCAGCGGGGAGGTCCGGGAGGGGTGGAACCCCTCCGGCCCCGGGCGGGCCGCTTCAGGCGATCCTGTCACCCAGCTCCTGCAGGAACTCGGCCAAGGCGGCGTTGAACGACTCGGGCCGCTCGAAATAGCTGGAGTGGCCGGCCTCGGCGATCTCCACATGCCGTGCCCGCGGCATCTGAGCCATCAGGTGCGGCACCGTGGGGGAGGGGAAGACCACATCCTCCGCCCCGGTGATCCAGAGGGTCGGGGTGGCGATGGTCGCGAGGTCGCTGGCCGGGCGGGTGCGGGCCTCGTAGAGGCGGCGGCGCAGGGCTTCCTTGTCGAGCGCGACGCTCATCTCGTCGATGGCGCGGTAAAGGAAGTGCAGCGCCGGCTGTTCCGCCGCGCCGCGCGCGCCCATGGCGGGATGCACGCCGCGCGCCGCGTTCTCCTTCTGCTGCGGCGCCACCCTCTCCGACCAGCGCACGAAGGCCGCGGCGGCGGCCTCGCCGGAGCGGCGCGGGTCGATCGGGCCGGAGGTCGCCGAGAGCACCAGCCCCCGGAGCTGGCCTGGATGGGCGAGGGCGAAGCTGATGCCCGTCCAGCCGCCCATGGACTGGCCGATGAAGACCGGCCGCTCCAGCCCGAGATGGGCGACCAACGCGGCGAGGTCCTCGGCATAGGCGGCCGGATCCGGCCCGCCGGGCGGCGTTTCGGAGGGGGCGAAGCCGCGATGGCTGAAGGTGACGCAGCAATGGCTGCCTGCGAAGCGGCCGACCTGCTGCCACCAGGAGAGGTGATTGCCGCCCAGCCCATGACCGAAGACCAGCGCCGGACCTTCCCCCGTCACCTCGTAGTAGATCCGGCAGTCCGGGCGCTGCAGATAGCCCCGCCTGCGCGGGACGGTGCCGCCGGGCAGGGCGAGGGGCTGTGTGGGCAGGCTGGCCATCGGATGCCCTCCGTGGTTGTCGCCGGGCAGCTTGCGGGCTTCCATGGCGCCTGTCGAGGCGCCGCGCCGGGAATGGCGCGGTTCGTCCTTGGCGATGCCCAGCGGCTTTGCGCGACAGGGAGCGATCCGATGAGTGGCTTCGAGTTCGACATGGTGGTCCGAGGCGGCACGCTTGCCACGGCGGCGGAGGTCTTCGAGGCCGATATCGGCATCCGCGACGGGGTTATCGTCGCGCTCGGGCGCAACCTGCCGCGCGGTGCCGAGGAGATCTCGGCCAAGGGCATGATCGTGACACCGGGCGGGCTCGACCCGCATTGCCATATCGAGGAACTGGGCCAGGACGGCACGGCACAGGAGGAGAGTTTTGCCAGTGGCTCCGCCGCCGCGCTGGCCGGCGGCACGACGAGCTTCATCTGCTTCCTGCCGCAGTGGAAAGGCCACAGCCTGGCCGAGAGCGCGCCGGGCTACGCCGCCCGGGCCGAGCAGTCGCGCGCCGATTATTCCTTCCACCAGATCATCACCGATCCGACGCCGGAGGTGCTGCGGAAGGAGGTCCCCGCCCTGGTGGCGCGCGGCATCCGCAGCCTCAAGGTCTTCCTGACCTACGACCCGCTGCGCCTGACCGATGCCGAATTCCTCGACGTGCTGGCCACCGCGCGCCGACTCGGCGCTTTCGTCACCGTCCATTGTGAGAATTTCGACGCCATCGGCTGGCGCATTTCCGCGCTGCTCAAGGCCGGGCTGACCGATCCCCTCCAGCACGCCTGGTCCCGCCCGCCGGTCGTCGAGCGCGAGGCGACGCATCGTGCCATCGCACTCGCCGAGCTGGTGGATCAGCCGATCCAGATCTTCCACGTCTCCTGCGAGGAAGCGGCGGCGGAGATCGCGCGGGGCAAGGCGCGCGGGCTGAAGGTCTGGGGCGAGACCTGCCCGCAATATCTCACCCTCTCGCATGAGGACCTCGTCGGCCCCGATTTCGCCGGAGCCAAGGCGGTCTGCTCGCCGGCGCTGCGCGAGAAGGCGGAGAACGAGCGCGTCTGGCGCCGCATCCAGGACGGCACGCTGGATATCGTCTCCTCCGACCATTGCGGCTTCTCCTTCGCCACCGCCAAGCGCGCCGCTGGCAGCAGCAGCTACGGCACCGGCGCGGCGGTGCAGCGGCCGGACGGGATGCCCGCCTTCAACGCCATCCCAAACGGCGTGCCGGGGATCGAGACGCGCCTGCCCGTGCTGTTCTCCGAAGGCGTCTCGAAGGGGCGGATCGACCTGCCGACCTTCGTTCGCCTCAGCTCGGCCAATGCCGCGCGGCTCTTCGGCCTGGGTGGCCGCAAGGGCAGCCTCGCGCCCGGCGCCGATGCCGACCTGGTGCTCTGGGATCCCGACCGTGAGACCACTATCGCACAGGAGCGCCTGCATCACGCCATCGACTACACGCCCTGGGAAGGCTTCGCCGTGAAGGGCTGGCCGGCGGTCACGCTGCGGCACGGTGCGGTGGCGGTGCGCGAGGGCGAGGTGCTGGCGGCGCCCGGCACGGGACGCTTCCTGGCGCGTGGGCCCTATGACCTCGTGAAGCCGACGGGGCGGGTGCCGGATGGGTTCGACGCGGCGGCGATGGAGTAAAAAAGGTCGGGGGAAAGAATTCCCCCGAACCCCCATCTTCTTTTTATCATCGAGGCGCTGCGCGGGTCGCCAGCGCAGCGCCAGACTCGAAGAAAAAAGAAGGGGGCCTGGGGGAATTCATTCCCCCAGCTCTTCGTAGACGCTCACAGGGATCTCCAGCGCTGCCCCTGGGGCCAGGCGGCATTCCTCGTCCTGGCACCGCACCGGCGTGACCGCCGTGTTCTCCGGGGCGGCGTGCAGGCGCAGCGCCTTGCCCGTCCACTCCAGTTCGAAGGCTCCGAAGCGGCACTGGAAGCGCATCCGCACCGGCCCGAGCTGCGGCGGCGGCGCTGGATCGAGCGCCAGGGCGTCGGACTGGATGCGCAGGCCGAGATAATGGCGCTGCAGTACGTCGATGGTGCAGGCCATCGCGCCGAGATGCGCACCCTCCGCTGTCGTGGATGCCACGTCCTGGTGGGGATCGGGACGGAACATATGCTGGAAGAAGCTCCAGGACCGCTCCGGATCGAGGCGGGCCAGCGCGCCGGCACAAACGACCCGGGAGAGGCTGGAATCGTGCGTGTAATGCGGCAGATGGGCCTCGAAGCTGCGGCGCAGCTCAGCGTCGCTCACCGTGTGGCCCATATGGGCCAGCAGGCGCTGCAACTCGCCATGCGGCAGCATGTAGGGCAGCATCAGCACATCCGCCTGCTTGGCGACGGCATAGGCATCGACGCTGTCGCCCTGCGCCGCCAGCACATGATCCACCCGCTGCCCGGGATGGGCGGCCGTGAAGGCCGCGATGTCGAAGAGGCGCAGTTGCTCGAAGCCGGCGAACTGGTCGATCGTGCCGTCCTGCCGGAACGGCACCGCGATGCGCCGGCTGATGTGGTCCCATTCGGCCAGTTCCTCGGTGCCCAGCCGCAACTGGCGGCACAGGGCGGCGCGGCGTCCCGGGCTGAGCCGATCCAGGACGGCTGGGGCGAGCGTCAGGCTGCGCGCGGCCATGACGTTGGTATAGGCGTTATCATCGATGCCGGGTCGGACTGCGCCGGGGTAGCGCTGATGGTATTCGTCCGGCCCGACCACGCCGCGGATATGGTACCGCCCGGTCTCCGGATCGTGCCGCGCGATGCTGGCCCAGAAGCGGGCGATCTCCAGGATCAGCTCCGCGCCGCAGGCTTCCAGGAAGGCTTCGTCGCCCGTGGCCAGCACGTAGCGCCACGCGCCCTGGGCGATGGCGGCGCCGACATGCCGCTCCAGATGGGTGTGGTCGCGCATCCATCTGTCGGAGACGTCGTTGAACTGGAAGCGCGGCGTCTGCTCCGAACCGTCGCTGGCGCTGCGCCAAGGGAACATCGCGCCACGATAGCCGAGCAGCCGCGCCGCCTGCCGCGCCGCCTCCAGCCTGCGCCAGCGGTACAGCAGCACCGCCCGCGCCATGGCGGGGAAGCGAAGGTCCAGGAAGGGCAGGACGAGCGAGTCTTCCCAGAAGATCTGGCCGCGATAGGCCTCCTGCCAGCCGCGCGCCGGGAAGCCGACATCCATCGCCGGTATGTGGGGAGAGGCGGTCTGCAGCAGGTGGAAGGCATGGAAGCCGAAGGTGCGGTCCAGCGGCGCATGCGCGGCCCGTAGCCCGGCGCTGGCGTGCAGCGGTGCCCAGGCCGCTTCCTGCTCCGCCGCCAGGGCCGCGAAGCCGGGCGCGGCGCGGACTTCCGCCAGCGCCGCTGCGCCCGGTTCCTCCGCCCCGGCATCCAGGCCGCAGCGGATCACCGCCACCTTCTCCACCACCCGTGTCTCGCCGTCCGCGACCGTGCCGCGCAGCATCTCGGCGATGCCGCAGGGCTGCGCCGGCGCGGCCGCGCTTTCGGTGGCGCCCTCCAGCGTCGTGCGGGTGGCGACGCCGATGCCAATGCGGGACTGCCGCGTGCGGGCGCGCAGCAGCAACAGGCCAGGCGCGGCGACCTCGCCCTGCTGCTCCGTCAGGTGGTGGCCGTCATGGTGGCGGTCCGAGGCCACATTGGTGTTCGCCACCGCGCCATCGATGCCACTGCGGAACTCCACCGTGCCGGACCAGTTCTCCGGCGTCAGCTCCAGGCGCAGGGCGGCGAGATGGGGCCGGGCCATGCTCACCAGGCGCTGCTCGCGCAGCCGGGTCAGCCGGCCGGCCGCGTCGCGCAGGCGCAACTCCCGGCAGGCCAGGCCGCGCCGCGTGTCGAGGGCGTGCCGGTATTCCAACAGTTCCATCTCGCCGAAGCGGAACCAGCGACTCTCACCGGCGATCCGGAAGGTCAGCGGCAGCCAGTTCGGCAGGTTGGGCACGGATTCGTTGAAGGTCAGCTCACCTTCGATCCGGTCCGCCAGGCGGTTGTAGAGGCCCGCGCGATAGGTGCCGGGATAGTGGGTGCCATCCGCCCGCGCCCAGGTCGCGGCGGCGCGCACCAGCAGCACGCCGTTGCCGAGCGCGAGCAGGGTCTCGCGCCGCCGCTCGTCCTCCGGCGTGTAGCGGTCGAAGACGATATCCGCCGCCTGGGCCTCCGGCATCTCAGCGCGCCCCGAGCGGCCTGACCTGTGCTTCCAGCCTGCGGGCCATGGCGTCCAGCCGGTCGCGCGGGAGATAGGCCTCCTGCGAGCCATAGGCGGTGACGGCCAGGTGCGAGGCGGCGGCGGCGAAGAGCGCGGCCTGGAGCGGCGGCTGCCCCTCCAGCAGGGCAATGGCCAGGGCGCCGGTGAAGGCGTCCCCCGCGCCGGTGCTGTCCACGACCTCGACCGGAAGGGCGGCGATATGGGTCGCCTGCCCCGCGTGCCGCAGCACGCAGCCGCCGTCGCTGAGCTTCACGCAGACGATTTCAGCGCCGAAGTCGGCGAGCCGTGTTGCGGCTTCCGCCGCCGAGTCGGCATCGTCGATGGTCACGCCGGTGATCTCCTGCGCCTCGGCGGCATTGGGCGAGAGCGCGGTGGCGCGTCCCAGTATCTCCGGCACGGCGCGCGCGGCGGGGGAGGGGTCGAGCACGATGCGCAAGTCCCGCTGCCGTGCCACATCGACCGCGCGCGCGACCAGCTCCGGCGCCACCTCATAGTCCGCGACCAGGAGGGAACCATCCGGAGCTGTGCGGATGTATTCCAGCACGTCGCGCAAGGCCGACTCGTCCCAGGCGTCGTTCGCATTGCCGGCCAGGATGATGCTCTTCTTGCCATCCGGCGGCACGGCGATCATCGAAACCGCCGTGGCGATGCCCGGCGCAACGGAAACCCCGGCGAGATCCACACCGGCCGCGCGCAGAGGCTTCAGCGCCTGCTCACGCAACTCGTCGTCGCCAGTTCGGCCGAGGAGCAGGGCCGGATGGCCCAGCTTGCGGGCGAGAAAGGCGACATTGGCGGCTTTGCCGCCACCGAGTCGGGCGAAATCTGTCGCGAGCAGGGTCTCGCTGGTGCCCGGCGACTCGGGCACGCGAACCTGGAAATCGGCATTGATGCTGCCGAGGGACAGAAGAAGGGGCTGGGGCACGGGAAGTCTTCCTGGCTCGTCGGCTGTTCAACTGCCGCGCGCCAGGGCGGGTTGCGGAGATGCGTGGATGAAGGTCGGGGGAAGGAATTCCCCCGAACCCCCCATCTTCTTTTTGTCAGTTTGGCGCTGCGCTGGTGGCCCGCGCAGCGCCAAACTCGAAGAAAAAAGAAGGGGGTCTGGGGGAATTCATTCCCCCAGCCTTCATGGTCCGGCGCTGTGTACCGCCAGCACGTTGTCGGTCGTCCTGTCCACTTCCTGCAGCCGCACCTCGTAGCCCCAGAGCCGGGCGAGGTAGCGCAGGGTCGCCGCCGCATCCCGGGCGTGCAACAGCTCTCCCGGCCGCGTGCGGTGCTCCAGCATCAGCCGCCGGTCGCCGCCGAGATCCACGTCCACCACCTGGATGTCTGGCGTGTTCAGGCCGGGATCATAGCTGCGCGCCAGGGTACGGCGGATCTCGCGGTAGCCGTGCTCGTCATGGATGGCGTCCACCAGCAGGGTGGGGTCGGAGGTGTCGTCCAGCAGCCGGAACATGCGGAAGCGCCGCATCACCCGGGGCGAGAGGAACTGCAAGATGAAGCTCTCGTCCCGGTAATTGGCCCAGGCATCATGCAGGGTGCCGACCGGGTCGCCATTGCCGGCGAAATCGGGGAACCACTGCCGGTCCTCCTCGGAGGGGTCGGTGCAGGCGCGGGCGATGTCCTCCATGATGGCATAGCCGAGCGCGTAGGGATTGAAGTTCGGCCCCGCATGCTCGAAACCCATCTGCGCTACCACATTGGTGGTGGAGTGGATGGCCTCCAGATAGGCGGCGTCGTCGATCTGCCCGGTCTCGTGCAGGCGGGTCATGATGCGGTGGTGCACCCAGGTGGCGCAGCCCTCGTTCATCACCTTGGCCTGGGGCTGCGGATAAAAATACTGGGCGATCAGCCGGACGATCCGGATGATCTCCCTCTCCCAGGGCTTCAGGACCGGCGAGATCTTCTCCAGGAAGTAGAGCAGGTTCTCCTCCGGCAACCCAAGCCGCCGGCGGCGCTCCGTCGCGCTGTCGAAGCCCGTCTGCGGCTTGCCGGAGGGCACGGTACGCCAGAGGTCATTGTAGACGCTCTCGTCATAATCGCGCCGCTCCTGCTCGCGCTGCTCCTCTGACTTAAGGTTAAGCGGGCGCTTGCCGCCATGGCGATGGACGCCGTGACGGGAGAGGGCGTGCGCCGCGTCCAGGACCCGCTCCACCGCGGCGACGCCGTGGCGGTCCTCACAGCGGGCAACGAAGGCACGGGCAAATTCCAGGTAGTCGAGGATCGCCGTGGCGTCCGTCCACTGCCGGAAGAGATGATTGTTCTTGAAGAAGTGGTTGTGCCCGAAGGCGGCATGCGCGATCACCAGCGCCTGCATGGTCGCGCTGTTGCCCTCCATCAGGTAGGAGATGCAGGGGTTGGAGTTGATCACCACCTCGTAGGCGAGGTTGGAGTAGCCCTTCTTGTATTCCGTCTCGTGCAGCAGGAAGTGCTTGCCGTAGGACCAGTGCCGGTAGGTCAGCGGCATGCCATGCGCGGTATAGACGTCGAGCATCTGCTCGGCGGTGATCACCTCGATGCGGTTGGGATAGACGTCGAGCTTCAGCTCGTCGGTGGCAATGCGCTCGATCGCGTTGTAGCAGCGGCGCAGCGTGGGGAAGTCCCAATGGGTGCCTTCGTAGAGCCGGGGCATGGTGCCGGTCTCCGCCATCAGCCGGCTCCCCTCAAACCCGCTACCGGGCGCTTGCCGAAGAGGTCGCGGAACACCGGGAAGATGTCGCGCCGCTCCGAGACCCGTCGCATGGCGAGGTTGGCGGCCCGCCGGGAGAGCGGCTCATAGCCACGCCAGAGGTCGGTCTCGCCATGGATCAGGGCGCCCGAGGAAGCCACTTCGATATAGGCGAAGTACTGCACCAGCGGCAGGATGTCCTCCTCCAGCAGGCTGACCGCGCGGGCGGTGTCGCCACTGTAGTTGTCGCCATCCGAGGCCTGGGCGGCATAGATGTTCCAGGAGGTGGCCGGGTAGCGCTCCCGCTGGATGCGGACCAGTTCGGCTAGCGCCGAGGAGACCACGGTGCCGCCGGTGCGGGGATCGGTGAAGAAGGTGTTCTCGTCCACCTCCTCCGCCGACTCGGTGTGACGGATAAAGACCAGGTCCACCCGCTTGTAGCGGCGCTCCAGGAAGACATGCAGCAACAGGAAGAACCGCTTGGCGAGATCCTTCATGTTCTCCGTCATGGAACCGGAGACGTCCATCAGGCAGAACATCACCGCCCGCGCCGAGGGTTTCGGCACCGCAGTAAAGCGGCGATAGCGCAGATCCACCGGGTCCACCCAGGGGATGCGGGACTGCCGGCGCCGCGCCTCGGCGACCTGGATGCGCAGCTCGGCCAGCCGCGCCGGGTCCTCGCCGCTTTCCTCGAGCGCGGTGATCTCCTCCTCCAGCGCGCGCACCGCTTGGCCCTTTGGTCGCTTCAGGCCGATGCGGCGCGCCATGGACTGGCGCATGCTGCGCGAGAGGTCGATCTGCGAGGGCGGGCCGTCGGTGCTGATGCCCGTTCGGGTGGGCGCGACCGTCTCGGTGTCGAGGATGTCGCGCTTCTCGAGGTCCGGCAGTTCCAGATCCTCGAAGAATAGGTCGAGGAACTCCTCGCGGGTGAGGACGAAGCGGAAATTGTCCTCGCCGCCGCCATCTCCCTCGCCGGCGCCGGCACCCCCGCCACCACCGCCCCCGCCTCCCTTGCCATCCGGGCGCTTGAGGCGGTCGCCGACGGAGAACTCGCGGTTGCCCGGCAGCACGAACTGCCGGGTTCCCGCCGTGAAGACCTGGTGGAAGGCGGGCTCGTGCAGCGAGTCGGCCGGGATGGTCACCGCCTCCCCATGGCCCACCTCGCGCAGCGTGCCGCCATCCACCGCATCCCGCACCGCCCGGATCACCGCCTGCCTGGCGCGGGCGAGAACGCGGCGGCGGTTCTCGAGGTTCTTGCCGTGCGGGTTGGGGCGTCTGTCGATGATGTCCAAGCCGATACCGTCCCCTGCGACTCAGGCCGACTGCTTCACGCGCATGTACCACTCGACCAGGCGGCGAACCTGGCGTTCGGTGTAACCGCGCGTGGCCATGCGCTCGACGAAGTCGTTGTGCTTGCGCTCGGTTTCGCCATCCTTCTTCGAGCCGAAGCTGATGACGGGCAGCAGGTCCTCGACCTGGGAGAACATCCGCTTCTCGATGACGTCGCGGATCTTCTCGTAAGACGTCCAGCTCGGGTTGCGGCCGCCATTGCTCGCCTTTGTCCGCAACGCGAATTTCACCACTTCGTTGCGGAAATCCTTCGGATTGGCGATGCCTGCCGGCTTCTCGATCTTGGTCAGCTCGGCGTTCAGCAACTCCCGGTTCAGCAGTTGCCCGGTGTCGGGGTCCTTGAAGTCCTGATCCTCGATCCAGGCATCGGCGTATTCGAGGTAGCGGTCGAACAGGTTCTGCCCATAGTCGTGATAGCTCTCCAGATAGGCCTTCTGGATCTCGTTGCCGATGAACTCCGCATAACGCGAGGCCAGCTCGGACTTGATGGTGGTCAGGTAGTTCTGCTCAAGCTCGGGCGGAAACTGCTCGCGCCGCACCGCCTGCTCCAACACGTACATCAGATGCACCGGGTCGGCCGCGACCTCGTTCGGGTCGTGGTTGAAGGTGGCCGAGAGCACCTTGAAGGCGAAGCGGGTGGAGATGCCCTCCATGCCCTCGTCCACCCCGGCGGCATCCCGGTACTCCTGCATCGACTTCACCTTGGGATCGGTGTCGCGGATATTCTCCCCGTCATAGACCCGCATCTTGATGAAGGGTCGCGAGTTGGGGTGCGGCTTCAGGCGCGACAGCACGGCGAAGCGGGCCAGCATCTCCAGCGTGTGCGGGGCGCAGGGCGCCTCCGCCAGGGCGGAGGAGCGGATCAGCTTGTCGTAGATCTTGGTCTCCTCCGTCACCCGGAGGCAGTAGGGAACCTTGACCACGCTCACACGGTCGAGAAAGGCCTCGTTGGTCCGGTTGTTGCGGAAGCTTTGCCATTCCGCCTCGTTCGAGTGCGCCAGGATGATGCCCTGGAACGGAATGGCGCCGATATTCTCGGTGCCGACATAGTTGCCCTCCTGCGTCGCGGTCAGCAGGGGGTGCAGCATCTTGATCGGCGCCTTGAACATCTCGACGAATTCAAGGATGCCCTGGTTGGCGCGGTTCAGCCCGCCGGAGAAGCCATAGGCATCCGGGTCGTTCTGGCTGTGGGTCTCGAGCTGCCGGATATCGACCTTGCCGACCAGCGCCGAGACGTCCTGGTTGTTGTCGTCGCCCGGCTCGGTCTTGGCGATGGCGATCTGGCGGCGGCGGGAGGGATAGAGCTTCACCACAGTGAACTGCTCGAGGTCCCCGTCGAACTCCTCAAGGCGCTTCAGCGCCCACGGGCTCGCGAGCCCCGTGATGTAGCGCGGCGGGATGCCGTAGCGCTCCTCCAGCAGTGGCGCCATGCGCTCGGGGTCGAAGAGGCCGAGGGGGCTTTCGAAGACCGGGCTGATCTGCTTTCCGGCCTTCAGGACATAGATGGGCTCCTGCTCCATCAGCGCCTTCAGCCGCTCGCCGAGCGAGGACTTGCCGCCGCCCACCGGGCCGAGCAGGTAGAGGATCTGCTTGCGCTCCTCCAGCCCCTGCGCCGCATGGCGGAAGAAGCCGACGATGCGCTCGATCGTGTCCTCCATGCCGTGGAAGTCGGCGAAGGCGGGATAGGTGCGGATCGTGCGGTTGAGGAAGATCCGCCCGAGCCGCGGATCCTTGGCGGTGTCGATGGTTTGCGGTTCGCCGATGGCGCGCAGCATCCGCTCGGCGGCCGAGGCGTAGCACCCTGGATCCGTCCGACATTGTTCGAGGAACTGCGCGAGGCTCATCTCGCTCTCGCGCCGCTGCTCGCGCATCGCGCTGTGGAGGGAGAAGACAGTATCAAGCTGGGCCATTCGCGCTCCTGGCTTGCTTCTCATGAGCAGGGCGGAACTCTTGCCGGTGGCAACTCCACGACCTGCGTCAGTCAGTTTCCGCCTTGCCGCGCACAAAAGTCACGCGAATCATTCGCCTGTTACTCAAAAAAATTATTGCTTTTGCCGTGGAAAATCCGCTTCGCGTCAACATCTGTACAAATGGCGCGCAAGTCTGGCGCAGGGGATGCGGCGGGTCGTCCGCCGGGTCTCCAGGGCGCGCCACCGGAGGCCCCCGAGTCGCCTTTCAGGCCGCTGGGGGCCGCCAGCGCAGCAGCCGCAGCGCGTTCAGCGTCACCAGCACCGTCGCCCCGGTATCGGCCAGGATCGCCGCCCAGAGCCCCGTCGCCCCGGCCACGGTGCTGACCAGGAAGGCGAGCTTCAGCCCCACCGCCAGGCCGACATTCTGCCGCACATTGGCCAGGGTGGAACGGGACAGAGCGACCAACTCGGCTACGCCGCCGACGCGGTCGCGCAACAGGGCGGCATCCGCCGCCTCCAGCGCCACGTCGGTGCCGCCGCCCATCGCCACTCCGGCGGTTGCCGCCGCCAGCGCCGGGGCATCGTTGATGCCATCCCCCACCATCACCACCGCACCCTCGCGGCGCAGGGCGGCGATCTCAGCCAGCTTGCCCTCGGGGCGCAGCCCCGCCCGCACCGGCAGCCCAACCGCGGCGCCGATGGCAGCGCCGGTGCGCGGGTTGTCGCCCGTCAGCATCACCGTGCCGATGCCCAGCCGGCCAAGGGCGGCGATCCCCTGCGCCGCATCGGCGCGCGGCTCGTCGCGCAGCGCCAGCAGGCCGAGCGCCCGGCGCTCCGCCACCAGCACCACCACGGTCTTGCCGACCTCCTCCAGCCCGGTCAGGGCTCCGGCTAGGGCGGGCGGCAGCCGGGCGCCGGAGGCTTCCGCCCAGGCCGGGCTGCCCAGGCCGAGCGCGCGGCCCTCCACCATTCCCGTCACCGCCTGCCCCGGCAGCGCCACGGCCTCGCGGGCCGCCTCCACCGGTACGCCGCGCCCCTCCGCAGCGGCCAGCACGGCGCGCGCCAGCGGGTGCGCGGAGCCCGCCTCCAGCGCCACCGCCAGGCGCAGCAGCTCCGTCTCCGACGTGCCTTCGGCAGGCAGCAGGTCGGTCAGCTGCGGCTGTCCCTGCGTCAGGGTGCCGGTCTTGTCGAAAGCCACCGTCCGGGCGCCGCCGATCGCCTCCAGCGCCGCGCCACCGCGCACCAGCAGCCCGTGCCGCGCGCCGGCCGAAAGCCCCGCGGCCATGGCGGCCGGCACCGAGATCACCAGGGCGCAGGGGCAGGCGATCAGCAGCAGCGCCAGGCCGCGATATAGCCAGGTGCCCCAGTCGCCCCCTGCCAGCAGCGGCGGCAGCAGGATCACCGCCGCCGCGATCGCCATGGCACCGGGGGTCCAGACGGCGCTGAACCGCTCGATGAAGCGCTGGGTGCGCCCGCGCGAGGCGGTGGCCTCGGCCACCATCCGGGCGATGCGGGCCAGGGTGCTGTCGGCCCCCGCATGGGTGACGCGGACCCGCAGCGCGCCCTCGGCATTGATGCTGCCCGCCACCACCGGCTCGCCAGGGCCGCGCGCCACCGGCACGCTCTCGCCCGTCACCGGGCTCTCGTCCAGCGCCGAGCGGCCCTCCAGGATCACACCGTCGCAGGGCACGCGGTCGCCGGGGCGGACGAGAACGGTGTCGCCGACGGTGAGGTGCTCGGCAGCGACCGTCTCCAACCCTTGCGGTCCCTCGCGCCGCGCCGTGCGCGGCATCAGTGCCACCAGCGCGCGGATGCCGGCGCGGGCCCGGCCCGCGGCCACCCCTTCCAGCATCTCGCCCACCGCGAAGAGGAACACCACCATCGCCGCCTCGCCCGCGGCGCCGATCAGGGCGGCGCCGGCGGCCGCCACCACCATCAGCGCCTCGATGCTGAAGGGACTGCCGGCGCGTGCCAGCGCCCAGGCACGGCGGCCGAAGGGCACCAGCGCGATCAGCGTCGCGGCGAGATAGAGCGATTCCGCGGCCTGCGGCAGCACCTGCGCGGCCAGCGCGGCCGCCACCACCAGGAGACCGAGCAGCGCCACGAGCCGGGCGCGGCTTGTGGCATACCAGGGCCGCTCCGCATCCTCCGGCGCCGTGTGATGCGCGTGCGCCAGCCCGCCATGCCGGTGGTGCGCCGGCTCGTCGGCCCCGGCGGCCGCATCGTCGTGCCGGTGTTCGTGCCCATGGTCATGCCCATGGGCGGCCTCCTGCCCGTGGTCATGGCCGCAGCACCCAGCGTGGCTGTGGGCGTGATGATGATGATGGTGGTGATCATGGCCACCGCCGCAACAGGGATCGCCCGGCGCGGCGCCGTGCCTGGAGGACGGTGCTTCCCGCCCAGTGGGCAGCGGCGCGACGGAATAGCCCAGCGCCGAAACCTCGCGGGCGACCCGCTCCGGCGGCGTGGCGCCCGGTGCGAGGCGCAGCGAGAGCTCCTCGGACATCAGGTTCACGGCGACCTCGGAGACGCCCGGCAGCCGCTCCACCGCGCGCGTGACCTTGGCCACGCAGGCCGCGCAGTCCATGCCCCCGACCCGCCAGGCTGCCCGCGTGCTGCTCTCCATCGCCTCGTCCTCCGTCACTGTGGGCTCACCTATGGCACCTCCAGTGGCTGGAGGTTCAAGGGGGGAGTGCTTAGATTCGACGGAGCACGCAGGAGGGGACAGAGGCATGGACCAGGCGATCCGCGACATCCCGGCCACCGCGCGCCATGCCATCGGCGAACTGGCGCGGCGCACCGGCGTCAAGGCCACGACCATCCGCTGGTACGAGCAGGAGGGCCTCCTGCCGCCGCCGGCCCGCAGCGAGGGCGGGCACCGGCTCTACACGGAGGACCATCTGCGGCGGCTCGGCTTCATCCGGCACGCACGGGAGCTGGGCTTCGGCATGCCGGCTATCCGGGCGCTGCTGGGGCTGGCCGGTCGCCCGCGTGAGGACTGCACGGCCGCTCACGCGCTCGCCAGGGCGCAGATCGCTGAGATCGATTCCCGCCTGCGCCGGCTGGAGGCGTTGCGCGCCGAGCTGGTCGGCATGGCCGAGGCCTGCGCGGGCGGGGCGGCGCAGGATTGCCGCATCCTGGAAACCCTGGCGGATTTCGACCACGGGCACTGTCGGCACCACGACCATGAGGCTGCGCCGTGAAGGCTGGGGGAAGGAATTCCCCCAAGAGCTTCCCTATTGGCCCCCCATCTTTTTTCTTCGAGTTTGCAGCGCGTCCTGCAAACTCGAAGAAAAAAGATGGGGGCGGGGGAATTCCTTCCCCCGACCTTGTTTCTCAGCGTGGTCGGTTCCGCAGCTGCTCCGCCTCGGCGTAGAACTTCTTTTCCCAGGCCTTATGGTTGTCCAGCCCCTCGCGGATGAAGGGCGTGAAGACCGCCAGGTTCAGCA
This sequence comes from Roseomonas sp., assembly GCA_035565935.1. Taxonomy (GTDB): domain Bacteria; phylum Pseudomonadota; class Alphaproteobacteria; order Acetobacterales; family Acetobacteraceae; genus Pseudoroseomonas. Next base: position 110,576 of record DATMRU010000073.1, read on the forward strand.
GCATCCAGTTCACCAGCCGAGCCGGGAAGCGCAGCGGCTTCACGAAATCCACGAACAGCACCACGCGGGTTTTGTCCGTGTGGTTCCAGGCCTCATGCTCATAGGCGTCGTCGAAAACCAGCGCCTTGCCCTCTTCCCAGTGGCAGAGGGTATGCTCGACGCGGATGCCGAGCTTGTCGCGCGGTTCCGGCACGATCAGCCCGAGATGCAGCCGCAGCACGCCGTTATAGGGCCCGCGATGCGCCGGCAGATGCTTGCCGGGCTCGAAGATCGAGAACATCGCCGTCTTGAGGCCGGGGATCTTCTGGACGATGCGCCAGGTCTCCGGGCACTGGCGGATGTTCTGCTCCGAGGAGAGGCCATAGCCCGTCAGGAAGAACGTCTTCCAGTGGTTGTCCTTGCTGATCGTCTGCACGTCGGTGGAGATGTCGTGGAAGCTCGGCAGCTCCGCCTGCCGCAGCAGAACGCGATCCAGCTCAGCGCGGATCAGCGGCCATTCGCGCTCGATCTCGGCGACCCAGGGGAAGGTGGCATTGTCATAGACCGGCGGGTTGCCGACCTTGGAGCATTTCAGATTCAGCCGCTCCGCCATGGCGACGACCGACATGAAAAAGCGGGTGGTCAGGCTGGGCCGCGCCATCGGCGCGATGTCCGCCGTACCGAAGGTCTGCCGCGGCTCGTCCTGCCGGTCGGGTTGCGTGGCACCGTGATGCAAGTGCGTGTCTCCCTGAACACCGTCGTGATGCGATCCGCTCTCTCCTGGGTCCACCATCCCGGCAGGTCAATATGCGGGAGCCCAGGGAGCTTCGTCGCGGCACGGCCCGCGGCAGCGTGAGGCGCATCACGTTGTCCGGCGTGGAGAGCAGGCTGGGGAAAAGAATTCCCCCACGAGCTTCCCTATTGGCCCCCATCTTTTTTCTTCGAGTTTGGGCGCGCCCCGACGAAGGGAGTTCGGGGGAAACCCCCCCGATCTTCTTCATACCCTCTCGGATATCTCTGCCCGCCATTTCTCCCGATCGGCTGCCGCGCCGGCGGGGTCTCCCATCGGCAGGCGATGCAGCCGGCCTCCCTCCAGCCGCCAGGTGACCGTGGCCAGCCGCTTCAGCAGGGCGGCATTGTGGCTGATCACCAGGATGCCGAGGCCCTGCCCCAGTAGGTGTGGCCACAGCGCGGCCTGGGTCAGCGGGTCCAGCATGGCGGAGATCTCGTCCGCCACCAGATAGCGCAGTCCGGGCGCCAGGCTGCGCAGAATTACCACCCGCTGCAGCTCGCCGCCCGAAAGTTCGTGCGGGTAGCGCCGCAGCCAGGTGTCCTGGATGCCGAAGGCACGCCGCGCCGCCGCGCCGGGCGTATAGGCCTCCTCCAGGATGCGGCCGATCCGCCAGCGCGGGTTCACCGCCAGCTCCGCTGTCTGTGGCAGCAGCTGGACCGGACAGAAGCCGCGCGCGGGCAGCGGTACCCCGTCCAGTCGCACCGTGCCGCGCTCGGGCACCAGATGACCGGCCAGCAGGCGGCCCAGCGTCGTCTTGCCGGCGCCGGAGGGGCCGGCCAGCCCCACCACCTGCCCGGGCGCCAGGGTGAGGGAGACGCCGTCGAGCAGGCCCCCGCCATGATGCAGGCCGTGCGCCACCAGCATCAGCCGCCCTCCGCCGGAAGGAAGCCGATCTCGGGCAGCGCCCGCCACAGCGCCCGGGCATAGGGGGAGGCCAGGGCCGCGCCGTTACCTCGGAAGGCGGCGGCGGGCGCCGTCTCCTGCAAGGCGCCGTCCCGCAGGATGGCGACGCGATCGGCCAGCGGCAGCACCGCCGCAAGATCGTGCGAGATCACCAGCACGCCGCGCCCGGCATCGGCCAGGGTTCGCAGATGGTTGAGGACTCGCGCCGCGTTCTCCGGGTCCAGCCCATTGGTGGGCTCGTCGGCAATGAGAAGCTCGGCCTGGCCCAGGGTGGCCATCGCCAGCATCGCCCGGCGGGCCATGCCGCCCGAAAGCTGGTGCGGGAAGCGGCGCGCCGCTGCCGCGCCCAGGCCGAACCGAGCCAGCGCGGCCGTGGCGGCCGGGCGGCGCGCCGCGGCGGGCAGCCCGGCCCGCCCCGCCGCCCATTCCACCTGCCGCCCGGTCCGCACCAGCGGGTCCAGCCAGGCGATGGACTGTGGCACCAGGGCGATGCGGCGGCCGCGCAGCGCCGCCGGGTCGAGCGGGGCGCCCCGGTAACGCAAGGCGCCCGAGAGCACCGCATGCGCCGGCAACAGGCCGAGAATGGCCTGGGCCAGCAGGCTCTTGCCCGCGCCCGAGGCCCCGATCACCGCCAGCATCTCCCCGGCCTGCACCTGCAGAGAGATATCGCGCAGCGCCGGCACGATTTCCCGCCGCCACAGGCCGAGCGGGCGCCGGAAGCCGATGGAAAGCCGAGCCACTTCCAGCATCGCCGCTCAGGCCTCCGCCACGCGCGGGGAGAGCCAGGCGCGCAGCCCGCTGGCGATGCCGTCCAGACAGAGTACGGCTGCCAGCAGCAGCGCCCCCGGCAGAACCCCGAGCCACCACCAGCCGGCGCTGAGGGAGCCCAGCGCTTCGGCCAGCAGCCCGCCGATCGAGGGCCGGGCGGGCGCGATGCCGAAGCCGACGAAGGTCAGCGCCGCTTCGTGCAGGATGGCGTGCGGCAGCATCAGCACGAAGCCCACCGCCAGTTGCGGCAGGGCGTGCGGCAGCAGGTGGCGGCGCAGGATGAACCAAGGCCCATGCCCGAAGCGGCGGGCATGGATGACATAGTCCGCCGTCAACACGGCCTGGAACTCGGCGCGCAGGATGCGCGTCAGCACCGGCCAGTGGGTCAGGGCGACGGCCGCCACCACCGCCCCGACCCCGCCGCCGAGCGCGAAGGCCACCAGGATCATCAGCACCAGATGCGGCAAGCCGATGCAGGTCTCCACCGCCAGCCCGACGATGGCATCGGCGGCACGCCCGAGCATGGCGAGCCCGGCCAGCAGCAGGGCGATCAGCGTGCTGGCGGTGGCGGCGAGCAGGCCGACGAGAAGGCTGGTCTCCAGCCCGCGCAGGCTGCGCGCCAGCAGGTCGCGGCCCAGCGCGTCGGTGCCGAAGGGATAGCCGGGGCCGGGCGGCAGCGCGGCCAGCCCGAAGCGCGGACGCAACAGGGCGGCATCCATCCCGTGGCCGGCGAGCAGCGCGCCGCCCAGCAGCAGCGCCGCCGTAAGGCCGGTCAGCAGGAGGCGGCCGCGCGCGTTCACGCGCGCCTTTATTTTGGCCCGGGCGTTCACGCGCGCCTCCGCTGGCGAGGATCGACGGCCTGGGCCAGCAGGTCGGCAATCAGGTTGCCGCAGCCGACGAACAAGGCGGTGGCGAGGGCGATGCCCAGCAGCAGCGGCACGTCGGCGCGCAGCCCCGCCTCGATGGCGGCGCGGCCGAGGCCCGGCCAGGCGAAGACCTGCTCCGCCACCACCGAGCCGCCGAACAGCTCGCCCATGCCGGCGAAGAGGATGGTAAGCGCCGGCAGCGCGGCGTGGCGGGCGGCATGGCGCAGCGCCACCTCGGCGCGCCCGGCGCCCTGGGCGAAGGCGTAGAGGACGAAATCGGCCCGCATCGCCTCCGCAACCTTGGCCCGTGTGTGCAGGGCGACCGGGCCGACGCCGAGCACTGAGAGCGCGGCGACCGGCAGCACCAGATGTGCCAGCCGCTGCCCGAGCGAGACCTGATCCGGCAGCAGCCCGGGCGGCACGGCGCAGCAGACCGGCGCCCAGCCGAGCCAGACGGCGAAGACGATCAGCAGAAGCATGGCCAGCCAGAAGCCGGGCAGGGCGGTGAGCAGATAGGCATAGAGCCGGATCACGCGGTCGAGCCAGCCGCCCTCCCGCGCCCCGGCGGCGAGGCCGAGGCCGAAGCCGAGCGCGCCCCCCAGGATCCAGGCCGGCAGCATCAGCGCCAGCGAGGCAGCGAAGCGCTCGCCGATCACCTGCGCCACCGGCGCGGCGAAGATGCTGCTCTCCCCGAGGTCGCCGCGCAGCGCCTGGCCGAGCCAGTGGAGGAACTGCACCGGCGCCGGCTGGTCGAAGCCCCAGCGTGCGGCGATGGCGGCGCGCTGCTCCGGCCCGACCTGGGCGGCGGCGGGGCCGAGAAAGGCCTCCACCGGGTCCACCGGCGCGGCGCGGGCCAGGGCGAAGGCCAGCGCGGCCACGCAGACCAGCAGCAGCGCCAGCCGCAGCAGCCGGCGGAGCAGAAAAGCCAGAAGGGGAGGGAGCCTCAGCCTGGCGGCCCCCGCCGCGCTCACGGACATGTCCAGCGCCAGCCCAGGATGCCGGCGGTGATCGGCCAGCCATGCCCGTGCGGCTCGATCTGCGTCCGGCCGAGGTCGAGGCAGCGGTTGGCGAGATAGATGTGGTCGAGATTGACCAGCCAGGCCCAGGCGGCGTCGCCCTTCATGCCGTATCCGGTGCGGCCGTCCCATTCCGCCGCGCGCCATTCCGGCAGCGAGGCCGCCAGCGAGGCGGCGGATTGCGCAGCGGCGAAATGCGCCTCCACGGCAGGGTTGGCGTAATGGCCGGCGTTGAAGAAGCCGTGCCCGGTGCTGGCGGCGGAATAGAGGTTGTAGACCTCGGCCGGGTTGTGGCTGCCCCAGCCGAAGAGCACGGCGCTGCCCGCCATCAGTCGGCGCGTGTCCTCCCGGCTGCGCCCCTCCGGCTCGATGGCGATGCCGAGCGGGCGGAGCACTTCCGCCACGGTGAGCGCCAGGGCCTGCCGGGTGCTGTCGCCGGCGAAGTAGAGCAGCGGGATGCGCGCGGCGCGGCCCTCCTTGGCGCGGATGCCGTCCGGGCCGGGGCGCCAGCCGGCCGCTTCCAGCAGGCGGGCGGCGCCTTCCGGATCGGCATCCGGCAGGCGCGATTCGGGGTTGGACCAGGGCAGCCCGTCGGCGGGGCCATAGGCCGGGGTGCCGAAGCCGAGCAGCGCCGCATCCACCAGGGCGCGGCGGTCGAGGGCGATGTTGATGGCATGGCGGATAGCGGGGTCGGCGGTCACGTCATTGCCGATCGGGCCACCCGCCGGGTTGCGGGTCTCGCCGGCGGGCCGCATCGGGAAGACGATGCCGCGATTGTCCACCGAGCGGACCACAACGCGGCGCATTCCCTCCGGCACGCGGCGGGCCAGGCTGGGCGGCACTGCCAGGAGGTCGAACTGCCCGGCCATGGCGGCGGCGTGGCTGGCGGCCTCGCCGGTGAAGAGGAAGGTGAGGCGGGTGAAGGCAGGCTTCGGGCCGTAATAGAAAGGATTGGTCTCGGCGATCATCTGCTGCCCCGGCGCCCAGTGCACCAGCCGGTAGGGGCCGGAGCCGATGGGGTGGCGCGCATAGTCCGGTCCGTAGCCGGCGGCGGGCACGATGCCGAGGGTGAAGAAGCTTTCGGCGAAGGTGATCCGTGGCGCCTTCAGCGTCAGGCGCAGGCTGTGGGGGCCGGTGACGCTGGCCTCGCGCAGCGCCGAGAGGTCCACCGCGCCGCCCGCCCGCGCTGCGGTGTTGAAGGTGAAGACCACGTCCTCGGCGGTGAGCGGCCGGCCGTCGGAGAAGCGGGCATCCTCCCGCAGGGTGATGTCCCAGCTCAGCCGGTCCTCGGAGAGGTGCCAGCTTCGCGCCAGGTCGGGCTGGGTGGCGAGATCGGCGTCGCGGCGCAGCAGGGTGGACTGGAACAGCGGATGCCCGTACTCGCCCCAGCCCTGGATCGGGTCATAGCCCCGTTCCGGCTCGCCCGGCAGGGCCAGGACCAGTTCGCTGCGCGGCGCCGCAAGGGCGGGAGCGGCGAGGGAAAGCGCGAGCAGCAGGGCTGGACCGAGCGCGGCCAGCCGGCGCAGGGTGGGAAGCAAGGCGGATCGCTCCGGTCCGTGGCGGGCGCGGCAGTTTGGGCAGGGAGCAGTATGACGTCCAGGGCAAAACCTCATACTTGCCGCCACGACGGCGCATGGGAGGCCACCGCATGCAGCGGGTGACGGTGACGCTGGACGATGCGCTGGTCGCGGAGCTGGACCGGATGATGGAGCGCCGCGGCGACCGCAACCGCTCCGAGACGGTGCGCGACCTGTTGCGCGATGGGCTGCGCCAGAGCGCGGCGGCGGCGGGGGAGGAAGGGCCGAGTCTCGGCGCGCTGGTCTATACCTACGCGCATGAGCAGCGGGATCTGGCGCGGCGGCTGACCGGCGCCTTCCACCACCACCACGACCTCTCGGTCTCTTCGCTGCACCTGCATCTGGACCAGGAGATGTGCCTGGAGATCGCGGTGCTGCGGGGGGAGGCGGCGGCGCTGCGGCACTTCGCCGAGCATGTGATGGCCGAGCGCGGGGTGCGGCACGGCCGGCTGGTGCTGCTGCCGGATGCGGGCGCGGAGCCCGCCGGCTGAGGCGAAGCGCGGGCGGCGCCGCGCTCCGCCGCGTGGGCCTTAGCCCAGGCGCTCCTTGAGATCCTTGGCGGGCTTGAACTTCACGCCCTTGCTGGCGGCGATCTGCACCACCTCGCCGGTGGCGGGGTTGCGGCCCTGACGGGCGGCGCGCTCGCTGATGGCGAAGCTGCCGAAGCCGGCCAGGCGCACTTCGCGGCCGGCGCCGAGGGCGTCACCCACCGCGGCCAGCGCGGCCTTCAGCAGGGCGTCGGCCTGGGTCTTCGGCAGGCCGGTGGCCGAGGCGGCGGCGTCGATCACGTCCTGGCGGCTCAGGGGGCGGGTTTCTTCGGTCAAGGTGCGCTCCGAGAAAGGTTGGGCTTGGCCCAGGAGAGACACGCTTCAGCTGGTCCGGTCAAGCCGAACACACCCTTCCCCAAGGGGGAAAGCACCCGCTGGCGGGGGGTTTTCCACCGGAAATTGTGTTCTGCGGCAGAAAGGTGACAGGGTGACCGTGCCGCGACGCCCTCCTCAGTGCCAGGCGCGCAACACCTCCTCGGTGCCGACCGCCTCGATCTGCTGGCCGAAGCGCTCGTGGTAGAGGGTCAGCAGCGCGTCATGCGTGCGGTCGGAGGAGGAGCAGAGCGCGTCGGTCGGAATGATCACCCGGTAGCCCAGATCCACCGCGCCGAGCACGGCGGCGAGCACGCAGACATCCGTCTCGGCGCCGCTGATGATCAGCGTGTCGATGCCGCGGGCCTGCAGCCGCTCGTGCAGCCCCGGGTGGGTCCAGGGGGAGTAGACCGGCTTGTCCACCACCTCCGCCGGCGGGGCGAAGCGGGCCAGGGAGGGCAGCAGCTCCGTGGCATGCGGGGGGAGGGCGCTCAGCGTCATCTGCGACCAGTTCTCGAAATAGCGGCGCCAGGCGCCCTCGCGCTGCTCTGGCCGCTCGGGCGGGATGAAGCGGGTGAAGACGGTGCGCTCAGGGAAGGCGGCGGCGAGCCGCTCCACCATGGGCAGCACCCGCTTCATCCAGGGCGTCTCCCAGGGACCTTCGGCGAAGAGGTTCTGCATGTCGACGCAGAGATGGACGCAGCTTTCCGTCAGCGGTCCGTGCCTGAGATGGTCTTTGGGCGGCATGCTCGGTCCCCGGTTGCCTGTGCGGGGAAGGAACCCACCAACCGGCCGGAAGATGCGCAGGGCCGGGCAGGCCGATGGCGCTCAGGCCACCGGCCCGCCGGGCATGCTGCGCCGCAGGGCCGGGATCAGGGCCTCGTCGGAGGGGGAGAGATTGCCGCCGCAGCGGGAGAGCAGCAGGATGCGGCGGCGCATCGCCGGCGTCGTGATCGGGCGGGGCTGCAACACCAACACCGGCGCCAGCCGGAGAGCGAGCGCCGTGGCCGGCAGCCCGCCGATGCCGGCGCGGAACTGGCGCAGCGACGCTCGGGTAAACCCTCTCTATTGCTGGCCCATGATCTGATGAATTGCATAATGGCCCAAATCGCCGCTCCATCATGGGAAAGCGGCCGGCCCGCCAGGCCGACCGAACGAGGAGACGGACATGCCCCGTACCATTGCCTCCCGCCGTACCCTGCTGGGCGGTGTTCTGGCCGCTGCCCTGGCGCCCGATCTGGCCCCTGGGGCCCGCGCGCAGGAGAGCTGGCCGAGCCACCCCATCCGCCTGATCGTGCCCTTCGGGGCCGGCACCAGCACCGATCTGGTCGCGCGGCTGCTGGCACCGCGCATGTCGGAGCTGCTGGGGCAGCCCCTGGTGGTGGAGAACCGCGCCGGGGCGGGCGGGGTGGTGGGCAGCGATGCGGTGGCGAAGTCGCCGCCCGATGGCTACACGCTCTGCCTCGGCAGCATCGCCTCGCATTCAGTGAACGTGTCGCTGATGCCCTCGATGCCCTATGACGTGATGCGTGACTTCACGCCGATCTCGCTGGTCACCGAGGCGCCGAACCTGCTGGTGGTCTCGCCCGCCGTGCCGGCGAAGACGCTGCCCGAGTTCATCGCCTGGGCCAAGAAGCAGCGCACGGGCGTCAGCTACGCTTCCGCCGGCAACGGCACTTCCAGCCACCTCGCCGGCGAGTTGCTGAAGATGAAGACCGGCGCGCCGCTGGTGCACGTGCCCTACCGCAGCGGCTCGCAGGCGGTGACGGACGTGATCGCCGGCACGGTGCCGATGACGATCTACCAGGTCGCCGCTGTGCTGCCCTTCGTGCGTGACGGCAAGCTGCGGGCGCTCGCCACCACCTCGGCCCAGCGACTGGAGTCGGTGCCGGAGGTGCCGACCGCAATTGAGCAGGGGGTGGCGGATTTCGACGTCTCGGCCTGGCACGGGCTCTTCGCCCCGGCGAAGCTGCCGGAGCCGATCCGCGACCGCATCTACGACGCGCTGCGCCAGGCGCTCTTCGCGCCGGAGATGAAGGAGAAGCTGCAGGATCAGGGCCTGCTGCCCGTCGCCATGCCGCCCGCCGAGTTCCGCCCCTGGCTGGAGGCGGATATCGCCAAGTGGCGCGAGGTGGTGCGCGTCTCCGGCGCCCGGGCGGACTGAGGCAGCAACCGCGGAGCAACCATGACCCTTACTCCCCCTTCATCCACCCTGCTGCGCATCGGCTGCGGCTCCGGCTTCTCGGGCGACCGGCTCGATGCGCCGGGCCCGGTGGTGGATGCGCTGATCGAAGCCGGCGGCGCCGCCGCGCTGATGCTGGAGGTGCTGGGCGAGCGCACCCTGGCGCTGGCCCAGCGCGAGCGGCTGCACCGGCCGGAGGCCGGGTTCGAGCCGGCCCTGCTCGACCTGCTGCGGCCGATCCTGACGCGCTGCGTGGCGCATGGCATCCCGATCATAACCAATGGCGGTGCCGCCAATCCGCGCGGCGCGGCGGCGGCGGTGCTGGGGCTGGCGCGCGAACTCGGCTTGCCGGAGCTGCGGATCGGCGTGGTGGAGGGCGACGATATCCGCGGCACCGACGCGCTGGCCGATCTCGACCCCTGGGAAGGCGATGCCGGTGCGGTGCTGGAGCCGGAGCGGGTGATCGCCGCGAATGTCTATCTCGGCGCCGCACCCGTCGCCGAGGCACTGCGCCGGGGTGCGCAGGTGGTCATCACCGGCCGCTGCTCCGATCCCGCTTTGGCGCTCGGCCCGATGCTGGCGCATTTCGGCTGGGCGGAGGATGACTGGGACCGCCTCGCGGCCGGCACCATGGCCGGGCACCTGCTGGAATGCGGCGCCCAGGTGACGGGCGGTTATTTCGCCGACCCGGGGGTGAAGGATGTGCCAGGGGATGCCCGGGGCATGGCGGCGCTCGGCTTCCCCATCGCCGAGATCGGCGCCGATGGCGGCGTGCTGATCACCAAGCCCGCCGGTACCGGCGGCCGGGTGGACCGACAGACGGTGACGGAACAGCTCCTTTACGAGTTGCACGACCCCGCCGCCTATCTGACGCCCGATGTGGTGCTGGACATCACCGGCGTCGCCATCACGGAGGAGGCGCCGGACCGCGTGCGGCTCACCGGTGCGCGCGGTCGCCCTCGGCCGGAGCGGTTGAAGGCCACGGTTAGCCTGCCCGGCGGCTGGCTCGGCGAGGGCGAGATTTCCTATGCCGGCCCAAATGCCCGTGCCCGCGCGGAACTGGCCGGCCGCACCCTGCTGGAGCGGCTGCGGCTGCTCGGGCTGGAGGGCCAGGCGCGGCTCGACTTGATTGGCGTGGTCAGCGTCTTCGATGGCGATGCGGGCGCGCTGCGCGAGGCCGGCGAGGGCAGCCCTTCCGACCTCCGGCTGCGGCTTGCCTTCGCCAGCGAGAGCCGTGCGGCGGCGGAGCGTGCGGCGCGCGAGGTGCTGTCGCTTTACTGCTGCGGCCCGGCCGGGGGCGGCGGCGTCCGTACCCGCGTCACCGACCGCATCCGCACTCTGTCCTTCCTGGTGCCGCGCGAGCGCTTGGCACCGCGCGTCTCGCTGCTGAGGCTGGGAGAGGCCGCATGAGCACCATTCTGCTGCATCGCCTAGCCCATGCCCGCGCCGGCGACAAGGGCAACCGCCTGAACCTCTCGCTGATCGCCCACCGCGCCGAGGATTGGCCGCTGCTCGCGCGTGAGGTCACCGAGGCGCGCGTGCTGGCGCTCTTCGCGCATCGCGGCGCAACCGCCGTGCGGCGTTACGATCTGCCGGCGCTCGGCGCCTTCAACTTCGTCATCGAGGACGTGCTGCAGGGCGGCGTGAACGGCGCGCTGAATCTCGATGGGCACGGCAAGAGCCTTTCCTTCCTGTTGCTGGGGATGATGATCGAGAGCAGGTGAAAAAGGCCCGGGGGGAAGGGTTCGAACGCACTGCGTTCGACGGGAATCCGGGTCTGTCCTCAAATCCGGCGGGGGACGGAACCGGGGGAGAATGAATTCTCCCCCGGACCCCCTCTTCTTTTTTCTGCCAGTTTTTGTCGCGTGGGCGGGGAGCGCTTGCGCCGGGGCTGAAGCAGCCCCGGCGACTGCGGCGGCCGACCACCGCTGGCGTGACCGAAAACTTGCAGAAGAAGGAGGGGGGTTTGGGGGAGTTCACTCCCCCAACCTTCTCCCCCGGACTCGTTCCAGAACAGGTCCCCATTCCCTAGCCTTGCGCGGCCGCACGCTCGGAATCTCGCTTGACACTTCCGCGACGTCGGACGCACCATTCGCATATGGAAACGGTGTTCAGCCCGCCGACCAAGCCCGCCGAAGTGGTGAAATCCGCCGACCGGGTGCTCGACCTGCTCGAACTGCTGGGCTGCGCCGCGCGTCCGCTGACCCTCGCCGAGATCACCCAGGAGCTCAACATTCCCAAGAGCAGTGCGCTGGCCCTGCTGCGCACTCTTTCCGCCCGCGGCTATGCGGCGCGCGACGAGAGCGACCGCTATGCACTTGCGCCCCCCTTCGGCCGCGAGAGCGGAGATTGGCTGGGCGGCCTGCCGCGCCAGGTGCTCGCGGCGGCCCAGCCGGTGATGCTGGCGCTCGTGGGGCAGACGCGGGAGACAGTGAATCTCGGCGTGATGCGCGAGGGCTTCATGGTCCGGCCGCTGCTGCAGATCCCGAGCCCACAGGAGATCCGCTACGAGCCGCGAGCGGTGGATTGTCCGGCGCATTGCACCGCCATGGGCCGCATCCTGCTGGCCTATGCGCCCGCTGAAAGCATCGCGCGCTGCCTGGCGCTGCCCCTGACGCGTCTCACGCCCACCACGGAAACCGATGCTGTCCGCATCCGCGCGCGGATCGCCGAGGCGCGTGTGCAGGGCTACGCCGAGATCGACGGCGAGTTCGCCGAAGGGGGTGCGGGCGTCGCGGCGCCGGTCTTCGATCGCGCAGGTCAGCCTGTCGCTGCCCTCAACCTCGCCAGCCTGACGGAGCGCTGGCACCGCCACCGGCGGGATTTCATCGCTGCCATCACCGAGGCCGCCGCCACCCTCACGCGGCGGATCGGCGGCCGTGCCCCCGAGCAGAGGAACTGAGCCTTGGGCTACCGCATCGGCGTCGATATTGGCGGCACCTTCACCGACTTCTGCGTCTTCGACGAGGAGGCGCGGCGGCTGGAGACGCTGAAGGTGCTCTCCCGACCCGATGCGCCGGGCGAGGAGGTGCTGCAGGGTCTGGCCGAGATCGAGCGCCGCTTCGGCATTTCGCCTGAAGACGTCACCTATTTCACCCATGGCTCCACGGTCGGCGTGAACGCCATTATCCAGAAGCGCGGGGCGAAGCTCTGCCTGCTGGTGACGGAAGGCTTCCGCGACGTACTGGAACTGGCGCGGCTGAAGATCCCCGACCCCTACGACCTGTTCTCCCGCCGCCCCGAGCCGATCGTGCCGCGCGACCGCGTGCTGGAGGTGCGAGAGCGCATGAACCCCGATGGCAGCACCGACACCGCGCCGTCCCGGGAGAATGTGCTGGAAATTCTGGCGCAGGCCGAGGCGCTGGGGGCAGAGGCAATCGTCGTCGGCTTCCTGCATTCCTACGCCAATCCCGCGCATGAGCGCGCGGTCGCGGCGATGATCCGCGACCTACGGCCGGAGCTGCCGGTCTTCTGCTCCGCCGAGGTCTGGCCGATCGTGCGCGAATACGAGCGCAGCATCACCGCCTGCATCCATGGTTCCGTGCAGCCGCGCGTGGCGCATTACATCACCCGGCTGGAGGCGGCGCTCTCCGCACGCGGTGTGCCGGTCGCCCCGATGATCACCAAGTCGAATGGTGGCGTGATGACCGCCGCCGCCGGCAAGACGCGCAGCATCGAGATGCTGCTCTCCGGCACGGCGGCGGGCGCCATCGGCGCCGGCTTCGTCGCGCGTCAGGCCGGCTTCCCGCGCGTCATGAGCCTCGATATCGGCGGTACCAGCGCCGACGTGGCGCTGCTGCGCGACGGCATGCCGGATTTCCGCGCCGGCGAACTGGTCGGCGAATACCCGATCTACCTGCCCACGGTCTCCGTCTCCTCCATCGGCGCGGGCGGCGGCTCCATCGCCGCGGTGGATGCGCTGGGCGTGCTGCGCGTCGGGCCGGACAGCGCTGGCTCGGTGCCTGGCCCCGCCTGCTACGGGCGCGGCGGCGAGGCCGCGGCCATCACCGACGCCTTCGCCGTCAAGGGCGTGCTGGGCGCGGGCGAGCTGGGCTACGGCGCTGTCAGTATCGACAAGGCGGCGGCGGAGCGGGCGCTCGGCGCGGTGGGCGAGCGGCTCGGGCGCGATGCGGTGGCAGCGGCCGAGGCGGTGGTGGCGCTGGCGGTGGCCAATATGTATCGCGAGGTGAGCCGCCTTTTCTCGCAGGTCGGCGAGGAGCCGAGCGGTTATGCACTCCTCGCCTTCGGGGGCGCCGGGCCGATGCTGGGCTGCCTGCTGGCCGAGGAAATGGGCATGGAGGCGGTGATCGTGCCGCGCGCGCCGGGTGTGCTGGCGGCGTTGGGCGGGCTGCTGGCCGATCTGCGCTCGGATTTCGTGCGGGTTGTTTTTCTCGATGTGGCGCCGGACAGCATGCCGACGCTGCAATCCGCCTTCGCCGCGCTGAGCGAAGAGGCACGGGCGTGGCTGCGCGACAGCCAGGGCCATGCGGGGGAGGGGCTGCTGAGCGTCAGCGCCGAGATGCGCTATCGCGGTCAGTCCTACGAGATTGAGGTGCCGCTGGAGCCGGCCTGGATCACCGACCCGGCACCCGGCCGCATCGCCAGTGCCTTCCATGCCCGCCATGCCGAGATCTACGGCCATGCCGACGAGAAGGCGGCGGTGCATCTGGTGGCGCTGCGCGTCGTCATCGCCGGCATTACGCCCAAACCGGAATTCCCGGCCGGGACGGCGGTGGAAAGCCGCCCGGCGCCGGAGGGCCATGTACCCGTCGCGCATCGCGGCGAGATCGTGCGGGCGGCGCTGTTCCACCGCGCCGCTCTGCGGCCCGGTGCCACCTTCGCCGGCCCCGCCGTGGTGGTGCAGGACGACGCCACGAGCTGGGTGCCGCCCGGCTTCGGCGGGCGTGTGGACGCCTCCGGCAACCTGATCCTGCGGCGGAGCTGACCATGACGACGCAACTCGATCCCGTCACGCTGCAGATCCTGAAGAGCCATTTCGAGGCCGCCGCCGAGAGCATGGCCTATACCCTGCTGCGCACCGCGCATTCCGCCTTCGTCAAGGAGACGGAGGATTTCACCAGCGGCCTGACCACGCCCTGCGGCCAGACCTTTGCCAGCCCGAAGGATCTCGGCGCCACCTGGTTCATCGGGCTCGATTATGCCGGCGCCATCAACGCTATCGAGGACTACCGGCCCGGCGACATCTGCATCACCAACGATCCCTATTCCGGCTATGTCTGCACCCACGCGCCGGACATGCATCTCTGGATGCCGATCTTCCATGGCGACCGGCTGATGTGCTTTGCTGTCGGCCATATCCACAACACCGACATGGGCGGCGCGGTGCCCGCCTCGCTCTCCCGCGCGCTGACCGAGGTACACCAGGAGGGCATCCGCATCCCGCCGACCAAGCTGGTCGAGGGCGGGGTGATGGACGAGAAGCTGCTCAAGGTCATGCTGCGCAATGTCCGCATGCCCGAGCAGAACTGGGGCGACCTGAAGGCGCAGATCGCCTCGCTGAAGACGGCCGAGCGCAAGATCCACGAGGCCATCGCCCGCTTCGGCCCCGACACGGTGGCGGCTGGCATGTATGGCGTGCTGGACCTCGCCGAGCGCCAGGCGCGGCGCCTCTTCGCCAGCATTGCCGACGGCGACTACGGCTTCTCCGACTATATCGACGAGGACAGCCCGGGCGGTGTGCCCTGCCGGCTGAAGCTGACCATCCGCATCCGCGGCGAGGAGGCGGAGTTCGACTTCTCCGGCAGCGACCCGCAGCTTCAGTCGGCGCTGAACATGCCGACGGGCGGCCTGCCGCGCCACATCCTGCCGCTGGTCGGCTACAACTACGTGGTCTACTCGCTCGACCCGACGGTGGCGCTAAACTGCGGCCTGTCGCGGCCGGTGCGCTGCATTCTGCCCGAGGGCTCGGTGGTCAACCCCGTGCACCCGGCGGCGACGGGGATGCGCAGCCTGACCTGCGTGCGCATCCAGGGCATCATTATCGGCGCCTTCTCCCGTGCTTTGCCGGATCGGCTGCCGGCCGGCCCGGCGGGGGGCGGCGGCATCCTGAACGTGCGCACGACCGACCCGCGCACCGGCCGCATGGCCATGGCCTCCATCAACCCAATCTCGGGCGGCGGCGGCGGCGCGGCCGAGGGCGACGGGCTGGATGGCTCCAACAGCTTCCTGAAGAACACGCCGGTCGAGATCACCGAAGCCGAGGTGCCGATCCGCGTCCTCAGCTACGGGTTGCTGCCGGACAGCGGCGGGCCGGGGCTGCATCGCGGCGGTCTGGGCACGCGGATGACCTTCCAGCTGCATTCGCCCAACTCCGTCGTCACCGCGCGCAACCGCGACCGGGTGCGCTTCTCCTCCTGGGGTCTGCAGGGTGGGCTGCCGGGGGCGACCTGCGGCTTCACCCGCAACCCCGGCACGCCGCAGGCGCAGGATCTCGGCAATACCGATGTCGTGCATTGCGCCCCGGGCGACGTGCTGAGCATTTCCTCCTCCGGGGCCGGCGGCTGGGGCGATCCCTATGCGCGGCCGATCGAGGCGGTACTGCGCGACGTGGCCGAGGGCAAGGTCAGTGAAGCCGGGGCGCGCGCCTATGGCGTTGTCGTCCGCGACGGAAGGCTCGACGCGGGGGCCACCGAGACCATGCGCGCCACGCCGCGTCCGGTTCCGCAGCCCATGACCTTCGACCCCAAGCGAATGGAATTCGAGCGCATCTGGTCGGAGGCGGCGTGGGACCGGCTTTCCGAACTGCTCTTCGCCCTGCCGGTGGAGTGGCGCTTCTTCATGAAGCATCAGACCTTCGCCGAGGTGGTGCAGAACCCGGATGCGGTGGCCGACCCGGTGGCGGCCGTCGAGAAAGGCTTCGCCGCCGCGGCGGCGCGGCATCCGCAGATCGGCACCCTGGTGGGGAGGAAGGCGGCATGAAGATCGATTTCACGGGACAGAGCATCCTCGTCGCCGGCGCGGCGCGCGGCATCGGCCGGGGGATCGCGCAGGGCTTCGCCGCTGCTGGCGCGCAGGTCTTCGCGGGGGATCGCCTGGCGACGGAAATGGAGGGCCTGCCCGCGACGGCCGCGCAGGTGGACGTCACTGACCGTGCCGCGCTGCGCCGCTGGGTCAGCGATGCCACGGCGGCCGGTGGGCGTGCCCCGGATGTGCTGGTCTATGTCGCCGGCGGCGTGCTGGGCCAGTCGCCCCAGCCGATGGAAGAGGTCGAGGAGGCGGACTGGCGCGCCATCCTGGACGTCAACCTGACCGGCGCCTTCCTCGCCGCCCAGGCGGTGGTGCCGGGGATGAAGGCGCGCGGGCGCGGACGGATCGTCTTCATTGCCAGCGGCGCCGGGCTGCGCACCTCGCTGACCGGCATCCAGGCCTATGCCTCGGGCAAGGCGGGCGAGATCGGCCTGACGCGGCAGCTCGCCCAGGAGCTGGGCCGCTTCGGCATCACGGTGAACGCCGTGGCGCCGGGCTTCCAGCGCACCAGCCCGGACTACGAGCGGCAGTGGCAGTCCTATTCGCCGGAGCGGCAGGCCGGCCTGATCGAGGGCACCGCCATGCGCCGCCCCGGCACCCCGGAGGACATCGCGCATGCCGTCATGTTCTTCGCCTCCGACTATGCGGGCTTCGTCACCGGACAGATCCTGTCGGTCTCCGGCAGCCCCTGATACCCTCTCGGAACAAGCGCCCCGGTCACACAGCCCGACATCCCCGACCCTCAACACGGAGATTGAGCCATGGCGACGACGCGCAGGGATGCGATGCGGACCGTTCTCGGAGCCACGGTGCTGGCCGGCTCCGGCAGCCTGGCCACGGCGGCGCTGACGGCGCGCCCCGCCGCCGCCGCCTCGGCCAAGTTCGTCTATGCGAACAACAGCCCCTACGACAATCTCGACCCGCACACGGTCTTCGACACCGCCCGCGCGGCGACGCGCTTCAACCTCTATGACGGGCTCTACCGCTGGGTGGACAACCCGCCCAAGATGATCCCGTGGCTGGCCGAGAGCCACACCGTCTCGGACGACGGCAAGACCTACACCTTCACCCTGCGCCAGGGCGCCAAGTTCCATGACGGCGCGCCGGTCACGGCGGAGGACGTGGTCTATTCCATTGAGCGCATCCTGGCGCTGAAGAAAGGGCCGGCGAGCCTCTATCTCGACACGGTGAAGCCCGGCAGCACCAAGGCGCTCGACGCCCGCACGGTGCAGTTCAACCTGGCCCAGCCTTCGGCGATCTTCCTCGTCACTGTGCCGGATATCCTCATCGTCAACAGCGCGCTGGTGAAGAAGAACGCCAAGGGCGACGACTGGGCCGAGCCCTGGCTGGCGAAGAACGAGGCGGGCAGCGGCTCCTACATGCTGCGCCGCTACGACCCGGCGGTGGGCTGGAACGCGCGGCGCTTCAAGGAGCATTTCGGCGGCTGGGGCAAGAACCCCTTCGACGAGGTGGAGTTCCGCACCGTGCTGGAAACCAACACGCGCGTGCTCGGCCTGCAGCGCGGCGACTACCAGGGCGTGGACGGCTACCTGCCCTATGACCAGATCCAGCGCCTGCGCCCGGTGAAGGAAGTGCAGATCATCGAGCAGGAATCGATGCGCGTCTTCCAGTTCGCGGTGAACACCACCGCCACGCCGATGGACGACGTGCATTTCCGCCGCGCGCTCGCCTATGCCTTCGACTATGACGGCTTCATCCGCGACATCATGAAGGGCTCCGTCTCGCGCAACCCGGGACCGAATCCGAACCCGATGTGGGGGACGCCGGAAGGGCTGGAGGGCTATAGCTTCGACCTGGAGAAGGCCAAGCAGGAGCTGGCCCAGGTGAAGGCGCCGCTGCGCCCGATCACCATCAACGCGCTGGCCGGCTTCTCGGAATCCGAGCAGGCGGCGACGCTGTTCCAGAACACGTTGCGGCAGGCCGGCATCGAGGCACAGGTGGAGGTCTCGCCCTGGTCGGTCGTCTCGGCGCGGATGAAGGATGCGCGCACCCAGGCCGACCTCGTGCCGCTCTGGAAGAGCACCTACTACGTCGATCCCAACAACTGGGTCGGCGAGCTCTGCGGCTCTCGCTACCGCGGCAGCCGCAGCTTCAGCTGGTACAGCGACCCCGAGATCGACGCCAAGCTCGACCGCGCCCTGATCTCCAACGACCACGAGGAGCGGAAGAAGCTCTATGAGGAGGTGACGCAGATCGCCAGCGACCGCGCGCTCGGCATCTTCATCTACAACACCAAGTGGTACGGCCCCTATGCGGCCGATGTGGAGGGCATCCGCTTCTCGCCGGTCAGCAACGGCCAGGACCTGCGCTGGGCCGAGCGGAAGGGATGATCTGGCTCGACATCCTCCTCAAGCGGCTGATCTGGGTGGTGCCGACGCTGCTCGGCCTGCTGGCGATCGTCTTCGTCCTCTCACGCGTCGTGCCGATCGACCCGGCGCGGCTGGCCGCCGGCGACAATGCCTCGCCCGAGCAGGTGGAGGCGGTGCGCCGCAGCCTGGGCTTCGACCGCCCGCTGCCTGCCCAGTTCCTGCGCTACGTCAGCGACGTGGCGCAGGGCAATTTCGGCACCAGCCTCTTCACCCAGCGGCCGATCGCGGAGGATCTCTCGAACCGCCTGCCGGCGACGCTGGAGCTGACCCTGGTCGCCATCATCCTCGCGGCGCTGCTCGGTATCCCGCTCGGCGTGCTCTGCGGGCTGCACCGCAACAGCTGGATCGACCACGGGCTGCGCATCGTCACCGTTTCCGGTCTGGCGGTGGCCTCCTTCTGGTTCGCCATGCAATTGCAGTTCCTGTTCTCGATGAAGCTGGGCTGGCTGCCGCTTTCCGGCCGCATCGAGGGCTTCCCGCCGGAGGAGGTGACCGGGCTGGTGATCCTGGACGCGCTGATGGAGGGCGACCCGGAGATCATCGATTCCGCCATCCGCCACATCATTCTGCCGGCGCTGACGCTCGCGCTGCCGGCGGCGGCGACGGTGGTGCGCTTCACCCGCAACGGCGTCATCGGCGCCATTTCCTCGCCCTCCGTCGCCTATCAGACGGCGATGGGCTATCCGCGCCGGCAGATCGTCTGGAAATACGTGCTGCGCCTGGCGATCACCGCGACGGTGACGCAGCTCGGCCTGATTTTTGGCATCCTGCTGGCCGGCGCCGTGGTGGTCGAGACGGTGTTCGACTGGCCGGGCATCGGCGCCTATGCCGTGCGCTCCATCCTGCAGTCCGACTACAACGCCATCATGGGCTTCACGCTCTGGACCGGCGTGATGTTCGTCATCGTCAACCTGCTGGTGGACCTCTTGCAGGCGGCGATCGATCCGCGGGGCGCGCGCTGATGCTGCGCCGCCTCGCGCGCGACCGCGCCGCCATGCTGGGCGTGCTGCTGATCGGCACGCTGCTGCTCGTCGCCCTGCTGGCGCCGGTGCTGGCGCCCTATCCCGAGGATGTCTGGCAATTCCACACGCCACGCCGCCTGCTGCCACCCGCGCCGGACCGCCTCTTCGGCACCGACCGCATGGGCAGCGACGTGTTCAGCCGCATCCTCTTCGGCGCGCGCATCACCCTCTCGCTGGCGGTGATCGCCGTCGGTTCAGCGGTGGTAATCGGCGTGCCGATCGGCCTCGTTGCCGGCTACTACCGGAACTGGTTCAGCGAATTGCTGATGCGGCTGTCAGAAATTTTCCTGGCGGTGCCGCAGATCGTGCTGGCCATTGCCATCGCGCAGACGCTCGGCCCGTCGATCCAGAACGTCATTCTGGCGCTCTCCATTACCTACTGGCCCTTCTGGGCGCGGCTCGTCTATGCGGAGACGCGCTCGATGCGCAACGAGGTCTTCGTCGAATCCGCCATTGCGCTCGGCGCCTCGCCCTGGCGGGTGATGGTGCTGCACATCCTGCCCAACATCGCCTCACCGATCATCGTGCGCACCTCAATCGGCATGGGCGCCACCATCCTGACCGCCGCCACGCTCGGCTTCCTCGGCCTCGGCGCGCCGCCGCCGACGCCGGAATGGGGCCGCATGATCGCCGAGAGCCGGGAATACCTGCCAGAGGCCTGGTGGTACGCGCTGGCGCCGGGCCTGGCCATCTTCCTTACCGTGCTCGGCTTCAACCTGCTGGGCGACGGGCTGCGGGACGTGCTGGACCCGCGCACCCGGCGGGGCAGCGGCGATGACTGAGATCCTCTTGGTCGAGGATCTCGCGCTTGGCTTCCGCACGGAGGGCGGGCTGGCCCGCGTGCTGGACATGGTCAATCTCTCGGTGCGCCCGGGCGAGATCGTCGGCCTGGTGGGTGAATCAGGTTGCGGCAAGACGACGCTGGCCCGTGCCATCCTGGGCACCCTGCCACCGGGCATCACCCGCATCAGCCATGGCCGCATCCGGCTCGCCGGCGCCGACATGCTGGCCGGGCCGGGTGAGGCGGAAGCGGTGCGCGGCCGCGCTGTCACCTTCATCCCGCAGGACCCTTTTGCGAGCTTCAACCCGCTCTTCCGCATCGGCACGCAGATGATGGACCTGATGCGCTGGAAGTCGCCGCGGCGAGACCCCAAGGCGCGCACCGGCTTCTATTCGCCGCGCCGCCGCCGCGCCGACCGCGATGCCGTGATCGCCATGCTGGAATCGGTGCAGCTTCCCCAGCCCGAGCGGCTGCTGCGCAAATATCCGCACGAGCTTTCGGGCGGCCAGCGGCAGCGGGTGATGATCGCCATGGCGCTGCTGCCCGAGCCGCGCCTGATCATCGCCGACGAGCCGACCACGGCGCTCGACGTCACTGTGCAGGCGCAGATCCTGGCGCTGCTGCGCCACCTCGCCACCGAGCGTGGGGTGGCCGTGCTCTTCACCACCCACGATCTCGGCGCCGCCTGGGAGATCTGCGACCGCGTGGCGGTGATGTATGCCGGCCAGACGGCCGAGATCGCTCCGCGCGAGAGTTTCTTTGCCGCGCCGCGCCACCCCTATACGCGGATGCTGCTGGAGAGCCTGCCCGAAGAGGGGCGGCACCCCGTCGGCATTCCCGGCAGCGTGCCCAGTCCCCGTGCGGCCCCACAGGGCTGCCGCTTCCATCCGCGTTGCCCGCGCGCCACGGAACGTTGCCGGAGCGAGCGCCCTGCCCTGGCAGGCGGGGAGGGGCACGTCACCGCCTGCCACCACCCCGTGACGGCTCCCCAGGAGGCCGTGGCCGATGCCTGAGGCGTCCATCCTGGAACTGCGCGGCCTCACGCGGCACTTTCCCGTGCGCGGCCTGCTCAACCGCCGCATCGGCACGTTGCGGGCGCTGGACGGCGTGGACCTCGATGTTCGCGAGGGCGAGGTGCTGGGAATCGTCGGTGAATCCGGCTGCGGCAAGTCCACCCTCGGCAAGACCATCATGGGCATCCACGCGCCCACCGCCGGCGAGGTGCGTTTCGAGGGCCGCAAGGTGGCCGCGCCGGGCCTGGAGCGGCCACCCGAGGTGCGCGCACGGCTGCAATATGTCTATCAGGACCCCGGCGCCTCGCTGGACCCGAGCTGGAGCCTGCGCCGCTCGCTGCACGAACCATTGGTGATCCACACCGACCTGCCGCGCGCGGCGCGGGAGGCGCGCATCCGCGAGATCGTCGCCGCCGTCGGCCTGCCGGATGCACATCTCGACCTCTATCCGCACGAGATCAGCGGCGGGCAGCAGCGGCGCGTCGGGCTGGCGCGCATCCTGGCGCTGGGGCCGAGGCTCGTCATCCTGGACGAGCCGACCTCGGGCCTCGACGTCTCCGTGCAGGCGGCGGTGCTGACGCTGTTCCGCAGCCTGCGCGCCACCTTCAACCTGACCTACCTCTTCATCAGCCACGACCTCGCCGTGGTGCGCTCGATGTGCGACCGGGTGGCGGTGATGTATCTCGGCCGCGTCGTGGAGATCGGCCCGGCCGCGGAGCTCTTCGCCGCGCCGAAGCACCCCTATACCCGCGCGCTCCTCGCGGCGGCGCCGCGCGTCGGCGGGCCCCGCGTGACGGAGGGCTTCATTCTCCAGGGCGAGCCGCCGGACCCCTCCCGCATCCCTGAGGGCTGCCGCTTCCGCGCTCGTTGCCCGCTCGCGGCGCCCATCTGCGCGCAGGAGCCGGCGCTGGAGGGCGGGGCGCATCAGGCGGCGTGCTGGCGGGCGGAGGAGGTGTCCTAAGCCGGGGGAGAATGAATTCTCCCCCGGACCCCACTTCTTCTTTTTTGTCAGTTTTGTCGCGCTGGCGGAGCGCGCGCACGCCGAGGCTGAGACAGCCCCGGCGACTTGCGGCCGGGGAGGGCCATTGCCAAGAGCGCAGGCAAAAACTGATAAAAAGAAGAAGGGGGTTCGGGGGAATTCCTTCCCTCGACCTTTTTTATTCCTCCGTTGCCTCGGCCACCGGCAGGATCGCGGTTTCCTTGGCCGAGGTGATGGCCAGGATCGTCTCGGTGCGCTCCACGCCCGGCTGGCCGCGCACCTGATCGGCCACGAAGCGCTCCAGCGCGGAGAGATCAGGCAGGCGGAGCTTCAGCAGGAAGGTCCAGGCGCCGGTGACATGATGGCATTCCAGCACCGGCTCGGCGGCGCGCATGGCGATGCGGAAGGCGTTCTCCTCCCGCCCCGGCCGCATCGAGACGAAGACAAAGGCGAGCAGGGGGCAGCCGATGGCGGCGGGGTCAAGGTCGGCGCGCCAGCCACGGATGGTGCCGCGCTCCTCCAGGCGCTTGACGCGCTCGGCGGTGGCGGAAACGGAGAGGCCGGCGACCTTGGCCAGCTCGGCAAGGCCGGCCGCGCCATTCTCCTGCAAGGCGACGAGGATGTTCCGGTCAATGGCGTCCATCGCACGAGTTTATCCGGCGCTTCGTGGTGGCGAAACGCAAAACTCGCGCGGAATGGAGCGGAAGGTGGCGCGGGGAGGAAGTACCTCCCCGCACCGGCCGGTCAGATGTAATGCTCGGCCAGGGGCGCGAAGCCGTTGAAGCCCTGGCTGGCATAGGTGGTCACATAGGCGCCGGTGGCGAGCAGCTCTACACGGTCCCCCGAGTCGAGCGCCAGCGGCAGGCGGTAGTTCGACTTCTCGTAGAGCGTGTCGGTGCTGTCGCAGGTGGGGCCTGCGATGGTCACCGGCCCTTCCGCGCCACCGTCATGCGGGGTGCGGAAGGCATACTTGATCGCCTCGCCCTCGGTCTCGGCCAGCCCGCCGAAGCGGCCGATGTCCAGATAGACCCAGCGCACCGGGTCGTTCTTCTCCTTGCGGGAGACGAGCACGACCTCCGAGGAGAGCACCCCCGCATCGCCGACGATGAAGCGGCCCGGCTCCACCACCATCTCGGGCAGGGCATTGCCGAAGGCCTCGACCATGGCGCCCATGATGGCATCGCCGATGGCGCCGATCTCCGGGACCTCGGAGCGGTAGCGCACCGGGTAGCCCCCGCCGATATTGATCATGCGGACATTGACGCCGGCGTTCTTCAGATCGGTGAAGAGCAGGCCGACCTTTGCGATCGCCGCCTCATAGGTGTCGGTGCGGGTCTGCTGGCTGCCGACATGGAAGGAGATGCCGAACGGGTCGAGGCCGAGCTCGCCGGCCAGAACCATCAGCTCCTTCGCCATTTCGGCCTCGCAGCCGAACTTCTTCGACAGCGGCCATTCAGCGCCGACATTGCCGACCAGGATGCGGCAATAGACCTTCGAACCCGGCGCGGAGCGGGCGAGCTTGCGCAGCTCCGGCTCGGAGTCGAAGGCGAACATGCGGACACCGGCCTCATAGGCGGCCTTGATCGCGCTTTCCTTCTTCACCGTATTGCCGAAGGAGATCGACTCCGGCCGGGCGCCATTGGCCAGGCAGAGATTCACTTCCTCCAGCGAGGCGGCGTCGAAGCAGGAATCGAGATCGACCAGCCGGCTCAGGATCGGGGCGGCGGGATTGGCCTTCACCGCGTAATAGATGCGCGCGAGCGGCAGCGCCGCCTTCAGCCGGGCGTAATTCTCGGCGGCGCGATCCACGTCGACGACAAGACAAGGCGTCGCGGGAGCGACGTCGCGCAGGAAGCGGGAGACCTTGGGGGTCATCGCACTACCCTCCATCCGATACGGAAGGACCGCCCCTTTCGGGCGGCGGCCCCAAGTTGACGAAACGGTCGAACGAACCAGCGACCAGAAGAGGCCGGTGTCAGGCTCGCGCCTTCGCCGGGGTTGCCAGAACGCTTGACGTCGTTGCGTAAACCTTTGGCCGATTACGGTCGGCCTGGGGCCAGAGGCACGTGCGTACTGCGTCTGGCGGCGCATATAGAGATCCCGCGCCGCGACGCAAAGCCTTTTCTCCCCTCAGGGTGGTTTTTTTCCGTGTGGGCCGTGAGAGGGGAGAAAACTTCCCGAAAGTAGGGCGGAAATGGCGGGATGGCTCTCCCAGGAAACCGCAGGCGGGGCGAATTCCTCCGCTTCAGGGGGCAGTCCTTGGCCGCCGTTCAGGCAGAGGGGAGGGCCACACGCAGGTGGGCCCTTCTCAGGCAGCCGGGTCCGGCGCGGTGCCGTAAAGCCGCGCGATCGCCCGCGCGGCCCGCGCGGCGAGGGCGGCAACCTCACCCTCCTCCACCTCCGTCACCAGGCCCAGCGTGGCGCGAAGGAAAAGATCGCCGCGGAGCAGGGCGAGGAACTGCTCGGCCACCTGCGGCAGATCGGCATCGGGCCGCAGCCGGCCAGCGCGCTGCTCGCCCGCCAGCCAGCCCGCCAGCCAGCCGCGCACGGCCTGCGGGCCACCAAGATAGAAATCCCGCGCCAGGTGCGGGAAGCGCATGCCCTCCGCCACCACCACCCGATGCAGGGCGCGCACCTGCGGGCGCAGCAGGAAGCGCAGCCACTGCTGGCCGAGCTCGGTCAGCGCGCCTTCCAGCGGCAGGCGGGATCCGGAGAGCGCCACATCCATCATCATGCGCATCTTCAGGCAGTTGGCGCTGATGATCTCGAGGAACAGCGCCTCCTTGCCGGGGAAATGGGCGTAGAGCGTGGCCTTGGAGACTTGGGCGGCGCGAGCCACCGCGTCCATGGAGACGGCACCGAAGCCCTCGGCCATGAACAGCGCCGCCGCCGCATCCAGGATGGCGCGGCGCTTGGGAGAGGCTTCCAGCGAGTCGGTGGCGTGGGACATGCGCGTGACTAGGGCAAAGGGGCGCGTGGATTCAAGACTAAACTGAACGGTTCAGTTTTTCCTTGACAGAGCGCCCTTCGAAGAGCACCTGGGCAGCCTTCTGAACTGAACCGTTCAGTTCCAGGATTTCCCATGAACGCTCCCGTCTCCTCCGCTCCCGCTGCCGAGGTCGCCCAGGCCAGCCCCGTGCCACCGCCCCGCCGGCGCCGTCGCTGGCTGCTGCGTATCCTGCCCGTGGTGCTGCTGGTTGCGGCTGTCCTGGGCGGCAACTGGTACTGGCAGACCGGCCGCTTCCTGGCCGAGACCGACGATGCCTATGTGCAGGGCGATATCTCCGTGCTGACCCCGCGCATCGAGGCCGACGTCACCGAGATCGCAGTGGCCGACAACCAGCGCGTCCGGGCCGGGCAGGTGCTGCTGCGGCTGGATGACCGGGATGCCCGCCTGCAGGTGCGGCAGGACGAGGCGGCGCTGGAAGAGGCGGAAGCCGCCATCCGCACCACGCGGCAGACGCTTGGGCAGCTTCAGGCGCAGATCGGCGCCGCCGAGGCGCAGATCGAGCAGGCCCGCGCCGAGCAGGCCCGCGCCGAGGCCGAGGCGCGCCGCACGCAGTCCCTGGCGGGCAGCGGCTATTCCTCCCGCCAAGCCGCCGAGCAGGCGGTGGCCGACCAGCGCAAGGCGATCGCAGCAGTGCATGCCGCTGAAGCCGAACTGGCCGTGCGCCAGCAGGCGGTGCCGGTGCAGGAGGCGCAACTCGCCCAGGCGGAGGCGCGGCGCGACCAGGCCGCCGCCGCGCTGGAACAGGCCCGCATCGCACTCACTTATGCCGAAATCCGCGCGCCCTTCGACGGCATCGCCGGCAACCGCGCGGCACAGCTTGGGCAGCGCGTGCGGCCGGGCCAGCAGCTCATCGCCGTGGCGCCGCTGCCGCAGGCGCTCTTCGTGGTCGCCAACTTCAAGGAAACGCAGCTCGCGGGGATGCGGCCGGGCCAGCCGGTTGAGATCACGGTGGATGCCATCCCCGGGCATGTCCTGCATGGCCATGTGGACAGCTTCGCCCCCGGCACCGGCAGCCAGTTCAGCCTGCTGCCGCCGGAGAATGCCACCGGGAACTTCACCAAGGTGGTGCAGCGCGTGCCGGTGAAGCTGGTGCTGGAGCCCGGCCAGGACGAGGCCGCCATCGGGTGGTTGCGGCCCGGCCTGTCGGTCGTTGCCGAGGTGGACACCCGCACCGACCCGGAGGCGCCGCGGGGCATCCTGGCCGCCACCGCGGCGACGCTCGGCCTCGGCAGCCGCTGAAGGTCCTCCTGCCATGAGCGCCGCCGCGCCCGCCGCCCATGCCCCGCCGGCCCTGACGCCGCGCGCCCGCCTCGGCTTCATGGCGATGGTGCTCGGCATGTTCATGGCGATCCTGGACATCCAGATCGTCTCCGCCTCCATCGCCGAGATCCAGGCCGGTCTCGCCGCCAGCCCGGACGAGGCGAGCTGGGTGCAGACCAGCTACCTGATCGCGGAGATCGTCATGATCCCGCTCTCGGGCTTCCTCTCGCGCCTGCTCTCCACGCGCGTGCTGTTCACCGCCTCGGCCGCCGGCTTCACCCTCTTCTCGTTGGCCTGCGCCATGGCGTCGAATCTCGGCACCATGATCGTCTTCCGTGCCGCGCAGGGCTTCATCGGTGGCGCCATGATCCCGACGGTCTTCGCCGCCAGCTTCCTGATGTTTCCGGGGGCGAAGCGCGCCGGCGCCACCGTCATCATCGGCCTGACCGCGACCCTGGCGCCCACCATCGGCCCCACCCTCGGCGGCTGGCTGACGCAGAGCTTCTCCTGGCACTGGCTGTTCCTGATCAACGTGCCGATCGGCGCGCTGATCGCCTTCGCCGTGTGGAACACCGTGGATATCGACCGCCCCGACCGCAGTCTGCTCGCCCGCTTCGACTGGTGGGGCCTGCTCTTCATGGCTGCCTTCCTCGGCAGCCTGGAATACGTGATGGAGGAAGGCCCGCGCTGGGACTGGCTGGCCGATGAGGGCGTGCGCTACCTCGCGCTCCTGTCCACCGTCTCCGGCCTGCTGTTCTTCTGGCGCGCCCTGACCCGGGCCGAGCCGATCGTGGACCTCCGCGCCTTCCGCGACCGCAACTTCGCCATCGGCTGCCTCTTCAGCTTCACCGTCGGCATCGGGCTTTACGGCTCGGTCTATCTGCTGCCGCTCTTTCTCGGCCGGGTGCGTGGCTACAACTCCATGCAGATCGGTGAGGTGATGTTCATCACCGGCGTCTGCATGTTCTGCACCGCGCCCTTCGCCGGCCGGCTGCTGAACCGCACCGACCCGCGCCTCATGCTGGCTGGCGGGCTCCTGCTCTTCTTCGTGGCCATCTGGCAGACGGCCCAGCTCACCGCGCAGAGTTCCTTCTCCGAGCTGGCCTTCCCCCTCGGCCTGCGCGGCGTGGCGATGATGCTGACCATGGCGCCGGTGAACCAGATCGCCCTCGGCACCATGCCGCCTGCTCAACTCAAGGGCGCCGCCGGGCTCTACAACTTGATGCGCAATGCCGGCGGCGCCATCGGGCTCGCCATGATCAACACGCTGGTGACCGACCGCTCCTACGCGCACCGCCTGCACATGGCGGAGTCGCTGAACTGGGCCCGACCCCATGTCAGCGAGTACCAGTCCACCCTCGGCGCGGCCATGGCCGGACGGCTGGGCGACGCCTCGGACATGGCCGCGCTGGCGCGGATCAAGGCGCTGGTGACCCAGCAGGGGCTGGTGCTCGCCTATAACGACACGCTGCTGCTGATGGCCGGCTGCTTCCTGCTCTCCCTGCCGCTGGTGCTGCTGCTGCGCCGGCCAAAAGGCGCGGGCGGGGGCGGGGAGGCGCATTGAGCGGCCTCCCTGGGGAGGGCGCCGCCCTCCCCAGACCCCTCCCGCCGGGGTGACAGGGTCACCCCGGACCCCGCCATTCGTTTTTGGTGCCTGATGCCGGAGTGCAGGGCAGCCAAACCGACATAAGTATTTCAGGGCAGCAGGGCTGAAGCGGCAGTCGCCGGAGGGCATGGCCCTCCGGTGCGCTGACCTCGCACAGGCCGTTGATGGCGGGGTCTGGGGTGACACTGTCACCCCAGCCGGGGAGGTCCGGAGGGGGCGGAGCCCCCTCTGGGAGTCGAGCGGGCCGAGGCCCGGAGGAGGGCGGAGCACCCTCCCGGTGCGCTCAGCGGATCAGCCCGGAGAGCGGGCTCGAAGGGTCGGCGCTGTAGTTGCGCGGCATGCGGCCGGCGAGGTGGGCGTGCCGCCCCGCTTCCACCGCCGCCTTCATGGCCTGCGCCATGCGCACCGGGTCCTTCGCATGGGCGATGGCCGAGTTCAGCAGCACCGCGTCGCAGCCCAGTTCCATGGCCGCCGCCGCCTCGCTGGCGGTGCCGATGCCGGCGTCCACCAGGACCGGCACCTTGGCCTGCTCGATGATGGCGCGCAGCATGAAGGGGTTGGTCAGGCCGAGGCCGGAGCCGATTGGCGCGCCGAGCGGCATGACGGCGACGCAGCCCATCTCCTCCAGGCGCTTGGCCGCCAGCGGGTCGTCGGCGCAGTAGACCATCACCTGGAACCCGTCCTTGATGAGCGCCTCGGCGGCCTCGAAGGTGGCGGGCATGTCCGGGTAGAGGAAGGGTGGCGGCCCGAGCACCTCCAGCTTCACCAGATTCCAGCCGCCGGCCTCGCGTGCCAGGCGCAGGGTGCGCACGGCATCCTGCGCGGTGTGGCAGCCGGCCGTGTTGGGCAGGTAGGTGTAGCGCTTGGGGTCCACGAAGTCCTGCAGCATGGGCGCGCTGGAGTCGGAGAGATTCACCCGCCGCACCGCGACGGTGACCATCTCGGCCCCGCTCGCCTCGATGGCGGCGGCGGTCTCCTCCAGCGACTTGTAGCGCCCGGTGCCGACCACGAGGCGGGAGCGGAAGCGATGCCCCGCCACCTCCCAAAAATCGTCTGTCTGGTTCTGGTAGCCGTCCATGGGCTCAGCCCCCGCCGATGAAGTGCACGATTTCCAGCGTGTCCCCCGCGGCGAGCGTGGTGGCGCCGTAGGCGGAGCGTGGCACGATCTCCAGGTTCCGCTCGACCGCCACCTTGCGGGTGTCCAGGCTGAGCGTCGCCAGCAGGTCGGCCACCGTTGCCGGGTTCTGGATGATGCGGGTTTCCCCGTTGATCGTGATCTCGATGCTGTCCGCCATGGCGCGAATGTGGCGCGCGGGGCGCCGGTGGGAAAGGGGTCATCGCCCCGAATGCGCCGCTCCTCTGCCCTGCGTGGGAAGAAGGCGGGACCCCTCTCCCGTTCCTGCCGCCGGCGCGCCTTAGATGGCGGCCGCCGGCGCCGGGCCTTCCGCCGCGGGGTGGTCGGAACTTGGGCTGGCCGGTGCCGGCTCGGCCGGCGCGGAAGGCACGGGGGGCTCGGGGGTGACCGGGGCGGTCGTGGTGGCCGGGGGCAGGGTTTCCTGCTGTGGTGCCGGGGGTGGGGCGGCGGTTGCGGCCGGCTGCCCGCTGGCCGCGGCAGCGGGGGCCGTCAGGGCCGCAGCGGGCGGCGGAGCCGGAGGATTCTCGTTCGGCACCGTGTAGTCCGGTACGATACGGGCCTGGGCGCCGGCGATCACCAGCACCTTCTGGCCGAGGGCGAGCGGCGTGTCGTCCCGTTGCACTACCGATACGAGTTCACCGTTCGGCTTGCGTACGATGTACTCGTAGCCCTGCTGCGCGCCGGCCCCCTGCTCGACCGCGGTGCCCAGCAGGCCGCCGATCAGGCCGCCGCCGATGCCGCCGAAAGCGGAGGTGATGTCGCCGCCGCCGATCCGGCTGCCGGCGACACCGCCCGCCGCCGCGCCGCTCACCGCGCCGCTGGCGCCATCGGCCGAGATCTCGATGGCGCGGCGGCCAACCACCACGCCCTGCTCGACCTTGTTGGCCTGCTGCACCGCGCGGCTGGCATAAGTGTCTGGGGAATAGGTCGGGCTGCAGGCCGCCAGCAGGCCGCTCAGCAGCAGCGCCGGCAGCCCGAGCCTGGCAAGCGGAATCATCTCGGCTTCCCTCCAGGGTGGAACGCTGCGGCGCAACCTAGGGAAGCATTGGGGCGGTGTCACCCCGCGCTCTGGGCAGAACTTCCATACGTCCAGGAGCTGGCAGAGCGCGGCGGTAGAACTTCGGCGGGCCTGCCGAGTTGTCACGGGCGTCCGCCCCGCACGCCGCCGGGCCTGCGGGAGGCGCCGGCACCTGCCGGCCCCGACTCCGAGGAGACGCGATGTGAGCGAGCCTGCCCCTCCCACCTCTTCGCCCGCCGCCGTGAACCCGACGGTCTTCATCGGCGCGGGGGTGCTGACCCTGCTTTTCGTACTGTTCGGCGTGCTTATGCCGCAGACCGCCGCCGCCACCTTCAGCGCCGTGCAGGGCTGGATCACCGATGAGCTTGGCTGGTTCTACCTGCTGGTGGTGACCGGTTTCCTGATCTTCATGGCGGTGCTGGCACTGAGCCGCTATGGCAGCATCCGCCTCGGGCCGAATCATTCGGAGCCGGAGTTCAGCTACGGTGCCTGGTTTGCCATGCTGTTCAGCGCCGGCATGGGTATCGGGCTGGTGTTCTTCGGCGTGGCCGAGCCGGTGACGCATTTCATGTCGCCGCCGGTGGGGGAGCCGGCCAGCATTCCCGCGGCGCGGGCCGCGATGCGCCTCAGCTACTTCCATTGGGGGCTGCATGCCTGGGCGATCTATGCCGTGGTGGGGCTCAGCCTGGCCTATTTCAGCTTCCGTCATGGCCTGCCGCTGAGCGTCCGCTCGGCCCTTTACCCGCTGATCGGCGAGCGGATCCATGGGCCGATCGGCCACGCGGTGGATATCTTCGCCATCCTCGGCACCATGTTCGGCGTGGCCACCTCGCTCGGCCTCGGCGCGCTGCAGGTGAATGCCGGCCTGGCGCATGTACTGGGCGTGCCGGTGGGCTTCGGGACGCAGGTGGTGCTGATCGCGGTGATCACCGCATTGGCCACGCTCTCGGTGGCCTCCGGCCTCGACAAGGGCATCAGGCTGCTGTCGAACGCCAATCTGATCCTGGCCAGCGCCCTGCTGCTCTTCGTCTTCGTGGTCGGGCCGACCACCTTCCTACTGCGCACCTTCGTGCAGAACCTGGGCGGCTATATCGACCAGTTCGCCGAGCGCAGCTTCTACATGTACGCCTACGACCCGAACGACTGGCTGCGCGACTGGACGCTGTTCTACTGGGGCTGGTGGATCGCCTGGTCGCCCTTTGTGGGCATGTTCATCGCCCGCATCTCGCGCGGACGGACCATCCGCGAATTCACGCTCGGCGTGCTGCTGGTGCCCACGGGCTTCACCTTCGCCTGGATGACGGTATTCGGCGACAGCGCCCTCTACCTGCATCTGAGCGGCGCGACCCAGGCCGTTTCTCAGGCAGTGCAGAGCGACGTCACCCTGGCGCTCTTCGTCTTCCTGGAGCAGTACCCGCTGGCCACGATCAGCTCCTGGCTGGCGATGGTGCTGATCGTCACCTTCTTCATCACCTCGGCCGACAGCGCCGCACTGGTGGTCAGCACCATCGCCGCCGGCGGGCGGGACAATGTGCCGGTGCTGCAGCGCATCTTCTGGGCGGTCTCCTCCGGTGTGATTGCCGCGGTCCTGCTGGCCTCGGGCGGGTTGCAGGCGCTGCAGACGGCGGCCATCGCCAGCGCGCTGCCCTTCGCGGTGGTGATGCTGCTGATCTGCTACGGGCTGTGGCGCGGCCTGCAGCGCGAGGGGCTGCGGCAGAATGCCCTGGCGACGAACCTGCCGCCGCGGCAGGGCCTCTCCTGGCAGCGCCAGCTGCACGGCATCCTTTCGCACCCGAGCAAGGCGGAGGTACTGCGCTTCCTGGAGGAGACGGCGGCGCCGGCGCTGGAGGCGGTGGCCGCCGAGCTGCGCGGCCGCGGCCTGAGTGCGGAGGTGCATCGGCGCGAGGGGCGGTTGCGCCTGGTTTCCATGCCTGGCGCGCCGGAGGAGTTCCACTACGGCATCCGCATGCGCGAATACGCCATGCCAAGTTTCAATTACTTCGAGAGCGCCCCGGAGCGCGAGCGACACGAGCACTACTATCGCGCCGAGGTCTTCCTGGAGGATGGTAGCCAGGACTACGACGTGATGGGCTTCACCCGGGAGGAGATGATCCAGGACGTGCTGGCGCAGTACGACCGGCACTTCCAGTACCTGCACGCGGTGCACAGCCTCTAAGGCTAAGAGGAGGGCACTCCGCCTCTTATGGCCAGGCCCACGCCAGGTGATCCTGATGGCTCGTGCGGAAGGGCGGCATGCGCCGGGTGTTTCTCGCAGCCATGCTGCTGTGGCTGGCCGCCTGCGCCGAGATCGGGCGCCCGTGGCCCGATCTGACGGAACGACAGATCGCCGAGCGCGATGCCTGGGCCCGGACCGTGCGGAGCCACGCGGCGCCCGCGCTGCGGGAAGGCGGCATACCAGTCCGGGAGACCCAGGGGCCGACCTGTGGGCCCGAGGGCCGCTTCGAGCTGCAACTGACGGTGGACCGCACCGGCCGCGTTGTCCTGGTCCGGACCCTCAATGCCTCCCCCTGGCCCGAGGCCGATGCCCGCGTGTTCGCCCGGCTGACGGCGGCGGGGCCGCTTCCGCCTCCTCCGGCATCGCTGGTGGCTTGCGGGAAGCGCCTCTCCGCGACCTTCAGCCTCTGCTATCGCCGTTCCGGGTCCCGGCGGGTTCAGCGCGCGTGAGGCGAAACGGGCGGCCTTCCGCGACTTGGCCGGGAGCGCGACACCTCTTCTGGTAAGTCATTCAAAAAGCAGGAGATTGGTAGGCTGCGCCGCGATCAGGGCGGTGCACCGCCCACCCCTCTTGCAGCGCCCGCGCTTGCGGTGCCGAAACCCCCCGTGCTAGGCGCGCCGATCGGACCGGACGGAAGCCCCCACGTGAACCCGCCGCTGATTTTCGTGCTGAATGGCCCCAACCTGAACCTGCTCGGCACCCGCCAGCCGGAGATCTATGGCCACGAGACGCTGGACGACATCGAGGCGCTCTGCGCCGAGACGGCCGACGCGCTCGACCTGGCGATCGACTTCCGGCAGAGCAATGTCGAGGGCGAGCTGATCTCCTGGGTGCAGGAGGCCCGCAGCATGGCGGCGGGCATCGTGATCAACCCGGCCGGCTATTCCCATACCTCGATCGCGCTGATGGACGCCCTGCTGGCCTCCGACCTGCCCGTCGTCGAGGTGCATCTGAGCAACATTCATCGCCGGGAATCCTTCCGGCACCTGTCCTATGTGTCCCGCGCGGCGCAGGGGGTCATCTGCGGCCTCGGCCCGCATGGCTATGCCCTGGCGCTGCGCGGCATCGCCGGCATCCTGGCGCAGGCCGAGCAGGACTGACGCTGCGGCCGGACATGGGGCAGCCCTTCCGAGAGGTTCCCAGAGGAACGTTATGAGCGGCATTTCCTTCAGCCCGGAAGCGGTCCGGGCGCTCGCGCAGATCCTGCGGGAGACCGACCTCACCGAGATCGAACTGGCCGACGGGGAAAGCCGCGTCCGCGTCACCCGCAGCGTGACGGTGGCGCCGATGGCCATGGCGGCGCCGGTCGCCGCCGCGCCGGCGGCCGCCCCCGCCATGGCGCAGGTCTCCGCCCCCGCCGCCGAGGCGGCGGTGGATGCCGCCACGCCGGGCGCCATCACCTCGCCGATGGTGGGCGTCGCCTACCTGTCGCCCGAGCCGGGCGCCGCGCCCTTCGTCACCCTGGGCGCCAAGGTGGCCGCCGGGCAGACCCTGCTGCTGATCGAGGCGATGAAGACCTTCAACCAGATCAAGGCGCCGAAGGCCGGTACGGTCACGCGCATCCTGGTCGAAAGCGGCACGCCGGTCGAGTATGGCGAGCCGCTGATGGTGGTCGAGTAAGGCACTCGACATGTTCAGGAAGGTGCTGATCGCCAATCGCGGCGAGATCGCGCTGCGCGTCCACCGCGCCTGCCAGGAAATGGGCATCCGCACCGTGGCCGTGCATTCCACGGCCGATGCCACCGCCATGCATGTGCGGCTGGCGGATGAGAGCGTCTGCATCGGCCCGCCTGCCGCGCGCGACAGCTATCTCAACGTCGCCGCCATCCTCTCGGCCGCGAGCATCACGGGCGCGGAGGCCATCCATCCCGGCTATGGCTTCCTCTCCGAGAATGCCAGCTTCGCCGAGATGGTGGAGGCGCATGGCTTCACCTTCATCGGCCCGACGGCCGAGCATATCCGCATGATGGGCGACAAGATCGCCGCCAAGCAGGCGATGAAGTCGCTCGGCGTGCCGCTCGTCCCCGGCAGCGACGGCGAGTTGCACAGCCTGGAGGAGGCCCGCGAGGTCGCAGAGCGGATCAAGTACCCCGTGCTGATCAAGGCCGCCGCCGGCGGCGGCGGGCGCGGCATGAAGGTGGCGCAGTCGGCTGATGAGCTGGAGGAGGCCTGGCGCGTCGCCCGCACCGAGGCCAAGGCCGCCTTTGGCAACGACGCCGTCTATATGGAGAAGTATCTGGACCGCCCGCGCCACATCGAGCTGCAGGTGCTGGCCGACACGCACGGCAACGTGGTGCATTTCGGCGAGCGCGACTGCTCGCTGCAGCGCCGTCACCAGAAGCTAGTGGAGGAGGCCGGCAGCCCGGCACTGACCGCCGAGGAGCGCAACGCGCTCGGCGCCCAGGTGACCAAGGGCCTCTCGCAGCTTGGCTACCGCAATGCCGGCACGCTGGAATTCCTTTGGCAGGACGGGCAGTTCGCCTTCATCGAGATGAACACCCGCCTGCAGGTCGAGCATCCCGTCACCGAGATGGTCTGCGGCATCGACCTGGTGAAGGAGCAGCTCCGCGTCGCCGCCGGGGAGAAGCTCGGCTACGGCCAAGCGGACATCACCTTCAGCGGCCATGCCATCGAATGCCGCATCACCGCCGAGGATCCGGAGAGCTTCACGCCCTCACCGGGCCGGGTGAACACCTATCACGCGCCGGGCGGCCTCGGCGTGCGGGTGGATAGCGCGCTCTACTCGGGTTATTCGGTGCCGCCGCACTACGACAGCCTGGTGGCCAAGCTGGTGGTGCACGGCAAGACCCGTGCCGAGGCGATCGGCCGCATGCGCCGGGCGCTCTCCGAGATGGTGGTGGACGGCATCAAGACCACCCTGCCGCTACACCAGCGCATCATGGAGGATGCGCAGTTCCAGGCCGGCGACTACACGATCCATTGGCTGGAGCGCTTCGTCGGCCTGCGCGGCTGACGGAGCCGTCTGCGGAAAGGCAGCGGCCGGGGAGCTTCATGGCAACCCGGCCACACTGTCTTCATTGTTTTGCTACGCCCGGCGCGCAGCCTGCCGGCCGCCATGACAACCGCCCTGCGCCCCTCGCCGGTCCCGAGCTTCTGGGAAAAGCTGATGAACGGCCGCATCGCCGAGACGTCCGAGCTGGCCAAGGTCCAGGCCGAAGAGGCACCGGCGCCCGCGCCGGGCGCGACGGAGCGGCTGGCGGTGCTGCGGCCCTGGCTGCTGCTAGGGGCCGGTGTGCTGCTCGCGGTGCTGGCACTGGCGGCGCTGCAGGCGCTTTCGCGCGAGCTGGACTATGCCGCGGTGATCGTCGCGCTGCAGTCGAAGCCGCTGCCTGTGCTGCTGGCGGCGGTGGCGGCCACTGCGGTCAGCTTCCTGGCGATGCTGGGCTATGACCTTTCGGCGCTGCGCCACCTGGCACCGGGCGCGGTGCCACGGTGGATCGGCGCGCTGGCCGCCTTCTGCGGCTTCGCCCTCAGCAACACCCTGGGCGTCGGCGCCTTCACCGGCAGCGCGGTGCGCTGGCGGATCTATGCGGCGGCGGGGTTGGAGCCGACGCGGATCGGGCGCGTGTTGGTCTTCGTCACCGCCAGCTTCGTGCTGGGGCTCTATGCGGTGGCCGCGCTTGGCCTGCTGCTGGAGGCGGAGGCCATGGCCGGCTGGTTTGGCCTGCCGGCCCCGCTGCTGCGGCTGCTGGCCGCCGCCCTGCTCGCCTTGCTGGCGGGGGTGGCGCTGCTCGGCCGGCTGCGCAAGGGGCTGCGCCTCGGACGCTTCGTCCTGCGCGTGCCGCCGGCACGGCTGATCCTGCTGCAGGGCGCCATCTCCCTGGTGGACATCGGCGCTGCCGCCACGGTGCTGTGGCTGCTGCTGCCGTCCGGCGCGGTAGACCTGCCCTCCTTCATGGCGCTCTACGCGGTGGCCATCGCGATCGGCGCCGCCAGTCACCTGCCCGGCGGCATCGGCGTCTTCGAGGCGGTGGTACTGCTGGCCTTTCACAACAGCGGCGTGCCGCTGGATCAGGTGGCGGCGGCGCTGGTGCTCTACCGCCTCGTCTATTTCGCGCTGCCGCTGGGGCTGGCCATCCTGCTGCTGGCCGGCTTCGAGGTCAGCCGGCGAGCGCATCTGCTGGAGGGCGGCGCCCGCGCCGTGCGCGCCGCCACCCGGCTGATGCCACGCTTCCTGGGTGCCGGGGCCTTCGCCGCCGGTACGGCGTTGTTGTTCGGCGGTGTCACGCCGCCGCTCGGCACCGCGCCCGGCCTCTTCGCCCCCGCCCTGCCGCTGCCGCTTTTTGAAGCCTCGCACCTGCTGGCCAGCGTCGGCGGGCTGGCGCTGATCTTCGTCGCCCATGGGCTGGTGCATCGGCTGGATGGCGCCTGGTGGCTGGCCACCTGCCTGACCGGCGCCGGGCTCGTGCTTTCCATCGCGCGCGGCGGCGGGGAGCTGGAACTGCCGCTGCTGGTGCTGCTCGGCATCGCGCTGCTGATCTCGCACCAGCGTTTCGACCGCCGGGCGCGCATGCTGACCCCCAGTCTCACGCCCGGCTGGTGGCTGGCGGTGGCGGGCGTGGTTGCCGCCGCCGCCTGGCTGCTCTTCTTCGCGCATCGGGATGTCGAGTATTCCCGCCAGCTTTGGTGGCGCTTCGAACTGGATGCCAGTGCGCCGCGCGGCATGCGGGCGACGCTGGGCGCCGTGCTGGCACTCTTCGCCGCCGGGCTCTGGACGCTGCTGCGCCCCGCCCGCAGCGCAGTGCATCCGCCCACCCCGGAGGAGTTGGAGCGCGCCACCGCCATCGTCGCGGCACAGGGCCGGGCGGATGCCAATCTCGTCCGCATGGGCGACAAGGCACTGCTCTTCGCGCCGGAGGGGGATGCCTTCATCATGTACGGCCGCCGCGGCCGCTCCTGGGTGGCGCTGTTCGACCCCGTCGGGCCGGGCGAGCGGCGGGTGGACCTGGTCTGGCGCTTCGTCGAGATGGCCGATGCGCAGGGCGGCCGCGCCGCCTTCTATCAGGTGCGGCCGGAGAACCTGCCGCTCTACATCGACGCCGGGCTGCGGCCGCTGAAGCTGGGCGAGGCAGCGCGGGTGCCGCTGCCCGACTTCACGCTGAAGGGCAAGTCGCGCCAGCCTCTGCGCAGCGCGCTGAACCGTGCGGAACGCGAGGGCCTCACCTTCGCCGTCGTGCCGCCCGAGGAGGTTGCTGCCCTGCTGCCGGAACTGGAGACGGTCTCCCGCCTCTGGCTGGAGCAGCACAAGACACGCGAGAAGGCCTTCTCCCTCGGTGCCTTCGAGCCGGACTATGTCTGCGCGCAGCCGGCCGCCGTGGTGCGCGACGGGGAGGGGCGGGTCATCGCCTTCGCCACGCTGCTGGAAACGCCGGCGCTGCGCCGCGAGATGTCGATCGACCTGATGCGTCAGCTCCCCGATGTGCCGCCCGGCACCATGGACTTCCTCTTCCTGCGCCTGATCCTGCGCGCCAAGGAACTGGGCTACGACTTCTTCGACCTCGGTATGGCGCCGCTCTCCGGCCTCGCCGCGCATCGTCTTGCGCCGGTCTGGTATCGCCTGGGCGGGCTGGTCTTCCGCCGTGGCGAGCGCTTCTACAACTTCCGGGGCCTGCGTGCCTTCAAGGAGAAATTCGAGCCGGTCTGGGAGCCGCGCTACCTTTGTACACCGGGCGGGCTCGATCCCTGGGTCGTCCTTGCCGACGTGGCGGCGCTGCAGGCGGGCGGCTTGCGAGGAGTGATCGGCAAATGAAGCGACGCCTGTTGAAGCGACGCCTGTTTCTGGGAGCCGCCGCCGGGCTGGCGCTGGCCCGTCCGGCTTTGGCCCAGCGCGACACCTCCGCCTGGCTGGTCGAGTTGCCCGCCAAGCAGAAGCGGGGCGATGTCTTCGCCATCATCCTTTCCGGCGATGGCGGCTGGCGCGACCTCGACCGCACCATCGGCGGCATCATGCGCGACCGTGGCGTGCCGGTGCTGGGTTTCGACACGCTGAACTGGTTCTGGACCCGCCGCTCGCCCGAGGAAGTGGCGGCCGAGCTGGACCGCATCATCGCCCTCTATGCCGGGAAATGGCAGACGCCCCGTGTCGCCCTGATCGGCTATTCCTTCGGTGCCGATGTCATGCCCTTCGCCTGGAACCGGATGAAGCCGGAGAGCAAGGAGAGGGTGGTGCTGATCTCGCTGCTGGCCTTCGCCAAGGAAGCCGCCTTCGAGATCAAGGTGGGCGATTTCATCGGCATGGCCCGCCCCAGTGCGCTGCCAACGGCGCCCGAGATTCCTGGTCTGCCGCCCGCCCTGGTGCAATGCGTCTATGGCTCGGAGGAGGAGGACGAGACCGCTTGTCTGGCCTTCAAGGACACTCCGGCGGAGATCATCCGCACCAGCGGTGGCCACCATTTCGACGAGGATTATGCCGCCCTGGCCGAGCGCATCCTGGCGCGGCTGCCGAAGCCGGCCGGCTAGAGCAGATCCCGCTCGGGTGGACTCACCCGAGCGGGTGAAGATGCTCATAAAACGACGACCTGGCGCATTTCGCGTAAGCCTGGGCGAACGGGAAATGCGCTAGGCTGGCGCCACGGCGCCGGCGCGGTCATGATGCGCAGATGTCCCGCCGCCCGGTGGAAATCACGCCCGACCTGCTGCTCCGCGCCTATCGCGCCGGGCTCTTCCCAATGGCCGAGTCGCGTGCGGGGAAGCGGCTTTACTGGCTGGACCCAGAGCTGCGCGGCATCCTGCCGCTGGATGGCTTCCATCTGCCGCGGCGGCTGCGCCGCACGGTGCTGTCCGGCGCCTTCACCGTCACCGCCGATGCCGATTTCCCGGGCGTGATCGCCGGCTGTGCCGCACCCGCTCCGGGGCGGGAGGACAGCTGGATCAATCCGGAGATCGAGCGGCTGTTCACCGAACTCTACCGGATGGGCCATGCCCATTCGGTCGAGGTCTGGCGTGAGGGCGAGTTGCTCGGTGGCCTCTATGGTGTGGCACTGGGGGGGGCCTTCTTCGGCGAGAGCATGTTCAGCCGGGCGCGGGACGTTTCCAAGGTGGCGCTGGTGCATCTGGTGGCGCGGCTGCGCCTCGGTGGCTTTACCCTGCTCGATACCCAGTTCATCACCGAGCATCTGGCGCAGTTCGGCACGCTGGAGATTTCGCGCGCCGAGTACAAGCGGCGGCTGGCCGAGGCGTTGAGCATGCCGGCCCGGTGGCTGGCGGCGCCGGAAGGGCTGGAAGAGGCGATCCGCGTGATGCGGGATTGAAAAAAGCCAGGGGAAGGAATTCCCCCGGACCCCCATCTTCTCTCTGTCAGTTTGGGGCAGCGCGGGCCGCCAGCACAGGAACTCGAAGAAAAAAAGGGCCTGGGGGACTGTCCGAGGCAGTGCCTCGGACCCCCCAGCCTTTTCTCCTCAGTTGCGTGTCGGCGAGGCCCAGAGCAGGTCCTGCTCCGGCAGAGGCAGTTCCTCCAGCTCGGCCAGGAAGCTTTCGGCCCAGCGGGTGGCGGTCTGCTCTTCCAGGCCGCGCATCATGTTCTCCCAGCGCTCCTTGCGCTCGCCGAGCGGCATCTTCAGAGCCTTGTCGAGCTGTTCCGCCACCGCCACGGCATCCAGCGGATTGACCAGCAGGGCACCGTCCATGCTCTCGGCGGCCCCGGCGAATTGCGACAGCACCAGCACGCCGGGGTCCTCCGGGTCCTGCGCCGCCACATATTCCTTGGCTACCAGATTCATGCCGTCGCGCAGAGGCGTGACCAGCCCGACCCTCGCCACCCGATAGAAACCGGCCAGCGTGTCCCGCGCCACGGCGCGAGCGACATAGCGCATCGGGGTCCAGTCGAATTCGGCATAGTCGCCGTTGATCCGGCCGGCGAGCTGGTCCAGCTCCCGCCGCAGGTTGCGGTAGCTGGCCACCTCGTTGCGGCTGCGCGCCGCCACCTGGAGATAGGTGACGCGGTTCAGGTGCTCCGGGTAGTTGGCGAGCAGGGCGGCGAAGCCGCGCATCCGGTGCGGCAGGCCCTTGGTATAGTCCAGCCGCTCGGCGCCGACGATCAGCGATCGGTCGCCCATGCTGGCCATCAGGCGCTGCGTGTCCGGTCCATAGGCCGCCTTGCGGGCGATGGTGGCGAAGCCTCG
The DNA here is from genome assembly GCA_035565935.1 of Roseomonas sp. Lineage (GTDB taxonomy): Bacteria > Pseudomonadota > Alphaproteobacteria > Acetobacterales > Acetobacteraceae > Pseudoroseomonas. Next base: position 151,098 of record DATMRU010000073.1, read on the forward strand.
GGTGTCGATGCCGATGGCGTGGGCGGAAAGTTGGGTCCGGCGCATCACGCCGGCCACCTCTCCGCGCACACCCCCGGTCGCGTCCGGGGTGAGGCCCAGGCCTTCCTGGAAGCAGTTGATCAGGCCGCCGAGGTCGCGCTTGGTCTGCACGCCGACCAGATCGTAGGCCAGCAGATCTTTCAGCAGCCGCTCGGCGTCCGGGAGCGCGGAGAGCACCGCGAAGGGCGGGAAGGGGATGTGCAGGAAAAAGCCGATGCGCTGCTTGGCCCCTAGTGCACGCAGTTCGGCCGCCATCGGGATGAGCTGGTAGTCGTGGATCCAGACGGTGTCCTCGGGCCCGAGCAGCGGCATCAGAGCGCGCGCGAAGTCGCGGTTCACCTTGTGGTAGGCGGCAGCCTCCTGGCGGTCATACTCCATCAGCCCCAGGCGGAAGTGGAACAGCGGCCAGAGGGTGTTGTTGGAATAGCCGGCGTAGAAGCCCTTGTGGTCGGCCTCCGCGATGTCGATGGTCGCATAGTCGATGCCGCCCGAGCGCACGCGGCGCGCTTCCGGGCTGGGCTCCTTGCGGGTCTCGCCGCTCCAGCCGAACCACAGGCCGCCGCTGGCCTTCAGCACGTCCTTCAGTGCGACCGCCAGGCCGCCGGCAGCGGGTTCGCCGCGCCGCGGCATGGCGACACGGTTGGAGACGACGACTACCCGCCCCACAGACCGTGCTCCCACGAACGGCTCAAACGCATCGCCGATAGAATCAGACCAACATGGGAGTAGGTCTGAGGGAAGTTCCCCCAAAGATGATTCCGCGTCGGATTCAAATCCTCCGCTAGCAGTCCCAGGTGATTCCGGCACGATAGAATGCTCCCGAACATCAGGCGTGCCTCCTCCGTGCGACCTGCAGCGGCGAGGGCGTCCACGTACCAGAACGAACAAACAAGGAAGGCGGTTTCAGGTTTCCCGAAATCATCGGACATATCGTAACGGTGCAGGAAGCCATCCCGCAGCAGGCGCCGCTCGACGGCATCGAGCGTGCCGAGGAAGCGGGGGTCATTGGCGGGAATGAAGCCGATCTCCGGTAGCAGCAGCAGCGCGGCATCCATGCCGTCGCTCTCGAAGCTCTCGACGAAGCTGTTCATCTCAGGGCGGAAGGCGCGCTCGCAGATCACCCCGTGCAGCTCCCGCGCCGCTCGGGCCCAGCGTTCGGCGCGCTCCGTCAGCCCGAGATGCCGGGCGATGCCGGACAGTCGCGCCATGCCCGCCCAGCACATGGCGGCGGAAAAGGTATGGGTGCGTGCGCGGCCGCGATATTCCCAGATGCCCGAGTCCGGTGTCAGGGCACGCGCCTCGGCCTGCTCGCCCAGCGTCTCCAGCAGGCGGAACAGCGACTCGCCGGCCGGGCGGGGCAGGCGCTGGTCGAAGAACATCTGCGCCGCCGCCATGATGACGGAGCCATAGACGTCGTTCTGCACCTGGTCCGCCGCCTGGTTGCCGACCCGCACCGGCCCCATGCCGAGGAAGCCGGGCAGGGCTTCCTCGATGCGCTCGGGCATGGCGAGCGAGGGCACCAGCGGATAGCAGGGCTTCAGCACGCCGCCGGGCGAGATCGCCACCACGTTGGTGACGTAGCGGATGTACTCCTCCATGGTGCGGGTGGTGCCCAGGCGGTTCAGCGCCTGCACAGTGAAGAGTGCATCCCGCAGCCAGCAGTAGCGGTAATCCCAGTTGCGCCCGCTGTCCGGCGCCTCGGGGATGGAGGTGGTCAGCGCCGCCACCACGGCGCCGGTTTCCTCGAAGGTGCAGAGCTTCAGCGTGATGGCGGCGCGGATCACCGCCTCCTGCCACTCGAAGGGCAGATGTAGGCCACGCGTCCAGTCGAGCCAGTGATTCTCCGTCTCCCGCAGGAATTCCTCGGCAAGTTCCTCCACCGCCGCGGGAATCGTCTCGTCGGGGCCGAGCAGCAGGGTGACGGGCTGGTCGAGCAGGAAGGGCGCCTCCTCGGCGACGCAGGCCAGTGGCGCATCCGTGGTCAGGCGTAGCGCCGACTCGGTGGAGAAATAGCGCAGGTGGTTGGAGCCGGAACGGCGCTCCGGCACGTCCCGCCCCCAGTTGCCGCGCGGACGGATGCGCAGGCGGATCAGAGGCGTGCCGGAGAGCGGCTCGATCCGCCGCACCAGCATGGGAGGCCGGAAGTTGCGGCCGAAGCGGCGGAAACGGGGCGCGAAGTCGATGATGCGGAGCCGGTTGCCCTGTTCGTCCTCCAGCTCCGTCTCCAGCACGGCGGTGTTGCGGCGATAGGTCTGCCGCGTGTGCCGCAGCCGGACCATCTCGCATTCCATGAAGCCGTCCTGCGGGTCCTCGCCGCCGAGCAGGGCGCAGAAGATCGGGTCGCCGTCAAAGCGGGGCCAGCACAGCCAGGAGCAGCGGCCGCGACGATCGAAAAGGCCGGCGATGATGCCATTGCCGACGGGTGCCAGGTCCAGCGGCTGACTCATGCGGACAGGCTGTCCGCCATCCGCGTGAGCCAGGCGTGCACGGCTGCGGGGCCGGCGAAATCCCGGGGGATTCGATAGCCCGTGCCGCCAAGCGCCTTACAGGCCTCGATGCCGTATTCATCGGTGACGTCATCGCCGATGAACAGCGGCCTGCGCCCGACGAAGGGCGGGTGCTGCATCAGCCAGCGCACCGCCGTGCCCTTGTCGGAACTGCGCGGGCGCAACTCGGCGGCGGCATGGGCCGGCATGACCTGGAAAGCACTGTCCCGCACCAAATCCTCCAGGAAGGCGGTGGCGGCGGGGCCGAGCGTGGGGACGGCGCGGAAATGTAGCACGAAGCCATGCCGCTTTTCCTCCAGCAACAGGCCCGGATGGGCCCGCGCGAAGGCTTCCGCGGCCTCCCGCCAGGCGGCGGGCGGCGAGGGCGGCGGCGGCATGGGCGGGATCTCGGCGGTGGCGCCGGCCCCATCGATGATGGTGCCATGCTCGGCGGCGAAGGCGATGGGGGGCGACTGGGTCAGCCCGCGGGCCACCTCCAGCCCGCGCCCGGTGACGATGGCGACGGCACCGCCGAGCCCGGCGGAAAGCCGTGCGAGCAGGCCGGGCAGATGCGGCGGGACCACTACGGCGTCCGGCCGTGGGGCGATCTCGAGGAGCGTGCCGTCGAGATCAAGGAAGAGCGCGACCTGGCGGTCAGGCAGGGGCGGGGGCACGGGCGGGCCGTCGGGGAGGGCGGTTTGCTCCATGGTCCCTTCGGTATGACCGCCTCCGGCGTGGCAGGGAACCCTCCGCTGCCTTGAAAACGCCGCGAAGCGTCCTTTGTCGGGAAATTGGTCCCAGTTTACGGGGAAAATCTCACGCCATCGTGTTTGCTTCGCCTGGGTAGCGGCTTAGTGGCAATCCAGCACGCGCAGGTCATAGACCGGATGCTCCAGCATGGAGACGCCGGGCGCATTGGCGAACATCCAGCCCTGGAAAACCGGCACCCCGTTGGGATCCTGGCGCGTCTCCATCACCTGCAGCCAGGCGGCGGCATCCGGCACCTCATCGGGTGGCCGGGCATTGCAGGCACGAACCAGGATCTGCAGCGTGCCGAAGCGGAAGGGCTGGTTGAGCGGCACGTCAAGCACGGTGACGCGGGCCGTCACCTTGTCCAGCGCCTGCAGCTTGGCGGTGTTCTTGGGTACCCAGCCCGGGTCCTGCTGCGCCAGGGCCGGGGCGGCGAGACTGGCGCCGAGCAGTAGGGCGGCGGCGAGCCGACGGATCATGCCGCGCCGCCACCCGGGCGCTTCGGGCTCGGCAGGGCCTGCACCAGATCGTTCAGAATGCGGCGCATGGCGGCCTCGTCCACCCCCATCAGGACGGCGTCCTCGAACATGTCGCGCAACACGGTGGCCGCCTCCTCATAGTTCTCGGCCAGGACCTTCAGCTTCTCGCGGCAGGAGACGGGGCGCCCATCGGCGCCCGGCCATTGTGCCGGCGGCGGGAGGCTCATGGCCGCGCGGGCGAGCGGGGCGCCGCGGGGGCCGCCGGCGCTTCCTCGCCCCCTTCCTGCTGGTTGCTGTTGGCGGCGTTCATCTGGGTCACCGAGAAGATGAAGCGGCCCAGCAGCGCCTCCAGGCTGACGGAGGACTGGGTGATGGTGACAGCGTCGCCGTCCTTCAGCATCTCCGTCGAGCCGCCCGGAACCAGGGCGACATACTTGCCGCCCAACAGGCCCTCGGAGGTGATTTCGGCGGAGCTGTCCTTCGGCAGGTCGATTCCCGACTGCAGGCTCAGGCGCAGCACGGCCAGATAGGTCTTGGGGTCAAGGCTCTGCTGGACCACCGTGCCCACCTTCACGCCGCCGATGCGAACATCCGCGCCGGGCGCCAGCCCGTCGATCCGGTCGAACCGGGCCGTCAGGGTCATGCCGCCATTGCTGCCCAGGCTGCGCCCGGACTGCCCGATGGCGAAGACCAGGAAGGCCGCCGCAACCAGCAGGATCAGCGCGCCGGTCGCGATCTCGGCCCAGTTCCGCTGCTGCATCGCCTGCTCAGGCACCGGGCGTCCAGGCTTCGTAGTCGCCGGCCGTGTGCGGGCGGCGGGTGCTGCCGGCACGGCTGTGCGCTGGCGGACGGTAGGCCTGCGGCGTGCCGGTCATGTTCGGGCGCGGCTCCTTCTGCCAGGAATAGAGCTTCTTCTCCGGCAGGGGGGCGTCGGTGAGGTGATGCAGCCAGCAATGCCACTCGGGCGGCACCTTCGTCGGCTCGGGAGCGCCGTTGTACAGGACGAAGCGGCGCTTGCGGCCATAGCCCAGCCAGGACTTCCGGCTCTCCCAGTAGGTGTTGCCGAAGCGGTCGGTGCCGATCTTGCTGGCGGAGAGGCCAGTGGTCAGCCGCTGCAGGAAGGACATGCTCGGTCGGTTCCATCAAGGCTGCGAAGGGGGCTCGCGGGGCAAGCCACGCCTCGCGGGGGAGGGGGAGCGCTCTTGCGGGCGCTTCCTTCGCACATGCGGGGGGCTGGGGGAAGGTGCTCCGGCATCCAACAGCATATTGGGGGAGCCCTTGCCGATTTGCCACCGGATGCGCCTTTCGCGCCACGCGCGCCGGGTCTAGCCTACGCGCATGGCACGCATGGCTGGCACAGCTTGGGAAGGCATCGCGCTGCGGCGCACGCGCGCAGCGGCGGACCCGGACTCCGAACCGCGGAGCGTGGCGCTCCCGGCCGCCTGGGAAGTGGAGGCCGCCGAGGCCCTGGCCTTGTTGGCGCCGGGCGCCGGTCCGGTGGCGCTGCCGAGCCTGATGGAGGGCTGGATCGGCCGGCTGGTCGGGCGCGGGCTGCAGGACGGCCTGCTGGACGCCGCCCAGGCTCCGCGACTGGCCGAGTCGCTGCGGCATTTGGTGCTGTCCCGCCGTGGCGTACCAGGCGCCGCCACCTGGCGCGGCGAAAGCAAGGCCGAGCCGCGCTTCGTGCTGAGCCTGCCGGCCTTCCTGGATGATGCGGGCGGATTCGACATCGCCGCCTATGGCGCGGCGGTGGAGGCCGGGGTGCAGGCTCTGGAGGTGCTGGGCGGCGGCAAGGCCACCCGGCTGCGCCTCGGATTCGCCGACCTGGCCGGGTTGCTCGCCGCGCTGGGCCTGCCCTACGACTCGGAGGCGGCGCGTGACGTGGCTGCTTGCCTCGCCGCCCTGACACGCGGCGCCGCCGAATGCGCCAGCGCTCGAATCGCCGAGCGGCTGGGCGCCCGCGAGCCGGCCGCGCTGCTCTGGCCGGCACCCCCGGCGCGCTGTGCCGTACCCGGACTCGCCGCCGCCGCCCGCCGCGCGCTGGATGCCGCCGGAGCCACCCATGGCCTGCGCCACCAGGGCTGCTTCGTCCTGACACTGCCGGACGCGGCGGAGGCCTTGCTCGGCGCCGAAACCGGCGGCCTCGCCCCCGCCCAGGGCGCTACGCGCTATGTGCAGGCGGCCGATGGCAGCGTGGTGGAACAGCCCACCCGTGCCGCCCGCCGCGCCGAGTCCCTGCATCCCGGCCGCGCCGCCGCCCTGCTGGCACCCGTATCCGACTCGGCACGCGCGGCGATGGAACGCGCCGTCAGCCCCTATCTGCATGCCGCCAGCCCGGCGCCCCTGGCCCGGCCCGAGCCGGCCCGCCCGCTGCCCCCACCGCGCCCCGCCTTGGCCGGCGGCACCGTGTGGAAGGTGGTGGTCGGCGGCCACCGCGTGATGCTGCGTGCGACCGAGGCGCCCGATGGCAGCCTGGCCGAGATCACCCTTTCCATGGGCAAGGAAGGCAGCGGCTTCCGCGGCCTGCTGGACGGCTTTCTGCAGGCCGTGAACATCGGCCTGGCGCGCGGGGTACCGCTCTCGGACTACGTCGCCGCCTTTGCCTATACCCGCTTCGGCCCTTCCGGCGCGGTGGAGGGCGATGGGGAGATCCTCTGCGCCACCTCGGTGCTGGACTGGGCCTTCCGCCGCCTCGCCATCGCGCATCTGGGCGGCGCGGCGGCGCGGCAGCTCTGGCCGGATCCGGCGCTGGAGGATTGTGCCGCGGAGGCGACCGGCACGCCCGCCGACCGTGGGCCGATGCTGCCGCTGAACCTGCCGGAGCAGCCTTCGCCGGCTGCGCGCCGCCGCACTTTCCGGCTGGTCGGCTGAGAGCCTTCCCCGGCGGCCCACCTTTATTTCCTGCCGTTGATCAAGGAGACGCCCCATGGCCGGACGCATCGAAGCGCGCCTCGCCGAACTCGGCATCACCCTGCCCAGCCCGGCCGCGCCGGTCGCCAATTATGTGCCTTTCACCCTCGTCAGTGACGGCAGGCTGGTGGTGATCTCCGGCCAGGTGCCGATGCGCGAGGGCGTGGTGGCCTATACCGGCAAGCTGGGCGCCACCGTCAGCGTCGAAGCCGGGCAGCAGGCGGCGCAGCTCTGCCTGATCAACGTGCTGGCACAGCTCAAGGCGGCCACCGGCGGCGATCTCGACCGGGTGACGCGCGTCGCGCGGCTGGGCGGCTTCATCGCCTGCGCGCCGGAGTTCACGCAGCATGCGCTGGTGATGAACGGTGCCTCCGACCTTGCCGTGGCGGTGTTCGGCGAGGCCGGGCGGCATGCCCGCAGCACCATCGGCGTGCCTTCCCTGCCGATGGACGCGGCGGTCGAGGTCGAGGGAATGTTCGAGCTCGATTGACGCGGCCGGCCCGCCAGCGCCACCTTGCCTGAAGGCGGCCGGGCTGGCGGGCTCATCCATACTCCTTGTGGTTTCCGCATGACGGCGCGTGCGGAGCTTTCGGGGCGATCCAGCCGAGGCGTCGGATCTCGTCGCGCCTGTGCCGCGCGGCGCGCGAAAGAAAGCTGGTCGCGAGATCAAATAGATCCATTTGCGCGCGAAAGTTGCTAAATGAGGGCTGCTGAGGTCGGAGGAATAGACGTTCCGGCTTGACTGTCCCGACGCCACCGCGGTCATGAAAGTGCCACGCGCAATCGCGCGCAGTCGTGATCTCATTTTGGCGAAGCGGCCCCTATAAAGAAGACGCTGCCAAGGGATCCCGCATGGAAACTATCCGCACCAAACTCCGGCCACTGATTTCGGTCGTGGCGCCCTGCTACAATGAGGAAGAAAGCCTGCGCGAATTTCATGCGCGGGCCGCGGGTGCCTGTGGTGCGCTGACCAATTCCTATGAAATCGTGCTGGTCGACGACGGCTCCAAGGACTCTACCTGGAGCATCATCGAGGAACTGGCCGATGCCGACCCGCATGTCGTCGGTGTGCGCCTGTTGCGGAACCATGGCCACCAGCTCGCGGCGACGGCGGGGTTGCATGTCGCCAATGGCGAGCGGGTGATGCTGATCGACGCCGACCTGCAGGATCCGCCCGAGCTGCTGCGGGCGATGATGGCGCAGATGGACGAGGGGGCCGATGTCGTCTACGGCCAGCGCGCCTCGCGCGAGGGCGAGACCTGGTTCAAGCTGGCGACGGCCGGGCTGTTCTATCGCCTCCTGACCAAGCTGACGAGCGTGCCCATCCCGCGCGACACCGGCGATTTCCGCCTGATGAGCCGCCGCGTGGTGGATCTCTTCCTGCTGATGCCGGAGCGGCAGCGCTTCATCCGCGGCATGGTGAGCTGGATCGGCGGCAAGCAGGTCGCGCTGCCCTATGAGCGCCACGCGCGCTTCGCCGGCACCTCGAAATACCCGCTGAGCAAGATGATCCGCTTCGCGGTGGATGCCATCACCAGCTTCTCCACCGTGCCGCTGCGGATCGCCGTGTGGGTGGGGCTGATCACTGCCGGCTTTTCCATGCTGCTGCTGCTCTACGCGCTCTATCAGTGGTCGCAGAACGTCGTCGTCGCCGGCTGGGCCAGCATCATCACCGCCATCGCCTTCCTGGGCGGGCTGCAGATGCTGATGCTCGGTGTCTTCGGCGAATATCTCGGCCGGCTGGTGCAGGAGACCAAGGGGCGGCCGCTGTTCATGGTGAAGTCGATCCGCGTGGGCAAGCAACTGCACGATGTACCCAGCAACTTCTCGCGCCTGGAGCCGGGAATGCGCGACGACGTCGTGGCCACCTGGTCCGGGAACAACTGAGTGCCGGCACGACTCCGCTCCGCCATCGCCGCAGGCGCGATTTCCCTTGGTGGCGATTCGCCCCGTGCCGTCCGTTTGCGCGAGATGCTGCTCTTCGCCAGCGTGGGCGTACTGAACACGCTGGTCGATCTCGCCGCCTTCACCGCCCTGGTGTCGCTGACGGCGGTGCCGCCGCTGCTGGCCAATACGATCAGCTACGCGCTCGGTGCCCTCAACAGCTACCTGATGAACGGCAAGGTCACTTTCCGCAGCCGGGGCGTGCAGCTGGCCTCTTGGCAGCGGGTCGGCCGCTTTGTCGCCGTTAACCTCGCCTGTCTTCTGGTTTCGCTGCTTTCGCTCGCCGCCCTCTCAGGCGTCATGCCGCTGCTGGCCGCCAAGCTCGGCTCGGTGGTGGCGACCTTCGCCTTCGGTTACGTCCTCAACAGTCTCGTCGTTTACGGTTCGCGGCCGCAGGGCTGAACCGCCGGCGACGTCCGGAGTCTCTTGATGCGCCCTCTTGGTGGGTTGACGCGCAGCGGCCTGCTCGCGCTTTTCGCGGTGATGCTCCTCGTGCCGCTGATCCTGGCGCCGATGCCGCTGCTGGGGGACTTCCCCAACCATGCGGCGCGGCTCTGGCTGCTCGGCGGCGGCATCGAGCAGATGCCGGACATCTATGGCGCCGACTGGTCGCGTGCCTTCACCAATATCGGCGGCGACCTCATTGCGCGCGGGCTGGCCGGCTGGGTCTCCGGCGACCATGTCGCGCAGGGCATCCTGGCCTTCGCCATCATCGGCCCGCCGCTCGGCTGCCTGCTGCTGAACTGGCGGCTACAGGGCTGGAACGTCTGGCAGTTCGCCCTGCCGGCCCTGGCCTGGACGCAGACGCTGATCTTCGGCTTCATCACTTTCCAGATGGGCCTCGCCATCGCGCTGATCCTGGCCGCGCTCGATGCGGCCATGCGGCCCTCCGCGCTGCGCTGGGTGGTCCGCCTGGCCTGCAGCGCCGTGATGCTGGTGGTGCACCCCTTCGGGTTGCTGTTCTACGCGGCGCTGCTCGGCGGGCTGACCATCGGACCCCGCATCGGCGACCTCTTCGCCTCGCGCGGCGCCTTCCGGCGCTTTCTCGGCTCCGGGCTGCTGCTGGTGGTGGTCTGCGCGCTGCCGGTGGCCGTGCTCATGCTGGCCGCTTCGCATCTTCCCGGTGAGGATCTCGCCGTCGGCGGCCCCGGCACCGTCTGGAACCCGGGCGTGGTCAGCCGCATCGCGGCGCTGATGTCGCCGGTGCGCACCTATGCGATCTGGTTCGACGGGCTCTTCGTGCTGCTGCTGGCGCTGGTGCCCGCCTATGCGCTGCTGCGGCGGCGCCTGTGGTTCCATCACGGGCTGCTGGCCGTCGCCATCATCCTGGGCATCGTCTCGCTCTTCATGCCGACCGCGATGGCGGGCACCAGCGCGATCGAGCAGCGCCTGCCGATCATGGCGCTGCTCACCCTCGCCGCGTCCATCCGCATCGACTTCGACCGCCGGCCGGTGCTGGTTGGCGCCGCGGTCGCGCTGGCGGCGCTCAGCGCGGTGCGCACCTTCGACGTCGCCCTCCATTGGGCCGGTGGCGCGCGGGACATCGCCGCGCTTGAAAGGGTGCTGGCGCAGCTGCCGCCGCACAGCTTCGTCCTGCCCCTGCAGCATGAGGCGCCGCGCGAGGCCATGCGTTCCGCGCCGCTGGGTCGCTACTTCACGGACACGACGCCGGCCTATACGCAATCCGGCGCGCTGGCGACGCTGCGGCGGCAGGCCTTTGTCCCGAATCTCTTCTCGGCGCGCGGCAAGCAGCCGCTGGTGGTGCTGCCCCCCGCGAGCGAGATCGCGGTGCCGGAAGGCGAGATCGCCTCGGTGCATGCCCTGAGCGACCCCGACTACCCGCTGCCGCGGAGCCAGGCTTATGTGCGGCACTGGCGGAACCGCTTCGACTATGCCCTGGTGCTGAACGCTGACATGCCGGACCTGCGCGGGCCGGTGACGCTGCCCGAGGGGGTCGAGGTGGTGGCCGACGAGGGCTTTGCGCAGCTCCTGCGCCTGCCGCGTGCCCGGGTGATGAGCCGGTTACCCTGAGGCCGCCCGCCGGCGGGGGCTGGGCGTGCCTTCTCCCCGCCGCCGCCGATCCTTACATGCGGTGACCGGGTACTGGGGCGGAGGATCATGGCGGCAGGGATAGGGATGGAGCGGATCGGGCACAGCATCGCCCGAATCACCAGCGAGGCGGAACGCGCGCTCAACGAAACCACGCTTCGCGTCGCCATCACCGGTCTCAGCCGCTCGGGCAAGACGGTGTTCATCACCTCGCTCATCGCCAACCTGCTGGCGCTCGGGCGCGGGCGGGACGCACTGCCGGCGCTGCGGCGGCAGCTCGCGGCGGCCGGGACGCGCATCGAGGCGGTGCGCCTGGAGCCTGCGGGCACCCAGGCGCTGGACTGGTTCGACGCCGCCGACAAGCTGCGCGACCTGGCCGGCGCCGATCCGCACTGGCCGCCGCGCACCAGCGATCTCGCCTCCGTCAGCCTGACCCTGGTGGTGGCGCGGCACGGCCATTTCGGCCGCTGGCTGCCGCCGCGCCGGGTGCGGCTGGAACTGCTCGACTATCCCGGCGAGTGGCTGCTGGACCTGCCGCTGCTGGATGAGGACTACGCCGCCTGGTCCGCGCAAACACTGTCCCTGCTGCGCCAGCCGCCGCGCACGGCCTTGGCCGGCGACTTCCTCGCTTTCCTGGCCAGCCTCGGCGCGGCCGCCCCGGCGGAGGAGGCGGTCGCCCGGCGCGGCTTCATGCTCTATCGCGACCTCCTCGTGGCGTTGCGCGACCGGCTCGGACTGCGCTGGCTGCAGCCCGGCCGTTTCCTCGTGCCGGGACCGAAGGGCGACAGCCCGATGATGTGGTTCTTCCCGCTGGAAGGGGCCGGCGCTCCGGCGCCCGGCTCGCTACGCGAATTGCTGGCCCGTCGCTTCGAGGCCTATCGCGACGACATGCGGCGCAGCTACTTCGACCCCTGGTTCGCCCGCTTCGACCGGCAGGTGGTGCTGGTGGATGCGCTCGGCGCGCTCTGCGCCGGGGAGGGGGCCTTCGAGGATGCACGGCAGGCGGTGGCGCAGATCGCCCGTGCCTATGACGCGCGCTCCCGCTCCCGCTGGTTTCGCCTGCCGACGCTGAAGCGCGTGGCCTTTGTCGCCACCAAGGCCGATTATGTGCCGGAGTCGCAGCGCCCCGCTTTCGAAAGCCTGTTTCGCGGCATGGTCGGCAGCGAGGATGGCGGGTGGGCGGTAAATCATTTCGCCCTTTCGGCCCTGCGCTGCACAGAGGAGGGTGGCAGCGCGACAGGGGAGGCGCCGGTCGTCTACGGCGTGCCGCTGGGCGAGGTGCGGCGGCGCCCCTTCCGCCCGGGCCATATCCCAGCCGCGCCCCCGGCGCCCGGCGACCCATTCTGGCAGCGGCCCTATTTCGCCCTGCCGATCTTCCGCCCGCCGGTCGTGGATCCCGAGGGGCGTGAGGGGCTGCCGAATCTGGGGATGGACCGCCTGCTCGCCTGGCTGCTGGAGGACGCGCTATGACGGAAAAGTTTGGCGGAAAGAATTCCCCCAAATCCTCCCCCTGGCCCCCATCTTCTTTCTGTCAGAAAGAAAAGAAGAGGGGTCCGGGGAGAATTCCTTCTCCCCGGTCTTGCGCCCGATGAGCATGGATCCTGGCTGGGCCGACGAGCCCTCGCGCCCCACCAAGACCGTCGATTCCTCTCTCGGCCCGGCCCTACTGGAGCCGGAGGCGGGCGGGCTGATCCGGCATGGCGCCCCGGCCGATCTCGCCTTGCCGGAGGCCGCGGCCAAGGGGGCCGGCTGGCTGGCCTCCTTCGGCACCTTCAGCGCGGCAGCCGCCTTGCTGGTGCTGGGCAGCTTCGGGCTCGGCCTGGGGCTGATGCTGGACGATCTTTTCACCGCCTCGCCCGTGCTGGGCTGGCTCGGCGGGGCGCTCGGGGCCGGCGTCGGTGGGCTGATGCTGGTGGGGCTCGGCCGCGAATGGCGGGCCCTGCGCCGGCTGGATGCGCTGGATGACTTGGCCGAGGCGCTGCGCGACACGCCGGACGGTGTCCCGCCTCCCCGCGCCCTGCTGCGCTGGGCCGAGGGGGTGGCGCAGCGGTTGCCGGAGGCCGCGGCGGCAGTGGCGGAGCTGCATCGGGCCGGGACCATGGCGGAGGCGCGCGGCCTGTTGGCCACTGGCCTCCTGCCCGTGCTGGATGCGCGGGTGCGGGCGCTCGGCTGGCAATCGGCGCGGCAGGTCTTTCTCACCGCGGCGGTGCTGCCTTCGCCGGCGCTGGATGCCGGGGCCATGGCGCTGATCGGGTTGCGGCTGATGCGGCAGGTGGCGGTGCTGCATGGGGTGCGGCCGGGGGCGGCGGTGCTATGGCGCCTGCTGCGACGCCTTGCCCTTTCCGCCGGCCTGACCGCAGGGGCCGACCTGGTGGCTGAGGCGGGGGTGGAGCAGTTCGTCGAGGGTCATGCGGCGAAGCTGGCGGGTGGCGCGGCGGGAGCGGCGGTGGCGGCGCGCCGCATGCTGCGGCTGGCCGGCGCCACGGCGGAGTGCTGCCGCCCGACACGCGCGATCCGCTGAAAGCGGAGCCTGCAGGCTCCCGCCTCTCCAGGGAATGGCGGGGTTCGGGGTGACACTGTCACCCCGGCGGGGTTCCCAAGGGACCAATGGGGGCAGGGCCCCTGGCCCCGGCCGGGGTTTCGGGAGGCGCTCGTGACACGATCTTCATCCTCCTGGGTGCCTTCCTTCAAAGGACTGTCCCTCTTCATTTTTCGTGCTCGGCAACCCGCCTTCCTCCAGACCGGGCGACCTCATGCTGCACCGCACCCTTGCGCCGCGGCGCCGGCACCGCACATGCTGGGCATCATGCCGGATGGTGAGCCCCAGGAACTGACGCTGCGCCTGCATTCCTCCATCGCGGGAATCACCGCGGCCGAGTGGGATGCCTGCGCCGGCGCCGACAATCCTTTCGTCGGCCATGCCTTTCTCGCGGCGCTGGAGGAAAGCGGCTCGGCCGGGCCGCGCACGGGCTGGCTGCCGCAGCACGCGGTGCTGCGCGACAGCGCGGGGCAGCTGGTGGCGGTGGCACCGGCCTATGTGAAGAGCCATTCCTACGGCGAATACGTCTTCGATCATGCCTGGGCGCATGCGCTGGAGCGCGCCGGCGGACGCTACTACCCGAAGTTGCAGGTGGCGGTGCCCTTCAGCCCCGTACCGGGGCCGCGCCTGCTGATCCGCCCGGAGTCCGGCATCGGCCCGGCGGCTCTCGGCGAGGCGCTGGCGCAGGCGGCCGGGCAGCTCGGCTTCTCCTCGGCGCATGTCACTTTCTGTACCAGGGCCGAATGGGAGGCGCTGGGTGAGGCCGGCTGGCTGCAGCGGCTCGGCACGCAGTTCCACTGGACCAATGCGGGCTATGGCAGCTTCGAGGATTTCCTCGGCGCCCTTTCCAGCCGCAAGCGCAAGCAGTTGCGGCGGGAGCGGCGGGAGGCTCAGGCCGCCGGCCTGACCTTCCGCACCCTGCGCGGCGCCGAGATCACCCGCCGCCACTGGGCGGCCTTCCATCGCTTCTACCTGGACACGGTGGACCGCAAATGGGGTAGCGCCTACCTGAACGCGCGCTTTTGGCCGCTGCTCTCCGAGCGGCTGGGCGACCGGGTGGTGCTGATGGTGGCCGAGCGCGACGGCGAGCCGGTGGCGGGGGCGCTCAACCTGATGGGGCAAGATGCGCTCTACGGTCGCAACTGGGGCACCACGGTGGAGGCGCCCTTCCTGCATTTCGAGCTATGCTATTATCAGGCCATCGAATTCGCCATCGCCCATGGGCTGAAGCGGGTCGAGGCGGGGGCGCAGGGGCAGCACAAGATCCAGCGCGGCTACCTGCCGGTGCCCACCTATTCGGCGCACTGGATCGCCCATCGTGGCCTGCGCCGCGCCGTGGCTGAGTTCCTGGAGGCGGAGCGCCCAGCCATGCAGCAGGAAATGGCGGAACTGGCCGAAAGCTCTCCCTTCCGGGTGGAAGACTGAGCAGGCGCAGCGCGGAAGACGGGAGTGCCGACCCGCCCGCGGGAGGGGTGCTTCCCCCGGGCCGGCGCTTAGCGGATAAAGGACGTCAAGACTGCCCTTCCACCTCTCCACGCAGGAAATACAACGTCGTGGCGCGCTGGCCGGGCCCGGGATTCAGCAGACGGAGCTGCATCAGCTCCCCCTCGGCGCTTTCGAGCTTCCACCGGCTGGCCCGGAAGACGGTCATGCAGTGGCCGTCCCGATGCGCCTGCGCCAGGGCGCGCGGGTCGGTCTTCTCCGCACTCCGCAGGTCGCGTAGTTGCCGGAGCGCCTGGGGATCGGCGCAGCCGACCGTGCCATCGGACGCGACACGGTAATCGGCGGCCTGCGAATCGCCTTCCGTCCCCCTGCCCTTGGCTGGCTCCGCTTCGGAGCGGCCAGGCCGGCGCTGCCTGGACCCCGGATCGGCACTGGAGGGGCTGCCCGAATGCCAGCTTGGCAGGTAAGACCCACCCTGCTGAAAGGGCGGGGTGGCGCAGGACGCCAGCAGAACTGCCAGGATGATTGTTGGTTGAAGGCGCATTATAACCAGTGGTTGCAAGATCTGCGGGATGTCCGCCGGCAGCCTCCGGCGCCAGCAAGACGTAGCAGCATAATGAGGTGTGCGGGAAATGGGATTTGGGCTTGGGCAGCTTTTCGGCGTTGGGCGGGGAAGCCGGATCGTGGCGGCCCTGGCGGCCTGCGCCGCGGTGGCGGCCATGGCCCTGGCCCTGCTGCTGCCCGATCCTTCCGGTGAGGACGATGCCACGCGGCGTGCCAAAGCCGTAGCGGAGGCCAGCCGCATCCTCGCGACGGCGGTTGACGCGGAGCTGGAGCATCGCGCGCAGATCCTCGTTGCCCTGGGCGCCTCGCCCGTGCTGGACCGTCCGGGCGCCGACCTGCAGACGCTCTACGGCCATGCGCTGGCGGCCGCCGGCGTGATGGAGGCGCCCGTCATCCTGGCCAATCTTTCCCTGGCGCAGCTGGTCAATACCAATCTTCCCTTCGGCTCGTTGCTGCCGGCGCTGGAGGATGCCGCGCCGGCTCTGCGTGCGCTGGAGACGGGGGAGGTCACCGTCATGACCTCCTCCCCTGCGGAGGCTCCCGGCGCGGCACGGATCGTCCTCGCGGTGCCGGTCAAGCGCGCACAGCAGCGCATCGCCGTGCTGATCACCGAACTCCAGCCGGAGACGCTGGGGGCCGTGCTCGATTCCAGCCTGCCGGCCGGTATGGCCGCGGCGCTGGTACAGCCGGACGGCCAGCGAGTCGTCACGGCCACGCGCCTGCCCTTTCCCGCCGAGGTCGCCCGGCCGGGACCCGGCGCGGTGGAGGATGGCCGAACCTTCGCGCAGGCGGCGCAGCCGCTGCGGATGGTGCCGGAATGGCGCGTGGTGGTGGTCCGCCCGCCGGCCGCCGATGAGGCGGGCTGGGCGGTAGCGCCCGCGCGCCTCGCGATCGCCGGGCTGGCGGGACTGGCGGCCTTGCTGATGGCATTCCGGGCGCTGCGGGGCGAGGCGGGCGGGGTGGAACCGCAGGCCGCGCAGCGCGAGGCGGAGGCGCTGCGCGCCCTGTCCGAGCTGAAGGTGCTGCACAACACCATTCCCGTGGGGCTGGGGCTGCTCAGCCGCGACTTCCGCTTCGTCTCGGTCAATGCCCGGCTGGCGGCGCTGTCCGGCCTGCCGCCCGCGGAGCATATCGGGCGCCCGCCCTCCGCGCTTCTGCCCGCCCCGCTCTGCGAGCCGATCGAGGATTCGCACCGAGAGGTGCTCAGGACCGGAAAGCCGGTGCTGGATGTGCCGATGACGGCGGAGGCCCCGGGTGCCGTGCGCAACCTGCGGCATTTCCGCGCCAGCTTCCACCCGATCGAGGATGCCGAGGGCCGGATCGAGGGGGTGGGCATGGCGCTACAGGATGTCACGGCGCGGCTGCGCGCCGAGGCGGGACGCGACCTGCTGGTCCGGGAGCTGAACCATCGCGTCAAGAACACCCTGACCGCCGTGCAGGCCATCATCGACATCACCCTGCGGCGCAGCGAAGGGGACCCCGCACGGATGAAGGCGGTGCTGCGGGCGCGCCTGCAAGCCATGGCGCGTGGCCACGATCTCCTGACGGCGCATCACTGGGAGGCCACCGAGCTTTCCGACGTGGCGCAGGCCGCGCTGGGCCCCTGGCTGAACGAGACGCCGCCGCGCCTGTTGCTGGACGGAGCGCCTGGCGTCCTGCTGCGCCCCAGCCAGGCGCAGGCCATCGTCCTGGCGCTGCACGAGCTGGCGACCAACGCCACGAAATACGGTGCCTTCTCCCGTGAGGAAGGGCGGGTCCTGCTGCAATGGCAGACCGACTCCGCGGGCTGGACGAGCCTGCACTGGACGGAGCGCGGCGGCCCACCGGTGGTCCCGCCCCCGGACAGCCGGCGCGGCTTCGGGTCACGCCTGTTGCAGCGCGCGCTGGCCCCGGATCTCGGCGCGGGGACGGAGGTCGCGATGGTCTTCGCGCCGGAAGGCCTGCAGGCGCGGGTTCGCTTCCGGGCTGCCAGCGCGCCGGGGAAGGTCGCGGAAGAGGTTCCGCTACTGGAGGCGACGGAACCGGCCCCGGACGGAAGCCGCCAGTCCGCGCCCGATCTTCTGGGCTAAGGGCGGCCGCGCCCCCCTGACCCCTTCGCAATGGCTGGCGCGAAGGGGCCAGGGGCGCCGCAGGTCCGCGCGCCCGGACCGCTCAGACGGGAGCCGCCCGAGTGGTCTCCGTCCTCAGCCCGCCAGCGCCTTCACGAAGACCGCCGGGTCCACATTGCCGCCGCTGAGCACCACGCCCACGGTGCGGCCGCGCGCCGGGATCTTGCCGGCCAGCAGGGCGGCAAGCGCCACGGCGCCGCCGGGCTCCACCACGATCTTCAGCGCCTCGAAGGCCAAGCGCATGGCGCGGAACACCTCATCCTGCGTCACCGCCACGCCGCCTTTCAGCCGCGGCTGGTTCACCGCGAAGGTCAGCGCGCCCGGGCGCATGGAGAGCAGCGCGTCGCAGAGCAGCGCGCCCTTGCCGTCATTGGCGATGCGCTCCCCGGCGGCGAGCGAGCGGGCGGTGTCGTCCCAGCCCTCCGGCTCCGCCGCCCAGACCTCGGTGCCAGGGGAGGCACCCTCGATCGCCAGCGCGCAGCCGGCGATCAGCCCGCCACCGCCGGTGCAGACCGCCAGTGCGTCCATCGTCAGGCCGGCATCGCGGGCATCCTCGGCCAGTTCCAGTGCCAGCGTGCCCTGGCCGGCGATGACGTCGGGGTGGTCGAAGGGCGGCAGCACGGTGGCGCCGCGCTCCTCGGCGAGCCGCTGCGCCAGCGTCTCGCGGTCGGTGCTGGCGCGGTCGAAGAAGGTGATCTCGGCGCCCCAGCGGCGGGTGCTCTCCACTTTGATGGCCGGCGCATCCTGCGGCATGGCGATCAGCGCCTTCACCCCCTCGGCCGCGGCGGCGCAGGCCACCGCCTGGCCGTGATTGCCAGAGGAATGCGTCACCACGCCGGCGGCGCGCTGCTCCGGCGTCAGCTTCAGCACCGCATTGGTGGCGCCACGGAACTTGAAGCTGCCGGTGCGCTGCAGCGGCTCCGGCTTCACCAGCACGGTGCCGCCTACAAGGTCATCCAGCAGCTTGTGGCGCAGCATCGGGGTGCGCACCACGCGGCCGCGCAGCCGCTCGGCGGCGGTGCGGACATCGGCATGGGCTGGGAGTGTCATGGCGTTCATCGGGCACCTCCGCGGCTGGGCCGGACCTGCCCGGCGGCGGTCAGCCTCGCCCTCCGGCCGCCCTTCGGCAAGCCCTTTGCCGCCATGCGGCCGAGCGGGGGAGTGGACGCTGAATTCACGGGGCATAACGTTGCATTTATGCGACGAATCGCCTGGTGGGCCACCTGGGCCGCCGCATGGTGTGACGGATAAAAAAACCGCAAGGATAGGCGGAATACGCAGGAACCGTTGCAAGACATAGGTCGCAACGCCTAACGTTCAGGATGCAACGAGTGGCCATAAGGCCCAAGGCGACGCATGTCGCCCGTGCTGAGGAGGTTTACGGATCATGGAAGGCAACGGGTTCTCCCGTCGTACCGTGCTGCGCGCCGGCGCCCTGGGCGCTGTGGCCAGCGCCCTGCCCCTGGTGAATGTGCATGGCCAGAACGCCGGTGGTAAGCTGGTGCTGGGCCTTTGGGACCACTGGGTTCCCGCCGGCAATGACGCCATGCGCAAGATCGTCATGGAGTGGGGGCAGAAGAACAAGGTCGAGATCGAACTCGATTTCATCACCTCGGTCGGCAACAAGAACCTGTTGACCATCGCAGCGGAATCGCAGGCGCGGCAGGGGCATGACGTGCTCTCCTTCCCGACCTGGGAAGTGCGCGCCAAGGCCGACCTGCTGGAGCCCATGGACGACGTGATGGGCCGGCTGCAGCAGAAGTACGGCGAGCTGAACCCGATCACCGAGTATCTGGCGAAGGTCGAAGACAAGTGGCGCGCCGTGCCGGCCATCTCGGGCAGCCAGAACAAGCCCGCCCTCGGCCGCTTCGACCTGCTGAAGCAGCATGCCGGGCTGGACGTGCAGGCGATGTATCCGGCGGCCGACAAGGTCGGCCCGGGCGCCGACGACTGGACCTGGGACACCTTCCTGAAGGCGGCACAGGCCTGCCACAAGGCCGGCGTTCCCTTCGGCCTGGCGATCGGCCAGTTTACCGACGCGACCGACTGGATCGGCAGCCTGTTCCAGGCCTTCAACGCGGTGCTGGTCAACAAGGACGGCGACATCACCGTCAAATCCGACAGCGTCCGGCAGGTGCTGGACTATGCGAAACGGCTCTGTTCCGTGCTGCCCGGCGACGTGTTCTCCTGGGATGACGCCTCGAACAACCGCGCGCTGATCTCTGGCAAGTCGGCGCTGATCTTCAACCCGCCCAGCGCCTGGGCCGTGGCCAAGCGCGACGCGCCGGACGTGGCGAAGGAGTGCTGGACCTTCCCGGCGCCGGCGGGCGCCAATGGGCGCTACACGCCCTATCTGCCGTATTTCTGGGGCGTCTGGACCTTCTCCAAGAACAAGGGCGCGGCCAAGGCGCTGATCGAGCATCTCAGCCAGCGCGAGCAGGCGAAGGCGATGGTGGCCGCCAGCGGTGGCTACGACATCCCGCCCTTCGGCAGCATGACCGACTTTGACACCTGGGAGACGGAAGGCCCGCCGAAGGGCGTGGTCTACAACTATCCCGTCCGGCCGCAGCACAATGCGAAGCAGTTCATCGCCTGCTATCCGGCGCCGCCGGAGACCGCCGTGCAGATGTACAACCAGGCCATCCAGGCGAAGATGATCGCCCGTGTGGCGCAGAGCGGCGATTCCATCGACAGCGCCATCTCCTGGGCCCAGGGAGAACTGGAGGGCTTCTCGCGCGGCTGAGCCGCGCCGGAGCGACCGTGAGGATTCGCGCGCGGGAAGGAAGATCTCGCGCGCGCTGCCTTATCTCCCGCCACCGCGAGGGAGCCTGACATGTCCCAAGGCACGCTTTCCGTTCCATCCGCGCCGGCAGCGGTATCGCCGCACAGCACGCTGCGACGGCTGGCGCGACGAAATTCCACCACCGCCTTCCTGCTGACCCTGCCGCTGATCCTGCTGGTCCTCGGGCTGGTGGTCTATCCCTTCTTCTATGCGCTGTATCTCTCCATGCTGAACAAGCGCATGACGAAGTTCATCGGCTGGGAGAACTTCACCTTCCTGTTCTCGCGCCAGACCTTCTGGGACGTAGTGTTCCAGTCGGTGCTGTTCGCGGTCTCGGCGGTGGCAGTGAAGGCGCTGATCGGCTTCATCCTGGCGCATGTGCTGCACGCACTTCCCGCCAAGGGGCAGCGAAAATGGCGCGGCATGCTGCTGGTGCCTTGGGTCATCCCGCCGGCCATTTCGACGCTGGCCTGGTGGTGGCTGTTCGATCCGTCCTACTCCGCCTTCAACTGGGCGCTGGCCGGCATCGGCGTGGACCCCGTGCCCTGGCTCGGCCAGGCCGGCTGGGCGCGCTTCTCGGTCATTCTGGTCAACGTCTGGTACGGTGCGCCCTTCTTCATGATCATGTATCTGGCGGCGCTGAAGTCGGTGCCGGACCAGCTCTACGAGGCAGCGGCGATCGACGGCGCGACGGGCTGGCAGAGGTTGCGTTATGTGACCTTCCCGATGATGCGCAACATCATCTCGATCACCGTGCTGTTCAGCCTGATCGTGACCTTCGCGAACTTCGACATCGTCCGCATCCTGACCAATGGCGGCCCGCTGGATAAGACGCATGTCTTTGCCACCTATGCCTTCCAGGTCGGCATCCAGTCGGGTGATATCCCGCTCGGCGCCACGGTCAGCCTGTTCATGTTCCCGCTGCTGGCAGTCTTCGCCATCTTCATCCTGCGTGGGGTGAACCGGCGCAACAAGGAGATGGCCTGACATGAGCGCCACCACCGAATCCTCCACTTTCGTGCCGCCGGAGCGCAAGCACGGCAGCCTGAGGCGGGAGCGCCGCTGGGCGATGATCGGCGCCTATGTGGCGCTGGCGGTGTTCATCGTGTTCTTCATGACGCCGCCCTTCCACATGCTGATGACCAGCCTGAAGAGCAGTGGCGAGATCGCCGACCTCTCCGGCAATCCGTGGATCGTGCGGCAACCCACGCTGGAGAATTACTGGGAGTTGGTGACGCGGGGCAACTATCTCATCCACTTCCGCAACTCGATCATCGTCACCGGCTGCACCGTCGCCATCACCATGGTGATTTCCACCATGGCGGCCTTCGCGCTGGCGCGGATGAAGTTCTGGGGCAGCGCGACGCTCGCGACCGGCGTGTTCCTGACCTACCTCGTGCCGGAGACGCTGCTGTTCATTCCGCTGTTCCAGATCATCGGCCATCTCGGCCTGTACAACAATCTCTGGGCCATGGTGCTGCTCTTCCCGACGCTGACGGTGCCCTTCTGTACCTGGATCATGATCGGCTACTTCGCCTCGATCCCGAAGGAACTGGACGAGGCGGCGCTGATCGATGGCGCAGGGCACCTGCAGATGCTCTGGAAGATCTTCATTCCCGTGGCGCTGCCCGGCATCCTCGCCGCCATGATCTTCGCCTTCACCGTGAGCTGGGGGGCCTTCATCTATCCCTTGGCCTTCCTGGTCAGCTCGGACCAGATGCTGCTGACGGTGGGCATCGTCTCGGACCTGATCCGGGCGGACACCTTCCAGTGGGGCAAGATCATGGCCGGCGCGCTAATGGCCGCGTTGCCGCCGCTGCTCGTCTATGCCTTCCTGATGGACTACTACATTGCCGGCCTCACCGCCGGCGCGACCAAGGGCTGAGGGCAGATCCCGCCTAGCCGGCAGCGGCCAGGCGGGGGAAGATGCCCGCAAGGACAAAGAGACCTGGGAGAGTTCGAGAATGGCGCAGGTGACACTCCGCAAGGTGGTCAAGGCCTATGAGGGCGGCGTGCAGGCGGTGAAGGGCATCGACCTCGACATTGCCGACCATGAGTTCGTCGTGCTGGTGGGCCCTTCCGGCTGCGGCAAGTCCACCACGCTGCGGATGATCGCGGGGCTGGAGGAGATCTCGGACGGCGAGATCGCCATCGGCGGCCGGGTGGTCAACGACGTGCCGCCGCGCGACCGGGACATCGCCATGGTGTTCCAGAACTACGCGCTCTATCCGCACATGACGGTCTTCGACAACATGGCCTTCGGGCTGATGCTGCGGAAGTTTCCGAAGGACGAGATCAAGCGGCGCGTCGACAACGCCGCCCGCATCCTCGACATCACGCCGCTGCTCGACCGCAAGCCGAAGGCGCTCTCCGGCGGGCAGCGGCAGCGCGTCGCCATGGGCCGCGCCATCGTGCGCGACCCTAAGGTGTTCCTCTTCGACGAGCCGCTGTCGAACCTCGACGCCAAGCTGCGCGTACAGATGCGCACCGAGATCAAGAAGGTGCACCAGACCGTCAAGACCACCACCATCTATGTCACGCACGACCAGGTGGAGGCGATGACGCTGGCCGACCGGGTGGTGGTGATGCATGGCGGCGTCATCGAGCAGGTCGGCCCGCCGCAGGAGCTTTACCACAATCCGAAGACGCGCTTCGTGGCCGGCTTCATCGGCAGCCCGGGCATGAACTTCATCCCCGGCCGGCTGGAGAACGGCGCGGGCGCATTGCGCGTGCATCTGCCGAACGACATCGTGCTGCCGGTACCGGCCGACCGGACTTCGCGCTACAGCGCCTTCGCCGGCAAGCCGATCCTGCTTGGCCTCCGGCCCGAGCACCTGACCGAGGCGAAGAACCTCGACCGCCCCAACGTGGCGCAGCTCACCGCCACGCCGGAGGTGACCGAGCCGATGGGCATGGAGACGCTGGTGCATTTCAAGATGGAAGGCGCCGAGATTGTCGCGCGCGTCGATCCGACCGCCCCGGCGGAGCCGGGCCGGCCGCTGCCGATGGCCGCTGACCTGAACTACATGCACCTCCTCGACCCGCAGACGGGGCGCGTCCTGTGAGCGGGCGCACCGCCTGGATCACCGGTGCCGGCTCCGGCATTGGCCGCGCCGTGGCCGTCGCGCTCGGCCATGCGGGCTGGCGCCTGGCGCTCAGCGGGCGGCGGGAGGCGCCACTGCGCGAGACGGCGGCGCTGCTGCCCGCCGGGGCCGAGCCGCTGGTGCTGCCCGCCGACCTGACCGATGCCGGCGCCGTGGAGCGCGCGGCGCGGGCCGCAGAGGAAGGGCTCGGCGGGCTGGAGCTGCTGGTGAACAACGCCGGCAGCAACGTGCCGCGCCGCCACTGGCACCAGCTTTCCGCCGCCGACGCGGAATTGCTGGTGAATGCCAATCTCACCGCGCCCTTCCTGACCAGCCTGGCGGTGCTGAAGGGTATGAAGGCGCGCGGCGGTGGCCTGATCGTGCAGATCGCCTCGGTCGCCGGGAAGGGCACCTCCGCCGTCTCCGGTCCCGGCTACATCGCGGCGAAGAGCGGCTTCGTCGCCCTCTCCGCCGCGTTGAACGCGGAGAACGGCATCCACAATATCCGCTCCACCTGCATCTGCCCGGGCGAGGTGGCGACGCCGATCCTGGACCTGCGGCCGGAGCCGCCGCCGGCCGAGGAGCGGGCACGGATGCTGCAGCCGGAGGACATCGCCCAGGCGGTGATGTTCGTGGCCGATCTGCCGGACCGCGTCTGCATCAACGAAATCGTCGTGACACCGACCTGGAACCGTTTCCAGGCGCCGCTGGCACAGCAGGTGGCCGCGATGTCCTGAAGGCCCACGCCCGCTGCCGCCAGTACGTGACGGCGGCGGGTCCGGGACCGCTGGAGACTTGCCGATGGCGCGCGCCGGGGCGTGGAAGGCGACAGGCCTTCCCCCGGCCGCACCATCGGTCTTTTCCCGCTCGGGTGGGTTTGCCAAAGCGCCATGCTGCGCCATGCTGGACAGCCCAAGAACACGAAGCGGGAACGCCCATGGATACCCATCCCCCCATGCTGATCGGCGCCGAGGCGCTGGAACGGCTGGTGCGCGACATGTTCGCCGCCGCCGGCTGCGACGCCGCGGAGGCGAGCGACATCGCCAGCCATCTGGTCGGGGCCAATCTGGCTGGGCATGACAGCCATGGCGTGGTGCGGGTGCCGCGCTACATCGACTGGATGCGGGCGGGCTATGTCTTCGCCGGCAAGCAGCCGCAGATGGTCACCGATGGCGGCACCTTCGCGCTGCTGGATGCGCAGTTCGGCTTCGGCCAGAGCGCCACGAAGCGGGCCACCGCACTGGGCATCGAGCGTGCCCGGCAGCACGGTGCCGCGATCATCGCGCTGCGCAACGCCGGCCATGTCGGGCGCATCGGTCACTATGCCGAGCAGGCGCTGGCGGCGGGGTTGATCTCCATCCATCTGGTGAACGTGGCCGGCTCCTCGCTGGTCGCACCCTTCGGTGGCGTGGAGCGGCGCTTCTCCACCGCCCCCTTCGCCATCGGCGTGCCGCTCGAGGGCCGGCCGGTGGTGCTGGATTTCGCCACCTCCCGCGTGGCCGAGGGCAAGGTGCTGGTCGCCTCCAATGGCGGCAAGCCGCTGCCGCCCGATGCGCTGATCGAGCCGGACGGGCGTCTCTCCGGCGATCCGCACACGCTCTATGGCGACTACGAGCCGGTCGGGCCGCGCCTGCCCGGCGGTGGCCGGGGTGCCATCCGCGCCTTCGGCGACCACAAGGGCTCCGGTCTGGCGCTGATGTGCGAACTGCTGGCGGGCGCCTTCACCGCCGGGGGCTGCTCCGGACCGGTCGAGGGACGGACGCGCATCTCCAACGGCCTGCTCTCGATCTATCTCTCGCCGGCGCATTTCGGTACCGAGGCCGAATTCCAGCGCATGGGCCGCGACTATGTGGAATGGGTGGCGAGCAGCCGCCCCGCCGTGCCGGGCGAACCGGTGCTGCTGCCCGGCGAGCCGGAAGCGCGCAACCGTGCCGAGCGACTCGCCAAGGGCATCCCGCTGCAGCCCGACACCTGGGCCGGCATCGTGCAATCCGCCGCCTCGCTGGGCGTGCAGGCGCCGCAGCTGTGAAAAAGGCCGGGGGAAGGAATTCCCCCGGACCCCCATCTTCTTTTTGTCAGTTCGGGCGCGCGCTTTCCGCCAGTGCGGGAAACTCGAAGAGAAAAGAAGGGGGTCTGGGGGGTCCGAGGCACTGCCTCGGACCCCCCAGCCTTTTGTGACGATGAGGCCTATTCTCGCCATCATCCTCGGCTTTCCTGTTGCCCGTGACGATCCCCGATAACCGCCTTCCCGCCGAGCGACCGCGCCTGCGCCGCGCGGCCTTCCTCCTGCTCTGCCTGCTGATCGGCGCGGGGCTCTGGATCCCGCTCTGGCGCAGCCTGGCGCCCGGTGGCTGGACCTTTTGGGAGGGCGTGATCCTCTTCGCCTGGCTGGCCACGCTGCCCTGGACCTGCCTCTGCGCCGCCAACGCTCTGCTCGGCTTCGCCCTGCGCCTCGGCTTCCGCGATGCCGCCGCCGTTGTGCTGCCGCAGCTCCGCCACCTGCCGCCATCACCGCCGGCCCTTCGCACCGCCCTGGCGCTCTGCCTCCGCAACGAGGACATGGCCACGGTGCTGCCGCCCCTGGTGCCACTGCTGGATGGGCTGGAGGCCGCGGGGGCGGGCGACCGCTTCACCCTGTGGCTGCTTTCCGACACCCAGGATCCGGAGCTGGCGGCACGGGAGGCAGCGGCGGTGGCCGCCTTCGCCACGCTGCGGCAGGGCCGGGGCATTCCGGTGCGCTACCGGCGCCGCATGCACAACACCGGCTTCAAGGCCGGCAATGTCATGGAGTTCCTGGACCGCCACGCCGAGGGCCACGAGCTGTTCCTCAGCCTGGACGCCGATTCGGAGATGTCCGCGCCGGCGGTGCTGCGGCTGGTGGCGCTGATGGAGGCGGATCCAAAGCTGGCCATCGTGCAGCAGCTCATCGCCGGGCGGCCGGCGCCTTCGGCCTTCGCCCGCCTGTTCCAGTTCGGCATGCGGGCGGGGATGCGGATCTGGGCCACGGGGCAGGCCTGGTGGCAGCTCGATCAGGGGCCCTACTGGGGCCACAACGCCATCCTGCGCATCGCGCCCTTCCGCGCGCATGCCCGGCTGGAGCCCCTGCCGGATGGCAGGCCCATCCTCAGCCATGACCAGATCGAGGCGGTGCGGCTGCACGCCGCCGGCTGGAAGGTGCGCTGCCTGCCGGCCGAGGAGGGCAGCCTGGAGGGCAACCCGCCCACCCTGCCGGACTTCCTGCTGCGCGACCGCCGCTGGGGTGCGGGCAACATGCAGTACCTCGCGCTGCTGCGCCGGCCGGGCCTGACGGCGATGGGCCGGGTGCAACTGCTGCAGGCCATCCTGCTCTTCGTGGCGGCGCCGCTCTGGCTGCTGCTGCTGGCGGCGGCGGTGCTGAACGCCGCGACCGGCGGCGGTGCCACGACTCCCGCCGGGCCGCTGCTGGCCCTTCTGCTGACCGGCTGGGCGGCGCTGCACGCGCCGAAGCTGCTGGGCTATGCCGAATTGCTGCTGTGCCCCGATCGCGTCGCGCCCTATGGCGGCCGGGCCGCGGTATTGCGAGGCGCCCTGGCCGAGATCCTGTTCACCACGCTGCTCGACCCGGTGACGCTGGCCGACAAGGCGCTGTTCCTGCTGCGCCTGCCCTTTGGTGGCGGCGCCGGCTGGCTGCCGCAGAACCGCGCCGCGCGCGGCATCCGCTGGCGGGATGCCGCCCGGCTGCTCTGGCCGCACACGCTGCTGGGGCTGCTCGGGATGGCGGGGCTGCTCGCCGCCGGCGGTCATGCCTGGGCCTGGGGGGCGCCCTTCCTGCTGCCGTTGGTGGGCGCCATCCCCTTCTGCGTGTTGACCGCTCGGCCCGCCTTCGCCGCCGGGCTGCGACGCGCCGGCCTGTGCCGCACGCCGGAGGAGGAGGGCGTCGCCGGCCCGCCGCCGCATGGCTTCGGCGGCGAGAGGGCGCAGGAGGTCTCCACCGTCCTCCGCGTCTAAGCTGCCTCTCAGGACAGCGGATCGGCGCCGGGAGCCGCCGCGCAAGATTCAGGACGTGTGGTTGCCCGTTGGCAGCGTGGCGGCCTCGGTATGGGGGCGCGGGGTCTGCCGGCGCTGCGCGGCCATCCGCACCCCCGCATTCGCGGCGCCGAAGCCCGAATAGCCGCCGGCCCGCTCGACGACCTCCAGGAAGAAGCGGTCGCGGAAAGCGTGAGTATAGGCGTGGCGGAAGGCGCCGCCCTGCGCGTCCTGGTCGTAGAGCAGGTGCCGCCGGGCCAGCGCGGCAAGCTCGTCGTCAGCTAGGCCGAAGCGGGCGCCCAGGTCCTCGTAGTAGTTCGGCGGGATGTCGAGCAGCGGTGCGCCACGCGCGGCGGCGGCGTCCACCGTGGCCGCCGCATCCGCCGTGGCGAAGGCGATGTGGTGCACGCCGGCACCGGCAAAGGCGGAGACGAAGCGCCCGGTGCCGGTACGGCTGCTTTCGGAGACGTTGAGCGGCAGGCGCAGGCTACCCCCGCCACCGGTGAAGGCGCGGCTGCGCACCAGGCCATAGGGGTCCGGCAGCTCCCAGGGGGTATCCGGCTCCAGGCCGAAGATGGCGCGGTAGAACAGCGCGAAACTGTCCAGCATGCCCGGTGCCAGCGCCTGTGCCACATGGTCCAGGCCGAGCAGCGCGGCGGCGGGCTGCGGTTCCGCCGGTGGCGCCGGCTCCAGGTGGAAGTCGTCCTCCCAGATCGGCCGGGCGCCTGCCGCGGGATCCTCGACGAGATAGATCAGCGTGCCGTCCGGCGCGCGCACCGCCGGGATGCGGCGCTCGCCCTCGCCGGTGCGCTCGCGCCAGACGGGGGCGAGCAGCGCCTCCGCGCGCGCCACCAGCCGCGCCGGGTCATCCACCCGGAAGGCCATGGCGCAGGCCGAGGGGCCAAGCTGCTCGAAGCGCTCGGCGGCGGCGCTGTCCGGCTCGGCGTTCAGGACGAGGTTGGCGCCGCCGTTGCGCCAGAGCTCGACATCCTTCGAGCGGTGCGTACCGGCGCGCCGGAAGCCCAGCGTGCCGAGGAAGGCGCCCAGCTCCTCCCGCGCCGCGCCATTCACCGCGAATTCCACGAACTCGATGCCCGAGAGCGCGGGGAGGGCGGGCAGAGTGGCCTCGCCCACCTGCTCCTCCAGCCGGATCAGGCTGCGCAGCCCGTCGCGGGCGATGCGGCGGGCCGGCGCGGCGCGGAACTCGTCGTTGAAGATCTCCAGCGAGAGCGGCCCGGCATAGCCGGCCTCCAGCACCGCGCGCAGGAAGGCCGGCACCGGCAGCTCTCCCTGGCCGGGGAAACTGCGGAAGTGGCGGCTCCAGGAGAGCGCGTCCATGGAGAGGCGCGGCGCGTCGGCAAGTTGGAGGAAGAAAAGCTTCTCCGCCGGCACCGCCTCCGACAACCCGGCGAGATCGTCGCCCAGGCAGAGGGTGTGGAAGCTGTCCAGCACCAGCCCGAGCGACGGGTGGTCGGCCTGGCGCACGATCTCCCAGGCCTGGCGCCAGCGGTTCACGTGCCGGCCCCAGGCGAGCGCCTCATAGGCGACGCGCAGCCCGCGCCGGGCGGCGCGCTCGGCCATCTCGCGCAGGTCGGCGGCGGCGCGCTCCGGCTCCGGCAGGGCATTGGGCTGGACGTTGCTGCAGACCAGGACGAGGTCGGTGCCAAGCGCCTGCATGGTGTCGAACTTGCGCTCGGCGCGGTCCATGTTGCGCGCGCGCTGCGGCTCCGGCATCGCCTCGAAGTCGCGGAAGGGCTGGAAGATGGCGATCTCCAGCCCGAGATCGGCGGCCATGCGCCCGGCCTCGCGCGCCGAGCCCTCGAAGGTCAGCAGGTCGTTCTCGAAGATCTCCACCGCCTCGAAGCCGGCCGCCGCGGCGGCCTCCAGCTTGTCGGGAAGCGTGCCGGAGAGGCAGACCGTTGCAATCGAGCGCTTCCGAGCCATGGCCGGACCTTTCCACCGTCAGAAATCGAAACAGGCCCGCCCGCCCCGGCCCCGAGGGAAGGGCGGGATAGGCTGGCCGTCACGCCACAGGGCGCCTTCGCCGGCCTCCATGCCGCATCGGTCGTCAGCCCGCCACCCCCGGGGCCCCCGCCGGAAGGCCCAGCAGGGCGCGGGCCTGCCGGGCGGTGGCAACCGGGCGGCCATGCTCCGCGGCCATACGGACGACATGCGTCACCAGCGCGGCATTGCTGGGGGCCAGGGTGTTGCGGTCCATCCGGATATTGTCCTCAAGGCCAGTGCGGCAGTGGCCGCCCATCTCCAGCGCCCAGCTGGCGACCTCGAACTGATGGCGGCCAATGCCGGCGGCGGTCCAGGTGGCGCCGGGCAGCAACTCCTTCAGCTTCGCCACCTCGAATTCCAGGATGTCGCGCCGCGCCGGCAGGGCGTTCTTCACCCCGAAGACGAACTGCACATGTGGCGGCGGCAGGATCAGCCCTTCCGCCACGAGGTTCGCGGTGTTGTAGAGCATCGCCAGGTCGAAGACCTCGATCTCCGGCTTGATGCCGTTGTCGCGCATGGTGATGGCGAGGCTGCGCACGAAATCCGGCGGGTTCTCGTAGACGATGGTCGGGAAGTTCACGCTGCCGGTGGCCAGCGAGGCCATGTCCGGCTTCAGATGCAGCATGGAGCCGCGCGCCTCCAGCGCGCGGCCGCGCCCGCCGGTCGAGAACTGCACGATGATGTCCGGGCAGTGCCTGCGGATGCCCTCCTGGAAGGCGGCGAACTTCTCCGGGTCGGAGGAGGGCGTCTCATCCGCATTGCGGACATGCACATGGACCAGCGCGGCGCCCGCCTCATAGGCGGCCTGGGTGCTCTCGATCTGCTCCGCCACGGTGACCGGCAGGGCCGGGTTGTCCTTCTTGCGCGGCACCGAGCCGGTGATGGCGACCGAGATGATGCAGGGATCCGAGCTGGCCATGGCGCTGCCCTCCTTCGCTCACTCCAGGGTAATGCCGCGGCTCTTGATGAGTTCGCCCCACTTGTTGCTTTCCGCCGTCAGATAGGCGGGGAAGGCTTCCGGCGTGCCGGGCGTGGGCACGATGGCGTTCTGCTGCAGCTTGGCCAGCATCTCCTGGTCCTTCATGGCGGACTGCAGGGCGGCGGCGAGCTTCCGGATGATCGGCTCCGGCGTGCCGGCCGGCGCCATCAGGGCGAAGTCGCTGGTCGCCTCGAAGCCGGGGAAGCCTTGTTCGGCGATGGTGGGGATCTCGGGCGCCAGCGGGTTGCGCTCGGGGGTGCTGACGCCGAGCGCCACGATCTGCCCGGAGGCCATCATCGGCAGGGCCGTCACCGCGTCCACGAAGGCGACCTGCACCTCGTTCGTCATCAGCGCCTGCACCGCCGGGGCGCCGCCGCGATAGGTGACGTTCTGGATCTCGATCCCGGCCTGGCGCAGGAACAGCTCCGTGGCGAGGTGCGCGGAGGAGCCGGCGCCCGATGAGCCGTAGGAGAGCGCGCCCGGCTTCTCCTTCGCCTTGGCCACCAGCCCGGGGATGTCCTTCACGCCGAGCTTCGGGTTGACGCAGAGAAAGATCGGCGAGATGGCGACGCGGCCGATGCCGACGAAGGCCTTCTCGTCGTCATAGCCGCGCTGCGGGAAAAGGTGGCGCGACATGGCATAGGTGGAGTTGACGCCGAGCAGCAGGGTATAGCCATCCGGCTTGGCGCGGGCCACCGAGGCATGGCCGATGGTGCCGGAGGCGCCGGGGCGGTTGTCCACCACCACATTGCCATTCAGCTCCTTGGAGAGCTGCTGCGCCAGCACCCGCGCGACGAAGTCGGTCGAGCCGCCGGCCGCCCAGGCGACGACCAGGGTGACGGGGCGGCTGCCGGGATAGGCTTCCCCCTGGGCATGGGCGGCTCGCGGGGCCAGCGGAGCCACGAGCGTCGTGGCGGCGAGCAGGCCGAGGCCAAGGTCGCGTCGGGTCAGGGACATTCTGCTTCCTCCATTGCGGCAGCCTTTCCGGAGCGGCGGGCCCTGGGCTGCGTTTGCATTGACGTGTACGTACCAGATAGTACATAAACGGTGCAAGGGCGCAACTTCCTCCACCGCCCCTCGACCCGCCCTGCGCCGTGCCCGCGCCAAGGAGCCCCGCATGACCACATGGGACAGCCGGCCCGCCTTTCTCGCCGGCCTGATCGGCACCGGGATCGGCGCCTCGCTCACCCCGGCCCTCCATGAGCGGGAAGGCGCCCAGCAGGGGCTCCGCCTGATCTACCAGCGGATCGATCTGGAGCGGCTCGGCCTTGGCCCGGAGGCGCTACCGGAACTGCTGACCGCCGCCGAGCGCCTGGGCTTCGCCGGGCTGAACATCACCCATCCCTGCAAGCAGGCCGTGCTGCCATTGCTCGACGAGGTCTCGGAGGATGCGCGCGCGCTGGGCGCGGTGAACACCGTGGTGCTGCGGGAGGGCCGTCGGATCGGTCACAACACCGATGGCTGGGGCTTCGCCGAGAGCTTCCGTCGCGGCCTGCCGGAGGCGCCGCGCGAGCGGGTGGTGCAACTCGGCGCCGGCGGGGCGGGCGCTGCCGTCGCCCATGCGGCGCTGACGCTGGGGGCGGCGCGGCTCACCGTCTTCGACGTGGATGCCGCCCGCGCGGAGGGGCTCGCCCTGTCGCTCGCTGCCCGCTTCGGGGAGGATCGTGTTGTCGCCGGCGGCGATCTCGCGGCCGCCGTCGCGGCAGCGGACGGGCTGATCAACTGCACGCCGATCGGCATGGCCAAGTATCCCGGCATGCCGCTGCCGGCGGCACTGTTGCATTCCGGCCTCTGGGTCGCGGAGATCATCTACTTCCCGCTGGAAACCGAATTGCTGCGCACCGCCCGGGCGCTTGGCTGCCGGACCTTGGACGGCGGTGGCATGGCGGTCTTCCAGGCAGTGGGCGCCTTTCGCCTGTTCACCGGTCTGGCTCCGGATGCCGGGCGGATGCTGCGCCACTTCGCGGCGCTGGTGGCGGGTGCGCCGGGCAGTGCCGCCGGCTGAGGCGTGCCTGGCCATCAGGTCGGAGGTCGAGGGGCTTTCGTGCCTGCTGTCGGCGTGGTCACTATCCATCAATATATCTGATGAAAATAGCCGGAATTTCAGCAATTACGAAGATGATCCGGAAGGCGCATATCGGCGTCACCGGCGGCCCCGAAGGCTGCCCTGACCGAAACCTTCTCAGGATCTCAGACCATGAACGCCACCCGCACCCTTCTCGCTGCCGCCGCCCTGATCGGCCTCACCGGCGCTGCCCAGGCCCGTGACCTGGTGGTGAACGACAACGGCGAGAACTTCTCCGTCTCCTATGCCCAGAGCCACACGGGCAACGTCATTGGCGGCGGCACTGTCCACACCCAGGGCAACGGCAACAATCTGTCGATCATCTACGAGGACGCTCGCTTCGCGCAGTCGGCCGAAGGCACGCCGGTCGATCGCGGCGGCAGCAATGGCGACGTCGCCTATCTCGCCCAGACCCGGCCGCCGGTGATGGCCGCCCGCTGAGCCGCCATCGCCCGTGATCCGCATGCCGGCTGAAACAGCCAGGGCCGCCTGATGGCAGCCCTGGCTTTTCTTTGTGTCCGTCGCTGAAAGAAAACGGACCGCTTGGCGCTGCGTCGCGCGCCTGCAGCGCCGGCTCAGGTCCGCGGCGTGGCGGCTGCCTGCGGGTGGGGTTCGGTTGCGCCGGGCCGCACATAACGCAGCACCGCCTCTACGATCATCCGCCGATGCGCGGCGATGCAGTCCGGCGCCCGCAGGTCGCGGCCGAAGATCGCCATCAGCGTGTGGCGGTTCGAGACACGGTAGAAGCAGAAGGCACTGATCAGCATGTGCAGGTCGAGCGGGTCGAGGCCGGGCCGGAACACGCCTGCCCGCACGCCGCGTGCGAGCAGGGCGGTGATGCTGCCGATCACCGCGGCATTGCGCTGGCGGATGGCGGGCGAGGCAGCGACCTGGCGCGCCTCGTGGATGTTCTCGACGCTGACCAGCCGCACGAATTCGGGATGCGCGGCGTGATGGTCGAAAGTCACCTCGACCATGCGGGCCAATGCCTCGGCGGGCGGCAGGTCCTCCAGCCGCAGGGCCTGCTCGGCGTCGCGCATGCCGCCATAGAGCTCCTCCAGCACGGCGGCGTAGAGCTGGGCCTTGCTGCCGAAGTAGTAGTAGATCATGCGCTTGGTGGTGCTGGTGCGTGCGGCGATGTCGTCCACCCGGCCGCCGGAGAAGCCCTTCTCGCTGAACTCCGCGATGGCGGCGTCAAGGATCTCGCGCCGCGTCTGCTCCGGGGCACGGGTGCGGGCGGTGCGGCTTTCGGCGAGGGGCAAGGCGTCGGATGCCGGCATGGATTGAACTCCCCAGTCCGTTCAAACCTAGCACGCCGGGCCGGCGGCGTAACGGTCCGGCGGACCTTCGTCAGCGCCGCCTGTCGCGGACAACGGCCTCCGGCTGCGCGGTGCCGAGCGTCTTAAGGATCTGCTCCATCAGGTCGAGCGCCGCCGGCGATTGCACCCGGTCACGCCGTCGCAGCAGGCCGATCCGCCGCGCCAGGGCGGGCTCCACCAACGGCACCGCCACGACGCCATGGCCTGCCCGCCCGGCGATGGCGGAGGCCGGCAGGGCGGTCAGCCCGGCCCCGGCGGCGACCAGCGCCACGGCGGTGGAGAGATGCCGCACCTCGACGCGCCAGTGCGCGGTGACGCGGGCGCGGCGCAGCGCGGCCTCGATGATGCGGCGGTTCTCGCTGAGCGGCCCGATCGAGACCAGCGGCTCCTTCGCCAACTCGCCCCAGGCCACGGTGGCGCGGCTGGCGAGCCGGTGCCGCTCGGGGCAGACCAGGAAGAAAGGCTCCTCGATAAGCGGGATGCTCTCGATGTCCCAGTGCTCGGGCCCGAGGGCGGTCAGCGCGAAGTCGAGCCGGCCTTCTTCCAGCATACTGCGGATCTCGGCGCCCGACAGGTCGTAGACGATGACCTCGCCGCCCTGCCAGTGCCGCCGGTGGCGCGCCAGCAGCGGCCCGAGATAGCGCACCGCGAGGGTCGGCAGGCAGCCCAGCGCAACGTTCTGCGTCTCGGCACGGCCACCGGCGCGGCGCAGCGCATCCGCGAGCTGCGCCATGGCGCCCTGAGCCTGCGGCAGCAGCGCCGCACCGGCCGGGCTGAGCCGGATCGGGCGTGAGCGCCGCAGCAGCAGCTCCCGCCCGACGATCTGCTCCAGCCGTTGCAGGCGCCGCGTCAGCGCTGGCTGGCTGATGCCGAGCCGGGCGGCGGCGCGCTGGAAGGAGCCGAGATCGGCCACGGCGATGAAGGCTTCCAGACCGGGCAAGTCGAGATGCATGGCGCCGATGATGCATTTTCTGCATCGAACAGTCACTTCATTGCATTGGACGCATCCGCATCCTCCCGGCCAGATGAGGGCCAGGGAGGAAATGCGATGCGGGACATGGCAGCGGAAACGGCGGCCCTGCAGGGCTGGGTCGGTCGCAGTGAAACGGTGGAGGACGAGGCCGCCTTGCCCATCGTGCGTCGCCTGGCGGCGCTGCTCGACCGCGACGCGATGGCCCTTCGGCGCGGTGATGCCTTGCCGGAGGGCTGGCATGCGGTGTTCTTCGGCCCTCTCGCGCCGCAATCGCAACTCGGCCCCGACGGCCATCCGCGCAAGGGCGACTTCCTGCCGCCGGTGCCGCTGCCGCGCCGCATGTTCGCCGGCCGGCGCATCCGCTTCCTGGCGCCGCTGCCGATCGGCGCGGCGCTGCGCCGCACCTCGACGATCGCGGCGGTGACGCCGAAGACCGGGCGCAGCGGCCAGATGGTCTTCGTCCGTGTCGATCACAGCATCGAGGCGGATGGCAAGGTCGTCGTCACCGAGGAGCACGACATCGTCTATCGCGAGGAGGCGGGCAAGGCGGCGGGCGCGGCGCCCGCGCCGGCGGCCGCCCCCGCGCCGCTGCCGGAGCCGACCGCCACGGAGGACTATGCGCCCGACACGGTGACGCTGTTCCGCTACTCGGCCGTCACCTTCAACGGCCACCGCATCCATTACGACCAGCCCTACACCACGCAGGAGGAAGGCTACCCCGCGCTGGTGGTGAATGGCGGGCTGACGGCCCTGCGGCTCTGCGAGCTCGCCAAGCGGCACCTGCCGGGCGGGCGCATCGGCCGGCTCTCCGTGCGCAATGTGCGGCCCTTCTTCGTCGGCCGGAAAGGCGAGCTGCGCTGCCGGCAGGAGGCGGAGGGGCGCCTCGTCCTCTGGGCGCTGGACGAGCAGGGGCGGCCCATCGCCGAAGGGGAAGCGACGGCATGAGCGGCGGACCGCTGGCCGGCATCCGCGTGCTGGATGCCACAGGCGTCATCGTCGGCCCGACGGCGACGCTGCTGCTGGCCGAGCAGGGCGCCGAGGTGATCAAGGTGGAGCCGCCGGAGGGCGACCTGATGCGCCGCCTCGGCGGCCGCGCGCGCCAGCCCGGCCTGTCGCCGAAGTTCCTGCACTTCAACCGCAACAAGCGCTCCATCATGCTCGACCTCAAGACCGAGGCGGGCCGGGAGGTGATGCGGCGGCTGGCGGAGCGGACGGACGTCTTCATCAGCAACATGCGCGCCCGCGCCCTGACCTCGCTCGGGCTCGACTGGCCGACCCTATCGGCGCTGAACCCGCGGATGATCCATTGCACCATCTCGGGTTTCGCCAGCGGCGGGCCCTATGACGGCGCGCCGGCCTACGACACCATCATCCAGGGGCTTTCGGGCGTCGCCGCCTGCTTCCAGCAGCAGACCGGCGAGCCGCGCTTCGCGCCCTTCGTGCTGACCGACCACATCGTCGGCATCATCGCCGCGCAGGCGATCTGCGCCGCGCTGGTGGGGCGCGGCCGCGACGGCGCGGGGCAGGCGATAGAGGTGCCGATGTTCGAGAACGCGGCGGCCTTCGTGCTCTCCGAACATCTCGGCCAGCGCACCTTTGACCCGGAGGGCGCCTTCGGCGACCCGCGCATCATGACGCCCGACGCCAAGCCGCTGCCGACCCGGGACGGCTATATCTGCGTCTCCGCCAATACCGACCAGCAGGCGCGCGGCTTCTTCGACGCGATCGGCCGCCCTGAGCTGAAGGAGGACCCGCGCTTCCGCAGCGTCGGCGCGCGGCTGGAGAATGTCGCCGCCTATTTCCGCGTGCGCGCCGAGGCCATGGCCCAGCGCACCACCGACGAATGGTTGCCGCTGCTGCGCCAGCACGACGTGCCGGCGATGCGCTACCACACGCTGGACAGCCTGCTGGAGGATCCGCAGCTGCGCGGCTCCGGCGTGCTGACCGAGGAACCGGGCGGAAACACGCCGGACCAACAGGGGGAGGACACCATGCTCGGCCTGCGTCATGCGAACCGCTATTCGCGCAGCGGCGTCGCGCCCTCGCGGCGGGCGCCGCGCCTCGACGAGGATGGCGAGGCCATCCTGCGCGAGCTCGGCTATTCGGAGGAGGAGCGGGCGCGGCTGCGCGGCCGCGCCGGGGCGGAGGCGCGGCCGTGAGGCGCCGTGGCCTGCTGCTCGGCACGGCGGCGGGGCTCGCCGCCCCGGCCATCGGCCTGCGCGCGGCGCAGCCCTGGCCCAGCCAGCCGATCCGCCTGGTGGTGCCCTTCCCGCCCGGGGCAGCCAATGACACGCTGGGCCGCGCCATCGCCGACCAGCTCGCGCCCCGGCTCGGCCAGCCGGTGGTGGTGGAGAACCGGGCCGGCGCCGGCGGCGCGGTGGGCTCCGAGAATGTCGCCCGCTCGGCGCCCGATGGCTACACGCTGCTGCTCGGCCATATCGGCACGCTGGCGGTGAACCCGGCGATCTATCCCCAGCTCCCCTATGACGTGCTGAAGGATTTCGCGCCGGTGGCGATGATCGCCATGGTGCCGAATGTGCTGGTCGTCCACCCGAAGCTGCCCTTCCAGGACGTCCAGGGCCTGGTGGCCCATGCGCGCGCCCATCCCGGGGAGCTCCGCTACTGCTCGGCAGGCAATGGCAGCGCCGGGCATATCGTCATGCTCGCTTTCTGCAACGCGCTGGGGCTGGAGATGGAGCATGTGCCCTATCGCGGCCTGGGGCCGGCCCTGAACGACCTGGTGGCGGGCCGCACCGACGTGACGCTGGGCGGCGCGCCGACCGTCATGCCGCTGGTGCGGCAGGACATGCTGCGCGCCCTCGCCGTCTCCAGCGCCGAGCGCGTTCCCAGCCTGCCCGGCATCCCGACCGTCTCCGAGACCGTCTCGCCCGGCTTCAACGTGGTGCCGTGGTATGGCATCGCGGCCCCGGCCGGCACGCCGCCGGCCATCGTTACCCGCCTCAACACCGAGGTGAATGCCAGCCTGAACAGCCCGGAGGTGAAGCAGCGACTGGAGCAGGAAGGGGCGCTGCCGGCGCCCATGTCGCCGGAACAGTTCGCCGCCCTGATCAGCTCTGAGCTGCAGCGCTGGGGCAAGCTGATCCGCGAGGCGGGCGTGACGGCGAACTGAGGCGGGCCTGTGTCGTGAGGGAAGGGCCGGGGCCTTCCCGCCCACCCCTCAGGATGCGGCCCCGTCCGACAGGCGTGCGACCGTCTGCCGGTCCCGCGCGCCGGCGAAATACTTGTCCAGCGCGCTGTGGAAGGCCGGCTCCTCCGGCCGCGCTGCGGCGAAGAGGGTCATCGAGGAGTGGAACTTCAGGTCGTCGGGGCTGCCGAAGATCTGGTGGACGGAGCGGCCCTCGACCCGATTGACCAGCTCCGTGCATTCCACCAGCCGCGGCCCCAGCACGGGGTGGTCGAGATAGGCCCGCGCCTCCGGCAGCGCGGTGATGCCGTAGTGCTGCGCCATGGCACTGTGTCCGAGGCCGCGCAGCTGGGGAAACACGAACCACATCCAGTGGCTGCGCTTCCGGCCTTCGGCCAGCTCGCGGCGCACCTGCGCGATCACCGGTTCCTGCGCCTGCACGAAGCGGTCGAGGTCGTAAGGGACCGTCACGGCGGCTGATCCTCCCTGCGAGCGGGGCCGCGCTAGTCGGCGGGCGTGTCCATCTCCGCCAGCCAGACCTCGGCGGCGTCGGCGGCCGCCTCGTCCGGAGCGGTGATGCGGAGCTTCGCGGGGTCCTCCGGTACGGGCGCGATGGTGACGCCCGGCGCCTTGTACTGGCTCAGCATGTCGCTGCTCACCGTCATCGAGACCGGGCGGGGAACGGTGCGTGTGATCATGGGGCTGGCATCCTGCTCGCAGGCGGAGAATGCCGGGGCGCCCGCCGGGTTGCGGCGACCCCTGCCGCGGCGAGGATGCCTCAGTGGAGCGCGCGTCGGCGCACCGCCGGCAGGGGGCAGGAGGAGCAGCCGGCCTCGAAACCCGCCAGTCGGTGGCGCAGGCAGCAGACGCGGCGGCGCACCACCGGAGTCCCGTCTTCCTCGACATGGCGTACTGTCTGCGGCAGCGGATTGGGCCAGGCTTCGCCTTCGCTGTCCTCCTCCGCCCAGTGCGGCAGACCGAACAGCAGGCGCTGGGCGGGCGCGGTGTCCGCATGGCCCTCCAACAGGCGCAGCACGTGGTCGCAACGGACGCCGGCATTGCACCAGAACAGCCGGGGTGAGGCCCCGCTCGCCGCCGCCATGGCCCGCACCACCGGCTCGAGGTGCCCGCGCACCAGGGTGGCGAAGCGGCTGCAATCCTGCGGCGCGGCGCAGGGCTGCCCGGCATGCGGAAGGCGGAAGGCCTCCGGCGCGCCATCCTCCCCCAGCACCACGGCCATGTCCTGTGCCCCGGCCGGCAGGTCGCGCCCGAGCAGCAGGCTGGCGCCGAGGACCGGATAGATCAGCCGCGCGAAGTAGTACTGGCTCCACATCGAGAGGCTGGCATGCCGGTCCTGCGGCGAGAGGCGCTCGGTGAAGGGGGCCGCGACGGCGGCCAGGATTTCCGGCTCGCAAAGCGCTGCGCAAGGGATGGCAGGGCGGTCGTCCTCCGGCGCGGCGAGGCATTCCCGGGCGAAGGCCAACGGGCCGGAAAGGGCGGAGGCGAGGTCCGGAATCATCGGCGGGAGTCTCCAACGACGGCGGGGCTGCGCACCTGATTGACATTAATTCTTAATTGCGTCCACCGCCGAGCCACCGGAGCGGCAAACTTCCCCTGGGGCAAACTTCCCTGGCGCCGTACGTTACCCAGGCGCTGAAGGGAGGGATGAATCATGGCCCGGCTACACGGCGCTTCCTGTCCGCACTGCTCCTCCGGGGGGTTGCTTGGCCCGGTCGGCCTCGGCGTGGCCGCCGGCCTGGCCGTCGCCGCCGGGATGATGCTCGGCCGCAAGGCGGTAAGCACCGCGCAGGTCGGGCAGGGCCACCCGCTCAAGCACCGCCTGCTCGACGCGGCGGCGGGCGCGATGCAGCGGAAGTATCCGCTGGAGGCGATGAGCACTTATCTGAACGGCTTCCACTTCTATGCCGACGAGATGGGCCGTCAGGTGGAGGCCACGCATTTCTGCATCCACCTCCAGCACGACCTGCATCAGTGCGTGATCTTCGACTCCAACCGCCCCGACGCGCGGCTGATCGGCATCGAATACATCATCAGCGAGGAGCGCTTCCGCCGCCTGCCGGAGGAGGAGAAGCGGCTCTGGCACAGCCACCACTACGAGGTGAAGTCCGGCACGCTGATGGCGCCCGGCATTCCCGAGCTGGCGGAGCATGCCTATTTCAAGGACCTCGTCAGCACCTACGGCAAGACCTTCCACACCTGGCAGATCGATCGGGATGATTTCCCCTACGGCATCCCGCAGCTGATGATGGGCTTCACCGAGGACGGGCAGGTCGATCCGGCGATGGTCGCGGCGCGCGACGCCCGGCTCGGCCTCTCCTCGGAACGGCGCCGGCAGGAGCGCGCCGACATTCCCATGCCCGAGGTCGCGCCGGGCGCCAATTCCTGGCAGAGCGGCCGGACGGTGCAGACCCGGCTGGAGGAGATGTCCTTCCAGCCTCCGCCGGGGCGCGAGGCCGGCACGTCCTGAGGGTGTCCGAGCCCTGCGGGGCTGGCAGGGCTGCCCGCCCGGGAGGGGCCGTTGCGCCCCTGGTAGGGGCAGCATGATACTCGCCGGCCCCGGAATGAGAGGCCCTGCATTCATGAGCCAGTCGGCACTGACTCCAGATCGTGACCAGGGGATCGGCGCACCGCCCTCCGCGGCGCCGCAGCGGGGGGCGGGCGAGACGGCCTTCGCCGTTCTGCTGTCGCTCAGCTTCTGCCATATGCTGAACGACCTGATCCAGTCGCTGGTGCCGGCGCTCTACCCGATCCTGAAGGACGCCTACCACCTCGATTTCAGCCAGATCGGGCTCATCACCCTGGCCTTCCAGTGCACCGCCTCGCTGCTGCAGCCGGTGGTCGGCCTCTACACCGACCGCCGCCCGATGCCCTATTCGCTGCCGGTGGGCATGGGCTCGACCCTGATCGGGCTGCTGGTGCTCGCATACGCCTCCAGCTACGGCGTCATCCTGCTGGCGGCGGCGCTGATCGGTGTCGGCTCCTCGGTGTTCCACCCGGAATCCTCGCGCGTTGCGCGCCTTGCCTCGGGCGGGCGCTACGGGATGGCGCAGTCGCTGTTCCAGGTGGGCGGCAATTTCGGCCAGGCGATCGGGCCGCTGCTGGCGGCCTTCATCGTCGCGCCGCGGGGGCAGGGCAGCATCGTCTGGTTCTCGGCCGCGGCGCTGCTGGCCATGCTGGTGCTGGTGCGGGTCGGCGGTTGGTATGCGCGCAATCGGATGGCGGTGCATCCCCGGGGCCGGGGCGCCGGGGTCGAGAGCCTCGTGCTGCCGCGCGGCCGGGTGCTGCTGGCGATCGGCGTGTTGATCGCGCTGCTCTTCTCCAAGAACGTCTACACGGCCAGCCTCAGCTCCTACTACACCTTTTACCTGATCCAGCGCTTCGACGTCTCGGTGCAGGCGGCGCAGATCTACCTCTTCGTCTTCCTGGCCTCGCTGGTGGTCGGCCTGGTCCTGGGCGGCCTGGTCAGCGACCGCGTGGGGCGGCTTCCGGTGATCTGGTTCTCGATCCTGGGCGTGCTGCCCTTCACCCTGACGCTGCCCTATGTCGGCCTGACCACGACGGTGATCCTGACCATCGTGATCGGGCTGATCATCTCCTCCGCCTTTCCCGCCATCCTCGTCTACGCGCAGCAGCTCATGCCGGGGAAGGTCGGGCTGGTGGCCGGGCTGTTCTTCGGGCTCTCCTTCGGGCTGGGCGGTCTCGGCGCGGCGGCGCTCGGCGAGATGGCGGACTGGGCCGGCATCGACACGGTCTACCGCATCTGCTCCTTCCTGCCGCTTCTCGGCGTGCTGACCGCCTTCCTGCCGAATATCGAGCGGCGCGCCGCGAAGCGCTGAGCGCGGCGGCCCCGGCAGCGCCCCTCAGCCGGCGGGAACGGCGAGCTCGCGCAGCACCGTCGCGGTATCGGCGCCGAGCGCGGGGGCGGGGGGCAGCCAGTGCCCGAGGCCCGGCAGGGCCGGCATCGGCAGGCTGCCGAGTTCCGGCTGGTGCAGCATGCCGGCGGCGCCGCTGGCCTGCACATGGGGGTCGGCCAGCCAGTCCAGCGGCGTGTTGACCCGCGAGGCCAGCAGCCGGGCGGTGGCGAGCCGGCGCAGCCAGTTTTCCCCCGTATCTCTGGCGAAGGCGGCGCGGATCTGCGGCAGCAGCGCCTCCCGATGGGTGGCCCGCTCGGCGAAGCTGGCGAAGCGCGGGTCAGAGGGCAGTTCGGGCAGGCCGAGTACCTCGCAGAGCGCGACGAACTCCGCCTCCCGCACCAGCGCGACCATGACCCAGACGCCGTCGGCGGCCTGATAGCTGCCGGCGGGGATGTTCAGCGCCGCCGGGGCGCGGCCGAGCAGCCCGGCCTCGGCGAGCGGCATGGCCAGCAGCCCCGCCATGCCGGCCATCAGCGAGACGTCCAGCACCCGGCGGCGCGGTGCGACGCCCGCGGCGCGCTCCAGCGCGCGCTGCGCCAGCGCCGCCTGCACCGCGGCGAAGGCGGAGAGCCCCGTCACCACATCCGCTATCAGCGTGCCGACCTTGTTGGGCACGCCATCCGAGCCGGCATTCAGCGCCGCGAGGCCCGAGAAGGCCTGCGCCACGGAATCCGTGCAGGGCCGCTCGGCATAAGGCCCCTGCTGGCCGAAGCCGGAGATGGACAGGCAGATCGCATGCTCCGGCGTCGCCTCCGGGCCGAGGCCGAGGCGCGCGGCGACTCCCGGGCGGAAGGCCTCGATCAGCACGTCTGCCCGGGCGGCGAGCGCCTGGGCGGCGGCACGATCCTCGGGCTGCTTGAGGTCCAGCACCACGCTGCGCTTGCCGCGATTGAAGGTGATATGCATCACCGACTGCCCCTTGGCGCGAGTGGAAAGGCCGCGTGACCAGTCGCCCTCCGGCGGCTCAAGCTTCACCACATCGGCGCCCTGCGCGGCCAGCAGCATGCCGCAATAGGGGCCGGCGATGCCCTGGCTGGCGTCCAGCACCCGCAGCCCGCGATAGGGGCGCGTTTCCTCCTGCATTGCGCTTCCTTCCCTTTTGTGGATGCATCATTCGCGAAAAAAGCACGAACAGGGAAGGAAGCACGGATGACCAGCTTCACGCGCCGGCGCGCGATGGCGGCCGCCGGGATGCTCGGCCTGGGGGCGGCGCTGCCGGCCGCGCGTGCCGAGGAGGCCTGGCCCACGCGGACGCTGCGCATGGTGGTGCCCTATCCGCCGGGCGGGCCGACGGACATCCTGGCGCGGGTGGTGGCGCAGGGATTGCCGGCCGAGGGCCTGCCCAGCGTCGTCGTGGACAACCGCAGCGGTGCCTCGGGGGTGGTCGGCAGTG
This sequence comes from Roseomonas sp., assembly GCA_035565935.1. Classification (GTDB taxonomy): domain Bacteria; phylum Pseudomonadota; class Alphaproteobacteria; order Acetobacterales; family Acetobacteraceae; genus Pseudoroseomonas. The sequence continues at coordinate 194,092 of DATMRU010000073.1, forward strand.
GCGAGGTGGCTCGCGCGGCGCCGGATGGCGGCACGATCCTGGTCAATGCCTCGATCCACGTCATCATCCCGCACCTCAACCGGCAGATGCCCTTCGACACGCTGGCCGATTTCGCGCCGGTGACGAACATCGCCCGCGTGCCGCTGATGCTGGTGGTGAACCGCGACCTGCCGGTGCGCTCGGTGCCCGAGCTGATCGCCTGGCTCAAGGCGCAGGACGGCAAGGCCTCCTATGGCTCCTCCGGCATCGGCGCGGCGCCGCATCTGGCCGGCGAGCTGTTCAAGCAACTCACCGGCACGCGGATGACGCATGTGCCCTATCGCGGCTCCGGCCCCGCCGTGCAGGACCTGATGGCCGGCAATATCCAACTGATGTTCGACTCCATGCCGAGCAGTGCCGGCGCAGTGCGCGACGGCCAGCTGCGCGCGCTGGCAGTCAGCACCGCCGGGCGGGTTGCCGCCTTCCCCGACCTGCCGACCATCGCCGAGGCCGGGGTGCCGGGCTACGAGATCGCCACCTGGTACGGTGTCTGGGGGCCGGCCCGGATGCCGGCGGGGCTGATTACGCGCTTGCAGCAGGCCGTGGCGCGGGTGGTGGCCACGTCAGAGGGGCGGGCGCGCCTGGATTCACTCGGCGCCGAGCCGGTGGCCGACACGCCCGAGCACTTCGCCGATTTCACCCGCGCCGAATACGAGCGCTGGGGCCGGCTGGTGCGCGAGGCCGGGATCGAGCCCAGCTGATGCGCGCGCTGATCTGCGAGAGCTGGCGCGACTTCGACGCGCTGGAGCTGAAGGAGGTCCCGCCGCCGCCGCTGCGCCCGCGCGGCGTGCGGATCCGCGTCGAGGCGGTGGGCGTTTCCTTCGCCATGCAGCTGGTGGTGGCGGGGAAGTACCAGCGTCGTCCGCCGCTGCCCTTCGCGCCGGGCACCGAGGTGGTCGGCACGGTGCTGGAGGCGGCGCCGGATGCCGAGGCGCCGCCGCCCGGCACCCGCGTCTTCGCCGCGCTGGACTGGGGCGGCATGGCGGAGGAGGCGGTGGCGGACGACATCCATGTCATGCCGCTGCCCGAAGGCTTGCCGGCCGAGGCCGCCGTGGCCCTGCCCATCAGCTATCCCACCGCCGCCGCCGCGCTGCTCTGGCGCGGGCGGCTGGAACCCGGCCAGTGGGTGCTGGTGCAGGGCGCCGGCGGCGGCGTCGGGCTGGCCGGGTTGGAGGTGGCGCGCGCCGCCGGCGCCCGGGTCATCGCCCGTGCGGGCGTGGCCAAGCACGCGGCGCTGCGGGCGCGCGGCGCCGAGGCCGTGCTGGACAGTGCGCAGCCCTTCCGCGCCGCCGTGGGCGAGATCACCGGCGGGGCCGGCGTCTCCCTGGTGCTCGACACGCTGGGCGGCGCGGCCTTCGACGAGGGGCTGCGCTGCCTCGGCGAGGGCGGCACGCTGCTGACGCTCGGCTATGCCGCCGGCAGCATCCCGCAGCTCGGGGTCAACCTGCTGCTGCTGAAGAACATCGGCGTGGCCGGGCTGAACTGGGGCACCTATATCGGCTGGTCGCCCGGCGACAACCGCCGCGCCTATGCGCCGCGGGTGCGCGCCCTCTGGCAACAGCTGCTGGACTGGTGGCAGGCGGGCAAGCTGCACCCGGAAGTGCATGCCGCGCTGCCGCTGGAGCGGTTCCGCGAGGCCATGGCCCTGGTGCGCGACCGGCAGGCGCTCGGCCGGGTGGTGCTGCGCCCCTGATCGGAGAGGCGCGGCCCGAAACGCTCAGTGCCGGCGGAGGAAGGCCAGCACCGCCTCGTTGAACAGGTCCGGCTGTTCCATCGGTACCGAGTGGCCGGCATCGGCGATGGTAAGCCATTCAGCCTGCGGCAGGTGCCGCACCCAACGCCGCATCAGCGCGGGCGGCGCCAGCAGGTCGGCGCTCGCGCTGATCGCCAGCACCGGGATGCGGATCACGCTGACCTTGGCGAAGGTGTTCGGCGTGCGCGGCGATTGCGGCGTGGCGCCCGGCTGCCGCGCCACCTGCTCGGCCGCATGCCAGGCGGCCACGCGCTCGGGATGCTCGGCGCGGAAGGAAGGGCCGATCTCGCGGAAGGTTTCCGGTAGCTCACGGAAGCCGGGAATGGCGATGTTCTGGCTGAGTTGCTCCATCTCCGGCTCGGCGAAGGAGCCGGTGCTGGCGGCGATGACCAGGCTGCGCAGCCTATCCTGCCGCCAGGAGGCATAGTCCAGCGCCGCGAAGCCGCCGCCGGCGACGCCGAGCAGGTGGAAGTTCGGCAGGCGCAGATGCTCGACCAGCGCGGCAAGATCCTCGGCGACGCTGCCCGGCTGCGACCCGGTCGAAGGATCGGCGAGGCTCTGCCCCCAGCCGCGCCGGTCGAAGGCGATGACGCGATAGCCTGCGGCGGCAAAGGCAGCGAACTGGTCAGGCCAGCAGGCGCTGGTGCCGGTATTGGCGTGCAGCAGCACGACCGGCGGTCCGTCGCCGCCGGTGTCGCGGTAGAACAGGCGGACGCCGGGCAGGGCGGCGAAACTCCCCTCGGGGGTGGTGGCGGTCATGGGTTCCCTCGGTGAGAAGACTGGGGGAACAGGGGTTCCCCCAGACCCCCTTTCTTTTTGCAAGTTCTCGGGCACGCTCGTTGGCGTGCCCTCCGTGGCGGTTAAACTGACAGAAAAAAGAAGGGGGCCCGGGGGAATTCATTCCCCCGGCCTTTTCTCCAGGCCCAGCAGCTTCACCGCATGTTCCGCCAGCAGGCGCTTCTGGATCTTGGAACTGGCCGTCATGCCGATCGCCTCGAAGCCTTCGACGACGCAGACATAGCGGGGCACCTTGAAGCCCGCCATGTTCTCGCGACTCCAGCCGATCAGCGCCTGCTCCTCCACCACATGGCCCTCGTTCGGGATGACGAAGGCACAGGGCACCTCCATCAGCCGCGCATCGGGCACGCCGACCACCACGGCCTGCCGCACGGCGGGGTGGCGGTTCAGGATGTCCTCCACCTCGGCGGGGGAGACGTTCTCGCCGCCCACGCGCACCAGGTCCTTGGCGCGGCCGGTGAACTGCAGGCGGCCTTCGGCATCGAGGCGGCCGAGATCGCCGGTGGAAAGCCAGCCCTCGGCGTCGAGCGCTTTGGCCGTTTCCTCGGGCTTATCGAAATAGCCCTGCATGACGTTCCAGCCGCGCACCAGGATTTCGCCCTCGATGCCGGGCGGGCAGTCGGGGCCACCATCAAGTGGGCGGATGCGGACGGAGACGCCTGGCTCCGGCAGCATGCGCCCGCTGACGCGGATTTCCTCCGGCTCCCACCAGGCGGATTGCGATACGTTCGGCGAGGCTTCCGAAAGCCCGTAGCCGACGACGCATTCGCGCGCGCCCAGCTCATCGATGATGCGGCGAACGATGCCAGGCGAGGCGGCTGCCCAGGCGCCGCGCAGCGCGAGGCGGCGCTTCGGACGGTCCGGGTGGTTCAGCAGCATCAGCGCCATGGTGTCGTTGCCGGAGAAATGCGTGCAGCGCTCCTCCTCCATGATCCGCAGCGCCTCGCCCGGTTCGAAGCGGTCCATGGTGACCAGTGTCGCCACGTGCTGCAGGCAGGACAGGATGGAGAGCGTGCTGCCCGCGACATGGAAGAAGGGGCGCGCGCTGTGGAAGCGGTCTGCGACGCGCAGCCCCATGCGCCCGCCGGAGAAGAAGGCATCGGCACACATGCTGCGATGCGTCAGCAGCACGCCCTTGGGGAAGGAGGTGGTGCCCGAGGTGTACTGGATCAGCAGGGTGTCGTCTGGCGCGCAACAGGGCGCCACGCGGTCGCGTGCGGCGGCCAGGAAGTCATGCCAGGCCGTGGCGCCGGCCGGCACCTCCTCCCCCAGCACGACGACCTTCTGCAAATCAGGCAGGGCGGCATCGGGAAGGCGGCCATCGAGCGCCGGGCAGATGCCGCGCAGCATGGCAACGAAATCGACGCGCAGAAAACGGTCGGCCAGGAACAGCATGCGCACGCGCGACTGGCGCAGCGCATAGGCCATTTCCTCGGCGCGGAAGCGGGTGTTCACCGGCACCGTCACCGCACCGAGCGAGCCGATCGCCAGGAACAGCGCCACCCAGCGCGGCCCGTTGCCGAGGCAGATGCCGATATGGTCACCACGCCGCACGCCGGCGGCGGCCAGCGCCGCGCGGATGGCCGCGACTTCCTCGGCGAGTGCAGCGAAAGTGATGCGGCCAGCGGGGGCGACGATCGCCTCGACCTCCGGCGCGATGGTGATGGCGCGGCGCAGGGCGGCCTCGCTGGTCAGCGGGCAGATGCCGTCCAACATGAAGGGCGCGCTCATCGCGCGGTGCTCCCGAAGCCGGCCATGGTGGCGCGCCAGGCGCCTTCCGCGAGATTCTCCTCGATCGCCATCAGCTCGGTGGCGAGTGCGGCGCGCGGGTCGCGCTCCACGCCTTCGTCGATGCAGCGCTTGGCCTGGCGCAGCGCGCCGGCGGGCGCGGCGAGGATGGTGCGCGCGATCTCCGCCAGGGTCTCCTCCAGCGCCGCCTCCGGCACCAGGCGCGAGACCAGCCCGGCGCGCTGCGCCTCCTCGGCGGAGAGGGTGCGGCCGGTGAACATCATGTCCTTGGCCAGCCGCTTGCCGATGATGCGCGGCAGGCGCTGCGTCGCGCCCACCGTGCCCCAGAGCGCCTCCGGCGTGCGGAAGGAGGCGGCGGGCGTCGCCACGATCATGTCGCAGGCGGCGGCGATCTCGCCGCCCGAGCCGACCGCCGGACCCTGCAGCACGGCGATGCTCGGCATCGGCAGCCGCTCCAGCGCGTCATAGGCGGCGAAGCCCTTCAGGCGCCGGGCGCGGACCTGATCCTCGCCCATGCCCTTGCGCTCCTTCAGGTCGGCGCCGGCGCAGAAGACCGGTCCGTTGGCGCGCACCAGCACCAGCTTCGCCGCCTCGGCCACGGCGCGGCGGGCGCCGGCGAGCAGCGCCTCCGCCATGGCCGTGTTCAGCGCGTTGCGCGCCTCGGGACGGTTCAGGGTCAGGGTGACGACGCCCTCGGCGGACATCTCCCACAGCACGGCCTCGGTCATAGCGCTCCCATCTCCCGCAGTTCCGCGATGCGCGCAGCATCCAGCCCGAGGCGCTCTCGCAGCACCGCCTCGGTATGCTCGCCGAGCAGCGGCGGCCGCCCGACCTCCGGATCGCCCCAGCCCTCGAAGCGCAGCGGCACCGGCAGGGCCGGGAAGCGCCCGAGCAACGGGTGCTCGAAGCTGGACACCATGCCGCGCGCACGCACATGCTCGTCGGCCAGCACCTCGTCCAGTTCCAGCACCGGGCCGGCGGGCACGCCGGCGGCGTCCAGCCGTGCGAAGGCCTCGCCGCGCGGCAGCTCCGCCAGCGCGGCGCCCATGGCGCGCATGACCTCCTCGCGCCGCGCCACGCGGCCGGCATTGGTGGCCAGTTCCGGGTCGGCGGCCAGCGCATCGAGCGAGAGCGCGGCGCAGAGCGGCGCCCAATGCTGGTCGCTGGCGGTGACGTGCAGGTAGCGGCCATCGGCGCAGCGGAAACTGGCGCTCGGCACCCGGCCGGGATGCTCGGTGCCAAGACGTGGCGGCACCTCGCCCAGCGCGAAATGCCGCGCCGCCGCGATGGTCAGCAGCGCCACCTGCGCGTCGAACATCGAGACGTCCACATGCCCGCCCTTGCCGGTGCGGTCGCGCCCGCGCAGCGCCGAGAGGATGGCGATGGCGACCCAGAGGCCGGAGGAGAGGTCAGCCACCGGCAGGCCGGGCTTCACCGGCCCGCCGCCGCGCTCGCCGGTCAGGCTCATCAGCCCGCCCATGGCCTGGAAGACAGTGTCGTATCCCTTGCGCTTCGCATAGGGCCCGGACTGCCCGAAGCCGGTGCAGGAGATATAGACCAGGCGCGGGTTCACGGCGGCGAGCGAAGCCCAGTCCAGCCCGCGCTTCTTCAGCGCGCCGGTGGGGAAATTCTCGACCAGCACATCGGCTTGCGTGGCGAGATCGCGGATGATCCGCCGCCCTTCCTCATGCCGCAGGTTCACGGTGATCGAGCGCTTGGCGCGGTTGCAGGCCATGTAGTAGCCGCTGACGCTGCCGCCCGGCCCCTCGGCAAAGGGCTCGAAGCTGCGGGTTTCGTCGCCGCTGCCCGGCTGCTCCACCTTGATGACCTCGGCGCCCATCTCCGCCAGCAGCATGGTCGCGAAGGGGCAGGCCAGCACGCGGGACAGGTCGAGGATCACCAGTCCTTCGAGCGGCCTCATGCCAGGGCCTCCCGGGCGGCGCGCGCCCGCGCGAAACCTTCCGGCAGGGGCTGCGCGCCGGCCGCGCAGAGCTGCTTCAGGGCCAGCATCGCCGGCGGCGGCAGGGTGGCGAGGCTTTCCGCCAGCGCGGCGGCACGCTCCAGCAGCGCCTCGGCGGGAACGGGCGCCGGGCAGAGGCCGAGGGCGGCCGCTTCCGCCACGGGCAAGGCCCGCCCGCTCGCCAATAACGAAAAGACCTGCCTTGGCGCGAGGTGGCGCAGCAGCACGGGCGCCATCAGCGCCGGCAGCATGCCGTGCTTCGCCTCCGGGAAGCCCAGGCTGGCGCCCTCGGCCATCAGCATCTGGTCGCAGCAGAGCGCGAGGGCCGCGCCGGCACCGAGCGCGGCGCCCTGCACCGCCGCCACCACCGGCTTGGCCGTGCGGCCGGGCGCGAGCAGGATCGCTTCGCTCAGCGCCGCGCGGGCGGCACGGGCGGAGGGGTCGGCGGAAACGGCACGCAACTCGGCAAGATCGGCGCCGGCACAGAAGCCCGGCCCCTCGGCGCCCAGCACGATGGCGGTCACGGCCGGATCGTCGTCCGCTGCCCGGAGCGCCGCGATGAGGCCCTCCGCCAGGGCGGTGTCGATGGCGTTGCGCTTTTCCGGCCGCGCCAGGAACAGCAGGCGCACGGTGCCGCGGCTTTCGGTGCGGATCATGCGGGCACCGCCGCGGGCTGGCCGGTGAGCCGGCGGCGCACCGCCTCCGCCTCGGTGACGAGGCGATGCATCACCTCAGCGGCGGGCAGGATATCGTTGATCAGTCCCGCGGTCTGCCCGGCCTCCACCTTGCCCCATTCGACATCGCCCTCCAGCGCCGCCAGCTTCAGGCTGCGGCTGGCATAGAGCAGCGCCAGGGCTTCCTTCTGGTGGCCCGCCCGCTCGGCGGCGTCCACTTCCTCGGTGAAGCGGTTGCGGAGCTGGCGCACCGGCAGGCCGCCGCGGCCGACCAGGGTGGTGTCGGAGAGCGCGGCCTTGCGCACCATCTCCTTGTAGGCGGGATGCACCGTGGCCTCCTCCGTCATCAGGAAGCGCGTGCCGAGCTGTGCGCCTTCCGCGCCAAGCGCGAACATCGCGGCGATGCCCGCACCATCGGCCACGCCGCCGGCGCCGATCACCGGCAGCGTCACAGCCTGAACTACGGCGCGCACCATCACCATGGCGGAAACCTCGTCCGGCGCCGGATGCCCGCCGGCCTCGCCGCCGACCACGATCAGGCCGTCCACGCCCGCCCCCTCGGCCTTCGCCGCATGGACGGGCGAGGCGACGACATGCAGCCACTTCGCGCCATAGGCATGGAAGCGCGGCAGATGCGCGCGCGGCCCGCCCTGCGAGGCGATCACCACCGGCACGCGCTCGGCCTCGGCGATGTCAAGGAATTCGGCGGAACGCTTGTTGTAGAGTGGAATGTTGACGGCGAAGGACGCCTCGGTGCCGGCCCGCACCGTGCGGATCGCCTCGACCAGCGCCTCCGGGCGCATCGGCCCGGCGGCGATGGTGCCGAGCCCGCCGGCGCGCGCCACGGCGAGCGCCAGCGCGGCGGAGGAAGAGGCCCAGCTCATCCCGCCTTGCACGATGGGGTAGCGGATCCCGAGCAGCGCCGGCAGGCGCGAGGGGAAGCCGAACTCCGGCGCCATCACAGCGTCTCGGCGCCGCTCTGCCGCACAAGTGGGCCCCATTTCTCGGCCTCGGCATGCAGGAAGTCGAGATAGGCCTCGGGCGCCAGCGGCGCGGCGGTGCCGCCCTGGCGGCGGAACTCGCTCTCCAGCGCCTCGCTGTGCAGCGCGCGGGTGGCGGCCTCGCGCAAGGACTCGCGGATGGCCGCCGGTGTCGCCACGGGCACCGCGCAGCCATACCAGTTATCGGAGATCACGCGCGGCAGGCCCAGCTCCGCCGTGGTGGGCACATCGGGAAGCGAAGGCACCCGCTCGGCGGTGGTAACGGCCAGTGGGCGCAATGCGCCGGCCTCGATATGCGGCCGCAGCACCGGCACGTCGGCGATCAGATAGGTGAAGCGGTTGCCGAGCAGATCGGTCGTCGCTGGCGCAACACCGCGATAGGGAATGTGCAGCGCATCGAACTTCGCCTCGGAGGCGAGTAACGCGCCAGCGAGATGCGTGATGGAGCCGGCGCCGGCCGAGCCATAGCTGACGGAGCCAGGCTTGCCCTGCGCCATCTTCACCAGCGCGGGCAGGTCGGCGGGACCCGACTTGGCGTTGACCACCAGCACTTCCGGCACGCGCACCACGAGGGTCAGATGTGCCAGATCCTTGTAGATGTCGAAAGGCATCTGCTGCTGCGGCATGAAGGGCGCGATGGAGAGCGCGCCGGGGCCGGTGAAGCCGATCGTCAGCCCGTCGGCCGGTGCCTTGGCCACGGCATCGGTGCCGACCAGCCCGCCGGCGCCGCCCCGGTTCTCCACCACCACGGGCTGGCCGAGCTGCTTGCCCAGCGCTTCGGCGAAGACGCGGCCGAAGATGTCGGCGGGGCCGCCGGCGGCGAAGGGCACCACAAGCTTCAGCGGACGGTCGGGCGTCCAGCCGCCAGTGGCGGCGGCCCGGGCGCGCAGGGCCGGCAGGGCCAGGCCTGCGGCCAGCAGGGTGCGTCGCTTCATTCCTGTTCGTCCTCCTCGCTGCGGCTTCACGCCTCTTCGTCGGGCAAGCTAGTCGGTTTGGTTGATCATATCAACCATTCGGACTAGCCTTTGCGGGCCGAGAGAGATTGCAAATGCGACAAGGGAGGAAATCATGCTCCAAGCGACGCGACGCAGCGCCCTGGCGGCGCTCACCGCCGGCGCGCTGCCCTGGATGCCCCCTCGGGTGGCCCATGCCGGGGAAGCCGCCTGGCCGGTGCGCGCGGTGCGCTTCGTCGTGCCTTTCGCGCCAGGCGGGCCGGTCGAGGTGCCGGCGCGCTTCATCGCCGACCAGCTGACGCGCAGGCTCGGGCAGAACGTCATCGTCGAGACCAAGCCGGGCGCCGGCGGCGCGCTTGGCATCCAGTATGTCGTGCAGGCGGCCGACCCGCATGTGCTGCTCTTCACGACCTCCTCCGTCGCCATCCTGCCGGCGCTGCTGGCCGATCCGGGCTACGACCCGTTCCGCGACCTGACGCCGGTCAGCATGGTCAGCGAGGTGCCGATGGCGCTGCTGGTGCGGCCGGACTGGCCGGTGCCCGACTTCAGGACCTTCCTGCAACAGGCGAAGGCCAAGCCGCAGCGCTTCTCCTTCGGCTCCTCCGGCGCCGGCTCCACCACCCATCTGGCGGGCGAACTGCTGAAGGCGAAGGCGGGTATCGATATCCTGCATGTGCCCTATCGCGGCGGCGCGCAGGCGGTGAACGCGCTCTATGCCGGCGATACCGACATGCTGATCACCGGGCTGATCGAGGCGACGTCGCATCTGCGCGAGGGGCGGCTGCGCGCCCTGGCGGTCACGGCGCCGCAGCGCAGCCCGGCCCTGCCGGAGGTTCCCGCCATCGCCGAGGCGGTGCCGGGCTACGGCATCACCATCTGGTACGCGATGTTTGGCCCGCCCGACACGCCGCCCGCCGTGGTGCAGCGCCTGGCCGAAGCCATGGCTCCGCTGCGCGATGGCACGCCGCTGGCGCAGCGCATGGCGGATGTGGGCGCCACGCTGTTGCTTGACGGACCGGCGCCGCTGGCGGCGCGGATGCGGGCGGAGGTGCCGCTATGGAAAGAAGTGGTCGCCTCCGCCGGGATCAGGCTCGACTAGGCGCCCAGGCCGGCGGGCGCTTGGCCTTGAAGGCGGCGATGCCTTCCTCCGCCTCGCCCGCCGCGCAGCGCGCGAAGGCCTGCGCGCCCGCATCGGCATAGCCCTCCGGCACAGGCCCGCCGAGCGCCGCCATCAGCGCCTTGGTCTCGGCCAGGGCGCCGGGCGCGCCCTGCAGCAGATCGCCGATCACGCTATCCACCTGGGCGGCGAGGGCGGCGGCATCCGGCAGCACCTCATGCACCAGCCCGCGCGCGGCGGCCTCGGCGGCGCCGATGGGGGCGCCCTGCAGCACCAGCCGCACCGCCTCGCTGCGCCCCATGCGGTGGGACAGCCAGGGCAGGATCTGCGCCGCCACCAGGCCACGCCGCACCTCCGGCGCGGCGAAGCGCGCCTCGGCCGAGGCGAGGGCGATATCGGCCGCGCAGACCAGTCCGAGGCCACCGGCGAAGGCCGAGCCCTCGACCTGCGCGATGACCACCTGCGGCAGCGCGGCGATGGCGGCGAAGCGGGCGCCGGTGCGGCGGTTGCGCTCAAGCTGCGCGGCCAGTTTCTCCTCCGGCGAGGCGGGCGCGCCCACCTCCGTCAGGTCCAGCCCGGCGCAGAAATGCCCGCCGGCACCGGAGAGCACCAGCACGCGCGCCGCACGGTCCTCGCGCAGGTCGGCGAGCAAGGCGTCGAGCGCCGTGACCAGCGCCGTGTTCATCGCATTGCGCCGGGCGGGGCGGTTCAGGATGGCGCGCACCACGGGGCCATCGCGCCGCACCAGAAGGGGGGATTCGTCCGTGTCGCTCATGCGTGTTCTCCGAGGCGGGTGGTGCGGGCGTGCAGGCGGCGTCCGAGCAGCGCCTCGGCGGCACGCCCGGCCTCCCGCACGCGATCGATGTCGAGCCCGGTGCGCACGCCCATGGCCTCGAAGAGCGTCGCCAGGTCTTCCGTGCAGACATTGCCGGTGAAGCCCTCGCCATAGGCGATCTCGGCCGGGTGCCCGCCAGTACCGCCTAGTGCGCTGTCGAAATAGGTGACGCCGGCTTCCAGCGCGGCGACGCAATTGGCGATGCCGGTGCCGCGGCTGTCGTGGAAATGCGCGATCAGCACAGTGTCCTGCGGCAGTTCCTCGCGCAGCAGACGCATCAGCGCGCGAACGCGCGGCGGCGTGCCGCTGCCGATGGTGTCGCCGATCGCGATGCGCCGCACCCCGAGGGCGATGAAGCGCCGGGCATCCTCCAGCACGCGTTCCGGCGGCGTCGGCCCGTCGAAGGGGCAGTCGAAGGCGACCGAGATGGTGCCGACGGTGGTGAAGGCCTCGCCGGCCAGTGCCGCCATCTCCTCGACATTGCGCCACTGCTCCTCGCGGGAGCGCCGCAGGTTGCGCTGCGTATGGCCCTCCGAGGCTGAGACGAGGAAGCTGATCTCCTCCGGCGCGCGACCCTCCACCCGGGTGGCGAGAGCGCGCTTCACAGCGGCGGGATTGGGGCAGGTGGCCTTGAACAGCACGCCCGGGCGCGGCGGCACGGCCTGCAGCACCTCCACCGCATCGGCGAATTGCGGCACGTATTTCGGGTGCGAGAAGGAGGTGATCTCGATCCGGCGGAAGCCGCAATCGGCGATGCGCGCCAACATTGCGGCCTTCTCTTCCGTCGGCAGCACGCCGGGCTCGTGCTGCAGCCCGTCGCGGGCGAAGCACTCACAAAGGACGACCTGCGGCGTCTCGCTCATGCGGGCAGCAATCCTTTCAGGATGTCGATGGCATCATAGGGGGTGGGCGCGGCATGCGCACCGGCGGCGGCCAGTGCGGCCAGCTTGGCGGCGGCGCTTTCGTGGGCATGGCCGATCAGCGCGCCGGCATGGCCCATCTGCCGCTCCGCCGGGGCGTGGCGGCCAGCGATGGTGGCGACCAGCGGCTTGGGGAAACCGGCCAGCGCCTCGGCCAGGGCGTATTCCTTGTCACCGCCGATCTCGCCGCAATACAGCACCGCTGCGGTTTCGGGGTCGTCGCGCAGGGCGGGCAGGTATTCGTGTGGGTTACGGCCGATGACGCCGTCCCCGCCCAGATGCAGCGCGATGCGCTGGCCGATCCCCGCCGCCGTCAGCAGCCGCGCGACCGTCAGGGTCAGCGTGCCGCTGCGCCCGAGCAGCGCCACCCGTCCCGGCATGCAGAAGGAGGGCGCGACCGAGCCGAGCAGCCCCTGGCCGGGCACGCAGAGGCCGAGCGTGTTCGGCCCCACCAGCCAGCTTCCCGCCGCCCGCGCGGCCTGGGCCGCGTCCAGCGTATCGTGCAGCGGCACGTATTCGGCGGCGGCGACGATGGTGGCGATGCCGGCGGCGGCACATTGCCGGATGGCCGCGCCGGTGCCCTCGGGTGGGGTGTAGAGGATGGCGGCATCCGCCGGTGTGTCCAACTCGCGCAGGCTGTCGAGCAGCGGCAGCCCGTCCAGCGTGCCGCCACCCTTGCCCAGTGCGATGCCGGCGACCAGCGGCGTGCCCGCCTCGCGCATCGCCGCCACCTGCCGCGCGGCATAGCGCCCGGTGGGGTTGAACACGACGACGCGGCGCGGGAAGGCGCGCAGGAAGGGCGGGATCATGCCGCCAGCTCCCCGGCCATGGCGCGCACCAGCGCCAGCGGGTCCTCGTGCAGGGCGGCGATGCCGGCTGCCCGCAACTGCCCGCGTGCCGCCTCGACGTCGAAGTCGCGCGTGGCGGCATGGCCGGCGGCAAAGCCGGCATAAAGCGGTTTGGGCGGCGGGTGACGGGCCAGGAAGGCCAGCAGCGCTTCCACCCGGTCGCGTAGTGGGCGCGAGGCCAGGGTGGTGTAGAACAGGATGGCCTTCACCTCCGGCCGGGCCGCGATGGCGAAGGCGGCTTCCAGCCGCGCCTCGGTGGTCTCGGCCGGGCCGCCGCGCAAATTGTCCATGAAGCAGGCGGCGCGCAGCCCGTGGTCGCCCAGCAGGTCCATCAGCTGCATGCCGAGCCCGGCGCCGGCGGAGACCAGCGCCACGTCCCCCGGCATCTCCACCAGGGCGAAGCCCTGCCGCCGCGCCTGCCGCTCCAGAGGCGTGAGAGCCGCCGCCTCCAGCGCGGCGCTGGCGGCGGGCGTGTCATGGCGCGGCACGGCGGACTCGTCGCGCACCAGCTTGGCATCGCAGGCGACGAGCCCGGCGGGGGTGACGGCCAGCGGGTTCAGTTCCAGCAGTTCCAGATCCTCCGCCCGCAGGATGCGGGCGAGGCGCGGCACCAGGCGCGCCAGGCGCACGGCGAGATCGGCCGGCAGTTCGGCGCGCAGCGCGGAGAAGAGCGCCTCGGCGGCGAAAGGGTCGTCCGGATCGACCGGCAGGCGCAGCGGCGCCGTGGCCTGCTCGACCTCGATGCCGCCCGTGCCGGAGAAGAGGCATTCGATCCCCTGCCGCGTGCCGTCCACGCGCAGCGCCAAGTACAGCTCCCGGGCGATCTCCACCGCCTCCTCCAGCAGGAAGGGCACGGCGCCGGCACGCGCCGCCATTTCGGTGCGGAGGGCCGGGATCTCGTCCGGGGTGGCACGTCGCACCAGGCCGCGCTTGCCGCGCCCGCCTTCCAGCACCTGCGCCTTCAATAGCAGCCCTGACCAGGCCCGGGCCTCGGGGGGCACCGCACCATCGGCCGGCAGCACCACGCCGCGCGGCACTGCCACGCCGTGCCGCCGCAGCAGCGCCTTACCGTCCATTTCGGTCAGCCGCATGGCCGGTCCTCCCGCCCTTTTGCGCCAGCTAGGAGGTTTGAGTTGATTTTGTCAACCAACCCCTTCGTCCCTGCCGCCATACGGAGTTTTGCGATTTCTGCGGTGGAAGCGCGCCCGGCGCAGGACAAGCCGCGGGATTGCCCCTAAGATGAGCGCATGCCTGCTTCGCGAACCATTGCCCCGCCCGGGGAAACCCGGACGATCAAGGACCTGCTCTCCTACCGCATCCATCAGCTGGCGAATGCCCTGAGCCGCGGCGCGGCGGCACGCTACCGGCGGGAGTTCGACGTCAGCCTGATGGAATGGCGTACCATCGCGCTGCTCGGAGATTTCGCGCCGATGTCGCTGAAGGACCTCGCGCGGCAGAGCGGGCTGGACAAGGGGCTGGCCAGCCGGGTGGTCGCCGGGCTGGTGGAGCGCGGCCTGGTGCGACGCGGCACCGCGGCAGATGCGCGCGAGCTGGCGCTGAGCCTGACCCCCGCCGGGCGGAAGGTGTTCCGCGGGCTGATGCGCGCCGCCGGCGAGCGCGACGCAGCCTTCCGCGCCGCCCTGACGGAGGCGGAGATGGAGTGCCTCGACAGCGCCATCGGCAAGCTGCTCCAGGCGGCTCGGCAGCAGCTCTAGTGTCCCGCCCGCGAAGTTCGCTGCATCTGCAGCGGACGAAGCGGATCGGCAGGCCACTGAGAGCAAAGGCGAGTGTCCTGCTTCTGAGGCCCGCAGGGCTGCGGAATCAGGACACGAGGCGGGCGGGATGGGCGATGGCCAGTGGTTCAGGCGCCATTCACGCCCGGGGAGGCCTGTGCGCGCGGCCCGGAAGGCTCCGGTTCCGACGCTTCGTCCGTCAAGCAAGCCTTGCCGCGCAAGTGCGCCCCTTCCGGCCCTGAAGCACCGCAGGCGCGCGCGGGAAGCGGGTTTGACCGCGCCGCCGGGAAGGATGCGCCGCACTGTGGCACCGGACACTCCCTGCCTCCTTTGCAACGTCTCGCGGGACAGCGTCTGGGCTCACCTTATGGTGATGCCATTTGCTCTTCGGCTCTGCCTGAGCCTTGACCCCATGTTTTCGAAACGCGTTCCTTCCTGGTGAGCTGAAGAGTTCCCCCCTGAAGGAACCCGTCGATGCCCGATGATGCCCTGCCAACACGCCGTCCGCCGACGCGGGTCCCGCCCGCTGACATCCCCGGCATAAACGGCCTCCTCACGCTCGCCGTCGGTGTCGTGGCCGTCGCGGCGCTCTACCTGGCCCGCGAGGTGCTGATCCCGATCACGCTGGCGGTCCTGCTCTCCTTTCTCCTGGCCCCCTGCGTTGCCCTGCTGCGGCGCCTGCGGCTGGGGCGGGTGCCTTCGGTGCTGCTGGCCGTCCTGTTCTCGCTCTGCGTGATCCTGGCGATCGGGGGTCTGATCGGCACGCAGGTCGCCGACCTCGCCCGCGACCTGCCCCGATATCAGACGACCATCGAGCAGAAGGCCGAGACGATCCGGGATTTCGCGTTCGGGCGGATGTCGGAAATCATGCGCGGGGTGGGGCGCCAGCTCGAGCGGGCAACCCGGGGTCAGCCGCCCGCGGCATCCGAAACGCCGGCCGCGGGGACGACGACGGTGGCTGAGCCGGCACCGATCCCGGTCGAGGTGCACCAGCCCACCTCCTCGCCGTTCGAAATCGTCGAGCGCATCCTGACGCCGGTCCTGAGTCCGCTCTCCACAACCGCCATCGTCTTCGTCTTCGCCACCTTCATCCTACTGCAGCGTGAGGATCTGCGAAACCGGTTGATCCGCCTCTTCGGCTCGGGCGACCTGCACCGCACGACGGCGGCGATGGACGATGCGGCGGGGCGGCTCAGCCGCTACTTCCTGTTCCAGCTCGCCATCAATCTGGCCTTCGGCCTGATCATCGGTACGGGCCTGCTCATCATCGGCGTGCCCTCGCCGGTGCTCTGGGGCGTGCTCGGCGCCTTGCTGCGCTTCGTGCCCTATATCGGCTCCTTCCTGGCCGCCGCGCTGCCATTGGCGCTGGCCGCCGCGGTCGATCCGGGCTGGTCGATGGTGTTCTGGACCGCGGCGCTTTACTTGGTGGTCGAGCCGGTCATGGGCCAGGTGGTGGAGCCGTTGCTTTATGGCCATTCGACCGGCCTCTCGCCCTTTGCCGTGGTGGTCGCCGCGACCTTCTGGACCTGGCTGTGGGGTCCGATCGGGCTGATCCTCTCCACCCCCTTGACGCTGCTGCTGGTCGTGCTCGGGCGGCATGCCGAGCCGCTGGAGTTCCTCGACGTGCTGCTCGGCGACCGGCCGCCTCTGACGCCGGTCGAGAATTTCTATCAGCGCATGCTGGCGGGCGACCCGGACGAAGCGCAGGACCAGGCCGAGCTGCTGCTGAAGGAACATTCGCTGACCTCCTACTACGACGAGGTGGCCCTGAAGGGCCTGCAACTCGCCGCCAATGATCTGCAGCGCGGCGTGGTCAGCGCCGAGCAGCTTGAGCGCATCAAGGCGGTGGTCCAGGACCTGGTGCAGGATCTCGACGACCATGAGGACAAGGACCCGCATCCGGATGCCTCGGCCGAGGAAGCCTTGCCGGCCTCCGCCGCGGAACGCTCCCTCCCGAAGCGCCCGCCCCCCGCGGTGGCGCTGCCGGATCGCGAGCAACGGCCCGCGGTCTGGCGAGGCGAGGCGCCCGTGCTCTGCCTGGCCGGCCGTGGGCCGCTCGACGAGGCGGCCTCCTCCATGCTGGCGCAGCTCCTGCGGAAGCACGGCCTGGGCGCGCGGGTCGCGCCGCACGAGGCGGCGGCGCGCGGCAGGATCGAGAGCCTCGATGTGACGGGGGTCGCGATGGTCTGCATCTCCTACCTCGAGATTCGCGGCAATCCGTCGCATCTCCGATACCTGCTGCGGCGCCTGCACCAGCGGCTGCCGCAGGCGCCGATCCTGGTCGGGCTGTGGCCGGCGGAGGAGGAGGTGCTCAAGGACGCGCAGCTCCGCACCACCATCGGCGCGACCTACTACACCACCACGCTGCGCGACGCGGTGCAGGCCTGCCTGCAGGCGGCGCAGGAGGCGGGCGGCAGGACGATGGTATCGGAGCTGTCGGCTGCCGCGGAACAGCATGGACCGCGTGCCATCGAGGGCAGCGCGCGGGAAGGAGCATGACGCCGTCATCGAAGCAGCAGCACGCCCGGCGGTGAGGTGGTCCCCTCGGGATGGCCGGTGGCCGGCTTGGGCGGCAGAGCGCACCGGGGGAGATCCGCGCGTGCCGGGAGAGGGCCGTCGGCATCGGGGTGGGGCCGCCTTCCCGGAGTATGGCGGCGCGGCGGCTTTCTCTATGATTGTCCGGCAGTATGGACGGCAGCACAGGACCAGAATGACCCCGGACAGCACGATGCATGACGACCAGGCCCTGCGCGTGGTGCCACAGCCGATGCGGCGGCAGGTCGAGGAGGGCCTGCGGAACGCCATCATCAGCGGCCGCTTCGCGCCGGGCCAGCACCTGCCGGACCGCATGCTCTGCGAGCTGTTCGGCGCCAGCCGCAGCGTGGTGCGCGAGGCCGTGCGGCTGCTGGAGGCCGAGGGGCTGGTGGTGCTGGTGCCGAATCGCGGTCCCTTCGTCGCCTATCTTTCCTCGGCCGAGGCGGCGCAGATCTACGAGGTGCGCGGCGTGCTGGAGGCGCTGGCGGGCGAAGGCTTCGCCATCCGCGCGACGGATGCCGAGCGGGCCGAGTTGCGTCAGGTCTTCGAGCGCCTCGCCGCCGCCGGCCCGGAGACGGACCGCATGACCCTGCTGGCCATCAAGCGCGATTTCTATGACGTGCTGCTGCGCGGCTGCCGCAACCCGATGGTAGCGCGCATGCTGGGCCAGATGCTGAACCGGAACTCGCAGCTCCGCGCCACCTCGCTCTCCGACCCCGGCCGCCTGCCGCAGACGGTGGCGGAGATCCGCCGCATCGTGCAGGCGGTCGAGCACCATGATCCGGAAGGGGCCTGGGAGGCCTGCCGCCTGCATGTCCGCCGTGCTGCCGCCGTCGCCGTGCGCATCCTGCGGGAGCGGGAGGAGCAGGCGGCACTGGGCACGCGCCCGGCCCGGCGCGCCGCGCCCTGAGTGCCGGGCGCAAGATTGACAGACAATCGCAACCCCCTCCACAGTCCCCGGAACCGCCTGCGAAAGGGCCGGGAGCAGCGCCGCCAGCCGGTGGCGAGGCCTGGCCCGGGTGGATGAGACGGGAGGAAGTGGGTGAGCACCGAAGGAATGGACGTGGCGCCGGCTCCGACGGCGACCTGGCCGGACGAGCTGTTCGAGCTGCTGAAGGCGCACCAGGTCCGGCAGGTCGCCTATGTGCCGGATGCCGGGCATTCCCGGCTGATCCAGCGCTGCCTGGACGAACCCGGCATCAAGGCGGTGCCACTGACGACCGAGGAAGAGGGCATCGGGCTTCTGCTGGGCGCTTGGCTCGGCGGCGAGCGCGGCGTGCTGCTGATGCAGAGCTCGGGCGTCGGCAATTGCATCAACATGCTGTCGCTCAGCATCCTGCACCGCACGCCGATGCCGATGCTCGTCACCATGCGCGGCGATTTCGGCGAGTTCAACCCGGCGCAGGTGCCGATGGGCAATGCGACGCAGACGGTGCTGGAGGCCATGGGCACGCTGGTGCGCCGCGCCGACCATGCCGCCGACGTGGCGCCGACCGCCGATGCCACGTTGCGGATGGCCTTCAACACCTTCCGTCCGACGGCGACGCTGATCGGCCAGCGCGTGCTCGGCGCCAAGACCTTCGGGAAGGAGTGACCCATGGCCATGAAATCCTCCGGCACGCTGCGCCGGCGCGAGGTGGTCGGCACGCTGCTCTCCGACCGGGGCGAGCTGCTGGTGATCGCCGGACTCGGCGCCCCCGCCTGGGACATCACGGCGGCCGGTGACCATCCGCGTAACCTGCCCCTCTGGGGCGGCATGGGTTCGGCCGCGACCATCGGCCTCGGCCTGGCGCTGGCGCAGCCCCATCTGCCGGTGCTGGTGATCACCGGGGACGGCGAGATGCTGATGGGCCTCGGCGCGCTCGCCACCATCGGTGTGCAGAAGCCGGCCAACCTCTCCGTCGTGGTGCTGGACAACGAGCACTACGGCGAGACCGGCATGCAGCGCACCCATACCGGCCATGGCGTGGATCTGGCGGGCATGGCGGAAGCGGCGGGCATCCCGCGCGTGCTCCGCGTTCGCGCCGAAGCGGAGGTGGCGCCGTTGCGCGCCGCCATCCACGAGAAGTCTGGCCCGCTCTTCGCCCAGGTGAAGATCGATGCCGAGGCGCTGCCGCTGGTGCTGCCGCCGCGCGAGGGCGCGCTGCTGCAGGCGCGGATGCGGGAATCCATCCTGGGGCCGCAGGCGCATCTCGCCTGAGGGCTGCCAGCGGGCCTGTCACCGGGGCGGCGGATAGAAACCCGCCGCCCCGGCCTTCTCAGAAGCCGTAGAGCCGCGCCGGATTGCCCACCAGCAGGCGCTGGAGATCGGCCTCATCGCCCATCAGGGGCAGCAGGTCGAGCAGGTTGGCGTCATCCGCGATGGGGTGGCGCGGGTTGGAGTGCGGGAAGTCCGTGCCCCAAACCACGCGATCCGGCGCGGTGGCGATCAGGGCGCGGGCGAAGGGCAGCGCGTCGTGGAAGGGCGGCCCCGCCGTCGAGACGCGGTCGGCCCCCGAGACCTTTACCCAGCAGTTCTCCCGCCGGGCCATCTCCAGCAGCGCGCGGAAGGCGGGCTGCTCCACGCCGCCGGCCGCGTCCACCCGCCCCATGTGATCGATGACGAAGGGGATGCGCAGCGCGTGCAACTCGTCCCGCAGTTCCAGCAGGTCGGCCGCGTCGAGATGGATCTGCGCGTGCCAGCCGAGCGGGGCGATGCGCGCCACGGTGCGGCGGAAGAAATCCATGTCCGGCCGTGCCTTCAGGTGCCTGACGAAGCCGAAGCGCACGCCGCGCACGCCGCCCGCATGCAGCGCCTGCAACGCCTTCTCGTCGAAGCTGTCGTCGATCAGCGCGACGCCGCGATAGCGGCCGCCACTGCTGGCGATGGCGTCGAGCATGGCGCGGTTGTCGGTGCCATGGACGATGGCCTGGACGATGACCGAGCGCGTGACGCCAAGCCGGGCATAGAGCGCCGCCAGATCCTCCTTGCCGCGGTCTGGCGGTGTGAAGGGACGGTTCTCCACGAAGGGGAAGCGCGCCACCGGACCCCAGATGTGGCAATGCGCGTCGCAGGCGTTCGCCGGCGGGAGATAGTTGGGAGCGGCCATCAGTCGAGCCTCACATCGGCGGCGCGGATCACCTCGGCCCAGCGCTCGACCTCGCCGCGGATGAAGGCCATGGCTTCCTCGGGCGGGCTG
This sequence comes from Roseomonas sp., assembly GCA_035565935.1. Classification (GTDB taxonomy): domain Bacteria; phylum Pseudomonadota; class Alphaproteobacteria; order Acetobacterales; family Acetobacteraceae; genus Pseudoroseomonas. Next base: position 214,186 of record DATMRU010000073.1, read on the forward strand.
GCGACGATGCGCGCGCCCTGGCTGGTGAACTGCTTCGCCGTGGCCGGCTGCGCCATCACCGCGGCGATAGCGGCGTGCAGCCGTTTCACCCGCTCCGGCGGCGTGCCGGCGGGGGCGAGCACGGCGTACCAGTTCTCCACCTCCATGCCGTCGAGGCCCCCCTCGGCGAAGGTCGGGGTGTCCGGCAGGGCGGGGGAGCGCTGGGCGCTGGTCAGGGCGAGGGGACGCAACCGCCCCTCCTGCACATGCGGCAGCAGCACCGGAAGGTCGAGGAAGGCGAGGTCCACCTCCTTCGCCAGCAATGCGGTGATGGCCGGCGCGGCGCCGCGATAGGGGACATGGGTGATGTTGATGCCGCTGCGCAGCTTGAACAGCTCGCCGGCCAGATGCGGCGTGCCGCCCGGCCCGGCGGAGCCGAAGTTCAGCCTGCCGGGCCGCGACTTCGCCAGCGCCACAAGCTCGGCCACGTTGCGCGCCGGCACCTCGGGGTTCACGACCAGCAGCGAGGGCACCGCCGCAACGATCGAGACGGGCGCGAAGTCCTTGCGCGGATCATAGGGATTGTTCGGCAGCAGCGTGACGTTCACCGCCACCGCGCCGGTGCTGCTGAAGCCCAAGGTGTAGCCATCCGGCTCCGCCTTGGCGACGGCATCGGTGCCGACCACGCCACCGGCGCCGGAGCGGTTCTCCACCACCACCGAGCTTTTCAGCGCCTCGGTTAGCGCCGCGGCGGTGATGCGGGCGGCGGTATCCACCGGGCCGCCGGGCGGGAAGGGCACCACCAGCCGGATCGGCCGATCGGGGAAGGATTGGGCGGCAGCGCCGGAGGGGCGCAGCGCGGGCGCCGCCAGCGCCGTCGCGAGCAATGCGCGGCGGGTCGGGAAAAGGGCGTTCAGTCGCATCGGACCGACATCCCCCCATCCACCACGATCTCCGTGCCGGTGACGAAGCGCGCCTCGTCGGAGGCAAGGAACAGGGCGGCATTCGCCGTGTCCCGCCCGTCGCCCGCGAAGCCCAGCGGGATGCGCTTCTGGCGCTGGGCGAGCAGGGCCTGGACATCGCCGCCCGCGCGCTGGCCGGCGAGCCGCACCTCCACCATCGGTGTATGCATCTGCCCCGGCACCACGGTGTTTACCCGGATACTGCGGCTCGCATACTCGACCGCGACGACGCGGGAGAACTGGATGATCCCCGCCTTGGCGGCGGCATAGGCGACCTGTGCCGCGCCGGTCCAGCGGAGGCCGGAGGTGGAGGCGGTGTTGACGACGGCGCCGCCACCCTGGGCCTCCATGACCGGCAGGACATGCTTGCAGGTGAGAAAGACGCTCTTGAGGTTGTAGTCGATCTGGCTGTCCCAGATCTCCTCGCTCATCTCCACCGGCCCGCCCTTGGCCGAGCCGCCGACATTGTTCACCAGGATGTCGATGCGGCCGTACTCCGCCTTGGCCGCCTCGACCATGGCGGCGACCGAGGCGCTGCTCGTCACGTCGCATTCGCCCATGGCGAAGCGGCCGCCCTCCTCACGGATGCGGGCGGCGGTTTCCTCCATCGCGGCGAGGTTCTTGTCCACGCCATAGACCAGCGCGCCCTCGCGCGCGAAGAGCACGGCGGCGGCCCGCCCGTTGCCCCAGCCGGGGCCGACCGAGCCGGCCCCGGTGATGATCGCGACCTTGCCGGCCAGACGTCCTGCCATGCTGCTGCCCTCCTTGCGGCTCACGCGCCGGCCGGCACGAGGCGCCGCATGGTGCGGCGCGGGTTGCGGAAGAAGGTGCGCGCGCGCCGGGTCCAGGGCGTCTCGCGCGCCTCGATCCAGGCGGGGGATTCGAAGATCTCCCGCCGCTCCAGCCGGTAGGCGGCGAGATAGCGGGGGCTGGTCCCGGCATCGAGCGCGACGAAGCGGCGCGCCGAGATGACGCCGGGGACCGCGGCTAGCCGCGGGATATGCTCGTCCGCATACCAGGCGTTCAGCTCCTCCTCGCGGCCGGGCTCGACATCCTGCTCCACGGTGTAGAGGAAGGGCGCCTCCGCGCCCTCCGCGCCGATGCGGAGGATGGCGCGGTAGAGCACCGCGCCGGCAGGCGCCGGCTGCGGCGACGGCTCCATCCAGGTGAGGCGGCTGGCCGGATCGTCCGCCAGGGCGAAAACGAGGCCGGCGTCGCCGCCGCTCAGAATTGCGAGATCCGTCATGGGCTCAGTCCATCCGCACATTGGCGCGGCGGCCGATCTCGCCCCAGCGCTTGGTTTCGGCGATGATGAAGGCGTGGAACGCCTCCGGCGTGTTGCCCACCGGGCGCGCGCCCTGCTCGGCATAGGCCTTGCGCAGCTCGGGGTCGTTCAGCGCGCGCACGGCCGCCTCGTGCAGCAGGTCGATGACCGGCTTCGGTGTGCCGGCGGGTGCCACCAGCCCATACCAATTGTCCGCCTCGACGGACGGCTGGCCCGCCTCGGCCATGGTCGGCACGTCCGGCAGCAGCGGCGTGCGCTCCTTGCTGGCCAGCGCAATGGGGCGCAGCGCGCCGGCCTGCACCTGCGACAGCAGAGCCGGGATGTCGGCGAACATCATTTGCACCTGGCCGGCCATCAGGTCCGTCACCGCCGGCGCGGCGCCGCGATAGGGCACGTGCACGATGTCGATCCCCGCCGCTGCGCGCAGGGATTCGCCCGCGAGATGCGGCATGGAGCCGTTGCCGGACGAGGCGAAATTCAGCTTGCCCGGGTTCTTCTTCGCGTAGTCGATCAGTTCGGCCAGGGTCTTCACCGGAAGCTTCGGGTTCACCGCCAGCAGCTCCGGCATCAGCGCGACGAGCGTGATGGGCGCGAGATCCTTCTCCACATCGAAGGGCATCGGCGCGCCGAGCGGCGGGGAGATGGCGATGGCGCCGGCGCTGGTCAGCACCATACTGCGCCCGTCCGGCGGCGATTTCGCGACATTGTCGGTGCCGACCACACCGCCGGCGCCGGAGCGGTTCTCGATCACCACGGTGCGGTCGAGGATCGGGCCGAGCTTCTGCGCCAGCACACGGGCAACGAGGTCATTGGGGCCGCCCGGCGGGAAGGGCACGACAAGACGGATCGGCCCTTCCGGGACGGATGCGGGCTGCGCGATGGCCGGGCGGGCCAGCGGCAGGGCGGCGGTGGCCGCGAGCAGGCCGGCCAGTTGGCGGCGGCTTGGCATGGTTCGTTCCTCCCTGGTGTTCTTGTTGAGGGCGGGGTTCCGGCTCAGCCGCCGGGCGCCCCCTGGGTGTTGACGTAGAGCGCGTAGAGCGAGTGGCTGGCGGCCATGAACAGCCGGTTGCGATGCCGCCCGCCGAAGCAGAGATTGGCGCAGCGTTCGGGCAGCGCGATGTGGCCGATCGGCTCGCCCGCCGGGTTGAAGACGCGCACGCCGTCCTGCTCCGGGTCCATGCCCCAGCCGCACCAGAGATTGCCGTCCACATCCACGCGGAAACCGTCCGGCGTGCCGGTCCCGGCCTCCAGCAGCACGCGGCCGTTGCGCAGCTTGCCACCATCCACCTCGAAGACACGGATGGTGCGCGGGCGGGCGCGGGATTCGATGACGTAGAGCTTCGATTCATCGGGCGAGAAGGCGAGGCCGTTCGGTCCCTTCACATCATCCGCGACAACGGTGGCGCGGCCGGTCTGCCCGTCGATGCGGTAGACGCGTTCCGGTAGCTCCTGCTCCGCCTGCATTCCCTGGTAATGGCCAACAATGCCGAAGGGCGGGTCGGTGAACCAGATCGAGCCGTCGGACTTCACCACCACGTCGTTCGGCGAGTTCAGCCGCTTGCCCTCGAAATGGTCGAGCAGCACGGTGATGGCGCCGTCATGCTCTGTGCGCGTCACGCGCCGGCCGCCGGCCTCGCCACCATGCTCGCAGGTGACGAGGCGCCCCTCGCGGTCGCGCGTATTGCCATTGGCGTAATTGGAGGGCGCGCGGAAGGGCGTGACCTGGCCCGTCATCTCGTCCCAGCGCAGGATGCGGTCACTGGGTACGTCGCTCCAGAGCAGGCTGCGCCAGGCGCCGAACCAGACCGGCCCTTCCGCCCAGCGGCAGCCAGTATAAAGCCGCTCCACCCCGGCCAGGGCGAGGTGGTACTTCTCGAAGCTCGGGTCCAGCGTGCGGATCGCCGGATCGGGGTAGCGCAGGCTCGGTTCCCACATGGCGCTCAGCCCTCCGGCACCGGGTCGCCGGGCTCGGCGCCGAGTTCCGGCGCGAAGGCTTCGGGCAGGCCGATCTCGAAGACGTTCAGCGTCATCGCGACCAGCGCGTAATAGCCGAGGATGCCGACCAGCTCGACCATGCCGCGCTCGCCCAGCGCCGCGACGCCTTGGCGGTACAGCGCCTCCGGCACGCGGCGGATGGCGAGGAGCGTGGTGGCGACGTCATAGACCGCCTGCTCCTGGGCGTCGCGCAGGCAGGGTATGCGGCGCTCGGCGATGGCGGCGACCACCTCCGGGTCCATGCCCGCCTTCAGCCCCTCGCGCTTGTGCACAGCCCATTCGTAATGCGCTGTCCAGTGCCGGGCGGTGATCAGGATGGCCAGTTCGGAAAGGCGAGGCTCCAGCGTGGTCTGGTAGCGCAGCAGCTCACCGAGCTTCTGGCCGCGGCGCGCCAGCTCCGGGTTCTTCAGCCAGGCGATCATCGGCGCGGGCACGCGGCCGCGGATACCCGAGATGGCCTCCTGGCAGACGGCCTGTTCCTCGGGTGTGCGCTCTGCCTCGGGGGTCAGTGCGATCCTTGCCATTTCTTCTCGTTCCTCCCTGGCGCGCCTCAGCGCGCGGCCTGTTCCAGTCTCGATGGATCGCCACCGAGGTCGCGCGTCATGGCGATGGCCTCGCGCAGCACCAGCGGCACGCAGAGTGCCTCGGTCTCGGCGGTGAAGCGGTAGAGCGGCACGGAGATGCCGACGGAGCCGGCCACCTGGCCGCTGGAATCCAGCACGGGGCAGGCGATGGCGGCGATCTGCGGCAGCCGCTCGCCCCGGCTCACCACGGGCAGGCGGACGTCGGACTCCTCCAGCGCGATCAGCGCGCGGCCATGCGCGCCCCGGCCGAGCGGCTGCGCCTCGCCGACATGGGCGACGTCGCGCACCAGTTGTGGGGAATCGAGGCGGAAGACGCAGCGGCGCTGGTCGCCCTCGCGCACGAAGAAGGCGGCGCTCTCGCGGCTCTCGGCGCGCAGACGTTCCAGTGCCGGCATGACGTGGTGCTCCAGCCGCAGCGAGCGGCGGAACAGGTCGCCGAGCAGCAGCAGCGTCGGGCCGAGCAGATAGCCACCCGAGGGCAGGCGCTTGACGAAGCCATGCCCTTCCAGCGTGCCCAGCAGGCGCAGGGCGGTGGTCATGTTCAGCCCGGCACGGCGCGACAGCTCCGTGAGAGCGAGCGGGCCATCCTCCTCGCGGAAGGCGCGGAGCAGGGCCAGGGCCCGGTCCACCGCGCGCACGCTATCGCCGGCGAGGCTGCCGACCGGACCTGGTGGCACCACGGCGCGCAACTTGCCGCCCTTCCCGGAGGCGGGCGGCGGGGCGTCTTCCGGCGAGGGGGCGAGACGTTTCGGGTCCTGCTTCGGCATGGGCAAGACCTAGCAGGCGCTTCCAGCGTGTGGAAGTGTATTCCATGTGACGAAAGTGCGTTGTGAAGGGCCTCGGGTTTTCTCCACCCTTGCCGTACCGGAGGGCGCGGAAGGGCAGACAGGGCCGCTCCCGCGCTCAAGGCGGGAGAGGGTTGCTGTTCTGCTTCAGGCGGGCGGTATTTGCCGGGACTGACCGGGAGGATACGCGACAGGCATGCCGGCCGGGCGCCCGAAGGCCCGAAGCCGGATCCTGCTTTTCCGTGTGGATGCCGGCCGGGAGGCTGGCGAGGTCAGGCCGGGCGGAGTGTGCGCCAAGCTTCGGTGAAGCGACGCGCGCCGGCCGCCACCTCGGCCGCACCCATGCCCGGCTTATACAGTGCCGAGCCCAGGCCGAAGCCCGCCGCGCCGGCCTCCAGGAAGGGCGCCATGCTCTCGGGCGTGATGCCGCCCACCGGGAGCAGCCGCGTGCCCGCCGGCAGCACCGCGCGCATCGCCTTCACCACGGGCGGTCCCACCATCTCGGCGGGGAAGATCTTCAGCGCGGCGGCACCTGCGGCCAGCGCGGCGAAGGCTTCCGTCGGGGTGGCGATGCCCGGCGTGCAGAGCAGGCCGGCCTGCACCGCCGCGGCGATCACCACCGTGTCGGCATGCGGCATCACCACCAGCTCTGCCCCGAGATCGGCCAGGCGTCCCACATCCGCCGCCTGCAGCACCGTGCCGGCACCCACCAGCGCATCTCGCGGCAGCAGGCGGCGAATGGCGGCGATGCTGTCGAAGGGCTGCGGGGAGTTGAGCGGCACCTCGATCAGGCGGAAGCCCGCCTCGTAAAGGGCGCTGGCCACCGGTTCCGCCTCCTGCGGCCGCAGCCCGCGCAGGATGGCGACCAGCGGCAGCTGCGCGAAGGCGGCATCGAGGCGGGCCTGCAGGGGGGAGGGGGTCATCACGGCGTCTCCTGCGGGGCGGAAGGGGCAATCAGCCCGGCGGCGGTGGCGAAATGGAACAGGCCGGCCGGGGCGGTATTGCCGAGCTGCGCCATCGGCGCACGGCCAAGCTCCGACAGCACCTCGGCATAGCGGCGGCAGAGCGCCTCCTCGCCGATCAGCACCAGCGGCGTGCCGGGCAAGGCGGCGCGGCGGGTGCCGGAGACGACCTCGTTCCCGATCAGCAGGCCGGACAGGAAGTCCTGCAGTGCCGCCCCCGGCAGGTCGCCCGCCAGGCCGAGGCTGCGGGCGGCGAAGATCTGGTGCGCCAGGTCCCCCGGCCCGCTGTCCCGCGCCATCGCCACGCCGCGCGCGAAGGCCGTCGCGGCGATCCCGGGCGCCGCTTCCCCGATCATCAGCCGGCCCAGCAGGGAGTGGCGGCACAGCACGGCGAAGAGCTCGCCGGTCATGTAGGTGGCGAAGCGGGTGATCCGCCCCGCCTCCACCTCGACCCATTTCGAATGGGTGCCGGGCATCACCAGCAGGCTGCGCGTGGCCAGGGCCGGGTTGGCGAGCAGCGCGCCGGCCACCTGGATCTCCTCGCCCCGCATCACGTCCGGTGCGGCGCCCGGGGCACGGCAGAGCAGGCCGGGGGCGATCAGGATGCGGGTGCCGCGCGGCGTGCCGACCTCCACCGCCGCCGCGGCCAGTCGGCGCGCATCGGCGGGGCAATCGGCATAGGGGGCTTCGCGCCAGCCCTGCGCGCTGCCGACCATCCCGCCGGCCACCACGGGAAGGGTGGGGAAGCGCTCCAACCAGGCGCCACACAGGGTCTCGAAAGCGGCCTCGAAGCCAGGGATGCCGGGCTCAGGCAGGTTGGTGATGCCGTGCGCGCTGCCGTGCTGCTCCAGAACCGCGCCGGCGGCATCCATCAGGAAACCTCGCAGGCTGGAGGTACCCCAGTCCAGCGCGATCAGGGCGGGGCCTGCGGCGGCGTCGGTCATGTCGCATGCCCGGGGATGTGTGAAGGGCCATGGGCGGCGCTTGCCGGCTCGCCATGTGCGATCGGGGCGGAGACGGGCACGGTTCCTCGCTGGGGATCCTGGTCGGCGGCCATCCTGCGAAGGTGGGGAAACCGTGTCAAATGACGGCGGGTGGCGGGAATACGCCGCCCGCCCCTCCGCAGCCGGCCGTTGCCGGCCGCGGGCCTGCCCGCTCAGTGCTGGGACAGGCGCTGCGCCATGCGCAGGTGCTCCTGCAGGACCGGCACGTAACGCGCGGCGAAAGCCTTCACATCCGGGTCGGTGCCGTTCTGTGCCTCGGTCTGGAAGGCCTGCAGATCCTCCTGATGGTCCTGAACCATGGCCTGGGCATAGGCGCGGTCGAAGGCGCGGCCGCGCAGCTTGGCGAGGTTGTCATAGGTCTGCTGGTGCGCGGCGCCGATATCGCTGGGCGGCGTCAGCTGTTTGCGCTGCGCCAGCGCCATCATCTCCTGGTTGGCGCGTCCGTGGTCCTCCACCATCCGCTGGCCGAAGTTCTTCACCGCCTGCGAGCGGCCGTTCTGCTGGGCGAGCTGTCCCATCTGCACCTCGGCCATGCCGCCGCGCGCGGCCGTGGTCATGAAGGCGGTATCGCTGGTCGAAAGCGTCGGGTTCACCTGTGCCTTCGCCGCCGCCACGGTGGTGTCGGTCGCCTTCTGCGTCTCGGCGCAACCGGCCAGCAGCAGAACCGAGAAAGCCGCGCCCCAGATCACCTGCTTCATGGAGTTTCTCCCTCATTCACTGTGCGCCTGCCGGCAGCGGCTGCTGCCCGGGCAAGCCCCGCGCCCCGGGGCTGCGGTAGCAACGTATGAGGGGGGAAATCGTTTGGCGCCCGAGCACCGGCCCCGCCTCTTTCGCGCAAGAAGAGGGACACCGCCGGACGGCAGGCCGCAGGAATGGCGCAAGCTCAGACCGGAAGCGTGACGGGATCGCAAGCGCTTCCAATGAAAAGCCCAAACATTCACCATTTCGTCATCCCAACGCAGATCATGGGAATCCCCGGTGAATGCAGAAAGATGAAAGATTTTTCATCAAAAAGGATTTGTCGAACCGCTGTGCTCCTGCTGGTTTGCTCCCTATTCCGACCGGCGATCCTGTCGCCTTGCCGCGCCTCCGTCTCTCCGCCCCTCCGGACCGTCGGAGGTGTGCTCCGTGACGCTTCTCCGGACCGGTCCTGCATCTGCAAGCAAGGGACGGTCATGCCACTCACGACGCGCCGCCATTTGCTGTCCGCGACAGCATTGGTTGCCTTTTCGTCCTCGGCGCTCGCCCGCAGCGTCTCCGGCCGCCTGCCGTGGTCGCCGAACGAGGCCTATCCGCCGGAGATCGTCCGGCCCGGGGGCTGGTTGTTCCTGCGGCCCGAGGAGGTCGCCACGCTCGACGCCATCGTCAGCCGCCTGATCCCCGCCGACGATCTCAGCCCCAGCGGCAAGGACGCGGGCTGCACCGTCTTCATCGACCGGCAGCTGGCCGGGCCCTGGGGCAGCTACGACTGGTACTACATGCAGGGGCCTTTCGCCGAGAAGCCGCTGCCGCAGCAGGGCATCCAGTCGCCGCTCACGCCGCAGCAGCAATACCGCAAGGGTCTCGCGGCGCTGTCCACCCATTGCCGCGACGCCTTCGGCGGCAAGACCTTCGACCAGCTTGCGGCGGAAGATCAGGACAAGCTGCTGACGGCGATGGAGAAGGGCGAGGTCCAGCTGCCCGGCCTGACGGCGCCGCAGCTGACCACCACCATGCTGTTCAACCTGATCCTGCAGAACACCATGGAGGGTTTCTTCGCTGACCCGATCTACGGCGGCAACAAGGACATGGTGGGCTGGAAGCTGATCAACTTCCCCGGCACCCGCTATGACTTCCGCGACGTCCTCGCCAATCCCGGCAAGCCCTACACCAAGCCGCCCGTCTCCATCCTGGGCCGGCCCGACTGGAACGGAAAGCCCGCATGAGCCGCCTGCCCAAGAAGGATGTCGTCATCGTCGGGCTGGGCTGGACCGGCTCGATCATGGCCCACGAGCTGGCGATGGCGGGCCTCGACGTGGTCGCCATCGAGCGCGGCCCCTGGCGCGACACCGCGACCGACTACAATATCGGCACCGCGCCGGACGAGCTGCGCTACGCCGTGCGGCAGGACATCTTCCTGCGCCCGGCGCAGGACACGCAGACCGCGCGCAACAGCCTGGACCAGGTGGCGCTGCCGATCCGCAAGTACGGCTCCTACCTGCCGGGCAACGGCGTGGGCGGTGCCGGCGTGCACTGGAACGGCCATACCTGGCGCTTTTTCCCGAGCGACTTCAACCTGCGCTCCCACTACATCGAGCGCTACGGCAAGGACATCATCCCCGAGAACTGCACCGTGCAGGACTGGCCCGTCAGCTATGACGAGCTGGAGCCGCATTACGACTTCTTCGAGAAGGTCTGCGGCATCTCGGGCAAGGCCGGCAACATCAAGGGTGTCATCCAGCCCGGCGGCAATCCCTTCGAGGGCTGGCGCTCGGACGAGTATCCGACCAAGCCGCTGAAGCCCAATCTGAGCCAGACGATGTTCGCCAAGGCGGCGACGGAGCTGGGGATGCATCCCTTCCCGCTGCCCTCCGGCAACATTTCCGAGGCCTATACCAATCCCTACGGCGTGCGGATGGCGCCCTGCACTTATTGCGGCTTCTGCGAGTGGTTCGGCTGCGCCAACTACTCGAAGGCCAGCCCGCAGGCCTGCGTGCTGCCGGCCCTGATGCGCCAGTCGAACTTCGAGGCCCGCACGCTCTGCGAGGTGACGAAGATCAACACCACGCCCGATGGCAAGATGGCGACCGGCGTCACCTATGTCGATGCCGATGGGCGGGAATGGGAGCAACCGGCCGAGCTGGTGCTGCTCTGCGCCTATGCGATCTTCAACGTCCGCCTGCTGATGCTCTCCAATATCGGCACGCAGTACGACCCGGTGAGCAATACCGGCACGCTCGGCCGCAACTATGCCTACCAGACCAATGCGGGCAGCGTCGGCTACTTCAGCAAGGACGTGAACTTCAATCCCTTCGCCGGCGCCGGCTCGCTCGGCATGATGGCCGACGACTTCAACGGCGACAATTTCGACCACACCGGCCTCGGCTTCATCGGCGGCGCCAACATCAACTGCACCACCACCAATGGCCGGCCGATCAGCAACCGCCCGGTCCCGCCCGGCACGCCGCGCTGGGGCGCCGAGTGGAAGAAGGCCACCGCTGATACCTACGGCCATGTGCAGAGCGTCGGCACCCAGGGCAGCTCGATGGCCTATCGCGACGTTTATCTGGACCTGGACCCGACCTATAAGGACCGGCTGGGCCGCCCGCTGATGCGCATGACCTTCGACTTCAAGGAGAACGACCTGAAGATGTCGCGCTACGTCGTCGACCAGACGGCGAAGATCGCGCGGGCGATGGGCGCCAACCACGTCTCGGTCAACTACAAGAAGGGCCCCTGGAGCGTCGTGCCCTATCAGACGACGCACAACACCGGCGGCGCGGTGATGAGCAGCACGCCGCAGGACGGTGTCGTCAACCGCTACACCCAGCACTGGGACGTGCCGAACCTCTTCGTCTCCGGCGCCTGCCTCTTCCCGCAGAACGCCGGCTACAACCCGACCGGCACGGTCGGTGCCCTGACCTACTGGGCACTGGACGCGATCAAGAACAAGTATCTCAAGAACCCCGGCCAGGCACTGGTGCAGGCATGATGCGCGGCACAATCCTCGCGGCGACGCTATTCGCTGCCACCGCCCTGGGCGCTGGCATCGCCAAGGCCGATCCGGACAACTTCGTCGAGGTGCAGCGCGGCAAGTATCTCGCCACCGTCGGCGACTGCATGGGCTGCCATGTTGGCCCCGACGGGAAGTCGATGGCCGGCGGCAACCTGCTGGAGACGCCCTTCGGCAACATCGCCGTGCCGAACATCACGCCGGACAACAAGACCGGCATCGGCACCTGGTCCGCGGAGGACTTCTACCAGGCGATGCATGTGGGCAAGGCCCCGGACGGGACGCATCTCTATCCGGCCTTCCCCTATACCTCCTTCACCAAGATGACGCGCGAGGACACCGACGCGATCTACGCCTATCTGCGCGCGCAGGAGGCAGTGGAGAACGAGGTCGATCGCGACACGCTGCCCTTCCCCTTCAACATCCGCCTGGCGATGTGGGGCTGGAACTGGCTGAACTTCACGCCCGGCGAGTTCAAGCCGGACCCGCAGAAGTCCGAGGCCTACAACCGCGGCGCCTATCTGGTGGAAGGCCCGGGCCATTGCGGCCTGTGCCACACACCACGCAACTTCATGGGCGGCGACGCGGCCGGCGATGAACTGAAGGGCGGCGCGCTGCAGGGCTGGTTCGCGCCCAACATCAGCGCCGACAAGCATGTCGGCATCGGTGCCTGGTCGGAGGCGGAGATCGTCGACTACCTGCGCACCGGCCATACCGCGCGCAGCGCCGCGAGCGGGCCGATGGCCGAGGTGGTCTCCTATTCCACCAGCCACATGACCGAGGGCGACCTGAAGGCCATCGCCACCTATCTGCGCGAGCGGGGCGCGGCGGGCGAGGCGAAGCCGCAGCCGCTGGCCGCCAGCGAGCCGCGGATGCAGGCGGGCGCCGCCATTTATGACGACACCTGCGCCGCCTGCCATGTCGGCGATGGCAGCGGCGTGGCCGGGATGTTCCCGCGCCTGGCCGACAACCAGCTGGTGCAGCAGACCGATCCGTCCGGCATCCTGCACGTGATCCTGCAGGGCTCGCAGTCGGTGGCGACGCCGCATGCGGTGACGGCGCCGTCGATGCCCGCGCTGGGCTGGCGCCTGTCGGACCAGCAGGTGGCGGATGTGGCGACCTTCATCCGCAACAGTTGGGGCAATGCGGCCGCGCCAGTCACGGCCGACCAGGTGAAGTCGATGCGGGAAGAGACGGCCGGCGTTGCCATGCCGGCGCGCCACTGAGAACCAGGGCGGCGCTCCCGCGCCGCCCCCACCCCGCTCCGGCGGGGCCGGCCTAGAGCAGATCCCGATCAGGCGAAATCGCCTGATCGGGTGAAGATGCTCGTAGAAACAATATCCTGGAGCGTTATCCGTGAGCCAATGCGAACGGAAAACGCTCTAGGCCGGCGGGCGGCCTGCCGCCTCGCCTAGCGCCGCAGCCGGCGCTGGCTGCCCGATGAAGCGGGCGACCTCCTCATTGAAGCCCATCAGCCGAAAATCCTGCATCCGCATCGGGTAGAGGATCCCGTCGAGATGGTCGTTCTCATGTTGGACCACCCCGGCATGGAAGCCACTCACCTCGGCGCTGACCGTGCGCCCGTCGCAGTCGAGACCGGTGTAACGGACGCGCCGGAAGCGCGGCACCGCTGCGCGCAGGCCAGGGATCGAGAGGCAGCCCTCCCAGCGCAGGTGCTTCTCCTCACCCAGCGGCTCCACCGTCGGGTTGATCAGCACCGTGTTGCCGACCGGCGTGTCGTCCGACGCGCCGCTGGCGCGGTGCGGCTGGACGCGGAAGACGAAGAGGCGCAGCGGCACATGCACTTGCGGCGCGGCGAGCCCGGCGCCGGGTGCATCTTCCATGGTCTCCAACATGTCCTGCACCAGGCGGCGGATCTCCGGCGCGCCGGGGTCGCTGACGGGCTGGCATTGCTCCAGCAGCACGGGGTGGCCCATGCGGGCGATCTTCAGAATGGCCATGACGGGGTCCAGGCAAGGAGGGGACAGGGCGCGCGAAATCGGCCCCGCGGCCGGCCATGATCACGCCCGCCCCGGCGCCCGGCAAGGGGGCGGCCTTCCTCCCGCGCGGTGTCCGGTCCGGGGCATCGGCGCCCCACAGACCCGTTCCGGGCCGGCGTGGGGCAGGGGGCGATAGGCCGGCTACCGGCCGCGCGCCTCCGCCAGATGGTCGAAGCGGTGCACGTAGCTGCCCAGACCCTGGGTCTGTGACCGCAGCTCGATGATGAGGTCAGCCAGTTCCGCCGTCGGCACCAGCGCCTGGACCTCGTCCCAGTTCTCCCAGTCCGGCTTCGCGGCGAAGCCGAGGATCTGCCCGCGTCGGCCGGTCAGCAGGCGCTGGGCGGCGGCGGTGAAAACGGAGGGGACGCTGACCGTCACCTCCTCCATCGGCTCCAGCAGCACCGGCCCGGCCTTGGCCAGCGCCTCCTGCATCGCCATGCGGGTGGCGGTGGCGAAGGCCATGTCGCTGCTGTCCACGCTGTGGAAGCCGCCGTCGAGCAGGGTCACGGCGATGTCCACCACCGGGTTGCCGAGCGGCCCCTTCCGCGTGGCCTCCTCCGCCGCCTGGGCCACCGCGGGGATGAAGCGCTTCGGCACGGCCCCACCGACCACCGTCTCGTCGAAATGGAAGCCGGCACCGCGCGGGCGCGGTGCGACCTGCAGCTTCACATCGGCGAATTGGCCATGCCCCCCGGTCTGCCGCTTCAGCCGTGCGCTCTGCACCACGGCATGGCGGATGGTCTCGCGAAAGGGCACCGGCGCCCGTGCCGTGCGCAGCTTGGCCCCGGCGGCGGTGCCCAGCCGGTCCAGCGCGGTGCGCAGATGGATCTCTCCCTGGCCGGCGAGGATGGTGGCGCCGCTTTCCGGATCCTGGCCGACCGCCAGGGCCGGATCCTCCTCGGCCAGGCGTTGCAGTGCCGCCGAGAGCCGCACCTCGTCCTTACGGTCCTCCGGGCTGATGGCCAGCGCATGGACGGGGGGCGGTGGCGCCGGAAAGGGCAGGGCCGGCCCGCCCAGGGTGGTACCGGTCTGGACGCCCTCCAGCCGGCCGATGGCGACGATGTCGCCGGCCTCCGCCTGCGGCACCTTCTGATCCTCCCCGCCGGGAAAGCGGTGCAGGGCGCCGCAGCGCAGGCCGTTCAGCGTCGCCCCCTCGCGCAGCGTGCCGCGCCAGAGCCGCGCAAAGGAGAGGCGCCCGGCATGGCCGGCCTGCTGGGTGCGGAAGACCTGTGCGAGCGGCCCGCCCTCCGCGTCGATGCCGAGCCGGGCGGCGGTTTCCGTCACCTGGGGGACGTCGTGGCGCAGGGCCTTCCAAAGCCGCTGGATGCCGTGCCCGTGCTCGGCGGCGCCGAGCAGCACGCCGACCACTGTGCCGCTGGCCTCGCCGCTGTGCAGCGGGCGGTAGATCTCGGCCGGTTCCAGCGCCGCGTCCTCCAGCACCTTCTCCAGCAGCGCGTCGTCATGATCGGCCAGGATCTCGAGCAGCGCCTCGCGCGCCTCGGCCTCCCGCGCCCGCATCGCCTCTGGCGGGTCGATGCGCTCGGAAGGGGCGCCGCGGCGGTAGCGGTAGGCGCGTCCGCTGACCACGTCGAGATAGCCGACGATGTTCTCCCCCTCGCGGATCGGCACCTGGCGGAGCGCCAGCTGGCGGCGGGTCTGCGCCTGCAGGGCCGCCAGGGTGTCGCGCACCGCCCCGGTCAGCGTGTCGAGCTTGTTGATGAAGACCAGCGCCGGCGTGCCCGCCTGCTCCAGGCGGCGCAGCACCGGGCCGAGGGCGATGGCCCGCTCGGGCGCGGGGTCGCAGACCACCACCGCCAGATCCACGACCGCCAGGGCGCAGTCCATGTCATGGCAGAACTCGAAGGAGCCGGGGCAATCCAGGATCGCCCAGGGGTCGTCCTGCCAGGCGGCATGGCCGAGCCGCAGCTCCGTGCCCATGGCCGGCGGCCCGGTGCGGCGGGGCGGGTTGCCGGCGGCCGCCAGCAGGGCCTCGAACAGGGTGGACTTGCCGCTCCCCTGCGGGCCGATCAGCGCGACGGCGCGGGGTAAAGCCCGGCCTGTCTCGTCATTGCGAGCTTGCGACATCGGAGCGCGCCTCCCGGTTTATTGCCGCATTCGCGTCGCGCACCGGGAGCGCTTCTGGTTTTCCCGCCCCCGGGATGGCGGCCGGCGCCTGCGGAAGGCGGCCGCCACGGGCGGAATGATGCGGCAGCCAGGGGCGTCTTGGCGAGCGCTTTCCGGCGTGAGGCCCGGAGGGCGCCGAGTCGAAGGAGGGCCGCTCTCTTGCCGGGGCGGCCCGCGCCGCTCCCTCAGTCCAGGCCCAGCGTGCCCCGCAGGCGCGACAGGTCCTCCGCCAGGGCGGTGATCGGCGCCTGCAGCGCGTTGCGGTCGTCGCGGGTGAGCGTCTCGTAGTTCTTGAAGCCGTCCGGCGTGCGGTAGCGGGCCAGCACGGCGTCCACCTTGCCGAAATTGGCGTCCACCTTGGCGAGCAGCGGCGCGTCGGCCTTCGTCAGCAGCGGCCGCAGCAGGTCCACGATCTTCTTCGAACCGTCGATATTGGCCTGGAAGTCGGAAAGATCGGCGCCGCTGTAGCGATTCTCCTCGCCGGAGATCTTGGTGGCCGCCACTTCCTCGACCAGCGCGGCGGCGCCGCCCACCACCTTCTCGGGCGGGGTGGTCAGGCCCTGGATGCGCGTCTGCAACTCCTGCACGTCGGCGAGCAGCTTGTCGGCGAAGGGAGCCAGCCCCTCGGTGCTCTTCTGCGCGAAAAGCCCGTATTCGATGCGGTGGAAGCCGGTGAAGCCAGAGTCCTTCTCGGCTTCGGCGTGGTCGTCGGCGCGGGAGTCGATGGCGGCATCGAGGTCGCTGAACAGTTCGGCGAGCGGCTCGATCCGCTCGTAGTGGACGCGCGTGGGGGCGTAGAGCGCCTGCGCCTTCTGCAGGTCGCCCGCCTTGACGGCGCCCGTGAAGGCGCGCGTGCGCTCGACCAGCTGCCGCACCTCGCCGATCACGTAGAGCTTGTACTGTGCGATCGGCGCCGCCAGCTCCAGCGGCGAGACGGCCGCGGCGCGGGCGGCGCCCGCGGGCGGCAGGGCGGCGGCGAGCGACAGGGCCATGAGGCCCGCGCCCGAGAGGAGCAGACGGCGCATCGGAAAATCCTTCCTGGGAATGAGGCGGCAGGAGCGGGGCCGGGTCATGCTTCCAGCAGGCCCTGGCCGAGATAGCCGCCTTCCGCGGGGACGCCGGGCAGGGCGAAGAAATAGCCGCCCCCTTCGGGCTTGATGTATTCCTCCAGCGGCTCGCCGTTCAGCCGCCGCTGCACGGCGATGAAGCCGGCCTCGAGATCCGCCTGGAAGCAGATGAACAGCAGGCCCATGTCGAGCTGGCCCGAGCGGGTGACGCCGCGGCTGTAGTTGAAGGGGCGGCGCAGGATACGGCTGCCCTCGGTTTCCGGTGTGCGCGGGTTGGCGAGGCGGATATGCGCGTCGAGCGGCGTGCGCGCCCCCTCGGGGTCGCTGGCGAAATCCGGCTCGTCATGCTCGCGCTCCCCATCGAGCGGAGCGCCGGAATCCTTCTGCCGGCCCATGATCCGCTCCTGCTCGCGCAACGGCGTGCGGTCCCAGCGCTCCACCAGGTTGCGGATGAGGCGCACCACCTGATAGCTGCCGCCCGCCACCCAGTCCGGCTCGCCCTGGCCCCCCTCGCCCTGACCCGGTGCCGTCCAGACCAGCCGCTTCATCAGGGGCGTGTCGGTGGGATCGGGGTTGGCGGTGCCGTCCTTGAAGCCGAGCAGGTTGCGCGGCGTCTCGCGCTTGGCCGCGCCGGCAGCGGGCGGCAGGAAGCCCTCCTGTTTCCAGCGCAGGCGCAGCAGGTCCGGCGTCGCCTTGATCACGTCGCGCAGCGCGTGCAGCGTGGTGGCCGGGGTATTGGCGCAGATCTGCACCAGCAGGTCGCCATGGCACCAGTCGCGGTCCAGCGCGTCGTTCGGGAAGCGCGTCATGCGCACCAGATGGCGCGGCCGGCGTGCCGCCAGCCCGTAGCGGTCGTCGAACAGCGAGGCGCCGACCGCCACCGTCAGCGTCACCGCGTCGGGCAGAATCACCGGGCCGAGGATGCCGGAATCCGCCGGCGGGAAGCGCGGGTCCTCGGCGGGCGGGGTGCCGCCCGCCATCAGGAAGGCGGCACGCTCCGTCAGGGTGCGGAACAGCCGCTCCAGATCCCGCCGGGAGCCGGCCAGCACGTCGAAGGCGGCGACCAGCCCGGACGCTGGCGGCGGGTTGAGGATACCGGGCTGGTGCGGGCCGTAGAAGGGAATGGCCTGGTTCGCCGCCCGGTCGTCGCGGCCCGGCGGGGATTGCATCAGCTCGTCGGCCCGCGCCGTGGGGACGGCCGGCGCCAGGCCCAGCGCGGCGCCGCTGCCGGCGAGGCCGCGCAGCAGGGCGCGCCGGCCGGCGGAGAGATGGAAGGGACAGCGGCTCATGCTGCGCCGAGCCTTTCGCGCAGGGAGGAGAGGGCTTCCGCCAGAGCCGCCGAGGCGCTGCGCCAGCCCGCCGCATCCCCTGTGGCCAGGGCGGCGCGGGCGGCGGCGAGTTGCGCTGTGGCCCGTTGCGCCGGCTCCGGAGCGGTCTGGCCGAGCGGCGGGGCCAGCAACGTCACGATCTTGCCGGAACCCTCCAGCAGGGCGGCGGCCAGTGCGGGGTCGCCGAGATTCGCCGCCTCGGAGGCGGCCAGCGCCGCGCCGGCAAGCATCCGGTCGGGCGGGATGCTCGCCCCGCTCAGCCGCTCCAGCAGAAGCGCGACATCGGCGCGGATCTTGCGCGCCAGGTCCGGCGCGGCGGGATCGGCGTTCTGAAGCGCCAGGGCCAGCCGGCGGAAGCCGGTGAAGGCGGGATCGGTAGCGCCGCCCGCGAAATCCGCGGCGCGCGCGTCCAGCGCAGCGTCCAGCCCGGCCTGCAGCAGCTTCGTGGCGGGCCGCAGGCGCTCATAGGCGGCATGCGCCTCAGCCAGGGCCCCGGCCGCTTCCGGGCCGCTCCCGGCCTCGACCAGCCGCGCGGTGGCCGCCTCCAGCTGCGCGCCCTGCAGGGCCAGATAGACCTGGTACTCCGCCATGGGGGCGATCAGTTCGCGCAGGTCCGGCCCCGCCGGGGCGGCGCCCTGACCGGAGGGGCGGACCAGCAGCCGGCCGCGCGGATTGCTCAGCAGGCCGCAGGTGATGGCATATTCGCCGGGGGCGAGGCGGGCGGTCAGCCGCTGGCTGAGGCCGGGGGCGATGTTCTCCCGTTCCTCGACGACCATGACGCCGTCCAGGATCTCCCATTCCAGCACCCGCTCGCTACGGTTGACGATGCGGAAGGCCACCCGGCCGGCCGGCACTTCCAGCTCACCCGGCTCGCAGGCGCTGGCGGTGACGGTCACCGTCACGGCATCCTCCGCCGCGGCGGGGCGCGCGGCGCGGATCTGGTGCTGCCGCCAATCCAGCACGCCCAGCACGGCGACGCCGAGTGCCAGCAGGCCGACCACTCCGTAGCCGAGGCGGATGGTGCGTCGCAGGGACATCCGGGTTCAGCGCCCCGCCACGGCGGCCGGGCGCTGCGGGCTGGCCAGGAAGGCCGGCAGGAACACGCCGAGGAAGGCCAGGTAAAGCAGCACCTCGCCCAGGCTGGGGCGGTCGGCATAGCCGAACAGCCCGGCCAGCACGGTGCCCACCGGCCCATCCTCCGGCAGGATGTGGCTGAGATCGAAGGCCAGTTGCTGCAGCCCGTTCCAGAGGCCGGCCTCGTGCAGCGCGCGCAGGGCGCCGGCCGCCAGCCCGGCGGCGGCGAAGAGCAGCACCACGCCGGTCCAGCGAAAGAAGCGGCCCAGGTTGAGGCGCAGGCCGCCCCAGGCGATCAGCACGCCGACCGCCGACGCCACGGCCAGGCCGAGCAGCCCGCCCAGCGGCACCGACCAGCCGGCGCCCTGCTGCATCAGCGCCAGCAGGAAGACCACCGCCTCCACCCCCTCCCGCGCCACGGCGAGGAAGACCAGCGCGATCAGCGCGGCGCTGGAGCCGGCCGCCGCTTCCATCTTGCCGCGCAGGTTCTTGCCCATGGAATGGGCGGCGCGGCGCATCCAGAAGGCCATGCCGGCCAGCATGCCGGCGGCCAACAGGCCGATGGCGCTTTCGAACAGCTCCTGCTGGCGTTGCGGGAATTCGGCGCTGAGCAGATCCAGCGAAAGGCCGAGGCCAAGGCAGATCAGCGCGGCGCAGGCCGTGCCGATCCACACCAGCGGCACCCGGTCGGAGCGGCCGGTGCGATGCAGGTATCCGGCGGCGATGCCCACGATCAGGGCCGCTTCGAGGCCCTCGCGCAGTAGAATCAGAAAGGCGACCAGCACGGGCAGATGGCTCCCTGGCGGTACCGCTCACGGATCGGCGGTGCCGGGTATCGCCACCGAATAGGACTCCTGCGAATGGCTCGCAAGAGCAGGATGGGCCCCGGACAAGCTCATTCCGCCAGGATTCCGGGCGGCACGGCTCTCCCGCCCGATGCACCGCTCCCCCATGCCCGGCTCGGGCAGGCACCCTCCGCACGATGGACGAGAAGGGGCCTTCGCGCGCCCGTGCAGCCCCTGCGCCGCCCAAGCGTTCAGGACGGGCGCTCCGCAAGACCGGGTTCCGGCGGCGCGGCGCGGCGTGTGACCTGCAACAGGCCCGACCCGTGATGACGGAGACACATCGCTCGCCCACCCGCCGCAGCATGGCCCCGCGGCTGCCGACGCCCTTCCAGGGCCCGCTCGCCCGGGCGGTCAAACGGGCGATCGCCGGCCGGGTGGTGACGCTGTTCAACGATCGCGCGCGCGGCGAGCGGCCCGTGGCGCGGCGGCCCGATGGGCTGTTTGGCCCCGGCGCGGTGGCCTGGCGGGTGCATGGCGACGTCGTCTCCATGATGGTGGGCGGTGTCGCGGGGCTGCTGCTGCAGATGCTGCACCCGGCCGTGCTGGCAGGCGTCTGGGACCATTCGAACTTCCGGACGGACATGCCGGGCCGCCTGCGGCGCACCGCGCGTTTCATCGCATTGACGACTTATGGCGGCCGGGCCGAGGCGGAGGCGGCGATCGCCCGCGTGCGCGCCATCCACGAGCAGGTCCGCGGCACGCTGCCGGACGGCACCCCCTACCGGGCGAGCGACCCCGCCCTGCTGGCCTGGGTGCATGTGACGGAGACGACATGCTTCCTCGATGCCTGGCTCCGCTATGCCGAGCCCGGCCTCCCGGCGGCGGAGCAGGACCGCTATTTCGACGAGATGGCGCGGATCGGCCTGGCGCTGGGCGCCGACCCGGTGCCGCGCAGCCGCGCCGAGGCGGAGGCGCTGATCGCGGCGATGCGCCCCGCCCTGCGCTGCGACGAACGCACGCGCGAGGTGGCGCGGTTTCTCCTCCATCAGCGGGCGGCCGATCCGGTGGCGGAGCCGCTGCAGGCGCTCACCATGCAGGCGGCGGTGGACCTGCTGCCGGTCTGGGCACGCCGCATGCACGGCCTGCCGACCCCCGCACTCGGCCCGCCGCTAGTGCGGGCGGGGACGCTTGGCATGGCGCGCACCCTGCGCTGGGCCTTTACCTGACCTGCCGGGAGCGTGGATTAGGCATTCCGTAACCTGTCCGGGCGATACTCATGGCCGGTTCCAGTCCATCGTGCGGAGACGCTGACATGAGGTCGGCCGAGTTCCACCATGGTCCCTATACGATCAGGACCTTCGTGGTGGATGATCAGTTCAGGGCCCGGGCCTTCCGGGACGGCGTATGGGTCAAGGATGTCGCCGACTGGAGCGCGGAGACGCTCGATGAGGCCCTGCGGCGGATGCGCCAGTCGCTCGACGACCTGGACGAGGAAAACCTGGAGGAAGTCGGCCTCGCCTCCTGCGCCGGCTAGCGGCGCGAGGCGGAATGGTGGGCGCCTGACGCCCTGGCTCAATGCCGCATGAGCACCGGAATCTCGGCCTCAGCGAGGACCCGCGCGGTGACGCCACCCAGGATGCGCTCCCGCAACGGGGTATGGGCGAAGGCGCCCATCACCAGCAGCCCAGCGCCGCGCCGCCGCGCCGCCGCCAGCAGCGCGGTGCCCATCGGGGCACCCTCCGGTGCGACATGGACGGCTTCAACCCGTGCCCGGTGTGTCTGCAGTAGTTCGGGCAGCGGCGGCTGCACCGCCGGCGCCTGAGCCCGGCCCCGCAGCAGGACAATCCGCCGGGCCTTGTGCAGCAGGGGCATGGCGGACCGCACCGCGCGCTCCGCATGGGCGTCGTCCCGCCAAGCGATGGCGACCACCGGCGCGGGCATGGGCAAGCTATCCACGTCCGGCGGCAGAAGAAGCACCGGGCGCCCGGCCTGGAACAGGGCGGCATGCAGCGCCTCGCCGGCCTGCGCGTCGCCCCGTAAGCCAGGGCGCCGGCTGAGGATGAGGTCGGCGCCCCGGCCATGCTCGGCCACCGCCGCCGAGGGGTTGCCCTCGACCATGGTCCATCCGGCGCCGAGGCCCTGCGCTCCGGCCGCTTCGGCCCAGCGGTCAAAGGCCGCGCGCAACGCCGCCCCCTGGTGACGCCATTGCGCAGCCTCCTCCGCGCGGCGCGCGGCGGTCAGCACCTCCTCACTGGGCAGCAGGGCCGCTGCCGGCTCAGGGATGAGTGCCAGCGCCTGGACGCGGCCGCCATGCCCCAGCCGGAGGAACTGCTCCGCCGCCGCGAGCAGGCCGGGCGCCATTTCCGGCTGGTCCAGCACCGCAAGCGCCAGGCCGCCGGGGGCCGTGGCGTGTGCCGGCATGGCCTCCTCGACCACGCTGCCGCGGCTGAGGCTGGCGGCGCCGTAGTGCCCGGCGGCGACCGAGGCCAGGCAGAGCGCCAGCGACAGCGCCGCATTGGCCAGCGCCTGGCCGGGCCGGCCATCGCGGGCCAGCTCCAGCGTCTGCAGCGAGAAGGAGGAGAAGGTGGTGAAGCCGCCGCAGAGGCCGATCATGACGAAGGCACGGAGGTCGGCCGGCACGCCGAAGCGCCCGCCCGCACTGGCGGTCAGAGTGCCGAAGAAGCCGATGACGAAGGAGCCGACCACATTGATCAGGATGGTACCCCAGGGGAATTGCGGCCCGGTGAGGCGGGCCAGGGCGAAGGCCAGCCAAGCCCGCCCGACGCTGCCAAGCGCGCCGCCGAGGGCGATCCAGAGATAGGTCATCAGGCTCATCGGGCCTGCTCCGGCGCTGCTTCCATCGTGCCGTCCTCCTCGTCTTGCCGGCCTGTGCCGCGGGCATGAAAAAAGCCCGCCTTGCGGCGGGCCGTCGATCTCCGGACGGACTCCCACCGCGGTTGCACGCGGTAGGAGTCATCAGCCCTCGCGGGCGGTTTCGGGGGGACTCCATCCCCATCGGCGGCGGAAGCTAGGGAAAGCCCCGGGCCGCGGCAAGCGCGCGCCCGGCCTTTCACCGGAGGGTGATGCCCGCCCGGCCCTTCCTCAGCGCCGCCGGCGCTGCTCCACGTCGCGCACCGCGCCGCGGGCGGCGCTGGTCGTCAGCGCGGCATAGGCCCGCAGGGCGGCGGAAACCTGGCGGTTGCGGTTCACCGGCTGCCAGGCCTGGGCGCCGCGCTGCTCCATGGCCGCGCGCCGCTGCTCCAGCACCGCATCCTCGACCGCCAGCCGGATGATGCGGTTCGGGATGTCGATCTCGATGCGATCGCCCTCCTCGACCAGGCCGATCAGGCCGCCCTCGGCCGCCTCGGGGGAGACATGGCCGATGGAGAGGCCGGAGGAGCCCCCGGAGAAGCGGCCATCGGTCACCAGGGCGCAGACCTTCCCGAGGCCCTTCGACTTCAGATAGCTGGTCGGGTAGAGCATCTCCTGCATGCCCGGGCCGCCCTTGGGGCCCTCGTAGCGCACCAGCACCACATCGCCCGCCACGACCTTGCCGCCGAGGATGCCCTCCACCGCGGCGTCCTGGCTCTCGAAGATGCGGGCCGGGCCGGCGAAGGTCAGGATGGAGGCGTCCACCCCCGCCGTCTTCACGATGCAGCCCTCCTCCGCCAGGTTGCCGTAAAGCACTGCCAGCCCGCCGTCCTTGGAGAAGGCGTGCTCGCGGTCGCGGATCACGCCCTTCTCGCGGTCGAGGTCCAGCGCTTCCCAGCGGGAGGCCTGGCTGAAGGCCTCGGTGGTGGGGATGCCGCCCGGCGCCGCGCGGAAGAAGTCGTGCGCGGTGCGGCCCTCGGTGCGCCGCACGTCCCAGCGCGCCAGGGAGTCGCCGAGCGTCGGCGCGTGCACGGTGGGAACGCTCGTATCGATCAGCCCGGCGCGGTCCAGCTCGCCCAGGATGGCCATGATGCCGCCGGCGCGGTGCACGTCCTCGACATGCACGTCCGGCACGGCCGGCGCCACCTTGCACAGCACGGGCACACGGCGGGAGAGCCGGTCGATGTCGCGCATGCCGAAGGGCACGCCGCCTTCCTGCGCGGCGGCCAGCAGGTGCAGCACCGTGTTGGTGGAGCCGCCCATGGCGATGTCCAGTGTCATCGCATTCTCGAAGGCGGCGAAGGTGGCGATGTTGCGCGGCAGGGCGGAGGCGTCGTCCTGCTCGTAGTAGCGGCGGGCGAGATCGACGATTAGGCGCCCGGCCTCGAGGAAGAGGCCCTTGCGGTCGGCATGCGTGGCCACCACCGTGCCGTTGCCCGGAAGCGCCAGGCCCAGCGCCTCGGTCAGGCAGTTCATGGAGTTGGCGGTGAACATGCCGGAGCAGGAGCCGCAGGTCGGGCAGGCCGAGCGCTCGATGACCTGCACCTCGGCATCGGTGACGGTGCTGTCGGCCGCGGCGACCATGGCGTCGATCAGGTCGATGCTGCGCTTCTGGCCGCGATGCACCACCTTGCCCGCCTCCATCGGCCCGCCCGAGACGAAGACGACGGGGATGTTGAGGCGCATCGCCGCCATCAGCATGCCCGGCGTGATCTTGTCGCAGTTGGAAATGCAGACCAGCGCGTCGGCGCAATGGGCATTGACCATGTACTCGACGCTGTCGGCGATCAGCTCGCGCGAGGGCAGGCTGTAGAGCATGCCGTCATGGCCCATGGCGATGCCGTCATCCACCGCGATGGTGTTGAACTCCTTCGCCACGCCGCCTGCCGCCTCGATCTCGCGGGCGACCAACTGGCCGAGGTCCTTCAGGTGGACATGGCCGGGCACGAACTGGGTGAAGGAATTGGCGATGGCGATGATCGGCTTGCCGAAATCGGCGTCCTTCATCCCGGTGGCCCGCCAGAGGCCCCGGGCGCCCGCCATGTTGCGGCCATGAGTGGTGGTGCGCGAACGGTAAGCGGGCATGCTGGCGATCCTCATTTCCTGGCCGGTGGCGGCGGCCCCTCTGGCTCCCCCTCGGGATGCCCCCTTCGGGAGGCCCGGGCAGGGCGGGAAGGCTTTACTCCCGCGGCCGGGCTTCGGCCACCCCTGGGACGGCATCCCGGCAATGCTGCCGGACCGCTTCTCCCAGCCGCTCGGCCGCCCGCTTCAGCGCCGGTAGCGCATATCCGGAGAAGCCGAGAACGAAACCGTCCGGCCCCGCCTGGACCATGCGTGTCTCGGACAGAAGCCATGCCTCGATGCCGGCCGCCGCGCGGATCTGCGGCGCCGCGCCGGGCGGCAGGCCCGGCGGCAGCAGAGCGAGGAGATGCAGGCCCTGATCGGGAATGGCCACGCGGAGCAGGCCGCCGGAGGCGTGGGCGAGGGTATCCGCGACGAGGTCGCGCGCCGCGCGGTAGCGGGAGCGCATGCGCCGGATATGCGCGGCGAAGCCGCCCTCGGTGATCAACTCGGCGACGGCGCCGCCGAGCAGGGCCGGCGGAAAGCGGTCGCTCACCGCCCGCGCCGCGGTGATGCGGGCGAGCAGGGTGGGCGGCAGCACCACGAAGCCCAGTCGCAGCCCGGCGAAGAGCGTCTTGGAGAAGGTGCCGATGTAGATGACGCGCCCATGCCCGTCGATGCCGGCCAGCGCGGTCAGGGGCGGGCCGGCATAGCGGAACTCGCTGTCGTAGTCGTCCTCCAGCACCCAGGCCTCCGCTTCGCGCGCCCAGTCGAGCAGGGCGATGCGCCGCGCCATGCTCATCGCGACCCCGGTGGGGAACTGGTGGGAGGGCGTGACATAGGCCGCCCGCGCCGCCGCCCGCCGCCGGCCCTCCTCGGCATCGAGGCCGGCGGCATCCACCGGAACGGGAACCGGCCGCGCGCCGACGGCCTCGAAGATGCGCCGCGCCGAGGGATAGCCCGGGTCTTCCATCCAGACCGCGTCGCCCGGGCGGAGGAGAGTCTCGGCGCAGAGCCGCAGCGCCTGTTGCGTGCCGCTGGTGACCAGGATGCAACCGGGGTCGCAGGCGACGCCGCGCGTGGCCGCGAGGTGCCCGGCGATGGCAGCGCGGATCTCCTCGTCGCCGCGCGGATCGCCATAGCCGAGTTCCGCCGGGCCTGCCGCAGCCAGGCGGCGGCGCAGGGCGCGCCCGAGGCGGTTGCGCAGCTCGGCATCCACATGCGTCTGGCCGATGGCGAAGGGCTTGCGCGTCGCGGCCGGAAGCGGCGCGGGGAGGGGGGCGGCGGCGGCTGGTACGCGCGGCACCTGCGCGGCGACATAGGTGCCGGCGCCGGTCCGGGCTTCCGCCAGCCCGTCGCTCAGCAGCTGCTCATAGGCGGTGATAACGGCGTTGCGGCGCAGGCCGAGCTGGGCGGCCAGGGTGCGGCTGGAGGGCAGCCGCAGCCCGGCGGCGAGCCGGCCGCCCAGGATCGCGGCGCGCAGCCCCGCATGCACCTGGCTGGACTGGCTGCCCGCGGCAGGGTCCAGCAGCAGGGGAACGTCCAGCAACTCCCCCTTCCTCGGCCGAGTGGTCGGCATTTCCTGCTCCGGATTGGCCCTCGCGGCAACCAATTTCGCGGCGCGAGAATGGCCCTGTCAATGAAGGGCTAGAGGAAGGGCCACCGCATGTCCGTTACCGAGACAGCCAGCTACCCCGTGGACCGGGTCAACCGGGTGAAGCGCCGCCACGACCGTGGCTTCTATGATCACGAGACGGTCCACCGGCTGCTCGATTCCGCCGCGCTCTGCCATGTCGCCTATGTCGTGGACGGCCAGCCCTATTGCACGCCGACGCTGTTCTGGCGCGAGGGCACGCGCCTCTACTGGCACGGCAGCAGCGCCAGCCGCATGCTGCGCAACCTCTCCGAGGGGCAGCCGGCCTGCCTCACTGTGACGCAGCTCGACAGTCTTGTCCTGGCGCGTTGCGGCTTCAACCACTCGGCCGACTACCGCTCGGTGATGGCCTTCGGGCAGGCCCGGCTGGTGACGGACCTGGAGGAGAAGCGCCGCGCCCTGGTCATGATGGTGGACCGCTTCTTCCCCGACCGCACGGCACAGCTGCGCGCCAGCACCGAGCAGGAGATCAAGGCGACTTCGGTGGTGGTGATGGAGATCGAGCGCGCCTCAGCGAAGATCCGTGCCAAGGGGGTGGCCGATGACGAGGAGGATTACGCGCTGCCGATTCATGCGGAGCGGCTGCCCGTGCACACCGTGATCGGCGCGCCCGAGCCTTGCCCCCGCCGGCTCGCGGGCGTCGAGCGGCCCGCGAGCCTCGCCGGCTACCAGGCGGGCCGCCCGTTGGAGGAAGCCCTGCGGGAGGCCCATGCGGTAGCCTACGGGGGCTGAGGTCAGGTGCCGCCGGTGACGGCCAGCACCTGCCCGGTGATCCAGGACGAGCCGGGCGAGGCCAGGAAGAGCACGGCATTGGCGATGTCCGCCGGCTCGCCCAGGCGGCGCATCGGGATGCGGTTCACCATCGCCTGCTGCCCGGCCTCGCCATAGGAGGCCCATTGCCGCTCGTAGTCCGGGCTGGTGCGCAGGAAGCCGGGCGCCACGGCGTTCACCGTGATGCCGAAGGGGCCAAGCTCGTCCGAGATCTGCCGGACGAAGCCGATCTGCGCCGTCTTGGCGGTGCCATAGGCGTGGATGCCGGTCAGGCTGACCCCCAGGCCGGAGCGGCTGGAGATGATGACGATCCGTCCGGCACGGCGCTGCTTCATCCCCGGCGCGACCGCGCGGCAGGCATGGAAGGCGCCGCGCAGGTTGACGTCCATGATGGCGTCCCACTCGGCGTCGGTGATTGCCTCCAGCGGCTTGCGCGACTGGCCCATCACCCCGCCGGCGACATGCACGAGCACATCCACCGGCTGCACCGCCCGCACCAGCGCATCCACCGCGGCACTGTCCGTGACGTCCAGCCGCTTCGGCTCCACGCTGCCAGCGACCTCACGCGCCATCTGTTCTAGCGGCTCGGCCAGGACATCGGTGGCCACCACGCGGGCGCCGGCGGCGGCGAAGCCCTCGACGATGCCGCGCCCGATGCCTCGCGCCGCGCCGGTGACAAGAACAGTCTGGCCGCCGAAATCGAACTTCATCGTCTCAGGCCGCATTGTCGCGGGCATAGGCGGCGACCTCCGCATGGGTCGCGAACCAGACATCGCCCTTCGACTTGGCGTGCGTGATCAGCTCCTCCAGGATCCAGACGCGCGAGCGATAGCCGATGATGTGCGGATGGCAGGTGAGCTGGAAGATGCCGCCCTCGGCATAAGCGGCGTCGAACTCGCGGCGGAAGATGTTGAAGACGTCCTCCGGCGGCGTGTAGGGCCGCAGCGACTGGAAGCGGTGCATCATGAAGTACACGGCGTCATCGCGCACCCACTCGACGGGCAGCTCGACGATGCCGGTGGGTTCGCCCTCCATCAGCAGCTCGTAGCAATCCTCGTCGGCCATCAGCGAGGAATCGTAGAGCAGACCGAGTTCGCGCTCGATGCGCAGTGTGTTCGGGCTGAAATCCCAGGACGGCGTGCGCAGGCCGACCGGACGCACGCCGGTGATCTTCTCCAGCGCGTCGGTGGCGCGGAACATCAGGTCGCGCTCCGCCTCATAGGGCAGCACCGAGTTCAGCTCATGGATCCAGCCATGGATGCCGATCTCGTGCCCGGCGGCGACGAGAGCGCGCTGCTCGTCGGGATAGGTCATGGCGGCCACGGCGGGCACGTAGAAGGTGGCGCGAATGCCGTGCCGGTCGAGCAGCTTCGCGATGCGCGGCACGCCAACGCGGTTGCCGTACTGCCCCCAGGCCATGCGGCCGATAGACTTGCCGCCCTCGCGCAGCTCATTGGTCTCGTGGTCGCTGTCGAAGGAGAGGGCGACGGCGCAGCGCGCCCCGTTCGGCCACTGACGCGGCCGCAAGGGGCGGCCGGCGCGCACCTGCCGGATCAGCCCCTGCCAGTGCGGGTCCGGCCACTGCCAGGGCTCCATCCGGGAAAGGTCGCTGGGGTTGTCCTGGGGCATGGCCGGGTTCCTTCTTCGGGTCAGGTCAGTTCAGGTCGGAATGCGCGGTCTCGCGCAGCCGCAGGATGACCAGAGTGGACAGGATCGCCGCGGCGATCAGGTAGTAGGTGGGGGCGATGGGCGAGCCGGTCTTGGCGATCAGCCAGGTGGCGATATAGGGGGCGAAGCCGCCGAAGATGGCGACCGCCAGGCTGTAGCCCGTGGACATGTAGGTGGAGCGCGAGGCCGTCGGGAAGATCTCCGAGATCGCCGCCGGGCCGGGGCCGGAGAAGGCCGCGATCATCACCGCGAAGATGATCTGGATCAGGATGACGGTGCCCAGGCCGCCGCCCGAGAGCAGCATCATGAACAACGGATAGGTGAGGAAGATGAAGGCGATGCAGCAGCCCAGCAACAGCGGCTTGCGGCCGATCCGGTCGGAGAGCATGCCCATCAGCGGCACGGCGACCACCAGCACCACCAGGCCGATGGTGTTCGACCAGAGCGCCTCGGTCCGGCTCAGCCCCGCATGCGCCTGGGTGAAGGTCGGCATGTAGTTGAGCATGACGTAGTAGGAGACGGTCCAGAGGATGGTGAAGCCGAAGGCGCGGCCAGCCAGTGTCCAGTTGCCCTCCTCCTGCCGGGTGGGTGCCGCCGCCTTCTCCGCCACCGCCTCGCGATAAGCCGGCGTCTCGTCGATGTTGCGGCGCATGTAGATGCCGAGCGGGATCAGCGCGCCGCCCAGCAGGAAGGGAATGCGCCAGCCCCAGGCCTCCATGGTTTCGGCGGAGAGGAGGGTGCTGCAGAGGGCGGCGATGGCGGAGCCGAGCAGCAGCCCGCCGGCGACACTCGCCTGCTGAAAGCTGCCGAAGAAGCCGCGGCGGTTCTTCGGCGCCCATTCCACGATGAAGGCGGTGGAGCCGCCCCATTCGCCGCCCGCGGCGAAGCCCTGCGCCAGCCGGCACGCCACGAGCAGGATCGGCGAGAGGATGCCGATGCTCTCATAGGTGGGCAGCAGGCCGATCAGGACGGTGCCGAAGGCCATCATGAAGATGGTGAGCAGCAGCGCCGCCTTGCGGCCATGCGTGTCGCCCATGCGGCCGATCAGGATGCCGCCCAGCGGGCGCACCACGAAGCCGATGCCGAAGGCGGCGAAGGTGGCCAGCAGGGCGGTGGTGGGGTTCTCGCTGTGGAAGAACTTGCCCGCCAGGATGGTCGCCAGATAGGCGTAGACTGAGAAGTCGTACCATTCCAGCACATTGCCGATAACGGCGGCACCGACCGCCTTGCCGGCGGTTAGGTTGTCGGCGGCTCCTACGGCCGTCCTGCTGTGTCCCGACATGCGCGCCTCTCCTGTTCAAGGGCGGCGACCGCAGGGGCCTCTGACCGCCGTATTACATTGTAATACGTAAAATTATACGGCAATATTCTCGAAACCTGTCAAGCACTCGCAGGAGGGAATAGAACCGGATGCGAGATGATACCCTTCTGGTCGGCTCGGTCGAGAAGGCCTTCCGGGTGCTGCATGCGGTGCGGGAAGGGCCGGGCGCGATGAGCCTGGGCGAGATCGCGGCGGCCTCCGGGCTGGACAAGAGCGCGGCCCAGCGCTTCGCCCATACGCTGTGGCGCCTTGGTTATCTGGAAAAGGATGAGAGGACGCGGCGCTTCACCCTGGGCCGGCAGGCGCTGGAAACCGCCTTCCACTATCTCCGCACCACGCCGCTGGTGGAGGTGGCCATGCCCGTGGTGGCGGAACTGCGCCGCTCCTGTGGCGAGCGCGTCAGCATGAGCCTCTGGGAGGGCGACTCGCTGATCTACGTGATCCGGCAGCAGAGCCGGCGGGAGTATTTCTGGTCCTCGCTGATCGGGCGCCGGGTGCCGCTGGCCAGCACCGCCGGCGGCCGTGCCATCCTGGCGCTGCTGCCGCCCGCCGAGGCGGAGGCGCTCGTCCGGCGCGCCCCGCCCCCCGCCCTGACGCCACGGACCCTGACCGACCCGGCGGCGATCCTGGAGCAGGTCGGGCGGGCGCGGGCGCAGGGCTATGCCATGGCCGTGGAGGAAGTCTCGGCGGGGGAGGTCACGCTCGGCGCCGCGATCACCAGGGCGGACGGGCGGCCGGTGGCGGCCCTCCATATCGCCGGCTCGCTGGGCGAGTGGAAGCCCGAGGCCTTCGCCGCCAGCTTCGCGCCGCTGCTGCTGGAAGCGGCGCATGGCCTGAGCCGGGCGGCCTGGAAGCCGGGCTGAGCGGCGGCGGGCTTCCGCCGCCGCCGGGTTCCGGTGGCGTCAGGCGGCCCGCACCTGGGTAACGAAGCCCTCCACCTCGCCGGTGAGCCGCTCGGACTGGCGGGACAGCTCGGAGGCGGCGGCGAGCACCTGCGTGGCAGCGGCGCCCGTCTCGTTGGCGCCCTGGCTGACCGCCGAGATGTTGCGCGTCACCGCGCCCGTGGCCTCCGCCGTCTGCTGCACCGTGCGCGCGATTTCGCCCGTCGCCGCGCTCTGCTCCTCCACCGCCGCCGCGATGGTGACGGTGATGGCGCTCACCTCGTCGATGGTGCCGGCGATGCCCTGGATCGCGTTCACGGCCTGGTTCGTCGCCGCCTGGATCTGCGCGATCTGCGCGCCGATCTCCTCGGTCGCCTTGCTGGTCTGCTGCGCCAGGCTCTTCACCTCGGAGGCGACGACGGCGAAGCCCTTGCCGGCCTCACCGGCGCGCGCCGCCTCGATCGTCGCGTTCAGCGCCAGCAGGTTGGTCTGGCCGGCGATCGAGGTGATCAGCCCGACCACCTCGCCGATCTTGCTGGCGCCATCGGCGAGGGCGCGCACGGTGGCATCGGTCTGGCGGGCGCTGCCGACGGCGCGCTCGGCGACGCTGGAGGCCTGCGCCACCTGCCGGCTGATCTCGCTGATCGCCGCCGTCAGCTGCTCGGCGGCGGCGGCCACCGTCTGCACGCCGCCGCTGGCCAGCTCGGCGGCGCTGGTGACCTCGCCGGCCTGGTTGTTGGTCTGCTGCGCGGTCGCCGACATGGTGCGGGCGGTCGCCTCCAGCTCCGTCGAAGCGGAGGAGAGGATGCCGACCATGTCGCCCACGCGCTGCTCGAAGCCGCGCACCAGGGTATCGACCTGGGCGGCGCGCTGCTCCCGCCCGGCGCGGGCTGCCTCCTGCTCGGCGGCGAGTCGGGCGGCGGTGATCATGTTCTCCTTGAACACCTGCACCGCCGCCGCCATGCCGCCGATCTCGTCGCCGCGCTCGCGGCCCGGGATCTCGACCGCCATGTCGCGCTCCGCCAGCCGGCGCATCACGGCCGTCATCGACACCACGGGCATCGCGACGCCACGCACCATCGTCAGGCCGGTCAGCACGCAGATCAGCGCGGTGATGCCCAGCACGATGCAGATCCAGAGCTGTGCGGAGACGCCAAGCTCCTGGCCGAGTTGGCCGGCCTGCTTGCCGCCCACACTCTGGAAGTCGCGAACGGCAGCGATGGCCTTGCGCACCGTGCCGAGCGCCGCATTGGCCGGGCCGAACAACAGCTCGGTGCCGCGGGCGGCCTCGCCTCCGCGGGCGACGGCCAGCATCTGTTGCGAGATGGCGCGATACTTCTGCCATGCGCTGTCGAGCTCCTGCGCGAGGCGGGTCTCCTCGCCCTGGGAGATCAGGGAGCGGTAGCCGGTCAGCGCCGCCTCGACGAGGCGGGTGCTTTCCTCCACCAGCTTCGCGGAGGTTTCGACCTGGTCGGTGCCGGCCCGCAGCATCAGCTGCGACTCCCGCGCGCGGAGCTTCTCGAACTCCATCGCGAGATCGCCCAGCACCGTGCTGCTGGGGAGCCAGTTGGTGGCGATGTCGGTGGTCACTGCGTTCACGCTGCCGAGGCGCATCATGGCGAAGCCGCCGAGGCCGAGGGTGCAGAGGAAGACCAGCGTGAAGCCGGCCAGGACCTTGCTGCGGATGCTCAGGGATTTGAGGAGGGTGGACATCGGAATCCGGGCTCTTGGAATGGCCGCAGCATGGCCGGGCCAGTTTAAGGCCCCCTGAAGATGGCGCCGTCCTGCCATGCCTTCCCATCTCCCGCAGCCGTCCTAGACTGCGGCCTCTGGGGCGCCCCCGAGAGCGCCAGGAGGAGGAAGATTGGACCGAGACAGCGTGGCACCGGCTCCGGAACCTGAGTTTGCGGCGGGCGGCATTCCTCCCTTGGTGGCGCGGCTGGAGGCCGCATCGCAACGCGCGGAGACGCCCTGCGGCGCAGGCCGGCTGGTCTGGCATCTCTGGGGCGAGG
>DATMRU010000074.1:0-21130 GCA_035565935.1 Roseomonas sp.
GAGGACGGCGCGCTCCTTCCCGCCGCACCCGCGCGGGTCGAGCGCTTCGCCGCGCCGCCACCGGGCGCGCACCCGATCGGCTGCGCCTGCTGCCAGCCGCGGAACCCGGTTTCCATCGCGCTGGACCGGCTCTTCCTGGCCCGGGCGCGCGGCGATGCGCCGTGGTTCAGCGAGGTGGTCGCGGTTGTCCGCAGTGAGGCGGGGCGACAGGCGCTGGCCGCCGCGCTGGAAGGCGACAGCGTCACCCAGGCGCGGTTCCGGGCGGGGTAGCACCGCCAAGGGGGCGCTGCCCCCTGGACCCCCGCTGGGGGGACAGTGTCCCCCCAGACCCCGCCATCAGCGGGCCTTTCACCGGCGGCACGCCGGAGGGCCCGACCCTCCGGCGACTGGGGGTGCGGCACGTGCTGCCTTTATGTGGATTTCGGCAGGATTCTGAGGCTTCCCCGCTTCGCAGAAACGGCTGGCGGGGGCCGGGGTGACACTGTCACCCCGGCGGGAGGGGCCTGGGGAGGGCGGCGCCCTCCCCAGGGAGGAGGCACCGCCCCCTTCCCTTTCGCGCGCCGAAGGGGCAGCCTGAGGCTGGCTGTTTGTGCAGAGGCGCGGGTCGGGCCCGCCGGCTTCCGGATGGCCATCCCGAAGCTTTCCGCAGGAACGTCTTCCATGTTGTTGCTTATTCCTGGCCCCGTGCAGACCCGTCCCGAAGTGCGGGCCGCGATGGCCGTGGACATCGCCCCCTGGGACAAGGACTTCGCGCCCGAGTACATCGCGATCCGCGAGAAGCTGCGCGATGCAGCCGGCGGCAGCGCGGGGCGGCATGTCTGCCTGCCCTTGCAGGGCGCGGGCCATTTCATCACCGAGGCCGCCATCCGCACCTTCATCCCCGCCGCGGCGGCGGGCGGCGGCAAGCTGCTGATTCCGATGAACGGCACCTATGCCGAACGCATGGCGCGACTGGCGCGGGAAGCCGGCCGGGCGGTGGTGCCGCTGCCCACCCCCGACACGCGCGGCGTGGTACCAGAGGCGGTCGCGGCGGCGCTGGCGGCGGATCCGGCCATCTCGCATCTCGGCGTGGTCTATTCCGAGACGGGCAGCGGCATCGTCAACGACGTGCCGGCGCTCGGCGCCGTGGTGCGTGCGGCGGGGCGGCGGATGATCGTGGACGCTGTCTCGGCCTTCGGCGCGCTGCCCTTCAGCCTGGAGGCGCAGCCGGAGGTGGATGCGGTGCTGTTCACCTCCAACAAGTGCATCGAGGGGCTGCCGGGCCTCGGCTTCGCCATCAGCCCGGTGGAGCGGGTGGAGGCCTCGGCGGGGAATGCGGGGTCCTGGTCCTTCGACCTGGCCGATGTCTATTTCACCAGTCAGCGCTCCGGCTGGGGCAGTTTCCGCTTCACGCCGCCGGTGCAAGCGCTGCATGCCTTCGGCGTGGCGCTCGACATCTTCCTGGCCGAGGGCGGGCAGCCGGCGCGCCTCGCCCGCTATCGCGAGAATTGCCGCATCCTCTACGAGGGCGGCAAGGCGCTCGGCCTGCGCCCCTATCTCGACTGGGAGAACCAGGGGCCGATCATCGTGCTGTTCCACCAGCCCGAGCACCCGGACTTCACGCTCCAGGGCTTCGTGGACGCGCTGAAGCGGCGCGGCGTGCTGATCAGCAACTTCTACAACACGGAGGTGCCGACCATGCGCATCGGCTGCATCGGCCATGTCGGGCCGGACGAGATGCGCTTCGCGCTCGGCGCCATGCGCGGCGCGCTGGAGGAACTGGGTATCCTGCAGCGGAACGCGGCCTGAGGGCGGGCATGAGGGGGCTCTGCCCCCTCAAACTCCCCCGGCAGGGGACACGGTCCCCTGCACCCGCGATTCCCAAAAATGGGTTTCCAAAGGCCTCAGGCCTTTGGCGGGGAGGGTCCGGGAGGGGCAGCGCCCCTCCCGTGCCTCACTCGACGGAAATGCCGGCCTCGCGCACCAGCTTGGCCCAGCGCGTGCGCTCATCCGCCATGAAGCCGCCGAAGCGCGTGCCGCCCAGGCGGGAGGGTTCGGCGCCCTCCTCGTGCAGGCGCCGCACGACCTCGGGGTCGGTCAGGCAGTCGGCGATGGCGCGCTCCAGCCGGGTGCGGATCTCCGCCGGGGTCCCCTTCGGCGTCAGCACGCCGTACCAGGCGGAGCTGCGATAGCCGGGCAGTGCCGCCTCGCCGACGGTCGGCACATCGGGCAGCGCGGCGATGCGGGCTTCGCCCGTCACCGCCAGCGGCCGCACCAGCTCGCCCTGGATCAGCCCGAGCACCGAAGGAAGTGTGGTGATCATGAAGGGGATGTGCCCGGCGACAACGTCGTTCAGCGCCGGCCCGGCGCCGCGGAAGGGCAGGTGCTGCGCCTCGATGCCGGCCATCTGGAACATCAGCGCCGCCGCCAGGTGGCTGGCCGAGCCGTTGGAGGCGGAGGCGTAGTTGAAATTGCCCTTGGCGGCGCGGGCCTCGTCGAGCAGCTCGGCCAGGGTGCGGGCCTTGCTGCCGGGGCCGACCACGGCGACGAGCGGCGCATCCGCCAGCAGCGCCACCGGCTCCAGCGCCTGCAGCGGGTCTACCTTCATGTTGGGGAAGAGCGATTGGTTGACCGTCATCGGCCCCTGGTTGCCCACCAGCAGGGTATAGCCATCGGGCCGGGCGGCAGCGACGGCGTCGGTCGCCAGGTTGCCGCCGGCGCCGGGCTTGTTCTCGACCACCACCGGCTGGCCCAGTTCGGCCTGCAGCCGGGCGGCGACGACGCGGGCCACATTGTCGGTGCCGCCGCCCGGCGCATAGGCGACCAGCAGGCGGATCGGCCGCGCGGGCCAGGCCTCTCCGGCGCGCGCCGCACCAGGGAGTGTCGCGGCGAGGGGAGAGAGGGCGAGCAGTTGCAGCAGGTGGCGGCGAGAGGTCATGGCGATGGTTTCCGTCCCGTGAGTTGGTGATTGCGCGGCCGGTCTATGCCGCCGCGGCGATCCGTCGTGCCTCCGCCAGGGCGGCGGCGGGGAGCAGCAGGTGGCCTTCGAAGATGCGGCGCGCGGTGCGCAGCACGCTGGCCCAGCGCACCGTCTCGCCCTCCAGCGACAGCCCGATCTCCAGTTGCCCGGCGGGGTGCGCGATGCGGACGCTCCCCTCGCCCGGCGTGGCGAGCGCGGCGGCGAGCGTGCCCGGCAGCCGCGCGGCGATGGCCAGGGTGATGCCACCGGTGACCGCCATGGCGCGGTGCACCGCATGCGGCGTGAGGTAGCGCGCGGTCAGGGTGGCGCCGCCACCGCCAGGGCCGAGCAGCGCGGGCTTGGGCACGACGCTCTCGGCCACGTCGCCGAGGCCCATGCGGCGGCCGGCCTCGCGCCGCAGCATCTCGATGCGGCGCAGCAGGGCAGCGTCGGCCTCAATGGCCTCGGGCGGCAGGGCGGCGTCGGTGCCGAGGGCGGCGGCGTCGAGCAGCAGCATCGGCATGGCGCCGTCGATCAGCGTGACGGCGGTGCCGTCGATCACCTCCTGCCGCAGCCCGGTCGGGAAGAGCGTGCCGGTGCGGCTGCCGGAGACATCGCGGAAGCGCAGCTCGACCGGCGCGGCGGTGCCGGGCACGCCGGCGATGGCGGCCGCGCCGTCATAGGTGACATGGCCATCGGGCGTCTGCACCAGGGCTTCGATCAGCGCGCCGGTGTTGCGGTTGCGGATGCGCACCAGCGTCTCGGGATGGCGCGGCGCCACCAGCCCCGCCTCGATGGCGAAAGGGCCGACGCCGGCAAGCATGTTGCCGCAATTGGGCCGCGTATCGACGACGCCGCGATCGGTCGCGACCTGGGCGAAGAGGTATTCGACATCCGCCTCGGGATCGGCGGCGGGCCCGACGATGGCGACCTTGCTGGTCAGGCTGTTGCCGCCGCCGATGCCGTCGATCTGCAAAGGATGCGGCGAGCCGAGCGCGGCGAGCAGCATCGCGTCACGCCGTGCCGGATCGGCGGGCAGGTGGCTGGCGAGGAAGAAGGGGCCGCGGCTGGTGCCGCCGCGCATCAGCACGCAGGGGAGGCGGATCTGCATCGACGTTTCCGGGCGTTGATCTTGCGGACCAAGCTCTGCGCCCGAAACGCTTCTTGCTGAAGTGCAAAGATCGGCAGAATTCTTGCGCTTCGTGCAAGGATGTCCACCATGGCGATCGACCTCGACCAGCTCCGCACCTTCGTCGCCGTCGCCGAGGCGGAAAGCCTGACGCGCGCGACGGAGACGCTGCATCTTTCGTTGCCGGCGGTGTCACGACGGCTTTCGGCGCTGGAGGAGGAACTGGGCGTGGCGCTGCTGGCGCGCTCGACGCGCCGCGTGGCGCTGACGCCGACCGGGCGCGAGTTCCTGCCGCGGGCGCGGCGGCTGCTGGACGAACTGGAGGAAAGCCTGCTCGGCATCCGCGAGACGGCGGCGCGGCGGCGCGGGCTCGTCACCATCGCCTGCATCCCGACCGCCGCCTACTACTTCCTGCCGGCGACGCTGGCCGATTTCGCCCGCCGCTTCCCGGCGGTGCGGGTGCGGGTGATGGACCTCTCGGCCGATGGCGTGGTGGATGCCGTGGCGAGCGGCGGGGTGGAATTCGGCATCGGCATGGAGGGCGCCGGCCAGCCGGAGGTGGAGTTCCGGCCGCTGCGGCGCGACCCCTTCGTGCTGGCCTGCCGGCGCGACCATCCGCTGGCGCGGCGGCGCAGCCTGAAGTGGGCGGATCTCGCGGGGGAGAAGCTGGTGGGGGTCTCGCGCCGCTCAGGCAACCGGCTGATCCTGGACCGCGCGCTGCTGCCGCAGGGCATCCAGCCCAACTGGCACTACGAGGCGGAGCACCTCTCGACCAGCCTGGGCCTGGCCGAGGCGGGGCTCGGCCCGGCGGTGGTGCCGCGCCTGGCCCTGCCGCGCGCGCCGCACCCGGTGCTGGTGGCGCGGCCGATCACCGGGCCGCGGGTGGAGCGGGCGACCGGCGTGGTGCTGCGGCGCGGCGCCGCCCCCGGCCCCGCCGCCCGCGCGCTGCTCGACCTGCTGGAACGGCGGATGGCGGCTGGGTAAGGACGGGGCTCAGAACAGCCAGCCGAACGCCCGCAGCCCCATCCAGCACAGCGCCAGCAGCACGCCGCTGGCGAAGAGGCAGCCGGCCAGGGTGATGACGAGGCCGGCGGCGGTGACGCGGCTGTCCTGCTCCACCACCCCCAGCGCCATGATGATGGTGCCGAAGGCCGGCGGGCCATTGGTGCCGGGGCCAGGCAGGATCAGCATCAGCGCGGAATAGACCGTCAGCCAGCCGACCAGCCGCTCGCCCACCGGGCTGACGCACCAGCCCGGGCGCGGCCGCACGAAGCGCTCGACGGAGCGCAGCCCGCGCGAAGAGGCGGAGGCGAGCCTCAGCAGGTCGGTGCGGCGCACCGTCTTGCGGGCCAGGAAGCCCGGCAGGGCCGGCTGTCGCCAGCCCAGGCCCATCTGCAGCCCGAGCACCAGCATAGGCAGGCCGAAGACGCTGGCCATGCCCGGCAACAGGCTGGGCAGGCAGAGCAGCAGGATCAGCAGGCCGAAGGCGCGGTCGCCGAAAGCCTCGGCCATCTCGCCCAGGCTGATCCGCTCACCGGGAAAGGTCGCCGCCACCTCGGCGATGATGCGGGTGATCGGCGCCCCACCCCCGGCGCCATGCGGCAGGGCCCTTCCGGTGTCCTC
Source organism: Roseomonas sp. (assembly GCA_035565935.1). Taxonomy (GTDB): domain Bacteria; phylum Pseudomonadota; class Alphaproteobacteria; order Acetobacterales; family Acetobacteraceae; genus Pseudoroseomonas. The sequence goes on from DATMRU010000074.1 coordinate 5,691, forward strand.
CGTTCCGATCTGTGGCGCGGACGCACCGGCACTTCCATCCATCATCCTGCCTCGTCACTGTGGCACATCCCCGCCGCCGGGAAGGCTTCGCGGGTGGAGCCGGAGCGGGGCCTATCGAGTCATATGGCCAGCCGCCCCTCACGCGCCTGCCGGTCTTGCGGCAGAGCACGGGCCTCTGGAGATGAGGCGCCGCGCGCCCTGATCAATGCCGCAGGACGACGATGACCGCCACAGGGTATCGGAGGAATACCCCTCCTGCGGCGGGTTTGCGGCAACCCCGCGATTCCGCCACCTTGCGCCCCGCCTGCTTCGGAGGTCCTGGAATGCAACCGGTCGATCTGGCCCTCTGCCTCGCCGTGGATGTCTCGGCCAGCGTGAATTACGACGAGTTCGGCCTGATGATCGGCGGGCTGGCCGGGGCCTTCCGGGAGCCGGACATCGCGGCCGCCTGCGCCGCCGGGCCGCAGGGCGCCGTGGGCGTGGCCGTGCTGTTCTGGTCCGGCGCGCAGGAGGTCGCGGTGCCCTGGATGCGGGTCGGCGGCACGGAGGAGGCCGCCGCCCTGGCCGGGGCGATCGAGAACGCGCCGCGCCTGCCCGCCCCTGGCGCCACCGCCCTGGGCCCCGGCATGGCGGCCGGGCTGGCGCTGCTGGGGCGCTTCGGCGGCCAGGCCACGCGGCTGGTGCTCGACGTCTCGGGTGACGGGGCGCACAACCAGGGCCGCCCGCCGGGGCCGGTGCGCGACATCGGCGTGGCGGCAGGGGTCACCATCAATGGCCTGGCGGTGCTGAACGAGGAGCCGGACCTGCTCGGGCACTACGAGGCGGAGGTGATCGGCGGGCCCGGGGCCTTCGCCATGCAATGCGCCGATTATGCCGACTTCGCCGTGGCCATTCGCCGCAAGCTGCGGCGCGAGATCCGGGGGGAGATGGTGGCCTGACGGAAAAAGGCCGGGGGAAGGAATTCCCCCGGACCCCCATCTTCTTTTTGTCAGCTTGGGGCTGCGCGGGCCGCCAGGGCTGGAAACTTGAAGAAAAAAGAAGGGGGCCTGGGGGAATTCATTCCCCCAGCCTTTTTCATCTCCCCGCCATGGCGTGCTCTTTCGCCCAGACCGCGCCTTTCGGCAGACGGTCGATCTCGGCGCGCTGGCGCGGCAGGGCGCCGGGGTGCTCGGCCTGCAGCCAGGCGATCATCTTCTCCCGCACCTCGCAGCGCAGGTCGAAGGCGCGGCCAGCATTGGTGGCGGAGACCAGCATGCGCACCTCCATGACATTCGGTCGGAAGTCGGTGACCTGCATGTTCACCACCCGGCGGTCCCAGAGCTTCGAGGCGCGGGCGATCTCCTCCAGCTTGCGCCGCATGGCCTCCACCGGCGCGGTGTAGTCCACGTAGAGCATCACCGTGCCGATCAGCGAGGAGCTCTCGCGCGTCCAGTTCTGGAAGGGATGCTCGATGAAGTAGCTGAGCGGCAGCACCATCCGGCGCCAGTCCCACAGCCGCACCACCACGTAGGTGGAGGTGATCTCCTCCACATTGCCCCATTCGCCCTCGACGATGACGGCATCCTCCAGGCGGATCGGCTGCGTCACGGCGAGTTGGATGCCGGCGATCAGGTTCTTCAGCAACGGCTGCAGCGCGAGACCGACGACCAGGCCGGCGGCGCCGGCGGAAGCCAGCAGCGAGACGCCGTATTGCCGCACGCCGTCGAAGGTCATCAGCGCCGCCGAGGCGGTGATGAGGACAATCAGGGTGCCCGCCACCCGCTTCAGGATGCGGGACTGCGTGGCGTGCTTGCGCGCCAGCAGGTTGTCCTCGGAATCCAGCTTGAAGCGGCGGAGATAGACCGTGGTCCAGATGTGCAGCGCGGTCAGCGCCACCCAGCCCGCCAGGCAGATGAAGCAGATGCCCAGGATGTGGCGCAGTACACCGGCCTCGGCCCGGCTCAGCGGCGCGATGCCCGACGCGACGCCGACGAACAGGACGATCAGGGCCAAGCGGTTCAGCCCCTCCGTCCGCTGCACCAGGGACCGCCAGAAGAGGTCGCGGTTCTGCACCACCCGCGTGAGCACACGGTAGATCGCCCGGTTGACGGCGATGGCCAGCAGCAGCGCGGCCGCCACAATCAGCAGGCTCACCAGCCACGCGGGCATCCAGTCCAGCGAGGCGACAGCCTGCTGGGCAGTAACGTCGAAACGGTCGAGCAAGTGTCTCTCCCTTCTCGCACTGCCTGCTGCAATGCAGGGCAGCGCGAAGTGTTTCCACCAGGCGGCGAAATCAGGAGAGGATGAGGCGCTAATGTCCTGATTCCGAAGTCCTGAGGACTTGGTCATCCGGACACTCGCCTTTGGTTTCAGTGGCCTGCTGATCCGCTTCGTCCGCTGCAAAGGCAGCGAACTTCGCGGGCAGGACACTGAAGCCTTGTCAGGGCAGTGTCTTGTCTCCGACGCCCAGGGGGCGCTGCATATAGACGACATCCAGCCAGCGGCCGAATTTCAGCCCGGCGCTGCGCAGCAGGCCGACCTGCCGGAAGCCGAGCGACAGGTGCAGGCCGATCGAGCCGGCATTCTCGGAATCCCCGATCACCGCGAACATCTGCCGGAAGCCGGCCCGCTCGGCCCGGTCCAGCAGGGCCGCGACGAGGCTCTTGCCCAGGCCCTGGCCATGCACGTCATGCCGGACATAGATCGAATCCTCGACCGAGAAGCGGTAGGCGGAGCGGTCCCGGAAGGGACCGAAATAGCCATAGCCCAGCACCTCGCCGTGTTCCTCGGCCACCATCCAGGCGCAGCCGGCCTTCTGGGTGCGTGCCATCCGGGCGGCCAGTTCCTCCTGACCGGGCGGGATCTCCTCGAAGGTGCCGGTGCCGTTCAGGACATGATGGGCGTAGATCGCGGTCATGGCCGGAAGGTCGTCTTGGGTCGCGTCGCGCAACGGCATCCAGGGGGCTCTCCGCCAGGGAATCGTCTCTGACCCCCAGGGGTAAGGGGGGCGGCGGGACACGGCAAGCGGCGGGAAGCCACCCCCCGCCGGGCACCATGCGCCCTCCCGCCGCCCGGGAACCTCCACCCAAGGCAAAGGTTGCCCCGCTCGTGTCCTGCCCGAGAAGCTCGCTGCCTTCGCAGCGGGACGAAGCGGAGCAGCAGGCCACTGAAAACAAAGGCGAGTGTCCGGAGGACCTCGGGATCAGGACACTCGCGGGCTTTCGCCTCAGCGCGCGCGCAGCAGTTCGGGCACGTGCAGCAGGATCAGCTCGTTGTCGTCGGCGCGGGCCAGGTGGCGCCCGGCGCTGAAGGGGAGATTGTTGTCATTGCCGACGATGATGTGCTCCTCGTCCACCCGCGCCACGTCCTCGATGGTGAAGAAGGGGAAGGCAAAGCGCTCCCGGAGAGCGTTGGCGGCACGGTCGCCCTGCTGGCGGGCAAGGCCCTCGGGGTCGCGGATGTCCAGCAGGTCGATATGCGCCAGCTTGCGGACGAAGCCCTCGGCATCGGGGTTGCCGAGGTCGATCAGGGAGATCCGCTTCAGCCGCGCGGGGGTGGCGAAGCAGCCCGGCGGGTTCTGCCCCTGGGCACAGGCCAGCGAGGCATCGCCCTCGCCATTGTCGCGTTCGATCACCAGGGCGCGGCGGTCGTCGATGAAGTTGAAGTCGCCGATCGCGGTGGCGCCCGGCTCCAGGCGCAGCTTCAGGCTCCGGCCGGTCCAGTCGCCTTTGGCGGTGTCGAACTCCAGCATGCGGAGGAACTGGCCCTCGGCCTCGTCCGAGCCTTCCTTGTAGAGCGGCTGCTCCAGCAGGGCCCAGAGGCGGCTGCCGTCGGGCAGCATGGCCACGCCCTCATAGCCGCCGGAGCGGCGGACGCGGAAATCGGCGCCGGCCGTGGGCGTGGCGCCGACGGAGAGCGCCGGATTGTCCGGCCCCTGCAGCAGCTTGCCCTCCAGCTTCGTCTCGACCACCTGCCGCACCCGCCCCTCGGCATCGACGCGGATGAGATAAGGGCCGAACTCCTCGCCGATCCAGAAGCCGCTGCCGTCCTTGATCGGCTGGATGCTCTCGGGGTCGAAATCGGCGCCGGTCAGGTAGCGCGAGTCGGTGCCTTCGTAGTTGATGCGGAAGGGCACCTTGCGATCGGGGTCGGAGAGGAAGACGGTCTTCTCCACCGCCACCCGGCCGGTGGTGAAGTCGGGGCGGATCTTGTGGAACATCAGCAGCGCGTCGCCGCTGTTGCGCTTGGCGCCGAAGCCGTTGTCGGTCAGCACCCAGTAGGCGCCCGGCTCGCCCTCCACCGGCTTGATGCCGGAGAAGCCCTGCACCGGCTGGCCGACGAAGGGCAGGGAGATGCCGGTGGGGCGCCCGGCCGGGGCGGGGCCGGTGCTGCCGGGCAGGCTGCCCGGCCGGTCCTGCCGCGCGGCGCCGGTGAACTTGCCGGAAACCAGCGCGTCCCGCGGTGCGTCGGCCGGCGGCAGGGTCATGGTATAGGCCGGCAGGATGGCATGGCCGGCGAGCCTGGCCTCGACCTTCTGGTCCTCCGCGCGGGCCAGGCCGCTGAAGCCCAGCAGCGCCGTGGCGGCAAGCAGGAGCGCGCGCATATCCGATTCTCCATCATGAGCATTCGATGGAGGCGGCTGTTACGGGCGGCTGGTTACAGAGGCTTGACGGCCGCATGACGAAACCGGGTCGCGCCCGGCTGCCACGCCCCGCCTCGAAAGGCGGGGCAGGCTGCGGGGAAGGTCAGGCCTTGGCCACCGTATCCGCCATCTTGGCGCCACGCCGACCCATGCGCTGCTCCGGCCCGGTGGTGGTGTCGCGCGCCGTCTGGTGCTCCATCTCGGCGTTCAGCTCGGCCCCGAACAGTACTACGATGCCGGAAAGCCAGATCCAGGTCATGAAGCCGATGGCGGCGCCCAGCGAGCCATAGGTGGCGTCGTAATTGCCGAAGTGGCTGACATACCAGGAGAAGCCGGCGGAGAGCAGCGCCCAGGCCACGGCGGCGAAGGCGCCGCCCCAGGTCACCCAGCGCCAGCGGGCCTTCTCGCGGCTCGGGCCGAAGCGGTAGAGCACGGCCAGCAGCAGGGTGATGGCCAGCAGCAGCAGGGGCCAGCGGGCCAGCCGCAGCAGCCATTCCGCCGAGCTGCCCAGCCCGATGAAGTTCAGCGCCACCGGCAGCACCACGACCGCGGCGACCGCCAGGATGCCAAACAGCAGCGCGCCCAGGGTGAAGGCCAGGGTGATCGCCGTGCGGTAGATGAAGCTGCGCTTCTCCTGCTCCTCGTAGACGATGTTCAGGGCGTCGAACATCGCCTTGGTGCCCTGGTTGGAACTCCAGAGCGCCGCCAGCAGGCCGACGATGGCGCCGAAGCCGAGCGCGCCGGTCTGGCTGGAGGTGACGCGCTGCAACTGCTCGTTGATGATGTCCAGCCCGCCGCCGGGCACGAAGCCGCCGAGCATGCTGACATGCTCCCCCACGGTCTGCGGATCGGCGAAGAGGCCGTAGATCGAGACCAGCGCCGTCAGGGCGGGAAACAGTGACAGCAGGGCGTAGAAGGTGATGCCGGCCGCCTCGCTCATCACCCGGTCGTTGTTGGCTTCGATGACGGTGCGCTTGAGGATGCTCCACCAGCCCCGCGCCGGGATCTGCGAGGGGGTCTGGGCACCATGCCCTTTCTCCTGGCGGTCCTCCCGACCACTCTCCCGACTATCGTCACGGTCCTGCCTGTCGTCACGGTCGTGCCTGGAGGGTGCGGCGGAGGTAGAGCGCGCTGGCTCGCGGGTGGTCTTCGAGCGGCGGAAGATCGACATGGTAGAGGCCCCGGCGGTAGAGAGACCGGTGGGCGCCGGTTTTGGCGCCGTCACCGTAACATCCGCAGAGCAACGGCTCAGGCGGGCCGAAGTTCCCACCCCACCGGCGTCAAGCCCTTTCAGTGCAAGGGAATCAGCCCAGGGGGATCAATCCAGCGGAAGCCCCGCCTCCCCGCCCGCCCGGAGCGGCTTCCGCGCCGCGCCAGTGTGGTCGAAGTTCCCGTCCGCCAGCCAGGCGGCGATGGCGTCGCGACGGGCGGGCCATTCGTCCTCCAGGATGGAGAACCAGGCGGTGTCGCGCCGCCGCCCCTTCACCACCAGATGCGCCCGGTGCACCCCCTCCGGCACGAAGCCGAGCCGCGCGGCCGCCCGACGGGAGGGAGCGTTCAGCGCGTTGCACTTCCAGACCAGCCGGCGGTAGCCGAGGTCGTCCATGGCGTGCCGCATCAGCAGGAACATGGCCTCGGTGGCGGCGCGGGTGCGCTGCAGGCGTGGGCCGAACCAGATGTTGCCCAGCTCGATCGCGGCATTGGCGGGCTGGATCTCCATCAGCGTGAGCCAGCCCGAGGCGCGGCCGGAGACATGCGGCCGCACCGCCCAGGCCATCGGGTCATGCGTGGTGGCGAAGCCTGCAATGAAACGGCGGAAGGCCGGGAAATCCGGGAAGGGGCCGTAGCCCATATAGGCCCAGCTGTCGTCGGCACTGCGCGTGGCCTCCCACAGCTCCTCGGCGTGGCGGAGGCCGAGCGGCTCCAGCGTCACGGAGGCGCCGCGATGCGGCACCCGGGCGGGCAGCGGGCGGGGGGTGGAGTCGACCTCGGGGCCCACGGGAGGCTCCACTGGGGGCTCAATCGAGGGGGCCTGGGGTGTGGCGTCGGGGGCGGTTGTCATGATAGGCGAAGGCTGGACCGCAAAGGCGCCGTGGCGCAAGCCGCGCCGCTCCCCCCATCTCCCTTTTCCCGCCGCGGACGCGCTTGTTCCGCGCGCAGCCGAGACAATCTTTCCGCCAATGAACGCACCCGCCCCCAATGCCGCCTTCTTCACCGAGACGGTCGAGCACGTCCACCACTGGACGGACCGGCTGTTCACCTTCCGCTGCACGCGCGACACCGCCTTCCGCTTCCAGGCCGGGCAGTTCGCGATGATCGGGCTGATGGTGGAGGGCAAGCCGCTGCTGCGTGCCTATTCCATGGTCTCGGCGCCCTATGACCCCTATCTCGAATTCCTCTCCATCAAGGTACAGGACGGGCCGCTGACCAGCCGCCTGCAGCACATCCAGCCCGGCGACCAGGTGCTGATCGGCCGCAAGTCGGTCGGCACGCTGCTGCCGGACAACCTGCTGCCCGGCCGCACGCTGTGGATGTTCGGCACCGGCACCGGCCTCGCCCCCTTTATGTCGCTGGTGAAGGACCCCGAGGTCTATGACCGCTTCGAGCGCGTGGTGCTGCTGCACGGCGTGCGCGAGGTGAAGGAGCTGGCCTATTACGACTGGCTGAGCCAGGAGTTGCCGCAGCACGAGCTGCTGGGCGAGATGGTGCGGGACAAGCTGGTCTATTACCCGACCGTCACGCGCGAGCCCTTCCGCAACCAGGGGCGCGTCACCACCCTGATCGAGAGCGGCAGGCTCTGCGCCGATCTCGGCCTGCCGCCGATCTCGCCGGAGCAGGACCGGGTGATGCTCTGCGGCAGCCCGGAGATGCTGGCCTCCATGAAGGCGCTGCTGGAGGCGCGGGGCTTCGAGGAAGGCTCCAACAACCGCCCCGGCCACTACGTCATCGAGAAGGCCTTCGTGGAGAAGTAGCGTCAGCGCGACACTCCGTTGCGAAGCGTGCGACACAGTCACGTCCTGCCGCGTTAGTCTCTCCGCAGGAGGGCCGGCACCCGCCGCCCCTCCCGAGAGTAAAGGAGAAGATGATGCGCAGGATGCTGATTCCGGTTGTCGGGGCCGCCTGTCTCGGGCTGGCGAGCCTGGCCGTCGCGCAGCCCGCCCCGGCCCCTGGCGCTGACAATGGCGGACCGCCGGCGGCAGGCAGCGAATCGCCCTCCTCGCCGCCCATGCACGGCCCGCGTGGCCCCGGCGGTCCGGGCGGCCGGATGATGATGATGGGCCCGCACCATCGCCCGCCACCGCCCGGCGCCTCCTTCCGCCTGCGTCGCGGCGATACCTCCATCGCGATCCAGTGCTCGGAGCGCGAGTCGATGCAGGCCTGCGTGAACGCCGCCTCGGCCATGCTCGACAAGATGAACAGCACCCTGCGCTGAGGGGAGGAAAGGCTGGGGGAAGGAATTCCCCCAGACCCCCATCTTTTTTCTGGCAGTTCCCGGCGCCGGCGGCCCGCGCAGCCCAAACTGACAAAAAGAAGATAGGGGGGGTCGGGGGGAATTCCTTCCCCCCGATCTTTTTCAGCCCTTGAAGGGCGGGAAGCTGGAGGGCGAGAGCTGCTCGATGTCCCGCCCGGCCCAGTCGCGTTCCTTCATGCCCGCCCACATCGCCTCGGCGCCTTCCTGCACGGCGCGGCCCAGCTCCACCGGGTCGTAGCCCGGCACGACGCCGTCCTGCATGACCACGCGGCCATCGATGATGGAGGTCTCCAGGTCCTCCGCCGTGGCGGAGAAGACGAGGTTGCGGATCGGGTCGCGCAACGGCGTCATGAACATGGAATCCGCCTTCCAGACCAGCAGGTCCGCCTTCGCGCCGGGGGCGATGCGGCCGAGGTCGTCGCGGCCGAGGGCCTTGGCGCCGTTCAGGGTGGCGGCGTTGAACACGTCGGCCGCGGTGGCGACCTGGGTGCGGCGGTCCACGATCTTGCTGACCACGGAGGTCCAGCGCAGCGCCTCGATCATGCTCTGCGGGCAGGTGTCGGTGGCCAGCGTCATGTTGACGCCACGCGCCTGATAGCGGGCGAAGCTCTCCATGGCGATGCCACGGCGGGCGAAGACCCAGACGGCATGGGCGACATTGGCGCCGGTGTCGGCCAGGATGCCGATGTCGTCGGCCTGGTAGTTGGCCCAGCTGCTTTCGCCGGGGATGATGCAGTGGCCGAGGATGCAGTTCGGACCGAGGAAGTCGATCTCCTTCAGCCACTCGATCGGCGTGCAGCCGTTGCGCCGCGTCATCTCGTGGAACTCGGGCACGGACTGCGAGACGTGCAGCGCCAGCGGCACGCCCATGGCGCGGGAGGCCTCGGCCGAGCGGCGCAGCAGCGCCTCGGAGCAGGTATCCACCTGCATCGGCGTCAGGAAGCCCTTGATGCGCCCGTTCTCGCGCCCGTCCACCTGTTCGATGAAGCGCACGGCGGCATCCATGGCGCCGAAGCCGTCATCCTCGGTCCATTCATACTCCACGGCGCGGCCATTGGCGGTGTACCAGCGGCCAGAGCGGTAGCCCTGACCGATATAGGCGCGGATGCCGCAGCGCGCGGCGTGTTCGGCCACCACGTCGCCGTGCCAGCCGATCTCCATGATGGTGGTCGTGCCGGTGCGCAGCAGCTCGGGCATGGAATAGGCGATGCAGGCCCGCCGCGCCGCCTCGGTGATGGCGCCGTCGCGCGCCGAGAGGAATTCGAAGAGGCCGGAGAGGTAGAACTGCCGGGGACCGCGATCCTCGACGAAGCTCTTGTCGAGCGGCGATTCGGAGAGATGGGCGTGGGTGTTGATGAAGCCGGGGGTGACGACCTTGCCGGTGGCGTCGATGGTGGTGTCCACCGGCCCCTCGAAGTCGCGGCCGACATGCAGGATGCTGTCGCCCTCCAGGACGACGACGCCATCCCGGAGGTGCCGGTGCCCGCCGTCCTGGTAGGCGATGATGTGGGAGGCGCGGATCAGGGTGCGGGCCAAGGCAGGTCTCCTGGGGCGGCTGGCGGCTCTGTCAGAATGCGCAGCCTTCCCCAGCCCTCGGCCCCGGTCAACGGCCGGCGGCGCCTCGCCGCGCTAGTCCCCGCCGAGATGCGCCAGGGTGAAGGCCAGCAGGAAGCCCAACACGGTGATCAGCCCGGCATAGTCATGCGCGGTCTCGAAAGCCTCGGGGACCATGGTATCGGCCAGCATGGCCAGGATGGCGCCCGCGGCGACGGCATTGGTGACGGCGGTGATCTCCGGCGCGGCGCCGGCTAGCGCCAGGTTGCCGATCAGGGCGGCGAGCCCCGAGGCCAGGGCGATGCCGCCCCAGACGCCGAAGATATAGGCGGCCGAGCGCCCCGCCCGGCGCATGCCCGCGGCGCTGGAGAGCCCCTCCGGCACGTTCGAGAGGAAGACGGCGGCCACGGTGGAGATGCTGACCTCCGCGCCGCCCAGGAGGCTGACGCCGATCACCACCGATTCGGGGATGCCATCCAGCAGCGCGCCCACCGCGATGGCCAGGCCACCGCCCGTGCCGGCCTCCGGCTGGCGCGCATCCGGCTGGTGGCCGGAGCGCTTGCGGTGCCGGGCGCCGAAGCGCGCCAGGGCCACATTGGCCAGGGTATAGACGATGGCACCGGCCAGGAAGCCGCCGGCGGTCGGGGCGAAGCCGCCCTCGCCCCAGGCTTCCTCCATCAGGTCGAAGGCCACGGCCGAGATCAGCACGCCCGAGCCGAGGGCCATCACCCCCGCGACCAACCGTTGCGGCAGGGCCATGACATAGGCCACGGCGGCTCCGAGCACGAGGGCGAAGCCTCCGAGCAGGCCCCAGAGTCCGGCCTGGATGGACAGCGGCATCGGTGGGTTCTCCCAAGGGGCCGGCAGCGGGGGCTGCGGCGGCGGGTGGCAGGAGAAGCGGTCGGGGAAGCCGCGGTTGCTCCTGCCCCGCGGGGCCGCACAGCCTTGTGTGGCGCGGCCTTGACCGGCCCGCCGCACCGGCCCCGACTGGCGGGCGGCCCCCGCTGGGCCTATGTTCCGGCCAGTCCGACCCCGATTTCAGTCCGACCCCATTTCAGTCCTGCCTCATCACGGGAACCCTGCGATGCGCGACCCGAACCTGACGCAATACACCCCGAAGGCGCTGCCCGGCGTCACGCCGGAGGAGATCATCGAAGTCCGGAGCCGCGTGGTGGCCTGCGACGGCGGCGAGGGGGCGCTCGGCCATCCGAGGGTCTTCCTGCGCATCGAGGACCGGCAGGTGACCTGCCCCTACTGCTCCCGCACCTACGTCCTGGCCGAGGGCGCGGGCGACGATGGCCATCACTGAGGCTACCGTCAGTCCCGAGATCCTGGCCGAGCCCGCCAGGGAAGCCGAGCCGCACCTGATCCTCGTGGACGGCTCGGGCTACATCTTCCGCGCCTTCCACGCCCTGCCGCCGATGAACCGGCCGGATGGGACGCCGGTGAACGCCGTCTTCGGCTTCACCAACATGCTCGCGCAGTTCCTGACCAAGCATGCGAGCACGCATATCGCGGTGGTGTTCGATGCCTCGCGCATCACCTTCCGCAACGAGATCTACGACCAGTACAAGGCGCACCGCCCCGAGGCGCCGCCGGAGCTGGTGCCGCAGTTCGCGCTGATCCGCCAGGCCACCGCCGCCTTCGGCGTCGCCTGCATCGAGCTGGAGGGCTTCGAGGCGGACGACCTGATCGCCTCCTATGCCCGGGAATTCCAGGGCAAGGGCGGACAGGTCACCATCGTCTCCTCCGACAAGGATCTGATGCAGCTCGTGCGCCCCGGCGTGCAGCTGCTGGACCCGATCAAGCAGAAGCCGATCCGCGAGGCGGAGGTGCTGGAGAAATTCGGCGTCCCGCCGGAGAAGGTGGTGGATGTGCAGGCCCTGGCGGGGGACAGCACGGACAACGTGCCCGGCGTTCCCGGCATCGGCGTCAAGACCGCTGCCTCGCTGATCACCGAATATGGCGACCTGGAAGGGCTGCTGGCCGCCGCGTCGCAGATCAAGCAGCCGAAGCGGCGCGAGGCGCTGATCGCCAATGCCGAGCTGGCGCGCATCAGCAAGCGGCTGGTGACGCTGGACGCCGCCGCGCCGCTGCCGCATTCCGTCGATGACCTGAAGGCCACGCCGCCGGAGCCCGGCCGTCTCGCCGGCTTCCTGCGCGAGCAGGGCTTCCGCTCGCTGCTGCACCGGATGGGGCTGGATGGCGACGCCCAACCGGAGACGGCGCCGGTCAGCCGCCCGCGCTACAATGTGCCCATCCCTGCCCCGGAGCCGGAAGCGGCCCCTGCCGCCGAGGCCGCGCCCTTCGGCTCCTATGAGACGGTGTCCGACGCCGAGGCCCTCGCCCGCTGGATCGCCGCCGCGCGCGAGGCCGGGGTGATGGGGCTGGACACCGAGACGGACAGCCTGGACGCGCTGCGTGCCCGGCTGGTCGGCATCTCGATCGCCGTGGCGCCGGGCCGGGCCTGCTACATCCCGCTCGGGCATGGCGCTCCGCCGGGCAATGGCGACATGCTGCAGGAGGCGCCCGCCGCGCCGGTGCAGATGTCGCAGGAGGAGGTGATCGCCGCGCTGCGGCCGCTGCTGGAGGATCCCTCCGTCCTCAAGGTGCTGCACAACGCCAAGTACGACCTGGAGGTGCTCTGCCGGGCGGAGAATGGCGGCATCGCCGTCGCGCCGGTGGATGACACCATGCTGATCTCCTACAGCATGGATGCCGGGCGGCACGGGCATGGGATGGACGAGCTTTCGCTGCGCCATCTCGGCCATCGCCCGATCCCCTATGACGAGGTGACCGGCACCGGGCGCGCGCGCATCCCCTTCGGCCAGGTGCCGCTGGACAAGGCGACGGCCTATGCCGCGGAGGATGCCGACGTCACGCTGCGGCTGTGGCAGGCGCTGAAGCCCCGGCTGCGGACGGAGCAGGCGCTGGCGCTCTATGAGCAGGTGGAGCGGCGGATGGTCGCCGTGCTGCGCGACATGGAACTGGCCGGCATCAAGGTGGACGGCGCCGAGCTGGCCCGCATCGGCGAGGACTTCTCGCAACGCATGGTCGAGCTGGAGAAGCAGATCCACGAGCTCGCCGGCCGCCCCTTCAACATCGGCTCGCCGAAGCAGCTGGGCGAGATCCTGTTCGACGAGATGGGGCTGCCAGGCGGCAAGCGCGGCAAGGCCGGGGCCTGGGGCACCGATGCCTCGGTGCTGGAGGATCTTGCGCTGCGCGGCCATGAGCTGCCGCGCCGGGTGCTGGACTGGCGGCAGCTCGCCAAACTGAAATCGACCTATGTGGAGGGGCTGGTGGCGCAGATCGATCCGCGCGACCGCCGTGTCCACACCGATTTTGCGATGGCCATCGCCTCGACGGGGCGGCTTTCCTCGACCGAGCCGAACCTGCAGAACATCCCGATCCGCACCGAGGAGGGGGCGCGCATCCGCCGCGCCTTCATCGCCGAGCCCGGGCATGTGCTGCTCTCCGCCGACTATTCGCAGATCGAGCTGCGGCTGCTGGCGCATCTGGCCGATGTGCCGAGCCTGCGGGAGGCCTTCGCCAAGGGCGAGGACATCCACAGCCGCACCGCCGCCGACATCTTCGGCCTGCCGCCGGACAAGGTGGACCGGGAGGCGCGGCGGCGGGCCAAGACGATCAATTTCGGCATCATCTACGGCATGTCGGCCTTCGGGCTGGCCTCGCGGCTCGGCATTCCGCCGGCCGAGGCGCGCAGCATCATCGAGGCCTATTTCTCCCGCTATCCCGGCATCCTCGAGGAGATGGAGCGGCTGAAATCCGAGGCGCGGGAGAAGGGCTATGTGCTGACCCCCTTCGGCCGCAAGCTGTGGATCGACGGCATCCAGGCCAAGGAGCAGGCGCGGCGCGGCAATGCCGAGCGCGCGGCGATCAACGCGCCCTTCCAGGGAGGGGCCGCCGAGATCATCAAGCGCGCCATGGTGCGGATGCCGCGCGCGCTGAAGGCGGCCGGGCTCAAGGCACGGATGCTGCTGCAGGTGCATGACGAGCTGCTGTTCGAGGTGCCCGAGGCCGAGATCGAGGCCACGGCGGACTGCGTGCGCAGCGTCATGGAAAGCGTGGCCGAGCTGCGGGTGCCGCTGAAGGCCGAGATCGGGCACGGGGCGAACTGGGGCGAAGCGCACTGAGGGCCAGGAGGGGCGCTGCCCCTCCTGGACCACCCCGCCGGGGGCATTGAATGCCCCCGGACCCCCACATTCTTTCTGGTCGCGGGGGTGGGGGGGGAGCGCCCGTGCCCGCCCTTCTCGAAGAAAGTTGTTCCCCCCTCCCTCCGCCGAAGGTGGCCAGAGGTATCCCTGCCCTGCACCGCTTCCGGTTGAGCCCCGCGCCGCGAGGGTCTATCCCGCGCGCCAAGAGACTGCTGGAAGGCTTGCCCGCCATGGCCGATACCGTGACCATCCGCCGCGCCCTGATCTCGGTGCACGACAAGACCGGATTGCTGGACTTCGCCCGCTTCCTGGCCGGCAAGGGGGTGGAGATCCTCTCCACCGGCGGCACGGCGCGCATGCTGCGCGAGGGTGGCGTCACGGTGGTGGATGTCTCCGACCATACCGGCTTCCCCGAGATCCTCGACGGGCGGGTGAAGACCTTGGTGCCGCAGATCCATGGCGGGCTGCTTGGCCGGCGCGCCGATCCCAACCATGTGGCGCAGATGGAGCAGCACAAGATCGCACCGATCGATCTGCTGGTCTCCAACCTCTATCCCTTCGAGGCGACGGTGGCGAAGGGCGCCTCCCACGAGGAGACGGTGGAGGAGATCGACATCGGCGGCCCGGCCCTGACCCGCGCCGCCGCCAAGAACCACGAGGACGTGGCGGTCATCACCGACCCCGCGCAGATGGCCGAGGTGCAGGCCGAGATCGAGGCGCAGGGCGGCACCAGCCTCGCCACGCGCAAGCGCCTGGCCGCCGCCGCCTTCGCCCGCACCGCCGCCTATGACACGGCGATCTCCACTTGGTTCGCACAGAAGCTGGAGCAGGATTTCCCCACCCGCCTCGCCGTCGCCGGCGCGCTGAAGCAGACGCTCCGTTACGGCGAGAACCCGCACCAGCAGGCCGCCTTCTACACCGACGGCAGCAACCGCCCGGGCATCGCCACCGCGACCCAGGTGCAGGGCAAGGAACTGTCCTTCAACAACCTGAACGACACCGACGCCGCCTTCGAATGCGTCGCCGAGTTCGAGAACCCGGCCATCGTCATCGTCAAGCACGCCAACCCCTGCGGCGTGGCGGAGGGTGCCTCCCTCGCCGCCGCCTGGGACCTGGCGCTGCGCTGCGATCCGGTCTCGGCCTTCGGCGGCATCGTCGCCGCCAACCGGAAGCTCGATGCCGCCGCCGCCGAGCGGATCTCCGCCATCTTCACCGAGGTGGTGGTGGCGCCGGACGCGGATGAGGAGGCCAAGGCGGTCTTCGCGAAGAAGAAGAACCTGCGCCTGCTGCTGACCGGCGGCCTGCCCGACCCGGCGGCGCCCGGGCGCATCGTCCGCTCCGTCTCCGGCGGCTTCCTGGCGCAGTCGCGCGATGCGGGGCGCGTCACGGCCGAGGCGCTGAAGGTGGTGACGAAGCGCGCGCCCACCGAGCAGGAGATGGCGGACCTGATCTTCGCTTTTCGCGTGGCGAAGCACGTGAAGTCCAACGCCATCGTCTATGCCAAGGGCGGCGCCAGTGTGGGCATCGGCGCCGGGCAGATGAGCCGGGTGGATTCCGCCCGCATCGCCGCCTGGAAGAGCGCCGAGGCCGCCAAGGCCGCCGGGCTGGAGGCGCCGCT
>DATMRU010000075.1:0-9274 GCA_035565935.1 Roseomonas sp.
GCAACCAGGTTGAGCGGCTCTGGGCACGGCTGAAAGAGTGGCGTGCCGTCGCCACACGCTACGAGAAAACCGCCCAATCCTTCCTCGGCGTCCTCTGCCTGGCCGCCTCGCTCGATTGGCTCAAGAGCTAACGAACCCTAAGGGACGAGCGTACGGGCATCCAATTCTGGGCCACATTCCTTTTGTTCAGTCCCAGATTTTGATGGTGAAATCTTCTCCCGCAACTGGAAGAAGGCCCTATAGGCTAGGTGTTTAATCCCGAGGTGTGGTGGTACGCTTGACCACCACGCTGCGAGGGATGCGCTATGGGCTAGGTTCTCCACGGCTGCGCCCGCACGACGGAGGCGATCCGTCGAGCGATACAGCATAGTCAAGAGAGCCTGAGGGTCCGGGCCAGGCGCCGGCGCCACGGCCTCAAACCTAGGACGGTCGCGAAGTGGCGGAAGCGGACCTCCGTGGCTAATCTGGCGATCGGTCCGAAGCAGCCTCAATCAACAGTCCTGTCGATTGAGGAGGCAGTTGCCACCACCTTCCGCCGGCATATCCTCCTCCCAAGCAAAGACTGCCTCCATGCACTGCAGGCGGCCATCCCACACCTGATGCGCTCCTCCCTGCATCGCAGCTTTCAGCGGTATGGCATCTCCCACCTGCCTGAGGCGGAGGATGACAAGTCCTGGCACAGCCGGTTCAAGCGCGACCCCATTGGCTACTTCCAATTCATCATCGCCAAGGTAGAGGCCGAGGAAGGCCGGCTTTACCTCTTCGTGGCGATCGACCGGACCTCGAAATTCGCCTTGTAGCTACAGGAGAAGACCACGCATCGTGACGCCGGAAACTTCCTCCGGGCGTTGATCGAGGCTGTCCCCGGCCAGATCCATACCGCGCTTACCGAGAACGGAGCGCACTTCGCCGAGCCAGACGGCAATGGCTAGCGACCGGGCGAGATCAAGAAGATGTTGGAGCGCGAGGAGCTGTTTCGTGCCCCCTCCTTCGAACTCGTCTGCGCCCAGAACAACGTTAAGCACAGGCTGATCAGGCCGCGGAACCCGTGGATGAATGTGGTCAGGCTGAGCGAGTGAACCGGACCATCAAGGAAGCCACCGTTCGACGCTTCCACTATGGCTCCCACCAGCAACTCCGCGTACATCTCGCGGACTTCCTGGCCGTACAAGTTCTCCTGACGGCTGAAAGACCCTGACCGGGCTCACCTTCTACGAAGCCATCTACACGTGGCACTCGCGAGGTCAGGGCATTTGGAGAGGGATCTGCCCTCGCGGGCACTGGTGAGCAGCAGGGTGGGGGGTCAACTCCGCCGCATGAGCTAGGAGGCGTTTACGCACAGAGAGTGCATGTTCTCAATGCAAATTATGGCGGCGATCAGAACCACGGTGCTTTCTTCAGAAAACGCCAGCAGGGGGTACTGGGGGGATAACTCCGCTTGTAGTGTAAGACGGAGAGTTATGTGCCAAAGAGCTAGTGTATGACGTGGCGACCGGTAGCTAGACGGTTATCGTGGTTGATCTCGGTCAGGCTGATTTGAAGATCGCCGACCTGAACTTGGGCGTCCGTTCCTGACGAGTTCAGCTCAGACCGATCCGATTAGCACAAGCCCAATGGGACCATGATTGCCAGACCAGGGCCGGCACATCCCGAAGCTACGAAAGGGCTCCTAATTTCCTTCGCGCCTTTCTCACATCCAGCCAGATCGCCTTGCCATGGGGCACGGCCGGCCGGAGTTATCCCCCCACCATTCCAACCCGTACCAGGCGGGGAGCAACCGGGGGCGGTGAGGGGTGAAGGATCACACCGTCAGGGCCGACTTCTACCCGTGCCTCTGGATATGCTGCCACCGCCGGAGCAAGTGCCTTCCGGAAGTCCCGCTTGAAAGTATGGCTCTCAGCGTAAGAAGCACCGAATTGCTCGCGGAGCGCAGCCCAGCGAACAGGTGTAACTTGGCTGAGAGTGTGTAAGCGATAGGCCAACCAGATATAGAGATCCAAGCTTGCTGACCGGTCGGACAACTCACGTAGCGCCGCTTCTCGCATCGGAACTGGATGCTTGCGCAGTGCTTCATAGAAGACTTCGTCCAGAACAACTCGGTCTTCCCACATATCGGATTGACGCTCGTCATCTCCTCTGTGGTGGAAGCGCAGTCCGGATCGGACGAAGCCTCCCTTGGCCCAGCCGTCGCTCTCTTCGCCTTCCCAAAAGAACTTTAATGAACAGGCTGCTATCCGGGCAGCCTGTTCTCTAAGAGCTTTACCCGTCTCGCCGCCCCAGCTAAGGCCCATGCGACCGAGCCAGTCGCGCATAGATCGGCCGAGTTCAACCTCACGGGAACCTGTCCGAATAGCTTGGGTTTGTAGGTAGAGAAGGATCATGCGGGCCCGCGCTCCGTACGGGACTCCATAAATACGTGCCGCACCGCGGCCCACCTTCATGCGGCCTGGCTCGATCAGGAGCGTCACCCGATGGCCTTTTTTCTCCCAAACCTGCTCATCGGGAAGCTTCTTGTGCGGCAAGCCGGTAAGGCAGAAACCGGCATAAGTAATGCCGATGCGGCCCGCATCATCCCCGAGCACTTCGGCGGCAATATCTACCAGTCCCTTGTGCTCTGGTAGAACCATCTGCCGGGCTTGATCGCGGCCATGGACAAGGACGAGCCGTCGCACGCCTCGATCTGCGTCGTCCTCCATGCCGTTCATCGGACCTGTTCCTCAATGCGAACACTGTTGCCAGAAACGCGATGATCATGTTCGGGTCAACGGGGGGATAACTCCGCAGCCTATTAGGGAGTTAGTAGAAGACTCTATTAGTTGGAGTGCCGACCTCTACCCCCCGGGATAACCGCGATTCGGCGGAGTTTTCCCCCCAATTCGGCAGAGTTCTCCCCCCAGGATAACTGCTGCAACCTGGGGACGGCGAGGCCGGAGTTTCCCCCCCAACTCATAGCACCGACTCGGGGTGGACGAGAATCGGTAGAGCTCTTACCGATGGGCTATACGGAGGCCGCGCCAGCCCCGGCATCCTTGTGAGGTACGGCTCGAGTGGAAAACGGGCCTAAGTACGTTCTGGGAACTCATGCGGGATGCGCTCCGATGATGGAGAGGGTGCGGCTGGGTGCCTGGTTCAGGCGGTCAAAGAAGGCCTGCATGGCGCTGACCAGGGCGTCG
Organism: Roseomonas sp.; assembly: GCA_035565935.1. GTDB lineage: Bacteria > Pseudomonadota > Alphaproteobacteria > Acetobacterales > Acetobacteraceae > Pseudoroseomonas. Next base: position 3,174 of record DATMRU010000075.1, read on the forward strand.
ATGCTCTCGAACAGCTCGCAATGGGTGACCTCGCGGCGGTAGTGGCGCCAGAGCATCTCGATCGGGTTTAACCAGGGACTATAGGTCGGGAGATACAGCAGGATGAGGCGGCCCGCCGCGTCGCGCAGTACCCTCTCGACCTCACCGTCCTCGTGCATGCTGGCGTTGTCCCATGCCACATAGACCGTGCCGCGCGGGTGCCGGGAGAGGAAGTTCCTCCAGCAACTCAGCCGCCTCCTGCCTGCGCTTATGCCGGCGGGCGATGACAACCGTTTTGCCGGAGTGCCAGTCTACCCGCACCGAGGCCGTATCGCCGCGTCGGCTGCGCAGGGGTAGGGACCATCACCTGCCGGCCCTTGGGGCTCCACATGGCCCGAATCGTCGGGTGCCAGCTGATGTTGAATTCGTCGGCGTAGTAGAAGGCCTTGTCCGGTCCCAAGCCGCAGCGAGCCTCCTTGGCCGCCCCTTTTTGAGCGCATACTCCGGATCGGGGCTGGTGATGCTGTGCTGCGGCCGGCTGAGTGCCATCTTGCCCTCGCGCAGCAGACGATAGATGCTCGGCACACTCATACGCATCCCGGTCCACTCGGCCAGATGGTCCGCCAGGCGCGCCGCGGTCCAGAGCAAGAAGGGCAGGCCCAAGGTGCGGGGACGACACCGGGCGACCTGGAACAGCCGCTCTCGATAGCTTGCTGCGGCCTTCGGCGGAGCGCCCGAGCGGGGTGCATCCGAGGGCCCTCCACCCCTTCGGCGAGGTAGCGGGCGAACCAGCGCCCCACCGTCTCTTCATTGGCCCGAACGATGGTCGCGATCTCGGCTGCCACCATTCCCCGTTCGGCAGCCAGCAGGATCATCTGCACCCGGGTTCGGAGCCGGGCGCGCCGCGTCCGGTGATAGAGTTCATCGAGTTCGCGGAGTTGCTCGGAGGACAAAGCCTCCAGGCGGATCGGGCGCATGGCGACCTCCAGCCCGTCAGCAGAGAACGCCCGAACCTCACATAACTTGTGAGATCGTACTTAGTATTCTTCGGACTCTTCCTGCCAAGGACCTGCTGCCCCCGCGATCGCGGGGGCAGCATGAGTATTGGGGTGGAGAACTGATGAAGCTTGAAAAAGGCAGGACAAGAAGTATATACATCCTAGGTATACAAGAAGGTGGCGCGATGACCCGGACCTCGCTCTTCCTGAGCAATAGGACGCAGGCAGTACGGCTGCCGAAGGATGTCGCCTTTCCGCCGGACGTCCGCGAAGTGACCATTGTCCGCGATGGCGCCCGTGTGATCATTGCGCCCGCCGATGCCCTCTGGGACGACTTCTTCGATGCTCCAGGCATCGACCTCGGCGAGCGGGCGCAGCCGGCTCATCAAAGGCGGGAAGCGTTCTAATGCTGCGCAACATGCTGGATACCAACCTGTGTATCCGGCTGCTGCGCGACCGCCCACAAGGGCTGCGGCCACGTTTCAATACGGAAGCCGACACGCTTTGCATCACTACTATCACTCTGACGGAATTGCTCCATGGTGCCGCCAGATCGGCGCGCCCCGTCGAGAACCGTAGAGAGGTGGAGAACTTTGCCCGCCGCCTTGCTGTTCTACCTTTTGATCAGGATGCGGCAGCGCATGCTGCCGATATCTATGCTGACCTCGGCCGCCGAGGCCTTCTGATCGGCCCTTATGACATCCTGATCGCGGGGCATGCACGTAGCCGGGGGCTGGTGGTCATCACTGGCAACCTGGGAGAGTTCCGGCGCGTGGAGGGCCTGCGCTCGGAGGATTGGTTGGCAGCGAAGTAAGCCGGGCAGTATGTCTGCGCCTCTTTCCCTATGGGAAAGCTCCGTGGCGCGGGACAATCTTCCCCCGCCTTGTTCTCTCCCCTGCACGTCTCACCACCGAGCGCGCACAGGAGGTTTCGCCACCAGGCAGCCATTCAGCCGGATCAACCGAGGCCGTAGAGACCCGACGGATTCTCCACGAGTACACGACGGCGTACGTCAGGATCAGGGGCCCATTGCGCCAGCAGGTCGAGCAGCATGGCGTCGTCAGGCTTGCCTTCCGGGGGCTGGGTGGGATGGGGCCAATCGCTCCCCCAGAGCATCCGCTCCGGCGCTGCGCGGACCAGTGCTGCCGCGACCGCGCCGGCGTCCTCGTAAGCAGGTACACCAGTAAGGCTGCGGAGATAGACACCGGAAAGCTTCACCCAGGTCTGTCCCGCGTCGAGCAGCCTGCGAACGATCTGGAAGCCAGGGCTGCGCGTGCCGCCGGGCTGCGGCACCTGGCCCATGTGGTCCAGCACCAGGGGGCAGGGCAGGGTCTTCAGCACCGGTTCAGCGGCCAGCAGCATCGCCGCGGAAGCGTTCACCTGGCAGTGCCATCCGAGCGAGGTCACGCGCCGGGCCAGCGGCGCCAAGTGCTCCATCCTGAGCACACCTGGCATGGTCAGGTTGAAGCGAACACCCCGGACTCCCGCTTCGTCCAGTGCTCGGAGCGCGGAAGCCGAAATGTCTGGCTCGACCACCGCTACCATACGGAAGCGGTCGCGCCCCAGCACCTGCAGCGTCTGCAGATGCAGGCTGTTGTCCGTGCCATAGGCGGAGGGTTGCACGAGGACGCCGCGCGACAGGCCGAGCCGGCGTTGCAGCAGCCGGTAATGCTCCGCGTCGGCATCCGGATGGTGCGGGGTGCCGGCGGCCGATGGCCACCGGCTGTCGTAGACATGGAAGTGACAGTCCGCGGCGCCGGCGGGCACCTCCAGGCGGGGGGTGGCGGTGCCGGTGGACCACGGCACCGGCGAGGGGGCGTCGCGCACGCGGCTCAGTCCAGCGTCGCGCCGGAGACACGCACCAGCTCCTGCCACATCGGCCGTTCACGGGCCGCGCGCGCTGCGGCCTCCTGCGGCGTCGTGCCGAGCATCCGGGTGCCGGTCTGCGCGAAGCGCTTCTGTAGGGCAGGGTCGGCCGCTGCCTCGCGCATCGCCTGCGACAGCCGCTCGACCACCGGGGCGGACGTGCCGGCCGGCACCGTGACGGCGCCCCAGGAGGTGACGACGAAATCCGCCACTCCAGCCTCGGCCATGGTGGGCACGTCCGGCAGGTCGGGCCAGCGCTCGGCCGAGGTGACGGCGAGGGCCCGCAACTTGCCACCGCGCAGGTTGGCCAGCGCGGTGGGCACGTTGTCCACCACGAACTGGATGTCGCCGCGCAGCATGCCGGTCAGCGCCTCCGAGCCGCCTTTGAAAGGCACGTGCAGGCCCTGGATACCGGTCCGTCGGCATAGCATCTCGCCGGAGAGATGCACCGTGGTGCCGATGCCGGAACTGCCGAAGGTGACGCCCTGCGGCTGCTTCTTGGCCCAGGCGATGAATTCCCCCAGTGTCCGGGCGGGCACGTGATCCACGGGCACGACCACCACCAGCGGCGCCTCCCAGCCCAGCGAAACCGGTACCAGATCCTTCTTCGGATCATAGGGTAGGTCGCGGTAGAGGAACTGGTTGATCGCCAGGCTGTTCACCGCCGAGGCGCCGAGCGTATAGCCATCCGCCTCCGCATGGGCGACCGCCGCCGTGCCGATGGTCCCGCCGCCGCCGGGGCGGTTCTCCACCACCACGGACTGCCCAAGCCGGGCGCCCAGCCCATCGGCGATCAAGCGGGCCGCGATGTCCACTGCGCCGCCCGGCGGGTAGGCCACGACAAGCTTCAGCGACCGGTCCGGCCAGGAGGCCGCGGAGGCCAGTCGGGGCGTGGCGAGCAGCGCGGCGGTGCCGGCGCACAGAAGGGTGCGGCGCGTGATCATGCGGAAATCTCCTGAGATGCCGCGCGGGGCAGGCCGAGATGCGGCGGCAGGCGGTAGGTGTGGATGGCGGTGCCGGCGAAGAGCGCTGCCTTCTCCTCGGCCGAGGCGGCGGCTGCGATGCGCTTGAAGGCGTTCCAGCAGATGCCGTAGTTGAACATGCCTTTGTCCACGGAGAAATTGCTCTCGAACATGCAGCGCTGCGCGCCGAACAGTTCGATGCAGCTTTCGATGTAGGGCGCCCAGGCGGTTGCGAGTTCCACCGAGCCCGGCGGCGTGGCGGCCTCGTGGAAGCGGAAACCGCTCAGCGCCATGCCGAGGCCGCCGAGCTTGACGCGGAGGTTCGGCAGGGCCGTGAGCCGCCGCATCGAGGCCAGCCAGGTGTCGAAGACCTCCTCCCGCCGCCCGGCGAAGGGGCCGATGCCGATCGGGCCGCCGACATGGTCGAGGATGACGGTGAGCTCCGGCAGGGCGCGCGCCAGCGCCTCCACCTCCGGGAGCTGCGTGTGATAGGCCCAGACGTCGAGCGTCAGCCCGTAGCGCGGCAGCATGGCGGCGCCGCGCAGGAAGGCCGGATCGTTCAGCAGGCCCTCGCGCGGCTTGATGGGATTGGTCTGGATGCGGGGATCGGGGTGGAAGGCGGTGTTGTTGCGGATGCCGCGGAAGCGCTCCGGCGCCGCGCGCAGATGCGCCTCCAGCACCGGCACCACCTGCTCCCCTAAGGTGAGGTCGGCGAAGCCGACAATGCCCTGGCAGGCCCGCAGCGGCCCGTAGAGCCCGCTGGCGCTTTGCGCCGCGACGCCGTTGACGAACTCCGTCTCGCCGAGCGGCCGCATCTCCTCCGGCCCATCGGCGCGGAACATCGAGCGACAGGTGACAAAGATCGTGGCGCGGATGTCATGGCCGCTGCGTGTGTCGCGCAGGAGGTCCTCGAAGAGGTAGCGGTCGCCGGGGCGGTCCCAGAGGTGGTGATGCGGGTCCACCACCGGCAACTCGGGCTCCAGCGGCGGCTCGGTGACGAGCGCCAGCCAGTCCTCGCGCACCGGGATGTGCGGGCTGTGGGAAGCGGGTGCCATGGCGCTTACTCCAGCCGGATCCCGGCCTCTTTCACGAAGCCCTGCCAGCGCTGGCTCTGCGCCGCGAAGAACTCGGCGAATTGCTGCGGCGTGTTGGGCTCGGCCAGCAGCTCCTGCGCCCGCAGCTTCGCGGCGATCCTCGGCTGGGCCTGGGCCGCGTTCAGCAGGGCGTTGAGCCTGGTCACGATGGCATCGGGGGTGCCCTTCGGCACGAAGACGCCGTTCCATTCATAGGTCTCGAAGCCCGGTAGCGTGTCCGACAGGGGCGGCAGGTCCGGCAGCGAGGCGAGCCGGCCACGGCCGGTCTGCGCCAGGGCACGCAGGGTGCCCTCCTTCAGAAAGGCTGTGGGTCCGTTGACATTGCCGAAATAGAGATCGACCTGGCCGGACATCAGGTCGGTATAGATGGGGGCGCCGCCGCGATAGGGCACGTGGTTCACCGGCGCGCCGGACTGCCGCGCGAAGAGTTCCAGCGCCAGGTGCTGGATCGAGCCGATGCCGGCCGAGGCGCCGTTCAGCCCCCCGGGCGTGGCCTTGCACAGCGTGATCAGCTCGGCCGGCGTGCTGGCCTTCACCTTCGGGTTCACCAGCAGAAGCTGCGGCACGGTGATGGAGCGGAACACCGGCACGAAGTCGCGCTGCGCGTTGTAGCTGAGGCTCGTGAACAGGGCGGCCTCCACCGAGAGGCCAGTGGATGAATAAAGGACGGTGTATCCGTCCGGCGCGGCCTGGGCGGCCACGGCGGCACCGATGGTGCCGGTCGCGCCCGCGCGGTTCTCGATCACAAACGGTTGGCCCGTGGCCTCGGCCACTGCGGTGAGCAGCAGGCGGGCCACCACGTCAGCGGTGCCGCCCGGTGGCCAGGGCACGATGACGCGCACCGGCCGGTTCGGCCAGGCGCTCTCCTGCGCCCGGCTCATCCGGGCGGAGAGCAGCAGTATCGGGGTTGCCAACAGGGCGGCGCGACGCCCCAGCCTCGGCGCATTGGTCATTCTTGTGCTTCCATCCGCTTCGTCTTCGCTCCGGTCTGCGGGTGCGCCGCGGCCGTGCATACTTCTCCGGTGAGTGCGGGAGGCGTCCTCCCGCGCGATCGCCCCTGTCGGGCTGTTGGGGTCGCCCCCGGCGGTCAGGCCGGGTCGAGCGCGGCGGCGAGCCCGCCCTCGACCACTATGGCGCCCTCCGTGGCCGGGCGGCGGCCGGCGAGCACGGCGATGATGCTCTCCGCCGCGCTGGTGGCCATG
>DATMRU010000076.1:0-19525 GCA_035565935.1 Roseomonas sp.
TGGCCGGCGCGGTCGGCCGCCTCACCGCCCGCGACCTCGCGCTCCCCGTCGCCCTCTACGACATGGAAGCCTACTACAACGCCGTCCGCTCCAAGTGGTTCGGCACCACTAACCCTCTCAACGACGACCAGCGCTGGTAACACCCCGTCCTACGGGGCGAGGGCGGGCGGCATGCCGCCCGCCCCCGCGGGGGTCTCAGGCCATTTCCGTCGCCAGCATCTCGCCGACATGGTCGGCCAGGGCGAGGGAGGCGGTCAGCCCCGGCGACTCGATGCCGAAGAGGTTCACCAGCCCCGGGACGCCGTGCACCGCCGGCCCCTGCACCACGAAATCCTGCACGGCCTCCTTCGGCCCGACGATCTTCGGGCGGATGCCGGAATAGCCGGGTTGCAAGGCGCCATCCGGGAGGCTGGGCCAGTAGCGGCGGATGGCGGCGTAGAAGCTCTCGCCGCGCTTCGGGTCCACCTCGTAGTCGATATGGTCCACCCATTCGACATCTGGCCCGAAGCGGCACTGGCCGCCGAGGTCGATGGTCAGGTGCGTCCCCAGCCCGCCGGGCACCGGAACTGGATAGATGAGCCGGGAGAAGGGCGAGCGGCCGGCAAGGGTGAAGTAGTTGCCCTTGGCATAGTAGGTGGGCGGCACGTGCTCCGCCGGCATCCCTTCCAGGCTGCTCGCCAGCTTCGGCGCGTGCAGCCCGGCGGAATTGATCAGGGTGCGGCAGCGCAGTTCCATCGGCTCGGCACCGCCGACCCGAATCTCCGCCCCGCCTTCGGGCAGCAGCCGGCCGCCCAACACGGGGCTATGGAAGACGAACATCGCCCCGGCGTTCTCGGCGTCGCCCTGCAGCGCCAGCATATAGGCATGGCTGTCGATGATGCCGGTGGAGGGCGAGACGAGGGCGGCCGTGCAGGACAGCGCCGGCTCCATCTCCAGAGCCTCCTCGCGGCTGACGAAGCGCAGGTCGGGCACGCCATTGGCGGCGGCACGGGCCTGGATGGAGGCCAGCTTGCCGCGCTCCTCCTCGTTGGTGGCGACGATCAGCTTGCCGCAATTGCGGTGCGGCACGCCGCGCTCAGCGCAGTACTGGTAGAGCTTCTTCTTTCCTTCCACGCAGAAGCGCGCCATCAGGCTGCCCTTCGGGTAGTAAATGCCCGCGTGGATGACCTCGCTGTTGCGCGACGAGGTCTCGGTGCCGATGCCCTCGGCTGCCTCCAGCACCAGGACTTCCCGCCCGGCCAGCGCCATCTGTCGCGCCACAGCCAGCCCAACCACGCCGGCGCCGATGACGACGCAATCAACCTCGTCCAAAGCCCTCTCCCTCCCGTAGTCGCGGGACTGCCTTCTCTAGCGCGCAATCCCGGCGCCGTCGCCTGCCGGTTGACGGCCGTACCGCGAGATCCCGCTCAAAAATGCGATGGGTGCGGCGGGGCTTGACGCCCCGGCTGCGGCGCATCACGCAGCAGGCCATGGCAGCCCCTCCGATCCTCCTGCTCCAGGATATCCGCCTCGGCTTCGGCACCACGCCGCTGCTGGCGGGCGCGACGCTCTCCGTCTCCCCGGGCGAGCGGCTGGCGCTGATCGGCCGCAATGGCTCGGGCAAGTCCACCCTGATGAAGATCGCCGCCGGGCTGGTCCAGGCGGATGGCGGCACGCGTTTCGTCCAGCCCGGCGCCACGCTGCGCTATCTGGAGCAGGAACCGGACCTCGCCGGCTTCGCGACCACGCTCGCCTATGTCGAGGCCGGACTGGCGCCGGGCGACGACCCCTATCGCGCGCATTACCTGCTGGAGCAGCTTGGCCTGACCGGTGAGGAGGCGCCCGCCAACCTCTCTGGCGGCGAGGCCCGCCGCGCCGCCCTGGCCCGCGTCATGGCGCCGTCGCCGGATATCCTGCTGCTGGACGAGCCGACCAACCATCTCGACCTACCCGCCATCGAGTGGTTGGAGCAGGAGATCGGCGCCATGCGCTCGGCCCTGGTGCTGATCAGCCATGACCGTCGCTTCCTGGAGACGATGACGCGGGAGATGGTCTGGCTCGACCGCGGCACCACCCGGCGGCTTGCCCGCGGCTTCGCCCATTTCGAGGAATGGCGTGACGGGGTGCTGGAGCAGGAGGAGCAGGAGGCGCACAAGCTCGACCGCCAGATCGCACGGGAAGAGGACTGGATGCGCTACGGCGTCACCGCCCGCCGCAAGCGCAATGTCCGCCGCGTGGGCGAGTTGGCGGCACTGCGCCAGCAGCGACGGGAGCGCCGCGCCGCCCAGGGCGGGGTCAAGATGGCCGTGGCCGAGGGCGAGGGCTCCGGCACACTGGTGGCTGCCGCCGACAACATCTCCAAATCCTATGGCGACCGGGCGGTGGTGAAGGACTTCTCCACCCGCATCCTGCGCGGCGACCGGGTGGGCATCGTCGGCCCCAATGGCGCGGGCAAGACGACGCTGCTCTCCATGCTGACCGGCACCCTTGCGCCCGACAGTGGCGAGGTGCGGCTCGGCACCGGCCTCGCCATGGTCACGCTGGACCAACGGCGCGAGGCGCTGGACCCCAACACCACGCTCGCCGAGGCGCTGACCGGCAAGCGAGGTGACCAGGTCTGGGTTAATGGCCAGCCTCGCCATGTCATTGGTTATATGAAGGACTTCCTCTTCCTGCCGGAGCAGGCGCGCACGCCGGTTTCCGCGCTCTCGGGTGGCGAACGGGGGCGGCTGCTGCTGGCGCGTGCCTTCGCCACGCCCTCCAACCTGCTGGTGCTGGACGAGCCGACCAACGACCTCGACCTCGAGACGCTGGATCTCCTGCAGGAGCAGATCGCCGAATACTCGGGCACGGTGATTGTCGTCAGCCATGACCGCGACTTCCTCGACCGGGTGGCAACCAATGTCATCGCCTGGGAGGGTGAAGGGCGCTGGCAGGACTATGCTGGCGGCTATTCCGACATGGTGGCGCAGCGCGGGCATGGTGTGCGTGCCCGCGCGGAACCCGTCCGTGGCGCCCCTTCTCCCGCCGCCCCAAAGCCCGCCCCCGCTGCCGCATCACCAGCCCGGAAGAAGCTTTCCTTCAAGGATCAGCACGAGCTGGAGACCCTGCCCGCACGGATGCGGAAGCTGGAGGCCGAGGCGGCGAAGCTGAAGGAGATCCTGGCCGACCCGGACCTCTACAGCCGTGACCGTGCGCGCTTCGCCAAGGCGACGGAACTGCTCACCAAGGCCGAGACCGCCCTAGCCGAAGCCGAGGAGCGCTGGCTGGAACTGGAGATGCTGCGCGAGGAACTGGAGGGCTGACTTTCCAGGCCCTCCTCCGAAACTGACAGAAAAAAGAAGGGGGCCTGGGGGAATTCATTCCCCCGGACTTTTTTTACCCGAGCCGTTCCCGCAGCCGTGCCGCCGCCGTGTAGAGCGCCTCGTGCACCTCTGGTTCCCCGGTGGTGTGGTTGCCGTCATTGACCAGGATGAACTCCGCCTCCGGCCAGGCCTGGTGCAACTCGAAGGCGGTCACGGCAGGCGTAACGACATCGTAGCGTGCCTGGACGATGGCGGCCGGGATGTGCCGGATGCGCCCGACCTCGCGGATGAGCTGCCCTTCCTCCAGCCATGCTCCGTTGATGCAGTAGTGGGTGAAGAGGCGCGACACGGCGAGAGCCTTGGCGGGCTCGGTCAGCTTAGCGATATGCGCGGGATCGGGGCGGAAGGTCTGGGTGCGGGCGGAGAAGCCACGCAGGGCGATGCCGGCCGGGAGATGCACCGCCGGGTCCGGGTCTATCAGGCGACGGTGATAGGCGGCGAGCAGGTCGTGGCGCTCGGCCTCCGGGATATGCGCCGCGAACTCCGCCCAATGGTCGGGGAAGAGGCTGCGCACCCCGTGGAACCACCAGGCGGTTTCCTGCCGGCGCGCGGTGAAGATGCCGGAAAGGCGCAGGGCCGTCACCCGCTCGGGATGGGCCTGGGCATAGGCGAGGCCGAGGCAGGAGCCCCAGCTATGCCCCATCACCGCCCAGGCCGACACGCCAAACTGCTCGCGCAGGGCCTCCAGGTCGGCGACCAGGTGGGCGGTGGTATTGGCCTCGGTGCTGGCATGGGGCGTGGAGTCGCCGCAGCCGCGCTGGTCGAAGCGCAGCACGCGCCATTGCGAGAGATCCAGGCTGCGCAGCACCGCCGGGTTGCTGCCGGCGCCCGGGCCACCATGGAGCAGGACCACCGGCGGCGCATCGGCGCGGCCATATTCCCACCAGGCCAGGCGGTGACCTTGCCCGACATCGAGATGGCCGGAGGCAACGGGGTCGGGGAGGGGGCTGTCGGGCGCGGGAGTCTGCGGCATGGCTTGGCAGCTTTGCTGCATATTGCGCGGGCTGGCTACACCGCGCTAACGCGCCGCGACAGCCGCAGGAGGAGCGCCGATGGACGAGGATGACGAGGACGACGCTCCGCCCGGCTTGCCGCCCGGTACGCCCTTCTACATGACACCCACCGGCCATGCGGCCTTGCAGGCCGAGTTGCGGACGCTCTGGCAGGAGGAGCGGCCGAAGGTGGTGGAGATCGTCTCTTGGGCCGCCAGCCTCGGCGACCGCAGCGAGAATGCCGACTACCAGTACGGCAAGCGCCGCCTGCGCGAGATCGACCGCCGCGTCCGCTTCCTGCGCAAGCGGCTGGAGCGGGTGCAGGTGGTGGACCCGGCCGCCCAGGCCCGGCGGGACCAGGTCTTCTTCGGCGCCACGGTGACCTATGCGCGGGAGGACGATTCCGAGGTCACCGTCACCATCGTGGGGGTGGATGAGGCGGAGGCGGAGCAGGGGCGCATCTCCTGGGTCTCGCCGGTGGCTCGGGCGTTGTTGAAGGCGCGGGTGGGCGATCTCGTGCGCATCCGCACGCCGAACGGGCCGGAAGAGGTCGAAGTGGTGGCGATCCGCTATCCCGAAGCCTGACCGGCGCGAATCTTCCGGCGGAAGGCACGCAAGCGAAGCCTTTCCTCTGGCGGAACGGTCCGGCCAGCGCCATGCTGCCATGGCGCCGCGGGAAGCCGCGGCATGGAAACGCCGGACACGCCACCCATGTCGCAACATGTTGCCCGACCGCCGGTCCTGAGGGGCCTGCCGCTGCGCCTGGGCAGCTTCTGGACCAGCCTTCCTCCCGTTCTCCGCGGCATGGCCTGGATGGGCCTCTCGGGCCTTAGCTTCAGCCTGCTGAACGGGCTGATGAGCGGCATGACCCGGGAGATGCAGCCCTTCCAGGCGCAGTTCCTGCGCTATTTCTTCGGCTTCGCGGTGATGCTGCCACTGCTCTGGCGAGACGGCCCCGCCGCCTATGCGCCGAATGGCCTCTCCGGCCAGCTCTGGCGCGGTGTGGTGCACACGGCCGGGCTGCTGCTCTGGTTCCTGGCGCTGCCGCATATCCCGCTGGCGGATGTGACGGCGCTCGGCTTCACCGGGCCGATCTTCATCATGGCCGGCGCCGTGCTCTTCCTGAAGGAGAAGGTGGTACTCTCCCGCTGGGTGGCGGCGGCAGTCGGGCTGGTCGGCGTGGCCATTGTCCTGGGGCCGAAGCTCTCCGGCGGAGGTGGGGGATGGACGCTGGTGATGCTCGCCTCCTCACCGCTCTTCGCCGCCTCCTTCCTGATCACCAAAGCGCTGACCCGGCGGGACCGGCCGGAGGTGATCGTGATGTGGCAGGCCATCACCATCTCCCTCTTCACCCTGCCGTTTGCTGTGACCTACTGGGTCTGGCCGACGCCGGCGCAGCTCGCCTGGTTCGCGGTGGCCGGGCTGCTCGGCAGCTTCGGCCACTGGTGCCTGACCGAGTCCTTCCGGCTCACCGACGTCTCGGCCACCCAGCCGGTGAAGTTCCTCGACCTCGCCTGGGCCTCGCTGCTCGGCTTCCTGCTGTTCGGCGACGTGCCGGGCTGGACGACCTATGCGGGGGCGGCGGTGATCTTCGCCTCGGCTACCTGGATGGCGCGGCGCGAGGCCGCGGGACGTGGGTAAAGGAAAAGTCGGGGGAAAGAATTCCCCCGAACCCCCATCTTCTTTCTGTCAGTTCAGTTGGTCGCCAAGCCGGCGGCGATGAGGATGCTGGCCATGGCGGTGGCCACGCCCTTCACGCTGGCGCCCTTCTCCACATCGATCCACTCCTCCAGCGAGTGCGCCCGGTCGCCGGCGCAGCCGGTGCCCAGCGTGACGGCCGGCAGGCCCAGGCTGATCGGGATGTTGCTGTCGGTCGAGGAAGCCTCGTAGGCCAGCTCGTAGCCCTGCGCGGCAATCACCGCCGCGGCGATGCGGGCAAGGCGGGACTCCGTCGGCGTGGTGCCGGCGGGGCGATCGCCGATCTGCTTCACCTCCACGCGGATGCCGCCGCGCGCCGTGTCACGCGCCGCATCCTCGCCCGCCGCCGCCTGCGGCAGGATGGCGAGGAAGCGTGCCTCCAGTGTCGCCAGCGCCTCGGCTGAGGCGGAGCGGAGGTCCACCTCCATCCAGGCTTCCTCGGGAATCGCGTTGATCGAGGTGCCCCCGCCCATGCGGCCAATCGAGTAGGTGGTCTTGGGCGAAGCGGGAACGCGGATGCGGCCCAGCTCATCCATGGCCCGCGCCATGGCGAAGGCCGGGTTCACCAGGCCGAAGGCGGCGAAGGAATGCCCGCCCGGGCCGCGGAAGGTGACGCGGTAGCGCTTGCTGCCCACCGCTCCATGCACCAGCCGCGCCGGGTTCAGCCCGTCCATCGCGATGAAACCGGCCACCCGGTCCCGCCAGCGATTGGCGCGGAAGAAGGCCTTCACGCCCCGCAGGTCGCCGGCGCCTTCCTCGCCCACGGAAGCCAGCAGCAGGATGCCAGCGCGCGTGCGGACCTCTGCCGCGTCCAGCGCGCGGGCCATGGCCAGCAGCACCGCCAGGCCGCGCGTGTTGTCGCCGACGCCGGGGGCCCGCAGGATCGTGCCCTCGCGCTTCACCGTTACATCGGTGCCGGCGGGGAAGACCGTGTCCAAGTGCGAGCATAGAACGATGACGCCGGCCTCGGGATCGGTGCCCGGGCGATAGGCCGTGACATTGCCCTCGGCATCCGTCTCGACCTCCTGCAGGCCCTGGCCGCGCAGCAGCTCGGCATAGGCCGCGGCCCGCTTCGCCTCGCCGAAGGGCGGGGAGGGGATCTGGGTCAGGGTGATGAGCTGTTCGACGAAATGGTCGTGGTCGGCGTCCAAGGCCTCCTGAATGCGGGCGAAGACGGGGCTGCCGAGCAGGGCATTCGCCTCCGCCGCCGCGCTGCTGCCTTCGGTGGCGGAGAGCACGGCGCGCAGGGTAGGGAGGGCATCGGACATGGGCGGAACCTCGGATCGGAAAGGGGGCAGACGTTCCGCCGACCCGCCCCCTGGGTCAAGGGCAGCGGAAGCTCAGGTGCCGACCCGCAGGGGCGCCGCCATCTTGCGGAGGCAGGCGATGACGGAAAGCGGGGTGATGCGCCCGGTCTTCGGGTTCTCGCTGGGAATGCCCTCGATGGACATGCTGAAGCGGGCCGAATCCGCTTCCACCTCGATGCGATGGGTGTTCCGCTGCAGCGCCGGGTCGGCCCAGATCTCCAGCATCGTACGGTCAGGGCCGATGCCGGCGAGGGAAAGCGCCACAGCGACATTCAGGTTGGCAGGGAAGCCGCGCGCCGCCTCCCGCGCGGTGCCCTGGAAGACACGCATGGGCTCGCGGATGTCCTCGATGTGGATGTTGTTCTCGATGAGGTAGGGCGCGCCCAGCAGGCCGCGCACCGGCTTGCGCGTGATCATCCGTACCGATTCGATCCGCCCCTCGGCGGCGGCGGCCACCGCGTCCAGCCCGATCAGCGCGCCGGTCGGCACAATGATCTGCCCGCCATGCTGACGCGCCAGGGCGACCAAATGCTCCTGCGCCAGCAGGGCACCGGCACTGAGGACGACGGCCGACTTGCCGGCGCGCAGGAAAGGCTCGGCGATGGCAGGAAGCAGTGCGGCGGGCGCGCATTCCACCACGAGATCGGCCAGGGATTCCAGCTCGGCGATGTCGAGCACCGGGACGGGATTGCGCAGCGCCTCCATGCGCCGGGCCGCCTTGGCCTTGTCCTGCGCAGCGACCGCCGCCAATTCGAAGCCCGGGATCCCGGTGTCCAGCGCCTGAGCCAGGCGGCCACCGATGGCACCGAAGCCGGCGATGGCGACCCGCAGCGGGCGGCGGCGCGGGGACGTGAAGGCGTTCATTCCTGGGACCTCCCGGGGGTGGCGATGCGCCGCCTACGGCGGCTGCCGAGGCGTCGCGCCGCGAGGGTAATGACCGGGGCCGGGCGTGCCAAGCCGGGCGGCCGCAAAGAAGAACGGCCCGGGGCGGGTGCCACCGGGCCGTTCCTGCTTCGCTCAGAGCGGGGAGGGGGCGCTTAGCTCGCCGCCTCCGGCGCATGCTCGTTCTCACCATCCGGGCTGTCATCCGGCTTCGGCAAGGCGGGGAGCGGTGCCTCGATGAACTCGAAGGTCAGCTCGTCGTCCTTCTTGCCGACGCGGACGGCGCCGCCCTTGGCCAGCTTGCCGAAAAGCAGCTCCTCGGCCAGCGGCTTCTTGACGTATTCCTGGATGATGCGGGCCAGCGGCCGGGCGCCGTAGAGCGGGTCGTAGCCCTTCTCCGCCAGCCACTCCTTGGCCGCCGAGGACAGTTCGATCGTGACGTTGCGGTCCGCGAGCTGGGCTTCCAGCTGCATCACGAACTTCTCGACGATGTTGCCCACGATCTCCTGCGTCAGGCCGCCGAAGGGCACGATGGCATCCAGGCGGTTGCGGAACTCCGGGGTGAACAGGCGCTTCACCGCCTCCTCGTCCTCGCCCACGCGCACCTGCCGGCCGAAGCCGATGCCGGCCTTGGCCATGTCGGCCGCGCCCGCATTGGTGGTCATGATCAGGATGACGTTGCGGAAATCGACCGTCTTGCCGTTATGGTCGGTCAGCTTCCCGTGGTCCATCACCTGCAGCAGGATGTTGTAGAGGTCCTGGTGGGCCTTCTCGATCTCATCCAGCAGCAGCACGCAATGCGGGTGCTGGTCCACGGCGTCGGTCAGCAGGCCGCCCTGGTCGAAGCCGACATAGCCCGGAGGCGCGCCGATCAGCCGGCTGACGCTGTGCCGCTCCATGTACTCGGACATGTCGAAGCGGGTCAGCTCGATGCCGAGCGTCTTAGCGAGTTGCTTGGCCACCTCGGTCTTGCCGACGCCGGTGGGGCCGCTGAACAGGTAGTTGCCGATCGGCTTCTCCGGGTCGCGCAGCCCGGCGCGGGACAGCTTGATCGCGGCGGAGAGCGCCTCGATCGCCTTGTCCTGGCCGAAGACCATCGCCTTCAGGTCGCGCTCCAGGTTCCGCAGGGTCTCCTTGTCGTCGGTGGAGACGCTCTTGGGCGGGATGCGCGCGATCTTCGCGACGATGTCCTCCACATCCTTCAGCGTCACGGTCTTCTTCCGCTTCGCCTCGGGCAGCAGCATGCGGGAGGCACCGACCTCGTCGATGACGTCGATCGCCTTGTCCGGCAGCTTGCGGTCGTGAATGTACTTGGCCGAGAGCTCAACCGCCGCGCGGATCGCCTCGGGCGTGTACTTGACCTTGTGGTGCTTCTCGTAGTTGGTCTTCAGGCCGGTCAGGATCTTCACCGTATCCTCGACCGTCGGCTCGTTGACGTCGATCTTCTGGAAACGGCGGACCAGGGCGCGGTCCTTCTCGAAGTGCTGCCGGTACTCCTTGTAGGTGGTGGAGCCCATGCAGCGCAGCGTGCCCTGGGCGAGGGCCGGCTTCAGCAGGTTCGAGGCATCCATCGCACCGCCGGAGGTGGCACCGGCGCCGATCACCGTGTGGATCTCGTCGATGAACAGGATCGAGCCTGCCTGTTGCTCAAGCTCGGCCACGACCGCCTTCAGCCGCTCCTCGAAGTCGCCGCGGTAGCGAGTGCCGGCCAGCAGCGAGCCCATGTCGAGTGCGTAGATGGTGGACTTGGCCAGCACCTCCGGCACGTCACCCTCGATGATGCGCTTGGCCAGCCCCTCGGCGATGGCGGTCTTGCCGACGCCCGGATCACCCACATAGAGCGGGTTGTTCTTGGTGCGGCGGCAGAGGATCTGGATGGTGCGCTCGATCTCGGAATCGCGCCCGATCAGCGGATCGACCTTACCCTGCTGCGCCTTCTTGTTGAGGTTGACGCAATAGTTGGAGAGCGCGTCCTGACCGCGGCGGCTGGAGGGCTTCTCCTCCTTCTCGCCCGGCTCCTCGGCGCCCGGGCCGGTCGGCGGGGAGCCCTGCACGGGGCGGCTGGTGCTGCGCCCTGGGGCCTTGGCGATGCCATGGCTGATGAAGTTGACCGCGTCCAGTCGCGTCATATCCTGCAACTGCAGGAAGTAGACGGCGTGGCTCTCGCGCTCGCTGAACAGGGCGACGAGCACGTTGGCGCCGGTCACCTCGTCACGCCCGGAGGACTGCACATGGATGGCGGCGCGCTGCACCACGCGCTGGAACCCGGCGGTCGGCTTCGGGTCGCCGGCGCGCTCGGTCACCAAGCCGGCGAGATCCTTGTCGAGGAACTCGGAGAGATCACGCTTCAGCTTCTCCTGGTCGACGCCGCAGGCCCGCAGCACGGTGGCGGCGTCGGTATCGTCGACCAGGGCGAGGAGAAGGTGCTCCAGCGTGGCGTATTCGTGCCGGCGCTCATTGGCTAGCCCCAGGGCACGATGGAGCGTCTGCTCAAGATTGCGGGACAGCATGCGTTTGACGCTCCCCTTGCAGGAACGATGCCGGCGGGAAGAAGTGCCGGCACCGAAGAGACAGGATCTTACGATCCACGATACCGAATATGTGGTTCCACTCCCTTAAGACGACGAGAGGGGACGGCAAGTTTCAGCAGGTTACACACAGTTCGTGACCGACTGCATGGAATTTCGCCGAGTCCGGCGCGCCTACTCCTTCTCGATGGTGCATTGCAGCGGGTGCTGGTTCTGGCGGGCCAGGTCCATCACCTGGGTCACCTTGGTCTCGGCCACCTCATAGGTGAAGACACCACAGACCCCGACCCCCCGGCGATGCACATGCAGCATGATCCGGGTCGCCTCCTCCCGGCTCTTCTGGAAGAAGCGCTCCAGCACATGGACGACGAACTCCATCGGCGTGTAGTCGTCGTTCAGCATCAGCACCTTGTACATGGCGGGCTTGCGGGTGCGCGGCTTGGCCTTGACGACGACGCCCGTATTGGTGCCGTCCTGGTTCCCGCTGCCGCCCTGTCCCGCGCCGCCCATCCCATTCCGCTCCGGGTTTTGGTCGGGGCGTTTATCCTGATCCGTCATGTCGCTGTTGCGGGCCTGCCAGTTGTCTGCTGCACCTGATGAGAAGAGCGCTCCGCCCACCCGAAGGATGGCGGGGCGGCGGTGCCGGTCGGCCCGGGCCGTCGCCCCCAGGGCGCCCCTGGACTCTAGGATATCGGACGGGCGGCGCCCAGGTGAAGGGCCGAGCGCATCAAAGCCGCAGGAAAAGCTGCGGAAAGCGGGGGGAGGGGGTGCCCATGGCGGGTCTTTGAGGCCGTGGGGGGCCGAGGGGCCCGCCACCGCTAGGGCGGCGTGGCCCGGGCGAGCGCGCCTTGGCGCGCCGCGTGTCGCCAGGGCGCCCTGCGGCGCCGCTGGCCTGTCGCGTGTTAGGCGGCCACCGACGGGCGGCTCAGCCGCTCCACCGCCAGCGTCACGCGCGCGGCGATCGGGGCGGAGGACTGCTCGGCCAGCTTGAACGCCGCCTCGCTGAGCTTCGTCGCCTCGGTCATGGACTTCTCGAGCTGCGCCTTGGCGAAGCTGGCCTGCAGATCGGCAGCCTCCTTGAGGCTCTTCACCGCCGTCATCGCCCGGGCGTTCTGGACGGCCTGCTCGTTCAGCGCCTGCATCGCGGCGAAGGCCTGCTTGCTCAGCTCCTGCAGCCCACTGACATAGGTCTGCGTCGCCTTGGTGAAGGCCTCAAAGTTGCCGCGGCCGAACTCCATGGCCTCCTCGGTGGCCTTGTAGAAACCGTCCGTCGTACGGGTCGCCTGGTCCATACTCTTCTCCATTGCCGTGTGGGCCTCCGTCAGGCCCTGGTCTGTCGTCTTGGCAGCCATCT
The DNA here is from genome assembly GCA_035565935.1 of Roseomonas sp. Classification (GTDB taxonomy): domain Bacteria; phylum Pseudomonadota; class Alphaproteobacteria; order Acetobacterales; family Acetobacteraceae; genus Pseudoroseomonas. The sequence goes on from DATMRU010000076.1 coordinate 12,106, forward strand.
TCTGCACCGGCTCCGCGGGGGGAGGCGCCGCCTTCAGCGCCTTCTCCGCGACCGCCACCGCTGTCTCCGTCGCCGGCTTCTGGATCGCCAGCTTGGGTGCCTTGGGCTCGTTCGCCATCCTGCCCTCCTCAGTTACGCTCTGCCGCCCCCACCGGCAGGCAGAGGCATCAGAGGCGGCCATCAGGCTCCACCATTACCCCGTGGTGAGGGGGAGGGACGGGCTGAGGGCCATTTTGCTGCGGCGCAGCACGACGCGATATGGCAACGAATCCGGGCACTGTCCAGCGTTATCTTGCACTGCACCATAACCTTCCCTTGAGCCTTGACCGGAAGCGTTTCCGCGCCCGTTCGACACCATGCCAAGGCCGGCCTCTAAGCCCTTGGGGAAAGGCAATGTTCCGTATCAGTTCTCGATGACACCGGTGGTTGTAAGCCCCTAGAATAGCGCAGCTTCACTGGGGGGTGAGGCGAATTCAGGGGATGTCAATGCAACTTGCCCGTGGGGTCCGGCGGCTGAGGCTCTTTGCAGCCTCAGCCCTCCTGCTTGCTGCGCTGCCGGGCGCCGCCGCCGCCCAGATCGGGAGCGCGCGCTACTCAGCCGTGGTGATCGACGCGCAGACCGGCCAGACGCTGTTCGGCAGCAGTGCGACCGCACCGCGCCACCCGGCTTCGCTGACCAAAATGATGACGCTTTATCTAGTCTTCGAGGCGATGCGCCGGGGCGAGCTGCGGCCGGACCAGCGGCTGGTCATGACGCCTTATGCGGCCAGCAAGCCGCCCTCGAAGCTCGGCCTCGCGCCGGGCAACAGCCTCACGGTGGAGAACGCCATCTACGCGGTCGTCACCAAGTCGGCGAATGATATTGCCACCTTGCTGGGCGAGACGCTGGGGGGAGGCAGTGAGGCCCGTTTCGCGCAGATGATGACGCTGCGTGCGCGCGCCCTTGGCATGAGCGGGACGACCTTCCGCAATGCCTCCGGCCTGCCGGACATCGACCAGGTGACCACCGCGCAGGACATGGCCATTCTCGGCCGCCGCCTGCAGCAGGACTTCCCGGAGTACTACCACTACTTCGGCACCCGTCAGCACCGCATGGGCAGCCTGACCCTGCGCAACCACAACCACATGCTGACGGACTACGAAGGCGTGGACGGCATCAAGACCGGCTATATCGACGCCAGCGGGTTCAACATCGTCAGCAGCGCCCGGCGGGGCGGAGCGCGGCTGATCGTCGCCGTGTTCGGCGGCAGTTCCTGGAGCGAGCGTGACCGGCACGCAGCGGCGCTGCTCGATCGCGGCTTCGCCGAGTTGGGCGTCGGCGAGGAGCGGAGCCTGATGGCGCGCAACGGGGGCGCTGGCCTGGCCATGGCGGCCGTCGGCGGCACCGCGGCGGCGGCCACGCTGCGCCGGGTGCGCGGGCCGGCGCTGGTGGCGCGTGCTGCGGCAGTGGCGGCCCCGCCGCGAAAGGTCAAGGTGGCGGCCGCGGCGCAGCAGCCCCGCGCGGCACGGGTCGCAATGGCGCCTGCCGCCCGCACCCAGGCTCGCTCCGCTCCGGCCCGCATCGTGGCGGCCAAGCCGACGCGCCATGCCGCGGCGCGTGTGCGCACGGTGGTGGAGCAGGGGGATGGCGGCAGCCGGGTCCGCGTGGCGGCACCCGCGCGCAAGCCGGCGCGGCGCAATCCGGCCCGTCCGGCCCGCTGAGGGCCGTCACACTTCATCACCACGGCGAGGGGGAAGGGAAACGTGGCTGTTACATACCCTCCCCAACTTCCAGGTATGCGGCGACCCCGCCGCTTCACCTTCAGGGAGACCTCGCCATGAAACGCTCGCTTGGCCTCGGAGTGCTCAGCGCCATGCTGGCCGTGACCGCGCTGCCGGCGCTGGCTCAGCCGGGCTCGCAGCGCGGGCCGCACCACGGCGGCCCCGGCCGGCTGATGCAGCAGGCCGACGCCAATGGCGATGGCCGCGTCACGGAGACCGAAGGCCTGAACTTCCTCTCCGCCCGCTTCGCCGAAGCCGACGCCAACAAGGACGGCGCGCTGGCGCGCGAGGAGCTGCAGGGCTTCCTCAAGGCGCGCTGGGAGGCCAACCGCCCAGCGAATGCCCCGGTGCGCCCGTGGCGCAGCATGGAGCAGCGTGCGGATGCCATGTTCCGCGCCGCCGATGCCAATCGCGACGGCCGGGTCACGCTCGAGGAGGTGCAGCCGCTGGCGGTCGCCCTCTTCCGCGCCGCCGACCGCAACGAGGATGGCGCGCTGGAGGTGGCGGAGCTGCGCAGGCATCGCCAGCACCACCGTCGCGGCGGCACGGACACGCCGCAGCGCAGCCCAGCCGAGGCGCCGGCCGTGCCGGCGACGCCTGGCTGAATCCCGCCCGGCCCGGCGGACTCGTTCCGCTGGGCCGGAGGCCAGCAAACGACGACAGGGCGCGCCGGATCCCCGGTGCGCCCAAATTCTTCATGGCAGGATGTGCAGGAAAGACCCCGATGGTGGGTGCGACAGGGATTGAACCTGTGACCCCCGCCGTGTGAAGGCGATGCTCTACCGCTGAGCTACGCACCCATCGGGGTGGGGCGGGAAATAACGAGGGCTGGGGGGTGTGTCAAGCGACCTCCGACACGCTCCAGCCTCTTCACGGCGCGGGCGGAAGGCCCATCTGCACAGGATGCGATGGCGCTTCGCTCTTGGCCTGCTGATGGCACTTTGCGGCCCTTCGCTCGCGCGGGCCGAACCCTTCCGTGCCGTCTATTCCCTGCAGGCCGCGGGCCTTCAGGTCGCCCGCGTGGAGGTCTTCTTCGATCTCTCGACGCCTTCTTACCGGATCGAATCGCGCCTGCGCTTCACCGGCCTAGTGAGCTGGTTCAGCAGTGGGCAGATGACGAACCGGGTGGAGGGCATCTGGTCCAGCGGCGTCGCACAGCCACGGCGCTACGCCAGCGAAGGCACCTGGCGGGGCGAGCCGAGGCAGGTGGCGATCGCCTATCCCGACGGCCAACCCGAATTGCGCAGGCTGGTGCCGGCCGAGGATCCAGAGCGCGAGCCAGTCCCCGCCGCCCTGCAACGCCATACGATCGATTCCTTGAGCGCCATGGCGCAGCTGAGCCGTACCTTGGCCGAGACCGGGCGGTGCGAGGAAAGCGCGGCGATCTTCGACGGGCGCCGGCGCGGCAATGTGGTCGTCCGCACCCTCGGGCGGGACTTTCTTGCGCCCCATGGCACAGCCTGGAGCGGCGAGGCGGTGCGCTGCGGCTTCACCGCGCGGCAGATCGCGGGCTTCCGGCGCGATGACGGCGAGGACGCGCGGGAGCCGCAGGAGGGCATCGCCTGGATGGCCCGGCCGCGGCCCGGCGCGCCCATCCTGCCGGTGCGGGCCGACATGCCCGGCCGCTGGCTGGGGCGTCTGACCGCCTATCTGGTGGAATTCGGCCCGGCCTGACTGCTCTCAGCGCGGCACCAGTTGTTCCAGCATGCCCGGCAGCGCCTCGGCCCGCGCGGCCACCGGCGCGCCGTCCGCCATCTCGGGCGTGCCATAACCCCAGGCGCAGAAAGCGACCGGCAGGCCGGCGGCGCGCCCGGCGGCGATGTCGTTGTGGTGGTCGCCCACCATCACCGCCCGCGCCGCGTCGCCCCCTGCCGCCTCTAGCGTGGCCAGAACATGACGCGGATCGGGCTTGCGGACGGGAAAGCTGTCGCCGCCGCCCAGCGCCGCAAAGCACCCCTCCAGCCCGAGCGCCTTGAGCAGCAGGCGCGCCGCCGCCTCGGGCTTGTTGGTGCAGACCGCCATCGCCCAGCCCTCGGTCGCGAGCCGCTCCAGCGCCGCCGGAATGCCGGGGAAGGGGCGGGTTTCGACGGCAGCGTGCGCCTCGTAGTCGGCAATGAAGGCGGGCAGGGCGGTCGGGTCCTCCGGCAGGCCGCGCGCGGCGAAGGCACGGCCGATCAGCACTGGCACGCCGTCGCCGATGAAGCGCGTCACCTTCTCGCGGCTGAAGGGCGGCTGCCCTCGCGTCGCCATCAGGCGGTCGAGCGCGGCGTGGATGTCGGGGACGCTGTCGACCAGCGTGCCGTCGAGGTCGAAGATCACGGTGCGTTGCATGGCTCCGGGAATTGCCATGTTTCGCGCGGCAATGCGAAGTGACGATCACCGCTCTTGCTCCCGTGAGGGGTTCCCCGGCACAAGCAAGAACATGTCCGCCGCCGCCATTCTGCTCGCCGCCGGCCTCGGGACGCGGATGAAAAGCCGCCTGCCCAAGGCGCTGCATCCGCTCGCCGGCCGCCCCATGCTGAATCACCTGATCGCCGCCTGCGAAGGGGTCTTCGACCGCATCGTGGTGGTGGTCGGCCCTGACATGCCGGCCCTGGAGCGCGCCGCCGCGCCGCATGGGACGGTGGTACAGGCCGAGCGCCTGGGCACCGGGCATGCCGCTCTGCAGGCGGCGCCGCTGCTGGCGGGCTTCCCAGGCGATGTCGCCGTCCTCTATGCCGACAACCCGCTGATCTCCACCGCCACGCTCCGCCGCCTGCGCGCCGCCCGCGCGGAGGCCGGCCTCGCGCTGCTGGCGATGCGTCCCGCCGACCCCGCCAAATACGGCCGCGTCCTGCAGGATGCAGCGGGCGACGTCACCCGCATCGTCGAATACGCCGATGCCAGCGAGGCGGAGCGGCAGGTCGGCCTGTGCAATGCGGGCGTGCTCTGCGCCCCCGCCGCCGACCTGTTCCGCTGGCTGCGCGCCGTGCGCAACGACAACCGCGCGGGCGAATATTACCTGACCGACCTCGTGCCGCTGGCCGTGAACGACGGGCGCCGCGTGGTGGCCGTCGAGGCGCCGGAGGCCGAGCTGCGCGGCATCAACAGCCGCGCCGAGCTCGCGGCCGCCGAGGCCGAGGTGCAGGCCCGCCTGCGCCGCGCCGCCATGGACAATGGCGCCACCCTGATCCACCCGGACAGCGTCGTCTTCGCGCACGACACGCGGCTCGGCCAGGACGTGACGGTGGGACCGAACGTGGTCTTCGGCCCGGGCGTGATGGTGGAGGACGATGTCGAGATCCGCGCCTTCAGCCACTTGGAAGGCTGCGTGGTGCGCAGCGGCGCCATCATCGGCCCCTTCGCCCGGCTGCGGCCGGGAACGGAGGTCGGCGCGCGCGCCCATGTCGGCAACTTCGTCGAGCTGAAGGCGACGCGGCTGGGCGAGGGCGCCAAGGCGAATCACCTGACCTATCTGGGCGATGCCTCAATCGGCGCCGGCAGCAATATCGGCGCCGGTACCATCACCTGCAATTACGACGGCTTCGGCAAGTTCCGCACGGAGATCGGCAGCGGCGTCTTCGTCGGCTCCAACACCACCCTGGTGGCCCCCATCCGCCTGGGTGACGGCGCCTTCACCGCCGCCGGCTCCACCCTGACGCGGGACGTGGCGCCCGATGCCATGGCCTTCGGCCGCGCCCGCCCGACCGAGAAGCCGGGCATGGCCGCCGCCTTCCGCGCCGCCCGCCGCCCAGCCCTGTCCCCTGAGACCCCATCCCCTGAAGCCCCCCCGGCTCCCCCCACCGCACCCCCCAAGGAGAAAGCCTGATGTGCGGTATCGTCGGCCTGATCGGGCGCGAGGCGGCGGCGCCGCGGCTGTTGGAGGCTTTGCGGCGGCTGGAATACCGCGGCTATGACAGTGCGGGCATGGCGACGCTGGTGAATGGCCACATTGAGCGCCGCCGCGCCGAGGGCAAGTTGGCGAACCTGGCGCAGGTGCTGGAGCGCCAGCCGCTGCCCGGCACCACCGGCATCGGCCATACCCGCTGGGCCACGCATGGCGCGCCGACCGAGCGCAACGCCCACCCGCACGGCACCCGCCGCGTCTCCGTGGTGCACAACGGCATCATCGAGAACTACGCCGAGCTGCGCGCCGAGCTGGAGGCGCAGGGCGTCGAGTTCGAGACGGAAACCGATACCGAGACCGTCGCCAAGCTGCTCGACCACCTGCTGGCCGGCGGCGCCACGCCGGAGGCGGCCGTCTCCGCCACCCTGAAGCGGATCCACGGCGCCTTCGGCCTGGCGATGATCTTCACCGGCCATCCCCGCAAGCTGATCGCCGCCCGCCAGGGCAGCCCGCTCGCCGTCGGCTTCGGCGAGGGCGAGATGTATGTGGGCTCCGACGCCCTGGCGCTGTCGCCGCTGACCCGCCGCATCGCCTATATGGAGGAGGGCGACTGGGTGGTGCTGGACGACAGCTCCGCCCGCTTCTTCGACGCCCAGGACCGCCCGGTGGAGCGCGCCGTGAAGCTCACCGCGCTGACCGGCGCCGCGGTGGGCAAGGGCAACTACCGTCACTTCATGGAGAAGGAGCTGCACGAGCACCCGGTCGTGCTCGGCGACACGCTGCGCCAGTATGTCGAGCCCGCCACCCGCGCCGTGGCGCTGCCGCCGCTGCCCTTCGACCCGGCGACGGTGCCCAGGATCACCTTCAGCGCCTGCGGCTCCGCCTATCTGGCGGCGCAGGTGGGGCGCTACTGGATCGAGCAGGTGGCGCGCATCCCGGTCGATTCCGACATCGCCAGCGAGCTGCGCTACCGCGACCCGCCATTGCCCGCAGGCGGCGCCGCGCTGCTGGTCAGCCAGTCCGGCGAGACCGCCGACACCCTGGCGGCGCTGCGCCTGCTGAAGGCACGCGGCCAGCACACCCTCTCCGTGGTGAATGTCGCCGAGAGCACCATGGACCGCGAGAGCGACGGCACGCTCCTGACCGTGGCGGGACCGGAGATCGGCGTCGCCTCCACCAAGGCCTTCACCGCGCAGCTCGCCGTGCTGGCCAGCCTGGCGCTGGGCTTCGGCCGGGCGCGCGGCATGCTCTCGGCCGAGCGGGAGGCGGCGCTCACCGCCGCCCTGCTGGAAGTGCCGGGCCATGCCGCCACCCTGCTGGAGGACGATGCCGAGATCCTGGCCCTGGCGCGCGAGGTGGCGGCGGCGCGGGACGTGCTGTTCCTCGGCCGCGGCAGCCTCTACCCGATCGCCATGGAAGGCGCGCTGAAGCTGAAGGAGCTGAGCTACATCCACGCCGAGGGCTATGCCGCCGGCGAGATGAAGCATGGCCCCATCGCGCTGATCGACCCCGCCGTGCCGGTGATCGCCCTCTGCCCCTCCGGGCCGCTGTTCGAGAAGACCGCCTCCAACCTGCAGGAGGCGGCGGCGCGCGGCGGGCGCATCATGGCCTTCACCGACGCGGTCGGCGCCCCGGCGCTGCGCCGCTTCGCCGAGCGGGTGGTGATCCTGCCGAAGGTGGATCCCTTCGTCGCCCCCATCCTGCACGCCATCCCCGTGCAGCTGCTGGCCTATCACGTGGCCGTCCTGAAGGGCACCGACGTGGACCAGCCCCGCAACCTGGCCAAGGCCGTGACCGTGGAATGAGCCGCATCGCCTGAAACCAGGAAGGCTC
>DATMRU010000077.1:0-78217 GCA_035565935.1 Roseomonas sp.
CGCGCCGCGCCATCCCTATACGCAGAGCCTGCTGGCCGCCGCCGCGCCGCGCGCACCCGTCGATCCGCTGCCCGCGGCCGAAGGGAAGGTGCCGCTGCTCTCGGTGCGCCATCTCTCGGCCGGCTATGGCGCCATCGGGCGTGACGGGCAGCCGGCCCTGCCGGTGCTGCGCGATGTCGGCTTCGATATCCAGCCCGGCGCGGCGCTCGGCGTGATCGGCGAATCCGGCTCGGGCAAGAGCACGCTGGCGCGGGTACTGGCCGGGCTGCTGCCGGCAGCGGCCGGCGAGGTGCGGCTTTCCGGCCAGCCCTTGCCGCGCACCCTGGCGGCGCGCAGCAAGGCGCAGCTGCAGCAGGTGCAGATCGTGTTCCAGATGGCCGACACGGCGCTGAACCCGATGCAGAGCGTGCGGGAGATCCTGGCCCGGCCGCTCGCCTTCTATCACGGCCTGCGTGGCGCGGCGGCGCGGCAGCGGGTGCTGCAGCTGCTCGACATGGTGCGCCTGCCGGCGCATCTGGCCGACCGGCTGCCAGCGAAGCTCTCCGGCGGGCAGAAGCAGCGTGTCAACCTGGCCCGCGCGCTCGCCGCCAACCCGGCGCTGATCCTCTGCGACGAGGTGACCTCCGCCCTGGACACGGTGGTGGGCGAGGCGATCCTCGACCTGCTGGCGGAGCTGCGGCGGGAGCTGGGCGTGGCGCTGATGTTCATCAGCCATGACCTCAAGACGGTGCGCTCCGTCTGCGACGAGGTCATGATCCTCTATGCCGGGCAGGTGATGGAGCTGGGGCCGCGCCAGGCGGTGACACGGGCGCCGGCGCACCCCTATTCCGACCTGCTGGCCGCCTCCATGCCGCAGCTCCGCACCGGCTGGCTCGACGGACTGGACGCGGCGCAACTCATGGAGGCCAGCATCCCGCCGCGATGGCAGAGCCATTCGGCGAGCTGTCCGTTCTTCAACCGCTGCGCCGTGCGGCTGGAGGGGATCTGCGACACCACCCCGCCGCCCTTCCGCGCGCTCGCCAAGGGCGCCACCGTCCGCTGCCACCGCGACGAGAGTGAATTGCTGGCGGCGCAGGCGCATGGCGCACTGCCACCGGCGGGCAACCCGGCAATGCCGGGCGCGAGCTGAGGCCTGCCCGGCCTCGCGAAGGCGTTCCGGCACGGAGGCTGCCTCAGAGACGGAGGGGCGGGATGGCCGCTCCTCCGCGAGTCCGTCAAGCCGGCGACGACTGGCCGGACAAGGCGCGGGCTGGCTCCGTACCCTCTCCGCGACGCTGCGGCGCCAGCCGGCTGTAGGCTAGCAGCGACAGGCCGCCGAGGATCACCAGCACGCCCAGCACCACGAAGCCGGACATATAGGAGCCGGTCTGGCTGTAGAGCATGCCGACCAGGAAGCCGGCGACCGTACCGCCACCGCCCGCGCCGACCCCATTGATGATGCCGGCTGCCGGGCCGACCGCGTCGGGCTCGGCGGTGGATTGCAGGATCGACCAGATGTTCGGCGTGAAGCTGCTGGCATAGTAGCCGAGGGCGACAGTGATGAGGGCCAGCTTCGCCGGGCCACTCTCGACGAGCGGCAGCATGATCATGAGGAGGCCGGGGATCAGCAGGCCGAGTGCGGCAATTAGCACGCGCCGGTTCGTGCGGTCGCTGATCTTCGCGATCGGCAGCGCCAGCAGCACGGCGGCGGAATAGGGCAAGGCGCTGGCGATGGCCTGGGAGATCCCGGTAAAGCCGAGAGAGCGGACAGCCAGCGGGATCCACAGGGTAATGCCCCAGAACAGCATGCCTTGCGTGATGTAGCTGAACAGCAGCAGGAAGAACGACGGCCCGCCGAGCGCCGCGAGCGTCAGCCGCGGCCTCGCGGCGGCCGCATTGGTGGCTTCACGGTAGGGCGCCTCCGTCTCGGGCCGCAGTGCCTTCATGTAAAGGGGCACGATGATGACCAGGCCGAGACCGCCTGTGATGAAGAAAAGCACGCGCCAGCCAAAGGCGTCATAAATCGGCGTCAGCACCATGAAGCCGATCGCCAGGGCGAGATACTGCCCGTAATACTGGATCAGGCTGTTGGCGGTGGTGCGCTCCTCGGGCGCGAACCAGGCCCGGGCGAAGCGAGACTGCTGCGGCCAGTAGATTCCCTCGGTGACGCCGAGGATGAAGCGGCAGACCAAGAGCACGGCGACAGAGCCGGTGAAGCCGACGAGCACCGTCGCCAGCGACCAGATGGCGACGCACCAGATGACGACCGCCTTCGGGTCGAGATGCCGCGTCAGGATGCCGCCGAGGATATTGGCGAAGGCATAACCGATCAGGAAGATCGTCAGCGCCCAACTCGACACCACGGCGAAGTGCTCGCCCGCGAAGCCGAGATCCTGGGACAGGGCGGGGAGGCCGACGGACAGGTTGGAGCGGTCCAGATAGGCGACGAACAGCCCGACCAGCAGGGAACCGCCGATGCTCCACCAGCGGCTGCGGCTCTCCGCTCCGTCGAGGCGTGCGGAGGATTGCGTCTGCGATGCCGACATCGCTCAGTTCACCTTGAAGCGGGCCAGGGCCTCGCGGTCGATCTCGATGCCGAGGCCGGGGCCATCCGGGATGCGGACCGCGCCGCCGCTGTGCTCGATGGGCTGGCGCAGGATCGCCTGGCGGATCGGGTGCTCGGTGCGGTCGAATTCCAGGATGGGCTCAAGCGGATTGAGCGATGTGGGCGTGTGCGTCGGTAGCACGGCCAGGAGCTGCAAGGAGGTGGCGATGCCGATGCCGGTGCCCCAGACATGCGGATTGTAGCGCACGCCGAAAGCCGCCGACATGTCGGCGATCTTCTTGCACTCCGACAGGCCGCCGGCCGCGCAGGTATCGGGCTGGACGATATCGAGGGCATGGGTCGCCAGCAGGTCCCGGAAGCCCAGGCGGGTGAACTCGCACTCGCCGCCGGCGACGGGGATGGACAAGGCGGCCTTCACGGCACGGTAGCCGGCGAGATCCTCCGGTGGCACCGGCTCCTCGAACCAGCCGATATCGAGAGGCTCGATCAGACGACCGAGCTGGATGGCGGCGACGGCATCATAGGCGTGGTTCGCATCCACCATCAGGGCGATACCCGGGCCGATGGCCTCGCGGACGGCACGGGTGACCGCCGCATCCTCGGCGATACCGAACCCGACCTTCAGCTTGACGGCCTTGAAGCCCTCGGCGACGTATCCGGCCGCTTCCTCCGGGAGATAGTGCAGTGGGTCCCCGCTCTCGCGCCGGTAGAGCCCGGTCGCATAGGCCTGCACCTCGGTCCGCAGCGGGCCACCCATGAGCTGGTGCACCGGCGCGCCGAAATGCTTCCCCTTGATATCCCAGAGCGCGATATCGATGCCGCTCAGCCCCTCGACCACCAGGCCTTTCTGCCCGTGGTCGCGCAGCCGGGCATAGACGTCCTGCCAGATGTGCTCCGTGCGGAGCGGGTCTTGGCCGACCAGCCAGGGGGCGACGCTGCGCACCACCGCCTCGGTCATCCAGGCGGGGCCGTAGCATTCGCCCCAGCCGGTCAGGCCGGTATCGGTCTCGATTTCCACCAGCATCGCCATGCGCGTGCCGTACCAGGCGCGCGAATAGGCAAAGGGTTGCGACAGCACGGCTTCCAGGACATGCGTGCGAACACTCGCGATTCGCATGCTTCCTCCTTATTTTTGTTGCATCTTCAGAGTGTGTCGCCGGCAGCGTTGACGACCCTCTAGGGGCAATAAAGAATATCATATGACTTTTTCGGCTGCCATCAAGCGGACCCTGTCAGACCAGCTCGTGGACGACCTGGGCCAGAAGATCGTGCGCGGCATCCTCCGGCCCGGGGACAGCCTGCCCAGCGAGGATGCTCTGCTCTCGCGCTACGGCGTCAGCCGCACCGTCCTGCGCGAGGCGCTCCAGGTGCTGACCGCCAAGGGATTGCTGGATGCAAGGCCGCGCCGGGGCACCACCGTCCGGCCGCGCGCGGCCTGGAGCCAGCTCGATCCGATGCTGCTGCACTGGCATGGCCAGCTCCCGGCGGATGATCCCGCCTTGCAGCAGCTGATGGAGGTCCGCCGCATCGTCGAGCCGCCCGCCGCGGCGCTGGCCAGCCAGCGCGCCAGTCAGGAGGACCGCGCGCGGATCGCGGCGGCCTATGCGGCCATGGAAGCGGCGGGCGAGGACGTGGAGGCCTTCATCCAGGCCGATCTCGAGTTCCACACGGCGATCCTGGAGGCGAGCCGGAACCAGTTCCTCATTCCCATCGTGCATGCCATCCGCACCACGCTGCTGGCCTCGCTGCACCTGACGAACACGCAGGCGGAGGAGAACCAGCGTGTTTCGCTACCGCTGCACGCCGCGATCCTGCGAGCCATCCTGGAGGGCGACCACGCCGGAGCAGAAGCGGCCATGCAGGAGCACCTCGACGACACCGAACGCCTCCGCACCCAGGCACGCCGGGATGGCGGCGCCGGATTGCAGAAGCCAGACACCGGCCTTTGACGGCTCGGCCTTCCACGGCAGGTGCTCGCGGCCGCTGCCCAGCGGCCGCCTGGCGGGGAAAGCCTGCTGCGCCGGCCCTCCCCCTGAGCCGCCAGCCCGCCGCTCAAGGCCGGGGTGATCCGTCGGTGAACCCGCGCGCGCCCTCGGTAGTGGGGCCGCAACGGGATGCCGCTTCAGCGAGTTGAGCGTCCTGGCGGGCGGCGGTGCGGCGGTTCCGCGCCGCCGGGCAGCAGCAGGCGGCGCGCGAGACGGAGGTCAGTCCTTTCCGACCATCACATCGGAGGCCTTCACCACCGCATAGGCGGCATCCCTCGGCTTAATACCGAGTTCCTCGACGGCCTCGTTGGTGATGGAGGCGGTGATCATGGCCCCGCCCGGCAGTTCGAGCCGGACATGCGCGGTGGTCGCGCCCTTCCGCACCTCGACGACCTTGCCGGCCAGCACGTTCCTAGCGGACAGCTTCATGTCTCGCTCCTGGGCTGTCGGTGAAATCCGCCGAGGCGGCGGCGCCAGAGAGGTTGCCCCCGCGTGCCGGCGCCAGGGTGACGCCGACCTCCAGCGGCGGTGCCGCATAAGGCGCCGAGGTGATCAGCAGATCGGCCCCGGCCGCGGCATAGGCAGCCGCGTTCCCCTCATGCACCCCACCGGTCGCGGCCAGCAATGGGCGGCGCGACATGCCGGCCAGCGCCTGCGCCACCGTCGCCACATCCTCGGGGGGCAACTTGTCGAGCTGCACCTCGTCGACCCCCGCATGGGCGAATTGCAGCGCTTCGTCTACATTCTCCGCCTCGACGGCGATCTTTCGCTCGGGCTGCGCCGCCCGCAGCCGCGCCACCCAGAGATGCGGCGGCATGCGGCCGAGTAGCGCGCGATGCTGCGCGAAGACCAGGACAGAATCCGAAAGCCCCAGCCGGTGCGGCACGCAGCCGCCCACCATGATCGCCTTCAGCATCACCCCCTTGGCGCCGGGCAGGTGCTTGCGGGTGCAGGCAACGGTGATGCCCTCCCTCCCCTGCCGCGCGGCACCAAGGATACGGCGGGCCCGTGTGGCGACGCCGGAGGCGATCTCCACCAGTGTCTGCGCGACTTTTGCGCCGAGTAGCAGGGCCGCGGCGGGCCCCTCAGCAGCCAGCAGCAGCGAACCGGCCTCCACCTGCGCGCCGGAGGCGGCGACCCGCTCGGTCCGTGTCGCGCCGGCCAGCCGCATCAGCCGTTCTGCCTCCTCGATGCAGGCCAGGATCATGGTGCTGCGGGCCCGGAAGCTCAGGCGCCCCGCCTCGTTGCCGATGCCCAGGCCGAGTGTCGTCAGGTCGCCATAGGGCGCGTCCTCGCTCAGCATCGCCGTCAGCTGTGCATCAGGCAGGGTAAAAGGCATGGCGGAGGCCCTTGGTTAGAGGTCGCGGTCGGGGCAGCCCCGCAGGGGCGTGGGCATGCGCAACGCGATGCTATGGCCCTCCGCGGAGCGGATGAAGGGGGAGAGATCCGCGCCTGCCGCAGCGGCGCCATGCTGGCAGGGCCGTCCTTGCCCGGGCGGCCTGCCTCGTGCAGGGCTGGGCAGAAAGAGGCCGGGCGGCAGGCGGAAGTCCCCGAATGGTTGCGATTGCTGGAGATGGCGGCGCAGGGCGCCCCCAGGCGGGCAGTCCCACCCGGAAGGCCAAGCCTGGGTTCTGCCTGGCGCTGCGCGGAAGTCTCGATGTCACGATAGCGTGCGAGCAGGATCCCGCCGCGGGGGCGCTGCCGGCCTGCACCAAGGCGGCAGCCCTCCCCGGCGATGATTCCATCGCCGCCTCAAGCGCCTTGCACCCTGCACGGGGAATCCATCCTCCCCCGCAGCGCTCATGGCACACGGATGCCGGGGCTGACCGCCTCAGGCCTCCACGGGCCGGCGCAGCGCGGTGCGGGCACCGCGGACGATCATCAGCAGCCAGACCAGAAGCGTCATGATGCCCAGCACCCCCGCAATCGGCCGTTCGAAGAACGCCAGCCAGGCACCGTCGGACTTGATCATCGAGGTCATGAAATTCTGCTCCAGCATCTCGCCGAGCACCAAGCCCAGGATCATCGGCGCGATGGGAATCCCATTCTCCTCCATGAACCAGCCCAGCACCCCGAAGATCAGCATGAGCACAATGCCGTAAGGGCTGTTGGTCATGGCGAAGGCGCCGACGATGCAGAACAGCAGGATCAGCGGCAGCAGGATCGTGCGTGGGATGCGCAGCACCTGCTTCATGCTCTTGATGGCCATCCATCCGAGCGGAACCATGATCAGGTTGGCGAGGATGAAGATGATGAACACCGCATAGATGAACTGCGGATTCTCGGTGAACACCGTGGGGCCGGGATTCATGCCCTTCATGTACAGCACGCCGATGACGATGGCGGTGATGGAATCGCCGGGAATGCCGAAGACCAGTGCCGGGATCCATGCGCCTGCCACGGCCGAGTTGTTGGAGGAGCCGGCTTCCACCACCCCTTCCACATGGCCGGTGCCGAACTTCTCCGGGGTACGGGAAAAGCGCTTCGCCATGGCGTAGGAGACCCAGGCCGCGATATCGGCGCCCGCGCCCGGCAGCGCGCCGATCAGCGTTCCCATCAGCGAGCCGCGGATGAAGTTGAGCCAGTAACGCCGCATCACCGCGCCAACGCCACGGAACACGTTGCCGACCTGCGGCACCACAACGTTCCCGCCCTGGTGCAGATCCACCGCGCCTCGCAGCAGCTCCGACACGGCAAAGGCGCCGATCATCACGGCGATGAAGTTGACCCCCGACATCAGATCCACATTGCCGAAGGTGAAGCGCGGCACGCCGGCCGCCGGATCGATGCCGATGCTGGCGACGCCCAGGCCGAACAGCAGGGAGACGAAACCCTTCAGCGGATTTCCCGTCCCGATGAACACGGCGCAGGTCAGGCCCAGGCAAGCCAGCCAGAAGTACTCGAAGGAGGAGAAGTTCAGCGCCAGTTCCGCCAGCGCGGGAGCGCAGGCCACCAGGAACAGCACCCCAATGATTCCGCCCAGCGCCGAGAACACGACATTGACGCCGAGATTGAGATCGAGTTGCCCCTTGCGGGCCATGAGGTAGGATTCGTCGGTATAGGCGGCGGAGGCCGGTGTGCCGGGCATGCGCAGCATCGCCGCCGGAATGTCGCCGGAGAAGATCGCCATGGCCGTGGCGGTCACGATGGCCCCCAGCGACGGCACCGGGTCCATGAAGAAGGTGACGGGCACCAGCAGCGCCGTGGCCATGGTCGCCGTCAGGCCCGGCATGGCGCCGATGAACATGCCGAACACGGCCGATCCGAGGATCACCAGCATGACCGGGGGATCGAAGACCAGCTCGAAGGCCGTCACGATTGTGTCCATGGCCGATCCCTCAGAGGATGTTGTTCAGCAGGCCGCGCGGCAGAGGCACGCGCATCATCTCGCTGAAGAACCAGTGCACCAGCAATGTCGCCCCCAGTGCGACAGGCAGCGCCCGCAGTGGCCGCTCGCCGAACCACAGGAACAGCGCCAGCAGCAGCACGAAGGCAAGCGGAATGAAGCCCAGCGTCTCGGCGAAGAAGAGATAGGCCAGCACCGCCGCCGGCATGGCGAAGAAGGAGACCACCTGACCCGGCCGTGACCACCAGGGCGCCAGTGTCACCCAGGCCTCACCCTGGCGCCGCGCCGCGTAGCCGCGCACCATCAGCAGCAGCGCGCAGACGATCAGGCCGCCGCCCAGCAGGCGGGGGAACAAGGCCGGCCCATAGTCCTGGCCGGGAAAGGCGGGAAAATACAGGGTCAGCCAGATCATCGTGCTGGCCAGCAGCAACAGGATCAGGCCGAGGACGGCATCATTGAGCCGCATCGCGCAGGCGCTCCGCAAGGCGTGGCCAGGGGGCCACGCGGGGCAAGGGAGGCGCGGCGCAGGGCCGCACCCCGGAAGAGGCCCGGCGGCGGAGAGTCCCCTCCGGGCACGATCGCATCAGGCGCGGGCCAGCCCAGCGGCGCGCATCGCCTCGCCCATCGCGCGGTCGGACTTGTCCATGAAGGCGGCGAAGCCTTCGGGATCGGCCCAGATCGTGCCGAAGCCGCGTGCGTTCATGAAGTCGGTGAATTCCTTCGCCTTGTAGGCGCGCTCCAGCGCGGTCACCAAGGTCTTGGCCATGTCGGGCGGCAGGTTGCGGGGCGCCGCGATGCCGCGCCAGGCGCCGGTGGAATAGCTGATGCCGAGCGCCTCATTCAGCGTCGGCACGTCGGCGAATTGCGGGTTCCGCTTGGATGCCATGATGGCGAGGCTGCGCGCCCGCCCGGCATCGAGCATCGCCCGCGCCTCGGGGACCGAGCAGGTGACGATATCGACGCCGCCCGCCGCGAGATCCTGCATGGCCGGCGCGGCGCCATTCGAGGGCACCCAGCGGACATGATCGGCCTTGAGCCCCATCGCCTGCAGCCATCCGATCAGCGCCAGATGCCAGATGCCGCCCTGGCCGGTGCCGGAGGCCTTCATCTTTCCCGCCGGCGCCGCCTTGATGGCCTCGGCCAGGGCCTTGATGTCCTTGTAGGGCGAGGAAGCGCTGACCTGCACACCCGGCGGGTCCTCGTTCATCAGCGCCAGCGGCGTGTAGTCCTTCCAGGTCAGGTTCGTCAGGCCGGCATGGTGGAGCATGGCAATCTCCACCGTGATGATGCCGATGGTGTAGCCATCGGGCTGGGCGGTGGCGATGGCGGAATGGCCGACCACACCATTGCCGCCGGTGCGGTTCACCACATTGATCGGCTGCCCCAGGTCTTTCTCCAGCAGGGCGCCGATGATGCGCGCCGTGGCATCGGTGCCGCCGCCCGCGCCCCAGGGGCAGATCAGCGTCAGAGGGCGGCTGGGATAGGGGCTCTGGGCCAGGCCAGGGCGGGCCAGCAGGCTGGCGGCACCCACAGCCGCGCCAGCACCCAGGAGGCTGCGGCGACGCAGTTCAGTCATGAACATTCTCCCACGGCGCTCCCTCGGAGGGGGGCACTCTCTATTCGTTGTGGTGACAGACTAAGGGCCACCGCTCGGCCTCGGCAAGCGTGCAGCCAGCGCGACGTCGGAACCGCGCCGGCTCGACCGCAGGCGGCCCGAGCAGCGCCGCCATCCTCCGACATCTCGGCTCAGCCACGGGCTCCCCGGGCTGCTTCCGCACGAGGAAGCGCCCGGCTCCGCGCGGGACTCCACGAAGCGGAGCGCCACACCCTGCGCCGCTTCCGGGCCGGCAGGAGGCGCCGCCCTCCTGCACAGCGTCAGCCTCCGCTCCGGCCGACTCAACCCATTGGGCAGAGCTGGCGCGGCAGGAGATGGCCGACTTGGTTCACAGGGAGTGCCGCCCTGGAAGCGGCCCGATCACCACCGCACTGCGGGCGCATCACACGGCAGCGGAATGCGCATTGGGCCTACGGAGCAGAAAGGCATCGAAGCAGGCCGCGACCTGTCGCACGAAGCGCCGCCCAAGAGGCGTGACCCGGAGTTGCAGCGCGTCCCGCAGCACCAGCCCTTCCCTCTCAAGCCCATCCATCCGGGCGAGCGCCTGCCGCAGGACAGCCTGCGCCTCCGGCCCCGCGTCGCGCATGTCGAGCGCGAAGTCGCACATGACGCGCTCAATCATCCCGGCGCGCAGGACATCCTCCGGGGTGGCGGCGAGGCCACGCGCGATGGGTAGGCATCCGGCTGCCACGGCCCCGGCATAACGCCGCTCGTCCACCACGTTCTGAGCGTGACTGCCTGCGATGTTGCCGATGGCGGAGGCGCCGAGGCCAAGCAGCACCGGCGCCCTGTCCGTGGTGTAGCCCTGGAAGTTCCGCCGCAGCCGACCCGCCGCCGCGGCCCGGGCCAGGCCGTCATGCGGAAGGGCGAAATGATCGAGGCCGAGCGCCTGATAGCCGACGCTGATCAGCACGGCCTCGGCCGCCTCGGCCTGCTCCAGCCGCGCCAAGGCGTCGGGCAGGGTGCTGGCGTCGATCGCCTTCTGATGCGGCTTCATCCAGGCGACATGCGCATAGCCGAACACCGCGAGCCGATCCGCACCGAGCGCGGCCGCAAAGCGGGCGCTCGTCTCCACATGCGCGACGGTCTGGGTGGGCAGGCCGTACATCAGGTCGATATTGATCTCCCGCAGTCCCGCGCGGCGCAGCCGTTGCACGGCCAGTTCCACCAGGGCGGCCGGTTGCGGCCGGCCAATGCGCGCCTGCACCGCCGGGTCGATATCCTGCACACCAAGGCTGGCGCGGGTGAAGCCGAGCGCGCCGAGTGCCTCTGCCGTCGCTTCGTCCAGTCTACGAGGGTCCAGTTCGATGGCGATCTCAGCACCGGGGCGCAAACCGAAGCGGCGCCGCAGCGTGCCAAGCAGGGCCTGCAGCCCCTCCGGCCCCAGGATGGAGGGCGTGCCACCGCCAAGATGCAGATGGGAGACACCGGCATGGGGCGGCAGCGCATCCGCCAGCAGCGCCGCCTCCGCCTGCAGCGCCTCGGCATAGGCGCGAATCCGTTCCGCCGAGCGCGTGGGCCTGGCGTGACAGGCGCAGTACCAGCAGAGATCCCGGCAGAAGGGGACATGGACGTAGAGGGACAAGGGACCGGAAGGCACGAGGCTTTCACGCAGCCAGCGCCGGTACGTGGTCTCCTCCAGCGGGCCGAATTGCGCGGCCGTGGGGTAGCTGGTGTAGCGGGGCACCTGCGCCTCGGCCAGCGCGAGCAGGGCACGGTTGGGGGCGGCTTCGGTCCGGTCGGTCATGCCCCCTTCCTAGCGGCTCGGCGATGAGGCGCTCTTGATCAAGGTCAAAGCAGGGCGGTTGGCGCTGCCCCAAACCGCTCCCGCACAGGAGACCGGATGGTGAGCGAGCGGAACATGGGCGGCGCGGAGGTGATCCGCTTGTGCGATGCTCGGGATATCCGGCTTGAGGCCCGGATCCGGGCCCTGATGGCGGAGCACGAGATCCTGCGTGTGCTTTGCGCCCGGCTGGAGAGCTTCGCCGACGGGCTGCCCGGCCTTCCTCCCGCGCAGGACCGGCGTTCCGCGGCCCGGCTGCTCACAGCCTGGCTGCCTGCCCATCAGCAGCGGGAAAGCGCATTGCTGGACGAGTTGCTGCCGGCGGGGAGAGCCGGCGCGCTGGAGCGGGCGGTACTGGACCGCATCCACAGCCAGCACGCGATGGACAAGGTGCATGCGCAGGATCTCGGCGCAGCGCTGGAAATAGCGGATGGCGGCGGCGAGCCTCAGGCCCTGAGCTACATGCTGCGCTGCTTCTTCGATGGCTGCCGACGCGCTCTGGCGTTCGAGGAACTCGCCATCCTGAAACTGGCGCGGCGGCCTCTCTCACCGAGGGCGCAGGCGCTGCTGACAGCATCCCTCCGCACGGAACCGGGGCTGCGCTGAGGGCCCGGGCCAGACCGCGTTCAGGCGGCCTCCGCCCGCTCCCGCAGCGCATCCCGGTTGCGGATGGTCACGAGCCGGCCCGAGGGCAGGTCGATCAGTCCGTCACGCTTCAGCTTGGTCATCTGGCGGCTGACCGTCTCGATGGTCAGCCCCAGCACATCGGCGATCTGGGCACGCGTTAGGGGCAGGTCGAAAGTCACCTCGCCCGTCTTCTGCGGCCCGCCCAGGTGGCCTGCCAGATCGAGGAGGAAGCTCGCCACCTTCTCCTCGGCGGTCATGCGGCCGAGCATCAGCATTCGCGCCCGCGCCTCGTCCAGCGCGGCCAGGGTCCGGCGCAGCAGCAGGCGTTCCATGCGGACATGGTGCTCCAGCGCCGCCTCGAAGGGCTTGCGCGGGAAGACACAGAGCTGGGCGTCCGTCAGGGCGGTGATGCTGTGCTCCGCCGCCTCGGTGAAGGGCCGGCCGACGAAATCCGCGGGATAGAGGAGGCCGACGATCTGCTCCCGCCCATCCGCCGTCGTGGCGCTGAGCTTGAGCACGCCGGCGAGCAGGTTGGCGCAGACCAGCGCTTCATCGCCTGCCCAGACGAGGGTTTCCCCCCGCGCCAGCTGGCGATGACGGCCGAGACGGTTGAGCGTCGCCAGTTCATCGTCGGTCAGGCTGCCGCAAAGCGACTGGTCGCGCACCGCACAATCGGAACACACCTGGCTGATGGCGTCGGCCCTCCCATGCCTCAGCTCTCGTTATAGAGAGGGAATCGGCATCTTTGCAGCGGTTCTTCCGGATGGGCGGCAGACGCAGACGGAATGGCAGCGGCCCGGGGCATGGGATCCCTCCCCCCGGGCCTCCTTAGCTTCTGCCGGACTTTTCAGGCGACCGGGTGGTTCCGGTCATCCTGCGGCAGATGGAACTCGTGCCAGATGCCGTTCAGCACCCCGAAGGCGACGGCCAGGCCAAGGCCCAGCACCCAGGTGAAGTACCACATGGAGATCTCCGCTCAGTAGAAATGGGGGTTGCTGCCGACCTCCTTGCTCGTCACCCGGCCCCACAGAACCCGGTAGACCCAGGCGGTGTAGAGGAGGATGAGAGGAAGGAAGATGATCGTCACCACCAGCATGATGAACAGCGTCCGCTGGCTGGAGGAGGCGTTCCAGACGGTCAGGCTGGAGTGCGGGTCGATCGCGCTGGGCAGGATATAGGGGAACATCGAGAGCCCGACGGTGGCGATGATGCCGAAGGTCGAGAGGGAGGAGCCTGCGAAGGCCGGTACTTCCCACTTCGCCCGGATGCCCAGCAGGGCCAGGGCGGCGCCCGCGAAGCCCAGGGCAGGGGCGATCATCATCCAGGGATGGGCCTCGTAATTGGCAAGCCAGGCCCCGACCTCCCGCATGCTGGTGGTGCGCAGCGGATTGGAGAAGCCGGCCGGATCGACCGCGCTGGTGATGCGGAAGCCGATGTCGCCCCAGGCCACATAGGCCCAGCCGGCCGCGAACAGCGCGAGGGAGAACAGCGCCGCCACCGTGCCGAAGGTCCGCGCCCGCGCATGCACCGGCCCGCGCTCGATCCGGATCGAAAGATAGGCCGCGCCGTGCAGGACGACCATCGCGACCGAGAGCAGGCCGCAGAGGAGGGTGAAGGGCGTGAACAGGCCGAAGAAGCTGCCCTCGTAGAAGGCGCGCAGATCGCCATCCAGGCGGAAGGGCACGCCCTGCAGCACATTGCCGACCGCGACGCCGAAGACCAGGGAAGGCACGAAGCCACCCACGAAGAGCGCCCAGTCCCAGCGCGTGCGCCAGGCGGGGTCGGGCTTCTTGGAGCGGTACTTGAAGCCCACCGGCCGCAGGATCAGCGCCATCAGCACCACGAACATGGCGAGATAGAAGCCGGAGAAGCTGACGGCATAGACGAAGGGCCAGGCGGCGAAGATCGCTCCGCCTCCCAGGATGAACCAGACCTGGTTGCCTTCCCAGGTCGGGCCGACGGCATTGATGACCATCCGCCGCTCCACATCCGTGCGGGCGACGAAGGGCAGCATGGTGGCCGCACCGAGGTCCCACCCGTCGGTGAGGGCGAAGCCGATGAGCAGCACGCCCATCAGCCCCCACCAGATGAGCCGCAGCGTGGCGTAATCATAGGCGAGATCCATGACCATGCCCTCCTTCAGGCGACCATGGGGGTGGCGGGAACGGTGTCGCCGGGCGGCAGTTGCGGGTCCTCATGCCCGGCGAAGGGGCCCTTCCGGACGGTGCGGATGATCAGCCCGACCTCGATGACGGCAAGCACGCCATAGACGAGGGTGAAGCCGATGATGGTCATCCACAGCTGGGTGCGGCTGAGCGAGGAGACGCCGAGGAAGGTCGGCAGGACTCCCTCGATCGCCCAGGGCTGGCGACCCATCTCGGCGATGACCCAGCCCAGTTCTGCCGCGATCCAGGGCAGCGGGATCGCCAGGACGGCCAGGCGCAGGAACCAGCGCGATTCATGCCGGCGCAGGCTGCACAGCAGGAAGGCGGTGGCGAAGAGCGCGATCATGGCGAAGCCGATGCCGGCCATGATGCGGAAGCTCCAGAACATCAGCGGCACGTTCGGCACCGTGTCCCAGGCCGCCTGCCGGATCTGCTCCGCGGTCGCCTCGCGCGGGTCCGCCACATAGCGGGTCAGCAGCAGGCCATAGCCGAGGTCGCGGCCATGGCGGGCGAAAAGCGCGCGCGCGGCCATGTCCTTCGGGTCCGCCTTGAGGGCCTGCACCGCGCCGAAGGCGATCCGGCCGGATTCGATCCGCTCCTGCGCATGCAGCACCAGTTCCGACATACCCGTCACCTCCTTATCGAGGCTGCGGGTGGCGATAACGCCGAGCACCCAAGGGACGGTCACCGCGTAGTCCGTGGCCCGCGTGGTGCTGTTGGGCAGGCCGAACAAGGTCAGCCCGGCGGGCGCCGGCTCGGTGTGCCAGGCGGCCTCGATGGCGGCCAGCTTCATCTTTTGGTTGTCGGTGAGTGCATAGCCGGACTCGTCGCCCAGCACGACGACCGAGAGGGAAGAGGCCAGGCCGAAGGCGGCCGCGACGGTCATCGAGCGCTTGGCGAAGCCCACCCACTGCCCGCGCAACAGATAGAGCGCGGAAATGCCCAGTACCATTACGGCGGCGATGACATAGCCGGCGGAGACAGTGTGCACGAACTTCGCCTGGGCGATCGGATTGAAGAGCACGGCGGCGAAATCGTTCACCTCCATGCGCATCGTCTCGGGATTGAACACCGCGCCCACCGGGTTCTGCATCCAGCCATTGGCGATGAGGATCCAGAGGGCGGAGAAATTCGTGCCCAGCGCCACCATGAAGGTCGCGAAGAGGTGGCCGAGCTTGGAGAGCCGGTCCCAGCCGAAGAACATCAGCCCGACGAAGGTCGCTTCCAGGAAGAAGGCCATCAGGCCCTCGATGGCGAGCGGCGCGCCGAAGATGTCGCCGACATAATGGGAGAAGTAGGACCAGTTCGTGCCGAACTGGAATTCCATCGTCAGCCCGGTGGCGACGCCGAGCACGAAGTTGATGCCGAAGATCGTGCCCCAGAACTGCGTGATCTGGCGCCAGATCGGGCGGCCGGTCATCACGTAGACGCTCTCCATGATGACGAGCATGAAGGAGAGGCCGAGGGTCAGCGGCACGAAGAGGAAATGATAGAGCGCGGTCAGCGCGAATTGCAGCCGCGACAGGTCGACGACACCGGGGTCCATTGGTTTGCTCCGCCCAGTCCGGCCGTCCGCGCGCATCGCGGGCGCGGCTTGGGCCTCGGGTGGGCCCAATTGGCCCGGGCGCAGCCCCCCGCGCTTTGATCTAGGTCAAAGCCCCGGGCCAAGGGATGCGCGATGGGGAGCCCATGCCGCAGCCCCTCCCGGATCAGCAACAGAATGCCCGCCACCGCGCCTGGCTGAAGGACGCTGCCAGAGCCGGTGGCCGCTGGAACGGCATCGCGACTCTGTCGCTCTGCCTGGATGGGGTGGCTGCCATCGCCTTCGCGGCTGCGCTG
Organism: Roseomonas sp.; assembly: GCA_035565935.1. GTDB lineage: Bacteria > Pseudomonadota > Alphaproteobacteria > Acetobacterales > Acetobacteraceae > Pseudoroseomonas. Next base: position 15,906 of record DATMRU010000077.1, read on the forward strand.
GCGGGGGGGCTGACCTCGCTCGAAGGGGGGCTGCCAGCCGTAGCCCCCTGGCTGGCGCTGGGTGTTCTGGCCGCTGCCGGGCGCGGGGTCTTCGCCCTCCTTTCGGCCCATGCGGGCGCCGAGGCCGCGCGCCGGGCCAAGACCGCGCTGCGGCGCCGGGTGGTGGTGGCCAGCCTTGCCATTCCGACCGGCGAAAGGCCGCCGGTCGGCAGCCTGCTGACCTCGGCGGTGGATGAGGTGGAGGCGCTGGACGGCTACATCGCCCGCTTCATGCCGGCCCGCCGGGCCGCGGCGGCGGTGCCCTTCCTGGTGCTGGGCGCGACGGCCCTGGCCAGCCCCTTCAGCGCCGGGATCCTGGCCTTCACCCTGCTGCCCTTCGTGGTGGCCCTGGCGCTGGCCGGCGGCGCGGCCGCGCATCAGGCACGACGGCAATTCGAAGCCCTTTCCCGTCTTTCATCCCTGTTCGCGGACCGGGTGCGGAGCCTGCCCGTCGTGCTCTCCTTCCAGGCGGAGGCGCGGGAGACGGCTCGCCTGGCCAGGGCGGCGGAGGAGTTGCGCCGCCGCACCGTGGGCGTGCTGCGGATCGCCTTCCTCTCCTCCGGCGCGCTGGAATTCTTCGCGGCTCTCTCGGTGGCCCTGGTCGCCGTCTATGCGGGGTTCAACCTGCTCGGCCTCCTGCCTTTTCCGACGCCGGAGACGCTGGATCTGGGCCGCGCCTTCTTCGTCCTGGCCCTGGCGCCGGAATTCTATGCCCCCATGCGCCGGCTCGCCGCCGCCTATCATGACAAGCAGGCGGCCGAGACCGCCGCGGGCCGGCTGCAGGCGCTGGAGGCCCTCGCCCGCGCGCCCGCCCCCGGGTCCCGGCCCATCACCGAGGCCCCCGCCATCCGTTTCACGAAGGTGGCCATCCGCTACCCGGGCGAGGACCGCGCGGCGGTGGAGGGCTTCAACCTGGACATCGCGCCCGGCCAAGTGGTGGCGCTGCTGGGTTCCAGCGGCTCGGGCAAGACCACGCTGCTGAACCTCCTGCTCGGCCTCGCACCGCTGACACAGGGGGAGGTGCTGGTGGATGGGCTGGCCCTGTCCGAGGCCAGGTCCTTCGCCCCCTCCATCGCCTGGATGGGGCAGGCTCCGCTGATCATTCCCGGCAGCATCGCCGAGAATGTCGCTCTCTCCCGCCGCGATGCCTCCGAAGCCAGGATCGCGCAGGCCGCGGAACGTGCCGGCCTCGGCCCCATGCTGCTGGAGCGGCCGGGTGGGCTGGCTGCCGTGCTGGACGAACGAGGCGCCGGGCTTTCGGGTGGTGAGCGGCGGCGCATCGCGCTCGCCCGTGCCCTGCTGAAGGACGCCCCGATCCTGCTGCTGGACGAACCCACCGCGCATCTGGACGCGGCCGCGGAGGCTGCGCTGATCCCCGTGATCCGGGAGGGAGCGAAGGGCCGCACCACCATCATCGCCACCCATTCCGAGCGGCTGGCCGCCATCGCCGACCAAGTCGTGAGGCTCGACTGATCATGTCATCCACTCAGCCGCCCACTGGACGCCTGCAGCAACTCCTCGCCGCCGAGCGGGCGCGCCAGCGCGGCCGCTTCCTGCTTGCCGGAATCGCGGCGGCTGCGGTCTCCGCCGCTTCGGTGATCCTGCTCGGCCTCTCCGGCTGGTTCATCACCGGGGCGGCCCTGGCGGGGGCCGCGGGCGCGGCCTCCGCCCAGGCCTTCAACTACATGCTGCCAAGCGCCGGGATCCGGTTGCTGGCCATCCTTCGCACCGGCAGCCGCTATGGCGAGCGACTGGTGGGGCATGACGCCGCACTGCGCGCCCTGGCCCGCATCCGGCCCGCGCTTTTCGCCGCGCTCGCCGCCGCGCCGCCCGCCCAGGCCCTGGCCCTCTCCACCGGCGAGGCCTCGGCCCGGTTGGTGCAGGACGTGGATGCGGTGGAGGCGCGCCTTGTCCAGCGTTCCGCCAGCTGGGCCATGATGGCCTCGATCGCCAGTGGTACGGCGCTGCTGCTTCTGGCCGGGATCGCGCCCGCCCTGGCGGCGGCGGGGATCGCGCTCGGCTTCCTGTTGCTGGCGCACCTCCTCGCCAACGCGTTGCAGGCGCGCGGGCGGGCGGCGCAGCGGGCCGCCGGCCGGCTGAAGGAGGAGTTCGCCACCTATGCCGCCACTGCTTCCGAGCTGCGGGCCTATGGACTGGAGGGCTGGGCGGCCGGGCGGATCGACGCGTGCAGCGATGCGCTGGCCTCGGCGCAAAGCCGTGTCACCTGCGGGACGGGCTACTTCGAACTGGGGCAGGCCTTCGCCACCGGGCTCGCATCCATGGCCGCGCTCGCCCTCTCCTCTGGCGAGCCCCTCCCCCTGGCGGCGCTGGCCGCGCTGGGCGCTGCCATGACCGTGGATGGCGTGGCCGGCTTCGCCCGTGGGCTGGAACGGCGCGGCACGCTGCGCGCGGCTGAGATGCGGCTCAATGCGGTGCTGGATGCCGCTGCCCCGCCGCGCCTCTCGCGCCCCGTCATGGATGCCGCGCCGGCCATTCGCCTTTCCCGGCCGGGCGTATTGCTGCGGCCGGGCGCGGTGGTGGCCATCACGGGCCCCTCCGGCTGCGGCAAGACCACGCTGCTGGAAACTCTGCTGGCGCTGCGCGAGGTGGAGCCGGGCCGGGTGAGCCTCGGAGGCGCCGATCTCGCCATGCTGCCGCCGGATGTGGCGCGCCGTTGCTTCGCCCATGCCCCGCAGGATGCCACGTTATTGGCCGGCACCGTGCGGGACAGCCTGCGCCTCGCGGCGCCAGAGGCCAGCGAGGCCGATCTGTGGGAGGCCCTGCGCGACGCGGCGCTGGCCGGGCGGGTGGCCGCCCTGCCCGAGGGGCTGGATACCTGGCTGGGCGAGGACGGCGCGCGGCTCTCAGGCGGCGAGCGACGGCGGCTGGTGCTGGCCCGCGCCTATCTCCGCCCGGCATCCTGGTTGCTGCTTGACGAACCCACGGAGGGGCTGGACGAGGCAACCGAGCGGCGCGTGCTGGACGGGCTCCATGCCCGGCTGGAGCGGACCGGCCAGGGAGCCTTGATCGTCACGCACCGCCCGGGGGCCACCGCCCTCTGCAGCCACGTCCTGGAGATGGGTGGGGCGTGGGGGACGAGCGCCGCACCGGCCCTGGCCTGCCGCTGACGCCAAGGGGGCTCGCCGGTGAGGGTGGCCATGGCCCCTCCGGCCTGCCGCGACAGCCGGAAGAATGTTCTCTCCATGCCCCAGCGGCTGGCCCAGGACAGGAATCGCTCGGAGGGCGGTCCCCTGCCCATGATGCGGCGGGCTCATGACCTGCCGGCCGAAAGGGAGGGTTTCCCTTCGACGACCGCTTGTGATTTCATGGGAATCCAGGGGGTGGAAACCGGCACGGAGGCACGCCACCGCGCCGCCAAGAAGCCCTCCCAGCCCTTTTATTTCATGACCAGGGAGCGAGCCTCTCCTCCCAACCGATTGCACCATGGCCCCGGAGATCGGCGGGACCGAAGCAGCGGACCTGAGGAGCACTGTCACGCGCAGCGCTTTTCCAGCCGGCTTCCCAAGGCCCCGCAGCCGACTCATCTTCTGCCGGGACCCGGGACAGGCAAAAAATGGACGAAGTGGCGCAAAGCCGCTCGGAACAAAGAGGAGACATCCATGGTCGAAGCCAATGGCCGCAGCCCCGCCATCAGCCGCCGGGCGACCCTCGCCGCTGCGGCAGGGGCGCTGACCCTTCCCGCCCTGCATGCGCGGGCGCAGGGTGTCATCACCGTCAAGTTCAGCCATGTGGTCGCCGACAGCACGCCGAAGGGCCAGGCGGCGATCCGGTTCAAGGAGGCGGCGGAGCGGCTCCTGCCCGGCCGGGTGAAGGTCGAGGTCTATCCCAACTCGCAGCTCTACGGCGATGCGAAGGAAATGGAGGCGCTGCTGCTCGGGGACGTGCAGATCCTGGCCCCGTCGCTCTCCAAATTCGACCGCTTCACCAAATCCGTTCAGGTCTTCGATCTTCCCTTCCTGTTCGCCGACATGGAGGCGGCCGATCGCTTCCAGGCTGGCGAGACGGGCCAGAAGCTGCTGCACTCGATCGAGAAGCGCGGGCTGCTCGGCCTCGGCTACCTGCACAACGGGCTGAAGCAGCTCTCGGCCAACAAGCCGCTGCTGGTTCCCGAGGATGCACGCGGACTCAAGTTCCGGGTGCAATCCTCGGATGTTCTTGTCGCCCAGTTCCAGCAGCTCGGCGCGAATCCGCAGAAGCTCGCCTTCGCCGAGGTCTATCAGGCGCTGCAGACCGGTGCGGTTGATGGGCAGGAGAACACCTGGTCGAACTGCTACAGCCAGAAATATCAGGAGGTGCAGTCCGATTTCACCGAGTCGAATCATGGGCTGATCGACTACATGCTGGTCACCAACAGCCGCTGGTGGCGGGGCCTGCCGGATGAGGTGCGCGGCGGGCTGACCAAGGCGCTGGACGAGGCGGTCGAGCTGAACAATACCGTCGCCCAGAAGCTCAACGACGATGCGCGCGCGAAGATCGCCGCGTCCCGCGCCAAGATCCACACCCTGTCGGCCGACCAGCGCGCCCAGTGGCGCGAGGCGATGCGCCCGGTCTGGAAGCGCTTCGAGAAGGATATCGGGGCCGACATCATCGCGGCGGCCGAGCAAGCGGGGCAAGCGACCTGACGCGGGGCGGGCCTTAGCCATGCAGTTGCTGCGCACCGTCTGGCATCGCCTGGAGGAGGGCCTCATGGCCCTCCTCCTCGTCTTCATGACGCTCGTGACCTTCTATCAGGTCGTGCTGCGTTACATCTTCAATGACAGCCTGCTCTGGGGCCAGGAGGCGGTTCTCTACGCCTTCGGCTGGCTCGTCCTGCTTGGGCTTGCCTATGGTGTGCGGACACGCGCGCATCTCGGGATCGACATCGCGGTGAAGGCGCTGTCGCCGCCGCTCCGTCGCGGAGTCGGGCTGGTCGCGGTCGCCCTCTGCATGGTCTATGCCGCGCTCCTGGCCTATGGCTCCTGGGTCTACATGGACACCCTCCGGACGGTCGGGATCGAGGCGCAGGACATCCCGGTCGAGCGGTGGATCCTCATGGCGATCCTGCCTTTCGGGTTCCTGCTGCTGCTGCTGCGGCTCTGCACGGAAGCGAAGCTGATCCTGACCGGCGAGGCGCAGGGCTTCGAGATCGCCGACGAAGCCGGCGACGCGTTACGCGAGCTCCACGATCCGCATCCGTGAACCCGGACGCATGACCCCGTTTCCGCCGACCCATCGGCTGCCCAGGGCGATCCCATGACCACAGCCTTCCTTTTCGTCGTGCTCTTCGCGCTGATGCTGCTGGGCGTGCCGATTGCGATATCGCTTGGCCTTTCGGCGGTGCTGACCATCCTGTTCTTCGCGCAGGACAGCATCGCCTCGCTCACCATCAAGTTCTTCCAGGCGATGCAGGAGAACTACACCCTCCTCGCCATTCCCTTCTTCATCCTGGCGGGCCAGCTCATGACGACGGGCGGTGTCGCCCGTCGCATGATCGAATTCGCGGTCGCCTGCGTGGGCCACCTGCCAGGCGGCCTTGGCATCGCTTCCGTCCTGGCCTGCATGCTCTTCGCCGCCGTCTCCGGCTCCAGCCCCGCCACGGTGGTGGCTGTGGGCTCCGTGGTCATCGCCGGCATGGTCCGCAAGGGCTACTCCAAGGACTTCGCGGCCGGCGTGATCTGCAATGCCGGCACGCTCGGCATCCTGATCCCGCCTTCGATCGTCATGGTGGTCTATGCTGCCACGACCGAGACCTCGGTCGGCCAGCTGTTCATGGCGGGCGTCGTGCCGGGCCTGGTGCTCGGCCTGATGCTGATGGTGACCATCTTCGTGGCGGCGCTCCGTCTCAACCTGCCGCGCGAGCCCTGGCCCGGCTTCTGGCCGGCGACGCGCGCCGTGGTGCAATCCGGCGCGAAAGCCATCTGGGGGCTTCTCCTGATCGTCGTCGTGCTCGGCGGCATCTATGGTGGCATCATGACCCCGACCGAGGCGGCGGCGGTTTCCGCCATCTACGCCTTCCTCGTCGCCGTATTCGGCTACCGCGACATGAGGCTCGCGCAGATACCGGGCGTGCTGGTCAGTTCAGCGCGCGTGACGGTGATGCTGATGTTCATCATCGCCAATGCCTTCCTGTTCAGCCACGTCCTGACCACCGAGCAGATCCCACAGAGCATTGCCCAGGCGATCATCTCCGCGGGTCTCGAGCCCTGGCAGTTCCTGCTGGTGGTGAACATCATCCTGCTGATCGCGGGCAACTTCATGGAGCCCTCCTCGATCATCCTGATCCTGGCGCCGATCCTGTTTCCCATTGCGACGAAGCTCGGGATCGACCCTGTCCATTTCGGCGTGATGATGGTGGTGAACATGGAGATCGGCATGGTGACGCCGCCTGTCGGGCTCAATCTCTTCGTCACCTCGGGGGTGACGGGCATGTCGGTGTCGCAGGTTGTCCGTGCTGCAAGCCCATGGCTCATGGTGCTGCTGATCTTCCTGATCCTGGTCACCTATCTGCCCTGGCTGTCGCTGGCCTTGCCCAACGCGCTCTACGGCCTGACGGGAGGCGGCGTGCCCTAGGCAGAGGACTCACGGGAGCAGTCGTGAGGGCCGTGCCACCTGCCGCCATCGGCACAGAGCAGTGCCGATGGCACTCCCCAGACCGCTTCCCAGCCAAGTGGCGGTCTGGGGGCAGGCACCGGCTGGGGCGCGGCCTGATCTGAAGGCCGATGGTGCGCCCAGGTCGCAGCAAACGGGCCCGGGGCTCAGGCCCCCTGGCGCGGGCGGAACAGGCGCCCGCCCTCGGCGAAGAGCACCATGCAGAGCGCCAGCACGCCGCAGGCGGCGAAGCCCAGCATGAGCGGCCCCGTGGTGCCATCGAACTGCTGACCGATGAAGAAGCCGATCAGCGCGCCGCTGAAGGTCGTCACGAAGCCCTGCACCGCCGAGGCGGTGCCAGCGATATGCCCCAGTGGCTCCATGGCCATGGAGCCGAAATTGGGACCGGTCAGGCCGAAGCAGAACATCATGCCGGCCTGCAGCAGAGCGAAGCTCCACAGGTTCTCGTGGCCCGACAGGGCCAGGGCGGCATGCACCACGGCGAAGCCGATATAGCCGAGCAGGGCGCCATGCGAGATGCGGCGGGTGCCGAAGCGCCCAACCAGTCTGGCGTTCAGCATCGACGCCAGAGCCATGGCTATGGCGATTGCGGCGAAGATCGAGGTGAAGAGCTGCGGCGCCTTGAAAGTGTCCGCGAAGACCTGCTGCGCCGAGTTGATGAAGCCGAACAGCCCGCCCAGTATCAGCGCCATGGCCAGCATGTAGCCCACCGCAACACGATTGCTCAGCGCGAAGCGGAAGGCGGCGATGATCCGGCCGGGCGCGATAGGCATACGGTCCTCCGGATGCAGCGTTTCCGGCAGGCGGCTGAGTACCCAGAAGCTGGCGGCGGCGCCGAAGACAGCCAGGAACAGAAAGATGAAGCGCCAGGGCGCGACCAGCATGATCACCTGCCCCAGCGTTGGCGCGACCACCGGCACGGCCAGGAAGACGATGAAGGACAGCGACATCACCTGCGCCATCTTTCGTCCGGAATAACAGTCCCGCACGATGGAGACCGCCAGCACGCGCGTGCTGGCCGCGCCGATGCCCTGCACCACGCGGGCCGCCAGCATGGTGTCGAAAGACCCGCTGAACATCGCGACCAGGCTGGCCAGGGTATAGATGCCGAGGCCGGCCAGCAGGACCGGCTTGCGGCCGAAGCGGTCCGCCAACGGGCCATAGACGATCTGCGCCGCGCCGAAACCCAGCAAATAGGCCGTGATGATCCACTGCCGCTGGTTATCGGTGGTGGTGCCCAACGCCTGGCCCATCTCCGGCAGCGCCGGCAGCATGGAATCGATCGCCAGTGCATTGGCCATCATCATCACGGCGATGATCGCCACGAATTCCCGGAAGCCCATGCCGGGGTGGGGCCTGCCCGTGCGGAGCCCCGAGGGCGCCAGCGCCCCGTCCATCGCTGCCATGATCCTGATCCCGTCTTGTCGCCGCCGTTCCTAGCCCGGCTGCCTGGGTCAGATAAGTGGCCAGGCGTCAGGGCTGCCTTGCGAGCAGGCTCCTGGCGGCGCGGGAGCGGCGGCAGGTGCGTTGAGAACCACGCCACCAGGCAGGCACCAAAGGGCCAAGGCATGGCCCCTTGTGCCAGGACGGGGGCTCTTCAACATTGGGCAACCCTCGCTGGTGGAAGGCGAACAGGGCCGTTGCCGCCGCGCCGGCGCGTTGCCGGCTTCCTCGACAAATGAGGCATCGCTTCCCACCTGTCTGTCGATTGGAGGGCCAACATGACCAATTATCGCAAGACCGAGGAAGCCGTCGCGGCGCTGACCCCGGAACAGTATCGCGTGACGCAGCAGAATGGCACTGAGCGGCCCGGCAGCGGCGCGCTGCTCAACAACAAGGAACCGGGCATCTATGTCGATGTCGTCTCGGGTGAGCCGCTGTTCGTTTCGTCGGACAAGTTCGAGTCCGGCTGCGGCTGGCCCAGCTTCACCAAGCCCATCGAGCCGGCGAACGTGAAGGAGCTGCGTGACATGAGCCATGGCATGGTGCGCACCGAGGTCCGCTCGGCCCACGGCGACAGCCATCTGGGCCATGTCTTCCCGGATGGCCCGCGCGATCGCGGCGGCCTGCGCTACTGCATCAACTCCGCCTCGCTGCGTTTCGTGCATCGCGACGACATGGTGGCCGAAGGCTATGGCGCCTATCTCGACCAGGTGGAGGAGATCCCGTGAGAGCCTTTCGGGCCTGAGGCCTTCGGCACGCTGCTGCGGCCCAGCAGGCTGGTTGGCCGGGCAGAGTCCTGCCCGGAAGCGATTTCGGCGGCCGGCATCCTCGCTTACCGCCGCGACGAAGCCGCCTCCCCTTCCTGAGACGTTCAGCCAAGGCTGGCCGACCTCGTGTCTTTGAGGCGGCCAAGAGCCCCCAGAGCCTGCTCCTCGTCGGGGAGAGGCCTCGCCGCCTGCCCTGCCCCCCTGCGCGCGGTCGTTCTCGGACCAGCCGCAGAGCCCCGTCAAAGGGCAAGACCACCCTCCCCCGCCCGCACTTCACATGTACATGTGTTCTCTCTCCGGGGTTTCGTTTCCCTGAAGTTTGTTGCCATGATGGCAATGCTCGTCGCGTCATCACCCAGCCGAGCCGGCGCAAGATCCGGCCGAGGAGGAGAGGTCAGCGATGCCCGTGACGCCCCGCCGCACCACTCCCGCCCTTGCCACGGCGGCCATTCCGCCCGCGCCACGTCCGGGCGCCAGGTGGCAGGCGGAAGGCACCTTTCCCTTCAGGCCGCTACGCATCGTCCTCTCCTTCTCGCCATGCAGGCCAGCGGCATCTCCGCGGCCACTGGTCGGGAAGCTCGCCCCTCCCGCAGTGCCGGTGCGCCTCGCCGGGCTGGGCGCTGAAGCCAGGCCGGGCGGCCCGGAGACGCTCGAAACCTTCATCGCGGCGGACCGCACGAGGTGGCGCGCCGTGCCGCAGGCGGCCCAGGTGAAGCTCGAATGAGGCCCGGTCGCTTACCGAGGGAGCCGAATCCGATGGATAATTTTCCCTCTTCCGGTTCCGGCACCTGGACCCCCGGGCCCGCGACCTCGTCAGGCCCCGAGCTGACCTACCTGTCCGGAATCCAGGCGCTGGTGCGGTTGCTGATGCTGCAGCGGGCCCGCGACGCGGCAGCCGGCCTGAACACCGCCGGCTTCGTCTCGGGCTATCGCGGCTCGCCGCTCGGCAGTCTCGACCAGTCGCTGTGGAAGGCCGGGCAGCAACTCGCCGAGCACCACATCCACTTCCAGCCGGGAGTGAACGAGGACCTGGCGGCGACCGCCGTCTGGGGCAGCCAGCAGGTCAATCTCTTCCCCGGCGCGAAGCACGACGGCGTTTTCGCTATGTGGTACGGCAAGGGCCCCGGCGCCGACCGCAGCGTGGACGTGTTCAAGCACGCCAATGCCGCCGGCACCTCGCGCCACGGCGGCGTGCTGGCGGTGGTCGGCGACGACCACGGCGCCAAATCCTCCTCGCTGCCGCACCAGAGCGACCACATCTTCGCCGCCTCGATGATCCCGGTGCTGAACCCGGCCGGGGTGCAGGAACTTCTCGACCTCGGCCTGCACGGCTGGGCGATGTCCCGCTTCTCCGGCTGTTGGGTCGGGATGCGCGCCCTCACCGACATCGTCGAGACCTCCGCCGGGGTCGTGGTGGACCCGCACCGCGTCGAGACGCGGCTGCCGGCCGATTTCGAGATGCCGCCGGGCGGCCTGTCCATCCGATGGCCCGACCCGCCGCTGGACCAGGAGTACCGGCTCCAGCACTGGAAGGTCTATGCCGCCATGGCCTATGCCCGGGCCAACCACCTGAACCGGGTGGTGATCGACAGCCCGCGGGCGCGGCTTGGCATCATCACCAGCGGCAAATCCTACCTGGACGTGCTCCAGGCGCTCGACGCGCTCGGCATCGACGCAGCGCTGGCGGCGGAGATCGGGCTGCGGGTCTACAAGGTCGGCATGACCTGGCCACTGGATGGCGAGGGCGTGCGGCACTTCGCGGAGGGGCTCGAGGAAATCCTCGTGGTCGAGGAGAAGCGCCAGGTCATCGAGTACCAGCTCAAGGAGCAGCTCTACAACTGGCGCGAGGATGTGCGCCCGAAGGTCACCGGCAAATACGACGAGAAAGGCGAGTGGGAACTCCCCGGCGGCGACTGGCAGCTCCCCGCTGCGGGCGAGCTGACGCCGGCGCTCATCGCGCGCGTGATCGCCCGCCGCATCGCGCCGTTCCACACCAGTGAGCGCATCCGCGAGTGTCTGGATTTCCTCGATGCGAAGGAAGCGGCGCTGGCGCGGCCGCATCCGACGATACCGCGGGTGCCGCATTACTGCTCGGGCTGCCCGCACAACACCTCGACCCGGGTGCCGGAGGGGAGCCGGGCGCTCGCCGGTATCGGCTGCCACTACATGGCGCTGTGGCTGAACCCGGACCAGACGCGCACCTTCAGTCAGATGGGTGGCGAGGGCGTACCCTGGGTCGGCCAGGCGCCCTTCACCGAGACGAAGCACGTCTTCGCCAATCTCGGCGACGGCACCTATTCCCATTCGGGGCTGCTGGCGATCCGCCAGGCCGTCGTGGCGAAGGTGCCGATCACCTACAAGATCCTGTTCAACGACGCCGTGGCGATGACCGGCGGCCAGCCGGTCGAGGGCAAGCTGACGGTGCCGCAGATCGTGCGGCAAGTGAGTGCAGAGGGGATCGAACGCATCGTCGTCGTCACGGACGACCCCACGCGGCATGCGGCCAGTGGCCTGCCGGCCGGAGTGCCGGTGCGGCACCGGCGGGACCTCGACGCCGTGCAACGCGAGCTGCGCGACTATCCCGGCGTCTCGGTGATCGTCTATGACCAGACCTGCGCCGCCGAGAAGCGCCGCCGCCGCAAGCGCGGCCTGAGGCCGGACCCGGCGCGGCGCGTTGTCATCAACGACCGCGTCTGCGAGGGCTGCGGCGACTGCTCGGCGAAGTCGAACTGCATGTCGGTCGTGCCGATCGAGACCGAGTTCGGCCGTAAGCGCGCGATCGACCAGTCCTCCTGCAACAAGGACTTCTCCTGCCTGGAGGGCTTCTGCCCGAGCTTCGTCACCGTCGAAGGCGGCACGCTTCGCAAGGGAAAGGCCGTCGCGCCGGTGGGAGGGCTGGGCGCCGAGGGCGGGTCCGCGTCCACGGGCGGCGCGGGGGATCCGGAGCGGTACGAGGCTGCCGGCGGATCGGGGGGCGCGGGCGGCGCCGGGTTCGCGGACGGGCTGCGGGACGCCGAGCGCGCGGGGCGCGCCACCGGCCATGGGAGAGCCGGGCCCAGCGGGGGTGGTGATGACCTCGGGAGCCTGCCGGAGCCGCCGATCCTCCCCGCCAACCGGCCCTATGGCATCCTGGTGGCAGGCGTCGGCGGCACCGGCGTGATCACCATCGGCGCACTGCTCGGGACTGCCGCCACGCTGGAGGGCAAGAGCGTCTCGGTGCTGGACATGGCCGGCCTGGCGCAGAAGGGCGGCCCGGTCTGGTCGCATATCCGCATCGCCGCCCGGCAGGATCTTCTGCATGCCTCCCGGATCGCCGCGGGCGAGGCCGACCTTCTCCTGGGCTGCGACATCGTCGTGGCGGCTGCGGACGAATCCCTGTCCAAGCTGCATGCGGGCACGACACGCGCGGTGGTCAACAGCGACTTCTCGGTCACCAGCGATTTCGTCCGCACCTTCGCCGCGCAGGCCAGGACCGGCGACGTCGCCACGGTCCGCGATCCGCAATTCCCGCTCAGCGCCATCGAGGAGCAGATCGCCGAGGCGGTCGGTCCCGGCCGGGCTGACTTCGTCGCGGGCACACGGCTGGCGACGGCACTGCTGGGCGACTCGATCGCCGCCAATCTCTTCATGGTCGGCTATGCCTACCAGAAGGGGCTGCTGCCCCTCTCCGCCGCCTCCATCCTCAAGGCGATCGAGCGGAACGGCGCGGCGGTGGAGATGAACAAGGGCGCCTTCCTGTGGGGGCGGCGTGCGGCGCTCGACCTCGCCGCGGTGGAGCGGGTGGCCGCGCCGCCCGAGGCCCTTCCCGACCATCGCAGGCTCTCCACAAACCTGGATGAGATGATCGCCCGGCGCGTCGCGGAGCTGACCGCCTATCAGGACGCCCGCTACGCACGGCGCTATGCGGACCTCGTCCAGCGAGTGCGCGAGGCCGAGGGGGCCATGGCACCGGGTCGCACCGGGCTCGCCGAGGCCGTGGCAAAGGGCCATTACAAGCTCCTCGCCATCAAGGACGAGTACGAGGTCGCCCGCCTCTATACCGAAACCGGGTTCCTGGAGCGGCTGGGCCAGACCTTCGAGGGCGACTACCGGCTCGTCTTCCACCTGGCGCCGCCACTCTGGGCCCGGCCCGATCCCGTCACCGGCGAGCCGCGCAAGCGCGCCTTCGGCCCCTGGATGCTACGCGCCTTCAGAGTCCTGGCACGGCTCCGGCGACTGCGGGGCACCGTCCTCGATCCCTTCCGCCTGACCGAAGAGCGGAAGCAGGATCAGCGCCTGCTCGCCGAGTATGAGCGGCTCGTGGAGGAGTTGATCGCATCGCTTCACCCGGGCAACCACGCCGTCGCCGTGGAGCTCGCCGCGCTGCCGGACCAGATCCGTGGCTACGGGCACATCCGCAAGCGGCATGCCGAACACGCGAAGCGCCAGGAGGCCAGGCTGCTCGAAGCCTTCCGCAGCAGGGACGAACATCCAGAGGAAGGCGGCGAAACAGGGCCGAAAGCGCCCGTGCTGGTGGGGAAGTGATGCAGATGAGGGCAGGCTTGGACTTCGGCCTCGGCGAAACCGTGGAGGCGCTGCGCAACGAGGTCGCGCGCTTCGCCGCCGCCGAGATCGCACCGCGCGCGGCCGAGATCGACGCGCGCAACGAGTTCCCTGCCGATCTCTGGCGCAAGTTCGGTGCGCTCGGCCTGCTCGGGATCACCGTCGAGGAGGAGTATGGCGGCACCGGCATGGGCTACCTGGAGCATGTCGTGGCGATGGAGGAGATCAGCCGCGCCTCGGCCTCGGTCGGCCTTTCCTATGGCGCCCATTCGAACCTCTGCGTCAATCAGGTCCGTCGCAACGGGAGCGCGGAGCAAAGGCGCCGCTACCTGCCGCGGCTGATCTCCGGCGAGCATGTCGGCGCGCTGGCGATGAGCGAGCCGGGCGCCGGCTCCGACGTGGTGAGCATGCGGCTGCGGGCGGACCGGCGCGGCGACCGCTACCTGCTGAACGGCAACAAGATGTGGACCACCAACGGCCCCGATGCGGATGTGCTGGTGGTCTATGCCAAGACCGATCCGCAGGCCGGGCCGCGCGGCATCACGGCCTTCATCGTCGAGAAGGGTTTCCCGGGCTTCTCCACCGCGCAGAAACTCGACAAGCTCGGCATGCGCGGCTCCAACACCTGCGAGCTGGTGTTCCAGGACTGTGAGGTGCCGGCGGAGAATGTGCTCGGCGAGGTCGGGCGTGGCGTGAACGTCCTGATGAGCGGGCTGGACTACGAGCGGGCCGTACTGGCGGGCGGGCCAATCGGCATCATGCAGGCCTGCCTGGACGTGGTGCTGCCCTATGTGCGGGAGCGCCAGCAGTTCGGCCAGCCGATCGGCACCTTCCAGCTCATGCAGGCGAAGATCGCCGACATGTACACCGTGGCCAATGCCGCGCGAGCCTATGTCTATACCGTGGCCAGGGCCTGCGACCGCGGCCAGGCGACGCGCAAGGATGCCGCCGGGGCTATCCTCTTCGCCGCCGAGAAGGCGACTTGGGCCGCGCTGGAGGCGATCCAGGCGCTGGGCGGCAATGGCTATATCAACGACTACCCGACGGGGCGGCTGCTGCGCGATGCCAAGCTTTATGAGATCGGCGCCGGCACCTCCGAGATCCGGCGTATGCTGATTGGCCGCGAGCTGTTCAACGAGACCGCCTGAATGCCGGTGATCGAATCCGCTCTCGACCTCGGCTCCGCCGAGAGCCGCGCCAATGCAGAGGCCATGCGCGCGCTGGTCCGGGATCTGCGCGCCACCGCCGAGCGCGTGCGGCGCGGCGGCGGGGAGACGGCGCGCGAGCGGCATCTCGCGCGCGGCAAGATGCTGCCGCGCGACCGCATCCGCGCGCTGATCGACCCCCTCTCGCCCTTCCTGGAGATCGGCCAGCTCGCCGCCTACGGCATGTACGGCGACGAGGTCCCCTCGGCCGGCATCATCGCCGGCATCGGCCGGATCTCGGGGCGCGAGTGCATGATCCTGGCCAACGATGCCACGGTGAAGGGCGGAACCTACTTCCCGGTGACGGTGCAGAAGCACCTGCGCGCGCAGGAGATCGCGCAGCAGAACCGCCTCCCCTGCATCTACCTCGTGGATTCCGGCGGCGCCAACCTGCCCAACCAGGACGAGGTCTTCCCGGGCCGCGACCATTTCGGCCGCATCTTCTTCAACCAGGCCAACATGTCGGCACAGGGCATCGCGCAGATCGCGGTGGTGATGGGCTCCTGTACCGCCGGCGGCGCCTATGTTCCGGCGATGTGCGACGAGAGCATCATCGTCCGCAACCAGGGCACCATCTTCCTGGCCGGCCCGCCGCTGGTGAAGGCCGCGACGGGCGAGATCGTCTCCGCCGAGGAGCTGGGGGGCGCCGATGTGCACAGCCGGACATCCGGCGTCACCGACCATTACGCGGAGAACGACGCGCATGCCCTCGGCATCGCCCGCCGGGTGGTGGCGAGCCTGAACGCGGTGAAGCGGCCAGAGATCGCGCTGCGCGAGCCCGTGCCGCCGCGCCATGCGCCCGAGGAACTCTATGCCGTCGTACCGGACAACCTCCGCACACCCTATGACGTGCGCGAGGTGATCGCCCGGATCGTGGACGGCAGCGAGTTCGACGAGTTCAAGCGCCTCTACGGCCCGACGCTGGTCTGCGGCTTCGCGCATCTCTGGGGCTATCCGGTCGGGATCGTCGCCAATAACGGCATCCTGTTCTCGGAGAGCGCGCAGAAGGGGGCGCATTTCATCGAGCTCTGCGCCCAGCGCGGCATCCCACTGGTATTCCTCCAGAACATCACCGGCTTCATGGTGGGCCGGAAGTACGAGGCAGGCGGCATCGCCAAGGATGGCGCGAAGATGGTCACCGCCGTGGCCACCGCCGCGGTGCCGAAGTTCACGGTCATTATCGGCGGCTCCTTCGGGGCGGGAAATTATGGCATGTGCGGGCGGGCCTATTCGCCGCGCTTCCTGTGGATGTGGCCCAATGCGCGCATTGGCGTTATGGGCGGCGAGCAGGCGGCCGCGGTGCTGGCCACGGTGCGGCGCGACGGCATCGAGGCGCGCGGCGGGACCTGGTCGACAGAGGAAGAGGAGGCCTTCAAGGCGCCGATCCGCGAGCAGTACGAGATCCAGGGTCACCCCTACTATTCAAGTGCCCGGCTTTGGGACGATGGCGTGATCGACCCCGCCGACACCCGTCGCGTGCTGGCCCTCAGCCTCTCGGCTGCGCTCAACGCACCGATCCCCGAGACGCGCTTCGGCCTGTTCCGGATGTGAGGGAGACACCATGCCAGCACGCGCAATCCTGGAGGCAGGGCGGCGCATCGCGCGGCGCCACGCCTCAGCCGAGGGGAAGAAGGGGATCGCCGCCTCCCTCGACAGGCGCGCGCCAGACTGGCGTCGCCAAGGCTGAGGGGGCGCCATGTTCCGCAAGATCCTGATCGCCAATCGCGGCGAGATCGCCTGCCGCGTCATCGCCACCGCCCGGCGCCTCGGCATCGCGACGGTGGCCGTCTATTCCGAGGCGGATGCCGGCGCGCGGCATACCCGGCTGGCCGAGGAGGCCTGGCCCATCGGCCCGGCGCCGGCGCGCGAGAGCTACCTCGCCGTCGAGACGATCCTCGACGCCGCCCGTCGTTCAGGGGCGGAGGCGATCCATCCGGGATACGGGTTTCTGTCAGAGAACGCGGATTTTGCGGAGGCCTGCGCGGCGGCGGGGGTGGTGTTCATCGGCCCGCCGGCGGCGGCGATTCGGGCCATGGGGTCGAAGGCGGCGTCCAAGGCACTGATGGAGCGCTCCGGCGTGCCGCTGGTGCCGGGTTATCATGGTGAGGCGCAGGACTTCGATACGCTGGCGGAAGCCGCCGCGCGGATCGGCTATCCCGTGCTGATCAAGGCTTCCGCCGGGGGCGGCGGAAAGGGCATGCGCGTGGTCGAGCGGCCGGACGATTTGCAGGCCGCCGTCGAAGGCGCCAGACGCGAGGCCTCGGCCTCCTTCGGCGACGACCGCCTGCTGATCGAGAAATACCTGACGCGCTCGCGACACATCGAAATCCAGGTCTTCGCCGATACCCAGGGCAACACCGTCTCGCTGTTCGAGCGCGACTGCTCGATCCAGCGCCGGCACCAGAAGGTCATCGAGGAGGCGCCGGCGCCGGGCATGGACCCGGCGCGACGCCGCGCGATGGGCGAGGCTGCGGTCGCGGCAGCGCGCGCCGTGGGATATGTCGGCGCGGGCACGGTGGAGTTCATCGTTGACGCGGGCTCTTCGCCCGACGCCGAGGGCGGCGCCTTCTACTTCATGGAGATGAACACCCGCCTGCAGGTGGAGCACCCCGTCACCGAGATGGTCACCGGCCAGGATCTGGTCGAGTGGCAGCTCCGCGTCGCCGCCGGGGAGCCCCTGCCCCTGGACGAAGGCCGCCTCGCGATCCGCGGCCATGCCATCGAGGCGCGCATCTATGCCGAGGATCCCGGGCGCGATTTCCTGCCCTCCACCGGAACCTTCGCGCATCTGCGCCAGCCGCGTGACGTTCCGGGCCGCGTGCGGGTGGATACCGGCGTGCGTGAGGGCGATGCCATCACGCCCTATTACGACCCGATGATCGCCAAGCTCATCGTCTGGGGCGAGGACCGGCCTGCCGCGCAGCGCCGCCTCGCCGCTGCCCTGGCCGAATATGAGGTGGTCGGCCTGCGGACCAATCTCGGCCTGCTGCGCGCCATTGCGGAGCACTCCGCCTTCGCGGCGGCCGAGCTCGACACCGGCTTCATCGCCCGCCATGCGGCCGATCTGCTGCCCACCATGGCGGTGGCCGCAGACGATCCTGCGGTCTGGGCCGCGGCCGCGCTGGCCGTGATGCGCGACCAGCGCAGGGTGGCCGAGGCCGCTGCGCGTACCACCGGCGATCCCTGGTCGCCCTGGGCCGCGGTGGATGCCTGGCGCATGAACGGCGACGGCTACCAGGACCTGCGCTTCCGCCGGAGCGGCGATGACGCCACCCCTGTCACGCTGCGCCTCCATCCGCTGCCGGAGGGAGGTTTCCGCCTCGGCCTGCCCACCGGGAGTGTGCTCGCCAGCCTGGCCGAGGATGCGACCGGCCCGCTGCTTGAACTCGACGGCATCTCGCGCCGGGTGAGTGTGGTGCGGCGGGGCGCGGAGCTGACGGTCATTCTCGCGGGCCGCAATCACACGCTGGTGCACGAGGACCCGCTTGCCCCGCCGCACACCGAGACCGCGGGAAGCGAGCGCGTCACCGCGCCGGTGCCGGGCCGCGTCGCGCGCGTGCTGGTCCGGCCCGGCGAGGCGGTGGCGAAGAATGCGCCGCTCGTGGTGATCGAGGCGATGAAGATGGAGCTCACCCTCCGCGCGCCGATGGACGGCACTGTCCGGCAGGTTCGTCATGCCGTGGGCGACATGGTCGAGGAGGGCGCCGAACTCGTAGCCTTCGCAACGGAGGCGCAGTCGGAATGAGCTGTCCGACGGTCCGCAAAACGAGCCGACAGCGGTGCCGGCCAACGCCAGGATGGCCACTGGTCGAGGCGCCCGAGGAGGCAGGTCTGGCCGGCCTCGGGGTGAGCAGCTTCGTGTCGCCCGGCCGGGAGCCACAGAGGGCCGACCTGGCCCAGGGATTGGCGAAGCTGCACCGCAGCCGCGATCTCCCCTTCCCAACCGCTCCCGGCCGAGAATAGGCTTCCCGAGAGGCTTCGAATCAAGAAGGGGACGTGCCGCTTGGCCTACGCGCTGCAGCAGCTCATCAACGGCGTCTCGCTCGGAATGATCTACGGGCTCATCGCCATCGGCTACACCATGGTCTACGGCATCATCGGCATGATCAATTTCGCCCATGGCGACATCTTCATGGTCGGTGCCTTCCTCTCCCTCATCGGTCTGTTGCTGGTCACCTCCGGCGGGATGCTGGACGGACCCGCGGCCATCGTGCTGGTCCTGGCCCTGTCCATGGCTTTCACGGCACTCTATGGCTGGACGGTGGAGCGGATCGCCTATCGGCCGCTGCGTGGTTCCTTCCGCTTGGCGCCGCTGATCTCGGCCATCGGCATGTCCATCGTGCTGCAGAATTATGTACAGGTCGCCCAGGGCGCCCGGGTCAAGCCGATCGAGCCCGTGGTGCAGGGCGGCTTCACGCTGATGCAGCACGGCACCTTTGCCGTGCAGCTTTCCGCCATGCAGATCCTGATCATCACCACGACCCTGCTGGTGCTGGCGATCTTCACCTGGCTGGTGACGCGCACGCCCTTGGGCCGCGCCATGCGTGCCTGCGAGCAGGACCGGCGGATGGCCAGCCTGCTGGGCATCGACACCGACCGCACCATCAGCATCACCTTCGTCATCGGCGCGGCGCTGGCGGCGGTGGCCGGCACCATGTATCTGCTGCGCTACGGCGTCATCGACTTCTACATCGGCTTCCTCATCGGCGTGAAGGCCTTCACCGCCGCCGTGCTGGGTGGCATCGGCAGCCTGCCAGGCGCCGTGCTGGGCGGGTTGCTGATCGGGCTGATCGAGACCTTCTGGTCCGCCTATTTCAGCGTCCAGTACAAGGATGTCGCGGCCTTCTCGATCCTGATCCTGACGCTGATCTTCATGCCCACCGGCCTGCTCGGCCGGGCGGAGGTCGAGAAGGTATGAGCCTGGCCCGGATGCGGCGCCCTGTCCTCGGCACCGCGTTAAAGGATGCGGGGCTGGCGGCCCTGATCGCGGCCGGCCTCTTTCTGCCCATGGTCGGGCTGCGCACGGATGTCAGCCCGAGTGGCGCACTCTTCCTGCGGACCCGCTGGGCCGATGTGCTGCTGCTGATGGCCATCGTCTTCGCCGGGCGCTTCCTCCTGCGGCTCTGGCAGGACTGGAAGGCGGCCCGGCAAGGTCGTCCCTCCGTGCAGAGGCGCCTTGCCGGGCCGCTCTCGCGCTCTGGTCGCCTCGTGGCGCCCGTGCTGCTGCTTTTCGCCGTGCTGCTGCCCGTCATCCCGGGCATCGGGCGCTATGAGCTGGACCTCGGCATCCTCGTGCTGACCTATGTCATGCTGGGCTGGGGCCTGAACATCGTCGTTGGCCTCGCAGGGCTGCTCGATCTCGGCTACGTCGCCTTCTATGCGGTCGGCGCCTATTCCTATGCGCTGCTGGCGCAGAATTTCGGCCTCTCCTTCTGGATCTGCCTGCCGCTGGCGGGCATCCTCGCGGCCTTCTGGGGCATGCTGCTGGGCTTTCCTGTGCTGCGCCTGCGCGGCGACTACCTCGCCATCGTCACCCTGGGCTTTGGCGAGATCATCCGCCTGATCCTGCTGAACTGGGTCAGCCTGACCGGCGGGCCGAACGGCATCTCCGGCATCCCCCGCCCCAGTTTCTTTGGCCTGACCTTCAGTGCCGGGGGTGGGCCCGGCTCCTTCGCCGACTTCTTCGGGCTGGAGCCGAGCCCGACGCACCGCGTCGTCTTTCTCTACTATCTCATCCTGGCGCTCGCGCTGCTGACCAACTGGGTCACGCTGCGCCTGCGCCGCCAGCCGCTCGGCCGGGCCTGGGAAGCGATGCGGGAGGATGAGATCGCCTGCCGCAGCCTAGGTATCAACATCACCACGACCAAGCTGACCGCCTTCGCACTGGGCGCCATGTTCGGCGGCTTCGCCGGCGCCTTCTTCGCGACGCGCCAAGCCTTCATCAGCCCGGAATCCTTCACCTTCATCGAAAGCGCCATCATCCTGGCCATCGTCGTGCTGGGCGGGCTGGGCAGCCAGCTCGGCGTCGCCATCGCGGCGCTGGTGCTGATCGGCGGGTTCGAGGTGTTCCGCGACCTCCAGGAATGGCGCATGCTGGTCTTCGGCGCGGCCATGGTGCTGATTATGATCTGGAAGCCGCGCGGGCTGGTCGGCAGCCGCAACCCCACCGTCGCCCTGGGCGAGAAGCGAACCATCAGCGCCGCCATGGTGGCCGAGGGCCGGGGTTGATGGCGCCGATCCTGACGGTCGAGAACCTGACCATGCGCTTCGGCGGCCTGACCGCGGTGAAGGAGGTGTCCTTCGCCGCCGCACAGGGCGCCATCACCGCCATCATCGGCCCGAATGGCGCGGGCAAGACGACGATGTTCAACTGCATCACCGGTTTCTACCGGCCAACCGGCGGCAGCCTGACCCTGCACCATGGCGGGCAGGATGTCGCGCTGCACCGGCTGGCAGGCCACCGGATCGCGCGGGCGGGCGTAGCCCGCACCTTCCAGAACGTCCGCCTCTTCGCTGGCATGACGGCGCTGGAGAACCTGCTGGTGGCGCAGCACCGCAAGCTGATGGCGGCGACGGGCTTCGGCATCGGCGCCGTGCTCGGCCTGTCCGGCTACAAGGCGGCGGAACAGGTGGCGATCGGGCGAGCCACGGCCTGGCTGGAGGCCTGCGGGCTGATCGACCGCGCCGACGACCCCGCGGGCAGCCTGCCCTATGGCGCGCAGCGGCGGCTGGAGATCGCGCGCGCCATGTGCACGGAGCCTGCCCTGCTCTGCCTGGACGAGCCCGCGGCAGGCCTCAATCCACGTGAATCCGCGGCCCTCGGCGCATTGCTGCGCGCGATCCGCGACGGGCATGCGGCGGAGGGTGCGGCTCCCTGCTCCATCCTGCTGATCGAGCACGACATGGGCGTGGTGATGGGGATTTCCGACCACATCGTGGTGCTCGACCACGGCAGCAAGATCGCCGACGGCCGGCCGGCGGAAATCCGCGCCGACAGCAAGGTGATCGCCGCCTATCTGGGCGAGGGCGGCGAGGATGAGGACAGCGCGGCATGAGCGCGCCGCTGCTGGAGGTTCACGAGGTTTCCACTTTCTATGGCGCGGTGGAGGCGTTGAAGGGCGTTTCCATCACCGTGGCGCCGGGCGAGATCGTCACGCTGATCGGGGCCAATGGCGCGGGAAAATCGACCCTGCTGATGACCATCTGCGGCGATCCGCGCGCACGGTCCGGCCGCGTCGTCTTCGACGGCCAGGACATCACGGAGCGGCCGACGCACCATATCATGCGCGGCGGCATCGCGCAGGCGCCGGAAGGGCGCCGCGTCTTCCCGCGCATGAGCGTGCACGAGAACCTGTTGATGGGCGCGCAGAGTTCTGGCGTTGATCCCGGTCCGGGGCTGGAACAGGCCTTCACCCTCTTCCCCCGGCTGAAGGAGCGCGAGGCACAGCGCGCCGGCACGCTCTCCGGCGGCGAGCAGCAGATGCTGGCCATTGCCCGCGCCCTGATGTCGCGCCCGCGCCTGCTGCTGCTGGACGAGCCTTCGCTCGGCCTGGCGCCCCTGGTGTCGCGGCAGATCTTTCAGGCCATCCGGCGGCTCAACGCCGAGACAGGGTTGACCGTGCTGCTGGTCGAGCAGAACGCCAACCAGGCGCTGCGCCTGGCCCATCGCGGCTATGTCCTGGTCACCGGGCGGATCACCCTGTCCGGCACCGGGCGCGAGCTGCTTGCCCGGCCCGAGGTGCGCGATGCCTATCTGGGCGGCCATTGAGGCCATGTGGATCGTGCTGGCGAAGCGGCACGAAGCTTCTTAGGCTGTCATTGACAACACCGGCCGGCGATCGGTGCCGGCGGCTGAATAGCGGAGGCTCTGATGATGCAACGCAGACAGCTTCTTGGCACCGTGGCCGGTCTGGCGGCCGCCGGTGTGGCAGGTGTGGGCGGCAGCCGTGGCGCGGCAGCGCAATCCGGCGCCCTGCGCATTGCCTCCGTCGGCCCGATGACCGGCCAGTACGCGGCGTTCGGCGCGCAGCTCCGGGTCGGCGCCGAGCAGGCCGTGGCCGACATCAATGCGGCGGGCGGCGTGCTCGGCCAGCAGCTCGAACTGGAGATCGGCGATGACGCCTGCGATCCCCGTCAGGCGGTTTCGGTGGCCAATCAGATGGCCAGCCGGCAGGTGAAGCTGGTCGCCGGGCATTTCTGCTCCGGCTCCTCCATTCCGGCCAGCAAGGTCTATGCGGAAGAGGGCGTGCTGCAGATCAGCCCGGCCTCCACGAACCCGCAATACACGGATGCCGGCGGCTGGAACACCTTCCGCACCTGCGGCCGCGACGACCAGCAGGGCCAGGTGGCGGGCGCCTATATCGCCAAGACCTTCCCCGGCAGGAAGGTTGCCATCCTTCACGACAACTCGGCCTATGGCAAAGGCCTGGCCGATGAGACCAAGAAGTCGCTGAACGCGGCCGGCATGACCGAGACCGTCTATGCCGCCTATACGCCGGGCGAGCGCGACTATTCCGCCCTGGTCTCCCGTCTGAAGTCCTCGGGCATCGAGGTCATTTATGTCGGCGGCTATCACACCGAAGCCGGGCTGATCCTGCGGCAGGCGAAGGAACAGGGCATGCCGGTCACGCTGATCGGCGGCGATGCGCTGGTGACGAGCGAGTTCTGGCAGATCACCGGCGCTGCCGGCGAGGGCACGCTGATGACCTTCGCCTCCGATCCGCGCAAGCGCCCCAGCGCGGCCGAGGTGGTCAAGCGTTTCCAGGCCAAGAATGTCGATCCGGAAGGCTATGTCCTCTACACCTATGCCGCGGTGCAGATCTGGGCGGATGCGGTGAAGAAAGCCAACAGCGCCGATCCCAAGAAGGTTTCGGACACGCTGAAGTCCGGCGGACCCTGGAACAGCGTGCTGGGCCCGATCAGCTTCGACAAGAAGGGGGACGTGACCGTGCCGGACTACGTCTTCTATGTCTGGAAGAACGGCTCCTACGCAGAGGTCTGAGGCGCCCCTCCGAAGGCAGGCAGCGCGGACGGCAGGAAAGCCGGGGAAATCACCCCGGCTTTCGCGTTTTCTGGCGCTGGCGCCCCTGGCGTCGCGGGCGGCAAAGAGGACTGGACGGCGCCAGGGATGCGGTTGGCTCAGGACCGGGATCTTCGAGAACGGCCAACTTCACCCAAGCGGTTCCGGCGCATGCCGCACGCGAGGCGCCGGCCAGCATGGCCTCCTCCTGAGCGCACCGGTGCCGGCGGCAACTCCACCGGCCTCTGGCAAGGGCTCTGGTTTGCCTGGATGGGCTGTTCTGGCGGATAAGGCACCAATGGGGATCGTCGGCATTGCGGGCAGCGCGCCCGACAATATCGACAAGAAGGAAACCGTCCGATGAGCCATGACCTGCTGCTGCGTGATGTCCGCCCGATGGGTGGGGCCGTCACCGACCTGCTGGTGCGCGATGGGCGCATCGTCACGCTGGAGGCGGGTGAAGCCGCTCCGGGCATGCCTATTGAAGAAGGTGGCGGCGCCCTGTTGATCCCGGGCTTCGTCGAGGCGCACACCCATCTCGACAAGTCGCTCTGGGGCATGGGCTGGCGCAAGCACCAGGCCGGCCCACGGCTGATCGACAAGATCGAGACCGAGCGGCGTCTGAAGAAGGAATGGAACATCGACCCGGCGCGGCAGTCGGCGCGCCAGGTGGTGCAGTCGCTGCGCATGGGCACCACGCATATCCGCACCCATGTCGATGTGGATGACGCCGTGGGCCTCGCTGGCATGGAGGGCGTGCTGGCGACCAAGGCGGCCTATGCGGCGGTGATGGACATCGAGACGGTCGCCTTCCCGCAATCCGGCCTGATGATCCGCCCCGGCGTCGCGGATCTGATGGAGCAGGCGATGCGCATGGGGGCCGATGTGGTGGGCGGGCTGGACCCTTGCGCGATCGATCGTGACCCGAAGGGCCAGCTCGATGTGGTGTTCGGTCTGGCCGAGAAGTTCGGCAAACCGGTGGACATCCACCTGCACGAGCCCGGCCAGCTCGGCTGCTTCTCCCTCGACCTGATCATCGAGCGTACGCGGGCGCTGGGCATGAAAGGGCAGGTCACGGTCAGCCATGCCTTCTGCCTGGGTGATCCCGATACGGCGCTGGTCAACCCGCTGCTGGAGCAGATTGCCGAGCTAGATATCGCCATCGCTACCACGGCCCCGGCCAGCCGCCCGGTGCCGGCTGCCGCCACGCTGCGCCGCATGGGCATCCGCCTGTGCGCGGGGTCGGACGGCATCCGCGACACCTGGGGCCCCTATGGCAATGCCGACATGCTGGAGCGCGCCATGCTGCTCGGGTTGCGGAACAACTTCCGCCGCGACGAGGAGGTGGAAATGGCGCTGGAGATTTGCACGGCGGGCGGCGCGGCGGTGATGGGCCTGCAGGACTACGGCCTGGCGCCCGGCTGCCACGCCGATTTCGTGCTGGTGGAGGCGGAAAGCCTGACGGAAGCTGTCGCCGCCCGCCCGCCGCGCAAACTGGTGGTCAAGCGCGGCCGCGTGGTGGCGCGCGACGGCATCGCGCTGGTCGAGGCACCCTGAATGGCTTTCCGCGTCCATCAGGGGAAAGGAAACCGGGCACCAGCTTCTTGATGCCCCGACCGGTCCAGAAGCGGGGCGGCGCGGCCGCCTGATCAGCCGGTGTGGCGCCCGGCCGACCAGCATGTGGAGCGGCAAAAGCCGCTCCTCTTCCGCCCGACCGCCGCCTCTAGATGAGGCGCGGGCTGCGGGGCCTCTCTCAGAGGCGGAAGCGCACCGCCTGCTTCTCATACTCCGCATAGCCCAGTGCGGCGGTGAGTTCGGGGGGCGGAAGGGCACTGGCTGCCTGCGCCTCGCCTGCGGCGAGCGCGGCCAGCCCGGCCTTCATGCCAGCCACCACCGGGGAGAGCAGCCCGGTTGGATAGGTGCCGATCTTGATCCCGAGCTGCGCTGCCCGCTCCTGCGAAGGCGTCTCCCGCGGGGCGCCGGGCGAGAGGACCGCGAAAGTGGGCCTGCCGGCGGCGGCGGCCACCGAGCGGCGCACCTCCTCCTCATTGGCCGGAGAATCGAAGAACAGGATATCCGCACCTTCCTCGACGAACATCTCGATCCGCGCGAGCGCCTCGTCGAAGCCCTGCGTCGGGCGGCAATCGGTCCGGGCCATGACCAGGATGCCCGACTCCTTCGCCGCCTCGACGGCCGCGCGGATCTTCATGCGTGCCTCATCGCGCGGAAGGCACGGCTTGCCGGCGGAAGTCAGCGCCCGCGGCGTGATCTTGTCCTCGATCAGCACCGCCGCGGCCCCCGCGCGGCCATAGGCACGGACCGTGCGCTGCACGTTCATGGCATTGCCGTAGCCGTGATCGGCGTCGGCCAGCACCAGGAGCTCCGGCGCGGCGCCATGGACCATGTTGAAGGAATCGAACATCTCGGCGAAGGAGACGAGATCGAGATCGGGTCCGCCGAGGCGTGCCGCCGCCACGCAGGATCCTGACAGGAAGACCGTGCGGAAGCCCGCCGCGGCCGTCATTCTGGCGCTCAGACCGTCCCAGACGGCAGGCATGACGACGAGGCCAGGCTCGGCGAGCAGTTCCCGCATCCTTTGTGGCGCGTTCATTCCCATTCTCCCGTTTCCTTCTGGAAAAAGGGCCGGCCGCTATGCGGGCCGGCCCGCTGATGCAGCGTTGCATCGGGGCCAGTCAGCTTGGCCCGGCGCGCTCATTCCCGCCAGGGGCGGCATTAGCCAACCGCACCGTCCAGAGGACAGATCAGCCTGCCTTCCTGCGCAACTGCTGCTCACGCAGGAAAATGAAGAGGCCGGCGCCGATGATAATGGCAGCCCCGGTCATGGTCAGTGGCCCGATTAACTCGCCGAAGAAGAGGTAGCCGAAGAGCATGCCCCAGAGGATCAGCGTGTACTGGTAAGGTACGACCGCGGAAGCCGGCGCTATCCGCAGCGCCTGGTTCACGCAGAGATTGCCAGCGAGCGAGCCGACGCCGAGGAAGAGCATCAGCATGAAGTCCAGGGCTCCAGGCGGCGTCCAGCCTTGGACCAGCACCAGCGCTCCGCCGAAGAGGAGAGCGGCCAGGAGCTGCGCCGTCATCAGCACCGTCCCGGGCGTGCCCGCCAGCTTGCGGGTCGCAATCAGGAAGCAGGCATAGCTGAAGCTGCCCACCAGGGCGCAGACCGCGCCGAACGAAATCGAATCGGGCGAGGGATGCAGGGCCAGCACCACGCCACCGAAGCCCACCGCCACGGCCGTCCAGCGGCGCCAGCCCACCCGCTCGCCCAACAGGAAGGGAGAAAGGGCGGTCACGTAGATCGGGCCGGCCATGTAGTAGGTCATGACCTCCGCCAGAGGCAGTTCGGTAAGGGCCCAGAAGAAAAGCGAGGTCTCCAGCGTGGAGAAGGCCACGCGGAGCAATTGCAATCCGGGGCGCGACGGCCGGAGGAAGGCATAGGGACCGGTCCTGCGGATAAAGGGTGCCAGAACGCAGAACCCGGCAATGCTTCGCACCAGCAGAAGCTGCCCGACCGTGTAGGCGCCCACCAGCCATTTGCCGAGCGTATCATTGACGGCAAAGAGCAGCACACCCAGCAGCATCATGGCGATGCCGCCTGTGGCCCCCACGGGCATGGCGCCCAGGCGCAGGAATGCGGACACGGCGATATTCCACCCTTCACGGCCCTTCTTGCCCGGGATGGGGGAAGCCGCGCTCCCCAGCAGTAGCCAGACGGTGCCCTGCTGCAAAGCCCGTGGCGCCTTCGGGTGCGCCGGCCTGCCTGCGCCCAGGTCCCGGCCGGGACGTGGGGAACCGCGCCTGTGCCTCAGCCCCCGCTCTCACCCGGCCTGGCATCCGCCCGGTCGGCCTGCAGGACGCCGAGGACCAGCACCTGGGCCAGACAGATCTGTGCCACGAGGCTGCGGAAGCCGACCAGTTCGGAATCGCGCACATCCAGCATGACGGTCGCATATTGCGCGAGCGGGCTGAGCGCCCCGTCCGTGAGGGCAACCACGGACACGCCATGCGCGGCGGCCCAGGAGGCGGTATCCACCGCATCGGTGGAATAGGGATGCAGGCTGACGACGATGAGGGCATCGCCCGGCCGCATCGTCTCGATCTCCTCCCGCAGCATCCCGGCGGTGCCGGCGATCAGCCGCGCGAGCCGGCCGGAGCGGGTGAGACCGTAGGCGATGTAGCCGGCCACCGGATGCGAACGGCGCTGCCCCAGCACATGGATGAGCGGGGCGGCCGAGAGCAGGCGGGTGGCCTGCTCCAGCGAGGCCGGGTCCACCGTCTCCACGAGGTTCTGGAGCGAAACCTGATTCACCGCGCTGGCCTGCTTCAGCAGCCCCGCGATTCCCTCCTGCGCTCCGGCGGCGCGCAGCCTGTGGACCCGCTCTCCATAGCTGGGCGAGGCCGCCGCGAGGGCGGCCTGGAGCAACTTCTGCATCTCCGCGAAGCCGGAGAAGCCGAGCGCCTGCGCCAGGCGGATCAGCGTGGAGGGCTGCACCCCGGCGGCAGCAGCCAGTTCCGTCACCGTCGCCAGGGCGGCCTGGTTCGGATGGTCGATGATATGGCGCGCGGCTTGCCGCAGGCGCGGGCTCAGTTCCGCGTGGCGCCGCTGCAATTCCTTCAGCAGGCTGCTGCGCTGTGCGTGAGGGGTCATGTCGTGGTCCGGCGCGGAAGCATGGAACCGATTTTCCAAGAAAGGAAAGTTGAAACATTTTCTCCAGACGTATAGCCTGGGTCCGGGAAGGAAGCTTCGGGGAAAATGGGCTACAAGTTCCAATTCGGGGCGGTATTCGACAGCCTGGACCTGCTTGCGAGAGGGGCCCTGCTGACCATCCAGCTCTCCGTGGCCGCCATGGTCGCGGGTCTGATCTTCGGCGCGCTTTTCGCGGTGCTGCGCAGTTTCGGCGGGCGCTGGGCCGACAGGATCATCGGCGCCTATGTCGAGGCGATCCGCAACACGCCCTTCCTGATCCAGCTCTTCCTCATCTATTTCGGCCTGCCCTCCCTCGGCATCTCGCTCGACCCCGTCACGGCGGCGCTGATCGGCATGTCGGTCAACTGCGCCGCCTATAGCACGGAGATCATCCGCTCCGGCATCATGGCGATTCCGCGGGGGCAGATCGAGGCGGCGCGGGCGCTGGCCTTCTCCACCACCGACATCATCCGCCACATCGTGCTCTTCCCCGCGCTGCGCGTCGCGGCACCGGCGCTGGGCAGCCAGTTCATCCTCGTGATGCTGGGGTCGAGCGTTGTTTCCACCATCTCGGCCGACGAGCTGACGGCGGCGGGTCATATCCTGGAGACGCAGACCTTCCGACCTTTCGAGGTCTACATCATCGTCACCCTGATCTATCTCGCCATCGCCTTCGCTCTAAAACTGCTCTTCGCCGGCCTCGACATCGGCTGGTTCAGCCGCCGGGGCCGCCTATGATCCGCGATTTCGGACAGCCCGAATTCCTCTTCATGCTGCGGGCGGCGGAGTGGACGGCGATCCTCTCGCTCATCGCCTATGTCGGCGGCGGGGCGCTCGGGCTGGTGCTGGCCTTCCTGCGCGTCTCCAGGAACCGCCTGGCGCGGGAGTTCGCGCGCATCTGGATCCTGCTCTTCCAGTGCACGCCGCTGCTGATGCTGCTCTTTCTCGTCTTCTTCGGCCTGGCCCTGGTGGGGGAAGGGCAGAACGCCTATGTCGCCGTCACCGTCGCGCTCTCCTGCTACGCGGGCGCCTATTTCGGCGAGATCTGGCGCGGCGCGATCGAGGCGGTGCCGCGGGGGCAGTGGCAGGCTTCGGCCGCGCTGGGCTTCAGCACCTTCGAGCAGTTCCGCTACGTCATCGTGCCGCAATCCATCCGGATCGCCATTCCGCCGACCGTTGGCTTCATGGTGCAGGTGATCAAGAACACCTCGCTCGCCTCGATCATCGGCTTCCAGGAGCTGACCCAGGCCGCGCAGTTCGTGAACAACCTGACCTTCCAGCCGATCAAGGTCTATCTCATCGCGGCGGCCATCTACTTCATCCTGTGTTTCCCCCTGACCCTACTCAGCCGGCGGCTGGAGAAGAAACTGCATGTCGATCGTCCAAGTCCAGTCACTGCGTAAGCAGTATGGGAAGCATGTCGTGCTCGACGGCGTCTCACTGGAGGTGGAGGCCGGCGAGGTGGTGGCGATTCTCGGGCGCAGCGGCTCGGGGAAGAGCACCTTGCTGCGCTGCGTCAACGGACTGGAGACGATCGACGGCGGCAGCATCCGGGTGGCCGGCCACACGGTCAGCCAGTCCCCGCGCGCGCTGAAGGCGCTGCGGCAGGATGTCGGCATGATTTTCCAGAGCTTCAACCTGTTCCCGCATCTGACGGCGCGGGAGAATGTGGCGCTGCCGCAGACCGTGGTACTCGGGCGCGGCAAGGCGGAGGCGGGCGCCCAGGCGCAGAAGCTGCTGGAGCGGGTGGGGCTGGCGGATCGGGCGGATGCCTATCCTTCTGCGCTATCCGGCGGCCAGCAGCAGCGCGTGGCCATTGCCCGCGCCCTCGGGCTGGAGCCGAAGGTACTGCTCTGCGACGAGATCACCTCCGCCCTCGACCCGGAAATGGTGGGAGAGGTGTTGGACGTGGTGCAGGATCTGGCCGCCCGCAGCATGACCATGCTGCTGGTGACTCATGAGATGAGCTTCGCGCGGCGCGCGGCCAGCCGCGTGGTCTTCATGCATGCCGGCCGCATCCATGAGCAGGGAAGCCCGGCCGATATCTTCGAGCGGCCACGCACGCCGGAGCTGGTGCAGTTCGTCCGGGCCATCGGCGTCCGGGATTGAGAACATCGAAAGGGAGGATACAAGAATGAACCGTCGAGGCCTTCTGGCGCCGCTGCTGCTGGCGCCTCTCCTGCCGCTGGCGCGGCCCGCCCTGGCGCAGAACACCGGCGTCACGACCGTGGATGACATCCGCAAGCGCGGCAAGATCCTGGTGGCAGTGGACACCAACAACCCGCCCTGGGGCATGCTGGACACCTCCATGCAGCCGGATGGCTATGACATCGCCGTCGCCAAGCTGCTCTCCCAGGACCTGGGCATTCCGCTGGAGCTGGTGCCGGTCACCAGTCAGAACCGCATTCCCTTCATCCTGACCGGCAAGGCCGATCTGGTGATGGCGACGCTGACCATCACGCCGCAGCGCGCCGAGCAGGTGCTCTTCTCCAAGCCCTATTGCGCCCAGGAGAGCATCATCATGGCGCCGGCGGAGACGAAGATCACCAGCTTCGAAGACCTGAAGGGCAAGCGCGTCTCCGTCGTGCGCGGCGCGATCCAGGACCCGATGGTGGTGCAGTTGGCGCCCGGTGCCACCGTCATGCGCTACGACAATGATGCGAGCACCATCCAGGCGCTCATGACGCGGCAGGTGGATGCGACGGCGACGGGCTTCCTGATCCCGGCGCAGACCAACCGCCTGCAGCCCGGCCGGAACTACGAGAAGAAGCTCTCGCTGGGGGTGCAGATGATCGGCATGGCGATGCGCCATGGCAGCGAGGACCTGCACCGCACGGTGAATGCCTTCATCGACAAGGTGAAGGCGGATGGCAGGCTGGCCGAGGCCTTCCGCAAATATGCGGGGGTGGACCTGCTGCCGCTCGCGGATAGCTGACCGGCATGGCTTCGGTCGCCTGTGTCGGCATGACGGTTCATGACCGGATCCTGTCCGTGCCGTCCCTGCCGACCCAGGCGACGAAGCTCTATGCGACGGCGGTGACGGAGGCGGGCGGCGGGCCTGCCGCGACCGGTGCCGTCGCCATCGTCGGGCTTGCGGGCACGGCGCGGCTGCATGGCCGCGTCGGCCGGGACGATACGGGCCGCGTGATCCGCGCGGAGCTGGCGCGCTACGGCGTGGATATCTCGGGGGTCGCGGAGCTGGACGGGGCGCAATCCGCCTGGTCGGCGGTCGCCGTGGACACGGCGGGGGAACGGCTGATCCTGAATTTTCCGGGCCGTGGGCTGCAGGTCGAGCCGCATTGGTTCGACACCGCTCGGATCGCGGGCTGCGGCGCCGTGC
This sequence comes from Roseomonas sp., assembly GCA_035565935.1. GTDB lineage: Bacteria > Pseudomonadota > Alphaproteobacteria > Acetobacterales > Acetobacteraceae > Pseudoroseomonas. The sequence continues at coordinate 47,575 of DATMRU010000077.1, forward strand.
TGGTGGATATGGGATGGCCTGCCGGGGCGCGGCGGGCGCTGGAGATCGCGGCAGAGCATGGCCTGCCCTCCGTGCTGGATGCCGATCTGGGGCCGATGCCGGAATCCGCGGCCCTGATCGATCAGGCCGGGCATGTCATCTTCTCCGAGCCCGCCCTGCGCCACCATTCCGGCTGCGCCTCGCCGGAGGAGGGCCTTCGCGCCCTGCGCCGCCGCGTGCCGGCGGCGGTGCTGGGCGTGACGACAGGGCCGGATGGCTATCTCTGGCTGGAGGGCGATGCGCTGCGCCGCCTTCCGGCGCCGCGCGTCGCCGTGGTGGACACGCTGGGCGCGGGCGATGTGTTCCACGGCGCCTATGCGCTGGCCCTGGCCGAGGGTGCCACCGTGGAGAAGGCGGCGCGCTTCGCGGTCGCGGCCGCCTCGCTGAAGTGCACCCGGCCGGGCGGGCGGGCGGGCATCCCCTCACGTCCCGAGGTAGATGCCCTTCTGGCTCAGCCCTGGTAGCTCCGCAGGAAATCCGGGCCGCCGCCGGCCAGTGAAACCCCGTCCGCGAAGGCGGGCTTCGACATCCAGGGGCGGCCATGTTGCGTGAGCAGGGACTGCACGAGGGCCACATAGGGCAGGCCGTGCTCGCGCACGCGGCTGCGGAAGGCGTCCCAGTCCGGATATTCCAGCGCCGCCGGCCACCAGATGGCGCGCCCGGCCAGATAGCCGCTGGCTCCGGCCCGGAAAGCATAGGTGAGGATGCGCCGGAAGGGCTCCATGGCCGCGCCGGCCGAGAGCATGACCCAGGGGCGGTCCAGCATGGCGTCGATCCGGTTGAACCAGTCCTGGGTCTGCGCCGCCTCCGCACTTCCGTCGTCGGGGTCAGCAATCACCTTGGCCGGGATGGGGGTCTCCAGCTTGAAGATGTCGATGCCGTAGCGCTCCTTGCGGAACTCCTCCACGGTGGCGAGCACCATCTCCGGCCGCTTGCCACTGTCCTCATGGTAGGAGTCGCCGGCGGCGCTGCCACCCAGCGGATAGACGAGGGGTTCCAGCAGGAAGGCGATGTCGTGCTCGCGGCATTCGCGCCCGACCTGCTCCACCAGGGCATGCTGATGGGCCAGCACATCCGGCGCCGCATCAGGGCGGTACCAGAGCATCAGCTTCACCCCGTCCGCACCCAGCCGCTTGATCTTGGCGACGGACCAGTTGGGATAGATGAGCGTCTTCCGCCCGCCCGGCCCCTCTTCGCAGGCGAATTGCTCCAGGGTGATGAGCAGTCCGCGGGCCGGGTCGACCGACTGGCAGGCATAGGGATAGGCGTATTGCGGATCGAGCAGCATGGCCGAGGCATGGGGCGAGAGCTCCTCGATCAGCAGGCGCTTGATCCGGCCGATTTCCTCCCAGTCCGGCGCGCCGTGCCGTTCGGCGACGAGTTGCTCGACACCCGGGCGCTGGTCCACGGCGATCATGGTGAAGAAGCCCCGCGCGTCGGACAGACGCCTCAGCGACCAGAGCTTGCCTGCGGAAACCTGCATGATCTCTCCCGTTCCGGCCCTTGGCTCATGAAGAATATTTTCCAGTTTCCAGGAAATGGAATAGATTGTCCATGGTCAGGTGACCGGGCAGAAGAGGAAAATGGCCATGGCGGCTCGCATCGGCTTCATCCACACGGTCGGCTTTCTCGTGGAGACCTTCCGCGAGCGCATGCGCAGCACGCTGCCGGACGCCGACAGCTTCCACATCCTGAACGAGAGCCTGTTGCAGGACCTGCTGCGTGGTGCCCCGCAGGCGCTGGTCTATCGCCGGGTGGTCGCGCAGATCGTCCTGGCGGCGGAAGCGGGGGCGGAGCTGATTGTCGTCACCTGTTCCTCCACCTCTCCGGCGGTGGATATCGCCCGGCGCGTCGTGCAGCAGCCCGTGCTGAAGATCGACGATCCCATGGCCGCGGAGGCCGTGCGCAGCGCCTCGCGCATCGGCCTGCTCTGCACCGCCTCCAGCACGGTGGAGCCGAGCAGCGCCCTGTTGCGGGCCCATGCCGCCGAGCAGGGGCGGGAGATTTCCATCACGCCAATGGTCGAGCCGGAGGCCTATGCGGCGCTCATGGCGGGGGATCGCGCCCGGCATGACGAGACGGTACGCCAGGCGGCGCGGCGGCTGGCGGAAAACGTGGACGTGGTGGTATTGGCCCAGGCCTCGCTTGCCCATCTGCAGCCCGGCCTGAGCGACGATCTGCCCTGCCCCGTTCTGGCGAGCCCGCCTCTGCTGATGCAGGCGATCAAGCGGAAGTTGCGAGAGAGCGGTGCGGCCCCTGCCCGCAGCGTGGAAAGCACCTGAGGATCCAGGAAGGGCTACGCCTTGCCGGCAGGGATTGATGGAGGTTCAGGATCCGGTTCCTGACTGGGGGACCGACCCTGCCCGGCCCGCCCTGGCGGATCTTGGGCCACCCCTATGCAGGGACAGGAGGCGGGACCTCTCTTTGACCGGCATGCTGCCGGTTGTCCGGCTGGCATAAGGGGCCTCCGGAGGCACGGCCGACGCTGCCTGCGGCGACAGTGGCGGGGGAGGTGCGGGCTGGCGCGATATCCACCGGTTCCCCGCCGCATTCTGCGAAAATATCTAGGGGCATTTCCCGGTAAATTTCGTTTGCATGCTGGTCCCCCCGCACCAAGATCCATCCTGGTTACCTTTGGCTGCCGCGACGCGGCCGGATACGAATGGGGTTCTGCCATGGCCGAGAGAGAGCAGCCTGATCTGCTAGACCTCATGCTGGCGCTGCGGGGCCGGCGCGAAGCCTATGCTCTGGCCACGGTGGTCGAGACCGAGGGCTCCGCTTCAGCCAGACCGGGCGCCAAGGCGCTGATCGGCCAGGACGGCGCCATACTCACTGGCTGGGTCGGGGGCGGCTGCGCGGAATCCACAGTGCGCCGCGCCGCGCTGGAATGCCTACGTGACCAGCGCCCCCAGGTGATCGAGCTCGATCTCGATGATGAGGTGCTCGGGACCGGCATGCCCTGCGGCGGCAGCATGCGCGTCTATATCGAACCGGTCCTGCCGCAGCCGACATTATGGATTCTCGGGCATGGCCGGGTGGCGGAGTGCCTGTGCCGCTTCGGCGCAACACTTGGCTTCCGCGCCGTCATCAACGATACGCCGGCACCGGACCCGGCGCGTTATCCGGATGCCGCGCAGATCATAGGCGACGATTACGACTATGAGCAGCTCGCGCCCGTGGCCGACGACGCCGTGGTGATCGCCACACAGCACAAGGGCGACCACATTTCCGCCGTCCGTGCGCTCCGCTCCCCTGCCCGCTACATCGCGGTGATCGCAAGCCGCAAGCGGTCGCGGCTGGTCCTGGACTTCCTACGTGGGGAGGGCTTCACGGAGGAGGATCTCACACGGCTGCGAGCGCCAGCAGGGCTCGATCTTGGCGCGCGGACGCCCGAGGAGATCGCGTTTTCCGTCCTCGGGGAGATCGTCATGCTGCGGCGGGGCGGGTCCGGTCGCCCGATGCGCGGCGAAGCCGCAGGCCAGCGCGCGGAGCCGCCGAAGCACCAGGCTGATGCAGCGGCGGGGGAGCTGGCGGAAGCGCGATAATGGGCGCCCGGCAGGTCAGCCGGATCGAAGGGCACGGCGGCGCCACGCCGAATACCGTGGAGATGGCGGGAACGGGGGACAGGAGAGGGTATAGGTCTTGACTGACAGCACATTGCCAGCCGCGCAATTGGAGCGGCTCGGCCGCGCGGTGCTCGAGGCGGCGTTGGACGCTGTCGTCTATGCGGACCGTGACGGTACGATCCGCTTCTGGAACCCGGGCGCGGAGCGCCTGTTCAGCTTCACGGCTGTGGAGGCCGAGGGCCGTTCCCTCGACATCATCATCCCTGAGCCACAACGGAAGCGGCACTGGACCGGATTCCACAGCGTCATGGAGACCGGCGAGAGCCGCTATGGCCACGGTGAGCTCCTCGCCGTGCCGGGCCTGCGAAAGGACGGCTCCCGCATCTCGCTTGAGTTCACAATCGTGCCGGTCCATGGCGTGGATGGCCGGATGGAGGGCTTGCTCGCGATCTTGCGCGACGTGACCCGTCGCTTCGAAGAGACAAGGGCGCTCCGACGCGAGCTGGCCGCATTGAAGAGTCAGGCGGCGGAAGTGCCCGACCAAGGCAAGGCGCAGTAGCCGATCGAGGGCCTGAGGGGGCGAGCGGGGCGGGTGGGCAGAATGGTTGCCCCCCGCTTAGTGGTGCCGCCGACCGCTGGCCGCGGCTAGCCGCGCCATGGTCCCGAGCCCGGTCACCGCTCCAGGGCTGCTCGCCGCCTGTCCTGCCATGCCATGACCGACACACAGCCAGGACGACGGCGCGCGGCACCTTTCTCCCGTGTCAGAGGGGATTCACGCCGCACCAATCGGCGATGAACTTGGCCATCGTCAGCGTGCAGCGGCGCAGGTCTTCAAGGGATGTCCGCTCGTCAAAGCCATGATTACCCTCGCCCTTCGGCCCGTAGCAGAGGGCCGGGATGTTGTAGTAGCGGCCATAGTAGCGCGTGTCGTTGACGGCGGTCGAACGGCGCTCCTCCATCGGCTTGCCATGCACCTCCACATGGGCGGAGGAGAGCACGGTCTCCGCGTCGCTGCCCGCCTCAAGCACGAAGCCATCGGCCTGGAAGCCGTGCCAGACCACCTCCGGCGGATTGTTGGAGAGGAAGCGGTCACCTCCCGACGCCTCTTTCACGACGCGCTCCACGGCGGCCATGGCATCCTTCACCTCCATGGAGGGAAGAAGGCCGATGCGGCAATCCACCTCACACCAGGCAGGCGTGCTGCTGGCCCAGTCGCCACCGCGGATGATGCCCGGATTGAACTTGATGGGATCCCGGATGACCGCATAGACCGGATCGGACGCCGCCGCCTCGTTCAGCGCCTTGGTGTGCGCCACCAGCGCCTGGATCAGGTGATAGGCGGACATGATCGCGTTGGTGCCGTCCTGTGCGACCGCGACATGGACGGGAACACCGCGCACACGCAGGCGGAACCACAGCGTACCCGTGTGAGCCCGGGTGAGGGTGTGGCCCGTCGGCTCCGGGATCAGCACCGCGTCGGCCCGATAGCCGCGCAGCAAGGTCGCGAGCGCACCGTTGCCGGTGCTCTCCTCCTCCGTCACCGTCTGGAGATAGACATCCGCCGCCGGCTCATAGCCCGCCTCGCGGAGCACATCCATGGCGGCGATCATGCAGGAAACGCCGGCCTTCATGTCATTCGCGCCCCGGCCATAGAGCCAGCCGTCACGCACCACGCCGGCATAGGGTGGATGAGTCCACATATCCTCGGGACCCTCGGGCACCACGTCGATATGGCCCTGCAGGATCAGGCTGCGGCCCTTCGGGTTCTTCGCGCGATAGGTGCCGACGACCTGGACGGAGTTGGAGGGATTCACCTCGACCATCGGCGCGGCCTTCTCGTGGGATTGCAGCCCCACATCGGCCAAGGTGAAACGATCCACCGCATAGCCGCGCTTCGCGAACTCGCGCGCCATCCAATCCTGGAGCGGCCCCTCCTCCCCGCGCCGCGAAGGGAAGCGGACGAGGTCCTGCAGCAGGCCGACCTGCTTCTCGAACGACGCATCAACGGCGCGGCTCAGGCGCGCCAGCATGTCGGAATCGGGCATTTCCTCAGTTTTCCTGTCTTAGTTGGAACGGGCTGTATCGGCCGGCGTGGCGAAGAGTGCGTTGGTGTACCAGGCGGGCGAGGCATCGTAGCGGACGCGTGCCTTCAGGCCCGCCCAGACGGCCTTCGGGTAGAAAATCGGGATCACGCCCACATCGTCGATGGCGATCCGCATGGCCTCGGCGGTCAGCGCATTGCGTTTCGTCTCGTCCATGGTCTGCATGGCCTGCAGCAGCGTGCGATCCATCTCCGGGTTCGAGTAGTGCTGCCTGTTGAAAGGACCCATCCGCGTCTTGGTGTCGCGGGTGGCCAGAACCTGCTGAAGCGTGATTGCCGCGAGATTCGAGGCATAGGTCGTCATGAACATCGCGAAGTCGCGATTCGTCGCGCGCGCGAAGAAGGTTGTCGTCGGCAATACTTCCACGCGGGTCTCCACGCCGATGCGGGTGAAACCCTGCGCGATCGCCTGCAGCACATCCGTATCGCCCGAGAACCAGCCGCTCGGGCCATGGATGGTCATGCGGAAACCATCGGGATAGCCGGCCTCGGCCAGCAGGGCGCGAGCACGCCCGACATCATAGGGGATGGGTGCCCGATCCGGGATGCGGCCGATCGCGACAGGTGAGGCGAACTGTTCGGCTGGCCTCCCCTGCCCGGCGAGCAGCCGGCCCACGATGACCTCCCGGTTCATGGACATGGACAGGGCCTGGCGGACACGGACATCGCGCAAGGGGTTCTTGTCCAGCGGCTTGCCGTCGCGGTCCGTGATGAAGGGGGCCTGATCGCGCGCCGTGTCAGGAAAGAGATAGGCCGTGCCGTTGCTCTCAGTGCTGAAGATCTCGACACGCGGATCGGCGGCCAGGCGAGCGACATCCTGCGTCGGCACGCCGTCGATCAGGTCCACATCCCCCGAGAGCAAAGCCGCCACGCGTGCACCGGGATTGCTGACGAAGCGGATCTGAACGCGCTTCCACGGCGCCTTGTCGCCCCAGAAGCCAGGATTCTGCTCCACCTCCAGCCGGTTGCCCTGCTCGTAAGAGAGGTGACGATAGGCTCCCGTGCCGATCATGGCGCGGCCATTGTTGAAGTCGGCCGTCGTGGAGTTCTCGTGAAGCTGACGCGAGAGGATCATGATCGCAGTCAGTTCCGCGTCCAGGAACGGCGTCGGTTCGCTCGTCGTGATGCGAAGCGTCCGGTCATCGACGATATCGACACTCTTTACCGTACGGACGGCTGAGGCGAAGGAACCGGGGCTGTTCGGAACCAGCGGCAGGCGAGTGAAAGAGAAGGCCACATCATCAGCCTTCAGCGGAGTGCCATCATGGAAGCGGACTCCCTCACGGAGCCGGAACTCCCAGGTCAGGTCGTCGGTAGCGCTCCAGGCTTCCGCAAGGCGCGGCACGATCCGGCCGCTATTGTCGAAGTCGACCATCGGGTCGAAGACCTGACGGAGGATCGCGTTGTTACTGTTCGCGCGATGGAAATGCGGGTCCATTGCAGTCGGGGTTGATTGCGCTGCGATCGTAAGGCTGCCCTGTGCCTGAGCGGCCAACGGAAGGACGCAACAAACAGAAGCAAGCAGGAGTCTGCGCACCCCGAAATCCTCCCTCTTTATGCGACGACCCTGCCACACGTTGCCAAGATGTCAATCCACCGTGATTTGTGCAGACGAATGCCATTTTGGCCTGCCAGCATGGTGGCTCTAGGCGGGGTCGCCGCAGGAATCATCACGCAGAAGGAACAGAACCAAGCAGGGAGCGTGGACAAAGCCGAGGACGTCGCTGGTGCTGCGGTCGTGGCGAGTGGCCACACGACGGCAGTTCTTCAGACGGTTGATGCAGTGCTCGATAAGCGGAACGCAAATGACAAGGGCCGCCGGCTTGGGCGGCGAGACAGGACCCAAGGGCGGGCGCAGGCGCCCCTCTAGATCGGGTGTTTCTGGGCCCTCAGTGGGGCCCCTCCAGTATGGTTTGGTCGAGGGTACTAAACCCTTCCCATGGGTCCTTCTTGAGCCGCTTGAGGCGAGCCGGCACGGTCGCGAGGGTAAAGGCCTGCGGGTCCAGTTTGGCTGTGACCTCCCGCCAGGAGAGAGGCGTTGCCACTGTGGCGCCCGGCCTGGCCCGGGGCGAGTAGCTGGCGACAGCGGTCGCGCCAGGGCCGTTGCGCAGCCAGTCCACAAGGATGCGCCCGCGACGCTTCGCCTTTGGGACGGTGGAAACAAAGCGGTCGGGCATTTCCGCTTCCATGGTGGCCGCGAAACGGTGGCAGAAGGTCCGCACCGCATCCCAGCCGGCGGCCCGGCGGATGGGCGCCACCACGTGGAGACCCTTTCCGCCGGTTGTCCGGCAGAAGCTCTCCAGGCCGGCCTTTTTCAGCCGCGCGCGGATCTCCTTCGCGGCCTCGACGACTTTGCCGAAGACAACACCCTCTCCGGGATCCAGGTCGAAGACGATGTGGTCGGGATGTGCGGTGTCGCTCTCGGGCGAGCCCCAGACATGCAACTCGATCGCCGACATCTGGGCACAGGCGACCAGCCCTTCCTCATCGTCGATGGCAAGATAGGGGCCTTCTTCAGCCGCCCCCTCGCGGATGGAGGGGGGCATGCCCTTGTTCCCGTGCTTCTGGAAGAAGCGTTCTCCCTCAATGCCTTCGGGGCAGCGGAGCAGGGCGAGTGGCCGGGTCGCGATGCCAGGAAGCGCATACGCTGCTACGGTCTGCCAGTAATCCGCCAGATCCCGCTTGGTGATCCCGGGCCAGAGTTCCCTTTCGGCGTGGGTGAATTGGACTCCCCCGATCCGCAGGCTTCCGCGCTTCAGCGCGGGGGCCCGCACGCTGGCGGCCTTCACCGGCCTGCGCGGCCGGGAGACCTGCCGCTCGGCCTCAGGAGACGGGACGTCACGCCCCCCCTCCTCCGCCTTTGCCTTGCCCCGGGCCGGCACGGGGCCTTCGGGCCCAGGGCTCGCTTCGAGCGCCTCCGCGTCTATGCCCCGACGCTCTTCCGCGTCATGCTCCTTGATGAGGAGCCAGTTCTCGGCCCGCTCCCGGCCTCGCTGACGCAGGCGGACCAGGACAAAGCCACCCTTGAGCCGCGTCCCTGCCAGGCGGAACTTGAGCTCGCCCTGTTCGATCGCCTCGGCGGGGTCGCCTTCCGGCGTCCATTCCCCCTGATCCCAGATCTCGACCGTGCCCGCGCCATAATGGCCTTGCGGGATGGAGCCCTGGAAGGCCGCGTAGTCGAGGGGATGGTCTTCCACCCGGACTGCCAGGCGCTTGTCGGAGGGGTCGAGAGAGGGCCCCTTGGGCACAGCCCAGCTCAGGAGGACGCCCTCATGCTCCAGGCGGAAGTCCCAGTGGAGACGCCGGGCGGCGTGCTTCTGCACCACGAACTTCAGGGTTGCCGTCGCTGACGGTTTAGCCTTCCGGGGGAGCGGTTCGCTGGTCCGGGAGAAGTCGCGCTTCGCCCGATAGGTCCGGATCGAGGTATCGCGAAGGACAGCGGAGCGGGAGGGCATGGCGCCTGGAAAACGTGGCCTGAAGTCCGACAGTTGCAGAAGGTCAAGAAGGCCGGCGACCCAGGGGCCTGTCTGGCGGCACCAGCCACGACGCCCCAGGCCGAGGGGGACGGGCAAGCCCCTCTTCCGGCTCCCCAGACATCCGGAAGGATGTGCGAAGGGAACTTGACGAGACCTTCTTCCTTCAACAGAACAGGTGTTCTGCTTCCCGGAACGCTACGGCCGATCATGAATGCTCCTCCTCCATCCTCGCCGCCTGATGCTGGCGGGGTGGCCGCCGTGGATCGGGCGCTTCGCATCCTGATGGCCCTCGGCGAAGCAGCCCAACCGCAGACCCTGGCGGAGCTTTCGCGGAGCACCGGCCTCTACAAGAGCACCTTGCTGCGCATCCTGGCCTCATTGGAGCGGCACCGCTTCACGGTGCGGCAGCCGGATGGCCTCTATCGCCTCGGGCCGGCCGTGCCTTTCCTGTCATCGGCCTATGGCAGCAGCCTGGACCTGCGCCTGGTGCTGGAGCCGGCCCTCCGCGCGCTGCGCGCCGCGACCAACGAAAGCGCCTCCTTCTTCATACGGGAAGGCGACAGGCGGATCTGCCTCTATCGGGAGGACAGCCCGCAGGAGGTGCGTGACCACATTCCGGTCGGCACGCTGCTGCCCCTGCAGGGGGCCGCGGGCCATGTGCTGGTGGAATTCGCCGATGGCGCCCGGGCCGCGGCGCCTCTGGTGATCAGTTCCTATGGCGAGCGCAGCCGGGAAATCGCGGCGGTCGCCTCCCCGGTGTTCGACCGGGCGGGGCGTCTGGTCGGCGCCGTCTGCGTCTCCGGTACCCGCACGCGCTTCGACAATGCGGCCTATCACGGGCGCATGTGCCGTGCCGTGCTCGACGCGGCACAGAAGATCACCGCCGCGCTGGATGGCGACCTGACGCCCTTCCAGCGCGCCCCCTAGCGGCCGCACCCGAGCCGTTGCCAGAGCGCTTGACAGCGCGGGGCGCTGTCTCTCAAGCTTCGGATATCAGAACGATAGTTCTGCTTGCCAGAACGCCCTGCTTGAGGGGGCAAAGGGAAAGCGGCCACCGTAGAAGGCCGCATCCCGGGAGGATGTTCGATGTCGTTGCTGCACGGCGCGCCAGGCGGCCGCCTGTCCTCACGCCACCCCGACCGCGGCCCGGGCCCGCGGTGATAGCATGGACATGATTCCGGACGGCGCCCCGGCGGCGCAGCGCGACGCCGAGGAGGCCGGGCCGCTGCAAGGCCTCCGCGTGCTGGATTTCGGCCATACCATCATGGGCCCGTCCTGCGGCCTCGTGCTGGCGGATCTCGGTGCCGAGGTCATCCGGGTTGAGCCACCGGAGGGGGATCGCACGCGGCGGCTGGGTGGCTTCGCGGCCGGCTTCTTCGGCGTGTTCAACCGCAACAAGCGCAGCATCGGCCTGGATCTCAAGACGGAGGGCGGCCGGGCCACGGCCGAGCGCCTGGTGGCCGGCGCCGATGTGCTGATCGAGAACTTCGCCCCCGGCACGATGGAGCGCCTTGGCCTCGACTGGCCTCGGCTGCGCGAGGTCAATCCCCGCCTCGTGTACTGTGCCCTGAAGGGCTATCTGCCCGGCCCCTACGAGCATCTCCATGCGCTCGACGAGGTGGTGCAGATGCAGGCCGGCCTGGCCTACATGACCGGCCCGCCGGGTCGGCCGCTGCGCGCCGGCGCCTCGGTCATCGACATCATGGGGGGCGTGTTCGGCGTCGTGGCCATCCTCGCTGCCCTGCGGGAGCGGGAGCGGACCGGGAAAGGCCAGCTGGTCCGCAGCGCCCTGTTCGAATCCACCACTTTCCTAGTCGCCCAGCATATCGCCGGGGCGGCGCTCACAGGCGGCCCGGTGCCGCCCATGCCGGCGCGGCAGGGCGGGGCCTGGTGCATCTACGACGTGTTCCAGGCGGCGGATGCGCCGGTCTTCGTCGGCGTCACCAGCGAGCAGCACTGGCAGCGCTTCTGCGCCAGCTTCCCGCTCGGCGAGCTCGCCAGCGATCCCAGGCTGGCGACGCATGACGACCGCGTCCGCGCCCGGACCTGGATGCTGCCGCGGCTCGGCGCGATCTTCGCGACGCTGCCCGCCGCCGAGATCCTGGCGCGCTGCCGCGCCGCCCTGCTGCCCTGCGCCCTGGTGGCCCGCCCCGACGAGCTGGTGGACGATCCGCAGTTCACCAGCGAGGGCGCCTCCATGGAGGTCTGGCTGAACGCCACCACCCGGGCACGCCTGCCCGCCCTGCCGGTCGAGCTGGGCGGCCGACGCCCCGGCCTGCGGCGCCAGCCGCCGGCCGCCGGGGCCGATACCCATGACGTGCTGGCCGAGGCCGGCCTGTCACTGGCCGAGATCGAAGGCCTCCAGGCGGCCGGCGTCATCCGTCCGGCGCCCCTCCCCGCCGCGCAAGGAAAGGAATGAAGCCATGGCCTGGCCGAAGAGCGTCGATATCCGAGAGGAAGGCCCGCGCGAGGGTTTCCAGTTCGAGAAGGGTCATATTCCCACCGTCGCCAAGGTGGCCCTGATCGATGCCCTCTCGGAGACCGGGCTGCGCCACATCCAGGCGGTCTCCTTTGTCAATCCGAAGCGGGTCCCCGGCTGGGCCGATGCCGAGGCGGTGGTGGCCGCCATGCGGCGGAAGGAGGGCGTGCACTACACCGGACTCTGGCTGAACCTGCGCGGCTTCCAGCGCGCCCTGGCCACCGGGCGGCTGGACTTGGAAGGCAGCCTCGGCCTGACCGCCTCGGAGGCCTTCGCCGCACGCAACATCCAGCGCACGCGGGCGGAGGACATCGCCGAGCAGCGCGCCCTGATGCAGGCCTATGCCGCCGCAGGGGTGCCGGTCACCCGCGTTTCCGTCATGGCCGCCTTCGGCTGCAACTACATGGGCGAGGTGCCGGCGGCCGAGGTGATGGAATGCGTCCGGATCCTGCTCGACATGGCGGCCGAGGCGGGGGCTGCGCGGCCGTTGATCTCGCTGGCCGATACCATGGCCTGGGCCAATCCGGCGGACATCAAGCGGCTTGTGGGCGCGGTGCAGGATGCCTGGCCGGAGAACCCCATCGCGCTGCATCTGCACGACACCCGGGGCCTGGCCATCGCCGATGCCCTGGCGGGGCTCGAGATGGGCGTCAGGGTCTTCGACAGCGCAGTGGCCGGGCTCGGCGGCTGTCCTTTCGCCAAGCATGCCGGCGCGGCCGGCAATATCTGCACGGAGGACCTCGTCTTCCTCTGCCACGAACTGGGCATCGAGACCGGGGTCGACCTGGAGCGGCTCGGCGAGGTGGGCCGGCTGGCCGAGGAGGTGGTCGGCCACAAGCTGCCCGGCAAGCTCAAGGACGCGGGCGGGCTCGCTGCCATGCGACGGCAGGCCGCAGCGGCCTGATCGCGCGGCACCACGCAAAATCCAGCCCGAAACGGGCGGATCGGGAGGAAACATCATGCGCACAGGCTTCCGCCGCTATGGCAGGATCGCCCTTCTCGGCATGGCCGCACTCGGCCTCGCCGGCTTCGTCGGGCCACGCCCGGAATGCATCGCGCCCAGCCCGCCCGGCGGCGGCTGGGACTTCACCTGCCGCACCGTCGGCCGCCTGATGCAGGAGCTCGGCATCACCGAGCGCAGCGTGCAGATCACCAATCTTCCCGGGGGCGTCGGCGCGGTCGCCTTCAGCAGCGTCGCCGCGAACCACGCTGCCGATCCGTCGATCCTGGTCGCCACCAGCACGGTGGGCATCACGCAGATCGCGCAGAAGCGCTATCCCGGGGATATCGACCGCATGCGCTGGGTCGCCATGCTGGGAACCGATGTCGGCGTCATACTGGTGCGGCCGGACGCACCCTACAAGACCCTGAAGGATCTCTTCGCGGCACTGAAGCAGGACCCCACCGCCGCGGTGACCGGCGGCTCCAGCGGCGCGGGCGGCTACGACCACCTCCGGCTGCTGCTGCTTGCCCGCAGCGCCGGGCTGGCTACACCGGAGATGAAGCGCATCCGCTGGATCCAGTACGAGGGCGGCAGCAACGCCGTCACGCAGCTCCTCGGAAGCCATGTCGATGTCGTGGCCACCGATCTCGCGGAGATCGCGGGCTTTGTCGAGGCGAAGCAGGTGCGCGTGCTGGGCATCCTGTCGGAAGAGCGGCTCGGGGCGCCTTATGCCGAGATCCCGACGGCCCGCGAGCAGGGCCTGGACGTGGTGGGGCTGAACTGGCGCGGCTTCTACACCGGCGGCCGCGTCTCGGACGAAGCCTATGAGCAGCAGATCGCGATGCTGAAGCGGCTCTATGATAGCGAGCAGTGGAAGCAGGCGGCGCGGAACTTCGGCCTGACCCCCGTCTGGCGCGGCGGCAAGGAGTTCCAGGATTTCGTGCGGACATCCACCGATGCGCTGCGCACCCTGTCGCAGGACATCGGAGTGATCCGGTGAGCGACCGCCTGACCGGGCTGATCCTGGCGGCCTTCGCCGCCTGGTATGGCTGGACATCCGGCGACTACCAGGCGGAGTTCGCCGATCCGCTCGGCCCGGCCGCCTTCCCGGCCCTGCTGGCGCCGCCGATCGGCCTGCTCGGCCTCTATCTCGCCCTGCGCCCCGATCCGGCGCCGGTCTGGCCGGGCCGCCGCGTGCTCGCCGCGCAGGCGGTCTGCCTGGTGCTGCTGATCCTGTACGCGCTGGCGCTGCTGCCGCTCGGCTTCCTGCTCTCGACCGCGGTGCTGGCCGCGTTGCTGGCGGCGATGCTGGGTGCGCGGCCGGTTCCGGCGGCGGTTTCCGGCCTCGCGCTCAGCCTCGGCTGCTATGGGCTGTTCACCTGGGCGCTGGAACTGCCGCTGCCGGCCGGCACGGTCTTCGGAGGCTAGCGCGATGGAGATCCTGCCGCTGCTCGGCCAGGGCTTCAGCATCGCGCTGCAGCCGGAGCACCTGCTGCTGGCGCTGTTCGGCTGCTTTCTCGGCACGCTGATCGGTGCGCTTCCGGGAATCGGGCCGCTAAACGGCATCGCCGTGCTGATCCCCCTCGCCTTCAGCCTCGGCCTCTCGCCGATCGGCTCGCTGATCCTGCTGACCAGCGTCTATTACGGGACCATGTTCGGCGGGCGCATCTCCAGCATCCTGCTGAACATCCCGGGCGATGCGCCCGCGGTGATGACCTGCCTCGACGGCTATCCGATGGCACGCCAGGGACTCGCGGCCGAGGCGCTGGCGATCTCGGCCATCTCCTCCTTCGTCGGCGGCACCTTGGCGACATTGGGGCTGACCCTCTGCGCGCCGCTGCTGGCGAAGAGCGCCATCTATTTCGGGCCGGCGGAGTACTTCGCCCTCTTCGTGCTGGCCATGGTCTCGGTGGGCGGCGTCGGCTCGGCCAATCCGGTCAAGACACTCCTGGCAGGGTTGGTCGGCCTGGCGATCAGCACGGTCGGGATCGACCCTGCCAGCGGCGTGCCGCGCTACACCTTCGACAACTACGAACTGTTCGACGGCATCGACTTCGCGGTGGCCGCCATTGGTCTCTTTGCCCTCAGCGAGTTCTTCCTGTTCCTCGAACGGCCGGGGGGGCCGCCCGGCGGAGCCATCCAGGTCGGCAGCCTGCGGGGCTATCGCCGCCTGATCTTCCCGCTGCCGACCTTGCGGGCCAGCCTACTGGGCTTCGTCATCGGCGTGCTGCCGGGCGCTGGCGCCACCATGGCCAGCTTCCTGGGCTACACCATGGAGAAGAAGATCGCCGGCACGGAAGGGCGCTTCGGCCATGGCGATCCGCGTGGCGTCGCCGCGCCGGAGGCGGCGGACAACGCGGCGGCCGGCGGGAACCTGGTGCCGATGTTGACCCTGGGCATTCCGGGCAGCGGCACGACGGCCATCATGCTGGGCATGCTGGTATCGCTCAATATCCAGCCCGGCCCCCTGCTGTTCGAGCGGCAGCCGGATGTGGTCTGGGGCCTGGTCGCCGCCCTCTACATCAGCAACGTCATGCTGCTGGTGTTGAACATCCCGCTGGTCGGTCTCTTCGCGCGGCTGATGCTGGTGCCGCCGAAATACCTGATGCCGCTCGTCGTCGTAATCAGCTTCATGGGCGTCTATACGATCAACAACAGCACCTTCGACCTGCTGCTGATGTCGGCCTTCGGCGTGCTGGGCTATCTTCTGCGGAAGATGGATTTCGCATTGGTGCCCGTGGTGCTCGGCATGCTGCTGGGGGGCCAGATGGAGCAGAATCTGCGCCGCGCCCTGGGCGCCAGCGGCGGCGAATGGGGCATCCTGTTCTCCAGCCCGCTCGCCGTGGGGCTGCATCTGTGCAGCTTCGCACTGATCGCCGTGAGCCTGGCCCTCCAGTTGCGGCGCCGCTTCCAGGGACAGGATGCGACGCCCGCCGCCGTGACGCGAGGCTGAAGCCAGGTTGGTATGGCGTGCCGCTCGGGAGCGGGCTCCCCGGAGCGGCACGCCATACGCGCGCCGCGCTTGCATCTCGGGATTCCTGAAAGCCTTCGCGCTACAGAAGGCAACTGGTGAGCACCGGAAGCGAGCTATCCGGGAGAGGATCCACTCGACAGCCAGACCTTGACCTCATCGAAACGAGCTGGTCCTATGCAGTCGTACTGTTTGCCGCGCGCACGCCGAGTAGCACCAGCCCTGCCGATTTGCAGGGCATGTAACCCCTCTCAACGCACCAAATCATTCCTAATATAGAATAATTTGGCGCCGCGCGCCCTGGCATGCATGCTGCTTCCGCCCCTTAAAGCCTGGCTGCACCCTGCCTGTCGCCGCCGAGCGCAGAATCCGGGAGAACTGTTGCCGATGCCGACTCGCCGCACCTTCCTGGCCCTACCCGCCCTGGCCGCCTCCAGTCTGGCCGCTTTGCCACGGCGCGCCGGGGCCGCGCCACCGAAAGAGTTGCGCTATCGCCTGACCGAGGACCCGGAGTCCCTCTACAGCGGCCAGAGCGTATCGCTCACCGTGAACACCTGCCTCAACTTCCTGCACGACCGCCTGATCTACATCGACAACGAGGGCAAGCCGCAGCCCTGGCTGGCGGAATCCTGGTCCTTCAGTGAGGACAACAAGCAGATCACCTTCAAGCTGCGGCCCGGGACCAAGTTCCACGACAGCACCGAGCTGGACGCCGCCGCGGTGAAGTTCCACTTCGACAATATCCTCGATCCGAAGATGGCCTCGCCGGTACGCGGCCAGATCTCGGCGCTGGAGCGCTGCGAGGTGCTGGACCCGCTGAGCTTCCGACTGACCTTCAGCCGCCCCTTCGCCGCTGCGATGATCCTGCTCGCCGGCGCCACCTACGGCTTCAACTCGCCCACCGCGGTGCAGAAGGCGGGGCGGCAGTACGGCCGCCGCCCGGTCGGCACCGGGCCCTATATGTTCAAGTCCTGGGCGGCCGGCACCGAGCTGGTGCTGGTGCGCAACCCGCATTACCGGCAGCTGCGGCCGGATGCGGTGAACAAGGGCGCGCCCTACGCTGACCAGATCACGCTGAGTGTGCTGCCGGAGGAAGGCGTTGCCTTCTCCGCTTTACAGACCGGCGAGCTGAGCGCGGCGGAGCTGCAGACGGACACGGTGGATCGGCTGCGCCAGGACAAGCGTTTCGCGGTGGTCATCGACGAGAAGGCGAAGAACATTCTGTTCCTCGAATTCTCCTTCCGCCCGCCCTTCGACGATCGGGTGATGCGCGACGCCATCAGTCACGCCATCGATCGCGAGGCAATCCTGCGCGCCTCCTACAGCGGCTATGGCGCCATCGACCTCAGCCCGCTCTCGCGCGGCATCCCCGGCTACGACCAGGCCGTGGCCGACCAATACGGCACGCCCTACGACCCCGCCAAGGCGAAGGCGCTGCTGGACCAGGCAGGCTGGAAAGCGGGGCCCAACGGGCTGCGGGCGAAGGATGGCAAGGAGGCCAAGTTTGCCGTCCGCTCCTACGCCAACCCCGTCACCGACCGGGCGCTGGCGGTGATCCAGAGCAACCTCGCGGATATCGGCATTGAGATCAGCGTCTCCACCGCGGACTGGGGCACCTTCTATCCTTCGCTGCTGCGCGAGGGATGGGACATGGACCTCAACCGCTGGACCTACAGCGACCCGCTGGTGCTGACCAACCTGTTCCGTCCGCCCGGGCACCGCCGAACGCTGCCGGAGGATGCGGAACTGACCCGCATCCTGACCGCCGTCGATTCCACCCTGGACCCGGCGGAGCGGCAGAAGGTGGTCTCCGAGGCGCAGAAGGCGATCCTGGAGCGGCGGCTGATGGTGCCTATTCTGACCAACTATCAGGTCACCATCATCCAGGCCGGGCTGCAGAACTACAAGTTCGACTATCTGAACCAGGTGCTGCACGGCGATGTCCGCATGAGCGACTGGTGAGCCGCTACATCCTGCGCCGCCTGCTGGTGGCGCTGCCGGTGGTGGTCGGTATCCTGCTGATCACCTTCATGATCCAGGCGGTGATCCCGACCGACGCCGTCTCCGCCATGTACGAGGGGCAGACGACGGAGGAGGAGGCGGCCGAGGCCATCGCAGCCATGCGCGAGCGCTACGGGCTCGACCAGCCCTGGTACGTGCAGTTCACCCGCTATGCCGGCAATGTGCTGCAGGGCGATTTCGGTGAATCCATCCGCCTGCGCCGGCCGGTGTCGGAGGAGATCGGCTATCGCTTCGTCAACACGCTGAAGCTCACCGGCGCCGCGCTGCTGATCGGCATCCTGATCGGCGTGCCGATGGGTATTCTCTCGGCCGCCAAGAAGGACACCTGGCTGGATGTGGGCGCGATGACGGTGGGGCTGCTCGGCATCTCCATGCCCGCCTTCTTCTTCGGCCTGCTGCTGATCCTGGTCTTTGCGGTCTGGCTGCAATGGATCCCGGTGGTGCCTCGCGGCGGGGCGGCGCTGCTGCTGCCGGCGCTGACGCTCGGCCTGATCGAGGCAGCGCCGCTGTCGCGCATCGCCCGCTCCGCCATGATCGAGATCCTCCGGCGCGACCATATCCGCGCGGCCCGCTCCCGCGGCATGGGGGAGATGTCGGTCATCCTGCGCCATGCCCTGCCGGGCACGCTGCTGGCTGTCATGACGGTGATCGGCCTGCAGTTCGGCAACCTGCTCGGCGGCGCCTTCATCATCGAGGTCATCTTCGGCTGGCGCGGCATCGGCGAACTGGGCGTGAAGGCCATCCAGTGGCGCGACTTCGCGCTGACCCAGGCCATCATCCTGATTAGTGCCGGTGCGCATATCAGTGCCAATCTCGTGGTCGACGTGCTCTACGCCTGGATCGACCCCAGAGTGGATTACGACACGTGAGCCTGATGCATGGAGAGACCGAGGCGGCCGCCGCCGGGGATCTGCCTGCCGCCGAGGCCACCGCGCCGCGCCGCGGCGGCTGGCGCTGGGTGCTGGGGCGGCTGCTGCGCAACCCATCGGCCCGGATCGGCGGCGGTATCCTGCTGCTGATCCTGTTCTGCGCCGCCTTCGCGCCCTGGATCGCGCCGCATGATCCGCTGGCGGTGAACACCCTGGGCCGGCTAAAGCCGCCCAGCGCCGTCAATTGGCTCGGCACCGACGAGGTGGGCCGCGACCTCGCGAGCCGGCTGATCTTCGGCACGCGCTACTTCCTGCTGATCTGCCTGATCGCCGCCTCCATCTCGGCGGGTTTCGGCATCCTGCTGGGGCTTGTGGCGGGCGCCGGATCAGCGCTGGCGGACGGCATCATCATGCGCTTCACCGACATGCTGCTGGCCTTCCCCTACATCCTGCTGGTGCTGGCCATCGTGGCGATCCTCGGCCCCAGCCTCTGGACCGCCATGGCGGCGGTGGGGGTTGCCGGCATTCCCGGCTATGCGCGGCTGATCCGCTCCGTCGCACTGACCGTGAAGCGGGAGGAATATGTCGAGGCGGCTCGCGCCCTGGGTGCCTCGGAGGCGCAGATTATCATCGGCACAGTGCTGCCTAACACCATCTCGCCGCTGATCGTCTATCTCTCCTATGCCACGCCGATCGCGGCGCTCTCGGCGGCCGCGCTGTCCTTCCTTGGCCTGGGCGCGCAGCCGCCGACGCCGGAATGGGGGGCCATGCTGGTCAATTCCCGCTCCTTCCTCTTCACGGCCTGGTGGGCCGTGGCGGCACCGGGCCTGGCGATCTTCGTGGCGATCTTCGCCATGAACCTGCTGGGCAACGGCCTGCGCGACGTGCTGGATCCGCGCGATGTCTGAGGCCCCGCTGCTTGAGGTGCGCGACCTGCGCACACATTTCGGCACTGGCCCCGGCGCCGTGCGGGCGGTGAACGGCGTCGATCTCGCCGTCCATCGCGGCGAGGTGCTGGGGATCGTCGGCGAATCCGGCTGCGGCAAGACGGTGCTGGCGCTCTCCATCCTGCGGCTGGTGGACGCGCCCGGGCGCATCGTCTCCGGCCAGGTGCTGTTCGAGGGGCAGGACGTGCTGGCTATGCGGCCGCGGGCGCTGACGGCGCTGCGGGGCCGCGACATCGCCATGATTTTCCAGCAGCCCAAGGCGAGCCTGGACCCGGTGATGCGCATCGGCAGCCAGATCGCCGAGCCGCTGCGGTTGCGCGGCGGCCGCAGCCGCGCCGAGGCCTGGCGGGAGGCGGTGGAGTTGCTGGGCGCTGTCGGCATCCCCAATCCGGAGGAGAAGGCGCGCGCCTATCCGCACGAGATCTCCGGTGGGCAGGCACAGCGCGTGATGATCGCGACGGCGCTGGCGCTGAAGCCGCGCCTCCTGATCGCCGACGAGCCGACCACCGCACTCGACGTGACGGTGCAGGCGCAGATCCTGGACCTGCTGCGGGAACGCTGCCGCGCCCTGGGCACGGCGTTGATCCTGGTCACGCACGACATCGGCGTGATCGCCCAGATGGCCAACCGCGTGGCGGTGATGTATGCCGGGCGGGTGGTCGAGAATGCGCCGGTCGAGGACATCCTCGGCAACCCGGCGCATCCCTACACGCGCGGCCTGCTGCGCTCCGCCCCGGTGATGGGCGTGGTGCAGGAGCGGCTGCAGGAAATCCCCGGCGGCATCCCCGACCTGACGCGCCCGCTGCGCGGCTGCGCCTTCGCGCCGCGTTGCGACGGGCGGCGCCAGGCCGGGCTGGCCCGCTGCGACGGGCAGACGCCGCCGCCCTTCATGCCGGCGCCGGGGCGGGAGGCGCGGTGCTGGCTACAGGATGGCGCACCGGCGGCCCAGCCGGCGCCCGGGGGGTGGTCGTGATGGGCGAGGCTCGCCTTTCCCCGCGCCCGGCGGATGCCGCCGGCCGCATGCCACTGCTGCGGGCGGCCGGGCTGGTGGTGCGCTTCCCCGTGCGCGCCGGCATTATGGGCCGGCCCCGGGCCTGGGTGCAGGCCGTGGATGGCGTGGACCTGACCGTCGAGGCCGGGGAGACGCTGGGGCTGGTGGGCGAGTCCGGCTGCGGCAAATCGACCCTCGGCCGCACCCTGCTGGCGCTGCGCCGGGCCGATGAGGGTTCGGTCGAGATCGAGGGCCAGCGCGTCTTCGACCTACCGCCTGCCAGGCTGAAGGCACTGCGCCGGCATGCCCAGATGGTATTCCAGGATCCGGTGGCCTCGCTCGACCCGCGCCGCACCGTCGGTGGCTCGGTGCGGATGGGGCTGGACCTGCACGGCATCGGCACACGGGCCGAGCGCGAGGCGGCAGTGACACAGGTGCTGCGCCGCGTCGGCCTGCGGCCGGAGCATGCCGAGCGCTTCCCGCATGAGTTCTCGGGCGGGCAGCGGCAGCGCATCGGCATCGCCCGCGCCCTGGTGCTGGAGCCGCGGCTGTTGGTCTGCGACGAGCCGGTCTCGGCGCTCGACGTCTCCGTGCAGGCGCAGATTCTGAACCTGCTGAAGGACGTGCAGGCGGAGCGCGGCCTTGGCATGGTCTTCATCTCGCACAACCTCGCCGTGGTCGAGCACATGGCCGACCGGGTGGCAGTGATGTACTACGGCCGCATCGTCGAGCAGGCCCCGCGCGAGACGCTCTACGCCGATCCCCAGCACCCCTATACCCGTGCCCTGCTGGCCGCCGTGCCCTCGCACGACCCGGCGCAGCGGCGCGGCGTGGCGGCGCCGGCGGGCGAGCCCCCCGACCCGGCGCGCCTGCCCACCGGCTGCCGCTTCCGCTCGCGCTGCCCGCTGGCCATGCCGCGCTGCGCGGCGGAGGAACCCCCGCTGCTCGATCTCGGCCAGGGCCACCGTGCCGCCTGCTGGGCGGCGCGCGGAGCCTGAAGGCCGAGAGACATGCCAGGACAAAGGACACATCGCGCCGTGACCGATCTGAATCTGACCTTGCTCGAACGCCGCGTGGACGCCGTGCTAGCCCCCTGGGCCGGCGGGCGTGGCCCGGGCGTGACCATCGGCGTGGTGCTGGAGGGCCGGCTCGCCGTGCACCGTCATGCCGGCCTGGCCAGCGTCGAACACGGCGTGCCGATCGGGCCGGCGACGCGCTTCCGCATCGCCTCCGTCTCCAAGCAGTTCACCTGCGCTGCCATCCTGATGCTGGCGGAGGAGGGCAAGCTGTCGCTGGAGGACGAGGCGCGGCGCCACCTGCCGGAGCTGCCGGAATACCCGCAGCGCGTGACGGTCGCCCACCTCATGCACAACACCTCCGGCATCCGCGACATGCTGGAGATCATGCGGCATGGCGGCGCCGATCTCGGCACGCCGATCCAGCTGCAGGACCTGGTGGACGGCATCTGCCGCCAGCGTACCCTCAACTTCACCCCCGGCAGCCGCTTCCTCTACAGCAACTCCAACTTCCTGCTGCTCGGGCTGATCGTCGAGCGCCTCTCCGGCGAGACACTGGACCGCTTCCTGGAGACGCGCATCTTCGCCCCGCTGGGCATGCGCGACACAAGGGTGACGCAGAACGTCAACGAGGCGCTCCCGAACCTTGCCACCGGCTATTTCCCGGATGGCAAGGAGGGCTGGACGCGCGCCCCGCACGCCTTCCCGCTGCATGGGGAAGGAGGGCTGGTCTCCTCGGTGCAGGACCTGGCGCTGTGGGGGCACAACTTCACGACCCGCCGGATCGGCGCAGGCTGGCTGGACGGGCTGACGACGCAGACCCCCTTCAGCAACGGCACCGTCAACCGCTACGCGCGTGGCCTGGTGGCGCGGCCCTATCGCGGGCTGGAGACGATCAGCCATGGCGGGCTCTGGCCGGGCTATCGCACCGAGTTCCTGCGCGTGCCGGCGCAGGAGGTGACGGTGATCGCCATCTCGAATTCCGGCGCCTCCGACCCCAACCTGCTGGCGCACCAGGCGCTGGACGCGGTGCTGGAGGGGCGCCCGGGCGTGCATCCCGTGCCCGCGCTGCCCGCCCGGGAGGCCCTCGAGAAGCTGGCTGGCCGCTACCTGGATCCGGAGACCAGCGCGACGCTGGAGCTGGCGGTCTCCGATCAGGGCAAGCTGACCATGACAACCAACGGCCTAACCGTGACCGCCGAGGCCACGGAGGATGGGCGCCTCGCCTCACCGCGCGGCAGCAGCGTCTTCGCCCTCCGCGCAGCGGGGCCGGATGCCGTCGAGGTCGAGCAGGATGCCGGCACGGTCGGCCTCTGGCGTCGCGTTACGCCGGGCGGCAGCCTGCCGGAAGGGCTGCCCGGCACCTACCACAGCCCGGAGATGGCGACGACCTGGAGCGTGACGGAGGCGGAGGGCAAGACCTGCATCCGCGCCGCCGGCCCGGTGGTGACGGGGCCACTCTGGGAGGTGGAGCCGGTCCAGGGCGATGTCTTTCGCGTGCATGTGCCGGGCACGCTGTTCCGCGGTTGGCTGGACGTACGCGTGCTGCGCGAAGGCGGGCGGATCGTCGGGCTGGAAGCGAGCGGCGGTCGCGTCAAACGCGCGCGCTATGCCCGCCAGGTGGCAGCGGCCTAACTGCCTGGCCGCGAAGCATTGACGGCATCCGGGCGGGCAACTTCTCCTGCCCGCCCTACGATGCCCCGGCCGCCGCAGCCGATCGATTAGCTAAAGTACCATTGCTCCGGATGCCCGCTCCAAGGGGTGCGGCAGTGCTGCGAGATCGCGGTCCGGGCGGGGACGTTCTGCAGCTTCCGGTTCACCACGCGCACACCCATGAAAGCGGGCGAAAGGCCAACCAACCCGATGCCCCATTGCTGATCCACGACGAGCTTCCAGATCTCCTTCGCCGTTTCGTTGCGCTGCTCCTGCTTCTGACTGGTGGCGGCGCGCATCAACTCGAAGGCTCGTAGCATCTCCGGCTCGCTGGGCGCCTGGCCGCGCTCGCCATTGGAACCGTACCACGCCGCATAGGCATTGCTGATGACGCCACCCAGGGGATCGACCGGCAGGGCGTAACGCGGGAAGAGATAGAGGCTTTCCGTGCCGTTGTTGGTCCAGAGCGCGATCTGATGCTGATCCGAATAGGCGCGGGTGTACCAGAGGCTGCGCTCCATCACCTTCACATCGGCCGCGATGCCGATCTTGCGCCAGTGCTGCACCACCATCTCGGCCTGTTGCGGCCAAGTGGGGGAGAGCGTCTGCGCAACGGCGATCTCCAGGCGGAGCCGCTGCCCATTGTCGCTGCGCAACCGGAAGCCTTCGCTGTCCTTCTTCAACCCGATCTTGTCGAGCAGCTTGGCGGCCTGCGCCGGGTCATGGGTGGACCACTTGTTCCGCCATTCCTCGCCGGGGCTTTCGGGCATGGTGACATCGGGGATCACCGAGCCCGGCGTGCCGAGCCCGAGCCAAAAGGCCTGGTTGAGCTGCTCGCGATCGATGCCGAGCGCCAGCGCGCGGCGGAAATCGACATTGCGCAGCCATTTGCCGATCTCCGGATCCTCGGTGTAGGTCAGCGTCGGGTAGAGCGCGGAATCGGCGCCGTTGAAGCCGAGATCGAGATGCACGCGATAGCCGCTGCGGTCCTGGTTTTCGATGATGACGGGCAGCTTGCCTAGGTCGATGAAGCGCTCCTGGTAATCGTATTCGCCGGCCACGGCGCGGAGATTCACCACCTCCGGGTTCTCCGCCAGCGTCAACTGCACGCGGTCGATATAGGGAAGCTGCTGCCCCTCCGTGTCCACAGCATAGTAGTAGGGATTGCGCTCCAGCACCCAGAGCTGGGTGTTGATCGGCTGCACCATGCGCCAGGCACAGAGCGTGGGCAGCTCGCGGTTCAGGCACCAGTCGGACTTGTACTTGAAGTGCTCGACCCAGTTGCCGAAGCCGGCCGCCTTGGCCTGCCGCGTCAGCTCCTCGACGGGCGTGTATTTGGGCAGGAACTGCTTCAGGTAATGTGCGGGGGCATAGAGCGCATAGGTCCGGCCGTCCGACTGCAGGCGCGTCTGCCCGCCGCCCACCAGCGTGTCGCCGGCGAGCATCTGGGGGAACAGGAAATAGGGTTCCTCGAACTCAAAGGCGACCGTGGCCTCATCCACCTTCACCATGCGTCCGGGCTTACCGTTGGAAGCCAGCTCCGGTGCCGGCGCGGGGACCAGGTCGGCATTGCTGTACAGATCGTTGAACCAGAACAGCCAGTCGTCGGCGGTGCAGGGCGTGCCGTCGGACCAGCGCAACCCACGCCGCAGATGCAGGGTGATCCGCCGCCCGTCCTCGCTCACCTCCCAGGCCCTCACCAGGCAGGGCTGCAGCTCCGTACCGGAGGCGTCGAAGAAGAGTGGTTTATCGGCCGACATCAGCCGGTTGCCATTCTCCCGGTCACCCGGGCCGATGAAGCCGCGGCGCCAGGTGCCGCCATACTTGCCGGTGCTGCGCAGCGGCTGGATGACCATGACGTCCTCCGGCAGCCGCTGCTCGACGGGCGGCAGCTTGCCGGCGCGCACCTGCTCGGCGAGGGCCGGCGCTTCCTTGAACTGCTTCGGGCGCTGCGCCGGATCGGTGAGGATCTTCGGGCCCTCCAGCGGGCCCACCAGGCCGGAATCATGGAAGCCGCCGCTGGACTGCGCGACAGCCTGTCCCGCCCAGCCCGCCAATGCCAGAAGCCCCAGCTCCCTGCGCCGCATATCGTCCTCCCCTCGTATCGTTCAACGGACGCCGGCGAGGTCGAGCTCACTGGCGCGATGACAACTGACCCAGCGCCCCGACTCCGTGGCTGTCAGCTCCGGCCGCTCGATGCGGCAGCGCTCGACGGCATAGGGGCAACGTGGATGGAAGGCGCAGCCGGGTGGCGGATGAGCCGGATCCGCCACCTCGCCCTGCGCCACTTTGCGGCGAAGCTGCCGTGCCGGGTCCGGCGCCGGCACGGCGGCGAGCAGGGCCTCGGTATAGGGATGGCGTGGCGCGCGATACAACGCGTCGGTCGGCGCCACCTCGACGATCCGCCCGACATACATCACCGCCACGCGGTCGCTGACATGGCGGACCACACTAAGGTCATGCGCGACGAACAGCATTGAAATGCCGAGCCGGTCCTGCAGATCGAGCAGCAGGTTGATGATCTGCGCCTGCACCGAGACGTCCAGCGCCGAGACGGGCTCGTCCGCCACGACGAGCTGCGGGTGCAGCGCCAAGGCGCGGGCGATACCAATGCGTTGCCGCTGCCCACCGCTGAAGGCATGCGGAAAGCGGCTGCGCGAGCCAGGCGGCATCTGCACCAGCTCCAGCAGCTCCATCAGCCGCTCCCGCCGCTCCGCCGCCGGCACGCCATTGACCTTGAGGGGCTCAGTGATGATGTCGCCCACCATCATGCGGGGGTTCAGCGAGGCATAGGGGTCCTGGAAGATCATCTGGATGTGCCGCCGCAGCGGCCGCATCTGCCGCTTCGGCAGGGTGGCGAGGTCCACCCCACGGCCACTCTCGGGGGTGAAGCGGATCGCACCCGAGGTCGGGGTCAAGGCGCGCAGGATGCAGCGCGAGACGGTGGTCTTGCCACAGCCGCTCTCGCCCACCAGGGCCAGTGTCTCGCCGCGGGCGATCTGGAAGCTGACACCATCCACCGCGCGGACCCGGCCGACCTCGCGCCGCAACAGGCCCGCATGGATCGGGTAGTGCTTCCGCAGATCCTGAACTTCGAGCAGGGTCATGCCGGGACCTCCGTGCGGAAGCAGCTCGCGCCCGCCTGCCCGGGCGGCACCGGATCCGGGAGGCGCTCCATGCAGATGGCCCCCACCCGCTCGCTGCAGCGGGGATGGAAGGCGCAGCCGGAGGGGCGCGCCCCAGGATGCGGCACCGCGCCGCCGATGGTGGAGAGTCGCTGACGGGGCTGGGCCAGGATGCTCGGCACCGCGCGTAGCAGGGCGCGGGTATAGGGATGGCGCGGCGCGGCGAAGAGTTCCCGCACGGGCGCCACCTCGACGACACGGCCGAGATACATCACCGCCACCTCATCGGCCATTTCCGCGATCACGCCCATGTCGTGCGTGATCAGCATGAGAGAGATGTTCTTCTCCTCCTGAAGCCGGCGGAGCAGGGCCAGGATCTGCGCCTGGGTTGTCACGTCCAGCGCCGTGGTGGGCTCGTCGGCGATAACGATATCGGGGTCACCCGCCAGTGCCATGGCAATGCCGACGCGCTGCCGCAGGCCACCGCTGAGCTCGAAGGGATAGGCGCCAATGCGCGTCTCGGGGCGCGGAATGCCGACCTCGCGCAGCAGCTCGATGGCGCGGCCGCGGGCCTCGCCCTTGGAGACGGCCTGGTGTTGCCGCACCGCCTCGATGAGCTGGTTGCCCACCGTGTAGTGCACGCTCAGCGCCGTCATTGGCTCCTGGAAGATCAGGCCGATGCGACCGCCGCGCACCTCACGCATCCGCCTTGATTCTGGATCCAGGCTGGCGAGATCGGTCTCCCCGGGCGTCGCCGGGTCCAGGACCATGCGGCCGCCGGTGATAAAGCCCGGGCGATCGATGAGGCGGAGGATGGAACGCGCCGTCACGCTCTTGCCGCATCCGCTTTCGCCGACGATGCCGAGCGTCCGGCCGGCATGCAGGTCGAAGCTCACCCCATCCAGCGCGCGCACCACGCCCTGCTCGCTGCGGAACTGCACGGCAAGATCGCGCACCGCCAGGGCGACGCGATCAGCCATAGGGGTCTGCGGCATCGCGCAATCCATCCCCGAGGAAATTGAAGGCCAGGATCACCACCGTCACCGGCACCGCGGCCAGGAGCAGCCATGGCGCGCCGGAGAGAACCTGGATGTTCTGCGCGTCCTGCAGCAGGATTCCCCAGCTCACCGCCGGCGGCCGCAGGCCCAGGCCGAGGAAGCTGAGCGAGGTCTCGCTGATGATCATCGCCGGCAAGGCCAGCGTCGTCGCCGCGATGATATGGCTGGCGAAGGAGGGCAGCATGTGGCGGAAGATGATGCGGCCCTGGCTGGCGCCGGCAAGTTCGGCGGCGACCACGAAATCCTCCTCGCGCAGGGCCAGGAAGCGGCCGCGCACAACCCGCGCCAGGTCCGTCCAGCCGATCAGTGAGATGATGAGGGTGATGGCGAAATAGACCTGAGTGACGCTCCAGGTATTGGGCAGGGCCGCCGCCAGCCCCATCCAGAGCGGGATGGTGGGCACCGAGCGCAGCAGTTCGATCAGGCGCTGGATCAGCATGTCCACCCAGCCGCCATAGAGGCCGGAGATGCCGCCCAACAGCACGCCCAGGAACAGGCTGAGCATGACACCGGCCAGTCCGATCGAAAGCGAGACGCGCGTGGCCACCATGAGCCGAGAATAAAGGTCACGCCCGAGCTGATCAGTACCAAACAGGAAGATGCCCTCGCCGGGCCGCGCCCCCTCGACACCGAAAAGGTGGATGTCGGTGCGGATGAGGCCCAGCAGGTCATAGTCGTATCCGCGCACGAAGAGCCGCACCGGCAGCTTGCGTGACTCGTCCGGGGCGTAGCTCAGCTTGAAGGTCCGCATGTCCCGAACGCCCCGTAGGCCATAGACATGCGGGTTGAATCCGTTCTCGTCGAAGAGATGGATCGCCTGCGGCGGGATGAAGCTGCGGCGCGCATCTGTCGCATGCGGGTCGTTGGTCGCGAGGAAATCCGCGAAGACCGCAACGGCGTAGAACAGCGCGACGATCACCATGCTCGCCAGCGCTAGTTTGTGCCGGCGGAATCGCCACCAGGTCAGCTGCAGCTGTGTTGCCTGGGCGAAGCGGGCCTCCGGCGCCGTGGCGGGAGGATCGCCGGCTGCTGTCGCGCTCATCAATGCCCCTCCAGCCGGATGCGGGGGTCGATCCACATCAGCAGCAGGTCAGAGACAAGGGTGCCAATCACCGTCATGACCCCGAGCAGCATGACGATGGCGCCGGCCAGGAACATGTCCTGCGCCACCAGCGCCTGCAGCAGCAGCGGTCCAACGGTGGGAAGGCCCAGCACCAGGGAGACGATGATGCTGCCCGAGACGAGATAGGGGAAAAGATAGGCGACGGAGCTGGCAAAGGGGTTAAGGGCGGCCCGCACCGGGTATTTCAGGATGGCGCGCCGTTCGGTCAGGCCCTTGGCGCGGGCTGTGACCACATAGGGCTTGCGCAGTTCGTCAAGCAGATTGGCGCGCATGATGCGGATGAGCTGCGCCGTTCCGGCGATCGCCAGCACCGCGGCCGGAAGCGGCAGGTGCTTGGTCAGATCCCAGACGCGGGCCAGGCTCCAGGGCGCCTGGACATACTCCGCAGAGAACAGACCGCCGACATTCAACCCGAGATAGCGGAAGCCGAAATACATCAGGATCAGCGCCAGGAGGAAATTCGGTATGGCCAGCCCAATGAACCCCAGCATCGTGAAGATGTAATCGCCGATCGAGTATTGCCGCACCGCCGAATAGATCCCGATGGGCAGCGCGATGACCCATGTGAGGAACAGGGCGGCAACGGAAACCACCATGGTGAGCCACAGGCGGTCGCCGATCACTTCGGTGACCGGCCGACGCCACATCATCGAGACGCCGAAATCACCCTGCAGCACGCGGCCCATCCAGTTCCAGTACTGGACGAGGACGGACTGATCGAGCCCGTAGGCACGCCGCATGGCCTCGGCCTGATCGACAGAGATCGAGCTGCCGCTCGCTGCGAGATTGGCGATATAGGCATCCACGAAATCACCCGGCGGCAACCGGATGATGACGAAGGTCAGCACGGAGATGAAGATACAAGTGACGAGCGCGAAGCCGAGTCGTCGCAACACATAGATCAGCATGGACGACGGCCTCGGCTTTCCGAGTACCCAACCATGGTATTTCCCCCGGCCTTTCGTTCTTCGACGAAAGTACCGAGCACATTAGACAGTGCATGATCCGATGAGACAACGGTTTTCTGTCGCCTGACCTCGATCGCCCCCGAGACGTCGAATGGCGGCGCCATGCCCGCGCGTGCCGCCCGATGCCACAGGCACGATGTCGCGCACAGACCGCTCGGCCTGACGCTCTCCTGCGTCCGCTCCGGCAACAATTCCGTCCGGGTCCTGCCCCGTCAGGCCGCGGCTGGCCTCTGCGCGCTGTCTTCGGGGGCAGGTTTTCCGTCGATCAGGCGGAGCGGAGCGCGGCGGCGAGCCCGCCCTCGACCACTATGGCGCCCTCCGTGGCCGGGCGGCGGCCGGCGAGCACGGCGATGATGCTCTCCGCCGCGCTGGTGGCCATGTCGACAGCGCCGCGCGGCGTGTTGGCCGCCAGATGCGGGGTCGGCAGCAGGCGCGGATGCATCCGCAACGGGCTGTCCCCAGGCAGCGGTTCGGTGCCGAAGACATCGACGCCGGCCCAGGCCAGTTGCCCCGAATCCAGCGCCGCCAGCAGCGCCGCCTCGTCCACGATGCCGCCGCGGGCGGTGTGCACGAGGATCGCGCCCTTCGGCAGCCGCGCCAGTTCGGCAGCACCGATCATGCCGCGGGTTTCCGGCTCCAGCGGGCAATGCAGGGAGAGCACCTCGGATCGCTCCAGCATGGCGTCGAGCGTCGGCATCCGCTCGGCCGGGCCGGGCAGCGCTCCCGCGGGCAGATAGGGGTCATAGGCCAGCACCCGCATGCCGAAAGCGGCGGCGAAGCGCGCCACCTTCGAGCCGATCGCGCCATGCCCGACGATGCCGAGCGTCATGCCCTCGATGTCGCGCGTCATGCGGGAGGTCTTCTCCCACAGGCCCCCGCGCATCTTAGCCGTCACGTCGGGCAGGTCCTTCAGCAGGGTCAGCATCAGCGCCATCGCATGCTCGGCCACCGAACGGGAATTGGCCCCCGCCGCGCGCGTCACGGTCAGGTTTCGTGCTTGCGCGGCGGGGACGTCGATGCCGTCGATCCCGGCGCCGTGGCGGGCCATCACGCGCAGATGCGGCGCGGCGGCGTCCATGACGCTGCCGTTGATGCGGCCCTGGCGGTGCAGGAACGCCACCGGCCGGTGCGCGGCGATGGCGGCCAGCAGCTCCTCCTCGCCCGGGTAACTGGTCGTACAGACCGGATTCAGCCCGGCCTGTTCCAGCATCGCCATGGCTTCGGGCGCCAGCCGGGCGGCGGTGATGAGGACGACAGGCCGACTGTCGGTGGGAAGCGTCATGGCGGATCTGCCCG
>DATMRU010000078.1:0-17829 GCA_035565935.1 Roseomonas sp.
GCTGCGTCTTGCGGTGCGGGCGGCAGGCCTCAATCAGCGGCTCCAGCACCGCCCACTGCGCATCCGTCAGCACCATCCCACTCACCCCTCCGCTACCTCCACAGCAGATAGGTGGGCAGTCAGGAGCTAACAGGACCTAGAGGAACCGGGACGAAAGGCATTCGGTGAAGCTCGTCGCGGCGTTGAAGAGGCGAAGGCGCTGCAAAACAGGTTTCCCGAGAAGGTGGCGGACAGCTTGCAAGCGGCGTTCCAGACGCTGGCTCAAGCACCGTGCAAGAAAGCTCAACCTCGGCTGCTTTATGCGCAGACAGTGGCAAAGGCGGAGGGTCGGACCGTCCTCGACGCAAAGGGTGAGAAAGCCGAAGCGTTGGAAGGCTACGCAGCCGAGGCAGGTGAGTTCCTCATTTCCAGGGGTGGCTTTCTGAGCACCGGCGACGCAAAGGCAGCCTGCCCGTCGGCCAGGTTCTGTTGGGCCAGGACTGCGCCCTGACGCTGGCAGATCTGGCCCAGGCTACTTGGCGGTCGGTGAGTCACTGCAGGGCCCGTCGCAGCATCAGGTGTCCGGAGCGGTATTCCGCTACCTCGCCCGAGAACACTCCGCCGCATTGGCCGACCTTTCGGAGGCGAATGCCCGTCATCCTCGCGGCATCTATATTCTAGACCTGCGGATGCTATCGCTTCACGACCACATGACGTGGCTGTGAACTGCAATGGCGTCACAGCCCTTGTCAGCCTTGATCTGCATCACCCTGAGAGGATGAATTTCCCCGCATCCTGCCGACTTGGGCGCCGGGCAGGAGGTTCACATGGCAGGGCACGAGAGATACGGGTCCGATTGGATCACGGGAACCGACGGGGACGACACTCTGTTCGGCGACACGCCGGGCACCCTCGCCTGTGGCCGAGGCGGAGACGACCATATCGACGGCCGTGACGGCGTCGACCGGATCTATGGGGATGCCATGGCCATGGAGGGCACCGCCCGGGGTGGCGATGACCAACTGATCGGCGGGCCCCTCTGGTATGATGTGCTGTACGGCGACGCCGGGACAATGTCCGGCCATTCGCGCGGCGGAGACGACCTGCTCTACGACTTCGGAGGCGGAGTTTCACGGCTCCTCGGCGATGCCGAGATGATGTCGGACGACGCTCGTGGCGGGAATGACGTGATCCTCGGCGGGCCAGATGCAGTGTGGGGGGACGCCTACGCCATGTCGGGGCGTACCCGCGGCGGCGATGACTTCATCGTTCTCGAACCCCGCGAATCGCCGAATCACGCCCATGGCGATGGCGGTATCATGGTTGACCAAGCACGCGGAGGAAACGACACCGTATTGGGATCCGGGGGAGTCGACGAGATCTACGGCGACGCCGGGCGCATGGAGGGGTCTGTTGAGGGCGGAAGCGACAGGCTGTACGGCAATGCAGGCAACGACATTCTTTATGGAGATGGCGCTACCGTTGTGTCCACCAGTGTAAGTGATTCACCGAAATGCGGGAACGACGAACTGTCCGGTGGTACAGGCGACGACATTCTCTACGGCGATGCCGATCTGCTCTGGTGGGGCCTCCCGGGCGGCAATGACCGGCTGGAAGGTGGTGAGGGAGCCGACACTTTTGTCGTCCTGGGCTCCAGTGGAAATGGCCACGACGTCGTGCTCGACTATGGGAACGGGGCCGATCTGCTTGATTTCCGCTTTCTTCCTATCATCATGCCCCACCGACTGGAAGCCTCCGTTCGGGATGGTTCAACGGTGATCACGCTCGAGGACGGCGGCAGCATTACTCTGCAGGACTATACTGGACCGTTAAACTACACCAGCAACTCCGGCCCTCTGGAGATCGTCTTCGTCTGAGGGCCACGGCTGGCGAGGCCCTGTTGTGGGCCCGTTGCTATTGACCTGTCGCAGCGTCCCCTTTTTTGGTGGAGATCAAGGACGGAGCCGCCTCGCCGGACCGGTAGCGCCGTGGCGTCAGGGCGCATTCTACTTCGTCTCCGTGGCGGTACACGGCCGGAGGTAGAAGCCTACCTTGTCCTGCGCTGTGGGCCGACTATCCTGATTCAGGATGGACTCCGGGTAAGTCTACTGTGCCGCTCACAAGTTCAGAGTCGCCCTAAGGACGTTGTATTCATCGCCTTCGCTCTGCACGGTGAATCCGAGTTCGCCGCACATCTTCAGCATGACTTGATTCTCGCGCAGGATCTCTCCAAAGATCTTGTGCACGCCACGCCGCCGGGCATGGTCGATAATGCATGACATCAAACCATAGCCCAGGCCGCGTCCCTTCATATCGCTGCGCACCAGGACCGCAAACTCCGCAAGCTCGTTGTCAGGATCGCAAGCGATGTGCGCCATGGCGAGAATCCCGTTGGGACTGAGGGGATCCTCCAGGGCAGCGAGGGCCATCTCCCGATCGTAGTCGATCTGCGTCAGCCGAGCCGCAAGCGACGTCGGCAAGATTCTCATGGGTGCGAAGAAGCGGAGCCGAATGTCTTCCGGCCGCAGCTTGCTGAACAATGTCTGGACTGCCGAACCGTCCTCGGGGCGTATCGGGCGGACGAAGATTTGGGTTCCGTCTCTGATCGTTAGATTCTGCTCCAGCTCACGAGGGTACGGGCGAATGGCAAGCCGCTCTGCGCCGCACTGGGTCATTCTCGCCAGCCGGACGCGGGCGTCGAGCGCGACGACGCCGCCCGCGTCAGCAAGCAGTGGATTGATGTCCAGTTCAGCGATCTCCGCCCAGTCGGTTATGAGCTGTGAGACTTTGACCAGAGTGAGCGCGACGTTATCGAGCGCAACGGCCGGCTTGCCTCGGAAGCCGCGCAAGAGCCTGGCGATTCGCGTTCCGGCTATCAGTTCGTGCGCAAGAGCCATATTGAGAGGGGGCAGGGCCAGGGCCTTGTCGTTGATCACCTCTACGGCGGTTCCGCCATGGCCGAACAGGAGAACCGGGCCGAACTGGGAGTCTTCGGTCATCCCGAGAATTAGTTCATAGGCTCCGGGACGCTGCACCATGGGTTGCACCGTGAAGCCATCGAGCTTGGCGCCCGGGCGCCTGTCTCCTATTCGTTGGAGCATCGCGGCAGCGGCTTCCTGCACCGCCTGAGGCGTTCGGAGATCCAGCACCACGCCGCTGAGGTCGGACTTGTGGGTGATGTCGGGGGAAAGGATCTTGAGCGCCACTGGGGAGTTGAATGCCGCAGCCGCACGCGCGGCTTCGGCCGGCGTCCGCGCAGTGTGGGTTGGCACGACCGGGATGCCATAGCTTGCGAGGAGCGCCTTTGCCTGGGCATCCGGCAGCCATGCCAGGCCTTCGGAAAGCGCATTGCGGATCAAGATGCCGGCAGATGCCGTATCGGGAGCGAAGGTCTCAGGCAGTGAGGGTGGGGCTTGCAGCAAGAGTTCTTGATTACGGCGATAGTGCACGATGTGCATGAAGCCGCGGACTGCCTGTTCCGGCGTGGAGTAAGTCGGAATACGGTGTGCTGCAAAGAGGCGGCGTGATTCCGCGGCGGCCGGGTTCCCAAGCCAACTCGTGAGAACAGGACGCCGGCTGAGCCCGACAGCCTCGATTACGGCACGCGCGGCATCGCTGCCGGATGCGATGGCCGTGGGAGCGTTGAGCACCAGGATGGCGCTACATCCCTGATCGTCCAGAAGGATCTTCAGCGCGCTGGCAAAGCGGCTGCCGGGCGCATCTCCGATGATGTCGATCGGATTGCCATGCGACCATGCGGCCGGCAAGACTGCATCCAACCTTGCGATCGTCTCCGCCGATAGCTCCGCGGGCTTTCCGCCGGCATCGATCAGGGCATCGATCGCAAGCACGCCTGGGCCGCCGCCATTGGTCAGGATGGCGAGCCGGTCGCCGCTCACTTGAGGAGCCATACCCAAGGTTTCAACAGCATCAAACAACTCGTGCGTCTGATAGACGCGCAATGCTCCCGCGCGGCGGAGTGCAGCATCATAGACGGCGTCTGTGCCGGCGAGAGCGCCGGTATGGGAAGCGGCGGCGCGCGCTCCTGCCGCATGCCGGCCAGCCTTGATGACGATCAGCGGCTTGAGCCGCGCACAGGCTCGCGCGGCCGACATAAACTTCCGGGTATGGGTCACCGCCTCGATGTAGAGCAGCACCGCATGCGTGCCGGGGTCCGCCGCGAGGTAGTCAAGCAGATCGCCAAAATCCACATCGGCCATATCGCCCAGGGACACAAAATGGGAAAACCCGATCCCGCGTGCCGTGGCCCAGTCCAGCACTGCTGTGGCCATGGCGCCCGACTGCGTCACGAAGGCCAAGCCCCCTGCTGGCGGGGAGAGATGCGCGAAGCTGCCGTTGAGACCAATGCCTGGCACCATGACGCCGAGGCAGTTTGGACCGAGAATCCGCAACAGGTGCGGCCGGGCTGCCTCGAGCATCTTCTGCCGCAGGCTTGCCCCCCCTGCTGTCGCTTGGTTGAGCCCGGCTGTGATCACGACGGCCGCTTTGGTACCCCTCGCCCCCAGTTCGGCAACGAGGCCGGGCACCGTTGGCGGCGGAGTGGCGATGAGAGCGAGGTCTGGCGTCAGCGGCAGACTGGCAACATCGGGATAGGCCAGCACGCCTTCCACGGCCTGATGGCGCGGGTTGACCGGCATCACTGGTCCGGAATACCCGGAGCGAAACAGGTTTCGTGCCACGACCGCGCCGACGGATCCGGACTGGGTGCTGGCGCCGATCAGGGCCACTGAGGTCGGTTTGAGCAGGTGCTCCAGGTTGCGGACGCTCATGAATGCGATCTCCGGGCTCGATGCAGATCAGCGCGCACGGATCCTGGGCCCAACCGGCCCCTCCCACTCCAGACCATCCGGGAAATGGGGAGCCTCCCATGATCTGGGTCAGCGCGCTCCTGTATTCGCCTCCAGCGGCGCAGGCATCAGTGACCGCTTGTGCCGCGAGGCGAGAGACGTTCCTCAACCGGCCAGCATCCGGAGTATCCGTCCCGCTTTCCCGTCACCTTACGGCGTAATGGCTACTTTCATCACGCCGTCGCGCTGGTGGCTGAACAGGTCATAGGCCTCAACGATGTCGTCCAGGCGGAAGCGATGCGTCACCAAGGGCATCAGATCCACCCGACCGCCGGAGATCACCTCCATGAGACGGCGCATCCGCTCCTTACCACCAGGGCAAAGGGTGGTGACAATCCGGTGATCGCCCAAGCCAGCGGCAAAGGCATCCAGCGGAATGCGGAGATCGGTCGAATAGACGCCAAGCGAGGACAGCGTGCCACCCGGGCGTAGCACTCGCAGGCTGGCTTCGAAGGTGGACTGCAGGCCCAGCGCCTCGATCGCGACATCGACGCCGCGACCGCCTGTGAGCTCGCGCACCGCCTGCACCGGATCCTGCTGCGAGAAATCCACCACGTAGTCCGCACCAAGGCGCATCGCCATCGCCAGCCGCTCCGATACGCGGTCCACGGCAATGATAGTGGTAGCGCCCATCAGCTTTGCCCCTGCAGTTGCACAGAGGCCGATTGGGCCCTGAGCGAAGACCGCGACGGAATCGCCGATGCGGATGCGCCCGCTCTCGGCACCGCCGAAGCCAGTGGACATGATGTCCGGGCACATCAGCACCTGCTCATCCGTCAGGCCCTCTGGTACCGGCGCAAGGTTCGCCATGGCGTCCGGCACCAGCACGTACTCTGCCTGGCAGCCGTCGATCGTGTTGCCGAAGCGCCAGCCGCCGATTGGTTTCCAGCCATGCGCCGTACTCACACCGTCCTGCGAGCAGAAGCCGCAGAGGCAGGCATTGGAATGGCCTGAGGGCGTGATCGCACCGGCGATCACCCGTTGGCCCTCGCTGTACCCCTTTACGGCTGAGCCGAGGCGCTCGATCACCCCGACGGGCTCATGGCCAATCGTCAGGCCCGGTGCGACAGGGTACTCGCCCTTCAGAATGTGTACGTCCGTGCCACAGATGGTAGTGGTCGTCACACGGAGTAGCGCGTCCAGGGGCCCGACCTCGGGAACCGGCTTCTCGCGCAGCTCAATGCGCTCCTTCTCGACGAAGACAGCGGCCTTCATGGTCCGGGGCATGCGATCCTCTCCGATACGAGAGCCTCTCTGGTGCGAGCCTGCGTCCCCTGCCGAGGTCTCAGCGGGTGGCGCGGAGCACGAAGGGCATCGGAGACAGATGATCTTCGACCCTTGTCACGCCGGGGATCCCTTGGACGAGGAGCCGCAGCCCTTCTTGGACGACATTCGACCGTGCAAAGCCGTGCAGGGACACGACGCCATCCCGAACGGCAGGATAAATCCAGAATGTGTCAACCCAGGGCTGCTCGCGCATGGCCGCCTGAACCGCCCGCAGGATCGCTAGGTCATCCGCGATCGCCGAGGGCTGCTCGGTCGTCATGCCAGGCCGCAGAACGGCGCGCAGAAGATCCGCACGGCTCACGATGCCCACCAAACTGCCCTCCCGGACTACCAGGACACGCCTAATCCTGTGTTCCTCCATGAGCCGGGCGATCTCCTCAGCGGGCGCCTCCTCGCTCACAGTGACGAGATCCGTAGTCATGACCTCGCGTGCTGTGGCGCCATGCGCCCGGACGAAGCGCTCGGCCAGCTGCTTTGGATTCCGAAGCTGGTCTAGGAACCAAGCGATCGGCCCCGGTGGCTCATCGCCAAGCCGCCGAATCAAATCGCCCTCGGTGACGATCCCGACGGGCGCCCCGCCTGCGTCCACGACGGGAACCGCCGAGATGCCGCGGGCGGACAGGAGTTCTGCGATGGAAGCCGCGGGCATTTCTGGCGGCACCACCACGAGGGTGGTCGACATCAGTTCTCCGGCCTTCATCGCGCTCTTCCCTCGTTCTTGAATGTCATCTAAGGCGACGCTGGCAAGGTTGCATACGATCTCGGGCACCTCATTGATCTACATCAAGCCCAGCCGTCGCGCATGCGATTCCGGTGCGGCTTGAGCCGGGAGCACGACGGCATCACCTTTGTGCACCGGCGGCTACGCGAGCCGCTCAAGCCTACGCGGTGTTCTGGCGGGCGGGCGGCCCTGACGCGCGCGGGGCGGGAACTAACTCTCTTGATCCAGTGGCCTCTACCGTGGCCGCCGCCTGGTCTGCTGGCGGGCTTCGTCGATCATCGCGGCGTCCCCGATCCGATGCACCCGCGCGCATAGCACGCCCCCCTTGAGGCTAACATTGATCTAACGCATCAGTATTGCTTTATGCGGGCGCAGGCGATCCTGCCTGCTACCGCCGGGCTCGGCCTACCACAACACCTGCCAAAGCGGCTTTATCCCCTTCCTGTTGCATTGAAATGGGCTCAGCGCGGGGCTTCAATCGGTGCCGATCGAGGTCTCGATACCGCAGCTACCTGCTTACAAATCCAACAACTGCTGTCGCCATCTGGGATGGGGTCCTGGCTGGAGGCTGGAACACAGCCCAGACCGCATCCGTGAAAACCTGGTTCCCATTGCTCTGCGCTATGCCCAAAACATGGGAACAGCACTCGAGCTCTAACAGGCCTTAAGGCTCTGCTGGGAGGCTTATGCGGCTTGGCGAGAGGCGTAAGGGTAGGCGACGGCGCGCAAAGCAATTCGCAAGGCGGTCCCCTCGCGCGTCGTTCCCGGTGACAGCAGCAATAAGACAAGGATGCCGCCGACGACCACAGCTCGGCTCACCGTGGTCTCCCTCTCTGAGACTGGCGCAAGTTCGGCGTTCTGCGCCGCCCTTGCGACTATCCGGTGATCAGCGACTCCAGCACGGTGCAAGCCTGCGCCGAGATCTGCGCCTGCAACCTCATCTCCTCACCGATTTGTCGTCGGAAGCGGCCCGCTGAAGACGGTCTAGATGGCCTGTTCACAAGCGACAAATTCTGCCTGAGGCGGGAGGGGCGGCTGGCGCTGCCCTGGCGGCGAGGCCCCCCCGGGCACGGCTCGTTCGGCCGGGGCCAGTAAGGCCGCCATTTCGCGAGGGTCTTGCCCTCTCGGAGTGGGTCATGAAGCGGCAGCCCTGGACGGTCAGTCGGCAGATGGTCGGGCATCCGGCGGCGCAGCGTCGATGGGACCGGGCATATCAGCTGCTTCTGCAGATAGCTGCGGGTCCGGATCCGGCCAGCCTGGACCGCGTTCCGCAGGGCCTCGCGGAGGAAAGCCATCATGCAGATAGCCGTCTACGCCCGGGTCTCGACCCAGCGCCAGGCTCAGTTCCAGACCACTGAGCAGCAGCTTGAACGGCTGCTCGCCCATGCTGAGGCGCAGAGCTGGGACCTGCCGCCCGAGCGGATGTATCGTGACGACGGCCACAGTGGCGCCAGTCTCCGCCGCCCCGGGCTCGACCGCCTGCGTGATGCCGTCGCGGCTGCCCGCCTGGACCGCATCCTGATCACCGCACCGGATCGCCTCGCCCGCAACTACGTCCACCAGGTGCTGCTTGTCGAGGAACTGCAAAAGCACGGCGCCGAGGTGGTGTTCCTCGACCGGCCGATGAGCCGGGATCCGCATGACCAATTGCTGCTGCAGATCCGCGGGGCCGTGGCCGAATACGAGCGGACCCTGATCACCGAGCGCATGCGTCGGGGCCGGCTGCGGAAGCTGCGTGCCGGAACCCTGCTGCCCTGGACCCAGCCTCCCTATGGCTACCGGCTTGATCCTGACCACCCGCGAGACCCGGCCGGTGTACGCCTGGACGAGGTGGAGGCGGCCGTGGTGCGGGATCTGTTTGCCCGGTTCGCCGATGAAGGCACCACGATCATCGGTCTGATGCAGTACCTGGACCGCCTCGGGATCGCCTCGCCCCGAGGGCGGCAGAACTGGAGCGCCTCGGCGCTGCGAGGGCTGCTGAGCAACCCGGCCTATCTGGGGCAGGTCTATGCCAACCGGCTGCGCACCCGTCCTGCCGAGCGCCGACGGTCCGCCCTGCTCCCACAGGGCCGTGGCCATGGTGGCAAGCGGCTGGCTGATCCCGCGGAATGGATTGCGGTCGCCGCCATTCCGGCGATTGTCACCGCGGAACAGTTCGATCGCGCCCGGGACCGGCTCGCCTATAATCAGCGCATGGCACGGCGGAACAACCGGGTGCACCCGTATCTCCTGCGCGGGCTGGTCAGCTGCGGCTGTTGCCGCGGGGGCTGCACGGGGCGCCACATGCCGCCTGTCTACGATTACTATCTCTGCCGGACCAAGACCCAGATGCGCTTGATGATGCCTGGGGAGCGCTGCTCAGCGCGCTATATCCCGGCACGCGCGCTGGAGGACCTGGTCTGGCAGGACCTGTGCGAGGTGCTGACCACGCCTGAGATCGTCACTCATGCCATGGAGCGCGCTCGCGGTGGGCACTGGCTGCCACAGGAACTACAGGGCCGCCAAGCCAATCTCCGCCGCGGTCGGGCCACGCTGAGCCAGCAACTGGAGCGGCTCACGGAAGCCTACCTGGCTGCCGTGCTGACCCTCGAGGAATACGAACGCCGACGGCGTGACGTGGAGCGCCGTCTCCTCGCTCTCGATGCCCAGGAGCGGGCCCTCCAACAGAATGCCATGCAGCATGACCAGGCTGCTCAGCTCGCCGCCCATGCCAAAGACTTCTGCCGCCGCCTCCGGGTGGGCTTGGCCGACGCCGATTTCGACCGTAAGCGCGTCCTCCTTGAACTGCTGGTCGACCGGGTCATCGTCACCAATGGCCACGTCGAGATCCGCTACGTCGTTCCAACCGGCCCGAACGGAGAAGGCCAGCCGTTTTGGCGATTGCGAACAGACTATCTACAGCCGCTTCTGCCGCTCTGTCATCTGCACTAGCGACGTGGAGGTCATCTTGTGCAAGAATGTGAAGAGCAGCGCGGTGCAGGCCACCACAGCCCACAGCGCAGCGTGGCCTCTGAATTCGGCCCGGG
The DNA here is from genome assembly GCA_035565935.1 of Roseomonas sp. Lineage (GTDB taxonomy): Bacteria > Pseudomonadota > Alphaproteobacteria > Acetobacterales > Acetobacteraceae > Pseudoroseomonas. The sequence goes on from DATMRU010000078.1 coordinate 9,882, forward strand.
CAAAGGCGTACTGCATGTAATACAGCATTCCGATTCTTCGGATGCCGAGGAATGCGATCTGCGCCTTCTGCCAGTGCAGATCAGTGCCGAGAATGCCAAACCAGACCAAGGCCAAGCGCAGAACGAAGACCAATGAAGGCCAGCAGCATCCCGCCCCACGTCAGCAGCACCAGTAGGAGCATCACCAGCACCCGCTCCATCTGCTCGGCGAAGCTCGAGAACCTGCAAGCTCAACACTATCGACCCCCAACGCTACCTCACCGGCCTGCTGACCCGCCTCGCCGATCGCTGGCTTCAGGCCCGCATCGAGGAACTCATGCTGTGGTGCTGGGCCGCAACGAACGCCCGCTAACCAGCACTCCGCCGTCATGGGTCACAAAGCAACGCTTACTTTGCCTCGCGCTCTCCAACGGCCACATCGGCCAATGTGTAACCGTCCAGGTGCTCATAGAAGTGTTTCTGAGCACCACTCAGTGCACCTCTCAGCCGACAGCCCGGAAGCAGTGTGCAGCCGGCAGCATCGGGGCGGAAACATTCCGCCATCGCCTGCTCCTGTTCCAGCTGCATAATGACATGCCCGAGCCGGATCTCCGCGGGAGCCATGGCGAGCAGCACGCCACCCGACGTTCCCCGCATCGTCCGCGTAATTCCCAGCCCATTCAGGTCCTGAACGATTTTGTGCAGGTGGTGGCGCGACAGGCCCCCCAATTCCCTCGCGAGCATCTCGACACTGACCGGGACACCAAGCGGCCTGCTGGCCAGCAACATGAGGATACGAAGCGCGAAATCGGTCGAGGCGAGCAGGCGCATGGTTCGGCTTTCGAATTTGGTATTGACGATACCACTTTCGGGAGAGCATAAAAGATGCATCGCCAATACAGCTTTTGGCGATCAACGCTCGCTCGCCGCGCAGCGCGGGTACAGCGCCCGCCGATCCGCGGGCCAGGAGCTTGCCGCATGAGCGCCACCGATCTTTATGGGTCCACCTTCGCTCACAGAAGCCTGGCAGAGATTGCTGTCACGCTGCCCGGCGCCACCCAGGTCTTCCGACAGCGCAAGCTTGATTTCTGCTGCGGCGGCCGGATCTCACTCGCCGAAGCCGCCATCGCCAAGGGCCTCCCCCTGGAGGATGTCGCGGCCGAGCTTCAGGCCGTCGCAGCGCTCGGATTGCCTGCCACGCTTCCGGAGGCGACCGAGGATCTCATCGGCCTCATCGAAACGCGCTACCACGCCGTTCACCGTCGGGAATTGGCGGAGCTCATCCGGCTCGCGAGGCGGGTCGAGGCCGTCCACAAGACCCACCCAGCCGCACCGCATGGGCTGGCCCGCCATCTGGAGACCATGGCCGGGGAGTTGGAGGAGCACATGCAGAAGGAGGAGCAGATCCTGTTTCCCCTGATGCGCCGCGGCGGCCATCCCATGATCGCGCAGCCCATCGCCGTGATGCTGGCGGAGCACGATGACCACGGGGAGCATCTCCGCGAACTCGAGCGGCTTACCCTCGACTTCACCGCTCCGGACGACGCCTGTCCGACCTGGCGTGCCCTCTATGTGGGGGCCCGGAAGCTTGCGGAGGATCTTGTGGAGCACATCCATATAGAGAACAACGTCTTGTTCCCGCGCTTCACAGCCTGATTTGCGGGCACGGCGATCCGCCGGGCAGGAGGCCTTCGATGAACGACCTTGCCGTTGCCCGTGCACTCCACGTGCTTGCCGTCATTCTCTGGATCGGCGGCGTAGGCATGGTCACAACGGTCCTCCTGCCGGTCATCAGGCGGTCCAACCCGCCCGGAGAGCGCCTCGAGGCCTTTCATGCTCTGGAGGGCCGCTTTGCGCGGCAGGCGCGGTTGACCACTCTCCTGGCGGGCGCCAGCGGGTTCTACCTGACCTGGCGCCTGGAGGCGTGGGACCGCTTTCGGATGGTGGAGTTCTGGTGGATGCACGCCATGCTTCTGACCTGGCTGGCTTTCACCGTGATGCTCTTTGTGCTCGAGCCGCTTTTCCTCGATCGCTTCCTTACCCGGCGCGCACGATCACGCCCGGAGGCGACATATCGCTTTGTCGAGCGGCTCCATTGGCTGCTCCTGACCTTTAGCCTGCTGACAGTTGCCGGAGCGGTCGCGGGAAGCCACGGCATCGACTGGTCGGCTTGGTGACCTGCCTGTAGCACGGGACGAAGCATGTCCTTGCTTCGCTCCCGTCACGGGACGTGGAGATGCACAGCTCCTACAGGCCCGGCGCCGGCCGTCAACTTGACCAGCGGCCGCGTCTTGGCTCCGCTTCACCCTGGCGTGCAGGCCAGAGCGCCCCGCAGGCTTGCGCTGACGGCTGCCTGCAGTGGGTGATCGGGGTCGAGTTGCAGGAAAGGACCGTTCGGCCCGGCCGCCGCTTGCAGGACACCCCAACCGAAGTGAAAATACCACCCGTGCAGCGACAGATCGCCTGCCGCCACCCGCTCAGCGACGAAGGGATAGGCCGCAAGGTGCCGGAGACTGGCCAGGACGGTCGCCTGCTCGGCCCAGCGCGCGATGCTGGTGCGTTCCGCCTCGGTCACCAATCCGTCCATCTCCTCGCGCACGCTCCTGGCCACATCCATCCAGGCGGAAACATAGTCGAAGCGGCGCGTCTCGTGGTCATGCTCCAGCAGGCAGCGCACACCGGCACAGAAGGAGTGGCCGAGCACGACGACGTGGCGAACCCCAAGTGCCTTGACCCCGAACTCAATGGCGGAGGCGGTGCCATGCGGCTGGCCATCCGCGGATGGTGGCGGTACCAGCGCCGCCACATTGCGGACGACGAAGAGGTCGCCGGGGCGCGCACCGCAGATGATCGCGGGATCGGTCCTGCTGTCCGAGCAGGCGATCACCATCACCTCCGGATGCTGGCCGCTCAGCAGATGGTCGTAGAGCGTTTCATCGGCCTCGAAATGCTGCCGCCGGAATCGGCTGAAGCCGCTCACCAGCCGTCGCAGCGCGGCATCCTTGCCGGTCGGTGTCGGCTGAACCTGGTTCATCGCGAACTGCCCTCACCATGGTGCCAAATCTGCGGCGCTGGCTGCGACCGGCCGCCATCGCCCGTCAGGCTGAAAACAGGTGTTCCCCTAAGGTGTTGTCTGCTTCACCCCAGCCCGTACGCAGGAAGGCGTCCGCCGCCTGCGCCAGGACCAGGTCGGCCAGCGCCGCGAGGTCGGAGAGCGGGAAGAACGGCACGGGCGCGGCAACCGGCGCATCGCCGGTAACCGCGCAGACCGAAGGATCGTCCAGGGCGAGCAGGCGCCGGTCCTGGCCGTGCTTTACGGCTTCCAGCTTCGGGTAGGGCGAGAGGCGGAAGCCCTCCAGCAGCACCAAATCCACAGGCGCCAGACGGCTCAGGAGCTCATCGACATCCGGTTCGTCCACAGGCTTGCGGCACTCCCGCATCAGGATCTGCCGCGCGCCGCTGGCGAGCATGACCTCCTCCGCCCCTGCCTCCCGGTGCGCCCAACTGCCGGTGCCCGGCCTGTCGAGATCCACGTCATCCGGCACATGCTTGACCGTGGACACGCGCAGCCCGCGCTGCGTCAGTTCGGCGACCAGATTGCGCACGAGGCCCGCCTTGGCGGCACAGCCGCCCACCACGCCGAAGACTTTCATGGAAGCGTCCTTGTTGAGGCCCTGGGAGCGCGCCCCGGTGCGGCCACGAGCCGGGGGAGCTCCCCACGTTGAAAGGCCATGCCATGTTCCAGGCTGCTGGCGATGCGCTGCGCCCGTTCCAGCAGATACTCGGCGGCCTCCGCTGTGCAGATCTCCCGCGCGGTCTGCCCGAACAGCGCGAGCCAGCGCGCAAAGTGCTCCGGCCTGAGCCCGAGCGGCGCATGCGCGGCCATGGGCTGTCCGTGGTAGCGCCCTGTCTTCAGCGCCACCGACGACCAGAAGTCGTGGATCTTGGCGACATGCCTCTCCCAATCCTCGATGCCCGCGAAAAGCGGCCCGATGACCGGGTCACGCCGCGCCGTGGCGTAGAAGCTCCGCACGAGGCGTTCGAGCACGGCTTCGTCCAACCCGGTGGCCTCCTGGGCGGCACGGCTGGCTTCGGCGCGGCGCTCGGCCAGGATGGCGCGAAACGAAGCCGCCTGCGGCCCGCTCGCCTCCGTCTCGTCAGGCATGGGCCGCCCCCATTCCGTGGAAGGGCAGGACCTCGACAAGGTCTCCCAGCCGGATGTCCTGCTGCTCGGCCGGGAAATACGCCAGACCATCGGCGGCCAGCAGCGGCGACAGCCTGCCGGAGCCGTCCGGGCCGGTCCGCGCCGCCCGGAGGCAGGCATGCCGGGCATGCAGGCGGACGGGAACGAACTCCGCCCGCCCGGCCTTCCGGCGCAGTTCGAAGCCTGCCTTCGCCTTGACAGGCGGAGGTGCCGCCCTGCCCGCCATACGGGCCAGCAGAGGCCGCACGAAAGCCAGGGCTCCCGCCAGCGCCGCCTGCGGATTGCCCGGCAGGCCCATGAAGACGGCCTCTCCAATCCGCCCCGCCGCCAGCGGCTTGCCGGGCTTCATCGCAACCTTGAGCACGGCGAGGTCGCCACCCAGGGCGCCGATGGCGTCGCGGACATGATCCTCGTCGCCGACGGAAATTCCGGCCGTTGTCAGCACCAGGTCGGCCCCCTCGACCGCCGACCGCAGCGCTTCGCGCATGGCGGCCGGCTCGTCCGCAACGCCTGGACAGGGCCTCACCTCGGCGCCCCAGGCGCTGAGCAGCGCCCGCAGCATCGGCAGGTTGGAATCATGGATCTGGCCAGGCGCCAAGGGCTGCCCGGGCGCCCGCAACTCACGCCCGCTCGACAGCAGCGCGACCCGCGGCCGCCGCCACACCGCCACGGCCTCGATGCCCTGCGAGGCGAGCACCGTGACATGGCGCCAGTCCAGCAGGGTGCCCGCCTGGATCAGGAGGTCGCCCGCGCGGATGTCCTCGCCCCGGCGGCGCAGATTGGTCCCTGGCGGCGGCACGGCCCCAATCTGGATCAGGGCGCCATGGCGGCGGACGCGCTCCTGGGCGATGACCGCATCGGCGCCCTCCGGCATCGGGGCGCCGGTCAGGATGCGGTGGGCACCACCGGGCACCAACCTGGCGGGCGCCTCACCTGCGGCGGTGCGACCGGTGACGGGCAGGCAGGCGCCCGGGGCCAGCCCGGCAGAGGCGATGGCATAGCCATCCATGGCGGACTGCTCGAAGCCCGGCAGACACAGGCGGGCTGTGATCGGGGCGGCCGCAGCCCGGCCAGGGCACGCCTCCAGCGGAACCGTCTCAGCCGCCAGGGGCTGCCTGACCAGATCCAGGACGCGGGCCTGCGCGGCCTCGAAGGGCATGCCGCCCGCCGTGCAGGCGAAGCCGGGGGAGATCGCGTTCATGACGGCACCCGGCTCACGCGCACCCGAACCGGATCCGGGAAGGCGCGTGCCAGGATGCGTTCCACCGCGGCGGCGGCGGGCTGGGGTGCGTTGGCCATCGCGCCGACCAGGTCCAGCCAGACCTCCTCATCGCCATGCTCGACGAGGTGACGGACTTTCGCGGCGACGAGCGCACCGGGGGCGACGTCGTCCGCCGCCGCCATTTGGGCGATCCGCGCCCGTATCTCCGGCCGGCTGACCATGGCGAGGACTTCTTCCGCCTGAGCGGCGTCGGTCAGCCCCCTGAGGATTTCGCCCAGCATCCTTGCCTCTCCTATTGAACCAGGGGCGACGCGGCGCCTGGCAGGTCGAATCCTGTGATCGTCGCCTGGCCTGCCAGCAGGGCGACGTACTGCGCCACGGCACGGTGCCAGGCGCTTTCCTCCAGGTACCGCGCGATGCGTTCGCGCACATGCCCGAACGGCAGTGGCTGCCCCGTCACCTTTCGTTCCAGGCGCAGGATATGCACCCCGTAGCGGGTCTGGACCGGCTCCCGACAGGTCTCCCCCGCCTCCAGGCCCCGCAGCGCCGCCTCGAACTCCGGCGTCGTCTCGCCCCGTCCGATCTGTCCGAGGCGCCCGCCATCGCTGGCGGAGGTGCAATCGGAGTGGGCGCGGGCAAGGGCTTCGAAGCGTCCTGGCTCCGCCAGCACCTCCGCCAGCACCGCCTGCGCCCGCTCCAGGGCCACGGCATAGGCCGCCGTATCCTCGCGCGCGGCCTGGAAGAGGATATGCAGCGGCTCGAACAGGTCGGGGCCGCGGAACCGCGCCAGGTTGGCTTCATAGTAGCGGCGGCAGGTGGCCTCGTCGGCCTTCGGTGTCCTGACGTCCGCTTCCAGCAGGGCGCGGATCAGCGCCTCTTCCTCGGTCTCCCGCAGCCCGTCCACGGACTGCGGGGCTGCCGCCAGCCCGAGCGCCTGTGCGCGCTGCGCCAGGAGCTCCCGCACGATCAGCGCGCGGGTTGCCTCACCCCAGGCCTGCTTTGCATCCGCGCTCGCATGGTTCTGCGCCTCGCGGGCAATGGCGGCATTGGGGATGACGACGTTGTTGACCGCCACGACCGGCGCCGCCGTATTGCGGAGGGTGACAAGACGCATGGCTCAGTTATCCCCACCGGCAAGCTGCGGCGTGGGCGCCTCGGGCGCTGGCTTGAAGCCTGGTCCTGCCACCGCCGGACGCGCGGCGGCCTGCGGCCGGGCCCGCGTCACCGGGCGCCTGGTGCGGACGACCTGATAGCCGGTACGGCCCAGATACCAGACCGGGGCGCTCCAGACATGCACCAGCCGGGTGAAAGGAAACAGCACGAAGAGCGTCATCCCGAGGAGCAGGTGCAGCTTGAAGATGAGGTTGACATCCGCGACCGCCGCCGCCGCGCCCGGTTGCAAGGTCACGATACCCTGCGCCCAGGTCATGAACTTGACCATCTCATGGCCGTCCATGTGCTGCGCCGAAACCGGGATGGTCAGCAGGCCGAGCGTCAGTTGCGCCCAGAGCACCAGCAGGATCGCCGTGTCGCTGAAGCTGGAGGTGGCGCGGATGCGCGGGTCGAGCAGGCGGCGGTGCGCCAGCAGGGCGATGCCGATCCAGCAGGCCATGCCCGCGATGCCGCCGACCAGCATGGCCAGGCCCTGCTTGAAGCCATGGCTGATGCCCAGCGCGTCGAACACTGCGACCGGCGTTAGCAGGCCCACCAGATGGCCGCCAAAGATCACCAGGATCCCGACATGGAAGAGGTTCGATCCCCAGCGCAACTGCTTCCGGCGCAGCAACTGGCTGGATCCGGCCCGCCAGGTGTACTGGGAGTGATCGAAGCGCAGCAGGCTGCCGAGCAGGAAGACGGTCAGCGCGACGTAGGGATACCAGCCGAAAAGCGCATTGTTGAGCCAGTTGCCCATGATAGATGCCTCCTCAGGCCGCTGCCGCGTCGCGCGTCGCCGCCCGCAGGCGGGTGCGCAGCCGGTCGGTTCCACAGTTGTCCATCGCCTCGCCGGGACCGAAGCGGACGGCTGCCTCCTCCCAGGCCGCATCGAGCGCGGCGAGATCCTCCGGATCCTCCTCGGGGATGGCGGAAGCTCCGACCGCCGGCGCCCGAGCAAGCTCCGCCACCGCCTCCATCACCGCGGCATAGCCGCCGTCACGCGTGGCAAGGCGATCGGCCAGCGCACGCAGGATGGCGGCGGGTTCGGCCAGCAGGGCCTGCGCCTCCGCCTGCGGCAGCAGGGAGAGGAATTCAAGGAAGAGCGGCAGGAAGTCCGGCAGTTCCCCCGGTGCCATCTCCAGGCCGTGGTTGCCGTAGAGCGCGATCAGGTCCGCCATGGCCTGGCCACGGTCGCGACTCTCGCCATGCACGTGCTCGAACAGGTGCAGGGAAACGGCCCGCCCCCGGTCAAACAGACCGACATAGCGCTCCTGGAGCTCATAGATGTCCTGCTCCGCAAGGTCCTTGAGCAGGCCGGAGAGCGCCTCACGCCGGGATTCCGCCAGCAGCGCCTCCGCCTCCAGGGTGGCGGCGATCTCCGGAACCGC
>DATMRU010000079.1:0-34698 GCA_035565935.1 Roseomonas sp.
GCACCACCACCGCCGGGGCGACAGCACCTTGCGGCGGATGTGGCGGGGTGGCCCTGGTTCGGCCGCCGCGCCCTGAATGACCCTGCGGCACTCCTCTGCACCCGCCACCTCGCACCGGCGGCAGGCGGCTTGCGAGCCCGGGCGCGTTCACAGTACCAGCACGCCGGTCCGCTTGACCTTGCTTTCGGGCTCGACGTGGATGGTGATCACCGCTTCTCCGACCTCCTCGCGCAGGACCCCTTCCAGCCGGTCGCAGATGTCGTGCGCCTCCCCGACGGTCATCTGGGTCGCGACGATGAGGTGGAACTCGATGAAGGTCACGTGCCCGGCGGTCCGGGTACGCAGGTTGTGCGCCTCCGGAGCGCCCTCCGCACAGGCAGCAATTGCCCTGCGGATGCCATCCAGCACCTCCGGTTCCACGGCCTTGTCCATGAGGGCGCCGACCGACTCCCGGACCATCCCGAACCCCACCCAGATGATGTTCAGGGCGACGAGCCCGGCGAGGGCTGGGTCCAGCCAGAGCCATCCGGTGAGCGGGACCAGCGCGAAGCCGACCAGCACGCCACCCGAGGTCCAGACGTCGGTCAGCAGGTGCCTGCCGCTCGCCAGAATGGCGGGCGACCGCCAAGCTTGGCCGGAGCGCCGGAAATTACCGGTCCTACGATGAGGCGCATCTCGGGCGCCTGAGCTTCATCCGGCGGGCGCGGGAACTTGGCTTCTCGTTGGAGCAGATCCGCGCCCTGCTCGGATTGGTCGGCCAGCCCGAGATGCCCTGCGGGGCGGTCGGCGCGATCGCCCGCGAGCACCTGGCGGAGGTCGAGCGCAAGATCGTGGGCTTGCAGGCATTGCGCCGCGAACTGGACTCCCTCACCGGCCAATGCGGATGCGGTACCGTTTCTGAATGCCGCCTCGTCGAGGCCCTGGCACCGAGGCCCGACGCATTCGTGGCCGCAGCCGAGCGCTAGAGCGGCTCGCGCTCACACCGACCTTGGCGTGGCGGCCAGTCGCACGTTACGAAGAGCGATGGCTGAGAACGCACACCCCAGCGACGAGGGTGCCACCCGGCGGCACCGATTGGCGAGCGAATGCGCGGGCGCCTGCGGCGATCTCGGCACCTTCGTCCCGCACGCTGTCGGCGCCATGACGATGGCGGGCCTTTCTCCTTCGGGTGTCCTGTTTGGCTTCGGCATGTCCTTGGTCGCGGCCGGGCTATTCTACGGCATCCCCATGGCTGTCCAGCCCATGAAGGCCGTCTCCGCCGTCCTGCTGACTGACCAGCTTACCCCCGAGGCCATGACCGCCGCCGGACTCATCATCGGTGTCATCCTGCTTGTCCTCAGCGTCACGGGCCTCATCGGGCAGGTGGCAAAGCTCATCCCGCAATCCGTCACCGCTGGCTTGCAACTCGGCCTCGGTATCACGATGGGTTGGCTCGGCCTCGGGATGATCGCTGCGGCCCCCTGGATCGGTGTCCCGGCACTTGTCCTTCTGCTTGGTGTGCCACACCTCTGGCCTCAGGCGCCGGTCGCGCCCCTGGTGCTGATGGCGGCCGTTGGGGTTGGTCTCGCGACTGGCCTAACCACCGTGCCGGAGGTGCAGGGCTTCAGCCTGCATCTCCCGGTCCTGGTGCTGCCGCAGTCCTGGGGAGCGGCGTGGCAGGCGGTGGAGCGGGCAGTCCTGCCGCAGATGCCGCTCACTCTGACGAACGCAGTCATCATCACCGCCGCCCTCTGCCGCGACCTCTACCCGGATCGGGCTGGGCGTGCGACGGTGCGCAACCTTGCCCTGACCTCCGGGGTCGCGAACCTCCTCCTGGCGCCCTTCGGCGCCATGCCGATGTGCCACGGCGCCGGGGGGGTCGCGGCGCAGCACCGTTTCGGCGCGCGCACAGGACTGGCGCCGGTCCTTTTCGGGGCCGTCCTGTTGGTCCTGGCGCTCGGCTTCGCGGACAGCGCCGCCGCTCTGTTCGCAGCAGTTCCGCTGAGCGCTGTCGGAGCCTTGCTACTGGTCGCGGGAACTGACCTCGCACTTTCAAAGCGTCTCTTCGATGCCCGCCGGGACTGCTGGCCTGCGATCGGCGTCGCGGCCGCGGCTACGGCACTGCTGAACCCGGCCCTGGGTCTCGTGGCCGGGTAGGGCGTGGAGGCCGTGCGGGGGGCGGTGGCGAAGCGGCGCAGGCCGGCCTCCTGAGGTCAGGCTGCGCTACGGGAGTGAATGGTCAGCCTGCCGGGGCCGTGCTCGCCGGGGCGCGCACGAGCCGCGGTACCCAGCGGGTGTAGACAGCATGGCGACGAACTGGACAGCCTCTGCGTTACCACGCGGCGGCAAGCAGTAGAGCCTGTGTCATCGCAGGGCCTGCCTAGGACGCGCGGGTAGGCCGCCCAGTACCTCGATGACAGGGCACGAGGCCTCCCCGCCCGCATCGCACTGACGCACCGTGTCCGCAAGGACGCGCTCCATCGCCTTCAGGTCGGCAATCCGCGCCCGGACGTCGGCAAGGTGGGCCGCGGCGAGGCTGCGGGCCTCGGAACAGGCACCATCGCCCAGGCCCAGCAGAGCGCGCACGTCGTCCAAGTTAAATCCGAGTTCACGTGCCCGGCGGACGAAGGCCAGCCGCCTCACGTCCTCGGTGCCGTAGAGGCGATAGCGCCCCCGGCGGGCGGGCGTCGGCAGGATGCCAACGCGCTCGTAGTAGCGGATGGTCTCGATGTTGCAGCCGGTCCGCCGCGAGAGCTCGCCGATTGCGATGCCGTCCTGCCCCATGTCGCCCAGCTCCTCGGAAGGGGGTTGAGTCTGTAGTCGCTATAGACGTTAGGCTGACTCAACCAGTGGGACAAGGAGACGAACCGTGACCGACGTAGCCGCAAGATCCTTTCCATCAGTCCACCCTGCTGGCGAGAAAGGCGCCGCGCTACTGGCTGCCGGTGGCTTAGTCGCGGCATTCGGCGCCGCCTCGTGCTGCGCCCTGCCGGTACTTCTTGGCTCGCTCGGCCTGGGGAGCGCCTGGCTGTTCGGACTGGCGCTTCTCGCGGCGCCGCACCGGGCGGCCCTGCTTGCCGCCGGGGTCGTCTGCCTGGCAGGAGGCACGCTCCTGCTGTGGCGGCGACGGACGGCAGCTGCCTACTGCGCCCCGGGCCCTTCCTGCCGATCACGTACGGCCGTCCGGCGCCTCACCGCAGGCGCCCTGGCCCTCGGGGCCGTCCTGCTCATCTTTGGATACGCCTATGTCTGACGCCTCGCTGATCCTGGAATCAACTGTTACCTGCCCGTCTTGCGGCACGGCCAGGACTGAGACAATGCCGACCAATGCCTGCCAGTTCTTCTACAACTGCACCGGATGCGGAATGCTGCTCCGGCCGAAGCCGGGGGACTGCTGTGTGTTCTGCTCCTACGGCGATGTGCCGTGTCCGCCCACCCAGGCGGACGGGAAGTCAGCCTGTTGTCGATGAGGCCGCGGCACATGGCGAGCCTGCCCCATGTCCTGCGCTGCGGAGACAATTTCAATCAGAGCCGACAGCGCCCGACAACTTCGCCGGGTCGGCCTTGGCCTGCTTCTCCGCCCGCTCCTTCCGCTCGCTATAGCGATCGGTGAGGTGACCGGAGACGTCTCGGGTGAGCAGGGTGAACTTCACCAGTTCCTCCATGACGTCGACGGCGCGGTCGTAGAGCGGTCCCGGCAGCATCCGGCCCGCCTCGTCGAACTGCTCGTAGGCCTTGGGCACCGAGGACTGGTTGGGGATGGTGACCATCCGCATCCAGCGGCCCAGCAGGCGCAATGTGTTGACGGCATTGAAGCTCTGCGAGCCGCCGGAGACCTGCATTACGGCCAGCGTGCGCCCTTGGGTTGGCCGAATACCTTTGCTCTCCAGCGGCAGCCAATCGATCTGGTTCTTCAGGATGCCGGTGACAGCGCCGTGCCGCTCTGGGCTGCACCAGACCTGGCCCTCGGACCACAGGGAGAGCTCCCGGAGCTCCACCACCTTGGGGTGGTCGGCAGGCACGCTGTCGACCACCGGCAGGTCACGGGGATCGAAGACCCGCGTCTCGGCCCCGAGGCGTCGGAGGATGCGCTCGGCCTCCAGCGTCAGGAACCGGCTGTAGGACCGCTCCCGCAACGAGCCATAGAGCAGCAGGATGCGCGGCGGGTGCGTGCTGGCGCCGGGGATGCCGAGCTTGGCGAGGTCTGGCATCTCGAGGTGTTTCTCGGAGACGTTAGGCAGCGAGAGATCGAGGTCGGAGGGCATCAGGATTTCCCCGTTGGCAAGAGCGAATGGATGTCGCGTGTGGACAGGTCAGTCACGGCGCGCCGACCACGGGGAGCCAGAGCGCCAGGGCGGCCAGCACGGCCAGAAGGACGGGCGGCGTGATGACGAGGCCGACCTTCATGTACTGCCCCCAGGTGATGGTGGTGCCCTTGCGCGCCAGCACGTGCAGCCAGAGCAGCGTCGCCAGGCTGCCGATGGGGGTGAACTTGGGACCGAGGTCGCAGCCGATGACGTTGGCGTAGATCATCGCCTCCCGGATGGCGGGCGGGATGCCCTGCGCCTGCTCGATGGCGAGCGCGCCCACCAGCACGCTGGGCATGTTGTTCATGACGGACGAGATCAGCGCGGCGCCGACGCCGGTGCCAATGGTGGCGGCCCAGAGGCCGTGCCCGGCCAGCCACTCGAGCACGCCAGCCAGGTGGTCCGTCAGCCCGGCGTTCCGCAGTCCGTAGACCACGAGATACATGCCCAGCGAGAAGACGACGATCTGCCAAGGCGCTTCGCCCAGCACCTTGCGGATGGAGACGACAGTGCCGTTGCCGCCGCTGTGCCAGCGTCCGGCCAGCACCAGCAGCACCAGGGCGGCTGCACCGGTCACGACGGCCACGGGCACGCCAAGCGGCGCCAGGACGAAGTAGGCCAGCAGCAGCACAGCCAGCAGCGGGAAGGCCGCGCGGAAGACCAGGTGGTCGCGGATGGCGGCGCTGGGCGCTTCCAGTTCGTCCATACGATAATTGGCGGGCACCTGGCGGCCGTAGTACGCCCAGAGCACGGCCAGCGTCGCCACCAGCGCCACGAGATTCACCGGCACCATGACGGCGGCATAGCGGGCGAAGCCGATCCCGAAGTAGTTAGCCGAGACGATGTTGACGAGGTTGGAGATCACCAGCGGCAGGCTGGTGGTATCCGCCACGAAGCCGCAGGCCACGATAAAGGCCAGTGTTGCGCCTGTGGAGAAGTTCAGCCGGAGCAGGATGGCCATGACGATGGGCGTCAGCAGCAGGGCGGCGCCGTCGTTGGCAAAGAAGGCGGCGATCAGGGCGCCGAGCACCACGACGAGCGGGAACAGCCGCCGCCCGTTCCCGCCGCCCCAGCGGGCCACGTGCAGCGCCGCCCACTGGAAGAACCCGGCCTCGTCCAGCAGCAGCGAGATGATGATGAGCGCCACGAAGGTGAAGGTGGCGTCCCAGACGATGTCCCAGACCACCGGTACATCCGCCCAGCCGATGACGCCGGTCAGCAGGGCCAGCACGGCGCCGCCCGTGGCACTCCAGCCGATGCCAAGGCCCCGTGGCTGCCAAATGACCAGGACGAGGGTGAGGACGAAGATAGTCAAGGCCAGCATGAAGGCGTGTTCTCTCGAACGTCGGGGCGCGCCGGTCTGTCCGCTGCCCAGGAATGGTCAGCGGCGCGGCTCGTCCTGCTCAGGGAAGGAGGGCGTGGGCGCCCGGCTCAGATCAGGCGGCGGCCCTGCTCGTCGACGACCATCTCGCCGTCCTCCTTGGCATAGGCGCCCCTCTGCGGGTTCGGCAGGATGTCGAGCACCGCCTCGGACGGCCTGCACAGGCGCACGCCGAGCGGCGTCACCACGATAGGCCGGTTGATGAGAATGGGATGCGCCATCATGGCATCGAGCAACTGGTCGTCGGTCAGGGAGGCGTCGCTGAGCCCGAGCTCCTCGTAGGGCGTGCCCTTCTGGCGCAGGACGTCACGCACCGGAATGCCCATGCGCTGGATGAGGTCGGCCAGAACCTCCCGGGTCGGCGGCGTTTTCAGGTACTCAATGACCTCCGGCTCTTCGCCGCTGTTGCGGATGAGGGCCAGGGTGTTGCGGGACGTCCCGCAGGCTGGGTTGTGGTAGATCGTGACGGTCACAATGCCTGATCCTCGATGGTGTCGGGGCGAAAGCGGCCGATCTCACGGACGCGGTTGGTCAGGGACATGCGGTCCAGCGACGTGAAGGGCAGCGCCAGGAAGAGGGAGATCCGGCGCTCCAGCATCCGCACTGCCTCCGCGTAGGCGTGGGCCACCTCGACGTCGGAGCCCTCGACCGCGGCGGGATCCGGGATGCCCCAGTGGGCGGTGACCGGCTGCCCCGGCCAGATGGGGCAGACCTCCCCGGCGGCTTGGTCGCAGACAGTGAAGACGAAATCCATCGACGGTGCGCCTGGCCGCGCGAACTCGTCCCACGACTTGGACCTCAGCCCTTCGGTCGGCAGGCCGAGGGAGGTGAGCAGGCGCACAGCTTCCGGACGGACCTCGCCGCGCGGGAAGGATCCGGCGCTGAAGCCTCGGAAACGCCCTTCACCTCGGGCGTTCAGGATGCTCTCGGCCAGGATGCTCCTGGCACTGTTGGCCGTGCACAGGAACAGCACGTTGTAGGTGCGCTCCACGTCGCTCTCCTCAGGCAGCTGTCGTCTTGGGGAGCCGGCCCGCGGCGGCCGGTTCGCAGGCGGGGCCGCAGGACGCCAAGCCGCCACAGCAGTTCTCCGTCAGGTAGCCCACGAGGCCGTTCATGGCCTCCGGGACCATGGCGTAGATGATCTGGCGGCTGACGCGGCGCTGAGAAACCAGCCCGGCATGCAGGAGCTGCTGGAGATGGAAGGTCAGCGTCGAGGACGGCGTCCCGAGCCGCTCCGCGATGACCCCCGCGGGCAGCCCATCTTGCCCGGCCTCCACGAGCAGCCGGTAGGCCGCGAGCCGGTGCTCGTGAGCCAGCGCGCCCAAGGCTCCTACGGCGTCCTTCGCGTCCATGACCCTCACCCAACGACATTTCGAGTTTCATCGGAGAATAAGATTTTGGATTTCGGAGTCAACGAATTTCCCCGAAATATCGAAGCGTCCGCTTGCCTCCTGGCTGCTGTTGACCCATCGCCCTCCGAGGCATAGCCTCCGGATATGTCTGAGCAGCCAGCCCTGCGCGCCGTATCTCGTTCCTCGCCGGACTTCACGGACCGTGCGTACTGGGCCGGGACCATCAAGATGGCGCTCAGCCGCTTCTTCGTCCTTCAGGTGCTGCACGATGGTCCGGCGCACGGATACGACATTGCCCGCGCCGTCGAGCGGACCACCAACGGATGCTGCTCGCCCTCCGAGGGCGCCCTCTACCCGACGCTGCGGGAGTTCGAGCAGGGTGGCTACGTGACCTCGGAGGCCGAGGTCGTCTCTGGCCGGGAGCGCAAGGTCTACACGCTGACGGACAAGGGCCGGGAAGCCTTCAAGGTCGGCCTGGCGGCTTGGATGGATGCTACCGCCGCCCTGACGGAGACCGGACGCGCCGCGACCGCGCGCGCCGAGGCTAAGGGCTCCTGCCGATGCTGAGCTTCGGGTTGCCCGCATACATCGCCCGCCGAGGCATAAGGAAGGGGAACGCCAGATGAGTTCCTGCTGCTCCACCACGCCGCGCCCTGAGAACAGAGGTTCTGAGGGATCTACGGATCCCGGCGCGCTGCCCGTCGCCATCATCGGGGGTGGCCCGGTCGGCCTCGCCGCGGCGGCCCACCTCCTTGAACGAGGACTGGAGCCGGTCGTCCTTGAAGCCGGTCCATCGGTCGGCACGGCACCGCTCGCTTGGGGCCACGTCCACATGTTCTCGCCCTGGCGCTACAATATCGACCGGGCCGCCCAAGCCCTGCTGGAGCGGCACGGATGGACTGCGCCTGACGCCGATGCCTTCCCGACCGGGTGCGAGCTCGTCGAAGGCTATCTCGCGCCGCTCGCCGCGCTGCCAGAGATGGCGGGACGCCTGCGCCTGAACACGCGCGTCACCGGCGTCGCCCGGCTCCGCGCGGGCAAGGTCCGGGATGCCGGACGTGAGGAGCAGCCCTTCAAGGTGCAGTTCGCTGACGCACAGGAAAGGGAGGGCCGTATCCTCGCCCGCGCCGTCGTCGTGGCCTCGGGGACATGGGGTAACCCGAGTCCTGCAGGCGCCTCCGGCCTGCCCGCGATCGGTGAGCGTGAGGCGGCCGACCGGATCCGGTACGGCATGCCGGACGTCCTCGGGGCCGACCAGGATCGCTATGCCGGGCGGCGCACCCTCGTCGTCGGGTCCGGCCACTCGGCCATTGGCACAGTCATCGACCTCTCTTCCCTCGCCGAGCGGGCGCCCGGCACCTCCGTCCTCTGGGCGGCGCGGAGCGCGAATCTGACGCGGGCCTACGGCGGCGGCGCTGCCGACCAGCTCCCGGCGCGTGGCGCCCTCGGCCAGCGCCTGCGCCGCCTCGTCGAGACCGGCGCGGTGGAGTTGCTCGCCCCTTTCTCCGTCGACGAGGTCCGGCGCGGTGCCCGCGGCGCCCTCCGCGTGGTGAGCGCCGAGGGCGGCTCGGTGGAGGCCGACGAGATGGTGGTCACGACGGGGCTGCGCCCTGACTTCAACATCCTTCGCGAGGCCCGCCTCGACCTCGACCCCGCCCTCGAATGCCCACGGCCGCTGGCACCCCTGATCGACCCGAACCTGCACTCCTGCGGCACGGTCCGGCCACACGGCGCAGAGGAGCTGGCGCAGCCGGACGCGGGACTCTTCCTGGCCGGGATGGCCAGCTACGGCCGCGCGCCGACCTTCCTGCTGGCCACCGGCTACGAGCAGGTTCGCTCCATCGCGGCGTTCCTCGCGGGCGACCTGGAGGCGGCCCGGCGCGTGGAACTGGACCTGCCCGAGACTGGCGTCTGCAGCACCACCCGCTCGTCCCTCGGAACCGCGGAGGCCGACTCCTCCAACGCGCCGGTGACGCCCCCGACTTCCTGCTGCGGGAGTTCAGCCAGCCGGACCTCTGCCCAGGTCGAACCCGCGGAATGAGCCGGGTCACAACGCTCCCGGCCGAAACCCGGGGTGCCGCGGCCGCCAGCCACTCGCGCCTGGCCGTCGCCTCCGCCATCGGAACCGCCCAGATCCTCGCCTGGGGTTCCTCCTACTATCTGCTGGCCGTCCTGGCCGGGCCGATCACCGCGGACACCGGCTGGCCGCTGACCTGGATCATGGGCGCCCTGTCCATCGGCATGCTGGCCTCCGCCTTCACCTTGGCAGCGGTCATCATGACGGTCATCTCCGTCCACCTCCTGGCGCTCCTGCAATCGCAGGGCCTGGCCCTCGCTGCCGCCGTCGCCCTCGGAACGCTGATCGGCCCCTCCCAGGTCGGGGCCCGCGTGCTGGAGATGCTTTTCGGCAGACAGGCCCACCCGATCTGGAGCTTGGTCGCCTCTTCGTTTCTGGTGGCGGTCGGGCTGGGCATGCTGGTCGGCGCGCCGGGCGTCGCGGCCGCGGGCATCGTCATGTACGGCATGGGCAGCGGCATCCGTTCCATCGCCCGCGGCACCGTGCCCTTGGCCCTGTTTGGCAACGCGGGCTACGCCGTGTTGATGGGGCGCATCGCCATGCCGACCCTCATCGCGCAGGCGGCCTCGCCCTTCCTTGGTGCTTGGCTACTGGACAGATTTGGCGCTCACATAACGCTCGCCGTGCTGTGCGCCGCCTCCGTGCTCAACATCCTAATGGTTCTGGCGCTGCTGCCGGCCGTTAGGAACAGCGCATGGGAGGAGCAGCGCTCAGTGACTTAGGTGAGAACCCACCTCGGCGTCCTGGATCAATGCAGCCGAGAGCTTCTTCTCAGTGCTGAGAAGGCGTCTGCGACGAGGGGTGCTCCAGTCCGTCGCCGATCTCGAGCAGGCCATCGCGCGCTACATCCGCGAGCGCAACGCCACGTCGAGCCCCTTCGTCTGAACCAGGTCCGTCGATAGCATCCTCACCAAGCTCGCGCGGGTGCCTGCATCTTCCGAATGAGTCACTGCACTAGAGGATCAACTCCGATCAGAGTGCTGAACGTCCTTCGACGCGCTGGGTGCCTGGCAAACATTATCGGACGACGAACTGCCCCATCATCCCGTTGTCCTCGTGTTCGAGGATGTGGCAGTGATACATGAAGGGCGCCGCCACCGCGGGCTGCGTAAACCGCACAAGAAGCTCGACTGGCTCCTGCACCACAACCGTGTCTCTGAGGCCCTGGTCGCGAGGTCCCGGGGCCGCACCGTTTCGACTCAGCATCTCGAAATGGACGCCGTGGACGTGGAACGGGTGAGCCATCATCGCGCCCGAGACCTCCCAGATCTCCACGTCTCCAAGCCTGACCTCTTCGTCAATCCGCTCCATATCGAACGCGCAGCCGTTGATGCCGTGCATGCCCATGCCGCCATCCATCATGCCCCTCATCATTCCCCCCATGCCCATAGTCATGGCGAAGCGCCGCCGGCGAACGACGCGCGACACGTCCAGACGCTCATGAGCCATGAGACGCTCCGGCACCTTCGCCCCGGTCTCCTCCTCGCCCTGAGGCTCGAACCTGAGGACGGGTTCCCGTCCAGTAATGAGGTCAGAGGCACGGGCCAGCATGCCCATCATCATGGGAGCATTGGTATCCATCCCTGTTTCGAGTACAATGGATCGGCCGTCCGCGAAATCGACGAGGATCTCGGCCCGCTCGCCCGGCGCAAGGCTTAGCGACCGCAGCTCGACCGGCCTCTCAAGAAGGCCGCCCTCGGAAGCGATCCAGTGGAACGGCCGCCCGTCTTCAAAGGCGAGATGATAGATCCGGGCGTTCGAGCCGTTCACGAGGCGGAGCCGAACGAGCCGACGCGGCACGCGGGCCACCGGATTGACGGTTCCGTTGACCAGCAGCGTGTCACCCCGCCGCCCGTGCATCTGCGCCATCATTCCGTCGGGGAGGACGAGCCGCCCATCTTCGAACTGCCGGTCCTGCAAGACCAGGGGCAGGTCATCGAGGCCGTACTCCGACGGCAGTCCAAGGGCCTTCTCGTCGTCATCGGTGACAAGCAGGAGGCCTGAGAGTCCGGCATAGACCTGCTCCGCTGTGCGGCCATGCACGTGCGAGTGATACCAGAGAGTCGCCGCGGGTTGACGGATGGGGAGCATCGGCCGCCAGGTCGCGCCTTGGCGGATCATCTGGTGGGGGCCGCCGTCGAGTTCTCCGGGGATGAGCAGGCCATGCCAATGGACGGTCGTGTCCTCGCCGAGCGCGTTCGTGACGGCGATCTCTACGTCGTCGCCGCGATGGACGCGCAGCGTCGGGCCAAGATAGTTCCCGTTGTAGCCGAGGGTCCGGCTCTCCTGCCCCGGGAAGAAAGAGGTGCGGCCGGCTTGTGCCCTGAGCGCGATTGGCTGGCCGTGGCGGCGGGCATCGATCAGGTCGGGAATCCGCAGTTTCTGCGGCTCGGCAGCCGCCGCCCGCCAGATGGATGCGGCAGCAAAAGCGGTGCCTCCCGCCAGGACGGTCCCGGCGACGAAAGAGCGGCGTGTGAGCATTGTGAATCGCCCCTCATCAGGACAAGCTGGATTGGTCAACCGCGATCGTCAGCGCCGTCAGATACATGCCAAGGCCAAAGACGGAGTGCCCGATAACGCTTTTCAGGCGAGTCATGTTCGGGTTCGGTGCCCTGGCCCCCGCGATCCCCATGCCCATGCCCGGCATCATCACGAAAAAGGGCAGGACGAGCAGCACCAGCACGAGGATCATGGGCGGGGCAAAGCTGGGGGTCTGCAACCAACCGGCACCCCAGATCGCGACAAGCAGCAGCCCGTACCCGGCGCCAATGACATAGTGAAAGATCCATCCGAGCGCATGTTCGCCCGACACCGGATCCGCCTGCTTCAGATCGGGCTGGACAAACCGGCCTCTGGGCATATGGCCGATCCAGCGGCCGACCATCCGCCAGTTGGTCGCCGGAACGCCGAAGAAACGCCCCATCAGGAGAGAAAACAGATCGAGAATTACCGTACCGCCGATGCCGACGAGCACTGCTGCGACTACGATCTCCGTCACCTCGGTCACCATCCATCCTCCTACACAGGGATGCCGCGTTCGGTGGTGCGTCAGGCTCCTCACGTTCCGGCCAGAACTCGCACGCCCGGTCCCGAAACCAGGCGCGCGCCATTCGGCGCCCCGTTCGAGCTCGCTAGCTGTCCTTCGGCTCTGCGCAGAACAGCGCGTGCAGCGTCATAAAGAGCTGCTCGATCCGGGGATCGGCCACGCGGTACCAGAGTGTCTGGCTCTCGCGACGAAACGTCACGAGTCTTTCCGCCCGCATCTTTGCGAGGTGCTGGGACAGCGCCGACTGGGACAGACCAATGGCCTCCGCGAGCGTGTTCACGTTTGCCTCGCCGGCCTGCACCAATTTGCAGAGGATCATGACGCGCCGCTCGTTCGCGAGCGCCCGCAGGATGCCCGCGACCTCGCCGGCCCTCTCTTCCATCACCTCTAGATCAACCCTCTGACGATCCACTGCTTGCCCCGTTATCAAGCGAATCCTTATTTAGGCAATTCTCATATATCTGCAAGGGCAAACCACGACATCTCTGATGTCCGTCCCTTCAAGGGGTGGGCGCGCGTCACCGATCGCTGTGCAGGCGCTCCCAAGAATGCTGAGGCGTTTGGGTGAGGAGGCGGATGACGAGCGACGGTTGATCCAGCTCTGATGCGCGGGTTGTCTACCGCATGACCATGGTCGTCGCGGGGCTGCCTCTGTCTAGCGGCGGGGATCGGTGCGAAGCCTCCCCGTAGTGTTCGCCGAGGGTTCCCCTGACCGCTCCACCTCCTCGCCCAAGCGTCTCGTTTGTTCGGCTGCTTCTCCTCTGCCGCAGTGCTCTATGGGTTCAGAGAGCCACAGGCGGCGCGACCATGCGCCCAATCGTCCAGGCGAACCCCACCATCTCGCGCGCGATCGCGGTGAAGACGACTTGCGGCCGCTTGCCTGCGGCCTGCAGGCGTCGGTGTCGCGCTCAGAGGCGCACTTGCGCCTTCCAGGCCGTGTCGCGAACCCCCGCGGCAATCCAGCAAGGCAGGGCCTCATCTGGGCTGACACCCGGGCGGGCAGCCGGTAGGTCCAGGCGCCCTCGACCAGCATGCGGCGTGCGAGCGGGCTGCCGGCTTTGGTGATCGTGCCCTGGTGGCGTTTGGCGCCGCTCGAATGCTCCGATGGCACGAGGCCGAGATAGGACATCAGCTGACGCGGGCTGTCGAACCGGCGCATGTCGCCGACTTCAGCCACCAGGGCTGAGTCGACAATCAGCGGGACGCCGCGCATCGCCTGCAGCGCCTCGACGGGGGGCGCCATGCTCCAGGCGGGCACGAGGTCGCGAATGCGTCCCGTGAGACGCTCGATGCGTGCCTCGAGCTCATTCACCGCATCCAGGTATTCCTGGCAGGCGACCTGCTGGGCGGGGTGCAGGAAGGTCTGCTCCATGAGCCATTGCCGATGCGGTCAGGTCCAGCGCTTGGCGTCGTAGCTCCGCCCGTGTCGGAGCAGGAAGCCCATCAGCCGCTGCCGTGCCTTGCGGAGTGCCTCCACCATGTCCGCCCTTGCCCGGACCAGGTCGCGCATGGCCTCGTGCTCCGGGTCCGGCACCCAGACCGGCGTCAGCTCACCAGCGCGATGCAGCCGGGCCAATGTTGTTGCGTCCCGCCGGTCCGTCTTGATCCGCTCGCCGGGTTTGCGCGGGATCATGTTCGGCGCGACCACGACGCATTCATGGCCGCGGCTGCGGAGATGCCGGTAGACCCCATAGCCGCAAGGTCCGTCGAAGGCAGTACCTTCGACCATAGACGAACCGCAGTTCCCGGCCGCCCCAGGCAAGCCGGGCTGCCAGTCTGTCGAGTGCCGCCGGCTCGTTCGGGATCTCGCCAACGAAGCGCACCTCGCCATCCCGGCCGGCCTCGACCACGCAGACGGCGATCGTCGCCTTGTGCACGTCCAGCTCAACAAAACTGATACGCTCTCCCACGGCCTGTCTCCTGTGCTGAGGCAAGGCGCCGGCCCACCCGGCGCAACCCTCGTCATTCCTGCACAGTTCGCGGCGGGCCACCCCGCCTCAGACGGACATCTGGTCTAGACCACGTACCGCTCCCAGCCCGCGTAGTGCTCGCTGGTTCGCGTGCCCCGTGGCAGGCTCAGGGCGACGAGCGCGAGCCCCAGGGCGACGCTCGCCCAGGCTGCGACCGATGTGGCGCCGGTCAGGATCCAAGGGCCCACGACGAGCCAGGCGCCGAACAGGGCGTTGACGAAACGTAGTGGCCGCGCGACCTCCGCGGTGGCGATGACCGCGACAGTGATGGTGAGCGCGCCCACCACGTGGTCGCTGTTCGCCATCGGGCCGGACGTACCGAAGATCAGCCGTGTGAGCATCAGGAAGGCGCCGATCGCGATCGAAACGCCGAGCGTCCAGGGCAGCGTGATGCCGCGCATCGTGTCCGTCCAGAAGGCGGACCACCCGGCGAGCGCATCGGAGATGTCGCCTTGGCCGCTCTCCACCGCATCGCCCTTGAAAAAGGTGCGGAGTAGCGGCTTGCCCCGGCAGTGCGCCCAGTAGAGGAACTGGCCCATCGCGATCACCTCGTCCAGCGCGAAGGGGATGCGGTTGGTCGCGCCACTTCCAGCCGCCGCAGTAGGGCCAGTAGTGGGCGCTCTTGCTATACAACGCATCGAAGCCCGGGATCGGCGGCAACTCGTCGAGCACGCCGGCCGCCAGCAGCAGCTTGCGCGAGGCGATCCGTGCGCCGTCGGCCAGCGCCGCCGCCATCGCGCCGCCCTACATCGGTTACCTCAACGTTGCCGACGCGGTCCCTGCTGGGTTGTCTGCTCACTCCATCTTTCGGCCTCCTCTCGAGGATGGCGCCCGTCTCGGGCCTGGATCCGTCCGTCGCAGCGCATTGCGTGCGACGGACGGGACGGCGTTGTGGTCAGCCGCGCCGCTGGCCCGGCGTGGGTGTCGACGGGGCGGTCCCGGAGCCGCCCCGGTTCTGCATCATGCTCTCCATCATCTTGTTGCAGTTCTCCATCATCCGGTTCATCTGCGCCGGGTCCATCTGGCCCATCATGCCGCCCATACCGCCCATCATCCCCTGGCCGGACTGACCCTGGCCGGGCTGGGCCTGCGGAGCGGCACCCGAGGGCGGGGTAGTAGTCTGCTGGGCAGCGACGCCCTGGGCGACGAGGACGCCACCGAGCAGGGCGGCGGCGGCGGAGAGCGCGGTGAACTTGTGGGACATGGTGTCTTCCTTTGTCGATCGCGTGGTTGTGGGAGCGGAGCCGGACGGCAGCGCCGTCAGGCGTCTTGGCGCGCCTCCGGCCCGGGGCTATTGGTCTGCGCGTGGCAGGATTTGCCGCCCTTGCCGCCCGTCATGCACAGGCCGAGCGCGCACATGGCCGCGCAGGGCAGGACTGAAAGCACGACGGGGGCAAGCCCGACCGCGGCCAGCCAGGGCCAGCCAAGCGCCAGACCGGCGCCGACCAAGGCAAAGATGCCGAGTATCACGGCCCAGCGGTTACGCAGCCAGGATGGCAAGCGCACGGCGAGGTGGCGCCCGGCCGGCGCCGTCGCGCCAGGCAGAGTGAGGGCGTTCATGTCTTTTCTTCCCGTCCGTCAGTCCTGGCGGCGGCAGGCCACCGCCCGGGCGGGGTTAGGGAGCTGGTGTGCCCCTGTCCCCATGAGCGTCTCTCTCGCGCTACGGTGTTGGCGGATGCGAGCCGCCCATGACGGCACCGCGCCCGCGGCTAAGCCGCGGCGGAGGGATCAGGCGCACCGCCCCGAAGGCGGGCACGCCCGTGCGTCAGATGGAGAGGATGGGAGGGAAGAGGTGGGGCTCGACCGTCCGGCCGAGCCGGAGCGGGGAGGGCAGAAGATCCCAGCGTATAGGCACAGGCGCCTCAGCCAGGGGCTGCGCCGCCGCCGGGCTGGGCAGGGCCACGGCGGTGCACCCGACCGCGGAAGTCGCGCAGGCAGGCTGGCCCTTCCCCGGCATGGCTAGATCACAAGGGGCAGCACTGACAGCAGTCTGGTCCATCAAGGTTCCGCAGGCTGACATCCCTGCCGGTGCGAACAGGCCAGTCATCGGGGGCGCCGCGCCGAGAAGCGCGAGGACCGCCAGCATGATCGTGACCCGTTTAAGGACCGCTGCCCACATGCTCCGAGACTGGCCCGGAGCCGTCAGAGTTTCAACACGACCTTGCCGAGCCGCCTCGGGGCTGCCGACAAAAAGTCGGGAGCAACCCGCACGTGATGCTGTGCAGCGACGGCCCGGCACCCTCTCAGCTTGGCTAAACACGCAACAAAGGCCTTTGGCAGCGAGCATGAGCGCTTGAGCAGGTCCGCCGGAACCTTCTACATAGACGGGTCTGCCGTGTAGGATGTGACTGTCGGTTGAGGCCAGAAACATGACCAGAGCATATCCTGCAGATTGCCTGGTTACCTCTTGATCCACGCGCGCTTCGTTGCCACACATCTAAGCATGCGTGCCCCGTTCCTGCGGCGCTTGGTTGCGGTTTTCTCCGTGCTGACGCTGCTCCTGACCGGTTTCGCTACGACCTCGGTCGCGGCGAACACGTCATGTGGCATGGACATGGCCGCAGCGGCGGCCAGCGGTACCCCTTGCGACGAACATGGCAAGTCGGACGGTCCTGAGAAGATGCGGGGCGCGGCTACGTGCCTCGCCCCGTGCGCCGTGCCGTTACCCGAACACGCTGCCAAACTGCCTCCCCAGGCAATGGTCGAGCGTTCCCCGCATGTGCCTCGCGAGTATTACGCGCAGGCCGGCATCAGCATCGCCCCACCGCTCGAGCCCCCTCGCGCCTGAGCCCACCCGGCCATTGAAGGTCGAGACCGGCCCGGCTCGCCATGCAGGCGTGACCCCGGCCGGACCCACGGCGTAGCCACTGTGCGCGGGGCGCGCGGCAGGCCATGCCGACCTGCATGCCGCTTGCCGGGCGGCCTGCTGGGCTTATCGCGCAAGGAACATCTCGATGACTACCTGGAGTGTATCTGCCCGCTCGGCCGTGCTGGCCGCGGCGTTGGCGCTGATGCCCGCCACCCGCGCACTCGCCACGGCGCAGGACTACGAGTTCCGTCTGGTGGCACCCGAGGTCAAGCAAGGCGACGGCGCGGTTATCGCGGTCCGGCTCGTCCATCGCCCCACCGGGCGTGCCGTGCCGGACGCGGTGATCTACGCCACACGGCTCGACATGTCGCCCGAGAACATGGCGACCATGACCATGCCGCTCACGCCGGTGCCTGGCGGCGAGCCCGGTGTCTATCGCTTCCAGGCCAACCTCGTGATGGCGGGTGGCTGGGCACTCACGCTCATGGCCAAGGTGCAGGGCGAGGAGGGCACGGTCGAAAACCGCCTTGTCTTCCGCGCGACGCCCTGAGAGCACGGGCACATGCGATACGCGATCCTGCTGGCGGGCGTGATTCCCGCGGCTATCGGTCTGACGGCCGTGGGTTACCAAGCCGAGCGGGCCGGCTTGATCCCAGGGCTGGGGTCGGCCGCCGCTTCCAAGGAGCAGCGGCAGGGCGGCGGGCCGGCGCGACCTGCCTCCGACCGGGTACTCTACTGGCGCCACCCCGACAGGTCAGAATACGCGTCCGAGCCGCGCCGGACCGCGGACGGCCGCGACTTCCGCCCGGTCCGAGCCGGCGAGGACATCGAGCCGCAGGACCCGGCTGCTCCCCCGCCCGCAGCCGCGACAGCGAGCCAAGCAGGGCGGTCGCCGGCTCCGGGTGGCGCGGGCGGCGGGCAGCGGCGCGTTCTTTACTACCGCAACCCGATGGGACTGCCGGATACCTCGCTGACCCCCAAGAAGGACTCGATGGGGATGGACTACATCCCGGTCTACGAAGGGGAGGAGACGGACGGATTGACGGTGCGGGTGGCGCCGGGCCGGATCCAGACCACCGGCGTCCGCTCGGAGCCGGTCACCCGCCGCGAGGTCGTCCGCTCCATCCGCGCTCCCGGCACGATCCGACTCGACGAGCGGCGGGTGGCGGTGATCGCGCTGCGGACCGAATCCTTCGTCGAGCGCGTCGAGGACGTCACCACCGGGGACCGGGTGCGGCGTGGCCAGCCACTGCTTCACCTCTTCTCGCCCGAGGTGGTCGCCGCCGGGGCCCAGTACGTCTCGGCGCTCGGGATCCCGGCAGGGGCTAGCCTGGCCACTGCGGAGGGCGCCCGCCGTCGGCTGGAGAACCTCGGCGTGCCGCCGCAAGTCATTGCTGAGATCGAGCGGACGCGCCGCATCCCCCAATCCTTCGTCTGGCCGGCCCCGCGGGACGGCGTGGTGCTGGAGCGGAATGTGTCAGACGGCATGCGCATGCCAGCGGGCGAGGTCCTGTTCCGCCTTGCCGACCTCTCCGTGGTCTGGGTGCTAGCCGACCTGCCGGAGCGTGAACTCGGGAACGTCGTGCCTGGCCAGAAGGTCGAGGTGCGTCCGCGCGGCCTGCCTGGCCGCACCTTCACCGGCCGCGTCGAGCTCATCTACCCGCAGCTGGACCTGCAGACGCGCACGGCACAGGTCCGGATCGAGTTGCCGAATCCGGACGGCGCGCTGCTGCCCGGCATGTATGCCGAGGTGGAGATCGCCGCCAAAGGCGGCGACCCGGTGGTTGCCGTCCCCAACTCCGCGGTGATCGACAGCGGCACCCAGCAGGTCGTCATCCTCGACCGCGGCGAGGGCCGCTTCGAGCCCAAGGAGGTCAAGCTTGGCCGCCGCGGCGGCGACTTCATCGAGGTCCGCGAGGGCGTGGCCGAGGGTGACCGCGTGGTGGTCGCGGCCAACTTCCTGATTGATGCCGAGAGCAACCTCAGGGCCGCACTGCGCGGCTTGGCCGCCGCCGCCCCGGCCGCAAAGGAGGAAGGCAAGTGATCGCCCGCCTCATCGCTTGGTCGGCACGCAACGTCTTCCTGGTGCTCATTGCCACCGCCTTCGTGGTGGCGGCCGGGGTCTGGGCAGTGCGCAACACGCCGCTCGACGCGTTGCCCGACCTCTCCGACGTCCAGGTCATCGTCTACACCGACTACGCGGGCCAGGCTCCGCAAGTGGTGGAGGACCAGGTCACCTACCCGCTGGCCTCGGCCATGCTGACCGTGCCGCGCTCCAAGGTCGTGCGCGGCTTCTCCTTCTTCGGCGCGTCCTATGTCTACGTCATCTTTGAGGACGGCACCGACCTCTACTGGGCGCGCAGCCGGGTGCTGGAGTACCTCAACGCCGCCTCAGGCCGGCTGCCGTCCGGGGCGAAGCCGGTTCTGGGTCCCGATGCGACGGGGGTCGGCTGGGTCTACCAGTACGCCCTGCTGGCCAAGGACCAGACCTTGGGGGAACTTCGCTCATTACAGGACTGGCGGCTTCGCTACGCCCTGGCCCGCGCCGAGGGCGTGGCCGAGGTCGCGAGCGTCGGCGGCTTCGTCAAGCAGTACAACGTGGTGGTCGACCCGCTGCGGCTACGCGCCCTCGACATCTCCATGGACCGGGTGCGGGAGGCAATCCGCACCAGCAACCAGGACGTCGGCGGGCGCACGGTGGAGATGTCCGAGTTCGAGTACATGGTGCGCGGCCGCGGCTATCTCGGGGGCACGGAGGACCTCGAGCGGATTGTCCTGCGGGCCGAAGGCGGCACGCCGGTTCTGTTGCGTGACGTCGCTCGCGTCGAGATCGGGCCGGACGAGCGGCGCGGCATCGCCGAGCTGAACGGCGAGGGTGAGGTGGCGAGCGGCATCGTGCTGCAGCGCTTCGGCGCCAACGCGCTCGACGTGATCCGCAACGCCAAGGCGCGGCTGGCCGAGATCCTGCCGAGCCTGCCGGCGGGCACCGAGATCGTGCCGGTCTACGACCGCTCCCACCTGATCCTGGACGCCATCGAGACCCTGAAGCACACACTCCTCGAGGAGAGCATCATCGTCGCCCTGGTGACGGTGGTGTTCCTGCTCCACTTCCGCAGCGCCCTCGTTGCCACCCTGATGCTGCCGGTCGGCGTGCTGATGGCCGTCTTCGCCATGAAGCTGATGGGCATCGGCTCGACCATTATGAGCCTCGGCGGCATCGCCATCGCAGTCGGCGCAATGGTGGATGCGGCGATCGTGATGATCGAGGCCGCGCACAAGCACCTGGAGCGGGCGCCGTCGGATAAGCCACGCCTCGAGGTGCTGGTCGGGGCGGCGGCCGAAGTCGGCCCGGCGCTGTTCTTCAGCCTGCTGGTCATCACCGTCTCCTTCCTGCCAATCTTCGCCCTGGAGGCGCAGGAGGGCCGGCTGTTCCACCCGCTCGCCTACACCAAGAGCTTCGCCATGGCAGCGGCGGCGGTGCTCTCGGTAACGCTGGTCCCGGCGCTGATGGTGCTGTTCGTGCGCGGCCGGATCCTGCCCGAGCACCGCAACCCGGTGAACCGGTTGCTGATCTGGCTCTACCGGCCGTTCATCAAGCTGGTGCTGCGGGCCCGTGTCCTGACAATCCTGCTCGCGGTCGCTGTGCTGGCTGCCACCGCCTGGCCCGCGGCGCGGCTGGGCGGCGAGTTCATGCCGACCCTGAACGAGGGTACGCTGCTCTACATGCCGACCACGCTGCCCGGCCTGTCGGTGACCAGCGCGGCGAAGTTGCTGCAGACGCAGGACCGGATCATCCGCTCCTTCCCGGAGGTCGCCTCGGTCTACGGCAAGGCGGGGCGGGCCAACACGGCGACCGACCCGGCACCGACCGAGATGTTCGAGACGGTGATCCAGCTCAAACCGCAGTCGGAGTGGCGGCCTGGTTTGACCGTGGACGGCCTGATCGCCGAGATGGACCGCGCCCTGCAGTTCCCGGGTGTGAGCAATGCCTGGACCATGCCGATCAAGGCGCGCATCGACATGCTCTCGACCGGCATCCGGACCCCCGTCGGCGTCAAGGTGTTCGGCCCCGAGCTCGCCGAGATCGAGCGGCTGGCGCGTCAGGTCGAGGCGGTGGTGCGCGCCGTCCCCGGCACCTCCAGCGCCTATGCCGAGCGGATCATCGGCGGCTACTACCTCAATATCGAGCCTGATCGGGATATGCTCGCCCGTTACGGCCTCTCGATCGGGGACGTGCAGGCGGTGGTGGCCAGCGCGCTCGGCGGCGAGACGGTGACCACCACCGTCGAGGGGCGCGAGCGCTATGCGGTGAACGTCCGCTACCCCCGCGGACTGCGGGACGACCCGCAGGCGATCGCGACCGAAGTGCAGGTGCCGCTGCCCGGTGGCGGCTCGGTCCCGCTCGGCGAGGTGGCACGGGTCGGCCTCAGCCGCGGTGCGACCTCGGTCCGCACCGAAAACGGCGAGCCCGTGGGCTACGTCTTCGTCGACATCCGCGACCGCGACCTGCGCAGCTATGTCGAGGAGGCGCGGCGCGCGGTCGCCGCTGAGGTGGCCTTCCCGCCCGGCTACCATGCGGTCTGGAGCGGCCAGTTCGAGTATCTGGAGCGGGCCGAGGCGCGGCTGCGCGTCGTCGTCCCGGTCACCATCATGATCATCTTCCTGCTGCTCTACCTGAACTTCCGCGCGCTGGCGGAGACGCTGATCGTGATGCTCTCGGTGCCCTTCGCGCTGGTGGGCGGCGTGTGGCTGGTCTGGTGGATAGGCTTCAATCTCTCGGTCGCGGTCGCCGTGGGCTTCATCGCGCTCGCCGGGGTTGCGGCCGAGACCGGCGTGGTCATGATCATCTATCTCGAGTCCGCCCTGACGGAGATCCGCACCCGGCGTGCGGCCGAGGGCCGGGCGCTGACCCGGGCCGACCTGCGGGAGGCCATCATGGAGGGCGCGGTGGAGCGCGTGCGCCCAAAGATGATGACCGTGGTCGCCATCATGGCCGGGCTGCTGCCGATCCTCTGGAGCGAGGGGACGGGCTCGGAGGTGATGCAGCGGATCGCGGTGCCAATGGTGGGCGGGATGATCTCCTCGACCGTGCTCACCCTCTTTGTCATCCCGGCAATCTACAGCTTGGTGAAGGGCTGGCGGCTGCCGCTCAATGTCGCGGCGGAGCGTCCCTGGCCCGTTCCGCAGGCGGGGGAGTAGGCACATGGCTTGGTCCGGAGGGATCCCTGCCCGCATGCGGAACAGGCAGGCACGGGGGCTTCAGCACTTCGGCGCATGTCGTGGCGCGAGGCAGTTCCGCCACGCCGGCGGCCTCGGCGACGGCAGGCGGCATTCGCCTGCCGATGGGAGCGTGCCCCCTGCACGCGCATGCACACAGTACAACAAAGGAGCGAAGACATGACCACAGTAAGGCCTCTGGCCATGGTGGCCGCAACCGCGGCGCTGCTGATCATGGGCGGCGTACAGGGATACGCGCAGCAGGGTTCGGCGGCCGGCGCGCCTCAGGCGGCTAGGTCCGACGGCTCGGATGCCGCCCAGGGGGCAACGGCGACTGGTACGGTCCAGAAGGTGGACGTGGCCGGCCGGATGCTTGGGCTCGCGCACGGCCCTATCCCGGCGATCGGCTGGCCGGCGATGACGATGGCATTCCCGGTGGCCGCGGGTGTGGATCTGTCGGGGCTCACGCCCGGCCGGCAGGTGGAGTTCACGCTTGCTCCACGGCCTGGAGCAAGCGGCGGCTATATCGTCACTCACGTTGTACCAAAGGGTTGAACGACGCCTCGTAGCCAATGCTGCCATAGCGCCCGCAGCTATGGGCGTGTCGGGGAGGCGCGCCGGGAAAGATGCCGCCCTCCCAACCCGATCGAGAACGCCTTCTCCAAGCTCAAGGCGCTCCTGCGGAAGGCCGCCACCCGCACCATCGACGCGCTCTGGGACGCAATCCGTGATGCCCTCCCGCAGTTCTCACCACAGGAGTGCGCCAGCTACTTCACCGCCGCAGGATATGAACCAGACTGATCAGATTATGCTCTAGAAGTCCGATTCACCCTCTTGGCCGGAGAGAAGGCCAGCAGGGATGAGCAGAGCGCTGTCTCGCAATCTCAGGTCGCATGTTATTGCAGTCGTGGAGGCGGGCACGTCGCGCCGTGCCGCGCCGGCCCGGTTCCGCGTGACCGGCAGATGGTGCAGCGGTGAGCCTGAAACCGTCGTGCCGACTGCGGGCGGGGATACCCTCCGTCACAGCGGGTCCCCATATCCGGCACTCCCCAAACCCCAGCGGAGACCATCGAATGGTAAGCCGCCGCCCCTCCCTGGAGAGACGCATCCTTGCCGCTTTCCGGCAAGCTCTCGCCGATGGCCGCTTCGACGTCGCTGAGCACCTCCTGTGCGCACTGGAGGCGCTGATCCCCGGTGACGCAGCAGGAACGACGCTCTCAGCGGCTTACTTCTCGGCCGCGGAGCCTGACCTGCAAAGCTGAAGCGGCTGCTTCCTCGCCTCCTCACTTGCGAGCCGGATCCGCCGCCGAAGGCTTGGGCCGTGGCGACATCTCCATGGACCGCCATCACCGGAACCCGCGTAACGCGGGCGGCATGTAAAGCTGACGCGGCTTGCCAGATATCTTTTGTCGTAATGTGACGGGAAACCGCTTCCTCGCTGTGCCGGTTGGCAACACGCCGGTGCGCCGATCGCGGCCCTGCCGCGTTCCGCGACCGGATCTCTGCCGTTCCTCCAGAACTCGAAAGGCATCCCATGCGCGCACAAGAGATGATCCGCACGCACCCGCAGGTGAAGGGCAACGTCAACGACGCGCTGATCCGCTGCATCGAGGAATGCTATTCCTGTGCCCAGACCTGCATTGCCTGCGCTGACGCCTGCCTCGGCGAGCAAATGGTCCAGCAGCTTGCGCAGTGCGTGCGCCTTGACCTGGACTGCGCCGATGTCTGCGTTGCCACGGGCGCGCTTGCCACCCGGCGGACCGGCTCGAACGAGGCGCTCCTGCGGCAGATGCTGACCATCTGTGAGACGGCCTGTCGCACCTGCGCCGAAGAATGCGACCGCCATGCGGGCATGCATGAGCACTGCCGCATCTGTGCCGAGGCCTGCCGCCGCTGCGCGAAGGCCTGCCAGGAGGCGGCGGCCAGCGTAACGGTATGACGGCTGCCGCCGTGCCGATGGCGCCTGTGGCCACCGGCGCTTCAGCCTACTTCAACCGCGAAGCAGGTTGGCTGCTGACAGCCGCTTCGGTCGCTTGCCTCCGGTTGCATGTTGATAGGTAAGGCACGACGGCCTGCGAGACCTCTCAGATCGGGCTTGATCTTCCCGCAATGGGAATCTCCACCTTCGCGGTGCGAACGCAATGTGAGGAGACATCCATGCCGCGCTTCAAGATCCTGAACATGGCTTGTGAGGGCTGCGCCAAGGGTGTGACCGCCACCCTGCGCGAGGTGGACCCGAACGCCGTGGTCCAGGTCAGCCTTGAGCAGCGCGAGGTCACCGTGGAGAGCCAAGCCGCCGACGCTGGTACCTTGGACCGCGCCCTCCGCGACGCGGGCTGGAAGAGCGAGCACCTGGCGGCCTGACCTTCACGAAGGCCGGGCCTGCTGTACCCCGCAGGCCTGGCCTCCATCGGTGCTGCCGTCCTCGGGCCAGCAAAGCAGCCCTCCAGCCGGAAAGCGTCGAGGTTCCCGGCCGGGTGGTATGGTTTGGCGGTGGAACTCATCGAGCCGCGCAGCCCGGCCTCGGTCAGCGCCCGGCGGTAGGCCTCACTCGCATACTGCCCTCCGCGATCGGTGTGAAAGATGCATCCGGCGGGAGGATGGCGGTTCTCCACTGCTGATCGCAGGGCAGCCAGCGCCAGGTTGGTGTCGATGGTGCGCGAGATGGCGAAGCCGACCACCTTGCGGCTGCAGGCGTCCAGGGTGGCAGCCAGGTAGCAGAACCCCGAGGCGAGCCGGATGTAGGTGAAGTCGTCGACCCACACCAAGTTCGGCTGTGTGGGGACGAGGTTGCGGTACAGGTTGGGGAAGATCGGGCTGTCATGCTTGCTGTTGGTGGTGAGCCCAGACTAGCTGCCGCCGATAACGGCTTCCTCAGCGTTAAGGAGATTTTTGGGGGCTCGCTGCACCGCAACCTGAAATATCTTGTCACACTTAAGCAATCTCAGGCTCGTACTCGCCAGCTATCACCTCTCCCGCCGGCTGTGAGCGGTCCCTGAAGGCTGCTTTCGAGCTTGGCTATGTTGGGGAGCACACGGATGCGCTTTGTCACCTCTATCGCGGCCACCGTCCTGGCCCTTACGGCTGCCGTGGTTCAAGTGCAGCCCGCCGCCGCGGACTCGGCCTACCAGGCGTTCGGCACCCGTGGCCGGGCCCAGGACGTCAAGCGGACGGTCGACATTGTCATGCGGGACAACAGCTACCAGCCGCAGCGCATCCAGGTCCGGGCTGGCGAGACCATCCGCTTCCGGGTGCGCAACGCGGGCGAACTCCTGCACGAGTTCAACATCGGCACTGCCATCATGCATCAGCAGCATCAGCGCGAGATGCAGGCGATGTTCGAGAGCGGCATGATGTCGGCAACCAGCAAGGACGCCATGGCAGGCATGGACCACTCCAACATGCCGGGCATGAACCATGGCGTCATGGGCCACGGCGGCATGAATCACGGCGCCGCGCCGATGCGCCACGACGACCCGAATGCGGTCCTGGTCAATCCCGGGAAGGCCGAGGAGATGATCTTCAGGTTCACCAAGGCCGCCGACCTCGAGTTCGCCTGCAACATCCCGGGCCACTACGAGTCCGGCATGATGGGCAAGGTCGTCTTCTCGCGCTGATCAACAAGAAGGGCCCTGCGCGCCAGTCGCGCCGAGGATCGAACGATGACCAATGACAAGCTGAGCAGGCGGCAGGTGCTGGGCCTTGGGGTCGCCGCCTTGGCCTTTCCGGGTGTGCCCGACGCCCTGGCGCAGCCCGCCATCGGCCGGGGGATGCCGCGCGAGTTCAACCTGACGCTGTCGCACGTCACCGCCAACGTCACCGGGCGCCGCCGCCCGGCCATGGCCATCAACGGGCAGATCCCGGGCCCCGTGCTGCGCTTCCGCGAGGGCGAGGAGGTGGTGATCAACGTCACCAACCGGCTGCGCGAGCATACCTCGATCCACTGGCACGGCCTGATCCTGCCGAGCAGCCAGGATGGCGTGCCGGGCATCAGCGACGGCTTCCAGGGCATCGACGCGGGCGGAACGCACCAGTACCGCTTCCCGCTCGTCCAGGCCGGGACCTATTGGTATCACAGCCACTCGGGCTTGCAGGAGCAGTCCGGGATCTACGGCGCCATCGTTATCGATCCTGCGACACCGGAGCCGTATGGCTACGACCGCGACTACATCATCCAGTTGTCGGACTGGACGGACGAGACGCCGAGCCGCGTCATCGCTAACCTCAAGCGCGACCCTGGCTACTACAACGACAACAAGCGCACCCTGGCCAGCCTGGTCAGCGAGCTCCGCCGGGCGCCGGACGGCGCCGCCCGCTCGGCCATCATCTCCGACCGTATCATGTGGGGCAACATGCGGATGGATCCGACCGACATCGAGGATGTCGGCGGCTACACCTACCTGGTCAACGGCCACACCCCGGCGCAGAACTTCACCGCGCTGTTCCGGCCGGGCGAGACGGTGCGCCTGCGCTTCATCAACAGCGGCGCCATGTCCCATTTCGACGTGCGCGTCCCCGGCCTCGAGATGACCGTGGTCCAGGCGCACGGCAACAACGTCCGCCCGGTCACCGTGGACGAGTTCCGCATGGCGCCGGCCGAGATCTATGATGTCCTGGTCCGGCCGCGCGACGGGCGTCAGTACCAGGTGCTGGCGGAATCCATGGGCCGCCAGGGTTTTGCGCAGTTCAGCCTGGCCACCCAGGAGGGCCTGGCTGCCCTGCCGTTGCCGCCCCACCGTCCGCGCCCCGTTCTGACCATGGCCGATATGGGCATGAACTACGGGCCCAGTGGCCTGGATCGCGGCACGCCGATGCCAGAGGTGGACGCCCCTGGCCATGTCGCGCCGATGGATATGGACATGGGCGGCATGGACCACTCCGCCATGCAGATGCCCAGCGGGGGTCCTCAGGGCATGCAGCACGGGTCCATGGGTGGCATGAACCACGGGAACATGGCCAGGATGGACCATTCCGCCATGGCAGGCATGGACCACTCGGCGATGCCGGGGATGGACCACTCGAGCATAGCCGGGATGAACCATGCCGGGATGGCGGGCATGAACCAGGGCGCCGTGGGCGGTATGGCTGACATGGACCACGGCAACATGCCGGGTATGAACCACGGTTCGGCTGGCGGCATGGCGATGGGAGGCATGGACCACAGCGCCATGGGTCATGGCGGGATGGCGATGCCCGACCCTGTGACGAACGACGTTGGCGCCCCGCCGGGCGCCCGCGTGCTGTCCTATCGCGACCTGCGCGCCGCCAAGCCGCTCTATCCCGTGCGGGAGCCCACCCGCATCATTGAGATCCGGCTGACCGGCAACATGGAGCGGTACTTCTGGTCCATCAACGGCAACAGCTTCAGCCAGGCGCAGCCCATCCAACTCCACCTCGGCGAGCGGGCGCGCTTCCGCTTCGTCAACGAGACCATGATGAACCATCCGATGCACCTGCACGGCATGTGGATGATGCCACAGGTCGGCAACGGGGCCGAGAATCCGCTGCTGCACACCGTCAACATCAAGCCGGGCACGACGCTCGATGTTGACATCGAAGCCGACGCGCCCGGTGGCTGGGCCTTCCACTGCCACATGCTCTACCACATGGAGACCGGGATGATGCGCAAGGTGTCGGTCGTTTCGGCGCAGCAGACGGTCTCGGCGCGGTAATGCTCATGCAGACCAAAGGATTTCTGACGGCTGTCGCGGCTTCGGCCGTCCTGGCCTTCGGCGCACTCCAGACCGCACCAGCTCACGCCCAGGCGATGCAGCACAGCACCGAGCCGCCCTTCAGCCACGAGGTGTTCACCGGCGCGGTGCTGTTTGAGAAGCTCGAATACGGCTGGGGGTTGGACGGCCCCAACATTGGCCGCTGGGACGGGCAGGCTTGGTACGGCGGCGACGTCAACCGGGTCTGGCTGAAGACCGAGGGCGAGACAGCGCGGAGCGGCCGGGTCGAGGGCGCCGAGGTCCAACTGCTCTACTCCCGCCTGCTCAGCTACTACTGGGACATCCAGGCCGGTATTCGCTACGACATCCGCCCCAAGCCGGACCGCTTCTACGGTGTCATCGGCCTGCAAGGGCTGGCCCCCGGCATGTTCGAGGTCGATGTCCAGGGCTTCGTCAGCGAGAGGGGCGACCTCTCGGCCCGGGCTGAGGTCTCGTACGATGCCTACATCACCCAGCGTCTGGTGCTCCAGCCCAACGTCGAGGCCAATTTCGCGCTCCAGGAGGTGGAGGAACTCGGCATCGGCGCGGGCATCAATGACGTCGAGGCCGGACTGCGCCTGCGGTACGAGTTCACCCGCGAGGTGGCGCCCTATGTCGGTGTCAGCTACGAGCGGAAGCTCGGCGACACGGCGCGCTTCGCCCGCAACGAAGGGGAGGATGTTGGTGGCTGGCAGTTGGTCACCGGCATCCGCTTGTTCTTCTAAGGCTACCGGGACCTGGACAGAAATCATGATCATTCGCACTGGCCTTGCCGCTCTGCTCGCCATGACGGGAGTGGCCGTTGCCGAGCCGACTGTGACCGTCCGCGCGTTGAACCGAGGGCCTGGGGCAGGAGAGACCTTCGCCTACGACCCTGCCTTGGTCCGGGTTCCGGTGGGCGGCGCCGTCCGCTTTGAGCCCACGGATAAGGGCCACAATGTCACCCCGATCCTGTCGCTTTGGCCTGCGGGCGCGCCGTCGCTCAATGTGCCATTCAACAGCGCGGCGGCGGTGACCTTTGACCGGCCCGGCGTTTACCCCGTGCAGTGCACACCCCACACGGGGTTGGGTATGGTGGCCCTGATCGTCGTGGGAGACGCTGACATGGCTGAGTTCGCAGCAAAGGCTGCATCCGCTCCCGGCCTGGCTCCAAAGGCACGGGCAAGGCTGGGTGTCCTGGCCGGTGCCGCCCGTCAGTCCTGACAGTGAGCGGGAAGGGCGGGCCAGCCCGCTCCCTCCTGAAGCCCACATCCTCGTCGTCGAGGATGACGGGGAGATGCGCACGCTCATCGCCAAGTTCCTGCGCCAGAACGGCTTTCGGGTCACCGGCGCGCGGAACGGCGCAGAGATGTGGGACACCCTAGCGCTGTCTCCAGTGGACCTCGTGCTGCTGGACGTGATGCTGCCGGGCCAGTCGGGGCTCGATCTGTGTCGGATGCTTCGCGCCAAGTCGGAGGTTCCAATCATCATGGTGACGGCCCGCGGCGAGGAAGCGGACCGGGTGGTGGGCCTGGAACTCGGCGCCGATGACTACCTCCCCAAGCCGTTCAGCCGCCCGGAGCTCCTGGCCCGGATCCGGGCCGTCCTGCGGCGCGCCCAGGCCGGTGCGGCCCGCACGGGACTGGTCACTGGGGGCCGCATGATGTTCGCCGACTGGATGCTCGATACCCGACGCCGCGAACTGGCGGCGCCCGACGGCTCGGCGGTCGACCTGTCCAGCGGGGAGTACGACCTGCTGCTGGCCTTCTGCGAGCATCCGCAGCGCGTCCTGTCGCGTGACCAGTTGCTGGATCTCGCCCGCAACCGGATCTCGGACAGCATCGATCGTTCAGTGGATGTCATGGTCAGCCGCCTTCGGCGCAAGCTGGAGCCGCTGCCGGACAGTCCCTCCATCATCAAGACCATCCGGGGCGCAGGCTACATGTTCGTCCCGGCGGTGACGCGCCAATGAAGCGACTGCTGCCCAGCACCCTCGCTGGTCGCATCATCCTGGTGCTGCTGGTCGGCTTGATGGCCTTTCACGTCGGCAGCCTGTGGCTGCACCAAACGGGCAGCGACATCCTGTTGGGCAGCACGCAGCAGAAGGTCACCAGCGAGCGGGTCGCCGCCGCCGCGCGTGCCATCGGCATGGTGCCGCCGGAGGCCCGTGAGGCCGTGGCGCAAGCTTTGTCCTCGCCAGGCTTCCAGGTGCGCTGGCAATCCGGTGCTATGGTAGGCGCTGTAGCGGCCCAGGATCTTGCCCATACGGGCCACCTGCAGGCTGAAGGCGCGGTGAACCTGCCGGACGGCAGCCATCTCTGGTACCACGCCGACCCGCTGCAAGCGCAGCCGGAGCACGCCACGCTGCTCTCCACCACGGCGATGGCGCTCGGCATCCTGGTGCTGGGCCTGCTGGTGGTTCGCCTGATCGCGCGGCCGCTGCGGGAGCTTTCCAGCGCGGCCGATCGCATCGGCAGGCCAGGGCAGACGGTCACCGTTCCCGAGGAAGGCCCTCGGGAGATCCGCCAAGCCGCCCAGGCCTTCAACCGCATGCAAGCGCGTATCGACCGTCTCATCGCCGACCGGACCCAGGCGCTGGCAGCCGTCAGCCACGACCTTCGCACTCCCTTGGCGCGCCTGCGCCTGCGCGCGGGCTTCCTGGAGGATGCCGAGGTGCAACGGCAGATCGACGCCGACCTCGACGAGATGGATGCCATGATCGGCTCCACGCTGGCTTATCTGCGGGGCGACGAGGAGCAGGAGGAGGTCCGCTCCGCCGACATCGCGGCGATGCTCCAGACGCTCTGCGGCGACGCGGAGGACATGGGGAAGTCGGCAATCTATGAGGGGCCGCCGCAGGCACGCCTGCCCTGCCGGGCCATCGCCCTGAAGCGCGCCTTCGCCAACATCATCGACAACGCGGTGAAGTACGGCACTTCGGCCCGGGTGGTGCTGTCCGACCCGGGGCGGGAGCTCGTGGTCCACATTGACGATGTGGGGCCCGGGGTGCCAGAGGCGCAGTTGGAGAGCGTCTTCCAGCCCTTCTACCGCCTCGAGGAGTCCCGCAATCGGCGGACAGGCGGCTCGGGGCTCGGTCTGACCATCGCGCGTCAGGCGGTCAGCCATCACGGCGGGTCCGTCACGCTTCAAAACCTCACGGGCGGAGGTCTGCGCGCCAGCATCCGCCTGCCCAGACCAGCCTAGGAGCGCGAGCATGCGTGTCATCGCCAGCCGTCGAGGTTTGATGAACGGCCTACTCGGCCTGGCCGTGCTCCCCGCCGCCTGTGGCGGGCCGCCCAAGGTGGAAGCCTGGCGGGATCGCAACTGCGGCTGCTGCGGCGGCTGGGTCGAACACCTGCGGGCCGAGGGCTTCAAGGTGGACGACAAGGTCGTGGATGCCGTGGCGCCGTACCGGCAGGCGCTTGGAACACCTCCGGATCTGATGTCCTGCCATGCGGGAAAGATCGGTCGCTACGCCCTGGAGGGTCATGTTCCGGCCGCCGCCATCCGGCGGCTGCTCAAGGACGAACCCGAGGGCATCGTCGGGCTCTCCGTGCCCGCCATGCCGGTCGGCGTGCCGGGCATGGAAGTGCCAGGAGCGGAGCCGTCGACCTATGACGTCGTCGCCTTCCGCCGCGACGGTGCTTGGCGGCCCTGGATGCGCTTCCGGGGATTGGAGACCGCGTGACTGCGCCTTCCACCATTCCCACCCGCGACATGTCGCGCGGAGGCATGGTGCCACCTCACGTCCTGCAAGGTGCGCCGGTCACAACCTGTGACCGCAGGCTCGCCATGCAGCGTCGTCGCTCTGGTCTGCCGCGGCGGGCCGGGGTGCCTGCCGAACCCCCTGTCGTCTCAAGGAGGACACATGGCCCATATCACACGGAAGGCGATCGGCAAGGTCGCGCTGGCTGCGACGCTGCTTCTGGGCGTGGCGGCCTGCGCCTCGCAGGCGGGAGGGCCCCCTGCGGCGACCCCATCCTCGTCGCAGATGTCCCTACCGCCGGCATCGACCACGCCGCCGAGTTCGTCCGCCGCCCAGGGCAACATGGGTTCCATGCCAGGTCACAACATGTCGGGCATGCAGGGCCAAGGTATGGGCGGCATGAACATGCAGCAGATGATGGCGCAGTGTCAGCAGATGCGGGCGCAGGCTCGCCAAGGCACCCTGTCGCCGCAGATGCAGCAGATGATGCAGCACTGCCAGATGATGGGCCACTGACCGGC
Source organism: Roseomonas sp. (assembly GCA_035565935.1). Classification (GTDB taxonomy): domain Bacteria; phylum Pseudomonadota; class Alphaproteobacteria; order Acetobacterales; family Acetobacteraceae; genus Pseudoroseomonas. Next base: position 32,056 of record DATMRU010000079.1, read on the forward strand.
GAGGCGGAGCACTTCGGTGTGCTCCGCCCAGAAGACGGGGTTCTGTTGCAAACGCTGGATCCGGACGTGCAAGGCGCCGAAGTGCGGTGTGTTCAGGCAGCGACCCCGAACAGCCTGGGAATCAACCTAGCCTGCGCCTGCATGTCGCGAGCGCTAAGTTCGTGAACCTGTCCCTTTCTGATCATCGCCATTGCCTCGAAGCCCGCTACGGTCGCCCTGGCTTCTGCAGGCTGCCGAAGCCGAGCCCAGGCCGGGCCAGCCGTTTGGTCCGGCGGTGGCCCTGCTCCACGACGTTGTTCAAGTACTTGCACTGTCGCAGCCACGAGAAGCCCCGGAGCTCGCCGGCTCGCTTCATGTCTGCGACAGCACGCGGGTAGGTCAGGCTTTCGTCCGTCGTGATCCTCCGCGGGTTCACAGTATGCGGTGAAGGATGATTCGAATGGGCCTCAAGTCTCTCTACATTCCGGTTGCATTTTTGCTCGCCACGGCTCAGGGGGCGCCGGCCCAGGCGCCTGCCCCCCAGAAATACGACGTACCATTCGCACCCGTGCACAGCCTGCCGCTCACCCAGTCACTGCCACGCTTGGTCACCGAAGGCTGGCAGATTGTAGCGGTATCCTACAATCCCAGAACCTTTGCATACCACTTGGTCAGGCAGGGCGCGTTAGCTCTATGTCTCGTGGAACTGGGAAGAGTGCCTCCCGGAACCGAGTGCATTCAAATCATTGACGGAGCGGCTCCGTCAGCCGAGAACGGTGCGCCGCCGCCCTAGGATCGGTTGCAGTCTTAGGGTGAACGGTCTTTCCCGACAGGGAGCCAAGGATGGTGGGGTTCGGCCCCGGCGGCCAATGCGGCTGCACTCTACGAGCAGGACTTCGTTGAATGGACACGGTGACGTCGAGGCGATCGAGCTGACTACGAGCACCTCACCCAGGAGATCCAGCGCCTGGGTGAGAGCCGTGCGAGCCTCGAAGGCGCTGCGCAGCCGGCTGATCCGGGCGGCGTTAGAAGTTCCGGCGCCCCCGCCTGATCAGTGCCGTTCACCTGGGGATTGCTCTTCCCCCGCGTGATGAGCCGGGACGCCGTGGCCATGGCTATGCTCGCCGCCGTGGTCGTGCCCATGTCCGCCCGGCCTACTGGCGCCCACCCAGGCGGCGTGCGGGCCGCTCCCGCCATGCGCGCTGGGTAGTTCAACCTGTACCGTTGCATGGGTGATGCCGAAGCGCGCCGCCAGCATGGCGCCGAGCCTGTCCTCCAGCCGCTCCTCACGGGCCAAAGACGCATCCACCTTGATATGGGCCGAGAGAGCGATTTTGCCGGATAAGAACTCCCAAACGTGCAGGTCGTGTAGCCCGCGCACGCCCGGAGTGCCCAGCATGACCTGATCGACCGCGTCGAGCGCAATTCCGGCGGGTGCGCCCTCTAGCAGGACGTTTCCCCGCTTCCTGCAGCGGCGTCCAGGCGCGCGGCAGCATCCAGAGCGTGATGCCGACGCCGAGCACTGGGTCCACTCAAGCCCAGCCGGTCAGCCAGATGATGCCCGCACCTAGGATCACGGCGACGGAGCCGAGCAGGCCGCTCCAGACCTCGAGCAACAGAACCGAAGACGGCGCGTGTACGGCGCGGGTGAAGTGTTGGCCGCATATCACCGGCGCGCCACGCAAGGACTGGAAGCGGGCGTGACGGCATGCTGTCATCGAATGAAAGAATGGCGCAAAAGGGCCGACACAGTGGCGAATCATTCTTTGGGGGTGCCGGAAGAGACGGCAAACCCGATCGAGGAGTCCGCTATGCCAGCGCGCATCCAATCAGCAATTTTCGCTCTCTCCCTGCTTGCGGCGGTGGGCGGTTCCGCCACATTGACCTACGCCAATGGCCCCATCGAAGTCATTGCGCAGGGTGAGAACTTCGCCGTGGCGTATCCGCCTGGTCACGACGAGACTGTCGTCGGCGGGGGACGTGTCGATGTTGCTGGCCGTGGGGAGAACATGCGGATCCGCTATTTGGATCCTGCCACGGCGCATCCCGTGCCTGGCGTACCGGTTCCCACAGGCGGCGAGACGGGCGGCGTCACATATATCGAGCCCAACCACCACTATGGCCAGAAGACGGCCACAGTGATGAGTGACCCGCATGTGCGGCACCATATGTAGCCCCGGCGCTGTTGTTCCTTGGACGGCATGAGGATGGCCGGAGCACCGATGCTCCGGTTGCTCTGTTCCGGACCGGCGGTTCTGACGTCCCGAGGGTCAGGCGGCCACTTGGTTTGCGTAACCCGCGTCCTGGATGGCCAAGGCGATGTCAGCCTGGGACATGGAGGAGGTCACGGTCACCTGCTTGTTCTCAAGGTCCGCATTGAACTCGGCTGAAGCGTCCTTCGCCTTGATGGCGCGCTCCACCTTCCTGGCGCAGCCACGGCATTTCATGCCGGGGACTTCGAAGCGGTACATCGTGCTCTCCTTTGCAGTCGACCGCCTCACAGGTGGGGCTTGCCACTGTGGAAAGGTCAAGGCGCCACGGCGCCTCCGTTGCATGCCTTGACCTTCCCACAGGGGGAGGCTCCATCTGAATTGCAGCCAAGCACGGCCAGCACAGCAGTCGCGGAGGAATGCCGCAGATGGACGAGCAACACCATCATCATCA
>DATMRU010000080.1:0-7023 GCA_035565935.1 Roseomonas sp.
CGGGCGCTCGTCCTCCTCCTCGCGGCCACGCAGCGTCAGACGCGGCGCGGCGGCACCCGGCGCAGCGGCACCCGGGCCAGCCGGACGGCGCGGCGCCCCGGCGGCGCCAGGACCACCGGCAGACCGCGCGCCCATCGGGCGCGGCCCAGCGGCGGCCGGGCGCTGCGGCGCCACGGGCGGCGGCGGCGCGTTCTTGCGCGCCTCCTCCTCGGCCTTGCGGCGGACTTCCTCTTCGGCCTTCAGGCGCGCTTCCTCGATGGCGCGTTGCGCGGCCTCCTCGGCCTCGCGGCGCTCCTCCTCGGCCTTGCGCGCGGCCTCCTCGGCGGCGCTGCGCAGCTGCAGGGCCTGGCGCTCACGCTCCTCGCGCTGGCGCTGCGCCTCGGCACGGCGGTGCTCCTCCAGCACGCGCAGGCGGGTGGCCTGCTCCGCCTGGTTCAGCGGCCGCCCCGTGGCGGAACCGCTGCCGCCACGCGCAACAGGGCCCGTAGCGGTGCGCTGCGGCCCGCCGGCGGGGCGGGGCCCGCTCGCCTGCGGCCCACCCGCGGCGCGGCCACCGCCGGTCTGCGGACCGCCGGCGCGCTTCTTCACCACTTCGACCTGCACGGTCTTGCCGCGGCCATGGCTGAAGGACTGCCGCACCGTGCCGGCGGCCTCCGTCTTGCCCAGCTCCATCCGCCCGCCCGGGCGGAGGCTCAGCCGGCCCTTCGCCGTATCCTGCTCATTGTGATCGCTCATTCGTTCGCCTGAACCCGATCCGTCCTGTGCCATCGATCCTATCGCGAGCCGTTGCCGGACTCACGTCCCTGCTCCGCTCGCGATACCGGAGACAGCAGCCAGACGGCCCGCCTCCTGCACCAGTTTCTCCGCAATCGGCCCACGGCCGACCGCCACATGCACTGCCTGATCCCGTCCGAACACCGCACCCAACTCCTCTGCTGTCAGCACGACCACGAGCGGCACGTTGCGCCGCCCGGCCAGCCTTGCCCGCTCGCTGGGGCTGCCGTCACACGCCTCGACCAGCACGGCGGCCCGTCCGGCCTGCAGCCATTCGCGCGCCTGCTGGAAGCCGCACACCGCCTGACCGGCCCTGCGCGCGAAGCCCAGCTGGTCGCGCAGGCGACCCCTGAGGCCAGTCTCGATCCGGGCGCGAAGGTCTGGGGGCAAATGCACCTGGCCGCGGGCCGCCTTCGAGAAGGCGCCACGGCTCAGGGCGCGTTCTAGCACATCGGCCCGCGCACTCAACCACATTCCCCGGCCCGGCAGCCTGCCCGCCAGATCCGGCACGATCTCCCGCCCCGGCCCGATGACGAAGCGGATCATCGCTTCCTTCGGCAGGCTCTCCCGCGTCACGATGCAGCGGCGCAGGGGGCCCTTCAGTTCCGGCTCCGGCCCCTCCCCCTCGGGGGGGAGATCCGTGAGGAGGTCCGTCAGGGGCGCTGGATTACTGTTCGTCGCTCTTCTCCTTGGCGGCGGTGCCATCCTCCTGCGCGAACCAGTGCTCGCGCGCGGCCATGATGATGGCGTTCGCCGTTTCCTCGTCCACTGCCTCGGCGCCCAGGATCTCGATCAGCTCGTCGGCGGCGAGATCGGCCAGGTCGTCCAGCGTCTTCACGCCCTTTTCGCCCAGCGTCACCAGCATGGCGGGGCTGAAGCCGCCGGCCTCGGCCACCGCGTCCTCGACGCCGAGCGCCCGGCGCTTCTCGTCCATCTCCTGGTCGCGCCGGTCGAGCCAGGTCTGGGCCCGGCGCTTCAGCTCGGCCGCGACGTTCTCGTCGAAGCCCTCGATCGCGGCCAGGTCCTCGTCGGTCACTTCCAGCAGCTCCTCGACGGAGCTGAAATCCTCGCTGACCAGCAGGCCAGCGATGACATCGTCCACATCCAGCGCCTCGACGAAGAGGCCGGTCCGCTTGCGGAACTCCTCCTGCCGCCGCTCGCTGGCCTCGGCTTCTGTCAGGATGTCGATGTCCCAGCGGGTCAGCTGGGAGGCGAGGCGGACATTCTGGCCACGGCGCCCGATCGCCAGCGATAGCTGGTCATCGGGGACGACGACTTCAACCCGCTTGCTCTCGTCGTCCAGCACGACCTTGCTGACCTCGGCCGGGGCCAGGGCGTTCACCACGAAGGTCGGGTTGTCGGCCGACCAGGGGATGATGTCGATCTTCTCGCCCTGCAGCTCGGCCACCACCGCCTGCACGCGCGAGCCGCGCATGCCGACGCAGGCACCGACCGGGTCGATGGAGCTGTCGCGGCTGACCACCGCCATCTTGGCGCGGCTGCCGGGATCGCGCGCCACCGCCTTGATCTCGATGATGCCGTCATAGATCTCCGGCACCTCCTGCGCGAAGAGCTTCGCCAGGAAGCCGGGATGCGTGCGGGAGAGGAAGATCTGCGGCCCGCGCGGCTCCTCGCGCACGTCGTAGATATAGGCGCGCACGCGGTCGCCGTTGCGGAAGGCCTCGCGCGGGATGCACTCGTCGCGCCGCAGCAGCGCCTCGGCGCGGCCGAGATCGACCATCAGGTTGCCGTACTCGGTGCGCTTGACCACGCCGTTGACGATCTCGCCCACGCGGTCCTTGTACTCGTTGTACTGCTTGCCGCGCTCGACCTCGCGCACGCGCTGCACGATCACCTGCTTGGCGGTCTGCGCAGCGATGCGGCCGAAATCGATCGGCGGCAGCGGATCGACGATGAACTGGCCGACCTCGATGCCGGGCTGGATCTTCTGGGCGATGCGCAGCGGGATCTGCGTCGCCTCGTTCTCCACCGGCTCCTCGGCCACCACCTCGGTCCAGCGGGAGAGCTTCACCTCGCCGCTCTTGCGGTCGATGACGGCGCGGATGTCCTTCTCGTGCCCGTACTTGGCGCGGCCGGCCTTCTGGATGGCCTGTTCCATCGCCTCCAGCACCTCATCGCGCTCGATCATCTTCTCACGCGCGACCGCCTCGGCGACCTGCAGCAGCTCCGGGCGGGCAATGGCGACGTCTGCGGCCATGGTCCTCAGTTCCTCTTGGCGAAAGGCGAGTCGTCCTCCTCCGCACCGGGAGCTTCCTCCCCGCGGGAGTGGGCGGCATCGGCCGCTGTCGCGGCGATCAGTTCATCGGTCAGCACCAGTTTGGCGCGGCGCATGTCGGCGCGCGGCAGGGCGACGTCGCTGCCGTCCTCCAGCCGCAGCCGCGCCACCGCCTCATCCGCGCCCAGGATGATGCCGCGGAAGCGGCGGCGCCCCTCGAAGGGGATGCTCATCTCAGCGGTGGCCACGTGGCCGGCGAAGCGCTGCCAGTCCTTGGTGCGGGTGAGCGGGCGGTCGATGCCGGCGGAGGAGACCTCGAGGTTCCATTCGCCGGGGAAGGGATCATCGACGTCCAGCACGGCGCCGACGGCGTGGCTGATCGCTTCGCAATCCTCCACGCCGATTAGCCGGCCATCGGCGCGGTCGGCCATGATCTGCACGGTGGGCGTCTGCTTGCCCTGGATCAGCACGCGCACGATCTCATAGCCCATCGCGGTGAGGGTGGGTTCGATGGCCGCGGCGATGCGCGCCTCCAGGCTCTCGTGAACGGGCGAGTCGTCTTCCAAAAACAAAAAAGGCGGCCCGTGAAGGCCACCCCCCTGGCTGTGCAGCGAAGATGTCGAGCCGACTATATAGGCCCGGACGGCTGAAAGACAAGGAAACCTGCGGCCTGCGGCATCATCCCCTGCGGCATCATCCCCTGCGGCATCATCCGCCGGTGAGCCGGGCCAGGTGCGTCACCCGGCAGAGGCCATGGGTGCGGCGCGAGAGGACGGCGCCGGAGAGGCGGTTGTCATGCACCTGCGCCAGGCCGAAGCCGTGCAGCCGCAGCAGCAGGAAGTGGCCGGTGACGCGCACTAGGTAGAAGCCCGCCTCCAGCCCGCTGCGGCGGGCGAGCGAGAGCAGGGTCGGGCGGCCCTCGACGCTGTGTGGCGCCGCCCGCACGCCGGCCTGGCCGAGCGCCGCCAGCACGTCGCGCCAATAGGCCGTGACGACTTCCTCGCCCGGCGCGTAGCGCGCGGGAGCCACCGCGTGCAGCAGGCCGCAAGCTTCCGCATAGGAACAGCCGGAGGCCAGCGCGACGACCGCAGGGCCACACCAGGGAATGCATCCGCCACGCTCGGCTGCCAGTGTCTCGGCTCCGCGGCGCCCGGCTTCCTGTGCGGGATCGAGAAGGCGGGAACAGGTCATGCGGCGCACGGTGTCGTGATCGCGGCGCGAGGGTCAACCGCATTATGGGCCGTGGCTTCAGAGCGACGGCGCCCGTGGCCTTTATGCCACGGGGGGCAGCGTCAGCCTTGCCGGCGCCAGATCCAGTAGAGGGGCTGGCGGCCTTCCCGCAGCGCCTTCGCTTCATAGCGCGTGCCTGGCCAGCCCTCGGGGCGGCTCTCGGTGAAGAGGCTGCGGGTGAAGAGGTCCTGCCCTTCCATCACCTCGGCGACCCAGGCCTGGTAGGTCGGGTCATCGGTCGCGATGCGCCATTCGCCGCCCGGGCGCAGGGCGCGCGCCAGCACCGGCAGGATGGAGGGATGCACGAAGCGGCGCTTGGCGTGGCGCGCCTTGGGCCAGGGATCGGGGAAGAGCAGGAAGAGGCGGGAGAGCGAGCCGTCCGGCAGTTCGCGCAGCAGGCGGCGCGCGTCCTCGGTCCAGAGCCGCAGGTTGGGCGGCAGCGGCGCGGTGGCTTCGCCGCCCTCCGGCACCAGCCGGCTCAGCAGCGAGCAGATGCCGTTCTCGAAGACCTCGGCAGCGATCAGCCCTGCCTCCGGATTCGCCGCGATCTGCGCCAGGGCATGCTCGCCGCCGCCGAAGCCGACCTCCAGCCACAGCTCGCGCGGGGGCGCGGGGAAGGAGCCCAGCGGGTCGGTCGGGTCGAGCGCGAGGCGGGGCAGCGTCTGCTCCAGCAGGCGCTGCTGCCGGGCCCGCAGGGGGTGACCACGGCGGCGGCCGTAGAGCCGGTCAGGGACGGGGGGAGGAGGAGTCTCGCTCATGGGGCGGTGGGACCTGCTTCGGGCCGGGGCCAAGGGGGCGCCGCCCCCTTGGATCCCCCGCCGGGGTGACCGTGTCACCCCGGACCCCGCCGACTCGGGGGAGGTCCAGGAACCTCAGGTTCCTGGCGGGGAGAGTGCGAGAGGGGCGGCGCCCCTCTCACGGATCAACGCCCGAAGGCGCGCTTCAGCTCCTCGGCCAGATCGGTCTTTTCCCAAGTGAAGGTGCCCTTCTCCTCATCCGGCGTGCGGCCGAAGTGGCCGTAGGCGGAGGTGGGCGCGTAGATCGGCCGGTTCAGGTGCAGATGCTCGCGGATGCCGCGCGGCGAGAGGTTGACCATCTCGTTCACCACGCGGGCCAGCTTCGCCTCGTCGATGTCGCGCCCGGTGCCGTGCAGGTCGAAATAGACCGAGAGCGGCTTGGAGACGCCGATCGCGTAGGAGACCTGGATGGTGCAGCGCTCGGCGAGGCCGGCGGCGACCACGTTCTTCGCGAGATAGCGGCAGGCATAGGCGGCGGAGCGGTCCACCTTGGTCGGGTCCTTGCCCGAGAAGGCGCCGCCGCCATGCGGGGCCGCGCCGCCATAGGTGTCCACGATGATCTTGCGCCCAGTCAGGCCGCAGTCACCGTCCGGGCCGCCGATGACGAAGGTGCCGGTCGGGTTCACGTAGAACTCGTCCTCCGGCACGACCCAGCCCTTCGGCAGGCTGGTCTCGACGATCGGCCGCACCAGGGCGCGGACCTGGTCCTGGCTCAGCCCTTCCTCGTGCTGGGTGGAGACGACGACGGAGCTGACGCCGACCGGCCGGCCGTCCACATAGCGCAGCGTGACCTGCGACTTGGCATCCGGCAGCAGGCCGGCAACCGACTTGTCGTTGTTGCGGCGCAGCTCGGAGATGCGGCGCAGGATCAGGTGCGCGTAATAGAGCGGCGCCGGCATCAGGTCGGGCGTCTCGGTGCAGGCATAGCCGAACATGATGCCCTGGTCGCCGGCGCCCTCGTCCTTGTTGCCGGCGGCATCGACGCCCTGCGCGATATGCGCGGACTGGGCGTGCAGGTGGCAGGCGATCTCGGCGTCCTTCCAGGAGAAGCCTTCCTGGTCGTAGCCGATGTCATGCACCGCCATGCGCGCGAGATGCATCAGCAGCTCGGGCGTCACGCTCGCCGGGCCGCGGGTCTCGCCGGCCAGGATGATGCGGTTGGTGGTGACCAGCGTCTCGCAGGCCACCCGGGCATACGGGTCGGCTTCCAGGAAGGCGTCCAGCACCGTGTCGCTGATGCGGTCCGCCACCTTGTCGGGATGGCCTTCGGAGACACTCTCCGAGGTGAACAGATACTCGCCCCTGTCGCGCATGGCCTTATCGTCCTCTTGTCGCGATGGCGACCGGTTCGCCCCGGCCTGGCTGAATGCCCGCAGAACGCGGCGGGGCTGTTTCGCAAGCGCGCGCCGGGGGGTCAAGTGCGGCGGGAACGGGGCAGAGGCGCGCCCAAAGGGAAAGCACGCGGAAAGGGCCCGGGGAGAGAAGCGGGGTCATCAGCGGCGCTTCAGGCTGGCGGGGATGCGGCGGCGCCCTTCGGCGGCGCGCAGCAGGGCGCGGGCATGGCGCAGCGCCTCGGCCAGGCCGGGGCGCGGCGGGCGGCGCAGCAGGCGGAACAGCAGGCGCTGGACGGTTTCGGACAAATCCGGATCGGGCAGCAGCCAGGCGGGGGCGGGCAGCGCCTCGCTCATGCCGAGGCGGCGGGCGAGCAGGATGCCGGCCAGGCCGAGGATGCGGATGGCGCGGCGATAGGCCGCGGCGAGGAAGCCGGCGATGGCGCGGAGCGCGGGCGGGGCGCCGCGCGCGGCGACGGCGGCGAGCAGGCGCGACCAGAGCCCGGAGTGGGCAAGGCGGCGAAACTGGCGGTGGAGGGTGTCGGTGCGCGCCAGGGGCGTGGCGAAGCGCGACCAGGGGAGGCCGGAGGTGACGGCCTGGAAGATGGCGTCCAGACGGGCGCGGAAATCGGCGATGGGGCGGCCGGCGCGGCGG
>DATMRU010000081.1:0-103987 GCA_035565935.1 Roseomonas sp.
GCTTCCATGGCGGCCCCACGCTGCTGACCGACCCGATCTGGAGCGAGCGCTGCAGCCCGCTCCGCTTCGCCGGGCCGAAGCGGGTCCGGCCGCCGGGGCTTGACTTCGAAGCCCTGCCGCCGGTCGATGCGGTGCTGCTCAGCCACAACCATTACGACCATTGCGACATCCCCACGCTGCAGCGGCTGCATCGCCGCTTCCGGCCCCGCATCCTAACCGGCCTAGGCAATGCCCGGCTGCTGGCGAAGCACGGCATGACGGATGTCGTGGAACTGGACTGGTGGCAGGAGGCGCCCCTCCCGGCAGGGGGCACGGCCCGTTTCCTCCCGGCGCGTCACTTCTCCGCCCGCGGCCTGCATGACCGCGCGCGCAGCCTCTGGGGTGGCTTCGCGATCGCGGGGCCGGAGGGCGGCCGCATCTGCTTCACGGGGGATTCCGGCTGGGGCGAGCATTTCCGGGAGATCGGCGCCCGCTGCGGCCCCTTCGACCTCGCCCTGGTGCCGATCGGCGCCTACGAGCCGCGCTGGTTCATGCAGGTGGTGCATGTGAACCCGGGGGAGGCGGTGCGCGCCTTCCTCGATCTCCGCGCCCATCAGGCGCTGGCCATGCATTTCGGCACCTTCAAGCTGACGCAGGAAGGGATCGACGCGCCCGAGCTGGCCCTCCGCGTGGCACGGGAGGCCGCCGGCCTGCCGGAGGACCGGTTCCGCGTCCCCGGCTGCGGCGAGACGGTGCTGGTGTCGCTGTCAGGTGAAAACCCAATCGAGAACTGCGGATCCTGAGGCCCCGGCTCGACCTGGACATGGAGCACGAGCCGGAGACGGACGCGCCGCCCTTCATCCCTCTCGCTCTGCCACATCCGCCACCGGCCTGCGCAGCCGCTTCCGTTCCACTTTCGCACCGGTGCGGCTGACCAAGGAAACGTGAAAGGGCCGCGTGAGGATGCCTTCAAACTCAAGGGGAAGCACGCACCGTCCACCTGCATATCCACAGGGTTGCCCCCGGAATCTGGGGATAACCGCCCATTCCTCCACGTTCTTTCTGTGTTCCCGCAGGGCGGTAAGCGGAACAGGGCGGAAGGCCTTCCCCGGCGCGCAGGGAGATCCTGCCAGCCGACCTGCCCGTCCAGCTGCGGAGAGCACCCCCGGCCCGGGTCAGGCGTCGCAAGCTGCGGCTCTCTTGAGCAGGAAGGCCCTCTCGCGCGCGTTGCGGGATAGCAGCGCGGCACGCTCGAAGTGGCGCCTGGCCTCGGCGGGCCGGCCCGCGCGGAAGAGGAAATCCCCCTTTGCCGCCGGCACGGGCGCATAGTCGCGCAGAGCCGCCATATGCTCGACCTCCGCGAGGAGGCGCAGGCCGGCCTCCGGACCGAAGGCCATGCTGTGGGCAATCGCCCGGTTGAGGTCGACCACCGGCGAGGGCATGGTCTCGCGGAGCCTGTCGTAGAGGGCCGCGATCCTCTTCCAGTCCGTCTCCTCCGCCCGGCGCGCCCTGGCATGGCAGGCGGCGAGCGCGGCCTGCAGGGCATAGGGCCCATTGGCACCACCCAGGGCCTCCGCCCGCTCCAGGGCGGCAAGGCCCCGGCGGATCAGGAGCTGGTCCCAGCGGGCGCGGTTCTGCTCGGTCAGGGGAACCGGCGAGCCGTCCGGTGCCATCCGCGCCGCCAGACGCGAGGCCTGGATCTCCATCAGCGCGAGGAGGCCGAAGACCTCTGGCTCCTCGGGCAGGAGCCCGGCGAGGATGCGGCCGAGGCGTCGGGCCTCGGCACACAGGGCTGGCCGGATCAGGTCCTCGCCGGCCGTGGCCGAATAGCCCTCGTTGAAGATCAGGTAGATCACCTCCAGCACCGAGGCGAGGCGTTCCTTCCGTTCCTGGCCGCGTGGCGCCTCGTAGCTGAGGCCGGCCCGGCCGAGCGCCTTTTTGGCGCGGAGGATGCGCTGGGCGATAGCGGGCTCGCTCGAAAGGAAGGCACGCGCGATCTCGTCCGTCGTCAGGCCGCCGATCAGGCGCAGGGTCAAGGCCGCGCGCGCCTCCGGGGAAAGCACCGGATGGCAGGCGGTGAACATGAGGCTCAGCCGCTCGTCGCCGAGGTCGTCGTCCATGGCCGCCTCAGCCTGCTCGATGCTGGTGTCGCGCCCCTCCTCGGCGTCCCGGCGGATCTCCGCATGCTTGCGCGCCAGCATCCTGCCACGGCGGAAGCCATCGATCGCCCGACGCTTCGCCGCCGCCATCAGCCAAGCGCCCGGATTGTCCGGAACCCCTGTCCTCGGCCATTCGGACAGGGCGGCCACCAACGCATCCTGCGCCAGCTCCTCGGCCAGGCTCAGGTCCCGCACAAGCCGGGCCAGGCCTGCGATGAGCCTGACCCTCTCCATCCGGAAGACCGTCTCGACCGTCCGGCGCGCTTCTTCGGCCACGTCCATCCGCGCCGCTTCAGGGCTGCCCAAGCCGCGTCGATGAAGGGCGCAGGCTCAGCGCCCGGCCGTCCGCTCGCGGACCCGGTCGTGCAGCTCGGCCACCTCCGGTGTCATCGCCTCGCCGAAGTCGGTCATCTCATACAGCGGGCGGATCTCGATCTCGCTCGGGCCAGGCATCGGATTGGGGCAGCGCTTCACCCACTCGACCGCCTCGGCCATGTCCTTGACCTCCCACAGCCAGAAGCCGGCGACCAGTTCGCGGGTTTCGGCGAAGGGCCCGTCGATGACGCGGCGGCCCGGCCCGTCGAAGGCCACGCGCTTGCCCTGCGAGGATGGCTTCAGCCCCTCGCCCGCCAGCATGATCCCGGCCTTGGCCAGTTCCTCGTTGAACCGGCCCATAGCCTCAAGCAGCTCGGCCGAGGGCATGATCCCCGCCTCGCTGTCCGCCGTCGCCTTTACCAGAACCATCACGCGCATCGTCTTGTCTCCTCTGGACCAGGAGGCCAGGGCGGCCTTCCGACTCCTACGACGAACGAGCCGCGCCGGGATCGACAACCCGCATGAATTTTTCTGCGGCGGGAGAGAAGTTTCCTTCTCTTAGCTCGCGTTGCCGAAGATGCGCTGGATCACCCTATCCCCCACCCGCAGGTTCAGCCGCTCGGCGGTGCCGGCGGCCAGTTCCAGCGTCGCCCGCACCGGGCCGCGGCTCTCGATGGTAGCCAGGCTCTGCGGCACGGTGCGCTCGGCGATGCGATGGATACGCCCATCGGCGGCGATGAAGACCATGTCGAGCGAGGCGATGGTGTTCTTCATCCACATGTCGCTCTCGCGCGGGCTGCCCCAGTCGAAGAGCATGCCCTCGTCGGGCTTCACCTCCGGGCGGAACATCAGCCCGACCTGCTGCTGCTCCGGCGTCAGCGCCATCTCGACGGTGAACTCGTGCCGCTTGCCGTCGCGCGTGACGATGACGAGCGGTTCGGTCGGCAGGCGTGGCTGCGGTTTGTCCTGGGCCAGGGCGGGGTGGATCATGGCGGGGCGGATCATGGCGGCGAGGCCCAGCAGGGCCAGCAGGGATCGGCGATGCATGGTGCGCCTTATGCCACGCCGAGGAAGGGTTCCGGCAGCCCCTCCAGCGTCGCGGCGGCGAGGTGGCGGATCTCGCCGCGCACCGGCCCGGGGCGCGGGGCGTCACGCAGGGTGGTGAACCAGCGCTCCGGCGGGTTGCGCCCGGCGGCGCGATGGAAGCTGAGCGCGCGCAGCACCGCCTCGGCGGGTTCCGGCAGGCGCTCGGGCGGCGCGTGGCCGTTCAGCGCGCCCCAGACTCCTGCCCAGCAGCGGCCGACGGACCAGGGGTTATAGCCGCCGCCGCCCAGCACGATCAGCCGGGGCGCCTGGCCGATCAGGCTGCGCACGGCCTCCCAATGGGCGTTGTTGGAGAGCGAGAGCCGGGCCAAGGGGTCCTCCTCCAGCGCATCGGCGCCGCATTGCAGCATGATCGCCTGCGGGCGCAGGTGCCGCACCACCGGCAGCACCGCCTGGCGCCAGAGATAAGCGAATTCGGTGTCATTCAGCCCCTGCGGCACCGGGATATTGCGCGCATGCCCGCCCGCGCGGTCCTCCAGCGCGCCGGTGAAGGGCCAGCGCCCCGCCTCGTGGATGGAGAGGGTGAAGACCCGTGGGTCGTCATGGAAGGCGTCCTGCACGCCATCGCCGTGGTGCGCGTCGATGTCGAGGTAGAGGATGTTGGTAAGCCCGAGGTCGAGCCATTGCAGCAGGCCGAGCACGGCGTCGTTCAGATAGCAGAAGCCGCTGGCGCGGTCCGGCCGCCCGTGATGCGTGCCACCGCCGGGCACATGCACGGTGCCGCCCTGCTCCGCCGTCAGCCGCGCCGCCAGCATCACGCCGCCGGCGCTGGTCGCGGGGCGGCGGAACACCTCGCGATAGATCGGATTGCCGCGCGCCCCGATATGGAAGCGCTCCCGCAGTTCGGGCGACAGGTTCTGCGCCGCCTCGGCGGCGTGCAGGGCGGCGATATAGTCGGGGTGATGGAAGCGGGCGAGCTGCTGCGGCGTGGCACGCGGGCTGTCGATGTAGCGCGCCGGGTCGAGCCAGCCGAGCGCGCGGATCAGGTCGAGCGCCGTGGAGACGCGGGGGATCGCCAGGGGGTGCTTCGGCCCATAGGTGGACTTCCGGTAGATCTCAGACCCGATCAGCAGAGGCGCGGCGCTCATTTCCCGCAGAATGGGCGTGGGTTCCGGGCGCGACAAGGCAGGGCGGCGTCCGGGCCTTGCGCGCTGCCGTCACCCGCCGGTAATGCAGGGCCTTGTCCGGGGGGAGCCCGATTCGCGGGCTGAGAGGCGGGGATGGGCCCCGCGACCCCTTGAACCTGATCCGGGTCATACCGGCGAAGGGATCGGAGGTTCGCATGGGCCCTGGCCTCGGCGTATCGCTTCCCGAACTCCGCCTCGGCGGGCGGGCGGTGCTCAGTGCCGGCACGCTGGATTTCGCCGGCGGCGCGGTGACGGCGCTGCTCGGCCCCTCCGGCGTTGGCAAGTCCACCCTGCTGCGGTTGTTGGCCGGGCTGCTGCCGCTCCCTTCCGGCACCCGCATCACGCCGGGCGATGGCCTCCCCCTCGCCGGCCGCATCGCCTGGATGGGGCAGCAGGACCTGCTGCTTCCCTGGCTCACTTTGCTCGACAATGTGTGTCTGGGCGCGCGGCTGCGCGGCGAGCGGCAGGACCAGACCCGCGCACGGTCGCTAATCGCCGCCGTCGGGCTGGAGGGGCGCGAGGCGGCCCGCCCGGCGGAGCTGTCCGGCGGCATGCGGCAGCGCGCCGCCCTGGCCCGCACTCTGATGGAGGACCGCCCCTTCGTCCTGATGGACGAGCCCTTCTCCGCCGTGGACGCCCCCACCCGCCACCGCCTGCAGAGCCTCGCCGCCGAGCTGCTGCGCGGCCGCACCGTGCTGCTGGTGACGCATGATCCGCTGGAGGCACTGCGGCTCGCCGACCGCATCCTTGTGCTGCGCCCAGGGCCGCAGGGCGCCGTGGCGGAGGATCTGCCAATGCCCCCTTCCCCGCCGCTGCGCGCGGCGCATGATCCGGAGGTGCTGGTGGCCCAGGCGGCGCTGCTGGAACGGCTGGCGGAGGCCGCATGAGGCCCCTGCTCGCCGCCATCGGCCTGCTGCTGGCCTGGGAGGGCTTCGTCCGCTGGAGCGGCACGCCGCCCTTCCTCCTGCCGGCCCCCAGCCGCGTCGCGGCGGTGCTGGCCGAGCGCTGGGACATCCTCGCCGGCCATGCGGTGACGACGCTGACGGAGATCCTGCTCGGCCTGGCGATCGGCGCGCTGCTCGGCATCACGGTGGCGTTGCTGCTCACCGCCTGGCGTGGCGGGCGGCGCTGGCTGCTGCCGCTGCTGATCGCCAGCCAGGCCATCCCGGTCTTCGCCATCGCGCCGCTGCTGACGCTCTGGCTGGGCTTCGGCATGGCCAGCAAGATCGCCATGGCGACCATCATCATCTTCTTCCCCGTGACCACCGCCTTCTATGACGGGCTGCGTCGCACCGAGCCGGGCTGGCTCGATCTCGCCGCCACCATGGGGGCCAGCCGCAGCGCGGCGCTGTGGCGCATCCGCGTCCCGGCGGCACTGCCGGCCCTGGCCTCCGGGCTGCGCGTGGCCGCCGCCGTGGCGCCGATTGGCGCCGTGGTGGGCGAGTGGGTCGGCGCCTCCGCGGGCCTTGGCTACGTCATGCTGCAGGCCAATGGGCGCAGCCAGACGGACATGATGTTCGCCGCCCTCGCCATCCTGGCCACCATGGCCATGGCGCTGTGGTTCGTCACCGACCGGCTGCTGCGGGCGCTGCTGCCCTGGCAGCCCGACACCCTTTCCGAACACAATGGAGGAACCCCATGACCGGCCTCACCCGTCGCGCGCTGCCGGCGCTTGCCCTCCCGCTGGCCGCGCTCGCCCTGCCCACCACCGCGAAAGCGCAGAACGCCGTCACCTCCGCCCCCTCCAGCGCCGCGCCCACCCCGCTGACCCTGATGCTCGACTGGTTCGTCAATCCGGACCACGCGCCCGTCATCATCGCGCGGGAGGGCGGGCACTTCACCCGCGCCGGGCTCGACGTGCGCATCGTCGCCCCCGCCGACCCGAACGATCCGCCCCGCCTCGTCGCAGCCAAGCAGGCGGATCTCGGCGTCTACTACCAGAAGACCCTGCATCTCGCGGTGGACCAGGGTTTGCCGCTGGTGCGCGTCGGCACGCTGGTGGCGACGCCCCTCTCCACCCTTTCGGTGCTGCGCGATGGCCCGGTGAAGACGCTGGAGGACCTCAAGGGCAAGAAAATCGGCTTCAGCACGGCGGGCTTCGAGGAAATCGCGGTCGGCACCATCCTCGGCACGGTCGGGCTGTCGGTGAAGGACGTCACGCTGGTGAACGTCAATTTCGGCCTGTCCTCCGCGCTGATGTCCGGGCAGGTAGACGCCATCCTGGGCGGCTTCCGGAACTTCGAGCTGCATCAGATGGAGCTGGAAGGCCGCGCCGGCCGCGCCTTCTATCCGGAGCAGTATGGCTTCCCGATCTATGACGAGCTGATCTATGTCGCGCACCGCGACCGCGCAAAGGACCCCGCGCTGCGCCGCTTCATGGACGCGCTAGAGAGCGCCACCACCTTCCTCGTCAACAATCCCGAGGAAAGCTGGAAGATGTTCATCGAGGGGCCGCGCAAGGAGCTGGACAACGAGTTGAACCGCCGGGCCTTCAAGGACACGCTGAACCGCTTCTCCCTGAGCCCCGCGGCGCTCGATAGCAACCGCTACCAGCGGTTCGCCCGCTTCCTGGCGGAAAAGAAGATGATCCGCAGCGTGCCGCTCCTCTCGCAATACGCGGTGGAGCTGCCGCCCACTTGAGCCGGAAAGCCGGGCAGTGCTTACGGGGACTGCCCGGCCACCGGATGTAGGCCAGAGGGCGCAATAGGTATTTAGTCCTTTCCAAATGCAGCGGAGCAATGTATAGGAATACAGTCTTATTGCTGCGCAAGGACCGCCCCCCCATGCTCTCCCTCCCCCAGCTCCGCAGCCTTTATCCGCAGGCCCTCGCCGAGCACCTCGCCGCTTTCACCCAATCCGCCGCAGCCCTGTTCCGCAGCAGCGGGCTCGATGCCGTTCGCCAGCGCTGCCACTTTTTCCTGGCGCAGCTCGGCCATGAATCCGGCGGGCTGCAGCCGCGGGAGGAGAACCTCAGCTACTCGGCACCGCGCCTGATGCAGGTCTGGCCCAGCCGCTTCCCCAGCCTCGCCGCCGCCGAGCCTTATGCGCGCGCCCCGGAGAAGCTGGCCGAGATGGTCTATGGCGGCCGCATGGGCAATGACAGGCCCGGCGACGGCTTCCGCTATCGCGGTCGCGGCTACATCCAGCTCACTGGGCGGGAAGCCTATCGGCAGGTCGGCCGGCTCGCCGGGCTGGATCTCGAATCCCTGCCGGAACTGGCCAATGACGCCGCGCATGCCCTGGCCGTCGCCTGCGCCTTCTGGCGCTGGAAGCGGCTGAACCCGCTCTGCGACCAGGGCGACTTCGCGGCCGTGACCCGCCGCATCAATGGTGGATTGGTCGGACTGCAAGACCGCTTCGCCTGGCTGGAGCGCGCGCAGCGCTGCATCCCCTGGGAGGAGCCGGGAATGCCGGCGCTGACGATGGAGGATCTGAAGGCCGTCCAGACAGCACTGCGAGCACGCGGCCTCTATGACGGCTCGATCGACGGCATCATCGGCCGCCGCAGTCTCGCCGGCATCGCCACGCTGCGGGCAGAGGAGGGCCTGCCGCCCGGCGGCCTCGACCGCGCCGTGCTGGAGGCATTGGGGCTGGCCTGACTCTCCGCGCGGCCGGATGGGCCAGGAGGCATTCTCCCGGCCCTCTCCCCCCTTCTCAGTCGGCGAGGCCGAGCACCGAAAGCGCCTCGCGCCGCAGTGCCACCAGATGCGGGTCGTCGCGGTGGCGCGGATAGGGCCGGTCCACCACCAACTCGCCGACGATCCGCGCCGGGCGCGGCCCGAAGATGACGACGCGCTGCGCCAGCATCAGCGCCTCCTCGACATCATGCGTCACCAGCAGCGCCGTCATGCCGGAGCGTTGCCAGAGCCGCACCAGCTCGCTCTGCATGGCCAGCCGGGTAAGGCTGTCAAGCTTGCCGAGCGGCTCGTCGAGCAGCATCAGGCGCGGGTCGTTCACCAGGGCGCGGGCCAGCGCCACACGCTGCGCCATGCCCCCCGAGAGCTGGTGCGGATAGGCCTGCTCGAAGCCGGTCAGGCCGACCGTGTCGATGGCCTGCTGCGCACGATGGCTCTGCCGCTTCAGCAGCCCGCGCGCCTCCAACCCGAGCGCGACATTCGCCCGCACCGTCCGCCAGGGATAAAGCGTCGGGTCCTGGAAGACGAGCACGCGGGAGGGGTCCGGCTTCTCGATCGGCGCTCCATCGCCCAGAACGGCACCCAGGCGCGGCTGGTCCAGCCCGGCGAGCAGCCGCAGCAGGGTGGACTTGCCGCAGCCCGAGGGGCCGAGCAGCGCCACGAATTCGCCGGGCGCCACCTTCAGGTCGATGCCGTCCAGCACCGGCAGCAGACGGCCTTCCAGGTCGAAGGCATGGCTGACGCCCTGGATCTCCACCGCCATGCCCGTGGCGGGGGCGGATTGCAGGGCGGCGCTCACCACCGGACGGTCCCTTTCTGCCAGGCCAGCAACCGGTCGCGTCCCTTGAACAACAGGGTGACGAGGCTGGAGCACATCACCGCCATCACCAGCAGGGCGGCGTACATGTTGGCATAGGCCGCCCAGCCCTGGGCCCATTGCAGGTACCAGCCGAGCCCGGCCTTCACGCCTAGCATCTCGGCCACGACCAGCACCGAGAAGGAGGCGCCGAGCCCCATGAACAGCCCGACGAAGACCTGCGGCAGCGCCGCCGGAATGGCCACCTTCAGCACCAGGAAGCTCTGGCTCGCACCGAGCGTGCGGGCGATGTCGTAATAGGCCTTGTTCACCCCCGAGACGCCGGACCAGGTCAGCACCGTTACCGGGAACCAGGTCGCCAGCGCCACCAGGAAGGTGCTGGCGCTGCCGCTGGTCGGGAAGATGAAGAAGGCGATCGGCAGCCAGGCGGTGGCCGGCAGCGGCCCCATCAGCCGCAGCACCGGATGCACCCAGTAGCCGATGGCGCGCGACCAGCCGAGCGCCACGCCCGCGACGAAGCCGGCCGAGGCGCCGAGCAGATAGCCGGTCAGCAGCAGCCAGAGCGAACGCAGCGTGCTTTCGCCGAGGCGGGGCCAGTCCTCCAGATAGACTTCCAGCAGCCCCTGCGGCGAGGCGAAGAAGGGCAGCGGCAGTAGGGCGAACTTGGCCGTCGCCAGCTCCCAGGCGACGAGGCCGAGCGGCAGCACTGCCAGCCATGGCCCGGCCCTTCGCACATGAGTACCGGGGCGGCCGAGCCAGGGCATGGCAAGGCTGGCAAGGGCCAGGGCGAGGCCGATCAGCCCCGCCAGCCCGGCCAGTTCACGGGTGCGGCCGACCTCGATCGCGTCAGGCAGCAGAGCGATCACCAAGGCCGTGCCGAGCCAGGCAGCTGCGGCGAGCAGCCCGCCCGCCCAGATGCGGGCGGCGGACCGGGTGACTCCAGCGACGGGGAGCGTACCGTCCAGGGTGGTGGATGCGCTCATCGCTCAGACACTCAGCCCTTCGGCGGTCACGCGCGCGGCGAAGCGCTTGGGATCGGTGCTGGCGCGCAGCACGCCAACCGACTTCAGTTCCTCCGCATAGAGCTCGATCTCCCGCCGGATATCGGCGCCGGTCGGGCTGTGGCCGTGGGTGTGGCTCTTCAGAATGGCCAGGAGGTCCTCGCGGCTGACCTTGCCCGGCGCGTAATCCATGAAGGCATCAGCGGCCAGTTCGGGATTCCTGGCCGCCACGTGTTGCGCCTCGACCAGGGCCCGGGTCAGCGCGGCGGCCACCTGCGGCTCATCGCGCACCAGGGCGCCGGAAACGCCGATGATGCAGCAGGCGCGATCGGCCCACTCACCGCTGAGATTGGTCGCCACCTCGACCAGATCCTTGTCGCGCCGGAGGGTCCAGGCGATCGGGTCGCCCGCGACGAAAGCCTGCGCCTCGCCCCGGTCCAGCGCCAGGCCGAAGACATGCGGCGGGAAGACGCGCCAGGTGACGTCGCGGTCCGGATCGAGGCCACGACGCTTCAGCAGCATCGAGAAGAAGTTCTTGTCGGCGCCCGCCATGTCGGAGACCGCGATGGTCTTGCCGCGGATCGACTGGATGTCGGTGGTGATGCCGGCGCTGGCCAGGCCGGCCAGCCGCATGCAGCCGCCATGCGTGCCGCCGGTCACCTTCACGTCGAACCCCATCTCCATCGGCTTCAGCCAGCGCAGCGCCATGCCGACCCCGGCATCAGCCTTGCGGGTGGCGATGGCCTCCAGAAGCATCTCGGTGGAGCCGCCGAAATTCACCAGTTCCACCTCCAGCCCGTGCTTCGCCAGGATGCCGCTGCGTCGGGCGACCTCAACCGGGGAGGTGCAGACCGAGGTGGCGTTCCAGGCGAGCTTCAGCTTGCGTGCCGCCCCCGCCGGGGCGGCCGCGGCGGCCGGCTGCAGGCAAGTGGGCGCCTGCCGCAGCATGGCCTCGAAGGCGCGGCGCTCCGCCCCTGCGGGCGCGAAGCCGGCCAGCGGAAGGGCGAGGCCCCCCAGGCCCAGGGTGGATAGCAGGCCCCGCCGCGATACCTCCGCGGATGGCCGATTCTGTGGGCGCACCTGCGCCGGATCAGTCCCGTTGGCCGGCATGACAAGCTCCTGACTTCCTGCAGGCGGAGCAGCCCCGCTCCGCTACAACACGATAAGTTTTCGTGTTTATAGGAAATCACTATTCAAGAAGAGTCAAATGGTCAGTTCCACACCTTTCGTGGCCCAAAGGGCCCGCCCCTCGGCAATCCAGGCAGCATAGGAATTGGGCCTTTGGCTGCTGATCCCAAAGCTCCAACGCAAACGGCCCCGCCATGAAGGCGGGGCCGATCAAACAACGATCCGATATCGCTTATCCTGGAGGGAGAGCGCCGCCGCCCCCGCCCGGCGCCCCGTAGAGGCGCGCCGTGGGCTGCCGTGTCTAGCCCTTCTGCTCCGGCATGGCCTGCGGCACCACCGTCCTTACTAACGTGGAATCCAGCGCCTCATAGTTGTGGTAACCGATGGTTTCGTACAGTTCGGCGCGGGTCTGCATGCGGGGGAGCATGCTCTTCGCCCCGCCCTCGGCGGCGATGGTGGCGTAAAGCTCCTCCATCGCCTTGGCGGCGACCCGCAGATGGCTGACCGGCCAGATCACCATCGCATAGCCCATCGCCTCGAATTCCTCGGCGGTGAAGAAGGGCGTGCGGCCGAACTCGGTCATGTTGGCCAGCAGCTTCACCCCCGGCATGCGGCGGGCGAATTCGCGGAACATCTCTGCATTGGTCAGCGCCTCCGGGAAGATCGCGTCCGCGCCGGCTTCCAGATAGAGCTTGGCGCGCGCCACGGCGCCATCGATACCCTCGCTGGCGGCGGCATCCGTGCGGGCGATGATGTAGAGGTGCCGGCGCGCCTTCCGGGCCGCGGCGACCTTGGCCGCCATGTCGCGCGCATCGGCCAGCTTCTTGTCGTTGAGGTGGCCGCACTTCTTCGGCAGCAACTGGTCCTCCAGGTGCACCGCGCCGGCGCCGGCCTCCTCGAAGGTCCGGACCATGTGCATGACATTGAGCGCCTCGCCGTAGCCGGTGTCGCCGTCCACCAGGGCCGGCAGGCCGGAGGCGCGCGCCACCTGGCGGATATGCCAGGCGACGTCGTCCACCGTGATCATCCCAAGGTCCGGCAGGCCCATGGCGGCGGACATGGCAGCACCGGAGAGGTAGAGCGCCTCGAAGCCCGCGCGCTTCGCCAGCAGGGCGGCGATGCCGAAATGCGCGCCGGGAATGCGCAGGATCTGCGGCCGTTCCAGCAAGGCGCGGAAGCGCTCGCCGGCAGGGGCGTCCGGCAGGTCGTCGGCGATCACATAGGGCATGGACGCATCCTCTCTCGCTTCAGAAGAACAGCAGGGTGGCCAGGATGAAGGTCGGCACCAGGAAGACCAGCGCCCAGCCACAATAGCCGAAGAAGCTGGGCATCCGTTCGCCCTGCTCCTCCACGATGGCCTTCACCATGAAGTTCGGCGCATTGCCGATATAGGAGTTGGCGCCCATGAAGACGGCGCCGCAGGAAATGGCCGCCAGGGTCAGCGCTCCCTCCCCGGTCAGGCGCGCGGCATCGCCACCGGCCAGGTTGAAGAAGACGAGATAGGTCGGCGCGTTGTCGAGGAAGGAGGAGAGCGTGCCGGCGAGCCAGAAGTACACGGCCGGAATCGGCTGGCCGGCGGGGTCGGTGGTCATCGCCACCAGCCCGGCGAGCGGGCCCTGCGGCCCTGCCTTCAGCATCGCCAGCACCGGCGCCATGGTGAGGAAAATGGCGGCGAAGAGCTTGGCCACCTCCAGGATGGCGCCCCAGGTGAAGCCGTTGGTCTCCCGGATGCCGGCTGGCGTGCAGAGCACCGAGGCGCCGGTGATCGCCAGGAAGAGCAGCATCGCCGCGATCCGCTCCAGGCCGATCGGCTGGCCGAGCAGCGTCACCTCGCCGGGCAGCCAGAGGCCCTGCATCAGCACCCCCGCCACCACCAGCGCGATCAGCCCGACATTGGCCCAGCCGGCGATCGACAGCGGCTCATGCGGGCTGTCGGCGACATGGTCGTGCTCGGCCGCCTCCTCCGCCGCCAGTTCCACCCGCGCCTGCCGCTCGCGGGAATAGAGCCAGGAATCCATGACCCAGTAGACCACCAGGAGGAGCAGCGAGCAGAACAGGAACTCGCTGAACAGGTGCCCGGTCGGCCAGAAGAAGGGGACGCCCTGGAGGAAGCCGAGATAAAGGGGCGGATCGCCGAGCGGGGTTAGGCTGCCGCCGATATTGCTGACCAGGAAGATGAAAAAGACAAAGCTGTGCATCTTCCGCCGCCGCCCGGCATTGGCCCGCAGCATGGGGCGGATCAGCACCATGGAGGCGCCGGTGGTTCCCATGATGCTGGCCAGCACGGTGCCGACCGCGAGCAGGGCGGTGTTGGTGCCGGGCGTGCCGACCAGCGTCCCGCGCAGCAGCACGCCGCCGCCGGCGGTGTAGAGGGCGAGGAGCAGGGTGATGAAGGGCAGATACTCGCCCACCAGCACATGGGTGAACTCAGACCAAGCGGCATCGGGTCCATGGAAGATCGCGAAGGGCACCAGGAAGAGCGCCGCCCAGCCGGCGGCGATCTTGCCGTAGTGGTGGTGCCAGACATGCCCGGCCAGCAGTGGCATCAGCGCGATGGAAAGCAGCACGCCCACGAAGGGCACGGCCCAGAGCAGCGAGGGCGCCTCCCCCTCCACCGGCGCGGCCAGAGCCGGCCCGGCGAACAGCAGCCCGGCCAACAGAATGGGCAGCATCGCCCCGAGCGACGCGACCCGCGGCCGCAACGCGCCTCCTGGCATGGGCTCTCCTCTTTGTCAGCGCCGCCGCCCAGGAGCGGGGCCGCCTGTTTCCCAGGGGCCCTGGCCTACACCAGCCCCGCCCGAGCCGCCAACCCGCCCCGGCTCCGCTCCCGCTTCAGCCCCGCTTCGGCGCGGCTTCCCTTGGGGGCAGGCTTCCCCCTGAGGCCCACCCGTCCTAGCTTCAGCCCGCAGAGAGGGAGAATGCCGCATGGAGATGACCGGTGAACGGCGGATCGAGGCGCCGCGCCAGACGGTTTGGGAAGGTCTGAACGATCCCGAGATCCTGCGCGCCTCGATTCCGGGCTGCGAGTCGGTCGAGCGTGTCGGTGACGACGCCTTCCAGGCCCGCGTCGCCATCAAGATCGGGCCGATGAGCGCGCGCTTCACCGGCAAGGTGCAGCTGACCAACCTGAACCCGCCGGCCTCCTACACCATCAGCGGCGAGGGCAACGGCGGCGCCATGGGCTTTGCCAAGGGCGGCGCCGATGTCAGCCTGGAGGAGGAAGGTCCGCAGGCCACCCTGCTGCGCTATGCCGTCAAGGCACAGGTCGGCGGCAAGATGGCGCAGCTCGGTGCCCGGCTGATCGACAGCACGGCCAAGTCGATGGCCGACCAGTTCTTCACCCGCTTCGCCGACAATGTTTCCATGCAGCCCGTAGCCGCCGCCGATGCCGAGGAGCGGCTTGCCGCCGCCACTCTCGCCGCCCCGCGCATGGGCGACACGGTGCTGGGCGGCACCGGCCCGCTGCACCCCGAGGCCGCCAGGGTGGATGCCGCCGCCGGGCCGCGCCCCTCGCCGCCCGCCGCCGTGCCGGGCTCCGCGCCGGGCTCGCCGCCGCAGCTCTCGGTCTTCTCGCTGCTGCCGCGGGACATCCTCGGCCTGCCGGTGGTGTTCTGGGGCGGGTCGGTGATCTGGCTGGTGATCCTTTTCCTGCTCTTCGTGCTGGGCTGAGGATGAGCGGCACCTTCCCCCATTCCGTCGAGGAGACCGAGCGCCTGCTCGCGGCGGGGGGCTATGTCGCCGACCGCGCGCTGGCGACCACCGTCCATCTGGCACTGTCCATGGGTCGGCCGCTCTTCCTGGAGGGCGAGCCGGGCACCGGCAAGACGGAGATCGCCAAGGTGCTCGCGGCCGGCCTCGGCCGGCGGCTGGTGCGCCTTCAGTGCTATGATGGGCTAGACCTTTCCGCCGCCGCCTATGAGTGGAACCACGCCCAGCAACTGATGGCGATCCGCCTCGCCGAGGCTTCGGGCGACGCGCATACGCCGGAAGGCCGCGCGGCACTGGAGCGTGGCATCTACGACCGCCACTTCCTGCAGGAGCGGCCCCTGCTGGCCGCCCTCTCCGGCCCGCCGGCGGTGCTGCTGATCGACGAGCTGGACCGCGCCGACGAACCCTTCGAGGCCTTCCTGCTGGAGATCCTGGCCGATTTCCAGCTTACCATCCCCGAGCTCGGCACCATCCGCGCCGAGACCCCGCCCATCGTGGTACTGACTAGCAACCGCACGCGGGAGGTGCATGACGCCATCCGCCGCCGCTGCCTCTACCAATGGGTGGACTATCCCGACGCGGCGCGCGAGCGGGCGATCCTCGCCAGCCGCCACCCGGACCTCTCCGAGACGCTCTCGGCGCAGGTGGTCGCCTTCGTGCAGGCGCTACGGTCGGGCGATTTCTTCAAGTATCCCGGCGTCGCCGAGACCATCGACTGGGCCGCCGCGCTGCGGGCGCTCGACGCCAAGGAGCTGGAGCCGGCGCTGGTGGAGGAGACGGTCGGCGCGCTGCTGAAATACCAGGACGACATCGCCAAGCTGCGCGGCGCCGAGGCGGCGCGGCTGGTCGAGGCGGCCCGGGAAGCCGCCGCGCCACGGCCCGCCATGCCGTTCTGACCGCCATGCCGGAGGCCGCATGAGCGGGGCGCTGCCCGCCAACCTGCTCGGCTTCGGCCGCCTGCTGCGCCGCGCCGGCCTGCCGATCGGCCCGGCCGAGATGCTGGCCGGCGCCGAGGCGCTGACCCGGATCGATATCGGCGACCGCCGCGAGGTGCGTGCCGCCTTGCGCGCCACGCTGGTGCACCGGCACGAGCATGCCGAGATCTTCGACCACGCCTTCCTGATCTACTGGCGCGATCCGGAGGCCGGGAAGCACGCCGACGCCATGGGGGCGTTGCAGGGGGCCAAGCCGCCGCCGAAGCCCGGGCCGGGCAGCCGCCGCCTGGCCGAAGCCATGGGCGGCAACCGCCCCCCGCCACCTGCCCCGCCGCCGCAAGCCGAGCGGCAGTTCGACGCCACGCTGACGGTCAGCGCCACCGAGGCGCTGCGCAAGATGGACTTCGAGGCGATGGGCGCGGCTGAGATCGCAGCCGCCAAGGCTGAGATCCGCAAGCTGGTGCTGCCGCTCGATGCGCGCCCGACCCGCCGCTTCCGCCCTTCCGCCTCCGGCAGCCGCGCCGATCTGCGCGCCACGCTGCGCGCCAGCCTGCGCCAGGGCGGCGAAATCCTGGAGCTGCGCCGCAGCGAGCGGGTGGTGCGTCCGCCACCCCTGGTCGTCATCTGCGATATTTCGGGCAGCATGGCGCGCTACGCACAGATCCTGCTGCATTTCCTGCACGCCGTGACCAATGAGCGCGACCGTGTCGCCAGCTTTCTCTTCGGCACGCGGCTGACCAACATCACCCGCCAGCTCCGCCACCGCGACCCCGAGGTGGCGTTCGAGCTGGTTAGCCATATCGTGCCCGACTGGTCCGGCGGCACCCGGATCGGCGAGGCGCTGGACCTGTTCAACCGGCAATGGTCCCGCCGGGTGCTGGGCCAGGGCGCCGTGGTGCTGCTAATCACCGACGGGCTGGAGCGCGGCGGGCCGGAGGAGCTGGCCCGCCTCGGCGCGGCGACGGAGCGGCTGCGCAATTCCTGCCGTCGCCTGATCTGGCTGAACCCGCTGCTGCGCTTCGCCGGCTTCCAGCCGCGCTCCCAGGGCATCCGTGTCATGCTCCCCCTGGTGCACGAGCACCGTCCGGTCCACAACATCGACAGCCTGCGCGCCCTGGTCGAGACCCTCTCCGACCGCGCGACGCGCCCTGCATCGGGAGGAACGCGATGAGCGATCAGGAGGACATCCTCTCCACCGCCACCGACTGGCTCGCCCAAGGCGAGACAGTGGCACTGGCCACCGTGGTCGAGACCTGGGGCAGCTCGCCCCGGCCGGCCGGGTCGCAGCTCGCCGTCAGCGCCTCCGGGCGGCTGGCGGGCAGCGTCTCGGGCGGCTGCATCGAGGGCGCGGTGGCCGAGGCCGCCCGCCAGACCATGGAGAGTGGCAAGCCGCAGCTGCTCGACTTCGGCATCAGCGACGAGCGCGCCTGGGAAGTCGGCCTGGCCTGCGGCGGCAAGCTGAAGGTCTTCGTCGAACGGCTGGACGGGGCGCGCTGAGATGGAGGCGAGCTTCCTCAAGCGGCTGCAGACCGCCCGGTCCGAAGGCCGGGCCGTCGTGGTGCTCACCCGGCTGACGGATGGCGCGCAGCTCCTTCACCCCGACGAGGCGGCGCCGACCGCCCTGGCCGAGGCGGCCGAGACCGCGCTGGCCAGCGACGCCGCCACCACGCTGCAGCATGAGGATGCGAGCTGGTTCGTCCAGCCCTTCAACCCGCCGCTGCGGCTGATCGTGGTCGGCGCCGTGCACGTCGCCCAGGCGCTGGTGCCGATGGCGGTGGGGCTGGGCTTCGCCGTCACCATCATCGACCCCCGCCGGGCCTTCGCCACCGAGGAGCGCTTCGGCCGCGAAGTCACCCTGGTGGACGACTGGCCGGACGAGGCCATGGCGCGGCTCGCTCCCGATTCCCGTACCGCCGTGGTGACCCTGACCCATGACCCCAAGCTCGACGACCCCGCTCTGGAAGTGGCGCTGCGCAGCCCGGCCTTCTACATCGGGGCGCTGGGCAGCCGGCGCACCCATGCCAAGCGGGTCGCGCGGCTCACCGATGCCGGGCTGACGGAAGCCGAGATCGGCCGTATCGCCGCACCGGTCGGCCTTTCCATCGGGGCGGTCACCGCACCCGAGATCGCTCTCTCCATCCTAGCCGAGATCGTCGCCCGCCGCCGCGGCGCCACGCTGGCCGACAGGGTTTCCGCATGAAATTCGGCCCCACACCGCTCGGCGAGGCGCAGGGCGCCATCCTTGCCCATACCCTCCGGCTGCCGGGCCGCATCCTGAAGAAGGGCGCCGTGCTGGACGAGGAGGCCCTCGCGGCGCTGCGCGAGGCTGGCAAGACGGAGGTCATCGCCGCCCGGCTGGAATCCGGCGACGTGCCGGAGAACGAGGCCGCGCACCGCATCGGCGAGGCCTTGCTGGGGCCGCTGCTCGCCCGCTCCCGTGCCGCCACCGGCCGCGTCAACATCCTGGCCGACGCCGCCGGGCTTCTGGTGGTGGATGAGGTGCTGGTCAACCGCCTCAACATGCTGGACGAGAGTCTGACGCTGGCGACCCTGCCGAACCACACGCCCGTCGCGGCGCGCGAGATGCTGGCGACGGTGAAGGTGATCCCCTTCTCCGTCCCGGGCGCCGTGCTGCAGGTGGCGGAGGCGGTGGCACGCAGCGGCAGACTGCTCACCATCCATCCCTTCCGCCCGCTGAAGGTCGGGCTGGTGATGACCGAGCTGCCGGGCCTTAAGGAAAGCATCCTGGAAGGCACGGCGGAGGCGACCGAGGCGCGCGTGACCGCACTGGCCGGCCAGCTTCTGCCGCCCGAGCGCTGCCGGCACGAGGAGGGCGCCATCGCCGAGGCGCTCGGCCGGCTGAAGAAGGCCGGGGCCGAGATGCTGCTGGTGGCCGGCGCCTCTGCCGTGGTGGACCGGCGCGATGCCGGCCCGGCCGGTATCGTCCGCGCCGGTGGGCGGATCGAGCATTTCGGCATGCCGGTGGATCCGGGTAACCTGATCTGCCTCGGCCGCATCGGCGAGATCCCCGCCCTGGTGCTGCCCGGCTGCGCCCGCAGCCCGAAGCTGAACGGTTTCGACTGGGTGCTGCATCGCCTCTTCGCCGGCCTACCGGTGACGGGGAAGGACATCGCCGGCATGGGCGTCGGCGGGTTGCTGAAGGAGATTGACAGCCGCCCTTTGCCCCGTGAGGCCGCCTCGCGGCAGGCGGTGCAGGGCGCAGCCCCCCGGCGGCCGCGTCAGGTGGCGGTGCTGGTGCTGGCCGCCGGCCGCTCCCGCCGCATGGCGCCGCTGAACAAGCTGCTGGTGGCCGATGACAAGGGCGTGCCGATGGTGGCGCGCGTGGTCGGCAATGCGCTGGACAGCCGCGCCCGGCCCGTGATCGTCGTCACCGGCTATGAGAGCGACCGGGTGGAGGAGGCCCTGGCCGGCAAGGCGGTGCGCTTCGCCCATGCCGAGGATTATGCCGAGGGACTTTCCGCCTCGCTGAAGGCCGGGCTCGCCGCACTGCCGCCGGAGGTCGAGGGGGTGCTGATCTGCCTCGGTGACATGCCGCTGATCACCGGCGCCATGCTCGACCGGCTGATCGGCGCCTTCGATCCCGAGGAAGGCCGATCCATCGTCATGCCGACCTTTCGTGGCAAGCAGGGCAACCCGATGCTGTGGTCGCGCGAGTTCCTGCCGGAGATGATGGAAATCACCGGCGATGTCGGTGCCCGCCACCTGGCCGGGAAATACGCCGAGCGCGTGGTCGAGGTGGAAATGGCAGATGACGCGGTGCTGCGCGACTTCGACACCACCGACGCGCTGCGCCTCGCGCCCGACTTCGCGGGCAAGGTCTGAGGGCGCGGCGGGTGATCCTGATCGCGCTCGGCGCCAACCTGCCGGGGAAGGACGGGACCGCGCCGCTCGCCACCTGCCAGGCGGCGGCCGCGGCGCTGGACGGCATTCCTGGCCTGCGCGTCACCGCGGTCTCGAATTGGTGGGAGACCGCCCCGGAGCCGCCGGTGCCGGGCGCGCCCTGGTACGTGAACGGCATGGCCCGCTGCGAGGGGGAGCTGAAGCCCGAGGCGCTGCTCGCCGCCCTGCAAGGGCTGGAACAGGCGGCGGGGCGGGAACGCCCCTATCGGCACGCCCCACGCACCCTCGACCTCGATATCATCGCCATGAGCGAGACGGTGCGCGATGCGCCGGACCCGATCCTGCCGCATCCGCGCGCGCATCTGCGGCGCTTCGTTCTGCAACCCCTGGCCGAGGTGGCGCCGGGCTGGATCCACCCCAGGCTGGGCCGCAGCGTGGAGGCGCTGCTGGCGGAGCTGCCGCCGAGCGCCATGCGGCGGCTCTAGGCCGCCCCTGTCACGTGCCTTGCCTTTTGCAGGTGCGATGGCTATCTGGGAGGTTCGGCAGGCAACTGGAATTTGGAGGCCACCTATGGCCCGCGTCACGGTCGAAGACTGCGTCCTGAAGATCCCGAACCGCTTCGAGCTGGTCCTGCTCGCGGCGCAGCGCGCCCGCAACATCAGCCGCGGCGAGGAACTGACTGTCGATCGCGACAACGACAAGAACCCTGTCGTCGCCCTGCGCGAGATCGCCGAGGACACGGTCGAGACCACCGCGCTGGAGCAGGACCTCATCAAGTCCCTGCTGCGCGCGCCGGAGCCGGAGCCCGTCGAGGAAGAGGTGATCGACCTGATCGCCACCGACGAGAACATCTTCGGCGTCATGGACGTCAACGAGGACCAGGGCACCGAGGGTGGCGCCGGTGAGGACCTCTCGGCCGACGACATCGAGGCCGCCATCGCGGCCGAGCTCGGCGGCGGCGGCCGTCGCTGAGCCGGGGGCACGCTTGAAGACGGAGGCCGGGACCCAACTTCACCCGGCTCCGCTGCTGGCCGCCGGGGAGACCCCGGGGGCGATGCTCGCCGAGGCCCCTGCCGCCGCGCCCTCCCCGCCGGAAACGCCGACGCCCGAGACGCCGGGCACCGAGCTGGCCCGGCAGGTGGCGGCCTACGACCCGCGCGCCGACATGGCGCTGCTGGAGGCCGCCTACAATCTTGCCGCCACGGCCCATGCCTCGCAGGCGCGCGAGAACGGCGATCCCTACATCACTCATCCGCTCGCCGTCGCCCGCATCCTGGCGGGCTATCGTCTCGATACCGCCACCATCGCCACCGCCCTGCTGCATGACGTGGTGGAGGATACCGGCATCTCGCTGGCGGACCTCGAGAAACGCTTCGGGGCCGATATCGCCCGGCTGGTGGATGGCGTCACCAAGCTGACCCGGCTGGAGCTGCAGTCCGAGCGCACCAAGCAGGCCGAGAATTTCCGTAAGCTGGTCCTCGCCATGAGCGAGGACATCCGCGTGCTGCTGGTCAAGCTGGCCGACCGGCTGCACAACATGCGGACCCTGCACTTCAAGCCGCAGCCGGAGAAGCGCGCACGCATCGCCCGCGAGACGATGGAGATCTTCGCCCCCCTGGCCGAGCGCATCGGTATGGATGCGGTGAAGACTGAGCTGCAGTCTCTCTCCTTCCGCGAGTTGCAGCCCGACGCCTACCAGACCATTACCGCCCGCCTCGCCTTCCTGCGCGGCCAGGGCGCCGACCTGATCGACGAGATCGCCACCGACCTGCGCGCCAAGCTCACCGCCGCCGAGGTGCCGGTGGTCGAGGTGACGGGGCGCGAGAAGTCGCCCTACTCGATCTGGATGAAGATGCACGAGAAGAAGGTCGAGTTCGAGCAGCTCTCGGACATCATGGCCTTCCGCATCGTCACCACGGACAAGGCCAACTGCTACGCCGCGCTGGGGGCCATCCACTCGGCCTATCGCGTGGTACCCGGGCGCTTCAAGGACTACATCAGCACCCCCAAGCCGAACGGCTACCAGTCGCTGCACACCGGCGTCACCGTCCCGGAGCGGCGCAACGCCAAGATCGAGGTGCAGATCCGCACGCCGGCGATGCATGAGATTGCCGAATACGGCGTCGCCGCGCACTGGATGTACAAGCAGGGCGCCAGCCCCGCGGACGAGGCGCCGAAGCAGCGCCGCTATCCCTGGGTCAAGGAGCTGCTGGAGATCCTGGAGACGGCCGCCGAGCCGCAGGATTTCCTGGAGCATACCAAGCTCGCCCTGCACCAGGACCAGGTCTTCTGCTTCACCCCCAAGGGCGACCTGATCGCCCTGCCGCGCGGCGCGACCCCGGTGGACTTCGCCTACCAGGTGCACAGCCAGGTCGGCGATGCCTGCGTCGGCGCCAAGATCAACGGCCGCATCGTCCCGCTGCGCCACCAGCTGGAGAACGGCGACCAGGTCGAGATCATCACCGCGCGCGGCGGCACGCCGAACCCGGCCTGGGAGCGCTTCGTCGTCACCGGCAAGGCCAAGGCGCGCATCAAGCGCTTCGCCCTCGCCCGCCAGCGCGCCGAATATCAGGAGCAGGGCCGCAGCGCCATTGCCCGCGCCTTCCGCCAGGAGGGCGTGGATTTCTCCGAGAAGCTGGTCGAGCCGGCGCTCAAGGTCTTCAAGTATCCGGGTTTCGAGGAACTCTGCGTTGCGGTCGGTGCCGGGCACATCACCGGGCGCGAGGTGCTGCACGCGGCGATCCCCGAGCTGCGTGGGCCGCCGCGGCCGCTCGACAACCTTCCCCTCGCCCGCGCCCGCGGCAAGCCGGGCTCCACCGTCGTCCGCACGGAGCGGCGGCGCGAGGCGAGTTCCGGCATCACCGGGTTGGTGGCCGGCATGGCCGTGCAGTTCGCCGGCTGCTGCCATCCGGTCCCCGGGGATCGCATCGTCGGCATCGTCACGACCGGCAAGGGCGTGACGGTCCACAAGTCCGATTGCCACAACCTGGAGGCCCTGGCGGCGACGCCGGAGCGCTTCATCGACATCGACTGGGATTACGAGGCCGGCTCGGGCGGCGCGCATCTCGGCCGGCTGGATGTGGTGACGAGCAACGAGGACGCGGCGATCGCCGCCATGACCGTCGCCATCGCCAAGCAGAACGGGCGGCTGCACAACCTGCGCTTCACGCATCGCGGCGCCGACTTCGCCGAGGTGGTCGTGGACCTCGAGGTGTCCGACCTGAGACACCTCTCCAACGTGGTCGCCGCGCTGCGTGCCTGCCCCGGCATCATCCAGGTCGAGCGCAGCAAGGGGTGACGCCGCCGCGCCCCGGCGGTAAGCCAGTGATATGATCATCGGCCTCGGCAACGACATCGTGGATATCCGCCGCATCGAGCACTCCATCGAGCGCTATGGCGACCGGTTCCTGGAGCGCGTCTTCACCCCGGTAGAGCGGCGGAAGGCGGAAAGCCGCACCGAGAAGCTGCGCGCCGCCACCTATGCCAAGCGTTTCGCGGCCAAGGAGGCGGCGTCCAAGGCGCTGGGCACCGGCTTCCGGGACGGCGTGTTCTGGCGCGACCTCGGGGTGGTGAACCTCTCGACCGGCCAGCCTTCCCTGCGACTGACCGGCGGCGCGGCGAAGCGGCTCGACGCCATCACGCCGCCCGGCCATGGGGCGCAGATCAGCCTGACCATGACGGACGAGTATCCCTATGCCCAGGCCATCGTCATCATCGCGGCGGTGCGCATCGCCCCGTTCTGAGGCGGCACTTTAGAGATTCAGCTCCCAGTACTGGCCAACCAGGTCATGGCCGAAGCTGTGATGCGGCTCCTCGGAGACGAGATGGAAGCCCGCCGCCTGATAGATCCCGCGCGCCGCCACCAGGATGTCATTGGTCCAGAGCGTCAGGCGCGAATAGCCGAGGGCACGGGCTGAGCGGATGCATTCGTCGACCAGGGCGCGCCCGATGCCGAGACCACGCGCCTCCGGCTCGACATAGAGCAGACGCAGCTTCGCGACGGCCTCAGACTCCCGCACCAGGAAGACCGAGCCGACAACGGCCCCCTGTCGCTCCGCGATCCAGCAGCGCTCGCATCGCGCATCGAAGTCGCGGACGAACCGCGCGACGATCTCGGCGACCAGCGCCTCGAAGCTGGCGTCCCAGCCGTACTCCCGGGCGTAGAGCGTGCCGTGCCGATGCACCACCCAGCCGAAGTCGCCCGGCCGTGGCGGTCGCAGGAGGAAGGGCGCCTTGGCCGGCTCCGGCTCGGCGCCGCCGAGCAGCCGCTCAGCGGTCCCCAGCGCATCCGCCAGGCGCCTCCGGGCCTCTGGCGAGAGGTGGCCCAGCATGTCACCCACGGTTTCGCGGGAGCGGGCATCGAGTTCGACGAAGACCTCTCGCCCGGCCGGAGTGAGCGAGAGCAGAACCTGCCGCCCGTCTGTCGCGGAGGGTCGCTTCTCCAGCAGACCGCGCTCCTCCAGCCCCCGAAGCAGGCGACTGAGATAGCCGGAGTCGAGCTCAAGCTCTGTTCCGAGCTGGCTGGCCACGGCGGTGCCCCGCTCACCCAGCTCATAGATGAGGCGTGCCTCGGTCAGGGAGAGCGGCCCCCCGAGCAGCCCCTCATGCAAGAGGCCAACACGGCGCGTGTAGAAGCGGCTGAAGCGCCGGACGGCAGCGACGGTTTCATCCAGAGCGGAATGCGGCATGGCCCTCCTCCAGATTCATTTCCTGCTATAGTCAGGTATTTTCCTGCTTCAGGCAACTAAATGCCCTCTCCCTTCTCGCTCGCCTCCGCGGACAGGCCGTGCGACACCGGGCCTGCCCCTCCCCTCCAGACCGCCCAAGAAGGAGTTCGTGTCATGCGCTATCTCTGTCTGGTGGCTGCTGTGCTTGCCCTGGCTGATGGCGAGCCGGCGCAGGCCGCCTCACCCCAGAATGACGATGCCGCCTGTGACACGGCCACGACGACGGCTGGGATTGCCGCCTGCTTGGGCGCCGAGGCGAAAGCCTGGGACCGGAAGCTCAACGCTGCCTATGCCGCCCTGCAGGAGCGGATCGACCCCGGCCAGCGCGAGCCCCTGCGTGCCGCGCAGCGGCTTTGGATCCAGTACCGGGACGCGAATTGCCGCTTCTACGGCGCGCGGGAAGGCTCCGTCCGGCAGATCGAGGCCGCCGAATGCCTGCGCTCCATGACCCGCGACCGGGCACGGGAACTCACGGCCGCGATGGCGCCGCAATAGACGTCGGCCGGCTCTCGGGTCCTGCCCGCGAAGTTCGCTGCATTTGCAGCGGACGGAGCAGATCAGCAGGCCACTGAAAACAAGGGCAAATGTCCGGATGGCGAAGTCCGCAGGACTTCGAATCAGGACGTTAGCCCTCGGCGCGAAGGGCGTCGGCGATCCGTCGCATCCGCCCCTCCGCGTCCACCAGCACCACGTCGAACCGGATGCCGCTCTCGCCATGGCCGGGATGGGCGGCGATCCAGGCCTCCGCGGCGGCCAGCAAGCGCGCCTGCTGGCGCGGGCCGAGGGCGAAGGCCGCCTCCACCAGCCGGGCGCGCGCCTTCACCTCGACGAAGGCGAGCAGCCCCGCGCGCTCGGCGATCAGATCGATCTCGCCCGCCGCGCTGCGCCAGCGCTGCGCCAGGACCACCCAGCCATCCGCCTGCAGCCGCGCCGCGACACGCGCCTCGGCGTCGCGGCCACGGGCCTCGGCGGCACGGCGCTCCGGCAGGGCGGATTTCGGGACAGCAGGAGGGGCGGCAGGCATGGCCGCACTCTTCACGCGGCGGCGATGCGCCGCAAGCCGGGCTGTGGCCGCACGCGAATTCCTCTAAACCGGTGGGCATGCACCGACGACCCGGGCGGCTCCGCCGTTTCCTGATGCGGGGCCTGCTGACGGCCGCCCTGCTACTGGTCCTGGCCGTGGCGGGGGTGGGCGGCCTGCTCTGGGCCAACCTCCCGCCGCGCGAGGGCCGGTTCGACCTGCCCGGCCTCTCCGCCCGCGTAACGGTGGCGGAGGGTGAGTTCGGCATCCCCCACATCACCGCCGCCACGGAGCGGGACGCCGCCATGGCCCTGGGCTGGCTGCATGCGCGCGACCGGATGTTCCAGATGGAGCTGATGCGCCGCAACGCCACCGGACGACTGGCGGAGCTCGCCGGCCCCGCCGCGCTGCGGCTGGACCGCTTCAGCCGCACGCTCGGCCTGCGCCGCCGCGCCGAGGCCGACTTCGCCGCCCTCCCGGCCGAAACCCGCGACATGCTGCAGGCTTATGCGGATGGGGTGAATGCCTGGATTACGGCGAAGGGCCGCCTCGCCGCACCGGAGTTCGTGGCCCTGGGGCCGCCGGAGCCCTGGCGTCCGGCCGATTCGCTGCTTTGGGCCAAGACGATGGGGCTTTGGCTGTCCGGCAACTGGCGCACCGAGATCGACCGCGCCCGGCTCGTGGATCGGCTGCCGCCGGACTGGCTGGCCGAGCTCTGGCCCGCCGACGAAAGCCCTGGCCGCCCCGACCAACAGGCCGCCCTGCCGGCAGCCTGGCTGGGGCGCATTGCCGCCGCCATCCCCCGCTTCCCCGAGTACGCGACACTCCCCTCCACCGCCTCGAATATCTGGGCGGTCAGTGGCCGGCATTCGGTGAACGGCGCTCCCTTGCTGGCCTCCGACCCGCATCTCCGCTTCGACGCGCCGATCCTCTGGTACCTGGTGCGCATCGACCTGCCGGATGGCCGCTTCCGTGCCGGGGCCACCTCTCCGGGCGTGCCCTTCGTGGTGATCGGGCGCAACGAGCGGGTCGCCTGGGGCTTCACCACCACCTCCTCCGACACGCAGGACGTCTTTGTCGAACGCCTCGCCGATCCCGACCATTACCTCACGCCGGAGGGCCCGCGCCCTTTCGCGGAGCGCGAGGAGGTGATCCAGGTCAGCGGCCGTGAGCCGGAGACCCTGCGGGTGCGCGAGACGCGGCACGGCCCGGTGGTCAGCGATCTCGGAGACGGAACAGCGGCTCCGGCGCCGGGGGGCACCGTGCTGGCGGTTCGAATGGCCAATCTCGAGCCGCGGGACAGTGCCGCCGCCGGGCTGCTCGCGCTGAACCGCGCCGGCTCCATCGCCGATGCGCGCGCCGCGGCGGCGCTGATCACCTCCCCGCCACAGAACCTGATGGTGGCCGATGCGGCGGGTGGCATTGCCATGTACCTGACCGGCCGAACGCCTATCCGGCGCGAGGGCGACGGCAACCTGCCGGTCCCCGGCTGGGACGGCAGCCATGACTGGACTGGCTTCGTCCCCTTCGATGACATGCCGCACCGGGAAAACCCGCCCGACGGTGTGCTGGTGAATGCCAACAACCGTGTGCAGCCTGCAGGCGAGCCACCCTATCTCGGCCACGACTGGTTCGGCGACTGGCGCTTCCGCCGCATCCAGCAGCTTCTGGCGCAGCGTGACCGGCAGGCACCGCAGGACTTCGCGGTCATGCAGCAGGACGCGGTCAGCCTTTTCGCGCGCGAGATGCTGCCCGTGCTGCGCGCCCTCCCCCGCCCTGCGGGCCTGGCCGGTCTGGCGCGTGACCTGCTGATCTCCTGGGACGGCACGATGGCGGCCGACCGGCCCCAGCCGCTGATCTTCAACGCATGGTGGCCGCAGGCCGCGCGGCTGGCGCTGGCGAATGGCGGCGTGCCGCCGGGCGGCTGGCCGGCCATGCCGGAATTCCTCCGCTTCGTGCTGCGGCCGGATGGGCAGGGCGCCCATTGGTGCCGCCCGCGCGCGGAGGCCGAGGCGCCGCCTGCCGCACCGCCCTTCGCGGCCGGGGGCGCCTGCGCCGCCCTGGCCGGCGAGGCGCTGGAGCAGGCGGTCGCCGAGTTGTCCGCCCACTTCGGCCCGGACCCGGGCGCTTGGCGCTGGGGCGCGGCGCATCAGGCGCAGTTCCAGCACCCCTTGCTGCGCTTCCTGCCCGTGCTGGGCGACTGGAGCCAGATTACTGTGCCCACGTCCGGCGATGGCGAGACGGTCAATCGGGGCGGGCTCGGCGCCGGTTTCGCGCATGTGCACGGCCCCGGGCTGCGGGCGGTCTTCGATCTTTCCAGCCCAGATGGCGTCTGGGCGGTGATCGGTACCGGCCAGTCGGGCAACCCGCTCTCCCGCCACTGGGACGACCAGACACCCCTCTGGGCGGGCCGTGCGCCCGGCGGCGCCCTGCTGGTGCCGCTCGGCCCAGCACCGGCCGCGGGCGCGTTGATCTTGGAGCCGCGCTGATGCCGCGCTTCGGTGGTTGCATCCGGCCGCGCGGGCGGGGAAAGTAGGCAAAACATGCTGCACCGCTCGGCCCGACGTCCGCACTTTTTCTATACTACCGCACCGCTGCCCTGCCCTTATCTGGCCGGTCGGATGGAGCGGAAGATCGTGACCGAGCTGACCGGTCCCGAGGCGGAGGCGCTGCACGACCGCCTCTCCCGCGCCGGCTTCCGCCGCAGCCACAACATCGCCTATTCGCCGGTCTGCCCGGGCTGCCAAGCCTGCATCCCGATCCGCATCGACGCCAGCCGCTTCCAGCCGGATCGCACGCAGCGGCGCGTCCAGCGCGCCAATGGCACGGTGGTCGGCGAGGCCGCCCCCGCCCGTGCCACGGCCGAGCAGTTCGCGCTGTTCCAGCGCTACCAGCGCGCCCGGCACCAGGACGGTGACATGGCCGCGATGGGCTTCTACGACTATCGCGCCATGGTGGAGGATACGCCGATCACCACCGGGCTGGTCGAGTTCCGCGACGGCGACAGTGGCCAGCTGCTCGGCGCCTGCCTTACGGACTGGCTGAGCGACGGGCTTTCCGCCGTCTATTCCTTCTACGATCCGGCGCTGGAGAAGCGCTCCCTCGGCACTTTCGCCGTGCTCTGGCTGGTGCGGCGCGCGGTGGAGATGGGCCTTCCCTACGTCTATCTCGGCTACTGGGTGCCGCAGA
Organism: Roseomonas sp.; assembly: GCA_035565935.1. GTDB lineage: Bacteria > Pseudomonadota > Alphaproteobacteria > Acetobacterales > Acetobacteraceae > Pseudoroseomonas. The sequence goes on from DATMRU010000081.1 coordinate 28,707, forward strand.
GCCGGAAGATGGCCTACAAGGCGCGCTTCCGGCCGAGCGAGGTGCTGACCGGCGGTGCCTGGCGGCCGCTGGAGGAGCAGCGGGGCTCCATGGAGGCCTGCCTTCCGGTCACATGAGGCGCTGCTCGGTGGGAAAGGCAGCCGTTCCGGATGCGTGAGACAACTTTGCCCTGCTCCGCCGAAAAGGCCTCATCCGCTGCGCCCGGGAGACTGCCCCGCACGACTTCCCAGACCAGCGGCTTCCAGCCTCGCCACCCTTTCCCCACTTCTCCCGCGTTCTGGCTGGCAAGCGCTGTCCATCCTTGCGTCGCTTCCTCTCGCCGAGGGGTTTTTCCCTTCACCAGTCCTTTCCCTTACTCCCATGCACCAGGGAAGGTGGAAGCACCCACCAGATTTGAACAAGGACAAACGGAGAGCCGTGAGGCCGGCGGGGGGCGAGAGAGCATCGTTTTACACGGGATGGACCTGCAAAGCCGCACCACAAGTCGTCTGGTCAAGGGCCAGAAGGGTGCCTAAGATTAGCCAGGATTTTGGAATTTACTCCGAACAAGTCTTAGTTCGTATGAAAGCCGTGGTCCGGGCCGTTTCATTTCGATCGGACGCTACCCCGGACCCAAAAGCATGCCCTGTTGGCACGGCGACTGAGGGATTTCGGGTTGATGGATGAAACGATCATCGAGAACCGCGTGCTGAACTGTGAGGACGCGGATTCTCTGGATCCCGCCTTCTGGCATCCGGAAAGGCTGGTCTGGCCCAATTCCTGGGTGGCGCATATCCCCTTCGCCTTCTGGCTGATGGCGCGCGGCAGGCCGCAGGTCCTGGTCGAACTCGGCGTCCATTCCGGGAACTCCTATTCGGCTTTCTGCCAGGCCGTCAAAAGACTGGACCTGCCGACGCGCTGCTTCGGCGTGGACAGCTGGAGCGGCGACGAGCATGCCGGCTTCTATGGAGAGAGCGTCTTCGAAGACCTCTCGAACTGGCATGACCCGCGCTACTCCGAATTCTCCCGCCTGGTGCGCGCCAGCTTCGACGAAGCTGCAAATCATTTCGCTCCAGGCTCAATCGATCTTCTGCATATCGACGGCATGCACAGCTATGAAGCCGTGCGGCATGATTTCGAGACCTGGAAACCACTGTTGTCGCCGCGCGCCATCGTGCTGTTCCACGACACCAATGTGCGTGAGCGGGATTTCGGGGTCTGGCGCTTCTGGGCAGAGCTGTCGCGGGACTATCCTTCCTTCGAGTTCCTGCACGGTCATGGGCTGGGGGTCGCTGCCATCGGGGCCGAGATTCCGGCGCCGCTGCGCCCACTGTTCGAGAAGACACGGGATGCGGCATTCCTGCGGCGCCTGCGGGAAACCTTTGCGCGGCTGGGCGAGCCCTTCATGCGCGACATCCTGCTCACGGCCTCCCGCACGAGCCTGGCCGAGGCGGAAGCGGCCCGACATGCAGCCGCACAGCAGGCGGAGGCGATACGTCAGCAGGCCGAAGTCGCCCAGCAGCAGGCCGAAGCTGCGCGGCAGCAGGCCGAGGCCGCCCAGCAGCAGGCCGAAGCCGCGCGGCAGCAGGCCGAAATCACCCAGCAGCAGGCCGAAGCCGCGCGGCAGCAGGCCACCGCACTGGAAGCCGAGCGGGGACATGCTCTCCGCCTCGCCGAGGAGGCGGCCGGACGCGAGCAGAGCGTCCTCCGCGAGTTAGAGGCATTGCGGCAGGACACCAGATCGGTGCAGCAGCACGCCTTCTCGCTAGAAGCCGAGCGCGCGGAAATCCTGCGCGTAGCCGCCGAAGCCTCCAGCCGCGAGCAGCAGGCTCTCCACGATGCTGGCGTCCTGCGGCAGGAGATCGAGGCCGTCACGCATGCGCGCGACATCGCCCAGGCACAGCTCCAGCTCGTGCTTTCCTCGACCAGTTGGCGAGTCACCGCGCAGCTGCGCAACAGCCTCGCCGGAAAGCCGATGCTGCGCCGTCTCCTGCGCCGCAGCGCCAAGTTGGCCTGGTGGACACTGACACTGCAGACGCATCGCCGCATCGGCGAGTACTGGCGTGCGCAGCATGCGGCCGCGCAGGCGCCTCTCCCCGGCCCCACAGCGCCCTCCGCACCGTCGGTATTGCCCACCGCGGCTCCTGCCGCCGTGACGCTCCAGCCGGTCGCCGTGGGCGAGGCACCGGTTCAGCAGCCGCAGGGCCTGCGTGGAACGATCCTGTGCCTCACCCATGTGGCACCCTGGCCGCCCCGCGCCGGCAATGAGTACCGCATCCACCGCATGCTCACCTGGCTGCGAAGCCAGGGGTGGAGCGTCGTCCTGCTGTACTGCCCGCTGCCCGGCGAGGAACCCGCCGCGGCGCAGCGGGACGCACTCGTGGCCGAGTACGACAATGTCGTTCTGGTTGGGCGTGAGGGTGAGATCGCCTATCGACTGTCGGATCCGGCCGCGGCGCGCGCCATTGCCGCCCTGGCAGGCAAGACCCGCGATTTCGCGAGGCTGCTGAACGAGGCGGACCTGCGCGAGATTGCCCGATTGCTTCCCCTCACCCGCACCTTCTGCCCGGACGCGCTGCTGGAAGTCCTGCTGGCGCTCAGCAAGGCACTGTCACCGAAAGCCGTCCTGACCAACTACGTCTTCATGACGCGCGGCCTCCCGCTCCTCGCCCCGGAGACGCTGAAGATCGTCGATACCCACGACGTCTTTTCCACCAAGACCGAGAAGGTTTCCGCCTTCGGCATCCGTGACGACCTCGCCCTGACCGCGGCCGAAGAGGCGGGACTGCTGCGCGATGCCGATCTGGTGCTGGGCATTCAGCCGGAGGAGACGGAGGAGCTGCGCCGCATTGTTCCGGCGAAGCGAGTGCTAACGGTGGGGGTGGACATGCCGCTCCTGGCCACCTCGCCGGAGCCGGTCGAGGCGCCGGTATTGTTGCTAGTGGCTTCGTCGAATCCGATGAACCTGAAGGGCCTGCAGGACTTCCTGCGCTATGCCTGGCCGCGCGTGACCGCTGCCGTTCCGGAGGCGCGGCTCGATGTCATCGGCTCGGTCGGGCAAGTCCTCACGGGCGACGAGGCCGGCGTGCGCTGGTTGGGGCGAGTGGATGATCTGGCGCAGGCCTATGAGGCCGCCCGGCTCGTCATCAACCCAGCAGTCGCGGGCACGGGGCTGAAGATCAAGACGCTGGAGGCCCTGGCCAGCCTCAAGCCGATCGTCGTCTGGCCCAGCGGGGTGGACGGCATCGCACCGGAGCTGCGCACCTTCTGCGATGTTGCGACGGACTGGTTCGACTTCAGCGAGACGGTGATCCGTCTGCTGCGGGACGACGCTCGGCGCGAGGCCCTGCTCGCCGGGCGCGAGCTGATCGCTACTACACTTTCGGCCGAAGCCGCTTATGCCCCGCTTGGCCAGGCACTGGATGCCGCATTTCCTCCGCCGCCGAAGAGCCCCGAATGAACTGCATGCAACTGGAAATGCGTATGTCCTTGCCGGAGCCCTTCGACCTGTTCGTTGACCTGTCGGCGAGCGGGCTGGATGCGAAGGCGCTCAATCAGTACCTGGAACGGTTGGAACACGAAGCCGGCCTCGTACACGACAGCCGCACCGTCTTCCTCGCGCCGCCCGGCGGGGTCAAGGCGCCCGCCATACCGGGCATCCGGCCGCTGCCGGATAGGCCGGCAGCGGCACTAGGCGTTGCACTCGGGGCCGCCGCCACGCGAGGCCGGGGCTTGGCGGTCGTGCAAGGGGCCTGGCTACCGGGCAACGAGGTGATCGCCGCCCTGGCCTGCCTACACGAAGCCGATCCCATGATCGGCAGCGTGCAGCCCCGCTTCGCCTCCCCGACGGAGGACAATGTTCTTTCCCTGCCGGACGAGCAGGGCGGCAGCGCCCGCCTGCCACGCGCGGCCTTGCCCCTTCTTCCGGCCACGACCCTGACGCCGGAACTGGCGGCCCCGCTCGTACTCCTGCCCGCCCGCGCCGTCCTGGCCGCCGCGCAGCCACCCGATATCGCTCTGCCGGATGCCCTACTGGCGCTTCTCACCGGCTTGCGCCGCAAGGGCTTCCGCAATCTCGTCAGCAACCGGGTGGTGGTCTCCTGCCCGCTGGAGCCTGCCCTGATCTACCCGCCCCCCAGCCTCGGCGAGATCTGCGCGGCGCCGGCCTGGCGGAACGACATGGAGCGCGCGCGCCGGTGGCTGGCACGGCAACCCGAGCGAAGCCTTGAAGTCCTACTCGCCGGAGCCTTCACCCCTGATGGGCGGGCTCGCATCCTGCTCGACTGCCGCGGGGCCGCCGCCCTGCACAACGGCACCGCCCAGGCCATCCTGGGCTTCCTGGACGGCTTCACGCGACTGCGTACGCCGCGCTTCGCTTTCACCGTCCTGGCGACGCGTGAGGCCGCAGCTTTCCACGGCCTCGAGAAGCGCTATCCCGGGCTGCACGTGGAATACGACCAGCCCGCCCGGACCTATCTCGCTGCGGTGCTGCTGAACCAGCCCTGGGACGTGGCGCGGCTGCGGGAGCTGCACCGCTGTTCCTACCTGCTCGGCTTCAACATCCTCGATACCATCTCCTGGGACATCATCTACGTGGCCGAGGAACGGCTCGACCGCGTCTGGCAGGTGGTGGCGTCGCTCTCCGACATGCTCTTCTTCAACTCGGCCTTCACGCGGGACCGCTACACCTACCGTTTCCGCGTGGCCAAGGACATGCCGCTGGTGGTCACGCACCACAGTGTCGATCCGGCCGAGCTGAAGCTGGCTCCCGCGGGTGAGCCGCTGGTCGAGACGCCCTATCTGCTGATCGCCGGCAACAGCTATGATCACAAGGATGTCGAGCAGACGGCCCTGCGGCTGACCGACGCCTTCCCCTATCTCCGCATCGTCGCGCTGGGCGCGAAGGGCGCTTGCGGCCCACGCGTCACCGCCCTGCGCAGCGGCTACCTCTCGGACGCGCAGATCGCGGCGCTCGAAGCGCATGCGGCGGCGATCATCTATCCCTCCTACTACGAAGGCTTCGGCCTGCCGGTGGTCCAGGGCCTCGCCCGCGGACGCACCGTGATCGCCCGCCGATCGGCGCTGTGGGAGGAAATCGCCGGCCTCGTCGACCTGCCGGGGAACATCGTGCCCTTCCACGACGACGCCAGCCTGGTCGAGGCGGTTGGGCGGGCGCTTCGCGGCCTTGCACCGGCAGCCTTGAAGGGAGACCGCACCACGCCATCCTCACCGCCCGACTGGGCGGCCTGCGCAGGCCGCATCTTGCATCAGATCGAGCGCAGCCTTGAAGCCGATGCGCGGCATGCCTGGTACGAGCGCGAGCTCCTGCTCTCCCTCGCCGCCTGAGGAGATCCGATCATGAGCCTGCGCATCGCCACCCTCTTCGTGAGGCACGGCACAGCGAAGTACACCGACTCCCTGGATGCGCTGCTGGCGCACTATGCCCGTCACCTGCCTTCCGTGGAACGGGAGATCCTCGTTATCGACAACGCCCTTCCGGAATCGCATGTGGAGCCGAAGAAGGACGGTGTTACGCTGATCGGCGGCTCGAATGAGCACTGGGAATTCTCCGCCTGGGACAGCGGCATCCGTTTCCTCGGCAGCCGGCTGCGAGGCTTTGATGTCGTGCACCTCGTCACCTCCGCCTTCCGCGAGCTGTACAACGACTACATTGACCTGTGCGACGAGCGCTTGCTGTCGTCCGTTCGCCGGCGCTCCATCGCACTTGGGCACATCGACCACTATGGCGAGCCCGTGCACTTCCTCGGCCGTGTTTCGCAGTCGTGGATCCGCACCTCTTTCCTGTTCCTTCCGCCGCATGAGCTCGCGATGCTGGGCTCGCTGGTTTCGGTGCGCGACGAGGCACAGTTCTTCGGGGGGGATACCGCGGCACCCTTCCTGCCCGATGCGCCGCTCGACGCCGGATACCGGCAGAACATCCTGGGCTGGCTGACCGGAGCGGGCACCGGGCAAGGCACGGAGTGGCATTCCCGCTTCAACCTGACGGCCGAGACGCTGCCGCGCTTCCGCGCCAAGGCTATGGCTATCCTGAACGAGCACGCCCTGAGTATTCGGCTACGCGAGCAGGGCTGCGCAACGGTGGACGTCACCTGGCTCGCCAATCAGAGGAAAGCCGGGAGGCAGGCTGATGCCGCCTGGCCTCACTGGTCGGAGCAGGTGGCGAGGCGGTTTGGCTAAGAACCAGCGGTCGGACCCTGCGCTGGCCGGCTACCGGCCCCTCCGATGAGAAGTGCCCAGCTCCAGCGGAATTCGCGCGCCGGGCGCTCTCGGCCCGCAGGAGGAGCACCGAGCCACGGCAGGGTCAGGCCCTGGCAACCTCCTGTGCCCCTTTCCGAGGAGCGCGACTGAAGATGCACCGCGGTGCCGCCCCTCCGCTTCGACCTCATCAGCAAAAGTCCTGTGTGTCGCTAGGGCAGATTGCGGATGTTCCCGATGATCTCGCGGGCACCGTCGTGCAATCTCCGGCTAGATTCCTGCCATTTTTCCTCGGGAATAAGCAGGAAGTCCCAATAGTACTTATCCACGCAGTACTCGTAATCCCCGCGGTCATTCAGGGAGTTGCCAAAAAGATCGCTGACCCGGTAGCCATTCTCGACAGCCCAGATCAGGAGAGCGTCTTGCTGCAATCCATAGGCGGCGTATCCATCGGCACCATACTCGACTGAAACGAAGGGGCGGTCCCGGCGCACCACATCACGCCCCCCGGAGAGAACGTTCAATTCGGCGCCTTCGCAGTCGGTCTTGATGAAATCGACATCTTGCAACGCGAAACTGTCGAGCCGGCGCATCTGGACCGTGATCCGCTGGAGCCGTTGCTCCTCCGCGAGGGAAAAGACGCGCTGCTTCAAGCCGGATTCACTGGGGGTCGTCATGTTGAAGACGAATTCGCTTTCCCCCTCCTCATGGTTCAGCGCGACAGCATGCACCTCCACGGGCTGGTCGGCGAACTTGGCTTTGAGCGCCTCGGCCAAATGCGGGAGCGGTTCAAAGCAGACCACTTTCCGAGCGCCGATATTCAAGAAATGGGACGTGTGAGCGCCTGCATGCGCACCGACATCCACGATCACACGGGGGGAATCCAGCAGCCTTCTGTACTGGCGAGCTAAGAGTCCTTCCCAATTTATTGTTTCGGCAGGCCCGGCAGACTTTAAGTAGTCTATCAGAAGACGTGGGTCAGAAATCTTAGGTTCTTCTGTCAGAGCCATCCCCATCCGGTCCTTTTTTTCAGCCGACCCTGACGAACGCCGCGCCAAGCGGCACACTATCAGACGATAGCGGCTTGTTTCTTGCGGCGTCCAGCGTACATCTTCCGATGTACTGTTCACAACAGGTTCAGTCGTTGCATAGATGGAATCGGTGGAGAGCCATGCGGCTTGACACGGCGCAGGAGGCGGCCAGCCATTGAGAATGCTGCCTCTTAAGACGATGTTATCCTTGGAACCGGCGGATGTTCGTGGGCTTGGCCTTGGCTTGGCAGCCCTGCGGGCGGAGGCCGCCCTGCCGGAGCATCGGCGGCGATCAGAGCGGCCGGTTCGTGCCTGACCTCCGGCGTGACGGAGAGGCTTCCCGAATTTTGCCGCCGCCCAGGCGCCTCTCGCGCGGAAGAGATGCGTCCTGGTATGGAGTGGGAAGTAAGCTGAGTGACGTTAACAACGGGGATCGTGCTTCCGCGCTTCCCCCCTCTTGCCGAAGAGCTTCATGACGACACCCCAAAGCTGCGACCTGGTCCTGTCCCTCGGGACGAACTGCGAGATCGCCTACAATATCCGCAAGCACTATGGCATCGAGCGGGCTGGCCTGCTGGACTGGGCCATCACGCCCCTCTCCGCCGTTTTGTGGCTGATCGAGAACGATTTCCGGATCATCGGCCGTGACTTCGGGGATGAACTGGCGCGCGTGCCGGTGGATGGCGGGGAAAGCATCCTGCACCTCCCGACCGGCATCCTGTTCCATCATGCCTTCAGCCGTGATTCCAAGGATGCCATCGTCGAAACCTGGCGCCAGGAGATCCCAGCCGTCGCGGAGAAGCATGCCTTCCTGGCGGAGCGGATGCGGGGCCTGCTAGTGGAGGCCAGGCGACCACTTCTGTTCGTGAACCGTGCCGGCCTGCACGGAGCGCTGGCGGAGGATATCCGCGCCCGCAGCGAGGACCACGCGATCTATCGCCGGCTGGTCGATACCTTCGCGGCGCGCTACCCGCATTCCAGCCCGACCTTCGCCCTGATGAACCCTTTGGCAGCCCCGCTGCGGGCGGTGCAGGGCGACCCGCGCGCCGTCGCCATCGAGGTGCAGCACCATGGCGACTGGCACGAAGGGATCGAGGGCCACTTCGCAGGCTGCGCGACGGGCTGGAACGCCGCTCTCTCCTCCCTCGGCTTCTTGCTCGAGTCTCCCAAGCGCCCAGCGGCTTAGTATCCTGCCCGAGAAGTTCGCTGCATTCGCAGCGGACGAAGCGGATCAGCAGGACGCTCGCGCCTCAGCGCAGGGCGAAGGGCCAGCGCCCCAGCCAGAGCGTCTCCGCGATGCTCTCCGCCCCCACCGCCAGCATGGCGAGCCGGTCGAAGCCGAGCGCGATGCCGGCGGTGGGCGGCATTCCTTGCGCCAGGGCATCAAGGAAGTCCCGGTCCACCGGCCAGCCCTCGCCATAGAGGCGATGCCGCTCCGCCACGTCGCGCGTGAAGCGCTCGGCCTGCTCGGCGGCATCGGTCAGCTCGTCGAAGGCATTGGCCAGTTCCAGTCCGGCGACGAAGAGCTCAAAGCGCAGCGCAGCGCGTGGGTCCGTGGGGTCGCGCCGGGCCAGCGCGGCCTGCGGCGCGGGCCAATGGGTCAGAAAAGTCGCGCGATCGCGGCCAAGCTTCGGCTCGACGTGTTCCAGCAGCAGGCGGAAGAACAGGTCCTCCCATCCCTCGCCCTGGCGGGGGCCGAGCCCGGCGGCGCGCGCGGCGGCCTGCAGGGCGGCGTCATCGCCCGCGCCCTCCGGCCCCAGCGTGGCGAGAATGTCGAGACCGTTGCAATGGCGGCGGAAGGCCTCGGCCACGGTCAGACGCTCGAAGGGAAGCGTCAGCTCGGTCTCCACCCCGGCATGCGCCACGCGCGACGGCAGGACGGTGCGGAGATAGGCTTCCGTCTCCTCCATCAACGCGGAGAGGTCGGCGCCCGGGCGGTACCATTCCAGCATGGTGAATTCGGGGGAATGGCGCTCGCTGACCTCGCCGTTGCGCCAGACCCGGGCGATCTCGAAGACCGGCCCCGCCCCCGCCACCAGCAGCCGCTTGATCGCCAGTTCCGGCGAGGTACGCAGCCAGAGGGGATAGCTGCCCTCCCCCAGCATCGAGCGGAACTCGCTGCGGAAGGCGGCGAGATGCACCTCCATCCCCGGCGCCGGCACCAGGGCGGGCGTCTCCACCTCGCAATAGCCGCGCGCGGTGAAGAAGGCGCGGGTCTCGGCGAGCAGATGGGCGCGGCGGCGCAGCGCCGGCATGCGGGCGGCGAGGCTCTCGGGATGCCATGCCGGGCGGGCGGATGGCAGATCAGCGGGATCGGGCATTGCGGGCGCGGGTCCTCCGGGCGTAAGCCGCCCGACCATGCCCGACGGTTCTCCCCATTTGAAGCCGCGCACCCTGCGGGACGCGCAAGCCCTGGCCGAGGCCGGGCTGATCCCGCCCGAGGCCCGCGCCGGGCTGGAGAGGCTGTCCGCGACCTATTCCATCGCCGTCTCCCCGGCGGTGCAGGCGCTGATCGACCCGGCCGATCCGGCAGACCCGATCGCACGGCAATACATCCCCGACATGGCCGAGCTGGTCACGCTGCCGCAGGAGCGCAGCGACCCGACCAGCGACGCCCCCTTCACCCCGGTCAAGGGCGTGGTGCACCGCTACCCCGACCGCGCCCTGCTGAAGCCGCTGCTGGCCTGCCCGGTCTATTGCCGCTTCTGCTTCCGGCGCGAGGTGGTGGGGCCGGATGGCGGACTGCTCTCGGAGGCGGAGCTGGAGGCGGCGCTCGACTGGTTCGCTGCCACGCCGCAGGTGCGCGAGGCGATCCTGACCGGCGGCGATCCGTTGATGCTCTCGCCCCGCCGGCTGGCGCATATCATCCGGCGGCTTTCCGCCATGCCGCATATCGACATCATTCGCCTGCACTCGCGCGTGCCGGTGGCGGCGCCGGAGCGCATCACCCCGGCGCTCACCGAGGCGCTGGAGACGGAGAAGGCGCTGTTCCTCTGCGTCCACGCCAATCATGCGCGGGAATTCGCCACCCTGGCCCGCGCGGGGCTGCGGCGGCTCGCCCGGGCCGGCGTGGCACTGCTGGGGCAAAGCGTACTGCTGCGCGGCGTGAATGACAGCCCGGAGGCTCTGGAAGGGCTCTTCCGCGCCATGCTGGCGGCGCGGGTGAAACCTTACTACCTGCACCAGCTCGACCGCGCGCCCGGCACCGCGCGCTTCGAGGTGCCCATCGAGGAGGGCCGCCGCATCCTGCGCGCGCTGCGCGGGCGGCTGACCGGCCTCGCCTGGCCGACCTATGTGCTGGATTTGCCCGGGGGCGCCGGCAAGGCGCCACTGGGGCCGGACTTCGCGACGGCCGAGGGCGCGGACTGGGTGGTGGAAGGCCCGCTCGACCACGTGGCGCATCGTCACCCGGCGCAGGCGGACCCATCATGACGCCGCCGGTCTTCGACGCGGCCTTCCGCCGCCAGTTGCAGACCCTCTTTGCCTGGCGGCGCGATGTGCGGCACTTCCGCCCCGATCCGGTGCCGGAGGAGCTGCTGGAGCGGCTGCTGGACGCGACCGCCACAGCCCCTTCTGTCGGGCTCAGTCAGCCCTGGCGCTTCGTCACCGTGGACAAGCCGGCGCGTCGGGCCGCCGTGCGGGCCAGCTTCCTGGCCTGCAACACCGCCGCCCTGGCCGGCCAGCAGAGCGAACGGGCCGCGCTCTATGCCCGGCTGAAGCTGGAAGGGCTGGACCAGGCACCCTGCCAGTTCGCCCTCTGCGTCGAGCCCGACCCGGCGCAGGGCCATGGCCTCGGCCGCGCCACCATGCCGGAGACGGTGGCCTATTCCGCTGTCATGGCGCTGCACACGCTCTGGCTCGCCGCCCGCGCCGAGGGGCTGGGCCTGGGCTGGGTCTCCATCCTAGAACCGGAAGCGGTGCTGGCGGCGCTGGACGTGCCCGCCTCCTGGCGGCTGGTCGGCTATTTCTGCCTGGGCTGGCCGCAGCAGGAGGAGGAGCGGCCGGAACTGGAGCGGGAGGGCTGGGAGCATCGCCGCCCCGCCGACGCGCTGCGCCTGCGGCGCTGAGGCTGCGCGCGCGATTTCCGGCTGCACGCCGGGGCGGGAAAGGCTCTACCCTGCCCGTATGGCGCTCGCTCTCTCGATCCTCGACCAGTCCACCATCGCCTCCGGCCGCGGCGCCGACGAGGCGATCCGCGAAACCCTGGCCGTGGCGCAGCTGGCCGACCGCCTCGGCTATGCCCGCTACTGGCTGGCCGAGCACCACAACAGCCAGAGCCACGCAGGCGCGGCGCCGGAAATCCTGATCAGTGCCATCGCCGCCACCACGCGGCGCATCCGCATCGGCTCGGCGGGGGTGATGCTGCCGCATTATTCGTCGCTGAAGGTGGCCGAGCAGTTCCGCATGCTGGAGGCCATCGCGCCGGGGCGGATCGACCTGGGCGTTGGCCGGGCGCCGGGCAGTGATGGCCGCACCGCCTATGCGCTGAACCCCGTGGCGGCGCAGTCGGGCGCCGACCGCTTCCCGGCCCAGGTGCAGGAACTGCTGGGCTGGCTCGGCGAGGGCCTGCCGGAGAATCACCCCTTCCGCACCATCCGCGCCCAGCCCGAGGGGCCGACGCGGCCCGAGGTCTGGATGCTCGGCAGTTCGGAATACGGCGCGCAGCTCGCGGCCTATCTCGGCCTGCCCTATTGCTTCGCGCATTTCATCACCGACGGGGCCGGCACGGCGGAGGCGCTCTCGCTCTACCGCCAGACCTTCCGCCCCGAGGCGGGGCGCCTCCCGGCGCCGTATGCCGCGCTCGGCGTCTTCGCCCTTTGCGCCGCCACGGAGGAGGAGGCGAGGCGGCTGTTCCTCTCCCGCGCCGTCTGGCGCCTGTCGCGCGACCGCGGCATCTACCCGCCCCTGCCGAGCGTGGCGGAGGCGGAGGCCTATCCCGCCACCCCTGCCGAGGCGGCGCGGATCGAGCGGATGCGCGAGCGGGCCATCATCGGCACGCCGGAGCAGGTGCGCGCCCGGCTGGAGTCGCTGGCCGCCGAGATGGGCGCGCAGGAGGTGGCGGTGCTGAGCCCGGTGCACGACCCCGCCGCCCGCCGCGAATCAGTCCGGCTGCTGGCCAGGGCCTTCGGCCTTCCGGGCAGCGCGGAGGCGGCCGTTCCTTGACAGCGGGGGCACCCCGCGCTCTACCCCCTCCACGGTCGCGGCGGCTGGCGCGACGTTCCGAAGCAGGGCCTCGCGCGATCTCACCGATGAGCAAGAAGACGGGCGGCTGGCTCGAAAGCATCAAGACCGTGGTTTATGCTGGGCTTATCGCCGTCGGCATCCGCACGGTGGCCTTCGAGCCCTTCAACATCCCCTCGGGCAGCATGATCCCCACCCTGCTGGTGGGCGACTACCTGTTCGTCTCGAAATACGCCTACGGCTATTCGAAGCACTCGATCCCGTTCAGCCCGGACCTGTTCGAGGGGCGCATCTTCGGCAGCCTGCCCGAGCGGGGCGATGTCGCGGTCTTCAAGTTCCCCCGCGACAACACAACGGATTACATCAAGCGCATCATCGGCCTGCCGGGCGACCACATCCAGATGCGCAACGGCCGCCTCTTCGTGAACAGCCGCGAGGTGCCGCGCGAGTCGATGGGGCTCTATACCGTCGAGGGCGACGGGCCGCGCATGACGGTGCGGCTGTTCCGCGAGACGCTCCCCGCCTCGCCCGACAGCCAGCCGGTGCAGCACCGCATCCTGGAAGCGACGGATGACGGGCCCTATGACAACACGCCGGAATTCGTCGTGCCGCCGGGCCATGTCTTCGCGATGGGCGACAACCGTGACAACAGCCTCGACAGCCGCGACATGGACCGCGGCGTCGGCTTCGTGCCGCTCGAGAACCTGGTGGGCCGGGCGGAAATGATCTTCTTCAGCGTCGATGGCAGCGCCGCCTGGTGGGAGGTGTGGGATTGGCCCTTCACCATCCGCTGGAGCCGGCTCTTCCAGGCCGTGCGGTGAGGGGGCGGCGCGCATGAGTGGGAACGGTCCCGCCGCGCCGGCCGGGGCCGGCTTCGCGTCCCGGCTCGGGCATCAGTTCTCCAACCCGGCGCTGCTGGCGCAAGCGCTGACGCATCGCTCCGCCGCCGACCCCCGGCGCGGCATGCTCGACTCGAACGAGCGGCTGGAATTTCTCGGCGATCGCGTGCTGGCACTGGTCATGGCCGAATGGCTGGCCGAGCGCTTCCCGGAGGAGCGCGAGGGCGCGCTGGGCAAACGCCTTTCCGTGCTGGTGGCGGCCGAGACGCTGGCCAAGGTGGGCGAGGCCATCGGCCTGCCCGCCGCGCTGCGCGTACCGCCGGCCGAGGGGCGCACCGGGCTGCGCGGGCGGGTCACCGTCATCGCCGATGCCACCGAGGCGCTGATCGGCGCGCTCTATCTCGATGCCGGCCTGGAGGTGGCGCGCAACTTCATCCGCCGCGAATGGTCCGGCTTCTTGGAAGCCGATCTGACACCGCCCATGTCGGCAAAGAGTCGGCTGCAGGAATACACGCTGGGCCGGGCCGAGGGGCTGCCGGAATACCGCCTGGTTTCCACCACCGGCCCTTCGCACAAGCCGGTTTTCGTCGTCGCCGTGCGGGCGGCGGGGCGCGAGGCGGAAGGCCGGGGCGAGTCGAAGCGCGCGGCCGAGCAGGCGGCGGCCGAGGCTTGGCTGGCCCTGACGAAAGAGGCGGGGCGAGAGAGCACATGACTGAAGACACCCCCTCCGGAACGCCCGAGGGCGCGGCTGCCGGACAGACTCGCTGCGGCATTGTCGCCGTCGTGGGAGCGCCGAATGCCGGCAAGTCCACCCTGGTGAACCGGCTGGCCGGCACCAAGGTCAGCATCGTCTCGCCCAAGCCGCAGACCACACGCTTCCGCATCCGCGCCGTGGTGATGCAGGGCGAGGCGCAGCTCGTGCTGACGGACACGCCCGGCATCTTCGCCCCCCGCCGGCGGCTGGACCGCGCCATGGTCGCCGCTGCCTGGGAAGGCGCGCAGGATGCCGATCTCGCGTTGCTGATCGTGGACGCGCGTGCCGGCATGACCGAGGCGGTGCAGTCCATCATCTCCGTGCTGAAGCGCAGCAAGGTGCCGATCTGGCTGGTGCTGAACAAGTCGGACCTGATCGACACCAAGCGCCTGCTGCCGCTGACCGCCAGCCTGAACGAGCAGCTCTCCTTCGAGGAGACGCTGATGGTCAGCGCCGAGACCGGCGATGGGCTGGACCGGCTGCTGGAGAAGCTGGCGGCCCGCGTGCCTTACGGCCCCTGGCTCTTTCCGGAGGACGAGCTCTCCGATCTGCCCGACCGCATGCTGGCGGCCGAGATCGTGCGCGAGCAGATCCTGCGCCAGACGCATGAGGAGGTGCCGCACCACACCACGGTGGAGACCGAGGCCTGGCAGGAGCGGCAGGACGGTTCGGTGCGGATCGACTGCACCATCTATGTCGGCCGCGCCTCGCAGAAGGCCATCATCATCGGCGATGGCGGGGCGCGGGTGAAGGAGATCGGCCGCCGCGCCCGCAGCGAGCTGGAGAAGCTGCTGGAGCGCCGCGTGCACCTTTTCCTCAACGTCAAGGAGCGGCAGGGCTGGGACGAGGAGCGCGCCCGCCTGCGCGCGCTGGGGCTCGACGACACCCGCTGAGCGCCGGCACGGCCGCGCGGCGGATCATGGATTCCGGTCGCCGCCGCCTTAAATTGATGCCAGTAAGCATCCTGAGAGGACCGCGCATGGGGGCCAGCGAGATCGGTGCGGCATTCGGCCGGATGCCCTCGCGCGGCGCCCTCCGGTAAGGGAGCGGTCCCGGCACTTCATGGAATGGCAGGCGCCCGCCATCGTTCTTGAGACCCGGCCGCATGGTGAAGGCGGCGCGGTGATCTCCGTGCTCACCGAGGAGCATGGCCGCCATGCCGGGCTGGCCAAGGGGGGCGGCTCGCGTGCCCAGGCGGGGCTGTGGCAGCCGGGCAATCTCGTGGAGGTGCGCTGGGTGGGCCGCTTGCCCGAGCAGCTCGGTGCCTTCACCGGCGAGATGGTGCATCCCTCCGCCGCGCTGGCCATGGATGACCCGCTCAGCCTTGCCCTGCTGAATTCGGCCTGTGCCCTGGCCGCCGGCGCCCTGCCCGAGCGGGAGGCGCAGCCGCGCGTCTTCTCCGGCCTGCTGGCGCTGATGGCGAATCTCGGCCGCGGCGCCACGGCGCTGATGGCCGACTATGTGCGCTGGGAGGCGCTGTTGCTGGAGGTGCTGGGCTATGGGCTCGATCTTTCCGCCTGCGCCGTCACCGGCAGCCGCGAGCACCTGACGCATGTCTCCCCCCGCACCGGCCGGGTGGTGAGCGCCGAGGTGGCTGAGCCCTATCGCGACCGCCTGCTGCCGCTGCCCTCCTTTCTGCTCGGCGGACAGGCGGAGACAGACCCGGCGCAATGGCTCATCGGACTCCGGCTGACCGGACACTTCCTGGCCCGCGACGCCTTCGGCGCCCGTCACCATCCGCTGCCGCCCGCGCGGGAGCGGCTGGAGGCGCGCATCGCCGCTCTGCTGCCTCCATCCGCCGAAGCCGTCGTCGATGCTTGAGCCAGTGCTGCCGGATCTGCTCGCTCCCGGTCTGCGGCTGGTGTTCTGCGGCTCGGCGCCAGGGGCGGTCTCCGCCGCGCGGGGCGCCTATTACGCGCATCCCGGCAACCGCTTCTGGTCCATCCTGCACCAGGCCGGCTTCACGCCGCGCAAGCTGGCGCCCGCCGAGTACCCGTCCCTGCTCGGCCTCGGCATCGGGTTGACCGACATGGCGAAGCACGCCTCGGGCAATGACGACGAGTTGCCACCGGGCGCCTATGACCCGGAGGGCTTCGCCGCGCGCATCCGTGCGGTGCGGCCGGCGGCGCTGGCCTTCACCGCCAAGGCTCCGGCCGCGGCCTTCCTCGGCCGCCGCACCGGCGCGCTACACTATGGACGGAACGAGGGACCGACGGACTTCCCGCCGGTCTGGGTGCTGCCCTCCACCTCCGGCCAAGCCAGCCGCTTCTGGGACGCGCGGCCCTGGTTGGCGCTCGGCGCCTGGTTCAACGAGGTGCCCGCCGCCTGAGCGGCCGGGCATGTGCGCCGCTCAGGGATGGATGTAGACGTAACCCATGCCTTCGAGGCGGGCGATCTCGGCGACGCCGCTCGGCACGATGTCCTCCTCGCTGACGCCATGCAGCCGGTGCCAGTCGATATGGGCCGAGTTCAGCGTGTTGGCGCAGATCAGGAAGCGCACGCCATCGGCGCGGAGCGCATCCATCTTGGTCGCCAGCCCCTTGTCGTGGTTGGCAAGCTTGAACATCTCCACGCCGGCGGAGTGATCCACCACGCTGATCTTCACGTGGTCCTTGCCGACGGCGTTGATGTGGTTGCGGATGTTGCCGAGCAGGCCTTCGAAGTAGGGCGCGTTCGCCTCATCGGCGCCATCGTCGTCGGACACCAGCCCACGCACCAGCAGGTAGAGCCGCTTAAGGACGGAGACCGAGTTGTGGCCTCCATCGTTATGGTAGACGACCTTCTGATCCGCATAAGGCTCCGCCGAAGGGGGAGCCGCCCGCGAGGGTCCGCACCATGCCAGCGACGCGATGATCACCGCGGCTGTCAGGACAGCCTTCATGCCTCTCTCCTTACCGCATCAGTCCACTGTCTCATTCCGATCCGGCCGCCGCTTTTTGCGGAGCACCGGCCGCCCTGCGCTGGGGGTGTGGAGCGCCTGCGCCGCAAGGTACAGGCCGGCGCCAACAGGAATCTTGTCAATTTTCGGCCAGCGGAGGCGCCGCGGACGGCATCGCGGCGCTTGCCGCAGGCGGAAGCCGCTGGAATAACCCTCGCTCGCGATTCCCGCGGAGAGCGCGACGATGCAGCAGACCCACCCTGACTTCGCCGCCGCGGTGCGGCGCTGGTTCGGCACCGGACGCACCATCGGCGAGGCGGAACATCGCGCCCTGGCGGGCGCCCTGGAACGGCGGCCACTCTCGCGCGATACGAATGAGGCCTTCGCGGGGCGGTTGAGCTTCGGCGAGCGAGTGGCGGACAAGGTGGCGGTCTTCGGCGGCTCCTGGACCTTCATCCTGCTCAGCATCCTGCTGCTGGTCCTCTGGGTGGGCGTGAACGCGGCCCTGCTGCGACAGCCCTTTGATCCCTACCCCTTTGTCTTCCTGAACCTGATCCTTTCGATGATCGCCGCCCTGCAGGCGCCGATCATCATGATGAGCCAGAACCGGCAGGCCGCGAAGGACCGGCTGGACGCGGCGCACGACTACGAGGTCAATCTGAAGGCCGAGATCGAGATCATGGCGCTGCACGAGAAGCTCGACCACATGCGGGCCGAGCAGATCACCGCCCTGCTGGAGCAGCAGCAGCGCCAGATCAAGCTGCTCACCCAGCTGCTGGAAGAGACTGGGGCGCGGCGCTGAAGCCCGCCTTGCCCCTCATTGTGGAATGAGCGCGGCCACGGCGCGGTCCGCCGCGTCCTCGCTGGCCGCCAGCCCCTGGCGGACCCCGGCCCGGTCCTCCGCACTGCGGTTCTGGCTCATCTTGCGCTTGCCCTCCAGGCGCGCGATCGGCAGGCGCAGCCCGACGATGCCCCGCAGCTGCGCGCGCACGAAGGCTTCCGGCGCATCGCTCACCGCCCAGGGCTCGGCGCGCCCCTGCTCCTGCCGCTCCGTCAGCCGCGTGACGACCTTGAGCAGCCGGCCCGCGTCCTCGAAGAACTCCACGGGTCCGTAGACATGCACGGCCACGTAGTTCCAGGTCGGCACCACCTTCCCCGTCTCGCGCTTGGTGGCGTACCAGGAGGGCGTCACATAGGCGTCCGGCCCCGTGAAGATGGCCATGGCCTCACCGAGAGGGGCCGCCTTCCACTGCGGGTTGGCCTTGGCGAGATGCCCGTAGAGTACGCCTTGGTCGCCTTCCTCGGCATCCAGATAGAGCGGTAGCGGCGTTGCCATCAGCCCTTCCGCCGTGGCGGTGACGAGGTTCGCCAGCCGCGCCGCGCGGATCGTGGCATGCAGGGCGACAGGGTCCTCCTCGCGGAAGGCAGGCGGGATGTACATGGCGCTTCTCCTTGCTGCCGCCGTGACATGCTCCCAAACTGGCCCGCGGGGAACGGCCAGTTCAAGGCGAAATGGATGGGCCAGTCGATGACCAAAGAGCGCGGCTCGGTGGCGCGCCGGATCGGTGAAGCGATCAAGGCGCAGATCGCCAGCGGCACCTACGGCCCCGGCGCCCGCCTGCCCTCCACCCGTGCCCTTGCCGCCGAGCTGGGCGTCTCGCGCACCACCGTGACAGCGGCCTATGAGCAGCTGCTGGCAGAGGGCTATCTCGAAACTCGGCAAGGCGCCCGGGCGCAGGTCGCACAAGGTCTGCAGCCACGCGCGCCGGGGCCGGCCCCCGTTCCTTCGCCCGCCCCGGTCCACCTGTCCGCCTATGCCCGGCGCGTCGCCGGCTTCGCCGCGACGGCATCGCCGCCCGATGGCCGGCTAGCGATTGACTTCCGCTATGGCGACCTCGCCTCGGCGGACTTTCCGACGCTGGCCTGGAAGCGCGCGCTGAATGCCGCACTGCTGCGCCGCCCTGGCCGCCTGCGCTATGGCGATCCCTGCGGATCGCCGGCCCTTCGCACTGCTCTGCAAGGCTATCTCTGGCGCGCGCGGGGGCTGCGCTGCGAGCCGGACCAGATCGTCGTCGTGAACGGCTCCCAGCAGGGCCTGGACCTTTGCGCCCGCCTGCTTCTCGACCCCGGTGACGGAGTGGTGGTCGAGGACCCCTGCTATCTCCTGGCCCGGCAGGCGCTCGCCGCCGCCGGAGCCGCGCTCCTGCCGGTCGCGGTGGACCGTGAGGGCATGCGGACCAACCGGCTCCCCGCGGCGGCACGCCTGGCCTATGTGACGCCCTCTCATCAGTTCCCGCTCGGCAGCATCATGTCGGCAACGCGGCGGCAGGAGCTGCTGGCCTGGGCGGCGCGGACGGGCGCCCACGTCATCGAGGACGATTATGACGGCGAGTTCCGCTTTGACGTCCGGCCCGTCGAGCCGTTGCAGGCGCTGGGTGGCGCCGACCGGGTGATCTATCTCGGCACCCTCTCGAAGACGCTCTCGCCCGTGCTGCGCCTGGGCTATCTCGTTGTTCCCACCGCCCTGCAGCCTGCCTTCGCCACGGCGAAACGGCTCGCTGACCGGCAGACGCCGGGCCTGGGGCAGGAAGCCCTGGCCACTCTGATCGCGAGCGGTGCCTATGAGCGGCATATCCGACGGGTGCGCCGCCGCAACGGCGAGCGGCGCACAGCCCTGCTGGCGGCGCTCGCAGCGGAACTGCGCGACCGCGTCGCCATCGTGGGCGCCGATGCGGGCCTGCACCTCATTGCCTGGCTCAGGGAGGTTCCGCGCCGCAGGGAGGAGGAACTGATCGCCCGGGCCGGCGCCGTGGGCCTGGGGATCTATCCTGTCACGCCGCTCTATGATGCCTCGGCGGCGACGGATCGGCCGGATTGTGCCGGCATCGTCCTGGGCTATGCCAGCCTGGACGAGCGGGAGATCGGGCGCGGCGTGCGCCGGCTGGCCGCAGTGCTGGATGCGATGAAGGCGGGCCGGGGCGGGACGACTGTGCCCGGCGAAGGGTACTGAGCGGACCGAGCCCGCCGTCCTTCCTCCTGCCCGACATGAAAAAGGGGCCGAGATCCCTCGGCCCCCCTCATTCCTGCCGGTGCGGCGCCTTACACGACCCCGAAGGCACTCAGCCCGGTGTAGAGGCCCAACGCCACGATGGCGATGCTGCTGACCACCAGCAGGCCGTTGAAGGCCGGCCCGCCATACAGCCGCGGGTCCGTCTCCGTGCGGCGCAGGTGCCAGACCGCCACCACGGCGGCGAGCAGGAAGACGCCGGTCGCCGCGCCGCCGATCTGGATCATCAGCACCGGGGAGCGCACAAACAGGTAGGCCAGGCCCCAGACGATCGGCAGGCCGATGGTGAAGATACGGATCCAGCGCAGGCGCGCCGCCGTGTTCCGCCACTCCAGCACGCCCATCTCAGCGAGCAGGTTGGTGTACATCCGCGCCCAGCTCGGCACCGCCGCCCACAGAGTGGAGCCCAGTACGGCGATCGCGCCGACCAGGAACAGGATACCCGCCCATTCACCCAGCGTGTCGGTGTACATGCGGGAGAGCGAGGTGATCATCTCGTTGCCCCGCGGCACCACGCCCTGCGGCGCCAGCACCGAGGCGCCCATGATGAAGAAGGCCAGCGTTCCGAAGGTGTAGATGCACCAGGAGACGAAGGCATCCTTGTACATCACGCTGATCCAACCCTTGGCGCGGCGCTGCCAGGCCTCGCTGCCGTCATTCGGGCCGACATGCCGGGCATAGCCCTTCTCGACGCACCAGTAGGTGTAGAAGGTCAGCTCGTCAGCACCGACGCCGGTGATGCCGAACATGGCGATGGCCGCACCGATCGCCCCCGCCGGGATGCTCAGCGCCAGGCCGCTGGCGAGATCGGACATCGAATAGGCATAGGGCGTGAAGGGCAGCCCGGCCGCGATGGCGATGGTGACGAAGGAGAAGACGACCACCAGCGCCGTCGCCCCGCGCTCGATGAGGCTGTAGTTGTTGGAATAGAGCAGCGCGATGCTGCTGCCGGCGACGATCACGGTCCAGATGCCGAGGGAGACGGCCCCGAGCGGCGGCCCGCCCAGCGGCAGCAGGATGGACAGCGCCATGGCGGTGCCACCGACCACGCCGCCCATCTGCAGCACCTTGGAGAGCGCCATCAGCGCCCAGAGGAAGTTCACCCAGCCGAGCCGGCCGATCCGCGGGCCCAGCTTGTTGTAGCCGGTGAGCGCTGGCTGGCCGGTGGAGATGGTCCAGCGCGCCAGCTCGACCTGGACCGCCACTTTCACGAAGGTGCTGAAGATGACCATCCAGAGCAGGGCGAAGCCCGCCGTGGCACCCAGGGTGGTGGTGGCGATCAACTCACCCGAGCCGACGATGGAGGCGCTGAGGATCAGCCCTGGTCCGAGGTGGCGCAGGGAATGCGCCCAGCCGGTCGGTGGCTCCATCACGGCATCGGGGGTCAGGTGATAGGGGTCGTCGATGGGCGTCAAGTTCCGACGCGCAATGCCTTCGACGCTTGCACTCATTCCGTCTCTCCCATGCGCCGGCGCAGTTCTTGGTCTTGTTGAGCGCGGCGGCGCGGTTGCTGTGATCACAGCACTATGGCCAGCCTTGAGCATAGCGTCACCCGCCCGGTCGCCATTCTTGCGAAATTGTGAGGCTGCTTGCCTGACCTTAAGTTCTTGCTATGTTCTTTTCTGCTCGCCTTGGCACTGGCGCGCGCGGCGCCGCTGCGCTAGCCCGGGCCAGCCGATATCGCGCCGAGACTGCCAGGAGTTCCGCCCATGCCCGACGACATCGCCACGCTGCCCGAAGGCGGGGCCGTGAAGCCGACCACCCTGTCGGCGGCCCTGTCGGAGCGCTACCTGGCCTATGCCATGTCCACCATCACGGCGCGCTCCCTGCCGGATGTGCGGGACGGGCTGAAGCCGGTGCACCGCCGCCTGCTCTGGGCGATGCACCAGCTCAAGCTGGACCCGGCGGCGGGGTTCAAGAAATGCGCCCGCATCGTCGGCGACGTCATGGGTAAGTACCACCCGCATGGCGACGCCGCGATCTACGACGCCATGGTGCGGCTCGCGCAGGAATTCGCGGCGCGTTACCCGCTGGTCGAGGGCCAGGGCAATTTCGGCAATATCGACGGCGATAACGCGGCGGCCATGCGCTACACCGAGGCGCGGCTGACCGAGATCGCCCAGGTGATGCTGCAGGGGATCGAGGAGAACGCCGTCGATTTCCGCGCCACCTATGACGGCGAGGAGCGGGAGCCGATCGTGCTGCCCGCCGCCTTCCCCAACCTGCTGGCCAATGGCGCCAACGGCATCGCCGTGGGCATGGCGACTTCCATCCCGCCGCACAATGCGGGCGAGCTCTGCGCCGCCGCGCTGGAGCTGATCCGCAACCCGGCGGCCGAGGTGGATGACCTGCTGCGCCACCTGCCCGGCCCCGACTTCCCCACCGGCGGCGTGCTGGTCGAGGGCCCCGAGGCGGTGCGCGAGGCCTATGCCACTGGCCGCGGCGGCTTCCGCATCCGCGCGCGCTGGGAGAAGGAGGCGCTGAAGAACGGCACCTGGCAGATCGTCGTCACCGAGATCCCCTACCAGATCGCCAAGTCGCGGCTGATCGAGCAGATCGCCGCGCTCATGGAGGAGAAGAAGCTCCCCCTGCTGGCCGATGTGCGGGACGAGAGCACGGATGTTGTCCGCATCGTGCTGGAGCCGAAAAGCCGCACGGTGGAACCCAGTGTGCTGATGGAAACGCTGTTCCGCGCCACGCCGCTGGAATCGCGCGTCTCCCTCAACATGAACGTGCTGGATGCCAGCCGCACGCCGCAGGTGATGGGGTTGAAGGCGGTGCTGCGCGCTTGGCTCGACCACCGGCACGAGGTGCTGGTGCGCCGCAGCCAGCACCGGCTGGATGCCATCGCCCGCCGGCTGGAGATCCTGGACGGCTACCTGATCGCCTATCTGAACCTCGACGAGGTGATCCGCATCATCCGCGAGGAGGATCATCCGAAGCCGGTGCTGATGCAGACCTTCGGGCTGACGGATGTGCAGGCCGAGGCGATCCTGAACATGCGCCTCCGCTCCCTCCGCAAGTTGGAGGAGATGGAGATCCGCAAGGAGCACAAGAAGCTCTCGGCGGAGCAGAAGTCGCTGCAGGCGCTGATGGGCAGCGAGAAGGCACGCTGGAAGAAGCTGGCCGAGCAGATCGAGGAGACCCGCCAGAAGTTTGGCGAGGAGACTGCTCTCGGCAAGCGCCGCACCACCATCGACGCCGCCCCCACCGCCGTGGTGATCGACGAGCGCGCCTTCGTCGAGCGCGAGCCGATCACCGTCATCCTCTCCGAGAAGGGCTGGATCCGCGCGCTCAAGGGCCATCTGCCGATGGAGACGGAGCACAAGTTCAAGGAGGGCGACCAGTTGCGCATCGCCTTCCACGCGGAGACGACCGACCGGCTCTGTCTCTTCGCCACCAATGGCAAGAGCTACACCCTTAAGGCCGACGCCCTGCCCCGTGGGCGCGGTGACGGCCAGCCGGTGCGGCTGATGGTGGACCTCACCAATGAGGACGAGGTGGTGGACCTCTTCGTCTGGCAGGAGGGCCGCAAGTATCTCGTCGCCGCCAGCGACGGGCGCGGCTTCGTGGTGAAGAGCGAGGACCTGCTGGCCGAGCGCCGCACCGGCAAGCAGGTGCTGACGGTCGATCCGCCCAACGAGGCGGCCGCCTGCGTGCCGGCCGAGGGAGACAGCGTCGCCATCATCGGCGAGAATCGCAAGATGCTGGTCTTCCCGCTGGAGCAGGTGCCGGAGATGACGCGCGGGCGCGGCGTGGCGCTGCAGGGCTACCGTGATGGCGGCATGGCCGATGTGAAGGTCTTCACCGCCACCGCCGGGCTGACCTGGCGGATCGGCGAGCGGGTGCGGATGGAGACCGACCTCACCACCTGGCGCGGCAATCGCGCCGGGGCCGGCAAGCAGCCGCCGAACGGCTTCCCGCGCTCCAACCGCTTCGGCGACTGAGCGGATCCGGGGGAATTGGTCCCCCGGAGCTTCAGCTCCGAAGCCGCGCCTCGCGGTGCCAGATGTAGAGGCCCGAGGCGACCAGCACGGCGATGCCGAGGAAGTCCCAGGCGACCGGCTGCTCACCCCAGAGCAGAATGCCGAGGCCCATGGTCCAGAGGATGCCGGAATACTCGAAGGGGGCGATCAGCGTCGTCTCGCCGCTGCGGTAGGCGGTCGTCATCAGCAGCTGCGCCAGGGCGGAAACCAGGCCGACCAGCGCCAGCAGCGCCCATTCGACCGGCGTCGGCCAGACCCAGCCAGGGATCGCGAAAGCCACTCCGACCAGGGAGCCACCGAGCGCGAACCACAGGACGATGGCAGCGCCCGACTCGTCCCGCTCCCCCATGCGGCGAATGGTGATCATGGCCATGGCCCAGGCCACCGCCCCGGTCAGCACGGCGGCCACCGCCGGCAGCGGCAGATGCGCGGTGCCCAGCCCGGGGCGCAGCATCAGCAGCACCCCCAGGAAGCCGACCAGCACGGCGCTCGCGCGGCGCCAGCCGACCGTCTCCCCCAGCAGCGGTATCGAGAGCGCAGTGAGGAAAAGCGGCATGGTGAAGCCGAGCGCCGTCACGGTCGCGAGCGGCAGGTGGACATAGCCGTAGAAGCTGCCGAACATGCCGACCAGCCCATAGAAGGTGCGCTGCGCATGCGCCCAGGGGTTGCGGGTGGCCAGCACACGCCAGCGCTGCCCCGGCACGGCCGAGGCCAGCGCCAGCCCGAGCAGGACCGGCACGGCAAAGAGGTTGCGGAACAGGATGACCTGCATCACCGGAATGGCACCGCCCAGCGCCTTCACCGCCGCGGCGGCCAGGGCGAAGGTTGCCGCCGCCCCCATGACGGAGAGAATGGCGCGCCGGCGCGCTGCGGCCACCCCGCTTTCCGGTCTCAGGGCATGGACGATGGGGATGGGGCGGCTCATGATCGTGGTATTTCACTGTCGAGGTTAGGCTGCCCACCGCATGAAGGCCAGACCGCCGAAGGCACCGCCGGTGCCGGCGCATCCACTCTATATTCCCGAAAGCGACGAGGTGGTGTGGGATGGCCGCTTCCCCATGCAGCGCGTGCGCTTCCGCTATCGCCGCGCCGATGGCACCCCCTCCGGCCTGCTGACCTGGGAGATGTGGCGGCGCGGCAATGGCGCGCTGATCCTGCCTTATGACCCCTGGAGCCGCCGCGTCGCGCTGATCGAGCAGTTCCGCCTGCCCGCTCTCGCCGCCGGCGAGGCGCCGGTCGTGCGGGAATGCCCGGCCGGCCTGCTGGAGCCGGGCGAGGACCCGGAGGCCACGGTGCGGCGCGAGTTGCAGGAGGAGACCGGCCTCACCGCCGACAGGATCGAGAAGATCGGCCAGTTCATGACCATGCAGGGCGGCGCCGACGAGGTGCTGCACTTCTACTGCGGCCGCGTGCACCTGCCCGAGGCGGCCGTGCCGGGCACCCAGGGCCTCGCCGACGAGCACGAGGAGACGCGCCTGGTGTTGCTGTCGGCCGAGGAGGCCTTCGCCCAGGTCGCCCGCAACGAGATCCGCAACAGCCCGGCGGCGCTGGCCCTGATGTGGCTGCAGATCAACGCGCCGCGGCTCAACACGGAATGGACGACAGAGTGATGACCGAAATGCTGTTCCGCACCGACGCCTATGCCCGGGAATGCCGCGCCACGGTGCTCTCCGCCGGCCCGGATGGAGTGGTGCTGGACCGCACCGTCTTCTACGCCCAGGGCGGCGGCCAGCCGGGCGATACCGGCTGGCTGCGCTGGGCCGAGGGGGAAGCAGGCGGAGAGATGCCGGTCGCCAATGCCGTGAAGGGCGAAGGCGGCACCGTGCTGCACAAGCCGGCCGAGGGCGCTCCCCTGCCCGCCCCTGGGACGGAGGTGACGGTTTCGCTGGACTGGGAGCGCCGGCACCGGCTGATGCGGATGCACACCAGCCTGCACCTGCTCTGTTCGTTGATCCCGGGCGCCGGCGTCACCGGCGGGCAGATCGGCGCCGACCGCTCCCGGCTGGACTTCGACCTCGCCGAGCCACCCACCAAGGAATGGCTCTCCGAGCAGCTCACCGCCCTCGCCGCCGCCGACCACCCGGTGGGCGAGCGCTGGATCAGCGAGGCGGAGCTGGACGAGAACCCGGGCCTGGTGCGCACTCTCTCGGTGAAGCCGCCGCGCGGCGCCGGGCAGGTGCGGCTGGTGCGCATCGGGCCGGAGGAGGCGCCGGTCGATCTGCAGCCCTGCGGCGGCACGCATGTGCGGCGCACCGGCGAGATCGGTACGATCAACGTCACCAAGCTCGAGAACAAGGGCAAGCAGAACCGCCGGGTCTATCTGGTGCTGGAGGGGTAGGAAGGATGCAGGATCTCGTTTCCACCGAATGGCTGGCCGCCGAGCTGGGCGCGCCGGACCTGCTGGTCTTCGACACCACCAAATACCTGCCGAACGAGCCGAAGGACGCGATGGCCGAGTTCGAGCGGGCGCATATCCCTGGTGCCGGCTTCTTCGACATCGACGCCGTGGCCGATCCGGAGACCGACCTGCCGCACATGGCCCCCACCCCGGGTCGCGCCGCCCGCCAGCTCGGGGCGCTTGGCATTTCCAACCGGCACCGCGTGGTCTTCTATGACCAGAAGGGTCTCTTCTCCGCCGCGCGCGGCTGGTGGCTGATGCGCCTCTTCGGCCATGAGCGGGCGGCGGTGCTGGATGGCGGCCTGCCCAAGTGGCTGAAGGAGGGCCGCCGCACCGAGGCCGGCCCCGCCCATACCGTGCCGCGGCAGGATTTCTGGGCCGATTTCATCGCCCGCCGCCTCGCCGGTATCGGCGACGTCAAGCGCATCGTCCAGGACCGCTCGGCGCTGATCCTGGACGCTCGTGCCAAGGGCCGCTTCGACGGCACCGCGCCGGAGCCGCGCCCCGGCCTGCCCTCCGGCCACATGCCGGGGGCCGCCAATGTCCCGGCCACCGACCTGCTGGCCGCGGATGGCACCATGCTGCCGCCCGAGCAGCTGCGCGCCCGCTTCGCTCAGGCAGGCGTGGATGGCGGCAAGCCGCTCGTCACCTCCTGCGGCACCGGCGTCACCGCCTGCATCCTGGCGCTCGGCCTGGTGCGCGCCGGGCTGCCCGAACCCGCCGTCTATGACGGCTCCTGGACCGAATGGGCCAGCCGCCCCGAAACGCCGAAGGAAAGCACGCCCTGATGCCCGACAACCTGCCCCCTGGCGCCAAGCACGAAAGCCAGGGCTTCGCCACCCGCATGTCGCATGGCGGCCGCGCCGGCACCCGCGCGCATGGCTTCGTCAACCCGCCGGTGCATCGCGGCTCCACCGTGCTCTACCCCTCCTGCGAGGCGCGCGGCGCGCTGGCCGCCCGCTCGCTGGAGCAGGTGATGACCTACGGCACCGCCGGCGGGCCGACCCATTATGCCCTGGAGGACATGGTGGCGGAGATCGAGGGCGGCACGCGCGCCCTGATCGTCGGCACCGGCCTGGCCGCCTGCTCCCTGCCGCTGATGGCCTATCTCAAGGCCGGCGAGCACTGCCTTGTGCCGGATTCCGTCTACGGCCCCGTGCGGCGCATCGCCAATGGCATGCTGACGCGCTTCGGCATCGAGACCACCTATTACGACCCGACGATCGACGCTGAGGGCCTGCGGGCGCTGCTGCGGCCGAACACCAAGGTGCTCTACACTGAGAGTCCGGGCAGCCACACCTTCGAGATGCAGGACATCCCCGCCCTGGCCGAGGTGGCCCATGCCCACGGCGCCAAGGTGCTGATGGACAATACCTGGGGCATCCATCACTTCCAGCCCTTCCGGCATGGCGTCGATGTCTCCATCCAGGCGCTGACCAAATATGTCGGCGGGCATTCCGACGTGCTGCTGGGCAG
Organism: Roseomonas sp.; assembly: GCA_035565935.1. Taxonomy (GTDB): domain Bacteria; phylum Pseudomonadota; class Alphaproteobacteria; order Acetobacterales; family Acetobacteraceae; genus Pseudoroseomonas. Next base: position 56,512 of record DATMRU010000081.1, read on the forward strand.
CGTGACGGTCAACACGCCGGAGGACTGGGCCATCATTGCCGGCGCGGCGCGCGAGATCGGCCATTACGCCAGCCCGGATGATTGCTGGCTGGCGCTGCGCGGGCTGCGCACCCTGGCGGTGCGGCTGAAGCACCAGGAGGCCGCCGGTATCACGGTGGCGAAGTGGTTCGAGAGCCGCCCCGAGGTGCTGCGAGTGCTGCACCCCGCCCTGCCCAGCCATCCGCAGCACGCGCTGTGGAAGCGCGATTTCACCGGCGCCTGCTCGCTCTTCGGCGTGGTGTTCCAGCCGCGCTATTCCACCGCCGAGATCGAGGCGATGGTGGATGGGCTGAAGCTCTTCGGCATCGGCGCCTCCTGGGGCGGCTATGAGAGCCTGGCGCTGCCCACCACCAACCACATCACCCGCACGGCCGAGGATGCGGCGGAGCTGGGCGGCCCGGCGGTGCGCTTCCACATCGGGCTGGAGGACACCGCGGACCTGATCGCCGACCTTTCGGCCGGCCTCGACAGCCTGCCGCGCTGAGCGAGCGGGGGGGGGAAGGCCACCGACCTCCCCCTTCTAAGACCATAGCGGGCGGCACGACCTGCCGGGGAAAGGTGAAGGCGCAGCAACCCTGCAGCCCTTGGCGCGTCTATTCCGGTGCGCTTTCACCCGAGGGATTCTTCCGTGCCCCCTGCCATCAACATCTCCCGCGTCTCCGAAGGGCGCCCGAACCCGCTCGGCGCCACCTGGACTGGCCTCGGCGTCAACTTCGCCCTGTTCTCCGCCCATGCGACCAAGGTGGAACTCTGCCTGTTCGACAATTCCGGCCGGACCGAGCTGGAGCGGATCGAATTGCCGGAATATACGAACGAGGTGTTCCACGGCTTCCTGCCCGATGCGCGTCCGGGCACCGTCTATGCCTATCGCGTGCACGGGCCCTATGCACCAGAGGAAGGGCACCGCTTCAACCCGAACAAGCTGGTGCTCGATCCCTATGCCCTCTCCCATGTAGGCGACCTGAAGTGGGACCCCGCGCTGTTCGGCTACACCATCGGCCACAAAGACGAGGATCTTTCCTTCGACAAGCGTGACAGCGCCCGCTTCATGCCGAAATGCCGCGTGGTGGACCCCGCCTTCACCTGGGGCAATGTCCGGCGGCCGCGCATCCCCTGGGAGCGCACGCTGGTCTACGAGACACATGTGAAGGGCATCACCAAGCGCCACCCGATGGTGCCCGAGGAGATGCGCGGCACCTATGCCGGGCTCGCCAATCGCGACGTCATCCGGCACATCAAGTCGCTCGGCGTGACGGCGGTCGAGTTGCTGCCGATCCACTTCTTCCTCAACGACGACTATCTCCTGCAGAAGAACCTGACGAACTACTGGGGCTACAACACCCTCGGCTTCTTCGCTCCCGCGCGCCGCTATGCCCGCACGCCGGACTTCGCCTTCGCCGAATTCAAGGAGATGGTCGCCCGGCTGCATGATGCCGGGCTCGAGGTCATCATGGACGTGGTCTACAACCACACCGCCGAAGGGAACGAGAAGGGCGCGACGCTCTCCTTCAAGGGCATCGACAACGCCAGCTACTATCGCCTGCTGCCTGACCAGAAGCGCTACTACATCAACGACACCGGCACTGGGAACACGGTGAACCTCTCGCACCCGCGCGTGCTGCAGATGGTTACCGACAGCCTGCGCTACTGGGTCAACGAGATGCATGTCGATGGCTTCCGCTTCGATCTCGGCACCATCCTGGCGCGCGAGCCGCACGGCTTCGATGACCAGTCCGCCTTCCTGAAGGCCTGCATGCAGGACCCGGTGCTGGCCGATGTGAAGCTGATCGCCGAACCCTGGGACATCGGGCCGGGCGGCTACCAGGTCGGCAATTTCGCCCCGGGCTGGGCGGAGTGGAACGACAAGTACCGCGACACGGTGCGCGCCTTCTGGGTCGGCGAGGAAGGCAAGGCCGCCGATCTCGGCAACCGCCTTTCCGGCTCGGCGGACCTGTTCGACCACAATGGCCGCCGGCCCTGGGCCAGCGTGAACTTCCTGGCCGCGCATGACGGCTTCACGCTGAACGATCTCGTCACCTACAACGAGAAGCACAATGAGGCGAATGGCGAGGACAACCGCGACGGCCATTCGCACAACTATTCCTACAATTACGGCGTCGAGGGGCCGACCGACGACCCCGAGATCAACGCCGTGCGCGAGCGGCAGATCAAGAACATGCTCGCGACCCTCTATCTCTCCCAGGGCACGCCGATGCTGCTGGCGGGTGACGAGTTCGGCCGCACCCAGCAGGGCAATAACAACGCCTATTGCCAGGACAACGAAATCTCGTGGCTGGACTGGAACTGGGGCGACAAGGGCAAGCGGCTGGTCGCCTTCACCCAGCGCCTGGCGGATCTGCGCAACCGCTTCCCTGTTCTGCGCCGCTCCCGCTTCCTCTCGGGTCAGTACCACGAGGCCAGCGGCGTGAAGGGTCTCTCCTGGTACAAGCCGAGCGGCGAGGAGATGGACAGCGCCGACTGGGACGACCCCAACACACGCTGCTTCGCGCGGATGCTGGACGGGCGCGCGCAGGAGAGCGGCATCCGCGTCGCCGCGCATGACGCGACTTTACTGCTGATCCTCAACGCCTATCACGAGGCGGTGGATTTCACCCTGCCCGAAGGCTCCGACGGCGTCGCCTGGGTGCGCCTCCTCGACACCAACATCAATGGGGAGGATGAGGAGGAGGAAGAGCCCTCCTTCCCGATCGGCGAGACCTACACCGTCACCGGGCGCTCGCTGCTGTTATTCGTCCTGAAGCGGCGCCGCCAGCCCCGGCGAGAGCAGGAGCAGGCACCGCCGGCCTCCGTGCCCGAGGCGCAGCCCAAGCGGTGACGGGCGCCGGGGGCCGGCCGAAGCGGCTAGGCCCCCGCCGCCTCGGATGACTGCGCCGCGCAGGCGGCGCAGAGCCCCTCCACCTCCACCGTGGCATTGCCCACGCGGAAGCCGACCCGCGCCGCAGCCTCGGCGAGAGCATGCGCCACGGCCGGGTCGCTGATCTCCACCGTCATGCCGCAGTCGCGGCAGATCAGGAACTGGTGCGGGTGATGGTGGTCGGGCCCAGCGCCATGGTCATGCCCGGCCTCGACGCAGCCGACAAAGGCGTTCAGCCGCTCGACCTTGTGGATCAGCCCGCGCTCCAGCAGGAAATCCAGTGCGCGATAGACGGTGGGCGGGGCGGCGCCGGACGCTGGGCCTTGAGCTTGTCCAGCAGCGCATAGGCGCCGAGCGGCTGCTCCGAGGCCAGCACCAGCGCCAGCACCTGGCGGCGCAGCTCCGTCAGCTGCGCACCCGCCCGCAGGCAGCGCGCCTCGGCCGCCGCCAGGGCCTTCGTGACATCCTCCGGCATTTCCGCCGCGCTGCCCTGCCCTGCCGCCATGCCCTCTCTCCCGTTCGCCCGGAGTGTTATATAGTAACTCATCCAGCCCTGAGGAGCCGCCCCATGCCGGTCGCCGACCCCGCCGCCCGTGCCCGCTTCCTGGCCGCCGTGCAGTTCAACGAGAACGGGCTCGTCCCCGTCATCGCCCAGGCGCACGACAGCGGCGAGGTCCTGATGATGGCCTGGATGAACGCCCAGGCGCTGGAGGAAACCCTCGCCACCGGACGTGTGGTCTATTTCAGCCGGAGCCGCAACGCGCTCTGGCGCAAGGGCGAGACCTCCGGGCAGGTGCAGCAGCTCCGGGACCTGCGGCTCGACTGTGACGGCGACACCCTCCTGGCCCTGGTCGAGCAGCAGGGCGTGGCCTGCCACACCGGGCGCCGCTCCTGCTTCTACCAGGCGTTGCGTGACGGCGAGCTGACCGCGATCACCGCGCCCGAAGTGGACCCGGCGGTGCTCTATGGCCACTGAGGTGCCGCCCTTCCCTTTGCCGGTCACGCTGCTGACGGGCTTTCTCGGCGCCGGCAAGACCACGCTGCTGAACCACCTGCTGAAGCAGCCGGAAATGGCCGGCACCGCTGTGCTGATCAACGAGTTCGGCGAGATCGGGCTGGATCACCTGCTGGTGGAGACGCTGGACCAGGAGGCGGTGCTGCTCCAGGCGGGCTGCCTCTGCTGCACCATCCGTGGCGATCTCGCCCGTGCGCTGGAAGGCATCGCCGCGCGGGTGCGCGCCGGGCAGGACCTGCGGCGCGTGGTGATCGAAACCACCGGCCTCGCCGACCCGCTGCCGATCCTGCAGACTCTGATGGCCGATCCGGCCACCAGCCGCCACTTCGCGCTGGATGGCGTGGTGACCGTGGTGGACGCGGTGAACGGCCTCGCCACGCTGGAGCGGCAGCCCGAGGCGGAGCGCCAGGTGGCGGTGGCGGACCGGCTACTCGTCAGCAAGGCCGACCTCGCCGGCCCCGCCGCGCTGGCGGCCCTGGAGGCGCGGCTGCGCCAGATGAACCCGGGGGCAAGGCCGCAGGGCGCTGACGCCGTCTGCGCAGAGGATCTACTGGGCTGCACGCCCTTCGGTCCGGCGAATCGCGAGGCGGCGCTGCGCCGCTGGGTGGATGCGGAGGCCTGGGAGGCGACGCACCATCACGGGTACGGGCACGGCCATCACCACCACGATCACCACGGCCATGAACACGATCCGAACCGGCATGATGCGCGCATCCACGCCTTCTGCCTGAGCTTCGACCGCCCCCTGCCCTGGGAGGGCCTCGCCACCTGGCTGGAGATGCTGGCCGCCACGCGCGGCGATGCGGTGCTGCGGGTGAAGGGCATCCTCGACCTGGAGGGCCAGGAGCGGCCGGTGGCGATCCATGGCGTGCAGAGCGTCTGGCACGCGCCCACCCTCCTGCCAGCCTGGCCGGATGGGCTGCCGCGCCGCTCCAGCCTCGTCTTCATCCTACGCGATCTGCCGCGCCAGGTGGTCGAGGAGGGGCTGTCGGCCTTCTGCGATGCTGCCCGCGGAACTGCCGTCAGCACTGGGGGGCAAGCTTCCCGTTGACGGCCCGCTCCGGGCGCGTTTCCCTCATCCGGCAACAAACCCCGGAGCGCGCGCGCCATGTCGCTGACCATGCCGGAGGAGCTGCTGCTCCTCATGCTCGATGACGAGACCGGCCGGCTGTTCGACCGCGCGGCACCCTCCGGTGACTACGCGCTGGCAGCCAGCCTCCTCGCCGAGCTGATGCTGGAGGGCCGCATCCAGACCGACCCCGAGCATCTTTCCGTCACCAATGCCGCACCCACCGGCGACGCGGCGCTGAACGACGTGCTGGCCCGCATCGGCGCGGAAGGCAGCCCGCATGGCACGCGCTGGTGGATCGAGCGCCTGGCCAGCGATGCCGAATCCCTGCGCGACCGCTACTTCGACCGGCTGGTGGAACGCGGCGTGCTGAAGCTGGAGGAGGGGCGCTTCCTCTGGATCTTCCCCGAGCGTCGCTACCCGCAGATCTCGGGCAAGGAGGAGCGGGAGGTGAAAGCCAGGCTGATGGCCGTCATCTTCGACGACCACGCCCCGAGCACGCGTGACGCGCTGCTGATCGGGCTCGTCCGCGCCGCCGGCCTCTTCCCGCTCCTGCTCGCCGCCCATGAACTGGACCAGGTGCAGCCGCGCATCGACGCCGTGGCCGACCGGGAGGAGCTGAACCGCACTCTGGCCGACGCGGTGCGGGACATCTTCGCCGATCTGGCGCGGGCGGGGCCGGTGATCTGAGCCTTCTCCGCTCAGACGCTCAGCCGCCGGGCGCGATGCCGTAGAAGGCGGCGGCATTTTCGTGAAAAGGTGCCGCGCCGGCGATGCGATGCAACAGCGCCATGTCGGCCGGCTCGAAGGGCCGCCGGGCACGGGTCGAGGGCAGGTCGGTGCCGAAGATCAGCGCGCCGGGCGCGGCGGCGGCGATCCGCTCCAGGGCCGGCGCGACCTCCAGCGCCACGCGGCCGAAGCCGGTGGCCTTCACCCTGGCGCCGGCCGCCGCCAGCTCCAGCACCACCGGCAACCCGGCCTCCGTCATGCCGAGATGGTCGATCACCAGCCGCGTGGCCATGCCGCGCAGCCTTGGCAACAGTGGGCGCAGGGTGGCGGCATCGGCATAGACCTGCGCGTGCAGCCCGGCGACGGCATGGGCATGGTCGGCGAAATCGAGGGCGGCCTCGGGCGGCGTCTGCACCATGCCGCGATAGAGGTTGAAGCGCAGCCCGCGCACGCCGCGTGCCGCCAGTTCGCGCAGGCGGGCATCGGGCATGGCCGGATCGGCGGCGGCGACCGCCACGAAGCCCGGCCCCAGTTCCTCCAGCGCGGCCAGCAGCGGCGCGGGGTCCAGCCCATGCGTTGAAGCCGCCACCAGCACGCCACCCGTCACGCCCAGCCCCGCGACGGCGGCGCGGTACTGCGCCACGGTGAAGACCGGCGGGGCATAGCCATCATGGCCCGGCGCCGGGAAGCGCGGGTCGAAGATGTGGAAATGGGCGTCGATGATCGCGGTCATGGGGCGCTCCTGCCCGCAGGGGAGCACGGGCGGCGCTTCCGCTCCAGTCTTTCCCCGCCCCGCTTTGTGATGCCACCCTGCGGCCTTCTTCCCCGTTCCCGGCGCAAGATGAGCGAGACACATCCCTCCCCCGTCGCCCTGATCACCGGCGGCGCGCATGGTATCGGCGCCGGCATCGCCACCCGGCTGAAGCGGGACGGCTGGCGTGTGGTCACCGCCGACCTCAAGCCCGGTGAGGCCGGCACCCGCCACGTCCTGGCCGATGTCGCCGATGAGGCGGCGGTCGGTGCCCTCGTCGAGAGCATCGCCGCGCAAGAAGGGCGGCTCGATGCCCTGGTCTGCAATGCCGGCATCATGATCCGCAAGCCGGTGACGGAACTCTCCCTGGCGGAATGGAACAGGGTGCTCGGCACCAACCTCACCAGCACCTTCCTGCTAGCTCGCGCCGCGGCACCGCTGCTGAAGCGGGCGCGCGGTGCCATCGTCACCATCGCCTCGACCCGCGCGCATATGTCGGAACCGGATACCGAAGCCTATTCGGCCAGCAAGGGCGGCCTCCTGGCACTGACCCATGCCCTGGCCATCAGCCTGGGGCCGGAAGTGCGGGCCAATTGCATCAGCCCCGGCTGGATCGACGTCTCCGGCGAAGACCTGCGCCCCGAGGACCATGCGCAGCACCCGGCGGGTCGGGTCGGGCGGGTGGAGGACATCGCCGCCCTGGCCGCCTGGCTGGTCGGGCCGGAATCCCGCTTCGTCACCGGCAGCGAATTCATCGTCGATGGCGGCATGACGCGGAAGATGATCTACGTTGAATAGGGCGGCGTGCCCTCGATCTCCGGCGCGTTCCGTTCTATCGGGAGGGGCATGGCCCCTGTTTCGCTCCGCTTCGAGACGCTGCGCGGCCCGGCACTGCATCCGCTGCTGCCGGCGCTGGCGCAGCTGCGCATCACCGTCTTCCGCGACTGGCCCTATCTCTACGAGGGCGACGCCGCCTACGAGGCGGATTACCTGCGGGCCTATGCCGAGGGGCCCAATGCCGCGGTGATCGTCGCCTTCGATAAGGATACGCCGGTCGGTGCCGCCACCTGCGAGCCGATGGTGGAGACGCATGGCATGGTGCCCGAAGCCTTCCGCGCCGCCGGACTGGACCCCGCCCTCTATTGCTATTTCGGCGAAAGCGTTCTGTTGCCGGCCTATCGCGGCCAAGGCGCCGGGGTGCGCTTCTTCGCGCTGCGCGAGGCGCATGCGCTGGAAACCGGCGCCCGCTTCACCACATTCTGCGGCGTGCGCCGCGATCCCGCGGATCCGCGCAAGCCCCCCGGCTATACGCCGCTTGATGCCTTCTGGCGCAAGCGGGGCTACGCGCCGCTGGAAGGGGTGCATTGCAGGATGGACTGGCGGGAGGTCGGCGGCGCCGCGGAGATACTGCATCGCCTCGATTTCTGGCACAAACGCCTCTGAACACCCGCGCAGGACGCGCCAGAAAACCCTGGATGCGCTGCGGCCGGCAAACGGGTGGGACACCGGCTGGCGCAGCAACGCGCGGCGCCTCGCACCCGGGCCCGCCCGCGCGACAACCCCGTCTGAAAGGATGCCCTTCTCGCCGTGATCGCCCCTGCACCGCGCGCCCTGCGCCTCGCCCTGATGCAATATCCCGTCGAGCGCCCGGAGAGCGTCGCCGCCTGGGCGGCCAAGCTCGACCGCTGGCTGGCCGAGGCAAAGGCGGGCGGCGCCGAACTCGCGGTGCTGCCGGAATATGCCTGCGCCGAGCTGGGCTCGGCGCTGGTGGGCAAATCGCCCGCTGAGGAGCGCGAGGAGCTGGTGGCGCTGGTCAAGGCTGCGCCGGCCATCCTGGCGGCGATGCGGCAGGCCGCGCGCCGTGCCGGCCTGTGGCTGGTTCCAGGCTCCCTGCCTATGCGCGATACCGATGGCGCCATCCGCAACCGCGCGCCGCTGATCGCCCCGGATGGCCGCCTCGCCTTCCAGGACAAGCACGCCATGACGCGCTTCGAGGCGGAGCGCTGGGGCGTCTCGGCCGGCGCCGCGCCGGTGGTCTTCGACACGCCCTGGGGCCGCATCGGCATCTCCATCTGCTACGATAGCGAATTCCCCAAGCATGTCCGCGCCCAGGTGGAGGCCGGCGCCTGGCTGGTGCTGGTGCCGACCTGCACGGACACGCTGCACGGCTTCAACCGCGTACGCTTCTCCGCCGCCGCGCGCGCATTGGAGAACCAGTGCTTCGTCGGCATCGCGCCCACGGTCGGGGATGCGGAGTGGTCCGCCGCGCTGGACCGCAACCGTGGCTTCTCCGCCGTCTTCGGCCCGATCGACCGCGGCTTTCCGGAGGATGGCGTGATCGCCCAGGGCGCGCTGGACGCGGCGCAATGGGTCTTCGCCGACCTCGACCCGGCCCGCATCGAGGCGGTGCGGCGGGAGGGCGCGGTGTTCAACCATCGCGACTGGCCACGCGAGAGTTTCCCGCGCCCGGCCCCGGCCGCCCTCGCGTGACGCTGGTCTATCTCGTCGCCGGCGAAGCCTCGGGCGACATGCTGGGCGCCCGGCTGATCGCCGCGCTGCGCCATGCCCGGCCGGACCTCACCTTCGCCGGGGTCGGCGGCGAGCGCATGGCCGAGCAGGGCTTCACCAGCCTCTTTCCCATGCGCGAACTGGCGCTCATGGGCTTCCTGGAAGTGCTGCCGAATATCCGTCGCCTCGCCCGCCGGCTGGACGAGACGGTGGCCGACATCACCGCCCGCCGCCCGGCCCTGGTGGTGACCATCGACAGCCCCGGCTTCACCCTGCGCGTGGCGGAACGGGCGCGGGCGCGCGGCTTCCGGGTGCTGCATTACGTCGCGCCGCAGGTCTGGGCCTGGCGGCCGGGCCGGGTGAAGAAGATCGCGCGGCAGGTGGACCGCATCCTCGCCCTGCTGCCCTTCGAGGCGCCCTTCTTCGAGAAGGCCGGCATTCCCGTGCGCTTCGTCGGCCACGCGATCCTGGAATCCGGCGCCGACCAGGGTGACGCCGCGCGCTTCCGCGCCGCGCATGACATCGCGCCCGGCGAGCGCGTAGTGCTGGTGATGCCGGGCAGCCGCCGCAGCGAGGTCGGGCGCATGCTCCCCGTCTTCGGCGGCGCGCTGCGGCTGGCAGCGGAACGGGTGCCGGGCCTGCGCCCCGTGGTGCCGCTGGCGGGCCCGGTGGAGGAAGCCGTGCGCGCCGTCGCCGCGCAGTGGCAGCCCGCGCCGATCCTGCTGCGGGGCGTCGCCGAGAAATACGACGCCTTCGCCGCCGCGCGGGAAAGCGGCGGGGCGGGGCTGATCAAGTCCGGCACCTCCTCGCTGGAGGTGGCGCTCGCGGGGGTGCCGATGGCGGTCGGCTACCGCGTCAACCCGCTCTCGGCGGCCATCGCGCGGCGGCTGATCCAGGTGAAGCACGTGTCCATCGTCAACCTGCTGGCGGATGCGACGATCATTCCGGAATACCTGCAGGAGCGCTGCACGCCCGAATTGCTGGCCGCCGAGCTGGTGCGCCTGCTGACCAAGCCGGAGGCCGCGGCGGCGCAGCGGGCCGGCTTCGCGCGGGTGGTCGCGATGCTGCGGCCGCCGGAGGGGGTATCGAGCGCCGCCGCCGCGGCCGCCGTCCTCGACATGATCGACGAGAAGAGCACCGCCGCCACGACGGCGCTCCTCGGCGCCTGAGCGGCCGCGCTCAGGCCGCTGCCTTGCGCCGTGCCGCGTCGTAGAGCGCCAGCCGCCGCGTCGCGGCATCCGTCAGGCCGCCGGTATAGTCGAGCTCAGGCGCCGGCAGGGTTTCCGCGAAGTGGCAGGCACTGCGATGGCCCGGCGTGATCTCGCGCAGCGCCGGGACTTCCTGGCGGCAGCGCTCTTGCGCGAAGGGGCAGCGCGTGTGGAAGCGGCAGCCCGGCGGCACGTCCATCGGGCTCGGCACGTCTCCGCCGAGCGGCGTGACGCGGCCGCGCCGCGCCGGATCGGGATGCGGGATCGCCGCCAGGAGCGCGCGGGTATAGGGATGGCGGGGATCGGCGAAAAGCCTGCGCTTGTCGCTGATCTCCATGATCTGGCCGAGATACATGACCGCGATGCGGTCGGCCATGTGCTTCACCACGGCGAGGTCATGCGCGATGAAGAGATAGGACAGGCCGAGCCGTGCCTGCAGGTCCTTCATCAGGTTCACGACCTGCGCCTGGATGGAGACGTCCAGCGCGGAAACCGGCTCGTCGCAGACCACCAGTTCCGGCTCGACGGACAAGGCGCGGGCGATGCCGATGCGCTGCCGCTGCCCGCCCGAGAACTCATGCGGGTAGCGGTCCGCACGGAAGGGCGCGAGGCCGACGAGGCCGAGCAATTCCTGCACCTTGGCACGGCGGCTGGCGGAATCACCGATGCCGTGCACGGCCATGGGCTCGGCGATGGCCTCGCCCACCGTCAGCCGGGGGTTGAGGCTGGCATAGGGATCCTGGAAGACGATCTGGATGCGCCGGCGCAGCGCGCGAAGGGGGGCTCCCTCCACCTTGGTCACATCCTGGCCGCCGAAGCGGATGGTCCCGGCGGAGGGTTCGATCAGCCGCATCACCAGCCGCGCGGTGGTGGACTTGCCGCAGCCGGACTCGCCGACAAGGGCCAGAGTCTCGCCGCGAGCCAGGCTGAAGGAGACCCCGTCCACCGCGCGTACGGTGCCGACCTGCTTCTGCAACACCACGCCCCGCTTCACCGGGTAGTGCCGGGCGAGATCGGAGACTTCCAGCAGCGCGCTCATGCCGCGTTCTCCATGGCGAGCGAGGATTCGATCGGCGCGCGGATGCAGGCGGCCTGATGCCCCGCAGCAATCTCGCGCAGCGGCGGCTGACCCTCGCGACACGGCCCAATGGCGAAGGGGCAGCGCGGATGGAAACGGCAGCCCTGGGGGAAGGCGAAGGGCGGCGGAACCGTGCCTTCGATGGCCAACAGCCGCTCGCGCTCCTCATCCAGCCGCGGCACCGAACCGAGCAGGCCCAGCGTGTAGGGGTGCTGCGGATCCTCGAAGAGAGCGCGGGCGGAGGTGCGCTCCGCCACCTTGCCGGCATAGAGCACCGCCACCTCGTCTGCCATCTCCGCCACCACGCCCAGGTCGTGGGTGATGAGGATGATGGACATGCCCGTCTCCTCCTGCAACTCGCGCAGCAGGTCGAGGATCTGCGCCTGCACGGTGACGTCGAGCGCGGTGGTCGGCTCGTCGGCGATCAGCAGGCGCGGGCGGCAGGCCAGCGCCATGGCGATCATCACGCGCTGGCGCATGCCGCCTGAGAGCTGGTGCGGATACTCATCGAAGCGCCGCTCGGGCGACGGGATGCGGACGCGCTTCAGCGCCGCGATCGCCTGCTCCTTCAGCGCGCTCGCGCTTTCCCTCGGGGAGTGGACGCGCATCGCCTCGACAATCTGCCGCCCGATGGGGTGCACCGGGTTCAGCGAGGTCATGGGCTCCTGGAAGATCATGGCGATCTGCCCGCCGCGCACCTGCCGCATCTCGGCGGTGGAAAGCTGCAACAGGTCCCGCCCTTCCAGCAGCACGCGCCCCTCAACGATGCGGCCGGGCGGCGGCACCAGCCGCATGATGGAGAGCGAGAGCATGGACTTCCCGCAGCCGCTCTCGCCGACGATGCCGAGCGTGCGGCCGCGTGGAACGGAGAGATCGATGCCGTCCACCGCACGGATGAGCCCGGAGGAGTTGCGGAAGACGGTGCGCAGCCCCTCGATGCGCAGGAGATCCTCCGCCATCACGCCCACCGGAAGGTCGGGGGGGAAATCTTCTCGACCGGGCGGTGCGCCCAGTCCTGCCGCGGCGCACGATCGACGATCCGCTTCTGCGCCTCGTCCAGCGCCGCGGCAGCGCCCTCGTAGTCCATGGTGAGCAGCTTGCCGTCCTTCACGACCGGCTGCCCATCCACATGCACCGAGCGGATGGCGCGGTCACCGGCGGCATAGATCAGGCTGCGCATCGGATCGCGCGCCGGCCGCATCATCGGATGCGTCACATCCACCATGACGAAGTCGGCGCGGCAGCCGGGCGCGAGGCGGCCGATATCGTCGCGGCCGAGCGCCTTGGCGCCACCGATCGTGGCGGCGTCGAAGAGGTCGGTGGAGGACAGGCTGCGCGGGTCGCCCGACTGGGTGCGCGCCAGATAGGAAACGAGGCGCAACTCATCGAGCATGTTGTGCGGATAGGTGTCCGTGCCGATGCCCATGTTGACGCCGCGCTTCCGGTAGCGGCCGAAATGCTTCAGCGTGATACCGCGCCGGGCGAAGACGGTCGGGCAGTGCGCGACCGTGGTGCCCGTCGCGGCGAGCCGGTCGAGGTCGTTCTCGGTGTGCCAGCGGGTACTCGGGTGGTCGTCGAGGAAGATGCCGTGGCCGATGATCGAGCGGTCGGCGAGCAGGCCCATTTCATCCAGCCAGCCGATCGGCGTCAGGCCATGGCGGCGGGTGATCTCGTGGAACTCGACGACGCTCTGCGCCGCGTGGATCTGCCAGGCGAGGCCACGCTTGCGGGATTCCTCGAAGCTCTCGCGCAGCAGCGTCTCGGAGCAGGTGTCGATCTGCGCCGGCACCACCATGCCGAAGAGGCGGCCGGAGGGGTGCTGCTCCGCCCGCTCGATCAGCGACAGCGCCTCGGCCATCGCCTTCTCGCCAGCCTTCTCGTCCCACTCGTACTCGACGACATGGCCGTTCTTCGTGAACCAGCGCGCCGAGCGGAACATCGGCGCGATGCAGACGCGCATGCCGCTCTCGGCCAGCAGGTCCATCCAGCCGGGATGCGCCATGGAGAGATCGGCCACGGTGGTGACGCCGGAGAGCAGCAGTTCCGACAGCGCCACCCGCACGCAATGCGGCACCGCCTCCGCATCGGCGCGGAAGATCGGCATGTATTCGTAGAGCGAGGAATTGTAGAGGCCGGGAGAGCCGATCTCGTCGATCAGCCCCTTGTTCATCGGCTCGCTGGAAGGGTGGCAGTGGATGTTGACGAGGCCGGGCATGACCATCATGCCCTTGCCGTCGATCACCTCCTCGGCCGGGCCGTCATAGCCACGGCCGACAAAGGTGATCGCCCCGTCACGAAAGGCCACCTCCGCATCGGGCAGATAGGTGTGCTGCTGCTCCGCCGCGTCCCAGGCAATGACGAGGTCGGCGTTGCGGATGACGGTGGTGGCCATATCCCCTGCCCTTTCCTGCTTCAGCGCGTCAGACGGATGTCGAGACCCTTGTACAGGGCCGCGCCATAGATGCCGTGCGGGCGGACGCCTTCCACGCGCGGGCCGGACACCACCCAGAGCGGCTGGCGGATCAGCGGCAGCCAGGGATTGGCCTCGGTCAGCAGCGCCTGAAGCTTGCCGATGGCCTCGGCCCGCACGGCTGGCTCCAGCGCGGTCTTGGCGGCCGCGATCAGGCGGTCGGTCTCCGGGTCGTTCCAGTTCATGCGGTTCGGCGTCGGCCGGTTGGCGCCTGGGAAGTAGAGGGCGAGTGCATCCGTCGCCGAGGCGTAGGGATAGGACATGACGAAGGCATCGAATTCCTGCGTCGCCAGCTTGCCCCAGGCCACCGTGGCATCCCAGAGCTGGATCCGCATCTCGATGCCAATGCGGCGCAGATCGGCCTGCACCGCCTGCATCATGCCGTTGTTGTAGGTCTGCTGGATGCCATAGAGCAGGAAGGTGGCGCGCTGGCCATTCTTGACGCGGATGCCATCATCGCCCGGCTTCCAGCCGGCCTCGTCCAGCAGCTTCCGTGCGGCCTCGGGGTCATAGGGAGGCATCTTGGAAGCTGCCTCGGCGCTGTAATCCAGGGCGTTCGGGTTGATGTAGGAATCTGCCACTTCGCCGGCATTGAACCAGACGGCCTTGTTGATGGCCGCCTTGTTCACGGCCATGTTGATGGCCTCGCGGATGACGGGGTCGTTCATCACGGGCTTATCGACCTTGAAGCCCATGAAGTTGTCGTAGAAGTAGTTCGGCTGCTGCACCAGCTTGAGCGTCGGAATCCGCTTCAGCCCATCCAGCGCGAAATACGGGATCCACTGCGTCACATCGCCCTGGCCGGACTGGACGGCCGCCAGCCGCGTGTTCGCCTCGGGAATGACGCGCAGGATGATGCGGTCCACCTGCGGCGAGGGGTTCTTGTAGATCGGCGGGCCCCAGTTGTAGGCGGGGTTCTTGGTCAGCACCATGTCCTGCCGGGGCGTCCAGCTCGCCCAGCAATAGGGGCCGACGCCATTGAAGCCCTGCACGCCGAAATTGTCGCCAAGCTTCTCCACCGTCGCCTGATCGACGATGCCGGCGAAGTACTGCGCGAGTTGGATCAACAGTTCGCTGAAGGGTTCCTTCAGCTCATACTCGACCGTAAGGTCGTCAACCGCGCGCACCTCCTTCACCGGGCCGGCGCGCCACTTGACCGGGCTGCGCGTCGCAGGGTCGATCCAGCGGTTGATGCTGTAGACGACATCCTTCGCAGTGAAGGGCTTGCCGTCGCAGAATTTCACGCCCTGCTTCAGCTTGAAGGTGTAGAGCTTGCCATCCTCGCTCACCGTCCAGCTCTCGGCCAAGCCGGGGCGGATGGTCTTCTGATCCCAGTCCATCGAGACCAGCGTGTCGGTCAGCATGAACAGCGCCTCGCCCGCCGCGGTGGCGGTCGTGCGGTGCGGATCGTAGCGGTCCGCATCGATCTCGCGCAGCACGACGAGCGTGCCCTTCGGCGCCATCTGCGCCGCGGCCTGCCCGGCGGGCAGCAGCCCCGCCAGCGAGAGCATGGTGCCGCCGAGCAGCGCGGCGGTGCGGCGGCGGCCCGCCTTGAGGAAACCGGACATACTGGGCCCTTTCTCGTTCGGGTCAGACGCGAAGACGGGGATCGAGGGCATCGCGAAGCGCGTCGCCCAGCAGGTTGAAGGCCAGCACCACGATGAAGATCACGACGCAGGGCAGCACCGCGACATGAGGGGCGAAGAACAGGAAGCCACGCCCTTCGGCGGCCATCGAGCCCAGTTCCGCCACCGGCGGCTGCGCGCCGAGCCCGAGGAAGGAGAGCGCCGAGCCGAGCAGGATCACCTGCCCGAAGCGCAATGTGGCGAAGACGAACATCGGCGAGAGGCAGTTGGGCGCGACATGGCGGAAGATCAGCCGCCCATCCCCCATGCCGGTGGCACGCGCGGCCTCGATGTAGTCCTGTCGCATCACCACCAGCGCGGCGCTGCGCACGATACGCGCCATCAGCGGCACCGTGGCGATCGAGAGCGCCAGGATCACCGCCGGGATGCCAGGGCCGAAGATAGCAGCGATGGCCAGGCCGAACAGGATGGCCGGGAAGGAGAGCAGCACATCCATCAGCCGCATCAGCAATCCATCGACCCGCTTGTAATAGGCGGCGATGAAACCCGCGGCACCACCGACAATGCCGCCGAGCAGCACCGAGGCAGCGCCGATCAGGAGGGTGGCACGCAGGCCGTAGAGCAGGCGGGTGATCATGTCCCGCCCCTGCCCGTCGGCGCCCAGCAACAGGCCGGGCGTGCCGGGCACCGCCATGGCCGAGGCCAGGTCGTTGTCGAAGGGGTCGGTCGGCGCCAGCACGGGGGCCAGCACGGCGGCGAGCACCAGCAACACCACCACGGCGAGGGCGAGGGCTGCGATAGGCTCGCGCAGAAGCCGCTTCAGCACGCCCGGCCGGCGCGGTGGCACCGCCGTGGCGGAGCTAGCGGCAGCGGCGGCCACGGGATTCGCTCCGGACATGCTCAGGCCCCCCGCATGCGCGGGTCGAGCGCGACGTAGAGCACATCGACCACCAGGTTAACCATGATGAAGCCAAGCGACAGCACGATGATGGTGCCCTGCGCCATCGGGAAATCGGCGGAGAGGATCGCGCCCACGGCCAGCCGCCCGACGCCCGGCCAGGAGAACACCGTCTCCGTCACCACGGCGCCGCCGAGCAGGAAGCCGATCTGCAGGCCGATCAGCGTGATCACCGGGATCAGCGCGTTGCGCAGCGCGTGGTGCAGCACCACGCTCCGCTCGGCCAGGCCCTTGGCGCGGGCGGTGCGGACATGCTCAGCGCCCAGCACCTCCAGCACGGCGGTGCGCGTCATGCGCGCCACGGGTGCCACGAAAACGCCGCCCAGCGTCAGTGCCGGCAGAGCGATGGCCTTCCAGCCATCGGCAGTCCAGAGCGGCCCGCCGCGCCCGGTGAAGGGCAGAAGCTGCCATTGGAAACCGACGAGCCAGATCAGCATCAGGCCCAGGAAGAAGACCGGCACCGAGCCGCCAGCCACTGAGAGCGCGGTGATCGCGCGATCCAGCACGGAGCCGCGGAAATAGGCGGCGACCGTGCCCAGCCCGATGCCGAGCGGGATTGCCCAGAACAGCGAAGCGAACATCAGCTCCAGCGTCGGGCCAATAGTGGCGCCGAGCTCCTGCGTCACCGGCACGTTGTTGATGATGGAGACGCCGAGATCGCCCTGCAGCAGCCGCCAGAGATAGATGCCGAACTGGACGTAGAGCGGCTGGTCGAGGCCAAGCTCCGTTCGGATGGCAGCGATGACATCGGCGGTGGCAGTCGGGCCGGCGCGGACGATAGCGGGGTCCGTCGGCACCACCTGCATCAGTAGGAAGCCGATCAACAGCACCCCGAGCATCACCGGCACCGTCGTCAGCAGGCGCTGCAGGACGTGGCGAAGCATGGGTCAGTCCGCCGCGCCGGCGAGGGAGGCGGCCTCGCCATTGCGGTCGAAGAGGGCACGGCCGCCGCGGAAGGTCAGGTCGGCCCGGGTGGTCAGGATCTCCTCCGGCGCGGCGGCGAAGATGTCGCGGGACAGCACAGCGATGTCGGCCTGCATGCCCGGCTCCAGCGTGCCGCGCTCGCCTTCGGCGAACTGGCTGTGCGCGCCGCACCAGGTGTAGCAGTGCACCGCCTCCTCGACCGTCAGCGTCTCCTCCGGGCCGAGCACCGTGCCCTTGGAGGTCTTGCGCGTGACCATGGTGTAGAGATTCGGGAAGGGATCGACCGAGCAGACCGGGCTGTCGGTGGAGGCCGCCGGATGGTGGCCCTCATGCAGCCAGGTGCGCATCGGATAGGCCGCCTCGGCGCGCGCCTTGCCGAGATTGGTGACGTAGAGGTCGCCGAACTCCCACATGAAGGAGGGCTGCGGCACGGGGATGATACCGTGCTTCAGCATCCGCGCGCGCTGGTCGCGGTTGAGGAAGCCGCAATGCTCGATGCGGTGGCGGCGGCCGGCGATCGGCGCGTCCGGCGCGTCGGCCTTCTCCATGCCGGTGAGCACCTGCTCGATGGCGGCGTCGCCGATGGCGTGGATGTCGAGCTGCCAGCCCTGGCGGTGGTAGCGGGCGAGCATTTCGTACTGCGCCTCGTCCGGGAAGCAGAAGATGCCCGTGCCGCCGCCGGCGCTTTCCAGATAGGGGTCGAAGAAGGCGGCGGTCAGGCCGCCGGCCGAGCCGTCGGCGAAGGTCTTCACCGCGCCCCAGGCGAGCAGCGCCTCGGCCATCGGGCCGGCGGCCACATTCGGCCGCAGCCCGGCCTCCCAGGCCTGCCTGGCGATCCCCTCGGGATTGCCGGCCAGCACCTGCCACATGCGCTGCAGCAGCCGCCCCTCCGCCTCGGCCCGGCGATAGGCGGCGATCTCGGCCATCCCCGCCGTCATGCCGACATTCATGTCGCTGGCGGAGGCGAAACCCAGCGCGGCGAGGTTGCGGCCAGCGGCCTCAATGGCATCCACCATCTGCGCCTCGGAGGGCTCGGGAATGATGTCGCGCACCAGCCGCATGGCGCGTTCCTGGAACAGGCCGGTGAGCCTGCCGCCCTTGCGCTCGATCGCGCCGCCCTCGGGGTCGGGCGTGTTGTGGTTGACGCCGGCGAGCTTCATCGCGGCCGTATTGGCCACCGCCACATGGCCGCAGGTGCGCGTGATGAGGACCGGATGGTCCGGCGCGGCGCGGTCCAGCTCCTCCGCCAGCGGATGGCGGCGGATATCCAGCTCGCCATGGTCATAGCCACGGCCTAGAATCCACTGCCCCTTCGGCGTGTTGCGCGCGGCGGCGGCGATACGCTTCAGCACCTCGTCCAACGTGCGCACCTCCTCGGCGCGCAGGTTCACCTGCGCCAGGCCCAGGCCATAGGGCAGCAGGTGCATATGCGCCTCGTTCAGCGCCGGGATCGCCACCCGCCCGCCGAGATCAATGCGCCGCGTGCCGGCGCCGGCCTGCGCCGCCACCTCCTCCACGCTGCCGACGGCGGCCACGCGGCCGTCCTTCACCGCCAGCGCCTCGGCGAAGCCGCCCTTCAGGCCGCGGAAGATGCGGCCACCGGTGATCAGGAGATCGGCGCTCATGCGCGCCAATCCAGCTTGCTGCCTTCGATCAGCTGCAGCGCGGAGCCCCAGGCCCATTCGCTGTGCGCCAGCGAGCGCTCCGGGTCGCCGTTGAACTGCGCCGCCGTCTTCCGCCGCACCTCCTCGGGTGGGAAGACCAGCTCGGCGCCGCCCGACATGGCCGCAACCTGCGCCTGGCAGGCGCGCTCCAGGTAGTAGATCAGGTTGAAGGCCTCCGGGATGCTGCGCCCGGCCACCAGCAGGCCGTGGTTACGCAGGATCATCGCGCGGTGCTGGCCAAGATCGGCCACCAGCCGCTCGCGCTCGTCGAGGTCGAGGGCGATGCCCTCATAGCCATGATAGGCGAGATGGCCATAGAACTTCAGCGCATGCTGGCTGATCGGCAGCAGCCCATCCTTCTGGGCCGAGACGGCGATGCCGGCGGCGGTGTGGGTGTGCACCACGCACATCGCGTCCTCGCGCGCCATGTGCAGCGCGGAATGGATGGTGAAACCCGCAGCGTTGACCTGCTTGGTCTCGGCGCCTTCCTCGACGATGTTGCCGTGAAGGTCGATCTTCACCAGGTCACTGGCGCGCATCTGGTCGAAGAGCACGCCGTACCTGTTGATGAGGAAGTGGTGCTCCGGACCCGGCACCCGCGCACTGATGTGGGTGTAGATGAAGTCCGTCATGCGGAAATGCGCGACGAGGCGGTACAGGGCCGCGAGATCGCAGCGGACGCGCCATTCCTCCTCGGAACAACTTATCCGGGTTGATGTGGTGGCGACATTCATGGCCGGCTCCCTCCGCTTTGGGAGATGTCATCAGCCGCCGCGAGAGCCGTCAATCACCTGTCACACCGGAAATCTCCCAGCGGAGCGGATGCTGCATCCGCTCCGGGCAAAACCATGCTCGCCCTGCCCTCTCCCTGGGCTTTGGGGCCGCCAGGAGCGGCAGCCCCGCTCGCAATGCGATACCTGAGGCGCGCCATTCCTACTCCCACCGGCGCTTCTTACGCTGCCTGAGGTCGGTCCTCCTCCACCGGCACCGCGGCAGCGGCGCTCCAGCCCAGCCGCACCGGCAACCCTTCGGCGGGCGCGGTCGCGGCGCCCCAACTCGGCAGCGTGACGCGCAACGCGCCCAGATCCTCGGTGGCCACCGTCAGGCTGAATCCCGCCCCCAGATAGGACCAGCCGGTGATCCGGCCACCGACGCTGTTCTCCGCTTCCGTGCCGTCGGGCAGCAGCACGATCTTCTCCGGCCGGAGCGAAAGCAACACCGGTCCCCTGGCCTGCGCGGCGGCCACGCGCAGCCGCGTGCCGCCCGCCCGCACCACGCCGCCACCCTCGCCCACCCCCTGGAGGAAGTTCGACTTGCCGAGGAAGTCGGCGACGAAGCGGGTGCGCGGCGCCTCGTAGAGCTCGGCCGGCCGCCCCTGCTGCACCACATGCCCGCGGTTCAGGATGGCGATGCGGTCCGACAGGCTCAGCGCCTCCTCCTGGTCATGCGTGACATTGACGAAGGTGCGGCCGATGCGGCGGTGCAGCGCTTTCAGCTCCTCCTGCAACTCGGCGCGCAGCTTCTTGTCGAGCGCCGAGAGCGGCTCGTCCAGCAGCAGCAGGGCCGGGTCGAAGACCAGTGCCCGCGCCAGAGCAACGCGCTGCTGCTGCCCGCCGGAGAGCTGCGCCGGGCGGCGATCGGCGAAAGCCGAGAGTTGAACGAGATCCAGCGCCGCGCGAACCTTCTCCTGCTGCACGGCACGCCCCATGCGGCGCACCCGCAACGGGAAGGCGACATTCTCCGCCACCGTCATATGGGGGAAGAGCGCATAGCCCTGGAACACCATGCCGAACTCGCGCCGCTCCGGCGGCAGGGCGGTGATATCCCGCCCCTCCAGCAGCACGGCGCCGGCGCTCGGCTCGACAAAGCCCGCGACAATCATCAGCAGCGTCGTCTTGCCCGAGCCGGAGGGGCCAAGCAGGGTCAGGAACTCGCCGCGCCCGACGGAAAGGTTCACATCCTCCACGGCGGTGAAGGCGCCGTAGCGCTTGCCGATCCCCTGTAGGGCAAGGGCCTGGCCGGTCGCTCCGCTCATGCCGTCAGTCCCTGTATCCCGGCTGCTCGCGGTCCATCTTCCGCTTCAGCGCCTGCCAGGGCAGCCAGCCCTTCACCGGGGAATCCGGCTCCTGCCGGGCCACCCGCTCCGCCAGCTCAGGCGGCGGCAGCGCCAGCGGCGCGCCGGTGGACTGCGCCGCCACCTGGATGCGGCAGGCCTGCTCCAGATAGTACATCCAGTAGAAGGCCTCGGCGACGGTGCGGCCGGTGGTCAGCAGACCATGGTTGCGCAGGATCAGGCAGGGCCTGTCGCCCATGTCGCGCACGATCCGCTCGCGCTCGCTGAGATTGTCCTCGGCCGCGATGCCCTCGTATTCGTGGATAGCGACGCGGCCGTGCAGCTCCATGTTGATCTGGTTGAGCGGCAGCAGTCCACCGGCCTGGGCGGCCACCGTCATGCCGGCCAGCGTATGCGTGTGCATCACGCATTGCGCGCGCGGCGCAGCACGGTGCAGGGCCGAATGGATGACGAAACCGGCCGGGTTCACCGGCCAGCTGGTTTCCTGCAGCGGCTCGCCCTCGGCATCCACCACCACCAGGGAGGAGGCGGTGATCTCCTCGAAGAGCAGCCCGTAGGGATTGACGAGGAAACGGTGCCCCTCCCCCGGGATGCGCACGGAGAGATGGGTATAGACGAGGTCCGTCATGCCGAAATGCGCCAGCAGCCGGTAGGCGCAGGCGAGGTCCTCGCGCAGCTCGCGCTCGCTCGGCGGGTGGTTCGGGTCGGGCCGGGCGGGCGGCGGGGGGAGTGCCATCAATAGCCTCGGATGGGGTCGTAGAGGTTGGGCAGCGGGCGCCCGGCCTCGAAATCGGCGATGACGCCGGCGACGTAGCGGGCCCGCTCGGGCCGGCTCGCCTCGGAGGCGACATGCGGCGTTACCGTCACCTTGGGATGGCTCCAGAGCGGGCTGCCGGCGGGCAGCGGCTCCTCCTCGAACACGTCCAGCACCGCGCCGTCAAGATGGCCGGAATCCAGGGCGGCCAGCAGATCCGGCACCCGCAGGTGCGAGCCGCGCCCGGCATTCACCAGCCCCGCTCCGGGGGGTAGCTGCGCCAGCAACCGGGCGTCGATCAGCCCTTCCGTCTCTGGCGTCGAGGGCAGCAGGCAGACCAGGATGTCGGTGCTGGCCAGGAAGTCCGGCAGTTCCGCCGCCCCGACGAAGCTCTGCACGCCCGGGATCTCCTTGCGCGAGCGCGACCACCCCCGCACGGGGAAGCCCACCCCCTGCAGCATCTGCGCCGCACGGCTTCCCAGATTGCCCAGCCCCATGATGCCGACGCGGCGGCCGGGCGCCGAATGAGCCGCACCCCGGTACCACCACTCCCCGGCTGCCTGACCCCGCGCGAAGTGCCGCATCCCGCGCAGCAGGGAGAGGCAAGCCCAGACGATGTACTCGCCCATGCGCTGTGCCGTCTCCGCCCCGCCCATGCGCACCAGTGGCAGGTGCCGCGGCCAGTCCGGATCGCAGATGATGTGATCCACCCCGGCGGCGGAGGAGAAGACCACCTTCAGGTTCGGCAGCGAGCGCAGCCAGCCGTGCCGGGGCTCCCAGACCACGACATAGTCCACCGCCTCGGGCGGCACGGCCGGGTCCTCCCACCAATGCACACGGATGCGCGGATCCACCGCCTGGAAGGAGTTCCGCCATTCCTCCAGCGCCTGCTCGCCGCCGGATTTGACCAGGAGTGTCGCCACCTTGCCGTCGATCCTTCCTCATGCCCAGGTTCCGCGAGCCTGCCCCCGGCACCACCCCCACGTCCAGGGGTCAGGCGGCTCCGGCACAGGGCGATAACCGGCCGATAAGGATCTGCCAGCTACCGGATCGGTCACGCTGCGCAAGAGGCAGGCAGGCTCTTGTCACCGCACCGTCATGGGAGATGCTGCCCCTCCCGCGCGCCTTCGCCGAGGACCGGATGAACCCCTACGAGCGCCTCTTCGCCCCTGGCTTCAGCGCCGCGCCCTACTGGTGGGACGAGGCGGAGCCGCAACCCCGCGAGACGCCGCTGCCCGAGCATGCGGCGGTGGCCATCGTCGGCGGCGGCTATGCCGGGCTCTCGGCGGCGCTGACCCTGGCGCATAGGGGGCACCGGCCCGTGGTGCTGGAGGCGGAGCGGATCGGCTATGGCGCCTCCTCGCGCAATGGCGGCATGGTCTCGGGCGGGCTGAAGGTGGCCAGCGGCGATCTGGAGCGGCGCTTCGGGGCCGCGCAGGCGGAGGCCATCGCCAAGGCGGCGGCGGCCAGCTTCCGCTTCCTGGAGGAGCTGCTGCGGCGCGAGGGGATTGCCTGCGATTATATCCGCTGCGGCCGCTTCACCCCGGCCTGGACGCGGAACCATCACACCCGGATGGCGCTGCGCGCGCCGAAGCTGGCCGAGCTGACCGGCATGCCGGTGCGCATGGTGGCACGGGAGGACCAGCGCGAGGTGCTGGGCAGCGACCACTATCATGGCGGCATGCTGGTCTCCGCCGCCGGCAGCCTGCATCCCGGCAAGTACGCGCGCGGCTTGGCCGAGGCCGCCGAGCGCGCCGGCGCCGCACTGGTGGATGGCACCCGGGTCGGCGGCATCCGCGCCGAGGGCACCGGCTTCCGCCTCGCCACCGACAAGGGCGAGATGGCGGCCGATGCCGTGCTCGTCACCACCAATGGCTATACCCGCGGGGAGGACGGAAGCAGCCCGATGCCCTGGCTGATGCGGCGGTTGGTCCCGGTCGGCTCCTACATCATCGCCACCGAGGAACTCCCCGAGGAAACCATCGACGACCTCTTCCCCGGCCGCCGGATGGTCAGCGACAGCAAGCGGGTGCTCAACTACTTCCGCCCCTCGCCGGACGGAAGGCGGGTGCTCTGGGGCGGGCACGCCAGCTTCGGCCCCACGACCCCCGAGGCGGCCGCGCCGGTGCTGCACGCCACCATGATCAAGGTCTTCCCCGAGCTGAAGGCGGTGCGGCTGACCCATGCCTGGACCGGCAATGTCGCCTTCACCTTTGATTTCTTGCCGCATATCGGGCAGCAGGAAGGGATTTATTACGCTGTCGGCTGCCAGGGTTCCGGCGTCGCCATGGCGAGCTGGCTCGGCCACAATGCGGCGCTGAAGATCGCCGGCGCGGCCAATGAGCCTTTCGCGCTGGACGGGCTGAACGTCCCGACCCTGCCCGGCTATGACGGCCACCCCTGGTTCCTGCCGCTGGTCGGCGGCTGGTACCGGCTGCGGGACCGGATGGAGCGGCCCAAGGGCTGAACAGGTCCCGGCTAAACCGGGCCGGGGGAATTCCTTCCCCCGGACTTCCTCAGAAGATCAGACCGTAGAACATCCGCAGCGCGGTGATCGCCAGGAACACGGCGAAGGCGCGCTTCAGCGCCAGCGGCGGGATGGTGTGCGCGAGGTGCACGCCCCAGGGCGTGGCCAGGATCGAGCTCGGCACGATCAGCGCGAAGCCGATCAGGTTGACATAGCCCACGGAGAAGGGCGGCAGCAGCGGGTCGCCAAGTCCGCCGATGATGAAGCCGATGCTGGCCGGGATCGAGATGATCAGCCCGAAGACCGAGGAGGTCGCGACCGCCGAGCGGATCGGCGTGCCGAACATCGACAGGATCGGCACGCCGACGGTGCCGCCGCCGATGCCCATCATCGCCGAGATGGTGCCGATGAAGCCGCCGATGCCCCAGAGCCCAGGGCCGCGCGGCGTGCGGTCGCGCAGTTTGAAGTCCACGCCGGTGAAGCCCATGTTCAGCGCCACCAGCAGCGCGATGGTGGCGAAGACCGCCGAAAGCACTTCTCCCTTCAGCCACACCGCCAGCACCGTGCCGAGCGCCACGCCCAGGATCATCGGGGGCCAGATGGCGCGCAACAGCCCGGTATCGATGGCGCCGCGGGCATGGTGCTTGCGCGCCGAGACGATCGAGGTGGGAATGATGGTGCCGAGGCTGGTGCCCACGGCCAGCTTCATCTGCACGGCCTCGGGAATCCCGAACAGCGGGAAGATGTTGAACAGCACCGGCACAATGACGATGCCGCCGCCGACGCCGAGCAGCCCGGCCAGGGTGCCGGAGAACAGGCCGGTCAGCGCCATCGCGGCAGCGAGACCCGCGAGCCAGAGCGGGTCGGACATATGTTCCATGTAGGGGAGACCTTGGCGGCAGTGAGAGAGGGATGCAGGTTGTGCTTACACGCCTGTCCCGTTTCCGTCAGCCCATGGCTCCCCGCGCTTGAGCGATCTCCTGATCACCGATCTTCGCTTCTACGCCCTCGCCGTGCCGGCGCTGCTGATCACTGGCATCAGCAAGGGCGGCTTCGCCTCGGGCGGCGGCAACCTGGCCGTGCCGGCCATGGCGCTGATCCTGCCCGCGCCCCAGGCCGCCGCCATCTCCCTGCCGGTACTCTGCGCCATGGACCTTGCCGGGCTGCGGGCCTGGTGGGGCCGCTGGAGCCGGCGGGAGATGCGCGCCATCATCCCCGGCGGCCTGCTGGGGATCCTGCTCGGCGCCTTCGTCTTCGGCGCGCTGAGCGACCGCATGGTCAAGCTGATGGTGGGCGTGATCGCGCTGGCTTTCCTGGCGCGCTCGCTCTGGGTGGCGCGGCATGGCAAGCCGGCGGCGCCCGCGAAGCCGAGTCGCTGGCGCGGCGGGTTCTGGTCCACCCTCTCGGGCTTCACCAGCACCATCGCCCATGCCGGCGGCCCGCCGCTGGCGGTCTATCTCTATCCGCTGCGGCTGGAGCGGACACAACTCGCCGCCACCACGGTGGTGTTCTTCGGCGTGATGAATTACGTGAAGCTGCTGCCCTACACGGTGCTGGGGCAGTTCGGGCTCGGCAACCTGCTCACCAGCCTGGTGCTGCTGCCGCTGGCGCCGATCGGCGTGCGGCTCGGCGTCTGGCTGCAAGGGCGCATCAGCGACAGGATGTTCTACCGCTTGATCTACGTTCTTCTCGCAGCCACCGGCTTCAAGCTGGTGGCGGACGGGCTCGGGCTGTGAGCGGCTCCCTGCCCGCAACCACCGGGGCCGAGGCCCCGGTGCTCGGCGTGCTCGGCGGCATGGGTCCGCTGGCCAGCGCCCAGTTCATGCTGCGCCTGACGCTGCTGACCCCAGCCACGCGCGACCAGGACCACCTGCCCGCCGTGCTCTGGTCTGACCCGCGCGTGCCGGACCGCACGGCGGCGCGCCTCTCCGGCGGCGAGGATCCTCTGCCCTGGCTGGTGCGCGGCATCCGCGGGCTGGAGGCGGCGGGCTGCGGCGCCATCGCCATTCCCTGCAACACCGTGCACGGCTGGTACGAGGGCATGGTGGCGGCGACGAGGCTGCCGGTCCTGCACATCGTCGATGCGGCGGCCGAGGAACTCGCGCGCCAGGGCATCCGCGGCGGCCGCATCGGCGTGATGGGCACCGCCGGAACCCTCGCCATGCGGCTCTACCAGGAGCGGCTGGAAGGGCGCGGCTATGAGTGCATCGTTCCTGATGAGGCAGAGATGACCTCCCTCGTCTCGCCCGGCATCGCGCTGGTGAAGGCGAACCGGGTGGCGGAGGCCTATCCGCCGCTGGCGGAGGCGGCGCGCAACCTGAAGGCGCGCGGCGCCGCAGCGGTGGTGCTGGGCTGCACCGAGATCCCGCTCGGCATCCAGGCCGGACCACATGCCGAGATCGGCCTGCCGCTGGTCGACACCATCGACGCGCTGGCACTCGCCGCCCTGCGTTGGGCCGGCCGCAACCCGGTCTGAGGCCGGGCCGTTCGCGCTCCCGACGGCGCGCCTTGCGGCGCTTAGGCCGGATCGGCGGGCAGGAGCGCCGGTGTGTCGGCCGCGCCCATCGCCTCGGCGGCCATCCGGGCGGTATGGCCGGCGGCGTCCTGCGCCGCCGGGTCGGCACCCGCCGCCAGCAACTGGCGCAGGATCTCCGTACGGTTGAACATCGCCGCCAGCATGAGGGCCGTGCGGCCGTCCGGGCCGCACCCATTCACCGCCGCGCCATGCTGGAGCAGCAGCGCCACCACCTCGCCCGCCCCCTTGAAGGCCGCGGCGCCGAGCGGCGTCTGCCCGCGGTCGTTCAGGATGTTGGGATCGGCGCCATGCTCCAGCAGCACGCGCACCGCCTCGGGCTGCCCGTGATAGCTCGCCAGCATCACCAGCGTGTCGCCCTTGTCGTTGCGCAGGTTGGGCGGCAATCCCTGGCGCAGCAGATCTTCCAGGGTGGCGGCGTCGCCGCCGCGCGCGCACTGGAAGACGCGGCCGGCAAAGGCGATGAGTTCCTCGTCCAACTCCGGCCGCGCACCGGGCCTGCCTTCCTGCATGAGCTTCCCTCCTGGTTCCTCCGATCGCCCCCATATGGGCGGCCCCCTCGGCTTCGCCAGAATGCGGCCCCTCGCCCTCTGGACAAGCCTCGATCATGGCGCGAGCCTGACCACAACCTCTGCTTTCGGAGCATGTCGCCTTGTCTCGCCTGACGAGCCCTCGCCGACCCTGGGTAGGCGTTCCTGCCTGCCGCCGCGAACTGGGCGGCCAGCCGCAGCACGCCACGCCCTCCCGCTACATGACCGCCCTCGCCGAGGGCGCGGGCGTGCGCCCCGTGCTGATCCCGCCGCTTGGTGAGGCACTCGACGCCGAGGGCTATCTCGACCGGCTGAACGGGCTGCTGATCCCCGGCTCGCCCTCCAATGTGCAGCCCGCCCGCTATGGCGGCCCGGCCGCGCCCGAGGGTGAGTTGGAGGACCCGGCGCGGGACGCCACCACCCTGCCCTTGATCCGCGCCGCGCTGGAGCGGGGCCTGCCGGTCTTCGCCATCTGCCGGGGGCTGCAGGAGATGAATGTCGCGCTCGGTGGCTCGCTGCACAGCCGGCTGCACCTACTGCCCGGTCGCGACGATCATCGCGGCCATGGGGAGACACTGGAGGAGCGCTACCGCCTCCGCCATGACATCACCGCCGACGGCCTGTTGCAGGCCGTAACCGGGAAGAAGGAGATCCGGGTGAACTCCGTGCATATGCAAGGCATCGATCGCGTCGCGGAGGGACTGGCGGTGGAGGCGGTGGCGCCGGACGGCACGGTGGAGGCCGTCCGCCCCGCTGCCGCCCGCGGCTTCCAGCTCGCGGTGCAGTGGCACCCGGAATGGCGCTTCGGCGAGGATGCCGCCAGCACCGCCCTGTTCCGCGCCTTCGGGGCCGCCTGCCAGGGGGTTTCCCCATGAGCTGGAAGGATCGGGCGGGCAGCCCCTTCACCTGCGAGAAGCGCCCGGCTCTGGCCAGCCGGGGCATGGTGGTGACCAACCATCCCGTCGCCTCGGCGGCCGGAGCGGAAATGCTGCTGGCTGGCGGCAATGCGATCGACGCCGCCATCGCCGCGCTGTTCACCTTGACGGTGGTGGAGCCGATGATGGTCGGCCCACTGGGCGGCGGGGTGGCGCATCTGCGCCTCGCCGATGGCCGCCATCTGGTGCTGGACGGGCTTTCCACCGCCCCGGCGGCGGCGCGGCCGAACATGTATCGCACCGTCTCCGACACCCTGCCCGACTATCAGGAGACGGAGGGCCGGGAGAATGCGGTGGGCGTGTTGGCCATGGCGGTGCCGGGCGCGCTGGCCGGCTGGTGCCAAGCCCTCTCCGAGCACGGCACCCTGCCGCTCGATGAGGTGCTGCGCCCCGCCATCCGCGCGGCGGCCGCGGGCTTCCGCGTCACCGCCTACCTGACGGGCGCTATCACCGACGCCGCCGCCGACCTGGCGCGGGATCCGGGCCTCGCCGCCACCTTCCTGCCCGATGGCGCCCCGCCTGTCGCCGGCACGCTGCTGCGCCAGCCCGTCCTGGCGGAATCGCTGCGGCTGATCGCCCAGCAGGGGCCGGCGGCCCTCTATGGCGGCGAGCTGGGCCGCGCGCTGGCGGCGCATATGGCCGCCAGCGGTGGGCTGATCGGCACGGGAGACCTGGAAGGCTACGAGGTCGTCGAGCGGGAGCCGGTGGTCGGCCACTATCGCGGCTTCGAGGTGCTGGCCCCGCCGCCGCCCTCCTCCTCCGGAGTCCACATGACGCAGATGCTGAATCTGCTGGAGGAGTTCGACCTGGCGGCGCTGGGCTCCGGCAGCGCCGAGACGGTGCACCTGCTGGCCGAGGCGTTGAAGATGGCCTTCGCCGACCGCGGGGTGGCCACCGCCGACCCCGCCTTCGTCAAGGTCCCCGTCGAGCGGCTAACCAGCAAGGCCTATGCCGCCGAGCGCCGCGCACTGCTGAGGCGCGACGCCGCGCAGGACTGGACGCCCGGCATCCCGCCGGCGGAATCGGCCAATACCACGCATGTCACGGTGGCGGATTCGGGCGGCAACATCGTCGCCACGACGCAGACCATCAACAGCCTGTTCGGTGCCCGCTTCAGCATTCCCGGCACCGGGCTGATCGCCAACAACTACATGTTCAACTTCGACCCACATCCGGGCAAGGCGCTCTCCGTCGCGCCGGGCAAGCGGGTCTTCACCTCTATGGCGCCGACCATCGTGCGGAAGGACGGGCGGCCGGCCTTCGCGCTTGGCCTGCCGGGCGGCCTGCGCATCTTCGGCTCGGCCATGCAGGCGGTGATCAATCTCATCGACCACGGCATGGCGCTGCAGGATGCGGTGGAAGCACCCCGCATCTGGACCAACGGCCATACGCTGGAGCTGGAGCCGACCATCGCCGCCAATGTGGATTCGAAGCTCGCCGCGCTCGGCCACCGGGTGCAGCGGGTGAAGCATATCGGCGGCGGCATGAACGCCATCCGCTTCCACGCAGACGGGATGCTGGAAGGCGCCGCCTGCTGGCGCGCGGACGGCACGCCGGTCGGCATCTCCGGTGGCCTGGCGCGGCCGAATGTCCGCTTCGACCCCGAGGTCGGCCGGAACTGAATCGAGGGCCACTGAACGCAAGAAAGCCTGGAAGGCAAGCCTTCCAGGCTCAACACACCGGGCTGGCGCTGCTCAGCCCAGGGGCAATCTTAGTTTAAGGGCAGTCGCATCCGTCCGTGGGGCCGGTCTCGCCCCGGACGACATGATGGTCGATCCACTCCGACACCAGCCGCCGCGCCTCGCTCACCGAGGATTCAGGATGGTGGATGCGGTACAGGGCCGTGCAGGCGCGGAAGGACGATAGGTCGTCATTCCCCGTTTCACGTAGCTCCCGGTACGCTGTCACCACCGCACGCTCGCAACGGCGAGTGATGTGGCTGAAGTCGTGGCCCATCAGCATTCTCCTACAGTTGCGAGCGACATGAGAATCACTCGCAACTTGTCCCGCGGGTTTTATAGGCTCATCTGAACGGGCGTTCAAGTTTCCTCTGCATATCCCTTTGGGTCAGCCCCCGGCCGCGACGGCCTCGGCGAGCGCCTTGCCGACATCCGCCGTGCCGGCCTGCCCGCCCATGTCGCGGGTGCGCGGGCCGCCTTCCGCCAGCAGCTTCTCGATGCAGCGGACGATGCAGTCAGCGGCCTCCTTCTCGCCCAGGTGCTCCAGCATCATGGCGCCGGACCAAATCTGGCCGATCGGGTTGCAGATGTGCTTGCCGGCGATGTCGGGCGCGCTGCCATGCACTGGCTCGAACATCGAGGGATGCGCCTTCTCCGGGTTGATGTTGGCTGAGGGCGCGATGCCGATCGAGCCCGCCACCGCCGGACCGAGGTCGGAGAGGATATCGCCGAACAGGTTGGAGCCCACCACCACGTCGAACCAGTCCGGATGCTGCACGAAATGGGCGCAGAGGATGTCGATGTGGAACTGGTCGGTGGTGACGTCCGGGTAGTTCTTCGCCATCGCGGCAAAGCGATCATCCCAGTACGGCATGGTGAAGGTGATGCCGTTCGACTTGGTGGCGCTGGTCACTTTCTTGCGCGGACGGGTGCGGGCCAGTTCGAAGGCGTATTTCAGCACCCGGTCCACGCCCTTGCGGGTGAAGACGCTCTGCTGGGTGACGAATTCGCGCTCGGTGCCCGCGAACATCTTGCCGCCGGAGGAGGAGTATTCGCCCTCGGTGTTCTCGCGCACCACGTAGAAGTCGATCTCGGCCGGCGTGCGGTTGGCGAGCGGCGTCTTGGCGCCCGGCATCAGCTTGCAGGGGCGCAGGCTGATGTACTGATCGAACTCGCGCCGGATCGGGATCAGCAGGCCCCAGAGCGAGACATGGTCCGGCACCCCGGGCCAGCCCACCGCGCCCAGGAAGACGCTGTCGCTGTCGCGCAGCCGGTCGATGCCGTCCTCCGGCATCATGCGGCCGGTCTTCTGATAGGTCTCGCAGGACCAGTCGTAGTGCTTGAGCGTCAGGTCGAAGCCGAAGCGACGCGCGGCGGCGTCCAGCACCCGCAACCCTTCCGGCACGGTTTCCTTGCCGATGCCGTCCCCGGGCACCACGGCGATTCGATAGGAGCGGGACATGGACGATCCTCAGGCGAGTGATGTGTGACGCGGCCGAGGATGGCGGCCCCGCCTCCTGCCGGCAAGTCGGGTGCCCGCTGGGATGGTCGAAGGCACATTGCGCCCCAATAGTTGGTATGTCATCAATTTGGCATGGTACCATTCGAGGTCCACCCGTGACGCCCTCCCCCGAGCAGATCCGCCAGGGCTTCGGAGCCCTCCTCGCCCTGACCACTCGGCAATGGCGCCGGTGGGCTGACGACCGGCTGCAGCGCTTCGGCCTCACTGAGGCGACCTGGCTGCCGCTGCTGCGCATTGCCCGTGCCGAGGCACCGATGCGGCAGAAGGAACTGGCGCAGTCCCTCTCGCTGGACGGCTCTTCCGTGGTCCGGCTGATCGACGCGCTGGAGGCGGCGGGGCTGGTGGCACGGCGTGGCGAGGAAGGCGACCGCCGGGCCCGCGTGCTGGTGCTGACCGCACAGGGCCAGGCCACCGTCGCGCAGGTGGAGCGGGTGGCGGGCGAGCTGCGGGAGGCGGCGCTGGCCGGACTCAGCGAGGCGGATCTGCTGACCGCCCACCGGGTGCTGCGCCATATCAGCGCACGTCTCTCCGCCGGGCCTGAGGCTGCCCTGTGATGTGGCGCGCCACGGACACCGCCCCTGCCGCCGGGTCAACGGCCGGCGCCGTCCTGCGCGAGGCCAGCCCGCCGCCGGCCCGACCGATTCCGTTGTGGCTGCTGGCGCTGGTCACGCTCAGCGGGACGCTGGCCATGCACATCTTCATCCCCGCCCTGCCGGCGGCGGCGGCGGATTTGCGGGCCAGCCCGGGCACGCTGCAGGCAACGATCAGTGTCTATATTCTCGGTCTCGCCCTGGGGCAGCTCATCTACGGGCCGGTTGCCGATCGCTTCGGCCGCCGCGCGACCCTGCTCACCGGGCTCACCCTTTATGCCCTTGCGAGCCTCGCCGCCGCCTTCGCGCCGGGCGCGCAGAGCCTGATCGTGGCACGACTGGCGCAGGCCCTGGGAGGCTGCTCCGGGCTGGTGCTGGGCCGTGCCATCGTCCGCGACACCGCCGGGCCGGAGCAGGCCGCCCGCCGCCTCGCCCTGATGAACCTGATGGTGTTACTCGGCCCCGGCCTGTCGCCGATTCTGGGCGGGGTGCTGGCGACGACGCTCGGCTGGCGCGCTATCTTCGGCGTGCTCTGCACCCTCGGCGTGGTCCTGGTGCTGCTGTCCTGGCGGATGCTGCCGGAGACCGGCCAGCGCAGCGTGAACAGCAACTTCGCCTCGCTCGCCCGCAACTACGGCAAGCTGATCAGCTCGCGCGCCTTCCTCGGCTTCGCCCTGGGCGGCGGCTGCGCCACCACGTCCATGTACGCCTTCACAGCCTCCGCCCCCTTCATCTTCAGCGGGCAGTTGCATCGCCCGGTGGAGGAGGTTGGCGTCTATCTCGCCATCCTGATCGCCGGCGCCTGGGTCGGCAGCGCACTGACCGGCCGTCTGGTGACGCGGGTGCCGGTGGCGCGCCTGATGGTGGGTGCCAACCTGCTCAGCGTGCTCGCCGCCTTCCTGCTGCTCGGCACCGTGCTGCTCGGGCAGCTCTCCGTGCCGCTGGCCCTGAGCACCATGTTCGTCTTCACCCTCGGCGCCGGCGCCGCCTCACCGCTGGCCCTTACCCAGGCGGTCAGCGTCAACCCGGCTGTGGTGGGTTCGGCCTCCGGCCTGTTCGGCTTCGCCCAGATGGCGGTCGGCGCGCTCTGCACCGCCCTGGCCAGCCTCGGCGACGACCCGGCGCTGACTGCGGCGCTGGTGCTGGCGGGCGCCGGGATCATCGCCCAGCTCTCCTTCTGGATGGCGCTGCGGCGATAGGCGGAAGAAGGGCGAGTAAGGGAAGTTCCCCTCCCCGCCTTTCGTCACACCCAGCCCCGTTCCCGGATCGCCGCCACCACGCGCGCCGCCTCGTCCAGCGGCTGGCGGTTGAACAGCGCCGGCGCCAGAAAGGGCCGTGCCTGCCCGACCGCGTAAAGGCTGCGCCACAGCCGCCGATGGCGCGGCGCGTCGGTGGTCTCGGCGATGAACAGCGGGGCCGGGGTGGCCAGCGCCTCGCTGATCATGGAAACCGAGTCGCCCGTGACCACCACCGCATCCGCCCAGGCCAGGAAGCCGGGATAGGGGTTGGGGCCCTCCTGCCCCCAGGCATGCAGCCGGTGCGGGATGCCCTGCAGCACCGCCGCCACCGCCTCCCGCGCCGCGGCACCGGTCCGGCGGGAGGTGCTGACCAGGACACTGCCGCCCAGCCCGGCAGCCTGGCGCGCCAGATCCGCCGCCAGCGCCGGGTCCAGCCCTTCGCCACGCACCTTGCCACCCAGCAGCAGCACGACGCGCGGAGCCGGCAGGCTCCCGAGCTCCGCCCATTCCGCCCGCGCAGCCGCCAGCCGGGCCGGGCTCATCCGGTGCGCCGCGCCGAGGATGGGAAAGACATTCGGGGCCGGGGCTGGCGCGTCGTGCTGGCCAATCACCAGTAGGTCGAAGGCCGGGACGCCGAGGCCGGGGCGCATCATGTGCACGCTGCGCGCACCCCGCTGCCGCAGCCAGCGCGCCACCGGCGCCGAGCGGCGGCCGGCCGAAAGCACCAGAGCGGGCCAGGGCGGACCGAGCCGTGCGCGGGCCTCGGGTTGCAGCCCGGCCAGGCTTGGCCAGGGCCAGGGCAGCCGCGCCAGCCGGCTCCAGGCCAGAGGAACGGTGCGGAACGGCACCTCCAGCCGCTCGGCGATGCCAAGCGCCTGCGCCGCCGTGCCGGCACGGGGATCGGCCAAGACCCAGACCCTGTCTTCATCCGTCATGGACGTGCCGCCCTGTGAAGGTTACGAACCGCTCCAAAAGGAGCTCCTGCCATGCCCTCGACGCACGCTTCCGACTGGGACCGCGACGCCGCCCTGACCACCGCCCGCATCCTCCTGGAGATCAAGGCCGTGAACTTCCGGCCGGAGGAGCCTTACACCTTCACCTCGGGCTGGAAGAGCCCTGTGTATATTGATTGTCGCAAGATCATTTTCTTCCCCCGTGCGCGCAATCGCATCTGCGATCTCGCGGTCGAGAAGATCGGCCGCCATATCGGCTACGAGACGATCGAGGCGGTGGCAGGCGGCGAGACGGCCGGCATTCCCTATGCCGCCTGGATCGCTGACAGGATGATGGCGCCGATGTCCTACGTGCGGAAGAAGCCGAAGGGCTTTGGCCGCAATGCGCAGATCGAGGGCGACGTACCCGAGGGCAAGCGCACCCTGCTGGTGGAGGACCTGACCACCGATGGTGGCAGCAAGATCCGTTTCGCCCAGGCGCTGCGCGATGCCGGCGCCATCTGCGACGACACCTTCGTCGTCTTCTACTACGGCGTCTTCCCCGGGGGGCAGGACAAGCTGAAGGCGATGAGCCTGAACCTGCTGCATCTCGCCACTTGGTGGGACGTGCTCGAGGTCTGCCGGGAGCGGCCCTATTTCTCCGAGGGCGCGCTGAAGGAGGTCCGCAAGTTCCTGGAGGACCCGGTGAGCTGGAGCCGCGAGCGCGGCGGCGTCGGCAGCCTGGAAGAGGCGGAGCAGTACAAGGCCAGCGCCGGCTAAAGCGGCGGCGCGCCGCCGGAGTCCGCACGGCTCCGGCGGCGGAGCCCCGGATTTCCGCTTGAATGTAGCTTCGGCTACATGTTTCACTGGGGGCAAGAGATGGATGCACGATGAACGACTGCTCCGTTGACCCCCCGCCCGCTCGCCTGCGGGCCTCCCCCGACCTGTCACCGAGCCTGAGTGAGATCCACCAGAGCGTTGCGGTGCCGCGCGCGGCCTCCTGGCTGCGCCGCCTCCTGGCCTTCATCGGGCCGGGCTATATGGTCGCCGTCGGCTACATGGACCCGGGCAACTGGGCCACCGCGATCGCCGGTGGCTCGGCCTTCGGTTACAAGCTGCTGGTCGTCGCCCTGCTCTCCTCGCTGATGGCGATGCTGCTGCAGGCGATTTGCGCGCGCATCGGCATCGCCACCGGGCGCGACCTCGCCCAGCTCTGCCGCGAGCGCTTCCCGCGCAGCGCCGCCCTGCCGCTCTGGTTCCTGGCCGAGGCGGCGATCGTCGCCACCGACCTCGCCGAGGTGATCGGCACCGCCATCGCCCTGCAGCTTCTCTTCGGCCTGCCGCTGATGGAAGGTGTGATCCTGACGGTGCTCGACGCCTTCCTGATCCTCTGGCTGCAGCACAAGGGCATCCGCTGGCTGGAAGCCTTCGTCGTCGGGCTGATCGCGCTGATCGCCGGCTGCTTCCTGGCGCAGGTCCTGCTGGCCGATCCGGACTGGGGCGCGGTGCTGCGCGGCTACCTGCCCTCGGCCTCCATCGTCACCAACCAGACGGAGCTCTACCTGGCGCTCGGCATTCTCGGCGCCACGGTGATGCCGCACAACCTCTACCTGCACACCGCCCTCGTGCAGTCCCGCGCGACGGGGCAGGACCTGGCGGCGAAGCGCGAGGCGATCCGCTTCGCCAGCATCGACAGCAGCGTGGCGCTGGCGCTGGCGCTGCTGATCAATTCCGCCATCCTGATCACCGCCGCGGCCGCCTTCCACGTCCGCGGCGAGACGCAGGTGGCGGAGATCGGTCAGGCGCATGCGCTACTGGCGCCGCTGCTCGGCGCCGCGGCGCCCGTCCTCTTTGCGGTGTCGCTGCTGGCCTGCGGACTGAATTCCACCGTCACCGCCACCATCGCCGGGCAGGTGGTGATGGAGGGCTTCCTGCGCATCCGGCTGCGCCCGGCCGTGCGGCGGCTGATCACCCGGATGATCGCGGTGGTCCCGGCGGTGGTGGTCACCTGGCTCTACGGCGAGAGCGGCACGGCGGAGCTGCTGGTCTTCTCCCAGGTGGTGCTATCACTGCAACTTCCCTTCGCCGCCATCCCGCTGATGCTCTTCGCCAGTGACCGCAGCCGGCTCGGCGTGCTGGTCACGCCCTTCTGGCAGCTCGCGCTCGGCTGGGCCGCCTCGGCGCTGATCCTGACGCTGAACCTCATGATGCTATGGGACGCCGCCTTCGGCTGACCGAAGCGGCGGCGGGGCGCCGTTCCTTTCCCCGCCGCCCTTTCCCCGCCCTGGGCACTACCGCCGCGCCGCGCCAGCCGCCATCATGCCGCGATGCGCCATGACCGACGCCCCATTTCCCGCCGCCGCCTGTTCGCCCTTGCCGCCGCCAGCTTGGCCGCCATCGCCGCGCCCGACGCCCGGGCCCAGGGAGCGCATGAGAGCTTGACCATCGGCCTCAGCCAGTATCCCTCGAACTTCCACCCCAATATCGAGAACATGGCGGCCAAGGCCTATATCGAGGGCTTCGCGCTGCACCCGGTCACCGCCTATGACGCCGCCTGGAAGCTCGCCTGCATCGGCTGCGAGCGGCTGCCCAGCCTGGAGAATGGCGATGCCGTCCTGGAGCGGACGCCGGACGGCAAGCCCGGCCTGCGCGTTACCTGGCGGCTGCGCAAGGACTGGAGATGGGGCGACGGCACACCAGTCACCGCCGAGGACCTGCGCTTCGCCTGGGAAGCCGGCCGTGCCTTCGAGACCGGCTTCGGCCCGGCCGAGTTCTATCGTTCGGCTTATGAATTCCTCAGCGACGACCCGCACAGCTTCACTCTGCGCTTCGACAAGATCACCTACGACTACGCCAGCCTGGGCCAGTTCCAGCCGCTGCCGGCGCATATCGAGCGGCCGATCTGGGAGGCCGACCGTGCCAATTACCGCACCCGCTCCGCCTATGAGACGGACACCATCAACCCGGCGCTGTGGAACGGCCCCTATCGCGTCAGCGCCGTGCAGCCCGGCGCGGGCGTGACGCTGGAGCGCAACGCGCACTGGTCCGGCCCCGCCCCGGCCTTCGCGCGCATCCAGGTGCGGACGGTGGAGAACACGGCGGCGCTGGAGGCGCAGCTTCTGGCCGGGCAGCTTGACATGGTCGCCGGCGAGCTGGGCCTGCCACTGGAGCAGGCCGTCGCCCTGCAGCGCCGCACCGGCGAGCGCTTCCGCTTCGAATTCGTGCCCGGCCTGACCTACGAACATATCGACCTGAAGCTCGACAACCCGATCCTTGCCGAGCGACGGGTGCGGCAGGCGCTGCTGCTTGCCGCCGACCGGGCGCAGATCGTGGCGCGGCTCTACGAGGGGCGGCAGGAGGTGGCGGCGGGCGGCGTCCATCCGCGCGACATCATGTACGACCCGGATACGCCGAAATACCCCTTCGACCCCGCGCGCGCCGCAAAGCTCCTCGACGAAGCCGGCTGGCGCCCCGGGCCGGATGGCATCCGCCGCAACGCCGCCGGCGAGAAGCTCTCGCTGGACTTCATGACCACCGCCGGCAATCGCGCGCGCGAGCAGGTGCAGCAGATCCTCACGGGCATGTGGCGCGCGATCGGCGTCGAGGCGCGCATCCGCAACGAGCCGCCGCGGGTCTTCTTCAGTGAGACGGTTACGAAGCGGCGCTTCGGCGGCCTGGCGATGTTCGCCTGGGTCAGCAGCCCGGAGAACGTGCCGCGCTCCATCTTCCATTCCGAGGAGATTCCGCGCGCCGAGCGCAACTGGTCCGGCCAGAACTACACGGGCTACAGCAACGCCGAGGTGGACAAGCTGATCGAGGAGATCCCCGTCACGCTGGACGCCGAGAAGCGCCGGCCGCTCTGGTTCGAGTTGCAGCGCCGCATCGCGGAGGACCTGCCGGTGCTGCCGCTCTGGCACCGCGCGGACGCGCATATCTGGCCCCGCTGGCTGGAAGGCGTGACGCCGACCGGCCACCAGAACTACTCCTCGCTCTGGGCGACGGAATGGCGGGCGCGCTGAGGCTTGCAGCCCTGCGGCTGCCGCAGATCGCGCTGACCCTGGTGCTGCTCTCGCTCGCCGCCTGGTTCGCCATCGGCCTGATGCCGGGCGATCCGGTCTCTCTCGCCCTCTTCTCCGACCCACGCCTGACGCCGGAAGACATCGCCCGGTTGCGCGCCCTGCACGGCCTCGATCAGCCGCTGTGGGAGCGCTATCTCGCCTGGGGCGCCGGCGTGCTGCGCGGCGAGTTCGGCTATTCCCGCCTCTTCGCCCAGCCGGTGACGGCGGTGCTCTGGCCGGCGCTGGGCTCGACCCTGGTGCTGGTCGGCTCGGCTGTGGCGATGGCGGCGGCAGTGGGCGTCGCACTCGGCGCGCTGGCGGCGCTGAAGCCGCGCGCCGCGCCGCTGGTGGATGCCGCCACGCTGCTGGCCCAGGCCGTGCCCTCCTTCTGGCTTGGCATCCTGCTGATCATCTTCTTCGCCGTCCGGCTGGGCTGGCTGCCGGCAGGCGGCGCGCCGGAACCGGGCGGCTCCGCCCTGCCCTTCCTGGTGCTGCCGGTCGCGACCATCGCCTTCGGCCAGATGGCGGCCTATGCGCGCCATGCCGCCGCCGCCCTCACCGCCGAGTTGGCGCGCCCGCACATCACCAGCGCCCGCGCGCGCGGCGGCTCGGAGGCGCGGGTGCTCTGGCGCCACGCCCTGCCCAATGCTGCCGTGCCGCTGCTGACCCTGCTGGCGCTGGATGCCGGCAGTCTCGTTTCCGGCGCGCTGGTGACGGAGACGGTCTTCGCCCGCCCCGGCATGGGCAAGCTGCTCTACGATTCCGTCATGGGCAATGACTACAACCTGGCCCTGCTGGCGCTGCTGCTGGTGGCGCTGGTGACCATGCTGGCCACTCTCACCGCCGACCTGGCCCAGCACTGGCTCGATCCCAGGCTCGGCGAGCGATGATCCGGCTGCGGCTCGGGCTGTTTCTTCTCGCCCTGCTGGTAGTGGCCGCCGTGCTGGCGCCCCTCGCGGCTGGTTGGGTCGGCAAGGACCCCTTCGCGCCCGACCTCTTCGCCCGCTACGCGCCACCTTCCGCCGATTATCCCCTGGGCGCCGACGAACTGGGCCGGGACCTCTTCACCCGCCTGCTCTATGGCGCGCGCGTTTCGCTCGGCGTGGGATTGGCGACGGCGCTGGCCGCCTCGGTGCTCGGCACCGCCATCGGCGTGCTCGCGGCCTGGCGCGGCGGCTGGGTGGATGCCGTGCTGATGCGGCTGGCCGACGGGCTGCTGGCCCTGCCCGCCCTGCCCATACTGGTGCTGCTGGCGGCGATGGACCCGGCGAAGCTCGGCCTGCCGCGGGGCGAGGCCGCCACCGACATGCTGCGCATCGTCACCATTCTCGTACTCTTCGGCTGGGTGGGGGTGGCGCGGCTGGCACGGGCGGGGGCGCTCACCATCCTGGCCAGCGATTATGTGCGGGCGGCGCGGGCGCTCGGCGTGACGGAGGCGCGGCTGCTCTGGCGGCATGTGCTGCCGGGGCTGGCGTCGCCGGTGGCGGTGGCCTCGGCGCTGGCGGTGGCCGGCGCCATCCTGGCCGAGAGCGTGCTGAGCTTTCTCGGGCTCGGCATCCAGCCGCCGACGCCCTCCTGGGGCAACATGCTGGCCAATGCGCAGGAGGCGGTTTTCGCTGCACCTTTGGCGGCGCTCTGGCCGGGGTTGGCGATCCTGCTGGCCATCGCCGGCTGCACGCTGGTGGCGGACGGCGTCTCCCGCTCCTGAGCGAGGCGCGCTTCAGCCGCCGAGCCGCCGGGAAAGCTGCGCCGCCTCCCGCTCCAGCACCGCCGCCAGGGCCTGCCGCCGGTCAGCCTCGCCGAAGCGCGTGGCGGTGCCGGAAAGGCAGAGCGCGCCGAGCAGGACGCCCCCACCGCCCTGCACCGGCGCCGCGATGGCAGCCAGCTCCGGGTCCCGCTCGCCGATGCTGACGGAAAGCCCGGCGCCGCGCAGCACATGTCCGGCGGCGCCGCGGTCCAGCGGCAACAGGCTGCCGGGGGGCAGATGGTCGCGCACGGCGTGGTGACCCTCCTCCCGCAGCAGGCAGAGCCGGAACTCCCCGTCCCGGATATAGAAGCTGGCGCTTTCGCCGGTCTCCTTCGCCAGCCGCCGCAACACGGGGGGCACGAGCTCGCGCAGCGGCTCGGTGCCCTGCTCCGCCCGCAGGCCCAGCCCGACCAGCGCCGGCCCCAGGCGCCAGCGCGCCTCCGGCCCCGGCCGTACCAGCAGGCGCGCCCGCTCCAGCGAGGCGATCAGCCGCAGCAGGGTGCTCTTGTAGAGGCCGGTGCGCCGCGAAAGCTCCGCCAGTGTCAGCGCATTCTCGCCCGCTCCGAAGGCGAAGAGGATGGAAAGCGCACGATCCACGGCGCCGACCCCCTCCGCCGGCGCTTCCGGCTTGACCGCCATGCCCAGGAGTTCCATGCTGTTGAACAGAACACCATTCTGTGCAACGGAACGCTTCTGTGTCAACCAATGCCCTCCCCCTCGCCGGCCTCCGCGTGCTGGATTTCGGCCATACCGTTATGGGGCCCTCCTGCGGCGTGGTGCTGGCCGATCTGGGCGCCGAGGTCATCCGCATCGAGCCGCCGCAGGGTGATCGCACGCGGCGGCTGGGCGGCTTCGGCACCGGCTTCTTCGCCACCTACAACCGCAACAAGGCCAGCCTGGCGCTGGACCTGAAGGACCCGCGCGGCAAGGCGATCCTGGAGAAGCTGGTCAGTACCGCCGATGTGCTGGTGGAGAACTTCGCCCCCGACACCATGGAGCGGCTCGGCCTCGGCTGGGGGCATCTGCGGACGATCAACCCACGCCTCGTCTATTGCGCGCTGAAGGGCTACCTGCCCGGCCCTTACGAGAAGCTGCCGGCGCTGGACGAGGTGGTGCAGATGCAGGGCGGCTTGGCCTATATGACCGGCCTGCCCGGGCGCCCGATGCGCGCCGGCACCTCGGTGGTGGACATCATGGGCGGCGTCTTCGGCGTGGTCGGCATCCTGGCGGCGCTGCGCCAGCGGGAGCAGACCGGCCAGGGCCAGAAGGTGCAGGCCTCGCTCTTCGAGAGCGTGGCCTTCATGGTCGGCCAGCATATGGCGGCCGGCGCCATCGCCGGCGAGCGCGTGCCGCCGATGACGGCGCGTCGCATCACCTGGGCCATCTACGACGTGTTCCAGGCGCAGGACGGGCAGGTCTTCGTCGGCGCCACCAGCGACCAGCACTGGCAACGCCTCTGCGCCCATTTCGGCCTGGAGGACTTCGCAGCGGATCCGTCCCTCGCCAGCAATGCCCAGCGCGTCGCCGGGCGGGACCGCGTCATGCCCGTGCTGGAGAAGCTGATCGCCGCGCTGCCGGTGGAGGAGGTGCTGCGCCGCTGTCGCGCGGCCTTCATTCCCTGCGCGCCCGTCGCCCATCCGGAGGATCTATTCACCGATCCGCATCTGCTGGCCAGCGGCATCATGGGCGAGACGGCACTGACTGACACGGTGCGTGCCCCCCTGCCGATGACGCCGCTGCATTTCGAGGACACAAAGCTGACGCTGCGCCGCCAGCCGCCGCATGTCGGCGAAGGGGGCGCCGCCGTGCTGGCTAGCATCGGCCTCTCGCCGGAGGAGCAGGCGGCGCTACGGCGGGATGGTATTCTCACCCTGCCCGAGACGGAGGCCGAAGCATGAGCCTGCCCAGCCGCATCGAGATCCGCGAGGAAGGCCCGCGCGAGGGCTTCCAGTTCGAGAAGGGGGAGATTCCCACCGCCCGCAAGCTCGAACTCATCCATGCGCTGGCCGAGACCGGGCTGAAGCGCATTCAGACCGTTTCCTTCGTCGATCCGCGCCGGGTGCCGGGCATGGCGGATGCCGAAGCCGTCTGCGCCGGGCTGAAGCCGCCGCCGGGGGTGGCCTTCGGCGCGCTCTGGCTCAATGCCAAGGGCTTCCTGCGCGCGCTGGTGGCGCCGAACCTGACGCTGGACGGCAGCGTCTCCGTCTCCGCCTCGGAGGTCTTCGGCAAACGCAACCAGAACCGCGACCGCGAGCAGGATCTCGCCGCCGCGGCGGCGCTGATGGCGCTCTATGCCGAGCACCGCATCCCCTTCGCCCGGGCGACGATCATGGCCGCCTTCGGCTGCAACTTCCAGGGCGAGGTGCCGGTCGGCGCGGTGCTGGACCGCATCGAGGCGATCCTTTCGCTGGCCGGCGGCGCGGGTCTGGCACGGCCGGTGATCTCGCTGGCCGACACCATGGCCTGGGCGACGCCGCTCACCATCCAGCGGGTGGTCGGCGCCGTGCGGGATAAGTGGCCGGACCTCGAACTCTCGCTGCATCTGCACGACACGCGCGGCATGGCGATGGTGAATGCCTGGGAAGGCCTGCGGATGGGCATCACCCGCTTCGACGCCGCCATTGCCGGGCTGGGCGGCTGCCCCTTCGCCAAGCATGCCGGTGCCGCCGG
Source organism: Roseomonas sp. (assembly GCA_035565935.1). Lineage (GTDB taxonomy): Bacteria > Pseudomonadota > Alphaproteobacteria > Acetobacterales > Acetobacteraceae > Pseudoroseomonas. The sequence goes on from DATMRU010000081.1 coordinate 99,115, forward strand.
CAACCTCTGCACTGAGGATCTCGCCCTGCTCTGCGCCGAATGCGGCGTGGAAACCGGGCTCGATCTCGACCGGCTGATCGAGGCCGGGCGGCTGGCGGAGGAGGTGGTCGGCCATCCACTTCCCGGCCGGGTGAAGCAGGGCGGTCGGCTGCTGGCGCGAGGCTGAGACAGGGCCGGGGATTGTTGCGAGAGATTCTTAGTCGCATAAAGGGCGGATGCTCCGTCGCCGCGCCGCCCGCCCTTCCCCGCCACCCCCTCTTCCCCTCGCCGCCCTCCGCAAGGCCAGCCCCGAGCAACTTCAGGCCGCCTTCTCCGGGCCACCGGAGGAGGCGGCGCGCTGGATCGCCGCCGCCGCCCGGGCCGGGCTGACCCAGGCGCAGCTTCTCTATGGCCAGGTCCTGCTGGAAGGGCGCGGCGTGCCGATGGACCGCGCCGCCGCTTTCGCATGGTTCCGCACCGCCACCGAAGCGGGGAACCTGGAGGCGCTGAACATGACTGGGCGCTGCCACGAGTTGGGCTGGGGCGTGCCGGTGGACCTGCCCCGCGCCGCCGCCATCTACCGGGAGGCGGCGGAGAAAGGCCTCGCCTGGGCACAGTACAACCTGGCCACGCTCCTCGCCCGCGGCGCCGGCCTGCCGCAGGACCGGGCCGAGGCCTTGCGCTGGTTCCGCCGCGCCGCCGACCAGGGCCATGCCAAGTCGCTGACCGTGGTTGGCCGGTTTCTGGAGGAAGGGTGGGAGGGGCCGGCGGACCGTGCCGCGGCCTTCGCGCTCTATGCCCGCGCCGCCGAGGCCGGCGATTTCCGCGCCCAGTTCAACATAGGCACCCTGGCGCTGGCGGAGGGCCGTGCCGAGGCAGCGCTGCAATGGTTCCGCCAAGCCGCTGCCGCCGGCTCGCCCGGCTTCCTGGCCAGCATGGCGGAGCGACTGACGGTACGCCCCGAGCCGACCCTGCGCGCGCTTGCCGCCGAGATCCGGCAACGCCTCACCGCTTTCGCGCCGTGAGGCGCGCCCCGCCTCAGCCGCGGGGGGGCGTACCCCCGCCCGGCTGTCCGCCCCGGAGAAGGCTGCTCAACAGGTCGCCGATCCCTTCACGGTTAAGTTCCTCCTCGCGTTGCGGGAGATGGCCCTGCGGCGTGGCGCGATCGACGAATTGCGGCAGGGTGCGGCTCAGCTCCTCCAGCAGGCTCTGACGGTCGGTCCCCGCTTCGCGGGCTGCCGTATCGAGATCCTGCGGATCGAATTGGCGCTCGAGGTCCTGCGGAGAAACCGGCTGGTTCTCGCCCCGGCCCACCCAGGAATCCACCTGATGGCCGAGTCCCTGGCTGCGCAGCCCGCCGAGCATTCCCGCCAGACCGCCCAGCAGCCCGCCGCCCCCGGCCATGGCGCCGCCGCCGAGCAGGCCTCCCAGCAATCCGCCGAGATCACCCAGGCCGCCCGTGCCGCCGGCGGGCGTCGCCTGCGCGGGCCCGGCCGGCGCGGCGCCCTCCTGGCGTGCATGCTTCATCAGCTGTTGGACGAGCAGCGCCACGGCTGCCATCTTGACGCCATTCGAAAGGCCACCCGTCAGCCCACCGCCGGATCGCCCGGAAAAAAATCCGCTCATCCTGATTGCTCCCATCCGCGAGGTTCGGAGGAAGTAACGCCTCATCGGCGGCCCTGTTGCCGCGCCCAGCCGTGCTCAGAACCCGTTTGAGAACGGAGCGGCGGAGGGCTGGCGCCCGACCCGACACCCTTCTCAAACAGGCTTTCAGCCCATGGCCGGTAGGGCGCGACCACCGATCAGCCGCAGGATGCGCGTCGGGCGCTCGACGCCAAGCAGCCGATGGGTGATCAGGATGATGCTGCGACCCTCGGTGGCGCTTTCCAGCGTCTCCAGGAAGGCCCGCTCGGCCTGCGCATCCAGCCCCGCCGCCGGCTCGTCCAGGATCAGGACGCGCGCGGGGGAGAGTAGCGCGCGGGCCAGCGCCAGGCGCCGTCCCTGCCCGCCCGAGAAACGGGCCCCACCTTCGCCGCACTGCGTCTGCAGCCCTTCCGGCAGGGTGCGCACCATCTCGGCAATGCCCGCCCGCTCCAGTGCCTGCCACAGCGCGGCGTCGTCGGCCTCCGGCGCGGCGATACGAAGATTGGCGGCGATGCTGTCATCGAAAAGCCGGGCATCCTGCGTGAGGCAAGCGATGCGGCTGCGCACGGCATCGGCGGACAGCGTGGCGATGTCCACCCCGCCCAGGGTGATGCGCCCGGCCTGCGGCGCCGCCAGCTTGAGCAGCAGTGCCGCCAGGGTGGACTTGCCGGCGCCGGAAGGGCCGAGCAGCGCCAGCCGGCCACCTTCGGGAAGATCGAAGGAAAGATCCTCGAAGACGGGCGCGCGGTCCTCCGCCCAGGCGAAACGCACGCCTTCGGCCTGGATGGCATGGCCGGGCGGCAGGGGCGCGGGATGCGCCGGCTCGGCGACCGGCGGCGGCGTGTCGGCAGCCTCGAAGAGGCGGCGCGCACCCGCGCCTGCCGCGGCCAGCGCCGCACCGGCGCGCGGCAGGCCGGCCAGCACCTCGCCCGCCGCGAGGGCCAGGAACAGGCCCATCACGGTGCCGGCGGCGGCGCCCGGGCCGCCCGCCAGCCCATAGCCGAGCGCCCCGAGCAGCGCCGCCTGGGTCAGCACCGTTCCGCTCGCACCGCCCCAGGCCGCGCGGCGCGCCAGGGATTCCTGGCTGCGGGCCAGATCCTCGCCGGCGGCATCGAGGCGCGCGGCGGCCCGCCCCTCGGCATTGGCGGCCAGCGTGTCCTCCAGCCCCAGCAGCGGATCGACAGCGGCGGCGCGCAACCGGCCCTGGGCCTCGGCCACCTCGGCGGCGGCGCGGGCGGCGCCCGGCGCGAGCAGCGGCGGCAGGAGCAGCGCGAGCGCCAGCGGCAGAGCGACGATCACGGCCAGTGCCGGCCCGGCGAAGCCGAGCAGCACCGCCAGCGCAAGCACCACGGCGAAGGCGGCCGCCCCGGGGACCAGGGCGCGCAGGTAGAGCCCGTCGAGCGCCTCGACGTCGGAAACCAGTCGGCCCAGCAGGTCGCCGGCACGGCGCAGGCCAAGGCCGGAGGGAAGCCGTTCGGCCAGCCGGCGGAAGAACCAGATGCGGGTATCGGCCAGGGCACGGAAGGTCGCGGCGTGGGTCACCAGCCGTTCGAAATAGCGGGCGGCGGGCCGCAGCAGGATCAGCGGTCGCAGCAGCAGCAGCGAGCCGACGGCCACGCCGGTCAGCGCGCCTTGTCGCAGCCCCTCGGACACGCCGCGCCCGGCCAGCGCCAGCAGCGCCACCCCGGCCAGGGCGGCCAGCATGGCCACCAGCGCGCCACCGAGCAGCCAGCCCCGGCGCGCCCGCCAGAGGCCGAGCACGCGCAGGAGATCCTGCAGCATCGCGATCATTCGCCGGCCATCCGGGAGGTGACGGCACGGCCTTGCTCCAGCTCCAGCACACGGCCGAAGCGGGCGCGCAGCGCCGCCGAATGGGTGGCGATGATGGCCGTGCGGCCGGCGCAGAGGCGACGCAGGCTGTCCAGCACCTGGGCCTCCGTACCGGGGTCGAGATGCACGGTGGGCTCGTCCAGCAGCACCAGGGGAGTATTGCGCAGGAAGGCGCGGGCGATAGCCACGCGCTGCGCCTGCCCACCGGAAAGGCCGAAGCCGCCCTCCCCCACCAGCGTGTCCAGCCCTTGTGGCAGGCCAGCGGCGAAGTCGGTCACCTGCGCGGCGCGCGCGGCGGCCTCCACCTCGGCATCGCTCGCCTCCGGCCGGGCGAGGCGGATGTTCTCGCGGATTGTGTCGCGGAACAGGTGCGCCTTTTGCCCGACATAGGCTGTCAGCCGGCGCAACTCGTCCGGGCGCAGCGTGGTGGCGTCCCGTCCGTTCAGGGCGAGGCGCCCGCTGTCCGGGCGATGGAAGCCCATCAGCAGCCGCAGCACCGAGGACTTGCCGGAGCCGGAGGGCCCCGCCAGCACCAGCGCCTCGCCCGGCATGACTCGGAAGGAGAGATCTACCAGGGCCGGGCCGCGGGAGGGATCATAGGTCAGGCTGACATGCTCGAAGGTGACAACGACGCTGGGCGGGATCTCGGCCAGCTGCAGGCCCGTCTCCTCGGGCGCCGGCCCTTCCAGCAGCGGCGCCAGGGCGGCGGCGGCGCCCTGGGCCGCCATGCGCTCGTGGTAGGCGGCGGAGAAGGCGCGCAGCGGCGCGAAGAAGCCCGGCACCATCAGCAGGCAGAACAGCGCCGCCTGCGGGTCGGGGTGGCCCCCCTGCAGCATGTTGCCGTGCCGCCATGCGAGGCAGCCCAGCACCGCCGCCGCGATCACCTCCAGCGACAGGCCGGAGAGGAAGGCGACACGCAGCACCTTCATGGTGCGGCGGCGCAGCTCATCGGCCGCGGCACCCAACGCCTGTGCCTCCGCTTCCTGGCGGCGGAACAGCACAAGCTGCGGCAGGCCGCGCATGCGGTCGAGGAAGCGGCCGGAAAGGTGTTGCAGCGCATCGAACTGCCGCCGGCTGGCCAAGGCGGCGCCGATGCCCGTCATGGCCATGCCGACCGGTACCAGCGCGCCGGCCACGAAGAGAATGACGCCGCTCAGCGGGTCCTCGCAGGCGACGACGATGGCGATCAGCAGCGGCCCGGCGGCGGCCAGGGCGGCGGCGGGCAGCCAGCGGGCGAAATAGCCGTCCAGCGCCTCGACGCGGTCCACCACCAGGGCGGCGCGTTCGCCCACCGGCCGGCTATCGGCGGGGCCGGCGGCGAGCAGCCGTGCAAAGGCGCGTCGGCGCAGGCCGGCCCGGGCGGCGGCGCCGGCGGCGGCCTGGGCGCGCTCCTGCGCGACACCGAGCGCGACGCCGAGAA
>DATMRU010000082.1:0-8244 GCA_035565935.1 Roseomonas sp.
CAGCTTGTCGCCGATCTCGTCGATCGCCTGGTCCCAGGAGAGGCGCTTCCACTCGCCGTTCACCAGCTTCAGCGGGTATTTCAGGCGGCGGTCGCCATGCACCAGCTCGCGCACCGAGGCGCCCTTGGCGCAATGCGTGCCGCGATTGATCGGACTGCCCCAGGAGGGCTCCTGCCCGACCCAGACGCCGTTCTGCACCTCGGCGGTGACGGTGCAGCCCACCGAGCAGTGGGTGCAGACGTTCTTGATGCGCTGGATCGGCTGGCCGAAGTCGGTCGGGCCGGCCTCGGCCTTGCGCACGGTGGTCAGGCCGAGTCCGCCCAACGCGGCGAGCCCGGCACCGCCGAGCCCTGCCTGACGCAGGAAGCCGCGGCGATCCAGCCCCCCGCCGGAAAGCCCCTGATAGGCGGAGGAAAGCCGCTGCCGGGCGGCCTTCCCTTCGCTGCGCTTGATCAGCATCGGGCGTCCCTTCCCTGTCGCGGCTCAGTAGCGATTGGTGCGGTAGAAGGCCTTGACGTGCTCGGTCTCGCGATAGCGCGCCGCCACCTTCTCGGCCTCGGATTCCTTGCGCTGCTCGGGCGCGTGCTCCTGGATGGCGAGTGCCGGCTTCGCCGCCATGGCGGCGCCGCCGGCCAGGCCCAGCGTCTTCAGGAAGCCGCGCCGCTCCGCCACCTTCGCATCCTCACGGTCGCTCATCGCTGCCTTCCCTCCGTCGTCATGCTCATCGCGGCAGGTCCGCCGCGGCGATCTCGGTTTCCAGCGCCGCGCGGCCCAGGGCGCCCACGGCCCGGTAGAACCGCGCGGATTCCGCCGCCTCCAGGTCGGCGAAGCAGCGCATCGCCCAGGGCTGGATGTGTCGGGTAAAGAACTCGGCCGCCGCCTCCGGCGTTGCCGGGAAGACCCCGGCGATCAGCCCGGCCATGGTCTCGCAGAGGAAGCCCAGGTGGTCCTCCGGCTCATGGACCCCCGGCGCGCGCTCGATGCCGAGCCGCCCCAGGCTTTCCCGCAGATCGGCCAGCGGCCGCTCGTTCAGAAAGCCGGTCAGGTAGTAGGAGGCGAAGGGCAGCAGCTCGCCGCGCGCGATGCCGATGAACAGCGCATGGTACTCGCGCTCGGCTGGCTCGGGCCCGGTCTGCCGGGCCACCTCGGCCAGCGCGTCATAGGCGGCGCCCAGCAGCGTGCCGGGATCGCCGCGCAGGCCGCGCAGGCTGGCGAGCAGGGCGGCATCGGGCGGCGCCACCAGCAGCCGGCCCAGCAGCGCGAAGAGACGCGCGCGTTCCAGCTCCAGCAGATCAGGGGCCAGCGGGTCGTCGGTAGGGGCCGGCGGCACCGAGGAGGTCATGTGCTGCTGTGCCTATCCCTGGCGTTTCAAGTCCGGCCATCCTCACATGCAAGGATGACCAATACTTTATAATGCCTCAGCGCCAGGGCTGACGGCAAGTCGAGCACCATTCACGGAAATTGTTGCGAAGTATTCTCAACTTCAAACCGGCATCGCGCCGCCATGCCGCCGGCGCGGGAGAGGCGCAGGGGGTGCCTCACTCTCCGCCTCCTTTGGGGCCGGCGGCGGCTCGGCGTCGCTGAGCCGCACCGGGGAGTCCGGCAGGGGTGGTACTGCCGGCGCCACGGCCTCTGCTTCCCCGGCCAACAGTGGCGGGGAGGCGGGCGGCTCGGGGAGCGCATCAGGCGCCTCCGCCTCGGGCGCGGGCAATCCGCTGAGCGCCTGGACCAGCTTCCGGCCGACCTCCTCGCTCAGCTCCGCCGCGAAGCCGGGCACCCCGTCCGGGGCGTTGAAGTCCCAGGCATATTCCGCCGGGCCGGTGAAGTCCCGGATGACCGGGTCGAGCGACCAGATCCGCCGCAGCGCCGCCTGTCGCAGAAAGGCCGGCACCTGCGGCCGCAGGAAGGCGGAAATGTCGCTCTCCGGCCCCAGGCTCTCCACCGGCGGCAGGCTGGCGGGGTCGAATTCCGGCTCGGGCGACGGCGCCTCGGCCTGCGGTGTGGGTGCGGGCGCCGTGGAAGGCTCCGGCGCCTCCGGCTCCAGCCCGCGCTTGCGGCGCGACCAGCGGGACAGGAACCCCTCGCTGCTCATCGCTCATCCTCCGGGCGACGGCGTGCCATGGCCTCGGGATCGGCACGGTCGCGGCGGCGCTTGTAGAAGCCGCGCTCACGGTGGTGGCGGGCCACGAAAGCCTCCAGCGGGGCGCGCAGGAAAGGCGGCATCGGCAGGCTCTCCAGCACATCACTGCCGACATCGGCATAGAGATGCGCCTCGCCCGGGTCCAGCGTCACCAGATGCAGCGCCATGCCCGGCTCCCCCGGTGCGGTGCGCAGCACCACCCAGAGGCGCGGCTCCGGCGAGGCCAGGTTGTGGCGGTAGTTGTCGGTGTCCGTCGGGTGCAGGGCGATCTCGGCATGGCCGGCGAGGTAGAGCGCACGGCCTGCCTCCTGCCTGAGCAGCGTCCAGGGCGGCGCCTCGGGTGCCTCGGCCAGCACCTCCAGCACCCGCCAGGACCACTCGGCCCAGGGGCTCGTCGAAGGGCGGCGCTCGGCGATGACGGCGACCGGGATGCGCTCACTTTCGGGCGTGCCGATGAGGGTCATAGCAGGCGCCGCAGGGGCGCCGCCCCCGCACCTCCGTCGGGGAGGCAACCGCCTCCCCGGGCCCCGGGATTCCTCCGGCCCTTCACAGGGCGGCCTCCGCGGCAATCAGGGGCAGGCCCGTGGCAAGGTTCTGCGGCTTCATGCGAACGCGCTGGGCGACGTCCATCGCCAGCGCCAGGTAGACCGGGCGGCCGGCGACGCGCGGCAGCACCCGCGTCGTGTCCGCGAAGTCCAGCACGCCGAGCCAGAGAATGCGCGCCAGCCGCGCCTGCTCCACCGGCTCGCCGTGCCAGAGGTCATTCGCGATGGCCGTCGCCTCGCTGTCCAGGCCGACATGCCAGCTCCAGGCGGCATCCTCGATCACCGGCACCGGGCGGATCGTCACCCTCTCGCCCAGCACATGCCGGATGAAATGCTCCAGCGCGCGGGCGAGGCCATGCTGGCCGGGGCGGCCCTCGGCGATGTCCAGGGCAAAGTCATGCGCGTCCGAGCGCGCGGCATAGGCTGCCGGATCGGCCTCGCCCAGCACGTCCAGCTCCACCTCGCGCGGCGGCGCGCCGGCCTCGGAGAGCAGGCGGCCGAGCGGGCCGAGATCGGCCGCCTCGGCGCGGGCGGCGATCACCTCCTCATCGGCCAGCAGCAGCGCACCCTGGTGGATGGCGGCGCGCTGCGGGCGGAACAGGCACTCGCCGGCTCGCAGGGTGAAGGCATCCTCAACCCCCTCCAGCGCGGCGCGGGCGACGAGCTGCGTCAGCATCTGCAGGAAAAGCGGCGGCACGCCGGCCACGCCCTGGCGGTAGAGCGCCAGCCAGGCGGCCTCCAAGGTCGGCTGCGCCGCCACGCGGTCGCGGAAGGCCAGGAAGACCTGCCAGTTCTCGCGCGCGTCAGGGTCCGCAAGTGCTGCCAGCGTCGCGGGCGCCACCGGCCGCAGCGGGTCCTCCAGCAGGGCATGGTGCAGGGCGCGCTCGGCCGCGCAGGCCTCCCCGGGCGGCACCAGTTCGGGCCGGGCCAGGAAGGCACGCCATAGGTCAGGCGTGGCGACGAGCCGCCCCTCGGCGCCCCGGTCGCACAGGCAATGGCCGGAGGCCACCCAGAAATCCGGCATTCTCACTCCTTCCCCACGCGCGTCAGATCGGGGCGCTCCGGCGATTCGTCATCCTCCCCTTCCACCGTGACGATGTTGAACACCGGCAGGCCAGCGAAATCGCCACGGGGCGTCTCCCGCCGATGCAGGGTGCGGAACCGCTCCCGCACCGCGCCCGCCTCGACGCTGCGGGACAGGGCCAGCACCGTGCCGGGCGGGTGATCACAGAGCGATTCCGCGAAACCGATCTCTTCCTCGGCGGCAGCCTGCGCGGCGGCCTCGTCGGGCGCGCCGTAGCAGGCGCGGATATGCGCGGCCAGCGCGGCCACCGCCACCGCGCGCTCCGCCGGGCTGGCCTCGGCCACCTCCACCAGGGTGGAGAAGCCGAAGCTGCCGAGGCCGAGGAAGCCGGCGCGGAATTCCTGCCGCCGCTGGCCGGTGAGCGCCGCCGGGTCCTCGTCCCAGAAGGCGAAGCCGCCGGGCACGGCCCATTCGCCCGGCTCGGCGGCGCGCGCAAAGATGACGGTGTCGGAGGGGTCGAGGCGCAGCGTGCGCGGCAGGCGGTGGGTCATGCGCCGGCCTCCGCCAGGGCGGCGGCGAGGGAATGGCGGGCATCCTCCCCCGCGCGACGGAGGATCAGGTCGCCGCTGGCGGGGTCGAGGCCGCGCCGGGCGCCGGCCATCCAGCCCTCCACCTCCAGCCGCGCCAGCACCCGCTCGGCCATGGCGGAAAAGCCGCGCGCCTGCCATTCGGCGAAGCCGGCCATCAGGTGCCGCGCCCAGGCGGCGACCAGCTCCTCCGGCGGCACCTCCAGGAAACCTTCCTCGGCCAGGGCGGTGCGGCCGGGATCCAGGCCGGGCTGATGGCCGGGCGGGTGGCGCCAGCGGGCGCGGAAGCCGACCACCAGCCAGTCCGGCCTTTCCTCCGGCGCGGTGTCGGGCGGCTCGCCCAGCATGGCCTCGCCGACCACGGCGCTGTTAAGCACGATGCCCGCCGGCCAGCGCAGGGTGACCGGGATCTCGGGCGGGCCGAGCACCCCCAGCGCATCCGCGAGGGCGCTGGCGGCGGCCAGCACGGCGGCGCGGGCGGCGGCGAGCGGCTCCTCTGGCTCCACCACCAGGGCGGCCTCGACGCGCTCGGACGTGGCCAGCCATGTCAGCGTGCCGCCGCCCCGCTCCGGCGCCAGGGCCATGGCGCGAGCCCGCGCCTCCTCGCCCGCGCCGAGCGGCACGGGGTCAAAGAGGCTCGGCAATGGGGGCAATCCTCCACGCATTCGGGCGGCATCCCTTTGGAAATGAGGGCGGTGGGACGATATATGCGCTTCGGCCCGCGCCAGCACAGCGGGCGGGAGAATGCATGACCGATTCCGCGAACCGGCCCGCGCGCACCGTCTTCGCCTGCAGCTGCGAGGATAGCATGGCGCTGGACGGCAAGGCGCTGGAGCGCGGCTGCGGTGGCCGGCTGCGCACCGCCGAGCAGCTTTGCCGGAGCCAGCTCGACCGCTTCCTGGCGGCGCTGGGCCAGGGGGATGTCACGGTCGGCTGCACCCAGGAGGCGCCGCTGTTCCGGCAGGAGGCGGAGGCCGCCGGCCATGCTGGCGCGCTGGACTTCGTCAATATTCGCGAGCAGGCCGGCTGGTCGGAGGAGGGCGCGGCGGCCGGGCCGAAGATGGCCGCGCTGCTGGCCGCCGCCGCCGTGCCGATGCCCGCCACGCCGCTGGTGCCGCTGGAAAGCCAGGGCGTCGCCCTGATCCTCGGCCGGGATGCGGCGGCGCTCGATCTCGCGGAGCGACTGAAAGAGAAACTCGACCTCACCGTGCTGCTGACCGGCGAGGCGGAGGTGGCGCCGCGCCCGCAGGCGGAATATCCCGTGCTGCGCGGCCGGGCGCGCAACGCCATCGGCTGGCTGGGGCATTTCGCCGTCACCGTCGATGGCTTCGCCGCCGCCGCGCCCTCCTCCCGCGCCGCCTATCGCTGGAGCACGCCGCGCGACGGCGCCAGCAGCCAGTGCGACCTGATCATCGATCTCACGGGCCGGGCGCCGCTCTTCCCGGCGCATGAGGTGCGGCAGGGCTATCTGCGCGCGGCGCCGGAGGATGCGGCGGCGATCGCCCGCATCGCGGCCGAGGCGGGCGAACTGGTCGGCGCCTTCGACAAGCCTCGCTTCATCCGCTTCGAGGCGGGACTCTGCGCCCATGCCCGCAACAAGCGCACGGGTTGCACCCGCTGCCTCGACCTCTGCCCGACCGGCGCCATCACGCCCGGCGCCCAGGGCCATTGGGACAGCGTGGCGATCAGCGCCGAGATCTGCGCGGGCTGCGGCGCCTGCGCCGCTGTCTGCCCGACCGGCGCGGCGCAATACGCCCTGCCCCCTACCGATGCGCTGCTGCGCCGCATCCGCACCCTGCTGTTGGCCTACCGTGCGGCGGGCGGGCGGGCGCCCACCCTGCTGCTCCATGGCGAGGCGGGCGAGGCGATGCTCGATGCACTCTCCCGCCACGGCCCCGGCCTGCCGGCGCATGTGCTGCCGGTGCGGGTGAACGAGCCGACCGCCGCCGACCTGGCGCTGCTGGTGGCGCCCTTCGCCTGGGGCGCCAGTGACGTGCAGGTCCTGCTGCCCGCCCACCGCCCGCACGGCGCCGAGGGCGTGCTGCGCAACATCGACTATGCCGAAGCCGCCCTGGCGGGGCTGGGCCTGCCGCACGCGCCCGGGGTGATCGAGACGGACGACCCCTTCACCCTGCATGAGATGCTGCGCGCCGCCCCCCGCCCCGCGCCCGCCGCCCAGGCGGAGTTCCTGCCGATGGGCGCCCCGCGCGAGATCCTGAAGGCGGCGCTGGGTGCGCTGCGCGCGCCCGTCGGGAGCCCGGCCACCGCCATTCCGCTGCCGGCCGGCGCGCCCTTCGGGGAGGCCACGGTGGCGGTGGAAGGCTGCACCCTCTGCCTCGCCTGCACCATGGTCTGCCCGACCGGCGCCTTCGCCGCCAACCCCGACCGGCCGGAGCTCTCTTTCCTGGAGGATGCCTGCGTGCAGTGCGGCCTTTGCGCCAATACCTGCCCGGAGAAGGTCATCAGCCTGACGCCGCGCCTGAACCTGACGCCCGAGGCCGCCAGCCGCCGCGTGGTGAAGCAGGAGGAGCCGGCGATCTGCACCGCCTGCGCCAAGCCCTTCGGCACCCGCGCCTCGATCGACCGGGTGAAGGCCCGGCTGCGCGCTGGCGGGCACTGGATGTTCCAGGATCCGGCGCGCCTCGCGCTGCTCGACCTCTGCGAGGATTGCCGCGTCGGCGCCGCGACCGGCGGGCAGATCGACCCCTATGCCGGCCCGGCCCGGCCCGCGCCGAGGACCAGCGAGGACTATCTCCGCGAGCGGAAGTGAGGCGCCCGGCCTGTCCCATCCCGGCCCGGGCGGGAGCCTGAAACCTCCCGCTTGCCATCCCACGCATTCCGGCGCTGTCTCTCTGTCGCCATTCTCCGGCAGGCCGGAGCAGCAGATGGGGAGGAGTGTCTTCACATGGCCGAAAACAACCTGCGCGTGCTCCTGCGGGCGCGTCCAGCCGGCAAGCCGGGCCCGGAGCATTTCGAGCTTTCGGAGGGACCGCGCCCGACCCCCCTTTCCGGCGAGGTGCTGGTGCGCCACCGCTTCCTCTCCCTCGATCCTTATATGCGGGGGCGGATGGATGATGCCGCCTCCTATGCCCGGCCCGTCCCGCTCGGCGGGGTGATGGAGGGCGAATGCGTGGGCGAGGTGGTGGAAAGCGAGCATCCGCGCTTCGCCCCCGGGGATTGGGTCGGCGGTGCGCGCGGCTGGCAGCGCTATTCGGTCGCGCCCGGCGAGCAGTTGCTGAAGCTGCCGCAGGAGGCCGGCGTGCCGCCGACCGCCTGGCTTGGCGTGCTGGGGATGCCAGGTGTCACGGCCTGGGTCGGCGTCACCGAGATCGGCCAGCCGCGCCCGGGCGAGACCTTCGTCGTCTCCGCTGCCTCGGGCGCCGTGGGCAGTGTCGCCGGGCAGGTGGCGAAGCAGATGGGGGCGCGGGTCATCGGCATTGCTGGCGGGCCCGAGAAGTGCCGCTATGTGACGGAGACCCTGGGCTTTGATACCTGCCTCGACCATCGCGGGAACCTCGAGGCGGCACTGGAGGAAGCCTGCCCCGAGGGAATTGACGTGTATTTTGAGAATGTCGGCGGCGCCGTGCAGCAGGCGGTCTTCCCGCGCATGCGCGACTTCGGCCGCATCGCGTTCTGCGGCACGGTGGCGACCTACAACACCCGCCCCCTGCCGCCCGGGCCGAACCTGGCCAGCGTGGTGCGCAAGCGGCTCAGGCTGCAGGGCTTCATCGTCTCCGACCATCCTCGCGCCTGGCCGGTCTGGCGCCAACGCGGCGCCGCCTGGATCCGCGAGGGCAAGCTGCGCTGGAAGGAGGATGTCGTGCAGGGGCTGGAGAATGCGCCGGAGGCCTTCGTCGGGCTGCTGGAAGGGCGCAACTTCGGGAAGCTTGTGGTAGCGCTGTAGGGTGCAACAAAAGTTCGGGGGGTCCGAGGCACTGCCTCGGACAA
>DATMRU010000083.1:0-91432 GCA_035565935.1 Roseomonas sp.
GCGCCAAGGTGATCGGCCTCGCCAATGCCGGCACTGACACCATCAATTGCGTGAAGCAGGCGGCGGAATTCGGCGTCACCCGCCGCGGCACCAAGCTCGCCGTGCTGCTGATGTTCATCGGCGACGTGCACGCGCTCGGACTGAAAACGGCGCAGGGCCTGGTCTGTACCGAAAGCTTCTACTGGGATCTGAACGACCGCACCCGTGCCTTCACGAACCGGGTGAAGGACGCCGTCGCCGACAACTACCCGAACATGAATCATGCGGGCTGCTATGCCTCGGTGCTGCACTACCTCAAGGTGGTGAAGGATATGGGCGCGGCGGCTGCCAAGGCCAGCGGGCGCGATGCCGTGGCGCGGATGAAGGCCATGCCGACCGATGACGACTGCTTCGGCCAGGGCAAGATCCGCGAGGATGGGCGCAAGCTGCACCCGGTCTATCTCTTCGAGGTGAAGGGCCCCGAAGAGTCGAAGGCGCCCTGGGACTACTACAAGGTGCTGCAGACCACCGCCGCCGACGAGGCGTTCCGCCCGCTGAGCGAGGGCGGCTGCAGTCTGGTGCATAGCTGAGCCACCACAGGGCGCGGCGGCAGCCATGGTGCTGCCGCCGCGCCTCCCGCACGCCGTCCCGCAGGAAGTTCCGCCCGTGCTCGACGATCTCCTGTTTCAACTCGAAATCGGCCTGCCGCAGGTCGCGCTCGGCCTGGTGAACGGCGCCTTCTATGCGCTACTCTCGCTGGGTCTGGCCGTGATCTTCGGCATGCTGAACGTCATCAACTTCGCCCATGGGGCGCAGTTCATGATGGGCGCCTTCGTCGCTTGGATGCTGCTGAACTGGGCCGGCATCGGCTACTGGCCGGCGCTGATTCTGGCGCCGCTCATCGTCGGCGCCTTCGGCGTGCTGCTGGAAAAGACGATGATCAGCCGGCTCTACAAGCTGGATCATCTCTACGGCCTGCTGCTGACCTTCGGGCTCGCCCTGATCATCGAGGGCGTGTTCCGCAACGAGTTCGGCTCCTCCGGCATGCCCTATGCGCCGCCCGAGGCACTGGGTGGGCCACCGGTGGATCTTGGCTTCATGTTCATGCCGAAGTACCGGCTCTGGGTGGTGGTCGCGGCGGTGGTGATGAGCCTCGCCACATGGCTTGTCATCGAGAAGACGCGGCTCGGCGCCTATCTGCGCGCAGCGACGGAGAATGCCGCGCTGGTGCAGGCCTTCGGCGTCAACGTGCCGCGGATGATGACGCTGACCTATGCCGCTGGCGTGGCGCTCGCGGCCTTCGCCGGGGTGCTCGCGGCGCCGATCTACTCCGTCAATCCGCAGATGGGCTCGAACCTGATCATCGTGGTCTTCGCCGTGGTGGTGATCGGCGGCATGGGCTCCATCCTGGGCTCGGTAATCACCGGTTTCGGCCTCGGACTGGTCGAGGGGCTGACCAAGGTCTTCTATCCCGAGGCCTCTTCCACGGTGATCTTCGTTATTATGGCCATCGTGCTGCTGGCGCGCCCCGCCGGCCTGTTTGGGAGGGCCTGAGATGGCCGTGCAGGCATCCGCCATCGCCGCGGCACCGGTCCATGATGCGCCGGGGTTGCCCCTGCTTTCCGGCTTCGGCTTCAACCGCGCGCAAAGCATCGCCTTCCTGGTGCTGCTCGCCATCGTGCTGGCCGGGCCGTTCTTCCTCTACCCCGTGCTGCTGATGAACGTGCTCTGCTTCGCGCTCTTCGCCTGCGCCTTCAACCTGCTGATCGGCTATGTCGGCCTGCTCTCCTTCGGCCATGCCATGTTCTTCGGCACTGGCGGCTATATCGCCGCGCATACGGCCAAGGTCTGGGGACTGACGCCGGAACTGGCAATCCTGGCGGGCGGCGTCGTCGGCGCGGCGCTCGGCGCGGTGGCCGGCTGGATCGCCATCCGACGCCAGGGCATCTATTTCGCCATGATCACGCTGGCCCTGGCCCAGATGGTCTATTTCTTCTACCTGCAAGCGCCCTTCACCGGTGGCGAGGATGGCATCCAGCGAGTGCCACGCGGCGCGCTCCTCGGCCTGATCGACCTGCGCGCGGACATGACGCTCTACTGGCTGGTCGCCGTCATCTTCCTGGCGGGTTTCCTGTTCATCAGCCGCATCGTGCATTCGCCCTTCGGCCAGGTGCTGAAGGCGATCCGCGAGAATGAGCCGCGCGCCGTCTCGCTGGGCTACCGGGTGGACGACTACAAGCTGCTGGCCTTCACCCTCTCCGCCACGCTGGCCGCGATCGCCGGTGGTGCGAAGGCGATCGTCTTCGGCATCGCCACCCTGACCGATGTGTACTGGACCATGTCGGGCGAGGTGGTGCTGATGACGCTGTTGGGCGGCCTCGGCACGATGTTCGGCCCGGTTGTCGGCGCGGCCGTGATCATCGTGATGCAGAACATGCTGGCGGAACTGGGCGCCTGGGTCACGGTGATCCAGGGCGCGATCTTCGTCGCCTGCGTGCTGGCCTTCCGCGCCGGCATCATGGGCGAGCTAGGGCGTGCGCTGAAGGTGCGGCTGTAGCTCCGAAGCGGCCCCATACCGGTCAGCATAGATGCTGACCGGTATCAGGGCTGCGTCGCGCCCTGGCGCAGCCCGAGCCGCAGTGCTCGGTCGGCGATCAGCGCCAGCCAGGCGGTGAAGATGGCGCCCTGCAGCACCCAGGCGGTGTTGCCATTCGCCAGCCCGACGATGATGGGCGTGCCGAGGCAACTTGCCCCGGCCACCGCGCCCACGGCCGTGGTGGCGATGGACAGCACCACGGCGACCCGCAGCCCGGCCTGGATCACTGGCAGCGCGAGCGGCAGTTCCACCCGGGTCAGGATGCCCGCGCGGCCCATGCCGGTGCCGCGCGCCGCGTCCAGCACGGCGGGCGGCACGGCGTCCAGACCGGCCACCGCGCTGCGCATCACCGGCAGCGCCGCGTAGAGCACCAGCGCCAGCAGCGTCGGCGCCGCGCCGAAGCCGAGCAGCGGCAGGGCCAGCGCGATCACCGCCACGGGGGGGATGGCCTGGGCGAAGGCGAAGAGGGCATCCAGCAGCGGGCGCAGGGACCGCCCGGCGCCGCGCGTCGCCAGGATGCCGGCACCAAGGCCGATCGCGGCAGCGATCAGCGCCGCGCCGAGGGAAAGCAGCAGGTGTTCGCCGAGCAGCGCGAACCAGCTCTGGCTGTCCCAGGTCGGGCGGGCCAACCCGGGGAACAGCGCGTGCCAGAGCACACCCAGATGTGGGGCGGCCCAGAGGGCGAGGAGGAAGGCGGCGACCTGGGCCAGCAGGCCGGTCATGCCGCGTGCACCAGATCGGCCCAGTGCAGCGTGCCGCCGGGAAAACTGTCCGTGGCCTGCACCGCCACTCGGTCACTGCCTTCGGAAAGCATCACCATGAGCGCCTGCTTGAGGGAGGCCTCCGCCGGCAATACCGGCAATCCGGCCGCAGCATCCTCGGGGCGGGCGAGGGCGCGGGCAGGAAGGGTCGCCAGCCGGTGGAAAGTCAGGCTCTCCTCGCCGAAGAGGCGCCGCACCGGCGCACCAGCGCCGCGCTCCAGCAGCTCGGCCGGGCGGCCGCGGGCGACCAGGCGGCCTTCCTCCAGCACCGCCACGATATCAGCCAGCGCCAAGGCTTCTTCCACGTCATGGGTGACGAAGAGGATGGTCTTGCCGGTCTCGGCATGGATGGTGCGCAGCTCCGCCTGCAGCCCGCGCCGCGTGCCGGGATCGAGCGCGGAGAAGGGCTCGTCCATCAGCAGGAGCGGCGGGTCGGCGGCGAGCGCACGGGCCAGGCCGACGCGCTGCGCCTGCCCGCCGGATAGCTCGTGCGGGAAGCGGTCCCGGAAGCGGTCGGGCTCCAGGCCGACCAGGGTCAGCAGGGCATCCACCCGCGCCACGACCCGCGCGGCGTCCCAGCCCAGCAGGCGCGGCACGGTGGCGACATTCTCCGCCACGCGCCAATGCGGGAACAGCCCGACAGACTGGATGACATAGCCGATGCCGCGCCGCAGCGCCTCCGGCTCCGTCGTGGCGACGTCGCGCCCCCTCACCAGCACCCGGCCGGCGCTCGGCTCGACCAGCCGGTTGACCATGCGCATCAGCGTGGACTTGCCGGAGCCGGATTCCCCCAGCAGCACGCAGATGCTGCCCTCGGGCACCTCCAGCGTGACGCGGTCCACCGCGGCGCGGTCGCCATAGCGGCGGGTGACACCTTCGAAGCGGATCACCGAGCGGGCTCCAGCGCCGATTGCGCCAGGGCCAGCAGCCCGTCCACCAGCAGGGAAAGCAGCACGATCGGCAGGACGCCGAGCAGGATCAGGTCGGCGGCCATCTGGCCGATACCCTGGAACACCAACTGGCCCAGGCCGCCGCCACCGATCAGCGCCGCCAGCGTCGCCAGCCCGACCGCCTGCACCGCTGCCACCCGCACCCCGCCCAGCATCACGCCGCGCCCGAGCGGCAGGCGCAGCCGGCGCAGGATGCCGCCCTCGGTCATGCCCTGGCCGCGCGCCGCGTCGAGCAGGTCGGGGGAGGCGACGCGCAGCCCGGCCAGCAGGCTGCTGGCAAGCGGAAGCAGCAGATAGGCGGCGATGCCGAGGATGGCGGGTGCCGGCCCGATGCCGCCCAGGCCCCAGTCGCGCAACCGCGGCGACAGCGCGGCCAGTGCTGCCAGAGGTCCCATCAACAGGCCGAACAGCGCGATCGAAGGCACCACCTGGAAGCCGCTGGCGAGGCCCATCAGCACTGCCTCCAGCCGTGGCCGCTGCAGGGCCAGCAGGCTGAGCGGCACGGAAATGAGGAGCGCCAGCGCCAGGGCACCGCCGGCCAGGCCCAGGTGACCGGCCAGGGCTGCGCGCAATTCCGGCCCGCGCGCTGTGGCCTCCTGCACGACGGAAAGCCCGTTGAGCAATCCGCTGGCCAGCATCCCGCCCGCGCCGAGCACCGCCAGGGCCAGGAAGCGGCCCGGCCTGCCACCGCGTCCGGCGGCGCAGCTTCCCGCCGCGAGGGCGAGTAGCAGCACTGAGACCCAGGCGCCCGCCGCCGGCATGGCGCGCGCGGTGGGGGAGGCCGCGCTCAGCGCTGCCTGTGCTCCCAGCCCCAGGGTTGCCAGCAGGGCGCAGAGCGCCAGGGCGGCGGCGGCCTCGGCCCAAGGCAGCAGCGCCGCGCGCCGGGCCAGCAGCAGCACGAGCAGGCAGGCGAGCAGGAAGCCGCCCATTGCCAGCCCGGTTACCGGCGCCATTGGCAGTGGCGTCGGGCGCGGGCTCAACAGCCGATTCGGCGCCACCGAAAGCCAGCCGAGCAGGAAGGGTGCCAGCGCCGCCAACGCTGCGAGCAAGGCCACGGCCGTGGCTTCGCGTGGAGGCGAGGACACGGTGCCGGAAGGAGCGGAAGCGAGCAGGGCTGGTCGCGGCACCATGCCTCAGCCCAGCAGCCCGAGGCCACGCAGATGCGCCTCTGCCACCTGCCGCGCCGGCTGGCCTTCGACCACGATGCGGCCATTCAGCTTCTGCAGGGTTTCCAGCGTCAGCGAGGCGAAAAGCGGCCGCATCCATTCGTCGATCTGCGGCAGCCGCTCCGCCACCGCTTTCCGCACCACCGGCGCTGGCTGGTAGACGACCTGAGCCCCTTTGGGATCCTCCAGCACCACGAGGTCCAGGGCCGAAATGGCGCCGTCCGTCCCATAGACCATGGCGGCGTTCACACCATTCAACTGTTCCGCAGCGGCGCGCATGGTGACGGCCGTATCGCCGCCGGCCAGCACCAGCAGCCTTTCGGGCGCCAGGGTGAAGCCATAGGCCTTCTGGAAGGCCGGCAGTGCCGCCGGGCTCTCGACGAACTCGGCCGAGGCAGCCAGCTTGAAAGACCCTCCCGAGGCGAGATGTCGCGCCAGATCCTCCAGCGTTCTCAGCTTCGCCTTCTCCGCCAGGTCGCGCCGGACCGCGATCGCCCAGGTGTTGTTGGCACTGGCCGGTTGCAGCCAGATCAGGTTATTGCGCTCGGCATCCAGCGCCCGGACCTTCTCGGCGGCCTTGGCGGGATCGTGCCAGGCGGGGTCGTCCTCCATCTGGAAGAAGAAGGCGCCGTTGCCGGTGTATTCCGGGTAGAGGTCGATCTCGCCGGAGAGCAGCGCCTGCCGGACGATGGGGGTCGGGCCGAGTTGCAACCGGCGCTCGACCTTGACGCCCTTGGCCTCAAGGAGCCGCGCCATCATCTCGCCGAGCAGCGCGCCCTCGGTGTCCAGCTTGGAGCCGATGACGACGGGGCGGTCCTGCGCCTGCCCGCCCTGCGGGCAGAGGAGCAGCAAGGTCGCGGCGCTGGCAAGGGCGGTGCGGCGCTTGACGGGAGTGCGGAGCATGCGGCTGTTCTCCGGTCGGGGCCGCGCCCGCGGCGCGGGGCGGCGATGGCGTGGCAGGTGCCGCCGCGAAGCGCGACGGGCGGAGGCTGAGCCGGCAACGCCCGAGGCGTGGCCGGGTGGCAGGAGACCGCGTGATTTTGCGCGATCCGCGCCCCGCAGGGCAGATGGAAGCCCTGGTGCAGAAGGCCGTCAGGTCACGTCTCCGCCATAGCGCCGGATGAAGCGGTCATCCAGCCACCGTTTCCAGTACCAGGCCAGGGGACCTTCGAAGCTCAACCCGTGCCAGAGGCCGATGGCCTCGCGCCGCCCGGTGCCCAGCAGCATCAGGCCATGCGGTTTCGGAGACCATGGGCGTGGGGGCAGGCCGCGCAGGGCGCGCAGCAGGTTCTCGGCCAGGACCGGTCCTGCTCGCACCGCCCAGACGCCACCACGGGGCTGGCCGGAAGCCACCCCGTCACCCGCACCGAAAACCTCCCGGTGGCTGAGACTCCGCAAACCGGGGTCGACACGCGGGAAGCCCTCGGCATCGCAGGCGAGTCCGCTGCCGCGCAGGTCGGCCGCGGGGCGAAGCCCGGTGCAGGCGATGGCCAGTGTCACCTGGCCCATGCTGGCACCTCGACTCCGCAACCTGCCATGCTCCAGTCGCTCGACGCGATAGTCCGTGCGCCAGGATATGCCGGCATGTCGCAAGGCCCGCTCGACACGGGCGCGGAAGCCCTCCGGATGGCCGGGCAGCAATTCGGGGGCGGCCTCCAGCAGCAGCGGCCGCGCTCCGGGCCGGCGCGCCAGCGCCAGGGCCAGTTCGACGCCGGCCGGCCCGGCGCCGATCACCGCCACCCGGCCGGTCGAGGGGTCCAGCGCCGCCAGCGCCTCGAAGAACCCGCTCCAGGGCCGCACGGGAAGAGTGCCGGCGGGAGCGGCCGGTAGGCCGCCGATGCCGAGCGACAGCAGATCATAGGGCAGGGGTGCGCCGTGCCCGCGCAGCAGCCTGCGATTGGAGGCATCGAGGCCAGTGATGCGATCGGCCACCCATTCCGCCCCCGCTTCGGCGAAGAGCGGCCCGAGCGGGATCTCCGCTGCACGAGCGGGCAGCAGGCCGGCGACCACGCCGGGCACCGCGCCGGAATAGATGGCCACCGGTTCCGGCGTCACTACCGTCAGCCGGGAGGGGAGGCCCGGCGCACCGCGACGACGCTGCTGCCCAAGGCGCCGCAGCACCTCGAGATGAGCGTGGCCCGCGCCTGCCAGCACCAGATGCATGTCCTGTATCCTGCCCGCGGGCGGCTTCGTTTCCAACTCGCGACAAAAGGAGAGCTTGGCACACCCTGGTGTCGCCCATCCTATGCGCGCGTCTCAGGCCTCGGGCCTCTCCCTGTGGTGGCGAAACGTCGGCCCCCGCGCTGATACCTGATCCCGATGATTTCCCTTGCGCCAAGGCGCCCTGGGCCCAACTTTTGGGTCATGCGCGCCGCGCTCCTTCTCCTGCTCCCCGTGCTGGCTCTTCCGCTGCCGCCCTCCGGCGCGGCGGCCCAACCGGATGCCCGTTCCGCCACGCCTGAGAAGGCGCGCCGCGCCCAGCTTGACCGCCTGCTGGATGCCTTGCCGAACGCGCCGGACGACACCATCGCCGCGGCCATGGCGGCGCAGATCCGCGGTCTTTGGGCGCAATCCGCCTCGCCCGCGGTGATGCTGCTGTTGGACCGGGGCCAGCGCAACCTGCGCAGCGAGGCCGCCGCCGACGCGGTGGAGGATTTCGACGCCGCCCTGGTGCTTCAGCCCGATTGCTCCGAGGCCTGGCTGCTGCGTGCCCAGGCCCTGGCTGAGACGGGCGACTTCGCCGCCGCCTTGCGCGACTTGCGTCAGGTGCTCACCCTGGAGCCGCGCCATTTCGGTGCCCTCACCGTGCTGTCCTCGCTGCAGGAGCAGATGGGCGATGCCGAGGATGCGCTGCGCTCCATGCAGGAGGCGGTAGCGATCTATCCGCGCATGCCCGGCGCGGAGGAGCGGCTGCGCAAACTCTACCGTGCCGCACATGGCGAGAGGATCTGAACCGCCGCAACCGCCGGATGGCGGCGGAGGGGCGGCCTCCGCCATATCTCCCGGCATGAACCCCGATCCCGACATGCTCTGGGCCGAGCTGCAACGCCGAGAGGCGAGGTCCGATATGGTCTATGCCGTGGCGACGCAGGGCGTGTACTGCCGGTTCGGCTGCCCCTCGCGCCTGCCGCTGCGCCGCAATGTGCGCTTCTTCCCGGACTGCGCCAGCGCCGAGGCCGCCGGCTTCCGTCCCTGCCGTCGCTGCGACCCGCTTGGCACCCGGAGCGCCCTGCATGCCGAGGCGGTGCGCGCCGCCTGCGCGCTCATCGAGGCGGCGGAGGTGATGCCGCCCCTGGCCGAGTTGGCGGCCCGTGCCGGCTATGCCCGCCACCATTTCCTGCGGCTGTTCCGCGAGGTGACGGGCCTGACGCCGCGTGCCTATGCCGATGCGGTGAAGGCGCGCCGCCTGCAGGCCGCCCTGGGCGAGGGTGCCCGGGTGGCGGAAGCGGTGGCGGAAGCCGGCTTCGGCAGCGAGAGCCGCGTCTATGAGCAGCCGGGCCGGCTGCTCGGGATGAGCCCCGGCGCCGCCCGGCGGGGCGGCGAGGGAGAGACCATCCGCTACGCCTTCACCGACTCGCCGCTGGGCCTGCTGATGGTGGCGGCGACGGAGAAGGGCATCTGCCGCATCGCCTTCGGGCCGGACGAGGAAACCCTGCGCGGCGAACTGGCCATCCGCTTCCCGAGGGCGGAGCACTTGCCCGGCGGCGTGGAGATGGCGGCGGTGCTGCGTGGCGTCGTCGCACTGATCGAGGAACCCCATGCGGCGCGGGCGCTGCCGCTGGATCTGCGCGGGACGGCTTTCCAACAGCGCGTCTGGCAGGCGCTGATGGCGGTACCGCCGGGGAGGACCACCACCTATTCCGGCCTCGCCGAGGCGATCGGCCAGCCCCGCGCGGTGCGCGCCGTGGCTGCCGCCTGCGCCGCGAACCCGACCGCGCTGGCCGTGCCCTGCCATCGGGTGATCGGCAAGGATGGTGCGCTGACCGGCTACCGCTGGGGCCTACCGCGCAAGCAGGCGCTGCTGGAGCGGGAGAAGGTGGCAGGTTGAGCCGCGGGGAGCGGATTCCTTTCCGCTCCCCGGCGCCCCGCGTCAGCGCACCACGGCGACGCGCAGCGCGTTGGTGGTGCCCGGCGTGCCGAAGGGGACGCCGGCCGTCACCACCACTTCCTCGCCGCTTTGTGCGAAGCCCTCCGTCTGCGCCGCGCGCACGGCCTTGGCGACCATGTCGGTCATGCTGTTCGGCTCGGCGGAGGGTAGCGGATGCACCCCCCAGACCACCGCCATCCGCCGTGCCGTCGCCTCGCTGGAGGTCAGGCCGATAATCGGGCTGGTGGGTCGTTCCCGCGCGACGCGCAGCGTGGTGGAGCCAGTGGCGGTGAAGGTGGCGATGGCCTGGGCGCCGATCGTCTCCGCCACCTGACGCGCCGCGGCGGCGATGGCACCGGCGGAGTTCTTCTCGGGCGCCGGGCGGGCCGCGTCGGTGATCTGCCGCCAGCCGTCATCCTGCTCCACGCGAGCGAGGATGCGGTCCATCATGTTCACCGCCTCGAAGGGAAACTGCCCGGCAGCGCTCTCCGCCGAGAGCATCACCGCGTCCGCTCCGTCAAAGACGGCGGTGGCCACGTCGGAGGCTTCGGCGCGGGTAGGGGAGGGCGCGTTGATCATGCTCTCCAGCATCTGCGTCGCCACCACCACCGGCAGGCCACGGCGGCGGCATTCGCGCACGATGCGCTTCTGCACCAGCGGCACCTCCTCGGGCGGGCATTCCACGCCGAGATCGCCGCGCGCCACCATGGCGCAGTCAGTCGCGTCGAGAATGCCGTCGAGATTCTCGACGGCCTGCGGCTTCTCCATCTTCACCATGACCCAGGCGCGCCCGTCGGTGATCTCCTTGGCCTGGATCACATCCTCCGGCCGCTGAACGAAGGAGAGGCCGATATATTCGATGCCGAGCGGCAGCACGAAGTCGAGGTCGGCACGGTCCTTCTCGGTGAGCGCCGGAATCGGCAGGGCCACGTCCGGCACGTTCACGCCCTTGCGGTCGGAGAGCGGCCCCCCCACCAGGATCTCCGTCTCCAGGTGGTCGTCGCGCTTGTGCACGACGCGCAGGCGCAGCTTGCCGTCGTCCAGCAGCAGGGTGGTGCCGATGCGCGCCGCCTCGATGATCTCTGGGTGCGGCAGCTGCACGCGCCGCACATTGCCGGGCGTGGCGCTGAGGTCGAGGCGGAAGCTCTGCCCGGTCTGCAACTGCACCCGCCCGCCCTGAAAGCGCCCGACGCGCAACTTCGGCCCCTGCACATCCGCGAGGATGCCGATCGGCCGCCCGACGCGCTTCTCCAGCGCGCGGATCATCTGGATGCGGCTGGCGTGATCCTCATGGCTGCCATGGCTGAAGTTCAGCCGGAACACATCGGCACCCCCACGATAGAGGCGCTCGATGACCTCGGGCGTGGAACTGGCGGGACCCAGCGTGGCGACGATCTTGGTGCGACGGCGGCGGCGGAGGGGAATGCGCGGCGGCAAAGTTCTGTCCTTCGGCTGCGGGCGGCTTTGGCCCGCTCGGGAGAGGAGGCGGGCGCTTTGGCCCGTCGGACGGAAGCCGGACTCGGCTCAGGCGATCAGAATGGCACGGAAATCATTGACATTCGTGAGCGTTGGCCCCGTGACGATGGTATCGCCGAGCCGGTCGAACAAGGCGTGGCTGTTGTGTGACGAGAGCAGGGCACGGGCATCGAGCCCGGCCGAGGCGGCGCGCGCGAGGCTGTCGGGCGTGGCGAGCGCGCCGGCATTGTCCTCCGAGCCGTCGATGCCGTCGGTGTCGCCCATCACGGCCCAGATGCCGGGCTGCCCCGCGGTGGCCAGCGTGAAGCCGAGCAGGCATTCGGTGTTGCGTCCGCCGTGCCCTGGCTGCACCCCGGGGCGGATGGTCACCGTGGTTTCGCCACCGGAAAGCAGCACCGCCGGGCCGCGCAGCGGGTGGCCATGCGCCTGGACACTGCGGGCGATGCCCGCCAGCACGGTGCCCACCACCGCGGCCTCGCCTTCGAGCGCGTCGCCCAGCAGCAGCGGCGAGAGGCCGAGCGTGCGCGCCTCGGCCGCCGCCGCCTCCAGCGCCATCTGCGGGGTGGCGATCATGCGGAACTCGGCGCGGGCGAGGCGCGGGTCGCCGGGCTTGGGCGTCTCCTCCTGCGCCGCCGACAGATGTGCCGCCACAGCGGGGGGCAGGTCGATCCCGTAATGGGCGACGATCCCGCGCGCCTCGGCGAAGCTGGAGGGGTCGGGGACGGTTGGGCCCGAGGCGATGACGGTGGGGTCGTCGCCCGGCACGTCGGAAATGGCCAGCGTCACCACCCGCGCCGGATGCGCCGCCGCCGCCAGTCGGCCGCCCTTGATGGCCGAGAGATGCCGGCGCACGCAGTTCATCTCGTTGATGGTGGCGCCGGAGGCGAGCAGGGCGCGGTTCACCGCCTGCTTGTCCTCCAGGGTCAGCCCTTCCGCCGGCAGGGCCATCAGCGCCGAGCCGCCGCCGGAGATCAGCGCCAGCACCAGATCCTCCTCGCCCAGGCCCTGCACCGCCGCCAGCACGCGGCGCGCCGCCGCCGCCCCGGCCGCATCCGGCACGGGATGGGAGGCTTCGACCACCTCGATGCGGCGGGTGGGCACCGCATGGCCGTAGCGGGTGATGACGAGGCCCGACAGCTTCGCCTGCGGCCAGGCCTCCTCCACCGCGGACGCCATCACGGCGGCGGACTTGCCTGCCCCGACCACGATCACGCGCCCCTTCGGTGGCTCGGGCAGATGCGCGGCCAGGATGGCGCGCGGGTCCGCGGCGCGGATGGCGGCATCGAACAGGCGGCGCAGGGCGGCGCGGGCGGTGGCATCGGTCCAGCTCATGCGGGCGGCGTCCTCCGGGATCATTGCCGCGCATTCTGGACCGAGGGGGCTGGAAGCGGAAGGTGAGGGCGGCAGCGGGACAGGCATGCCGGATTTCGGGAAACCCGGTGCGCCTCCGGCCGCTTTTGCTTTGCCGGCCCGCCATGCTGACAGCCCCGGACGAGGCGCTTCCATGGCGGCGACCCCGGATGAACGCGACCAATAGACTCTGGCGCCTTACGCCACGCCGCGTTCCGGAGCGCGGGCTGCACGCCCATTTTCATCGGAGAGAGCTGAGATGGCTGGGAGGGACGACAATGTGGACAAGCTGCGGCATGACATCGACAGCGGCCGCACGGGAGACAAGGTCGCCTTCAGCGATCCGGCCGCGGCGCCCCTGGGGGCCGATGACGAGGCGGCCGGGATGTCGCCCACGCCCGAGATGATCGCGCAGGCCCGCGCTGCCGAAGCTTCGGCACCGCGCGCCGCGCGGGACCTCGCGCATAGCGGGAGCGAGGCGGAGGCGCGTGGCTCGGCCGCCCGGTCCCGCACGGGATGGATGATCCTGGGCGCTCTGGCCCTGGTGATCGTGCTGGTGGCCGTGGCCCTGGTGATCGGCTGAGAGGCGGCAGATGGCCCGGCCGCGCAGGAGCGGCCGGGCCGATGCCGCTCAGGCCAGCCGGCGCATCACCTCCTCCGGGTTCAGCCGCGTCAGCATCTCGTAGTCCTTCAGAAGCGTCTCGGTGATGGCGCCGGGCGTATAGGAGTGCTCGCCGATGGCGCGCACCGGCGTCACCTCAGCCGCAGTGCCGGCGAGGAAGGCCTCGCTCGCGCCGCCGATCTCGTCCAGTGCGATGGTGCGCTCCACCACCTTGATCTGTCGCCGCCGCGCCAGCCCCATGACGGTCCGGCGGGTGATGCCGTCGAGGAAGCAGATCGGGGTGGGGGTATGCAGTTCGCCATCCATCACGAAGAACACGTTGGCGCCCGTTGCCTCGGCCACGTCGCCCTTGAAGTCCAGCATCAGCGCGTCGTCATAGCCTTCGGCCTCGGCGGCGTGCTTGGAGAGCGTGCCGATCATGTAGAGACCGGACGCCTTGCTCGTCGTCGGCGCCGTGTCAGGGGCCGGGCGGCGCCACTGCGCCATCGCCAGCCGCACGCCCCGCATGCGATTCGCGCCGAACAGGTTCGGCCAGGCCCAGGCGGCGATGGCGAGATGGATCCTGGTCTGCTGGGCGGAGACGGCCAGCATCTCCGAGCCGCGCCAGGCGAGTGGACGGATATAGGCTTCGGTCAGGCCGTTGCGCTCCAGCACCGCCATGCAGGCGGCGTCGATCTCCTCGGCGCTCCAGGGGATCTCGAAGCCCAGGATGCGCGCGGAGGCGATCAGCCGGTCGGTATGCGCGCGCAGCCTGAAGATATTTCCGCCATAGGCCCGCTCGCCCTCGAACACGCCGCTGGCATAATGCAGCCCATGGGTCAGGACATGCAGCTTGGCATCCCGCCAGGGAACCATCTGCCCGTCCATCCAGATCCAGCCGTCGCGGTCGTCGAAGGGAACCAGCGCCATGTGTGCAATCCTCCGGGGCTTGTTTACGCAACTTCCTTGCGCCTAATGCCCGCACCGTAAAACTTGCTTTGCAGAAATGTCAACAAAGCTGACCAAAAACGAAGGCGTAACAGGGATGCCAGACACACCGGACGCAAAAGTTGCGGGCGAGGCGAAGCCCGTCGGGGCAGGCCGCCAGCTTCTCTTCCTGCGGGAAGAGGAATTGCGGCTGGCGCAGGACCTGCTCTTTTTCGGCTATCGCGATTTCACCGCCGGCCCGGACGCCATCCTGGCCGAGCTGGGCATGGGGCGGGCGCACCACCGGGTGCTGCATTTCGTCGGGCGCCGGCCCGGCATCACCGTGGGGGATCTGCTGGCCATCCTCGGCATCACCAAGCAGTCGCTCGGGCGGGTGCTGACGCCGCTGGTCGAGGAGGGCTATGTCACCCAGACGCCGGGCCGCAACGACCGTCGCCAGCGCCTGCTGACCCTGACCGAGAAGGGCGAGGCTCTGGAGCGCCGGCTTTTCGAGCGCCAGCGCGAGTGGGTGATGCGCGCCTATCGCGAAGCCGGGCCGGTCGCGGTGGAGGGCTTTCGCCGGGTGATGCGCGGACTGATGGGCCCTGAGGCACGCGCCCAGCTCGACCGCAGCCTGCAGCCGGCGCCGCGCCCCGACGCACCGCAGCCGAAGCGGCGGAGCGCGGCATGAGCGGGAGCGAGCCGCACCTCCTGGTGGTGGATGACGATGCACGCCTGCGCAACCTGTTGCAGCGCTTCCTCTCCGAGCAGGGCTTCCGCGTCACTGCCGCGGCCGACGCCGCGCTGGCACGGCAGGCGATGCATTCCATGACCTTCGACCTCCTGGTGGTCGATGTCATGATGCCTGGCGAATCCGGCCTGGAGCTGACCGAGGGCCTGCGGCGGGAAGGGCACGAGGTGCCGATCCTGATGCTGACAGCGGCCGGCGCCCCGGATGACCGCATCGCTGGCTTCGAGCACGGCGCCGACGACTACCTGGCCAAGCCCTTCGACCCGCGCGAACTGGCTCTGCGCATCCGCACCATCCTGAAGCGGGCAGCCCCGGCGCTGCCGGCCAGCCTGCCGCTGGCGCCGGTCCAGCTCGGCTCGCGCTGGTTCGACCCGGAGCGGGGGGAACTGCGGGGCCAGGAGGGTAATCAGCGCCTGACCGGCGGGGAGGCGGCGTTGCTGGCGGCGCTCGCCCGCCGCGCCGGGGAGGTGCTGACTCGCGAGGAGATCGCCACGGCGCTCGGGACCCCGGAGGCAGGGGAGCGCGCCGTGGATGTGCAGGTGACGCGCCTGCGCCGCAAGATCGAGCCGGATCCGCGTGAGCCGCGCTTCCTGCAGACGGTGCGGCACCGCGGCTACGTTCTGAAGCCCGGAACATGAGGGCGGCACCCGCCTGGCTGCGGCGGAGCCTGCGCTGGCTCGGCGCACCGTTCCGGCTGCTGACGCCGCGCGGCCTGCTGGGCCGGGCGCTGCTCATCATCCTCCTGCCGCTGCTGATCCTGCAGGGCGTCGCGCTGCAGCTCTTCTATGGCGGCCATCTGGACGTCATCTCGCGCCGGCTGGCGGGCGGCGTCGCCGGGGATGTCGGCATGGTCGTCGAGATGCTGAGCCGCCACCCGCGTGACAATGAGCGCGAGTGGATCTTCCGCGAGGCCGCATGGCGCCTCGACCTGTCGATGGCCTATGAGCCCGGCGCCAGCATCGGCCTGCCGATCCAGCGGCAAAGCTGGCTGCCGATCCTGCCGCTGGAGGAGGATCTGGCGCAGGCCCTGCGCGAGCGCGTCGGCCTGCCCTTCGACACGGACTGGCAGAGCGACCCCCGCAGCGTCATCATCCGCGTGCAGTTGCCGGAGGGGGTGCTGCATGTGGAAGCGCCCCGCAAGCGGCTGTTCTTCGGCACCCTCTATCTTTTTGTCATCTGGCTGGTCGGCACTTCGCTGCTGCTCTTCGTGGTGGCCGCGCTGTTCATGAAGAACCAGGTGCGCGCCATCCGTCGCCTCGCCAGCGCCGCCGAGGCCTTCGGCATGGGCCGCGAGATCGGTCCGATCAAGCCCGAGGGCGCCAGCGAGGTGCGGCAGGCCGCCGCTGCCTTCAACCAGATGCAGGCGCGCATCCGGCGCTTTATCGGCCAGCGGACAGAGATGCTCGCCGGCATCAGCCACGACCTGCGCACGCCGCTGACGCGGCTGCGGCTGAGCCTGGCCATGCTGCCGCCGGGCACCGAGGAGGATGCGGCCGCCATGTCGGAGGACGTGGCGGAAATGGAGCGGATGATCGCCACCTATCTCACCTTCGCGCGCGGCGAGGGCACGGAGCAGACCCGGCCAGGCGACCTGACCGCCCTGGTGCAGGATCTCGCCGCGCGCGCGCGGCGGGACGGAGCCACGGTAACGGTGGAGGCGCCGGGGCCGATGGTTCTGCTGATGCGCTCCGACGCGCTGCGCCGCTGCCTGGGCAATCTGCTGGACAATGCGCGCCGCCATGCCCGCCGCATCGCCCTGGCCATCACCGAGGCGCCCCGCGAGGAGCCGGGCCGCCCCGCCGGGCGCTGGGTGATGGTGACAGTGGATGACGACGGACCCGGCATCCCGGAAGCGGCGCGGGAGGAAGCCTTCAAGCCCTTCACCAGCTTCTCCGCGGGCGGCACGGGCCTGGGGCTGGCCATTGCCCGCGACATCGCGCGAGCGCATGGCGGGGACATCGCCCTGGAGGGCAGCCCGCTGGGCGGGCTGCGGGCCAGGGTGCGGCTGCCGGCCTAGGGAGGGCGACGGCCGGGCGGGGCAGCGCGAGCCGCCCCGCCCGCACGGAGCGCCTTAGCTCTCCGTCTTGCCCATCAGTCCACGGATCTCGTCCATGGCCTCGGCGAAGCGCTTGTTAAGCACCGCCAGCGCCTCGGCGTTCGACTTCTGGATCAGCTCCGCCAGCTCCTGCATGTTGGCGACCGCCTGGCCGTAGCTGGTCTTCAGCACCTCGGCCTGCTTGACCGCCTTTTCCTGCGGTGTCGCTCCGCTGGAGATGCTCTGCATCGCCTGCGTCATGTCGGAAACCGACTGCTGGAGGATCTCCATGTGGCGGCGGGCGACAGCCTGGGCGCCTTCCAGCGCAACCTTGTTGGCGGCCGAGAGCGCCTCGATGTTGCGGCGCTGCGCGGCCGCCAGGGTATCCGCATCCGGCAAGCTGGGGAGGCGGAACTCGGAAAGCAGGCGCATCATGTCCGTCTCCAGCGGGAATTTGGGGCGGTCCGACATGAACGTCTCCTCCATTGTCGATTCGCACTCACTCTAGGCTGCCGCCACCCGCCTGCGAAAGCGCTTCCCCCCGGTTCAGGTCACGACCTCCGGCGCGGGCGCCGGGGGTGGCGGCACATCCTCGGGGTCGAGCCGGAGGGTGCGGGCAACCCGCTCCGCCCTGTCCAGGGCGCGGTCGAGCGCCGCCATGGTCGCGCCGAGATCCACGCTCTCGTCCTGCTCCCAGCCGCGCAGCGTGGCGAGCCAGACGGCGGAGAGCCCCTTCACCCGCAAGGTCCCGCGCAGGCCGGAGGAGCCGATCCGCGCCGCCTCCAACATCCAGGCCATCGAGGCGGCGAGAGCCGGCGTCAGAGCCAGACTCAGCAGCGGATCACGGCGCATCTCGCGGCCGAAGCGGATCAGGCCGGCGCGATGCGGCTGCAGGGCGTCGATGCGGCGCATCAGCGTGTCGAAGAGGCGGTCGCGTGGGGCGCCGCCTGCACTGGTCGCCGCGTCCGCCAGCACGATCTTGTCCACCAGCCGGCCATGGAGGCAAAGCAGGTGGTATTTGGTCGGCGCCCGCTGGCGCAGCTCGGCGAGGCCGATGCCGGACCGCTCCGCCAGCTCGGGGAAGGTGAAGCCGTTCCAGCCGCGTTCGGCCACCAGCGGCCAGAGCGCGTCCATCAGGGCATTGTCGTCGGGGGCGGTGATGTCGCTCATGCGGAAAGTCTGGGGTCCGTCGGGGATTTCGCCAAGGCCGACCTGCGGGGAATTCACGCGGCGGGGTTCCTCGGGCCGCAGCTGTGTCCCGGCAGCAGTCCCGGGACGGGACACGCCGGGGCAGGGCGTCAGCCGGCCAGCTCGCGGGAGCGGGCGGTGGCGGCGGCGATCGCCTGCGAGATCAGGCGCGGCCAGGCGTCGGGGGCCATTAGCACGTTGAGGGCGCGCTCGGTGGTGCCCTTCGGGCTGGTCACGTTACGGCGAAGCTGGGCCGCGTCCTCCGTGCTGGCGGCCAGGAGGGCCCCGGAGCCGGTAACGGTGCGCCGGGCCATGCGCCGCGCCAACTCGGACGGCAGGCCCTGCTCGATGGCGGCCGCTTCCAGCAACTCGGTCAGCAGGAAGACATAGGCCGGCCCCCCGCCGGAGACGGCCGTCACCGCATCGAGCAGCCCTTCCTCCTCCAACCACGCAGTTTCGCCGATGGCCGAAAGCAGCCGGTCGGCCAATTCGCGTTGGGCAGCGCTGACGGCCGGCCCGGCACAGGCGCAGGTGAAGCCCTGGCGCACCGCGGCGGGGGTATTGGGCATGGCGCGCACGACCGCCGCCGTGCCGCCCAGCCGGGCGGTGATTCCGGCCACCGTCTTGCCCGCCATGATCGAGACCACCAGCGCGCCCGCCTGCGCGAAGCGGGCGAGGGCGGGCAGGGCGGTCTCGGCCTGCTGCGGTTTGACCGCCAGCACCATGGCCGCCGGGGCGAAGTCGGGCGGGATCTGCGCCACCTCGGTGCAGGCGGTGATGCGCCCGGCGAATCCGGCCGTGGCCTCGGCGAAGGGCTCCACCACGACCACTTGGTCGGCGCCACGCTCGAGCCAGCCCTCCAGCATGGCCCCGCCCATCTTGCCGCAGCCGACCAGCAGGATCGGCGGCAGGGCGCCGCCGCCCGTCGCCGGGGCGCTCACGCCTCGCCCACGCAGTCCAGCATGGCGGCCGCCAGCGCCTCGGCCGGCGCCTTGCCACCCCAGAGCACGAACTGGAAGGCCGGGAAGAAGCGCTCGCATTCGGTGATGGCGATATCCACCATGTCCTCCAGGCTTTCGGCGCTGGCGCCGGCTGCGCCGCGCAGCAGGACGGCATGACGGTAGACGGGGGCGCCCTCGTCGTTCTCGATGCCGAAATGGCCGATCCAGAGCTTCTCGTTCGCAAGGGCGAGCAGCTCGTAGAGCGGCGCCCGGCGGCCGGAGGGGACCTTCAGGTCGAAGGCGCAGGTGAAATGCATCGCGCTGATCTCCTGGGACCAGGAGAAGAACAGCCCATAGTCGCACCATTTGCCGGGAGCCTCGACGGCCATCTCGCCGTCGGAGCGCCGCTCGAAAGCCCATTCATTGGCGGCGACGATCTGCTCCAGCACGTCCAGCGGATTGGCGGAACGGTCGCGGTCGACGGTTTGCAAGCCGGACATCGCGGCACCTCCTTCCCTAGGGGGGACAGGGCCACCCAGATCTTGGGTGAAGCCAGATGCCCACACCACGATCTGGCATATCGCGGGGGCAAATGCCCTCGCAAGAGGCAAGAGCCGAGTCCCGGCTCCTCGCGCCATGATTTTCGATGCAGCGCAGCATGGGCGCCGGGAGCGGGCAGCGGTAGGCTTGTCGGAATGTCGACCGAGTCCCCCGCCGCCACGCTCAAGGCGCCCCCCCTGCGACCGGCGCGGGAGCGCCTGATCGGCCTCGCCTGCGCCATGGGCGTCCTCGCCGTCTGGACGGGTTTCCTACTTTCTTCCCGTTTTGCGACGCGGCAGGCCTTCACCGGCTGGGATATGGCGGCGCTCCGTTATGCCGGCTCGCTACCGGTGGGGCTGGCCATGGCGGCGGCCTTCGGTTGGCCGCGCCTGCCGCCGCTCCGTTGCCTGACGCTCATGGCCACGGCCGCCTTCGGCTATCCGATCCTCGCCTATTTCGGCTTCCGCTATGCCCCCACCGCCCATGCGGCGGTGCTGATGACCGGCGTGCTCCCCTTCGCCGCTGCCCTGCTCGGCGCTGTCTTCCTCAGCGAGCACTTCTCGCGGAAGCGGCTGCTCTCGCTGGGTGTGGTGGCGGGCGGCATCCTGCTGCTGGCCGGCGATACCTTCGGCGCGCATCCCGGCGCCTGGCGGGGGGACCTTCTCTTCCTGATGGCCTGCCTGTCCTGGGCCGGTTTCACGGTGCTCATCCGCCGCTGGGGCGTGCCGGCACTCACGGCGACGACCATGCTCGCCCTTTACCCGCCGCTGCTTTACCTGCCGCTCTGGTGGCTGGCCTTGCCCTCCGCAATGGGCGACGCCTCGTGGGGCGCGATCGGCTATCAGCTTGTCTATCAGGGCTTCTTTGCGGTGGTCGTGGCGGGCTTCCTCTACACCCGGGCCGTGAACGCGCTCGGCAGCGCCCGCACCACCACCATCACGGCGCTCACCCCCGCCCTGGCGGCGCTCGCGGCCGGGCCGCTGCTGGAGGAGTGGCTCGGCTGGGCAGGGCTGCTGGGCGTTGCCCTGGTGTCGATCGGGATGGTGCTCGGCGTGATGAGCGGGCGGCGCTGAGCGGATGCGCTTCCTGCTCACCCCGTCGAACCCACAGCTTGGCGCCATCGCCGCCAATGCCGAGGCCCTGCGTGTCGCGCGGGCTCAGGCGGCTGGAGAAGGCGCGGCCCTGCTAGTGACGCCGGAGGCCTCGCTCAGCGGGGCGCCCGCCGCCGACATCGCCGCACGCCCGGAACTGCTGGCGGCCTGCGAGGCCGCGCTGCAGGCCCTGGCGGCAGAGACGGGCGATGGCGGTCCGGGCCTGCTGGTGGGTGCGCCCTGGCGCGAGGGCGGGCGGCTCTACAGTGGTCTTCTGCTGCTCGAAGGCGGGCGGATCGTCGCGCGGCGTGCCCGCCATGCCTTTCCACAGGGGCCCGAGCCCCGCCTCAGCCCTGGCCCCGCACCCGGGCCAGTGGCCTTTCGCGGCTTGCGCCTTGGCCTGATGAGCGGCGCCGATGCCGAGGATGCCGGCATCGCCGAAACGCTGCAGGAGACCGGGGCGGATCTGCTTCTTTCCCTGACCGCCACGCCCTTTTCCGGCGAGCCGGAAGACCGCACCAGCGACCGCGCCGTGGGGCCGGTTGTGGAAACGGGCCTGCCTTTCCTGGGACTGAACCTGCGTGGCGGGCAGGGACCCTGGGTCTATCCGGGCGGCGGCTTCGTCCTGAATGCCGACCGGCGCCTCGCCGCGCGGCTTCCCGCCTTCCGGCCCGCGCCACTGCTGGTGACCTGGGAAGAGGGCGAGGCGGGCTGGCGCTGCCTGCCACAGCCCCTGCCGCCGGCCATGCCCCAGGCCGAGCGGCTTTGGCAGGCGCTCTGCCTCGCCCTGGCCGATGCGGTGGCCAAGGGCGGCTTCGCCGGGGTCATGACCGACCCGGCCGAGGGCGCCCCTGCCGGGCTGCTGGCGGCAGCGGCGCGCGAGGCCGGGCTGCGGCTGACCGAAGCGGGGGACCTCCTGCCCGCGCGACCCTCCCCGGAACGCGATGCCGCGCTTGCCCGGAAGGCGGCCGCCGCCGGCGGGCTGCTGCTCAATGGGGCGGACGCGACGGCGCTCGCCCTAGGGGAAGGTGGCCGCGCCGGCCATCTGGCACCGCTGCGTGACCTCTGGCGCGGCGAACTGGCTGCCCTGGCCATAGCGCGCGGCCTGCCGCTGCCGGTCGTCGCGGCGGAAACCGACGCGATCCTGCGCGGGTTGCTGGAGGCGGAGAAGCCGGTGGACGTGCTGGCGGCGGAGGGCTACGACCCCGCCGAGGTGTCCCGGCTCTGGCGCATGGTGGCGGCCGCGGCCTACAAGCGGCGCCAGGCGCCCCTTGGCCTGCGGCTGGGCCGGGGCCAGAGCGACCCCTTCAGCAACGGAATGACGGGCCTCCTGCCATGAGCGGCGAATTCGACAACACCCTCTTCGCGCCGCAGGGCGGATTCAGTGTGCAGATCCGCGACCTTTCCGGCGGCAATGGCGCCGAGCCACTGGAGACCATCCGCGGCTTCCAGACCCTGGCGCATGCCAACAGCTTCGCTCGCCGCTACGTGCGCGACAGTATCGAGCGCTGCCGCGCCCCGGGCCTGACGCCGGAGGAAGTGCTGGCTGCCTGGTTCGCCTTCGGTGAGGACGCCGATGTGGTGGGCAGTGGCAGCCAGGGCTGGAGCAGCGGCAACGAGATCCGCGACTTCGCCGCCCAGCCCAGCCGCGACCCGGAGGAGCGCAACTGGCGCGTGCTCGATCCGCGCCGCATGGAAGAGGACGAGGGCGGGGAAGGGGAGGAGGGCGAGGCATGAAGCTGCGCTTCGCCCCGAGCCCGACCGGCTATCTCCATGTCGGGAATGCGCGCGCCGCACTGGCCAACTGGCTGCTGGCGCGGCGCCATGGCGGCCGCTTCGTGCTGCGCTTCGACGATACCGACGCCGCGCGCAGCAAGCCGGAATTCGCCACCGGCATCGAAGAGGATCTGCGTTGGCTCGGCCTGGACTGGGACGAGAGCTTCCGGCAGTCCGACCGCATCGCGCAGTACGAGGCAGCGGCAGAGCGGCTGAAGCGCAGCGGCCATCTCTATCCCTGCTTCGAGAGCGAGGAGGAACTGCGCTTCAAGCGCGAGCAGCGCCAGAAGCAGGGCCGCCCGCCGGTCTATGACCGCGCCGCGCTGAAGATGACGCAGGACCAGTACGAGCGCGCCCTGGCCAATGGCAAGCAGCCCTATTGGCGCTTCAAGCTCTCGACCCGCACGGTCGAATGGCGGGACGGCGTGCTCGGCCATCGCGCGGTGAAGCTGCCGCCGATCTCCGATCCCGTGCTGATCCGCGCCGACGGCTCCTTCCTCTACACCTTCACCTCAGTGGTGGACGACCTGGAGACGGGCATTACCGACATCGTGCGCGGCGAGGACCACGTCACCAATACCGGCGTGCAGATCGACATCCTGGAGGCGCTCAGCGGCCAGCCGAGCAGCATCCGCTTCGCCCACCTGCCGCTACTGACGGATGCGGAGGGCGGTCCGCTTTCCAAGCGGCTCGGCTCGATGGGGCTGCGGCAGCTGCGGCGTGACGGTATCGAGCCGGCGGCCCTGGCCGGCTACCTCGCGGCGCTTGGCTCCTCGCAGGACCCGGTCGCGGCGCCTCCGGCCGAGCTGGCACCCGGCTTCGCGCTTGACCGGCTTTCCCGCTCCTCCGCCCGCTTCGACCCTGCGCAGCTCCTGGCCCTGAACCGCCGCTACCTGCATGGGCTCGACTTCACCGCCGTGCGCGATCGCCTGCCTGAAGGGGCTGACGAGGGCTTCTGGCTGGCGGTGCGCGGCAATCTTGATCTGCTGAGCGAGGCGCGGGACTGGTGGGAGGTGGCGCATGGCCGCATCGCCGTCCCGGCCCAGCCACAGGAGGCGGACTTCCTGCGTCAGGCGCTTGAGGCGCTGCCACCGGAGCCCTGGTCGGAGGAAACCTGGGGGGCCTGGACCAAGGCCCTCGGCGCCAGCACCGGCCGCAAGGGCAAGGCGCTGTTCCTGCCGCTGCGCCGTGCCCTGACCGGCGAGGAGCATGGGCCGGAGCTGCGGCAGTTCCTGCCGATCATCGGCCGGGCGCGGGCGGCGGAGCGGCTGGCGCAAGCGGCCGCATGACGGCGATTGCGGTCATCGGCGCCTCGGGCCGGTCGGGCGCGGCGCTCTGCCGGGCGCTGGCGGCCCGTGGCATGGATTATGTGCCGGTGGTGCGGCGGGAGGCCGCCTGGCGCGCCCTGGGCCTGCCGGGTGAGCCCCGCCTGGCGGATCTGGCCGATGGCGCGGCGCTGCGGGCCGCGCTCGCCGGGGCGGGGCGGATCGTCTCCTGCGCCCATGCGCGCTGGGCGCCCGCCATCCTGGCCGCGGCGTCCGAAGGCGCGGTGCTGGTGCTGATGGGCTCCACCCGGCGCTTCTCGCGCTGGCCGGATGCGCATGGCGACGGCGTGCGGGCCGGCGAGGCCGCCTTCCTGGCGGGTGGCCATCCCGGCGTCATGCTGCACCCGACCATGATCTACGGCGCCCAGGGTGAGAACAATGTGCAGCGCCTGGCCGCGCTGATGCGCCGCTTGCCCTTCGCGCCGCTGCCCAATGGAGGGCGCGCCCTGGTGCAGCCCATCTTTCAGGACGACGTGACGGCCTGCCTGCTGGCCGCCCTGGAACGGGACTGGACGGCGCCCGAGACACTGGTGGTGGCTGGCCCCGAGCCGGTGGCCTATCGCGACTTCCTCGCCGCCGTAGCACGCGCCGCCGGGCTGCGCAGGCCGCCCGTCCTGCCCGTGCCGGCGGCGCCGCTGCGGCTGCTGGCACGGCTCACGCCCCTGCTTCCCATGCTGCCGGCGATCGGCCCCGACGAGATCCGCCGCCTGACCGAGGACAAGGCCTTCGACATCACGCCAATGCGGCAGCGGCTCGGGGTCACGCCGCGCCCGCTCGCGGAAGGGCTCGCGGCGACCTTCGCCTGACAGGATCAGGACCAGGCGCGAGCCGAGGCCTCACGCCTCCAGCCAGCGGGCGGCCGCCGCATCGTCGCTCTCCCGGGCCTCGACCCAGCGCTCGCGCCCATCCGGGAACTCCTCGCGCTTCCAGAAGGGCGCGCGGGTCTTCAGCCAGTCGATCAGGAAGGCGCAGGCCTCCAGGGCGGCGGAGCGATGGGCACTGGCGGTCAGCACCAGCACGATCGGCTCACCCGGGCGGATGCGGCCGACACGATGCACCACCGTACAGCCGGTGAGCGGCCAGCGGGCTTCGGCCTCGGCGGCGATGTCGGCCAAAGCCCGCTCCGTCATGCCCGGGTAATGCTCCAGCACCAGGGCGGCGAGCCCGTCATCGGCGCGACAGAGGCCGACGAAGCTGGCGATGCCGCCGATATCGGTGCGCCCGGTGGAGAGCGCCGCCTGCTCGGCCGCCATGTCGAAGGTAGCCTCCTGCACGCGCACCGTGGCCATGTCGTCAGCCTCCCGTCACCGGAGGGAAGAACGCCACCTCGTCGCCAGCGCGCACCGGGTGGTCGGGCCGGCAGAACTCCTGGTTCACCGCCGCGCGAACTTGCCGTGTGCTGGCGAAGGCGGCGGCATGGCCGGGGGAGCGCTGGGCGAGCCAGTGCATCAGGCCGGCGACATCCGTGACCTCCGGCGGCGGCGTGACCTCCTCCTGGCCCACGCCCACCTTCTGCCGCACCCAGGCGAAATAGAGGACCTGCATGGCGTTCAACGCGGCGTCGGCACCTGTTGCACCGTGCCGTCGGAATCGAGGAGCACGGTGCCGGCACCCTGAGGAATGGCGATGCCTGAACCGCCGCCGGGGCGGTTGTAGGTGCTGTAGCCCCGGCCGCCGCCGCTGGTAACGACCGGCCCATTCGGGGTGGGGATTACCCGGCCATCGCTGCGCTGCGGCGCGCGATAGTCCGGCGCGGGCGGCGGCGGCACCATGACATTGCCTGTCGTGTTGCCCACCACCGTTCCCGGCTGGAGCAGATCGGGCGCGGTGGAGCTGCCGCTGGCAGGGCCGCGCGGAATGGGCCGATGCGGCGGCGGCGGGTTCTCGGGTGCGCGCTCGAGCAGGTCGCGGTTGCCGAGTGTCGGCCGGTTCTCGTCCGCCTCCGGGGAGGGCCAGACATCACCGGGCACGGGCTGCAGTGGCGGAACCTCCGGCGCCGTGCCGAGCACGCGCTGCACCGTCAGGCTGTCGGCGATCGGCGCGGTGCGTTCGCCCGTGATGGAGGAGGCGCAGGCTCCTAAGCCGAGCAGAAGCGCCAGCGCCGAGGCACGCCCGCCACCGCCCCGCCGCAGCCAGCCACCGCGTTGCGCGCCGTTCGGAACCTCGTTCATCAACCGCTCCTGAATCTGCTTGCCGGGAAGATGCGGTCTGGCGCGCCTCTGCTCAAGGGCGGGACAGTTCCTTGTGGCCAGGATGGTTGCGCGCCGTGTCCTGCGCTTCCGCATGGCGCAGGCCGGCCATGAGGTAGTCCCAGCCGGTGAGCAGCGTGAGAGCGGCGGCCAGCCAGAGCATCACCTCGCCCAGCGCCCCCAGCGGCAGGAAGGAGAGGCCGAGCACCGAGGCGCCGGAATCCCCGGCCAGCAACACACCGAGCGCCGTCATCTGCACGCCGGTCTTCCACTTGGCCAGCCGCGTGACCGGCAGGCCGACCGCCAGCCCGGCGAGGTATTCGCGCAGGCCGGAGACCAGGATCTCCCGCAGCAGGATGACGATGGCGGCCAGCAGCCCGAGCAGCGACAGGCGCGACAGGCCCGCCAGCAGCATCAGCGCCGCGCCCACCAGAAGCTTGTCCGCGATCGGGTCCAGCATTCGCCCGAAGGCCGAAATGAGCTGCCGCTCGCGCGCGATCTTGCCGTCGAAATAGTCGGTGATGGCGGCGGCCGAGAAGACCGCGCAGGCGCCGACATCCGCCCAGGGCAGGTTGAGCACCGCCAGCAGCACCAGCAGCGGCACGGCGGCGATGCGGGAGAGCGTCAGGAGGTTCGGCAGATCGGTTGGCAAGACGGTCCCTTCCCGGGTCGGGTACTCAACCCTTTCCCAAATTCGTCGCGATCACGCCAGGGTGGAAATGCTCATGGATGCGCGCCGCCATGGCCGGGCCGATGCCGGGGCAGTTGCGCAGGTCGTCCAGCCCCGCCTGCCGAACGCCACGCGCCGAGCCGAAATGGTTCAGCAGCCGCCGCTTGATGCCGGAGCCGACGCCGGGGATCTCGTCCAGCTCGGAGCGGCTGATGGCCTTGGAGCGGCCGGCGCGATGGGTGGTGATGGCGAAGCGGTGCGCCTCGTCCCGCAGGCGCTGCAGATAGTAGAGCACCGGGTCGCGCGGGGGGAGCTGGAAGGGCGGCTTGCCGGCCATGTGGAACCATTCCCGCCCGGCATCCCGGTCCGGCCCCTTGGCGATGGCGACCAGCGGCAGGTCGCCCAGGCCGAGTTCCGCCATCACCTCGCGCGCGGCGGAAAGCTGGCCGGCGCCGCCATCGATCAGCACCAGGTCGGGCCAGCCCTCGCCGGCGCGCTCCGGATCCTCCTTCAGCGCACGGCCGAAGCGGCGCTCGAAGACCTCGCGCATCATGGCGAAGTCGTCGCCGCCGCCGCTCGCCTGCCGCGTGCCGCCGCCGCCCGCCGCGCGGCGCGTCTCCGCCACCCCGCCCGGGACCTCGGCAGCCACGGGCACCGGCACGCGCGGCACGCTGGCGCCCTGGATGGCGTATTTGCGGTAGGCGTTCTTCATGAAGCCTTCCGGGCCGGCCACTACCATCACGCCATAAGCATGGCTGCCCTGGATGTGGCTGTTGTCGTAGATCTCGATGCGCGCGGGCGTCTCGGGCAGCTCGAAGAGACTGGCGACGCCGTCCAGCAGCGCGGCCTGGGCAGTGCCTTCTGCCAGACGGCGCTCCAGCGCCTCGCGCGCGTTGGTGGCGGCGTGGTCCACGGCAGCACGCTTCTCACCGCGTTGCGGACGGTGCAGCTCGACCTTGCGCCCAGCCTTCAGGGTCAGCGCCTCGGCGATCAGCGGCGCATCCGGCACCTCATGCGAGAGCAGCACCAGCGGCGGCGGCGGCAGGTCGTCATAGAGCTGGCCCAGGAAGGCCGAGAGCACCTCCTCGGGCGCCGCGTCGTCCTTCGCATGGGCAGGGAAGAAGGCACGGTTGCCGTTGTTGCGGCCGCCACGGAAGAAGAAAACCTGCACGCAGGACTGGCCGGCAATCTGATGCAACGCCACCACGTCGGCATCGCCGACTCCCTCCAGGTTGATAGCGTTCTGCCCCTGGATATGCGTCAGGCCCCGGATGCGGTCGCGGATGGCGGCGGCGCGCTCGAATTCCAGCGCCTCGGCGGCCTGCTCCATCTCGGCGGCCAACCGCTTCTGGATGCTGGGCGTCTCGCCGGAGAGGAACTTCCGGGCGTCCCGCACCAGGATCGCATAGTCCTCCGGGGTCACCCGGCCGACACAAGGCGCCGAGCAGCGCTTGATCTGGT
The DNA here is from genome assembly GCA_035565935.1 of Roseomonas sp. Taxonomy (GTDB): domain Bacteria; phylum Pseudomonadota; class Alphaproteobacteria; order Acetobacterales; family Acetobacteraceae; genus Pseudoroseomonas. The sequence goes on from DATMRU010000083.1 coordinate 27,861, forward strand.
AGAGCAGACAGGGCCGGTCCCGGCTCTCGAAGACCGTGTCGCGGCAGGAGCGCAGCAGAAAGACCTTCTCCAGCGCGGTGATGGTCTGGTTCACCGCCCAGGCGCTGGCGAAGGGTCCCCAATAGCTGGCGCCCTTGCGCTTCTCGCCGCGGTGCTTGCCGATCTGCGGATAGGGGTGGTCCTCCGTCAGCACCAGCCAGGGATAGGATTTGTCATCCCGCAGGACGATGTTGAAGCGAGGCCGCAGCCGCTTGATGAGATTGGCCTCCAGCAGCAGGGCTTCGGCCTCGCTGCCGGTGGTGATGATCTCCATCCGCCGGGTGGCATGCACCATCCGCCGCAGGCGCTCGGGCAGGCGGGCGATCTGCGTATAGGCGACCACCCGCTTCTTCAGGCTGCGCGCCTTGCCGACGTAGAGCGCCTCTCCCTTTGCATCGAGCATGCGATAGACGCCGGGAGCAAGCGGCATGGTGGCCAGGGCCGCCTCGATGACGGCCAGGCCCTCCATCACCGGAGGCTCGGAAAGGGAGGCGTCAGGGCCTGCTGTCTGCATGGGCGGGATCAATCATGTGAGCGCGGCCTGCTCAAGGCCCGGTAAATTTTGTCCACCGAAGCTGTGGGTAAGTCTGTGGATGGGCAGGGGGTGAATCCCGCTAAATGGCTGTCATTCGCGCGTCACAACACCATGCCTACGCTTTGAGCAAAAAGCTAAATCTTTGAAATCTCTATGTAGGCGAAAAAAGTACTGGAGCAAGCGCGGTCAAGAGCATCTTTGCGGTTGACGGTAGGGGCGGAATATTCTGGTGGGAAAGGCGGTGGATGACTCTTCTGGCCTCGTCCCACCAGTGATCACCAGCGCGTGAGAAAAGCTGCCTGAGAGGCTAGAGGAGCGGCGAATCGCACGGAATCGTGTGCGCGGATGCAGGCAGCGGGAAACTGCGAGGGATATCCCGGGGAGGGGTGAAAGCTTCCCCAACGGAGGCTTCGCACGCGCTGCTAAGAAGCCAGACAAAGCGATGCAGAAACGAAATGTGATCGTAATGAATGTGACGCATATCTGTCATGCATCACCTCGGGATTGAAACTCGTTGCGAGATATAAACGGAAAAGGAAGGGCCCTGACAGGCCGAGAAGTGGCAAAATCTTGCCGCCGGCCCCACCGCTTTTTCCACCATGAGCGTGGAAAAGCCTGTGGGCAGGGTCGGAGCATTCGCCAGGAAATGGCGGATTTCCGTGGTTTTCCGGGAGCTGCCCAGGCTTTGGGCAGCGAGCCGCGCGGCGGGCGCCTTCAGCGTCGCAGCCGCTCGACGGTGACGCCCACGCCGGCGACGTCGGCAATGATATCGGGCTTTTCCACCGTGACCCGCACGGCGGCTAGCCGCGCATCGCTGGCCAGCACCGCGCAGGCAATCCGCTCGCCCAGGGTCTCGGCCAGGCGCGTATGGCCGGCGAGAGCCAAGCGGCGGGCGATGTTCGCCACGGCCTCGTAATCCACCACCCGCGCGAGATCCTCGCTGCCGATGCCATGTGGGGCGGCATCGTCCTCGGCGAGCAGTTCCAGGTCGATCAGGACGCGCTGTGGCTGGGCCTCTTCCTGCGGATAGACGCCCAGCCTTGCCTCCACCGCGAGGCGTCGGATGAAGACGCGGCGCAATCCGCGTGCGGCATCGGGTGAGAAGCTCATTTCGGGTGGCTTTCGCTCCGCGCGGGCGACCATTGTAGGTGCTGTCCGCCATCAAGCGCGATCATCTGCCCGGTCATGGCCGGCAGGGAAAGGATCGAGAGCACGGCACGTGCGACTTCTTCCGGGCTGGTACCATGACCGAGCGGCGTTCCGGCCGCCTGGGCCGCGAAGTGCTCCGGCGTCTGGCGCGGCGCGGGGATGGCCGGGCCGGGGCCGATCCCGTTCACCCGGATACGCGGTGCCAGGGCGAGAGCCAGGCTCTGCGTCAGCGCCCAGAGTGCCGCCTTGGAGACGGTGTAGCTGACGAAATGCGGCGTCAGCGACCAGACGCGCTGGTCCAGCATGTTGATGACGACGCCTTCGGCTGTCTCCGGCAGGGCGCAGGCGAAGGCCTGGGTCAGCACGAAGGGCGCGCGCAGATTGGGCTCGATATGGCTATCCCAGCTCGCGCGGGTGGCGTCGTGCCATTCGTCGCGACGGAAGGCCGAGGCATTGTTCACCAGCACTCCGACCGGCCCGAGTGCCGCCGTCGCGGCGGGTAGCAGCGCCGCGACCTCCTCCTCCCGCTCCAGAGCGGCGGGCAGGAGGGCGACGCGCCGGCCAAGCGCCAGGATGTCCTGCCGCGTCGCCTCGGCTTCCTCGGCGCTGTGGCGGTAATGCAACGCGAGGTCGAAGCCAGCCTCGGCCAAGGCCAGCGCGATGGCGCGCCCGATGCGCTTGGCGCCGCCGGTGACCAGCGCAACGCGGGGAATGGCCTTGGGGATCGTCATGTCAGGGAACCTCGGCTTTGGCGGCGCCGTCGTCCAGGGGCGCTCGTCAGCATTGCAGGGGCGCCCCATGTCAGAGGGTATGGAACGACCCTGCATGAAGATCTGCGTCTATGACGAGGACAGCGGCTGGTGCCATGCCTGTGGCATGACCAAGCAGGAACGCAAGGCCTGGAAGCGTGTGCCAAGCTATCAGCCGGCGATTCTCCAGGCCCTCCCGGCGCGGTTGGAGGCCATGGCGGCGGAGGGGCATGCCGTCGGTGTGGCGGCCGGAAAGGGCAAGCGGAAATCCTGAGCGCGGCCTTGTCAACGTCATGGTGTCTTGAAGACGAGCACAGGCATATGGATATCCCTGACTCCCGGCAACAAAATCTCTGGATCATTGGCCAGGGTGGTGTGCGCTGCATGCCCCCAAAGCTGCCGCGGCCAGTGCCGCTCGAAGCCGCGCGGGCCGGTGGGGGGAAGATTCACGCCCGGCGCAGCGCTCAGTCGCGCCGGCCGAGCCGCAGCGTCAGGGCACTGACCCCGAGGCAGATCAGCAGCAGGATGGCACCGAGGGCAAGGGCCAGCGGCAGGTCGCCTTTTTGCGTCTCCAGGGAGATCGCGGTGGTCATGGTCCGGGTCTCGCCGCGGATGTTGCCGCCGACGATCAGGATGGCGCCGACCTCGGCGATGGCACGGCCGAAGGCGGCCAGCAGCACGGTGGTGAGGGCGGGGCGCCCCAGGCGCAGCAGCTGCCAGCCGCATTGCACCGGGCCGGCGCCATCGATGCGCAGGGCGTCCCCGATCTCCGCCCAGAGCGGCGCGAGCGCCCGGTGTGCCAATGCCACCACGATCGGCAGAGCCAGGACAGTCTGCGCCAGCACCATGCCGGCGGGCTGGAACAGCCATCCGAGCCATCCGAGGGGGCCGCTGCGCGACAGCAGCAGATAGCAGACGAGGCCGACGACGACCGGCGGCAACCCCAGCGCAGCATTCACGCTGACCAGCAACGCATCACGGCCACGGAAGCGCGCAACGGCCGCCGCCACGGCCAAAGGCAGGCCAAACGCGAAGGCCAGCAAGGCCGCGCTGCCGGAAACCCGCAGCGAGAGCAGCACGATCTGACCCAGCTCGGCGTCAGCGCCGCCGATCAGCCGCAGGGCCAGGAGGGCGGCTTCGCCGATGTCATGCATGAGGTCGGGTCCGGCATGGTGAAGCGGTGATGCCGGTCGGCAGCGGGCCCGGCAAGCGCCTGCCATGGCAAAGCCTGCCGGAACTTGCCGCCGTACACGAGGGCGGCGCCCCGTAAACCATTTCTTCAGCGGCCGCGGACGAGAATGGGCCCATTCCAGAAGGAAGCACGCGCCATGACCGACTTCGCCGAAACCGCTCCCATTCCCTCACAGCTTCTGGTGCTGGACCCTCGCCAGCCCGGGTGGGGGGCATTGGTGGCCAATACCAGCTCCGACACGGCCGTGCTTCTCCTCGATCCGCAGCAGGATGGCCTTCAGCAGCTGGTGGATGTCGCAGCTATCTATGCTCCCCTGCAGAACATTCAGCTGCCGGACCATGGGGAGGCGGGCCGTGTCATCCTCGGGACCCGCGTACTCGACAGGGCGCATCTCGGGGCGGCCTCCGAGCTTCTGGCGGAACTTGCCGGCTTCCTGGCTCCGGGAGGTGCGGTGCAACTCACGGGGCGCCCGGGCCAGGGGCCTGCCGGGCGCAATCTGGCGGACCTGCTCTCTCGCCTTATTGGGCGGCGCGTCCATGCAGCGCGAAACCGCCCGGTTGCGGCTGCCGCTGCGAGCGGGGCCGCTTGGCCGGTATGGTCCCAGGAGGCGCCGACGGTGCATGCCACCGCGGCGGGCAGCGTCTGACGCGTCAGGCGTCCACCGCCTCCAGTTCCAGCCGGGCTGCGTTCTCCTGGATGAAGCGGAAGCGCAGCTCGGGCTTGCGGCCCATCAGCGCCTCGATCAGCTCCGAGGTCGTGGCGCGCTCCTCAGGTGGCAGGATGACCTTCAGAAGCGTCCGCTTGCGCGGGTCCATGGTGGTCTCCTTCAGGGAGGCGGGCGGCATCTCGCCCAATCCCTTGAAGCGACTGACCTCCACCCGTTGGTTGGGCTTGAAGGCCTTCTTCAGCAGCTTCTCGCGCTCGGCGTCATCCATGGCATAGACCGTCTTGCCCGCCGTCGCGAGGCGGTAGAGCGGCGGCTGCGCGAGGTAGACCCGGCCCTGCCGGACCAGCTCCGGCAGCTCCTTGTAGAAGAAGGTCATCAGCAGCGCGGCGATATGCGCCCCGTCCACATCCGCATCGGTCATGATGACGACGCGGCCATAGCGCAGGCGCTTGGGGTCGAAGCGGTCACCGGCGCCGCAGCCCAACGCCTCGATGAGATCCTTCAGCTCCTGGTTCTGCCGCAGCTTGTCGGCGCTGGCGGAAGCGACGTTCAGGATCTTGCCGCGCAGGGGCAGCACCGCCTGCGTCTCGCGGTCGCGCGCCTGCTTGGCCGAGCCACCGGCCGAATCGCCCTCCACCAGGAACAGCTCGGTCCCTTCGGCGGCCTCGCGGGAGCAGTCGGCCAGCTTACCGGGCAGGCGCAGGCGGCGCGTGGCGGTCTTGCGCGGCGTGTCCTTCTGCTCGCGCCGGCGGATGCGGTCCTCCGCGCGCTCGATCGCATAGGCCAGGAGATTGTCCGCCTGCCCGGGGTCGCCGGCCAGCCAGTGGTCGAAATGGTCGCGCAGCCCCGCCTCGACCAGCCGGGCGGCCTCGGGGCTGGTCAGCTTGTCCTTGGTCTGCCCCTGGAACTGCGGGTCGCGGACGAAGACGGAGAGCATGCCCCCCAAGCCGCCGAACAGGTCCTCGGCGGTGACGTTGGCGGCCCGCTTTTCCTTCTTCAGCTCGCCATAGGCGCGCAGGCCCTTGACCAGCGCGGCGCGCAGACCGGCCTCATGCGTGCCGCCCTGCGGCGTCGGGATGGTGTTGGCATAGGTGTGCAGGAAACCATCGCCCTGTTCCAGCCAGGTGACGGCCCATTCCGCGCGGCCGGCCCCCTGGGGAAAGGTTGCCTCCCCGGCCCAGGGCGCGGTGATGACAGTGCTGCGGCCTTCCACCGCCGCCGCCAGGAAGTCCGACAGGCCGCCCGGGAAGTGCAGCGTGGCCTGGGAGGGGATTTCTCCCTCCGCCCCACCGGGCAGCAGCGCCGGATCACAGGACCAGCGGATCTCGACACCACGGAACAGATAGGCCTTGGAGCGGCAAAGCCGGAACAGACGGGCTGCGGAGAACTGCAGCGCGCCGAAGATCTCCGGGTCCGGCTTGAAGCGGATGGTGGTGCCGCGACGGTTGTGCACGGAGCCGGCGTTCTTCAGCTTGCCGAGCGGCTTGCCGCGCGAATAGGTCTGGGTGAACAGGGTGCGGTCGCGCGCGACCTCGACCTCCAGCCGCTCGGAAAGCGCATTGACCACCGAGCTGCCGACGCCGTGCAGGCCGCCCGAGGTATCATAGGCCTTGCCGGAGAACTTACCACCGGAGTGCAGGGTGGTGAGGATCACCTCCAGCGCGGAGAGCTTTGGGAATTTGGGGTGCGGGTCGGTCGGGATGCCGCGGCCATTGTCGCGGACGGTCAGGAAGTTCCCGGCCTCCAGCGTGACCTCGATGCGGTCGGCATGGCCGGCCACCGCCTCGTCCATGGCGTTATCCACAACCTCGGCGGCGAGATGGTGCAGCGCATGCTCGTCGGTGCCGCCGATGTACATGCCAGGGCGGCGCCGGACGGGCTCCAGCCCCTCCAGCACCTCGATGTCCTTGGCCGAGTAGGTCGCCCCGGCCTGCGCCTTGGCCGCGCGGCCGCCGAAGAGATCGTTCATGTCTTGTTCACACCCCTGGCGGGCAAACTAGCCAAGGGGGGGAGGGCCTGCAACCCCAAGCAGCAGGGGGAGGGCCGCTGCCCTCCCCGAAGGCCTTACTTCTCCTGGAGATGCGCTTCCAGCATCCACAGCTTCTTGTCGAGATCGCGGGAGAGGCTGGTCAGCAGGTCAGCGGTGTCGGCGTCGCCGGCGTCGTCGGTGCTGTCGATGCCCTCCCGGACGGACTTGCCCAGGCTCGCGAAGCGGTCCGCCAGTTCCCGGACGTGGTCCAGGGTATAGGTGGTCTGCTGCGAATAGGGGGCGAGGCGGCTCTTCTCGGCGACGATCTGGCTGGTGCCGTCCGGCGTGCCGCCAAGCTGCACCAGCCGCTCCGCCACCTCGTCGGCGGTCGCGAAAAGCTCGTTGTAGAAGCCTTCCAGCATTTCGTGCAGGCCGATGAAGTTCGGGCCCTTCATGGTCCAGTGGGCCATACGGACAGAGTTGGTGAGATCGATCATGTCAGTGAGGGTCGCGTTCAGCACACTCACCGAGACCTTCTTGCTGTTCTCGCCCAGGTCATTGCGGGTGGAGTGAAGGGAAGCCATCGTCAGTTCTCCTGTCTGGCTGCACAAACGCCAGGCTAAAGTTAGGGTTGCCGGGCGATTGGTAAAGCTGGCCCCGCTCAGGGAAGCTGATGGATGTAGCGCACTGCCTTCGGTCCGGTTTCGCCCTGATGAAGCGCGGCGGCGCGGGCAATGGCGGCATGGTCATCCGGACCCAGGCGGCTCTGTTCGCGCAGGTGCTCGTTCCAGTTCTCCACCAGCCAGAACTCGACCCAGCGCTCGGGCCGCGCAACATCCTCATAGAGCCGCCAGGAGAGGGCGCCGCTCCGCAGGCGCGCCCAGCGGACATCCGCCATGGCGGCCAGGAAGGCGGCCCGGTTCACCGGATCGATATGGTACCGCACCACCTCCAGGACGCGCCCGCGGTCCTGCGCGAGGAGAGGGGCGATCTCCGGCGCTGGTGCCTCGGGCAGCAGCGGCGCCGGCGGGTGCGCCTCGGCCGACGCGGCAGGGTCCAGCCCCCAGCGCCGCATGACCAGGGCGGCGAGGCCGCCCGCGGCGCCAAAGCCGAGCAGCGCCGCCTGCACGCCGATGACGGTGCTGAGCCATCCCGCCAGTGCCGCGCCGAAGGCCAGGGCGCCGAAGAAGGAAAGCTGATAGATGCCGATCGCCCGGGCCCGCACCCAGGCGGGTGCCACCATCTGCGCCGCGGCCTGGAGCGTGCTGGAGGCGCCGATCCAGGCGCTGCCGTAGATCAGCATGCCGAGGCCCACCGGCGCCCAGTGGCGGCCGAACCCGAGCAGCAGCAGCGCCGCAGCCACGCCCAGCGACGCCACCATGACGAGGTCTCCCCGGTTCAGGCGCTCGCGCAGCCGGGGGAGCAGCAGGCCGCCGCCGACTGCGCCAATGCCCATGGCCGCCAGCAGCAGCCCGAAGGCCTCCGGGCCGAGCCCCAGCCGCTCGCGCACCACCAGCGGAAGGAGGCCCCACATCGCCGCGCCGAAGAAGAAGAACACCACCGCCCGCAGGATGATGACGCGCAGGGCCGGTGAGGCGGCGACGAAGCGCAACCCGGCCCGCATGGCTGAGATGAAGTGCTCCTTGGGCAGAGTGTTGGGCGCCGCCTCCCGCCGCCACGCCACCAGTGCCAGGATCAGCACCAGGAAACAGGCGGCGTTGAAGGCGAAGGCCGCCTGGGTCCCCGCCAGCCCGATGACGAAGCCGCCCAGGGCCGGCCCGACCGCCCGCGCGAGGTTGAAGCCGATGCCATTCAGCACGATGGCCTGGGTGAGGTCCGCCCGCGGCACCAGCTCCGGGGTGGTCGCCGCCCAGGCGGGGAAGTTCATCGCGCTGCCGGCGCCGATGCCGAAGGTCAGCGCCAGGAGGCCCCAGGGGCCGAGCAGGCCCCAGGCTGTCAGCAGGCAGAGGGTGAGGCCCATCAGGCACATCCAGCTCTGCGCGAAGATCAGGTAGCGACGCCGGTCCACGATGTCGGCCAGGGCGCCGGTGGGTAGGGCCAGCAGAAAGACCGGCAGCATCGAGGCCGCCTGGACCAGGCTGACCATCAGCGGCGAAGGGTCGAGGCTGGTCATCAGCCATCCCGCCCCGGTGTTCTGCACCCACATGCCGGTGTTGCTGGCAAGGCTCGCCAGCCAGAGCATGCGGAAGGTGGCGTGCCGAAGCGGGGCGAAAGCGGAGGGCGGGGTGGCGTTTTGCATGGACGGTCGAAGGTGCCGCAATCGCGTCAGCTTGCGAAGAACACTTCGCCTCCACCGCGAATGGGCATCGCCGGACGGGCCGGGGCGCGTCGGATCAGGCGGCGCCGCGCAGGGGCTGCATCAGGGTCGCCACGCAGGCTTCGAAGGCGCCCAGATCCTGCCAGCGCAGGTGCTCCGGCACGTCCCGCGTGATCAGGCTGCCACCCGCCGCGGCAATGCCGCCATCGATCATCAGGTTGTCGTGCCGGCCGAAATCCTCGAGGCTCAGGCCCTCGCCATCGACCCATCCGCCATCCGGGCGCTGCTGCGCGGCGGCGCCCAGGAAATCCCGCGTGCGGGCGGCGAAATGTCGCGTGGTATTGGCATATCCGGCGACGGGTCGGCCGAGCGCCCGCATGAAGCCGAGCTCGTAGACCGTTCCGGCATCGGCCGAGGGTCCGCGAAACGGCGTCAGATTGGCGATCAGCGCATCGCACTGGCGGATATGCGCCTCGTTCCGCAGATAGATCTCCAGGAAGCGCTCCTGCGCCGCATCCGCCGCGCTGTCCGCGATCGGGTCGGTCGGGAAGACGCCGATGGCACCGTAGCGGGCGCAGACATCCTTCTTCGCGGCGGCGATCTCGCCGGCGTTGGGGAGGAAGACGTCGGGTCCGGCGAGATAGATGCGCATGGATCTAATTTGCATGGCCGGAGGCCGAAATTCCAGAGGCCGCTCGCCATGCCGCGAGCGGCCACGAAACGGCCCCGCCGCTTCAGGCCACGGCGGCGCCGGGCCGCGCGAGGCCGCGCAGCTCGGCCACGAAGCGGTCCCGCCAGCGCTCCAGGCTGTTGTGCCGCATGACCGCGATCATCGCCGCATGGCGCTCCCGCCGCTCTTCCAGGGGCATGGCCAGCGCCTGGTCCAGCGCGGCGGCCACGGCCGCCTCGTCATGCGGATTGACCAGCAATGCGGCTTCCAGCTCGCGCGCCGCGCCGGCGAAGCGCGAGAGCACCAGAACGCCGGGGTCCTGCGGGTCCTGCGCCGCCACGTATTCCTTGGCGACGAGGTTCATGCCGTCCCGCAGCGGCGTCACCAGCCCGACCCGCGCGGCGGCGTAGAGCGGCATGAGCTGGCGCCGGGGGAAGCCGCGATTCAGGTAGCGCAGCGGTGTCCAGTCCAGCTCGGCGAAGCGGCCGTTGATGCGGCCGGCCTCTCCCTCCAGCTCCCGGCGGATGGCTTGGTAGGCTTCCACATCCGAGCGGGAGGGCGGCGCGATCTGCACGTATTCCACGCGCCGGTGCCAGGCGGGATGCTCGGCCAGGAACCGCTCATAGGCGGCGAAGCGCTGCCGCAGGCCCTTGGAATAGTCGAGCCGCTCCACGCTGAGTACCAGGGCACGGCCGCCAAGGCCGGATTGCAGCGCGGCCATCGGCCCGGGCTCGGCGTCGCAGGCCTCCGCCCGCAGCGCATCCACCTCCACGCCGATCGGATAGACGCCGGTCTGGACCGCCCGGCCATGCGCCAGGAGGACGCCATCCGGGCGCTCCTCGCCACCAAGCTCGTAGCGGACATAGTCGGCGAAGGCGCGACGGTCGCCCTCGGTCTGGAAGCCGATCAGGTCGTACTGGCACAGCGCGCGCACCAGCTCGGCATGGACCGGCACGGTGGTCAGCACGGCCGGCGCGGGAAAAGGCGTGTGCAGGAACAGGCCCAGCCGGTTGCGAAGGCCCGCCTCGCGCAGCGATTCCGCGAGGCAGAGCAGGTGGTAGTCATGCGCCCAGATGACGTCCTCGGGCGCGACCAGCGCGGCGAGATGGCGGGCGAAATGCGCGTTGACGCGCCGATAACCCTCGAACTCGCCACGCTCGAAGCGGGCGAGGCCGGTCTGGTAGTGCAGGATCGGCCAGAGCGTGCCGTTGGAGAAGCCGCGGTAATAATCGTTGTAGTCGCGCTGCGTCAGATCGGTGGTGTAGAGCGTCACCGGGCCGCTGCGCGCCACCGCCGGCGGCAGGCCGGGCGGCAGCGTCTCGGGCGGAACGAGCGCATCGGGCACGGTCTGGCCCGACCAACCGAACCACAGCCCGCCGCTGTGGCGCAGCGCATCCATCACCCCCGCCGCGAGGCCGCCGGCGGTCGGTTCGCCCTCGGTGATCGGGGCGACACGGTTGGAGACCACGACCAGTCGCGACATGCGCGCGGCTTCCTCTTCAGGCCGCCTCCGGCAGCTCCGGCACCATGCCGGCCTGCTGCTGGCGCAGCAATTCCCGATAGGGGCCGAGGCGGTTGGCCAGTTCCGCGGGCGAGCCGTCCTCGACGATCCGGCCGTGATTCATGACGATGATTCTGTCGAAATTTTGCAGGGTGGACAGGCGATGCGCGATGGCGATCACGGTGCGGCCGCGCATCAGCCGGTCCAGCGCCGCCTGGATGGCACGCTCGCTTTCGCTGTCCAGCGCGGAGGTCGCCTCGTCCAGCAGCAGGATCGGCGCGTCCTTCAGCAGCGCGCGGGCGATGGCCAGGCGCTGCCGCTGCCCGCCCGACAGCTTGATGCCGCGGTTGCCCACCACCGTGTGGAAGCCTTCCGGCAGCGCCTCGATGAAGGCGCGGCACTGTGCCATCTCAGCCGCGCGCATCACCTCCTCGTCGGTGGCCTCCGGGCGGCCATAGCGGATGTTCTCCAGCACGGAGCGGTGGAACAGGGCGGTGTCCTGCGGCACCACGGCGAGGGCTTCGTGCAGGCTGTCGGGCGTGATGTCCCGGAGGTCCTGGCCATCCACCAGCACGCGGCCGGAATCGGGATCGTGGAAGCGTTGCAGCAGTGCCAGGACGGTGGACTTGCCGGCGCCGGAGAAGCCCACCAGGCCGACGCGCTGCCCGGGCTCGACCTCCAGATTGAACCCCTCCATCAGAGAGGGGCGGCCGGGATAGGCGAAACGAACGCCCTCGAAGCGCACGGCGCCAGGGCCACGGCGCAGCGGCAGGGCACCGGGCCGGGCTTCCAGTGCATGCGGCACCAGCAGGGCGCCGAGCGCCTCCTCCAGCCGCGCCATCTGCTGCGTCAGTTCCACCAGTGCGACGGCGATGTCGCGCGTGCCGTGCAGGATGGTGAGGGAGAGAGTGGCGAGCAGGGCGACATCGCCCACCGAGGCGTGGCCCTGCTGCCAGAGCCCCAGGCCGGCGGCGAGCGTCGCACCGGTCAGCAGCACCGTCAGCACCGCGTGAATGAGGCGGAGCTTCTCCATGTAGTAGAGGCTGCCGCGGTGGGCGCCGATTTCCGCCTGCACCGCGCCGGCAATCCGTTCCTTCTCCCGCAAGGTGGCGCCGAAGGCCCGCACCACCGGGATATTGCTGACCACGTCCACCAGCTCACCATCCACCGCCGCGGCGCGGCTGGCATGGACGCGGTGCAGCGCCGCTCCCCGGCGGGCGAGGCGGTGCATCACCGTCCCGATGCCGAGCGCCAGCACCGCCAGCGCGGCGGCGAGCACCGGATGGATCGCGCCCGTGAACAGGATGGCGCTCAGCACGGCGGCGGTGGGCGGGACGACACCCCAGGCCAGCGTGTTCTCGGCCGTGAAGGCGGCCTGTGCGGTCGAGGAGACGCGGGCTGCCAGCGCGCCCGGCATGCGGTCGGCAAAGTAGCTGGGACTATGCCCTGCCAGATGGGCGAAGAGGTCCTGCCGGATATCGCCGCCGACTGCCGTGAAGGAATGCGTGGCGGCCCAGCCGCCGACGCGCCATAGCAGGTTGTCCGCCGCGATCAGGGCGCAGAGCAGGAAGAAGGCGCTCCAGACGCCGGTCGCCGCAGCGGGCCCCTGGGCGACGATGTCGATCAGGTGCTTCAGCCCGTATTGCGCGGAAACCCCGCAGGCCACCGCCGCCAGCACGGCGCCGAAGACCAGCGCATGCCCGGCCTTGCGGCGTCGCGCGTGGTTGAGCAGGTAGCGGAGAGGGGAGGTGGTCGGCGTGCGGGTTGCAGTCACGGCAGCCTACATTTCGCCATATTCAATTTCTATGTTCATCATAGATACAGGTGGCCCTGGACGGGGTCAAGTTTTCGGCGCCTGATCTTAAGTAAAGCTTCCGGCCTTCCGGGAAAAAGGGGTCGCATTACATGCGCATCGCGCAAATCTCGCCGCTTTTCGAGGCGGTTCCGCCACGGTTGTATGGCGGAACCGAACGGGTCGTCTCCTCGCTGACCGAAGAACTGGTCGCGATGGGTCACGAAGTGACCCTGTTCGCCAGCGGCGATTCCGTCACCACGGCGAAGTTGGCTGCCATGCGCGACCAGGCCCTGCGCCTGGACCCCAGCGTCAAGGACTGGGTGGCGCATTACATGAAGATGGTCGAGCAGGTGGCACAGCGGGCCGGCGAGTTCGACGTCATCCACTCCCATATCGACTACTTCCCGCTCGGGTTGCTCGACCGGCAGCGCGTGCCGTTCCTCACCACCCTGCATGGTCGGCTCGACCTGCCGGAATTCAAGATGATCTACGAGACCTATGGCCATACGCCCTTCGTCTCGATCTCCGATCACCAGCGCCTGCCGATCCCGCGCCTGAACTGGGTGCGCACGGTGCTGCACGGCATGCCGAAGGACCGGCTGACGCCGCAGGATGTGGAGCAGAAATACTTTGCCTTCCTCGGCCGTGTCTCGCCGGAGAAGGGGTTGGACAAGGCCATCCGCATCGCCGCCCGCGCTGGGGTGAAGCTGAAGGTCGCCGCGAAGATCGACGTGGCGGACCGCGCCTATTACGAGCGCGAGATCGCGCCGCTGATGGAGCAGGGCCACGTCGAGTACGTCGGCGAGATCAACGACGACCAGAAGCCCGCCTTCCTCTCTGGCGCCCATGCGCTGCTCTTCCCGATCGACTGGCCGGAGCCCTTCGGGCTGGTGATGATCGAGGCGATGGCCTGCGGCACGCCGGTAATCGCCTTCCGGCGCGGCTCGGTGCCCGAGGTGATGGAGGACGGGCTGACCGGCTTCATCGTCGAGAATGAGGATGATGCGGTGGAAGCGGTCGGGCGTATCCCCACCCTCGACCGCGGCAAGGTGCGTGCGCGCTTCGAGCAGCGCTTCACCGCCCGTCGCATGGCGGAGGATTATGTCTCCGTCTACGAGGAACTGATCGCCGCCAACCGCAAGCCGCGCCTGCGCGCCATCGGCGACTGAGCTCCGTTGAAAGCTGGCGGACCGGCTCCGGTCCGCCAGCCCTTCTACCGCCCGCGCATCGCGCGGATCAGCACCAGCACCGGCCCCAGACCGACCAGCACAATCAGCAGGGCAGCCGTGCTCGCCTCCGCCAGCCGCTCGTCGGAGGCCAGGTTGTGGACGCGAACCGCCAGCGTATCGAGGTCAAAGGGCCGGACGATCAGCGTGGCCGGCAATTCCTTCATCGTGTCCACGAAGACCAGCACCGCAGCCGTCAGCAGGGCGCCGCGCGCCAGCGGCGCCTCGACGCGTCGCACCGCCGCGCCCGGGCCGCAGCCGAGCGTCCGGGCGGCGCCGAAGAGGCTAGGCTTCAGCCGCGCCAGGCCGCTTTCCACCGCCGACTGCCCGACGGCGAGGAAACGCACGAGATAGGCGAAGACCAGCGCCACCATGGTTCCCGAGAGCAGCAGGCCGGAGGAAACGCCGAAGCGTGCCCGCAGCCAGGAGTCCAACGCGTTGTCCATCAACCCGAAGGGCACCAGCGTGCCTACGGCGATGACGGAGCCTGGCACGGCATAGCCCAGCCCGGCGACACGGTTTGCGAAGCCGGACAGTCGAGAAGGGTAGAGCCGCAGGCCCCAGCCCAGCAGCGCCGCTAGTGTCACGCCCAGGGCGGCGGTGATGCCCGCCAGCAGCAGGGAATTGCGCGCAAAGGGCAGGAAGCGATGCGGCGCCAGCGCATCACCCTGTTGCAGCGTCAGCCAGAGAAGCCCGCCCGCGGGAATGGCAAAGCCCACCAGCACGGGCAGGAGACAGGCGGCGGTTGCCGACCAGGCCTTCAGGCCATGAAGGTCGACCGGGCGCAGCGGCGGCTGCCGCGTCGTGGTGGGGTGATAGCGGCGGCCGCCTCGCGAGGCATGCTCGGCCAGCAGCAGCAGCGCCACGACGCCGATCAGGCAGGCGGCGAGCTGGCTGGCGGCGCCACGGTCCCCCATGCCGAACCACGCCTCATAGATGCCGGTGGTGAAGGTGCGGACGGCGAAATAGTCCACCGTCCCGAAATCGGCGAGGGTCTCCATCAGCACCAGGCCCAGCCCGGCGGCGAGCGCCGGCCGGGCCAGAGGGAGGGCCACGCGCAGGAAGGTGTGCGGCAGGGAATGGCCCAGGGTGCGCGAGGCCTCGATCAGGCAGGTGCTTTGCTGCAGGAAGGCGGCGCGGCAGAGCAGATAGACATAGGGATAGAGGACCGCCGCCAGCATCACGGCGGCGCCCGGCAGGCTGCGGATCTCCGGGAACCAGTATTCGCCCCAACGCAGGCCGGTCATTTCCCGCAGGCCGGTCTGCACCGGGCCGGCCACGTCCAGCAGCCAGGTGTAGAGATAGCCGCAGACATAGGCCGGCATGGCCACTGGCAGCAGCAGCAGCATTTCCAGCGCCCGGCGTCCGGGAAAGCGGCAGGCGGTAACAAGCCAGGCGCAGACCACGCCCGTGCTGCCCGCCATCAGCGCGGCCAGGGCGCCGAGCTTCAGCGAGTTCCCGAGATAGGGCAGCAGGTTGGTGTGGACGATATGATGCCAGACCTGCCCGTCGCTGCGCGGGGCGAGGCCCAGGAGCGGCGCCAAGGCGTTAGAGAGGACGGCGAGGACCGGCAGGGCCACCAGTAGCGCAACCAGCCAGCCGGCGCGCGCCCAGAGCGGCACGCGCCGGCGCGGGGGCGCGGTCAGTGGCGGCCTGGAGATGGTCGGCCCGGACTGGACGGTGGTGGACATGCGTGCCGCGACTGCTTCTCAGCCGCGGTTAGCACAGGGTCGGCTCAGGCGAAACTCGGGTCTGGACGGCTCACTCCGGCTTTTCGGCCTTGCGCGCCTGCCACTGGCTCCAGGTGATACGGGGGATCTCCACCCGGTCGGTGGTGCGGGCGTACCAGCCGCGCCCGTGCATGCGGCCGATCAGCCCCAGCCCGGGCGAATCGATATACAGCTTCGCCGGGTCGGAGACGCAGTCGTCCCGCACCTCCATGGCCAGCACGCGGCCGAGCACCAGCGTGTTGCCGCCAAGCGGGACAAGCTGGAAAGTCTCGCATTCGATGGCCACGGGGCTTTCCGCGATCCGTGGCGGCTTGACCATGCGGCTCGGGGTCGGGGTCAGGCCGGCCTCGGCCAGCTCGTCCAGCTCCGGCGGCATGTCGATGGCGGTAATGTTCATCGCCTCGCTGACCGCCTCCGAGACCAGGCAGACGACGAACTGCCCGGTGGCCTTAATGTTCGCCAGGGTGTCCTTGTCGCCCGGCCCGCGGGGCGAGCCGCCGACGCTAACGCCGACCACCGCCGGATCGCTGGAAAAAGCGTTGAAGAAGGAGAAGGGCGCGGCATTCACCACCCCGGCCGCGTCCTGCGTCACCACCCAGGCGATCGGCCGCGGCACCACGGTGGAGGTCAGGAGCTTGTAGCGCTCGGCGACGGTCAGGTTGGCAAAGTCGAACAGCATGGCGTCGAGCCTTCAATCGAGGTGGCGGCGCATGGTGGGTGCGGCCCGCCAGCCTGTCCAGCGATGGTGCGGCTCAGGCCAGGGCCGGCACCGCACCGCGCCGGATCGCCAGCGACAGCCCGGCCGCGACCAGTCCTGTGGCCCCGGCCAGGATGAACATGCCGAGATAGTCGCCCTGGGTATCCCGCAGCACGCCACCCAGAAAGGCCGCGCTGGCGGCGCCGATCTGGTGCCCCGCGGCCACCCAGCCGAAGATCACGGGGGCGTCGCGCTCGCCGAAGGCCTCGGTGGCCAGGCGGAGCGTCGGCGGCACGGTGGCGATCCAGTCGAGCCCGTAGAAGACGGCGAAGATGCTCAGGCTGTAGAGGGAGAAGTCGGAATAGGGCAGGTAGATCAGCGAGAGTCCGCGCAGCCCGTAGTAGAAGAAGAGCAGCTTGCGCGGATCGTAGCGGTCGGTGAGCCAGCCGGAGAGAGTGGTGCCGATCAAGTCGAAGACGCCCATCAGCGCTAGCAGGCTGGCCGCTCGCACCTCGGGAATTCCCATGTCGCCGCAGAGCGCGATCAGATGGGTGCCCACCAGCCCGTTGGTGGTAAAGCCGCAGATGAAGAAGGTGGCGAAGAGATACCAGAAGGTGCGGGTGCGCGCGGCGCGCTTCAGGCTGCCAAAGGCGGCGGCCAGCAGGCCGGCGGCGGGCTGCGAGGGCGGCGTGGTTCCCGGCGCCGTCCCATAGGGCACCAGCCCGATCGAGGCCGGGCGCTCCGGCACCAGGAGCCAGATCAGGGGAATCACTGCCGCCGTGGCCACTGAGACAGCGAGCACCACGGGGCGCCAGCCGCCCGATTGAGCGAGCGAGGCCAGGAGGGGAAGGAACACCAGGGTCCCCGTCGCGGTGCTGGCGGTGAGCAGGCCCATCATCAGTCCGCGATTCTTCACGAACCAGCGGTTCACCACGGTCGCGCCCAGCACCAGCGCCACCGCGCCGGAGCCCATGCCGGACAGCACGCCCCAGCTCAGCACCAGATGCCAGGGCTCGCTCATGAAGGCGCTGGCGCCTGTAGCAGCCGACATCAGCACCAGGGCGCCGAGCACCGTGCGGCGCAACCCGAAGCTCGCCATCAGGGCCGCCGCGAAGGGTCCGACCATGCCATAGAGGAAGATGCCGAGCCCGGCGGAGAAGGCGATGGTGCTCCGGCTCCAGCCGAAGGCCTCCTCCAGCGGCAGGATCAGCACGCCGGGCGTCGAGCGCAGCCCGGCCGAGGCCAGCAAGGCCAGGAAGATCACTGCGATGACGACGAAGGCGTAGTTCTGGCCAAAGGGCCGGGGAGTGGCTATGTTCATGTGACTAACCGGTACGTTTCGAAGCGATCGTACGTACCAGTCAGTAACATCGTCAAGGACCTTTCCGCGCGACATGTCCGCACCGCAAGCCAAGCCTCTTCCTGCCGCCGCACGGATCCGCAGGACCGCGAGCGAGTTGTTCTACAAGGAGGGCATCCGCGCTGTGGGCGTGGACGAGATCGTCTCCCGTGCCGGTGTGACCAAGCCAAGCCTCTACCGCAACTTCTCCTCCAAGGACGAACTCGCGGCCTGCTATCTGCGCGACTACGAGGCTCAGTTCTGGCAGCGCTTCGATGCCGCGGTCGCAGCGCATCCGGGCGACCCGCGGGCGCAACTTGCCGCCTTCCTTGGTCATCTCGGTGCCCGCGCGACCGCCGAGGGCTATCGCGGCTGCGGCCTGACCAACGCAGCGGTCGAGTACCCTCATCCCGGCCATCCCGCGCGCATCGTCAGCGAGGCCAATAAGCGCGAGCTCCGCCGTCGGTTACGCGCCATGGCGGCGGAGATGGGCGCCAGCGAGCCCGAGGCGCTGGGCGACGGGCTGCTGTTGCTGATCGAGGGCGCCTATGTCTCCGGCCAGCTCTTTGGCGCCGATGGGCCGGCAGCCCGGGTGGCACAGAATGCGGACCGGCTGATCAGCGCCTATCTGCCCTGATCCGGAGGCAACCTAGCGGACGGGGTGCAACGGCGCCTCTTTGCGCAGCAGCACGGCGTCGAGGTTGTCCAGGCAGCGGAAGCCCATCGCATCCCGCGTTTCCACCGTCGCGCTGCCGAGATGCGGCAGGAGCACCAGGTTGGGGGTGGTGTAATAGCCCTCGAAGATCTTCGGCTCGCCGGCGAATACATCGAGGCCGGCGGCGCGCAGATGGCCCGAGCGGAGGGCAGCGCAGAGCGCGGCATCATCCACCGTGGTGCCGCGGCCCGTATTCACCACAATGGCGCCCCGGCGCAGCATGGCGATGCGCTCCGCGTTCAGCCAGTTCCGGGTGGCCGCACCGCCGGGGATATGCATCGAAAGGATGTCGATACTGCCGAGGAAGGCGGCCTCCTCGGCATGATGGGTCGCGCCCTGCTCCTCGGCGGGGGAAAGCCGATTGCGGTTTCGGTAGTGGATCTCCATGCCGAAGCCGCGTGCCATGCGCGCCAGGGCCTGGCCGATCCGGCCCATGCCGAGGATGCCGAGCTTCTTGCCCTCCAACGTCACGCCCATAAGCTGCGTGGGTGCCCAGCCCGTCCATTCGCGGGCCCGCACCATCCGCTCCGCCTCGCCGCCGCGCCGTGCTGCGGTCAGGATCAGCAGCATCGCGATCTCGGCGGTGGCGACGCTCAGCACGTCCGGCGTGTTGGTCACCAGGATGCCGCGCGCGGCGGCGGCCGGCAGGTCGATATGGTCGGTGCCGACACTGAAGGTGGCGATGATGCGCACCGTCTCGGGCAGGGAGGCGATGGTCTGCGCGTCCAGCGCATCCCCGGCGGCGCAGAGGATGCCCGCCACCTCACCGTCCCGGGCGGCTGCCACGATCTGTGCGCCGGTCATCGGCGTGTCGGCGGGATTCGGGATGGTGACATAGTCGCGCTGGGCACGCGCCTCCACCGCGTCGGGGAAGCGACGGGTGAGCAGGATGATGGGCTTGCTCATGCGCGGGCTCCTCGGAGGAGGCTGGAGGATGCGGAGCCGTGGCCCAGCGGGCGTGGCGCGGCCGGGCTGCCCGCCGGCTGAGGCAGCCGTGTCTTTGTAGAGGCTGCGTGGTCTAGCGACAGGGCCATCATGAGCATGGTCGGGTTTCCTCCCCTTTGCGTCCCGGGAGCAGCTTAATCGCCGGGCGCCGTCTTGCCAGGGGGAGGGGAAGGGTTCACGGTCCGCCCCCTCAGCGAGCACAGAGAAGGAGCGGAACCATGGATCTGGGTCTGCAGGGGCGCCGTGCCCTGGTGATGGGAGCCTCCAAGGGCCTTGGCCGTTCGATCGCGGATGCGCTGGCGGCGGAGGGCGTGGCGATCGCCATTTCCGGCCGGAACCAGGCCAGCCTGGACCGCGTGGCGGAGGAGCTGAAGGCGGCCGGCGCCCCGAAAGCAGTTGGCATCACGGCCGATGTGGCCGAGGGCGCGCAGATGGACCGGCTGGCCGATACCGCCGTGGCCGCGCTCGGCGGGGTGGACATCCTGGTGCTGAACCATGGCGGCCCGCCGACCTGCACCGCGCTGGAGATGAAGGAGGAGGATCTCGTCACTTGGTTCCAGCGCATCGTGCTCTCGCCCATCCGCATCGCCAACCGGCTGCTGCCGGCCATGCGGAAGCAGAAGTGGGGCCGCCTGATCACCGTCGCCTCCACCGGCGTGGTGCAGCCGCTGCCCGGGCTGGCGCTCTCCAACACGCTGCGTTCGGCGATCGTGGGGTGGAACAAGACGCTGGCGACCGAGATCGCGGGTGACGGCGTGACCTGCAACATCATCGGCCCCGGCGCCTTCGCCACCGACCGGACGCAGGAAACCCTGGCCTCCGCCTCGCAGAAGACCGGCAAGAGCATCGACGAGCTGGTGACCGAGCGCTCGGCGACCATCCCGGTCGGCCGCTTCGGCGAGCCGAAGGAGTTCGGCCCGATGGGCGCCTTCCTGGCGTCGGCGCATGCCTCCTACATCACCGGCCGGGTGCATCTGGTGGATGGTGGGGTGGTCCGTGGCGTCTGAGGCGGTGCGGCGCAATCTGTCGCCGGACGTCGAGCTGGCCGAGCGGCTGTTCGACGAGCTGCGGCAGAAGAGCTTCGATGGCGTCGGCATCACGCGCGAGGCCTATGGCCCCGGCGAGCGCATGGCGCATGCGCTCGCCCGCCGCGAGGCCGAGGCGCTGGGCCTGGAGGTGAGCGCCGACCCGGTCGGCAACCTGCACATGACCCTGCCGGGCCAGGACCGGGCGGCGAAGCGGGTGCTGCTCGGCAGCCACCTCGATTCGGTGGCCCAGGGCGGCAATTTCGACGGCGCCGCCGGGGTTCTGGCGGGGCTGGCGGCCGTCGCCGGGCTGAAGCGCGCGGGCTTCACCCCGGCGTGCGACGTCACGGTGATCGCCACGCGGGCGGAGGAGGCGGGGGCTTGGTTCCCAACCTCCTATCCCGGCAGCCGGGGCGCGCTGGGCCGGTTGAAGCCGGAGGAGCTTGAGGTGAAGCGCCAGGATTCCGGCCGCAGCCTGGCCGAGCACATGCGCGAGGAAGGCTTCGACCCCGACTTCGCGGCGCGTGGCGAGAAGGTGCTGACGCCCGACAACGCCGCGGCCTTCCTGGAGGTGCATATCGAGCAGGGGCCGGTGCTGGATTCCGAGGGTGTACCGGTCGGCATCGTCACCGGCATCCCGGGCAGCCGTCGCCTACGGCAGGGCCGTGTGCTCGGCGAGTACAACCATTCCGGTGGCACGCCGCGCCGCTACCGGCGCGACGCCGCCATCGCGCTGGCCGAGCTGGCGGTGGCGCTGGACGAGGAATGGGCACGGCTGGAGGCGCATGGCCACCGCCTGGTCTGCACCTTCTGCACCTTGGCCACCACGGCGGAGGCAGGCTTCACCAAGATCCCCGGCGAGGCCACCTTCATGCTGGACGTGCGCAGCGTGAATCCGGCCAGCGTGGACGCCATCTTCGCCGAGCTGGCCCGCCAGGTGACGGCGATCGAGGCGCGGCGCGGGGTGCGCTTCGAGCTTGGCCCCGAGACGGGGTCGGTCGCCGCTCCGATGGATGCCGCCCTGCGTGCTGGGCTCGCCCGCGCGGCGGAAACCCTGGGCGTGCCGTATCTGGAGATGGCCTCCGGCGGAGGGCATGACGCGGCGGCCTTCGCGGCGGCCGGCATCCCTTCCGCCATGCTCTTCGTGCGCAACCAGAACGGCAGCCACAATCCGCATGAGGCGATGCGGATGGAGGATTTCGCGGCGGCCTGTTCTGTGGTCACGCACTGGCTGGCCGAAGCCGCCGGCTGAGGCGGAAGCCGCAGGCGCCGGAGCAGTGCCCCTGCTCTGGCGTCGTTTCCCTGCGGCAGTGTTTGGCAGGTCTGCCGCCCCGGGCTACATCCTGCACCGATGCCCAATCCCGAGATCTGGATCGATGCCGATGCCTGCCCCGTGCGGGATGAGGTGTTCCGCGTGGCCGGCCGGCTTTCCCTCGTCGTCCACGTTGTGTCCAACGGCTCACGTGGCATCCGCCTGCCGGATGCGCCCTGGATCCGCCGCGTGATCGTCGCCGAAGGGCCGGATGCGGCGGATGACTGGATCGCCGAGCATATCGCGGCCTCGGACATCTGCGTCACGGCAGACATCCCGCTCGCCGCCCGGTGCCTGGAGAAGGGCAGCCGGGCCCTGGCGCCGAACGGCCGGCTCTGGACGCCGGACAACATCGGCAGCGCCCTGGCCGGGCGGGAGATCGCGCGCCACCTCCGGGAGGTCGGCGCGACGACACGCGGCCCGGCGCCGATGGCGGCGGCGGACCGCTCCCGCTTCCTCTCCGCGCTGGAGAACGAGGCGCAGGCGGCGATGCGTGGTGCCACCGCCGCACCCTTGCGGCTCTGGCGGCCCCTGCCGGACGAGGCGTAAGCGGCACGGAGGAAGCGAGTTCCTCCGCGCCTGGGCTGCCCGCTACCCGGCGGGGGTGGGGGCATTCTCCGGCAGCAGGGATTGCGACTTGAGCGTCGCCCAGAAGGCTGCCGGGATCTTCTGCCGCATCAGCTCGGCGTTCTGCCGCACCCGGTCAGGGTGCTTGGCGCCCGGGATCACCGCCGCCACCACCGGATGCGCGGCACAGAACTGCAGCGCCGCTGCGCGCAGGTCCACCCCGTGCTCCTTGGCCACCGCGGCGAGCCGGTCGCGCGCGGCGACCTGCTCGGGCGGTGCCTCCTGGTACTCGAAGGTGCGGCCGCCGGCGAGCAGGCCGGAATTGTAGGGGCCGCCGACCACCACATGCGCGCCATGCTCGGCACAGAGCGGGAACAGTTCCTTGAGGCCGGTCAGGTCAAGCAGGCTGTAGCGGCCCGCCAGCAGGAAGATGTCCGGGTCGGATTCCTTCAGCGCGCGGATGCAGGGCTCAGGCAGGTTCACACCGAGGCCCCAGGCGCGGATCAGCCCCTCCTCGCGCATCTTGATCAGCTCGCGGAAGGCGCCTTCGCGGGCGGTCTCGAAAGCTTCCGTCCAGGCGTCGCCGAGATGGTCGGCGGCGAGGTCGTGCACATAGACGATGTCGATGCGGCCGACCGCCATACGCTGGAGGCTGTCCTCCACCGAGCGGCGCGCACCAGCGGCCGAGTAGTCCATCACCCGGCGGAAGGGCAGGCCGCTGACGAAGGGATGGCCGATCTCGGGCTCGATGCTGGGCTCCAGCAGCCGGCCCGCCTTGGTGGAGAGCACATAGTCGTCACGCCGATGGCGGCGCAGCACGGCACCGAAGCGGTGCTCCGAGAGGCCGGCGCCGTAATGCGGCGCCGTATCGAAGTAGCGGATGCCGCTGTCCCAGGCGGCCTCCAGCGTGGCCTCGGCTGTCGCATCATCCACCGCCTGGAACATGTCGCCGAGCGGCGCCCCCCCGAAGCCGAGCGGTCCGGGTGGCTTGAAGCGTTCACTGGCCATCGGCGTGTCTCCCTTTGCAGGTTCCGCCGGAAGGACGCCCGGCGCGCCCTGGGGTTGCTCCAACGACGAAAGATGCGGCACGCCGGCACAGGCCCGGCAGCCTCTTCGGGGCTCAGCCTTCCGCCGTGGCCAGCAGCCCCTCCTGCGCGGCGGTCAGGCGCTGGTAGAGGCCGGGCTGCGCGACGAGATCCTCGTGCCGCCCCTGCGCGACGATGCCGCTGCCATCCACCACCACGATCCGGTCCGCGTTGCGGATGGTCGCCAGCCGGTGCGCGATGACCAGCGTCGTGCGGCCCTTCGCCAGTTCGGCCAGGGATTGCTGGATGGCGCGCTCCGTCTCAGTGTCGAGGGCGGAGGTCGCCTCGTCCAGGATGAGGATAGGCGGGTTCTTCAGGAAGATGCGAGCGATGGCCAGCCTCTGCTTCTGGCCGCCCGAGAGCTTCACGCCGCGCTCGCCGACAACGGTGTCGAGACCTTCCGGAAGCTGCGCGATCAGTTCCTCCAGCCGGGCCTGGCGGGCGGCCTGCCGGATCTCGGCCTCGGAGGCACCGAGGCGGCCATAGGCGATGTTCTCGCGCAGTGTTCCGGCGAACAGGAAGACATCCTGCTGCACGATGCCGATCTGGGCGCGCAGCGAGGCGAGCGTCATGGCGCGGATGTCCATGCCGTCGATGGTGATCCGCCCGGCCTGCACGTCGTAGAAGCGCGGGAGTAGCGAGCACAGGGTGGTCTTGCCGGCGCCGGAGGGGCCGACGAAGGCCACGGTGCTGCCCGCCGGAACATGCAGGTCGATGCCGTCCAGCACCGGCTTGCCGGGGCCGTAGCCGAAGCGCACCCGCTCGTAGCGGATCTCGCCCCGCAGCGGGGGCGCGGGGACGGCGTCCGGCGCGTCGGTGACGTCCGGTTCCGTGTCGAGCAATTCCGTATAGCGGCGGAAGCCGGCGATGCCCTTGGGATAGGTTTCGATCACGGCGCTGATCTTCTCCACCGGGCGGAAGAACACGCCGACCAGCAGCAGGAAGCCGACGAACTCGCCGTTCGAGAGCTGGCCGTTCAACACGAAGTAGCTGCCGGCCAGCATCACCACCATCTGCGTCAGCCGCATCCCGAGGTAGTTGAGCGACATGCTCGCCGCCATGATGCGATAGGCCTCGAGCTTGGTGGTGCGGTACCGCGCGTTGTCCTGCGCGAAGAGCGCCCGCTCGTGGTCCTCGTTGCCGAAGGCCTGCACCACACGGATGCCGCCCACAGTCTCCTCGATGCGGGCGTTGAAAGCGCCGACACGCCCGAAGAGGGCGCGCCAGGTGCGGGTCATATGCGCGCCGTAATGCGTGGAGCCCCAGGCGATGACCGGCACGATGGCCGCGGTCAGCAGGGCAAGGGGGACGTGCACGCTGAACATCAGGATGAAGGCGCCGATGAAGGTCATCACCGCCAGGAAAAGGTCCTCGGGGCCGTGATGCGCGACTTCGCCCACTTCCTCCAGATCCTTGGTGACGCGGGCCACGAGATGGCCGGTCTTCTGGTTGTCGTAGAACCGGAAGGAGAGCTTCTGGAGGTGGTCGAAGGCCTTGCGGCGCATCTCGGTCTCGATGTTGATCCCGAGCATGTGGCCCCAGTAGGTGACGACCGCCATCAAACCGGTGTTGAGCAGGTAGACCACCAGCAGCCCGGCGGCTGCCAGCAGGATCAGCGCCCAGTCCTGCTGCGGCAGGAGATCGTCCACAAAGGTCTTCACCGCGATGGGGAAGCCCAACTCCAGCAGGCCGGCCAGCACGGCGCAGCAGAAGTCCAGCAGGAAGAGCCTGCGGTGGGGGCGGTAGTAACCGAAGAAGCGCCGTAGCATGCCAGCACCTTGCTCAAGGAGACGGCCGGGAGGGTTCGCGGCCGACCGGCCCTCCTATCCGTTGCGGGCGCCGGATGGTCAATCGTCGGGGGTGGTTTTCAGGCCTGTTCGTTTTCAGGCCTGTTCCCGGTCGCGGTGCAGCAGGTGGGTCATCGCCGCGGTGCCCAGCACGGGCACCAGCAGATTGGCGACCGGCAGCACCGCCGCGATCGCCAGCACGGCGCCGACCGCCAGGATCTCTGTGCGGCGGCGGCGGCGTAGGATGCGCGATTCCGGCACCGACATGCGGCGCTGCGCCACCCCCTCGAACAGTCCGTAGCCGAGGGAGACGGCGGAGACCGCCCAGAACAGCACCACCCCGACGGGTGGCAGCAGCAGCGTCAGGGGCAGGATGACCAGGCTCAGCACCAGAAGCCGGAGGGAGAGCGCCAGGTTGGCGCGGATCTGGGCGGAGAGGGAGGCGCCCTCGGCGGGTGGCAGGGCGGGGTAGAAGCGCCGCTCCACCGCCTCCGCCACGTCGTCCAGGAAGAGGCTGGTGATGGCCAGCAAGACCGGGACGAACAGCCAGATCGCCGTCAGCAGCACCAGCGCGCCGCCGAGCAGCCCGGCCATGGTGGCCAGCCAGCCCTGGCCGCCGACCAGCGCGCCAACGCCCCAGTCGGCCAGCACGGCCAGGCCGCCGAAGGCCAGGATGGCGGCGAGCAGGCCCTTCAGCAGCGGTCTCCGGAAACCGGGATCGGTGATCTGGCGAAAGGGCAGCAGCAGGCTGGCGGCGATGGTCTTCATGAGCGGTCCCGGTTTCGAGGGATAGGAATATGGGGGGCCGTACCCTGGCTGCGAATGATGGACCACTCAGGACGCGGTGCGCATTCGGGCGCTGATGCTGCCGCCCGCCCGGAACGAGGCGACAGGCCCTTCGATGCCCTGGAGACCTGCGGGGCCTGCATGGCGCTCGCGGCGCGTCGGCCGGGCCTCCATATTCCAGGATCATCGGGCTGAGAGGACGCATGGCGCGGAAGATCATCATCGATACCGATCCGGGGAAGGACGACGCCGCGGCCATCCTCCTGGCGCTGGCGGCCTCCGATGAACTGGAACTGCTCTCATTGGTGGCCGTCGCCGGGAACGTCCCCCTGGCGCGCACGGAGAGCAATGCACGGCGGCTGCTCGCGCTCGGCGGCCGGTCGGAGATCCCGGTCTATCCCGGCTGCGCCCGCCCGCTGGTGCGTCCGGTCATTACGGCGGAGCATGTGCACGGCGGCACCGGGCTGAGGGGGCTGGATCTGCCGGAGCCGGAAGTGCCGGCGCGGGCGACCCATGGCGTGGACCACCTGATTGAAACCCTCCGCGCGGCCGCTCCCGGCGAGATCACACTCTGCCTGCTGGGCCCGGCGACCAACCTCGCCATAGCGCTGGTGAAGGCGCCCGACATCGTCGCCGGCATCGCCGAGGTTGTCTGGATGGCCGGCGCCCGCAGCGAGGGCGGCAATGTCACGCCGGCGGCGGAATACAATGTCCATGCCGACCCCGAAGCCGCCGCGGTTTTGCTGGAAAGTGGCCTGACGCTGACGCTGCTGCCGCTCGACCTGACGCATCAGGTCCGGATGACGCGGGAGCGCCTCGCGCGATTGCGGCGGATCGACACGGCGGCGGCATGGGCGGTGGCGGCGCTCTTCTCCGACGCCGCTGGCGAGCCGCAACGGGAGCGCGAGCAGGAGGGCAGCCCGCTGCACGACCCCTGTGTGATCGCCTTTCTTTTGCGGCCGGCCTTGTTCAGAGGCCGCCGCATCCATGTCGCCGTGGAGACGGCGAGCCCCCTGACTCTCGGGATGACGGTGGCGGACTGGTTCGGCACCAGGGGGCGCCCACCGAACGCAACCTGGCTGAACGAGGTGGATGCCGAGGGCTTCTTCGCATTGCTGTTCGAGAGCCTCGCGCGGCTGCCTTAGCGTGCTGGCCGCCACTCACACGGCGTGCAGGCGACGTCGCCGGAACGGGGCGAACAGCAGTTCTGCAACGAGAAGGCCGAGCATCAGTCCCGCAAGCCCGTAGGTGGCCGGGGCGGCGCTGAGCAGCACCGTGGGAACATGATCCGCCAGCACCGTATGGAGCACGGCGCGCTTGTCGGCCTGCTGACCCTTCAGGCCGTCCCATACGGCCAGCACCGGGCGCAGCAAGGGTGGTGCGGCGGCAAGCCGATCGTGGGTGGCATGCAGGATGGCGGCCCGCTCCTGCGAGGCGATGAGGCCGGCCGCATTGGCCGGTTCCGCCTCCCGTAGCCGGGCCATCACCTCGGGTTCCGGCGCGGCAGGCGGCAGGCGATAGAATTGGCGCGCGATGTCCTGCCGCTCCGCGATGTCGCGATCGGTCGCCAATGCGATCTGCCGCAGGGCCGTGATGTAGCCATGGGCGATGGCCGGGAGCTGCATAGCAGCGAGAGCCAGGAACAGAGCGAGCCCGAGCCGGATGGAATCCGCCAACCATCGTCCAAGGAAGCGCGCCATGCTTACCCTTTCCGTTTGCGGAGGAAGAGCGCCGGCGACGCGGAGGTTGCAGCGGTGTGGAGTAGCCCGGCTGCACGCAGCCTATTCAGGCGCCCCCATCCTTCCGAGGGCTGCCCGAGCCATGCCATGCGGGCCGCGGCGCGAGCAGCAGCTCGGGCGGCACGCCTAGCCGGTGGCAGGCCTGTACAGCGGGGCTCCGCTCCAGGAGCAGGCGGTCGGCGAGCCGCCCCGCCACGCGAAGCGCCCAGTCCTCCCATGGCCGCAGCCTGTCCTTCAGCCCCAGCAGATCCCGCGCCCAAGGCGGGATGATGGATACCGCGGCGTGAACCATCATGCGCTGCGCGGGTCGCAGGGCGCGGGGCAGGATGGGCGCCCGCAGCATGATGCCGAGGAACTCCTGCACGATTTCCGAGCGTTCCAGTCGTGGCCGCATGGCGGCGAACTGCGCCTCCATTTCGGCGGTGCTGCCCGGTGCGCCGAAGGCGCCGTACAGTCGCGCAGCCGGCATGGCTTCGGCGAGGAATGCATCGCGTTTGTCGAGCGGGAGAGGGTGCACGAAGCGGCAATAGGCCGTGAGGAAGCCGAAGCAGGCCGTTCCCTGCACCCAGTCGAGCAGGGCCTGATCGTCGGCGCGATAGGGGAGACCCGTCTCCGTCTCGCCCCGCACTTCCGCATGCGCGCGGCGCACGCCGGCGATCATCGCCTCGGCCAGGCTGCGCGCGCCATAGACCGTCACCATGGCCGCGAGGCCGGTCCGCTGCAGGCGCCGCACGGGATCGGTGCGGAAGGAGGTGTGATTCCATACACCGGCGCGGACCCGGGGCTCGGCCAGTTCCAGGATGACCGCGGCCACCCCTCCGATGAAGACGGCCACGGGGTTGCGGAAGACCTGCCAGGAGACTGAGGTCGGCGGCGCCAGGGCCGGCTCGCCGGCCGGCTGCGCGAAATCGATGCGCGGCCCCTCCGGCGGCTGGAGAAATGCCTCAGCCGCTTGCTCGACCCAGTGCCGCAGGGGGCGCGGCAGAACCAGCCCTGAGGCTCTCGCTGGCATCGGCCTGTGCTCCCGTGGGGCTCTTCGCGCGGCTTCGCCTCATGTGCCTCGGCTCGCCTCCCAGCGCAGGCCGGTCCAGAAGGCGACCTGCCCGATCGCCGCCGCGCATGTCAGCACCAAGGCGGCTGCCAGCGCCGGGTTGCCGCCGACGCCCGCCAGAGAGGCACACAATGCGCCGACCGCCATCTGGCTGCACCCATAGAGTCCGGCCGCCGAGCCGATGATCTGTGGATTGACGCTGACCGCCTTGGTGAGGGCAAGAGGGCTGGCCACCCCGACGCCGATGGTGAACAGCAGCGGCCCGCCCACGACGAATGCGAGGTTCAGGTACCCGCCGAGCACGGCGGCAAGGAAGATGATGGCCCCCAGGACGCCCAGGCCGCTCGCCGAGAGCATGAGGCGCCGGAAGCCGAGGCGGGCGACGAGACGGTTGGCCACCAGATTGCCGACCGAGGTTCCGCCCACCAGCAGAAGATAGCAGAGCCCGACCTCCTGCACCGGCCGCCCCATCTGCTGCACGAAGATGTAGGGCATGGCGGCAAGATAGGCGTACCAGCTGGTGGTGGCGCAGCCGCCGCCAATGGCGTAGCCGAGAAAGGCCGGCGAGCGCAGCAGGGCCTTGTAGTCGCAGGCCAGCGCGGCGGCGCTCCGGCCGGACTGGCCGGCCCGGGTCTCCGGCAGCCGCAAGGTCACGAGCAGCGCCGTCGTGCCGCCCATGGCGCAGAGAAGAACGAAGATGATGCGCCACCCCAGCCCTTCCGACAGGGTGGTGCCGATCAGCGGCGCAATGCCCGGCCCCACCGAGACCACGAGACTGAGCGCCGCCAGGCGCGAGGCGGCCTCCCGTGGCTCGGAAGTGTCACGGACGATGGCGCGGCCGAGGGCCAGCCCGGCGCATCCACCGAGGGCCTGCAGCAGACGGGCGCCGATCAGCCATTCCACGGTCGGCGCCAGGGCCGCGGCCAGGCTGGCCAGCGTGTAGAGCATCAGCCCTCCGAGCAGCACGGGGCGCCGCCCTAGATTGTCGGAAAGCGGCCCATAGCCAAGTTGTCCGACCGCCAGCCCCAGGATGTAGAGGCTGATGGTGAGCTGCATCGCGCCGTTGCCGACACCGAACTCCGCCCCGGCCTGCGGCAGGGCGGGCACGAAGATATGGATGCCGAGCGTGCCCGAGGTGGTCACCAGCACCAGCAGCCAGAGCGGCGGGCGCCGGATGGCGGCCAGGCCTTCCGCTGACTCAGGGGAGGATCGGCTGTTCCGGGGTTCGTCGCAGGGCATGCCGCTACTGTCATTCAGCTTCGCGGAAGGGTCACCATCACTGCCATGCATTCTGCGCGAGCGAGCGGCATGGATGGAATGCCGACGGGCGGCGCGACCATTCGTCTCGCGGGGCGTTTGCTGCAAGCGGTTGAAGGAAGGGGGCCGGCCCGTGATCATCTTCGTCGACTTCGAGGCCAGCAGCCTGGGCAAGCACGGCTTCCCGGTGGAGGTGGGCTGGGCGGCCGAGGATGGAACGGAGGAAGGCTACCTGATCCGCCCTGCGCCGGACTGGCAGGAATGGAGCGCCGAAGCGGAGCAGGTCCATGGCATTCCGTTGGAACGGCTAATGCGGGAAGGCTCCCCGCATGAGGTCGTGGCGCAACGCATGGTCGAGGCGCTGACGGGCCATGACCTCTATGCCTCCGCGCCATCATGGGACGGTCAGTGGCTCAGCCGGCTGCTTCGGGCGGCCGGCTTGCCGCGCCACGCCCTGCGCCTGCGCGACACGGAGGAGGCACAACGGCAGGCCGTGCAGGCTGTCCTGGAGGGCGCCAGCGCGGAGCAGGTAGAGGACCTGCTTCAGGCCGCGCAGCAGGCCATCGAGGCGGCGGAGGTGCCGACGCACCGGGCCCTGGATGATGCCCGACGTGAGTTGCGACTCTGGCGCGAGGTCCGGCGCCGCGCGGCCGAGGCCGCGGCGTCCCGCGTCTGAGCCGGCCCGCCTCCTGGAATGGTTGCAGCGGGAACGCCATCTCGCCTGATTGAACGCAAGAACATAACAAGAACATTGCCCCCCGAGCCCAGGCATGGCACACCTGGGCGAGAGGAGAGGAGGTGATGGAGAACCTTGCGCGCTGGACCCTTGCGCAGGCTTTCGGCCTCCTCGGGACGCTGGCGGTGATTTTTCGTGACAACTACCGGACCCCCATAGCGGGCGCGGACCTAGGGGAACTCCTGGTGCGGTTCGGACCGCAGGCTTCGGCCCTGGGCCTGACGCTCGCCCTCTGGCCGGTTTCGGACCTCCTGTTCCGGGCCTGTTCCGCGGATCGCGCTTGGCAGTGCGAAGGCAGCTTCAACCGGTGGATGGTGGCGCTGCTGCTGTTCTTTCAATGTGCCCATGCCGCCGTCTTCGGCCTGGTGGTCATGTCCGACCCGCAGGCGCTGGCGCGGGCTTTGCAGCCGAATGTCCTGCACGCCTATGGCGCTGCCCTGGCCGCGACCGGGCTGTTGTCGGCTGCCTATGTGCTCAGGCTGGAATTCGTCATCTGGAAGGGCCATAATCTGGGCATGAGGGACGAGAGCCACCCCTGAGATGGGACCGCAGGACATCCTCGCCGCCTTGCTGTGGGGAGCAAGCCTCCTCGGCATCGGCCTGGGCGGCTATGGGGTGGTGCGTTACGGCTATGCTCTCGTCTGCCATCGGCGCTCGGAAAGGCGCTACCCGCCGGCAGCCCTCCGCCGCCCCCATTCCTGAAGCCAGCAGACTTCGGTCGAGCGCGGGCAGGCTGCACGGGCTGGGCCGCGCGCCCATGCACTCCAGCGCTGACTGCTGCGGGGCGCCGGTCGCGGCGCCCCTCTCAGTGATGAAGTGCCTGTCTCAGCCGTTTTGATCGAGAAGCGCGCGCACTGCCTCGGGACGCGGCATGGGCGCGACGGCGCCATAGCCTGTTGTCGAAAGGGCCGCGGCGGCATTGGCATATCGGGCCGCTTCCAGGGGCGGATCGCCCAACACGATGCGCGCCAGGAAGTTACCCGCGAAGGTGTCGCCGGCACCCGTGGCATCGACAGCCTCGACGGTGCAGCCGGGCAGGGTGGTGCGACCTTCGCGCGTGGCGACCATCACGCCCATGCGGCCGAGCTTCAACACCACCAGCGGCGTCATTTCGAGATAGAAGTCGGCGATGGCGTCCGGCTTCTCGAGGCTGGTGAGGGCAACGGCATCCTCGTAGCTGGGGAAGGCGATGTCGGCCATCCGCAAGGCGGCATGAATGGTCGCCACCGCACGCGGCAAGGGCCAGAGCGCACGGCGCAGGTTGGTGTCGTAGGACACCTTCACCCCCGCCGCGCGCGCGATCTCAATAGCGCGGAAGCAGGCATCGCAGGCGGAGGTCGAAATGGCTTGGCTGATGCCGGTGACATGCAGGATACGGGCGCTCTGAATCGCCTTCTCCGGCATTTCGTCCGGCACCATCCGGCTGGCCGCGCTGCCGCTGCGATAGAAGGTGAACTGGTGCCCCTCGGGGCCATGCGTCACGAAGTAGATGCCAGTCGGCGCATCCTTCCGGCGCAGCACCGTGGAGGCGTCCACGCCCTCGGCTTCCCAGAGCTGGAGGAAGCTTTCACCGGGAGCGTCCTGGCCGATGGCGCTGATGTAGCCCGCCTTCGCGCCCGCGCGCGCCGCCGCGATGGCGGCGTTCGAGCTGTCGCCGCCATGACCTTCCAGATACAGCTTGCGGCCCTGCTCATCCGGCGGGAGCTGATTGAATTCCAGCATCGGCTCGCCGACGGAGAGGATATCCACTCGGCTCATGCTTGCAGGATTCCGAGCGCCTCGCGCGCGGCCGCCTCGACCGCCCCTCGGTTGCCGGCGCGGATCGCCGCCTCGTCCACCAGCTTGCCGCCGATCCCGACGAAGGCGGCGCCGGCGGCGATGTAGTCGCCGGCATTGCGCGCATCGACGCCGCCGGTCGGGCAGAGCACCGCATCCGGGAACACCGAGCGCAACGCCTTGATATGAGCGGGGCCGCCTACCGAGCTGGCCGGGAAGATCTTCACCACATCGGCACCGGCCGCGCGCGCGGTACGCACCTCCGTCGGCGTCAGGGCGCCCATCATCAGGCAGGCGCCGGCGCTGCGGGCGGGCGGTGCCAGGGCCGGCTCGACCCAAGGCGAGACCAGGAACTTCGCGCCCGCCGAGATGCAAGCTTCCGCCGAGGCCGCGTCTGGCACCGTGCCCGCGCCCACCAGCAGCTCTGGATCGGAGGCGATGTCACGGATGACGGAAACCGCATCGGGGATGGTCAGGGTGATCTCGAAGATGCGGATGCCGGCCTCGCGTAGCCAGGTGACGGCTGTGGCGGCATGGGCGGCGGTGCTGGTGCGCACCACGGGCACGATGCGGGCGGCGCGGAACGTCTCGATCAAGGGATGCGGGGCCACGGACTCAATCCTGCTCGGTTCGGGAGGGCGGCGCCCGCGGACGCCGCCTCGCTCCCTGAAGATGCGGCAGGCTAGCCCGTCCGAGCGGGTCAGGCCAGCGCCGCCACCTTGTCCGCAGTGCGCTCCAGTTCCAGTGCCACCTCGCGTGTCCGCTCCACCTTGGCGGCGGTGTCGTCGAGGGCGGTGCGGTAGCGCTGGACCTGCCCGGCCAGCCCGCCGACCGCCTGGCGCAGGTCCGAAAGACTGGCGCGGAACCCGGCGACGGCTGCGGCCTGCTGGGCAAGCGCGGTGTCCAGCCGCCGGAGGGCCAGGCGCAGGCGGTCCTCCGGGCTTTGCGGGAAGGCGAGGAGCTCTGCGGCCTGCTGCATGAAGGGCCTCCGGGGCAGGGTCAGCGGTGGGAAATCCCTAGCAGAAGGTTAATCTGTCTCACAACGAGAGAAATCATCAAAAAATGGATAACGCGACGCCGCGCCTGCGCGGCTCCGGGCATTCCCCTGCGAAGGCCAATCTGCTCTAACGCCCGGCCCTCCAGGTCCAGGTGTTTCGCCATGCCCGACGTGATTGGCATTGATTTCGGCACGACCAACAGCGTGATCGCCCTCCGCCGGTCTGACGGCGAAGTGTCCACCATCCGTTACGCGGCAGGAGCGGCCGAGGTGGACGTCTTTCGCTCGCTGCTCTGCTTCTGGGCCGAAGAGACCGGCGCCGGCCGCGGGCGGCTGGAGCACGCGGCAGGGCCACGGGCGATTGAGGCCTATCTGGACGACCCGCTCGGCAGCCGGCTCATCATGTCGATGAAGAGCTACCTGGCCAGCCGGAGCTTCACCGAGACGCGCGTCTTCGGCCGCGCCTTCGGCCTGGAGGAACTGATCTCCCTCTTCCTGCGCGCCCTGCTGGCCAGTGCGCAGGGCGGGGCGGCGCTCGGCACTGCCCGCGTGACCGCCGGGCGCCCGGTGCGTTTCGTCGGCGAGAATGCCGATGACGTCCTGGCCGAGCGGCGCCTGCGGAGCGCCTTCGCCGGCGCGGGCTGGCAGGGGCTGGAACTGGCGCTCGAGCCTGAGGCAGCAGGCTATCGCTTCGCCACCAGCCTGGACGGGCCCGCGACCGTCCTGGTGGGAGATTTCGGCGGCGGCACCAGCGACTTTTCCCTGCTGCGCTTCGAGCCCGGGGCGCGCCGCAAGGTCACGCCGCTGGGCCATGCCGGCGTCGGCATTGCGGGCGACGCTTTCGACTACCGCATTATCGATCACGTGGTCTCCCCATGCCTCGGCAAAGGCGGCAGCTATCGGGTGATGGGCACTGATTTGCCCGTGCCTCCTAGCTTCTTCACCAGCTTCGCGCATTGGCACAGGCTTTCCCTGATGCGGGCACCACGCACGCTGCGGGAGATCGCCGAGGTCGCCCGTGCCAGCGACCATCCGGAGCGCCTGAACAACCTGATCCGCCTTGTCGAGGACGAGGCGGGCTATGCCCTCTATCAGGCCGTCTCGGGCGTGAAGGCTGCGCTTTCCACGCAGGAGACGGCCATGCTCCGTTTCCGGCACGGGGATTTCGAACTGGCCGAGGAGGTGCGCCGAACCGAGTTCGAGCGCTGGATCCGCCCTGAGCTGGACCGTCTTGCCGCCACCATCGATCAGGCACTCGCCAATGCCGGGCTGGGTGCTGCGCAGGTGGACCGCGTCTTCCTGACCGGCGGGACCTCGTTGGTTCCGGCGGTGCGCCGCCTTTTCGACGACCGCTTCGGCGCGGAGCGCGTGGCACGGGGAGGCGAGTTCGTCTCGGTCGCCGAGGGGCTGGCGCTGATCGGCGCAGAGCGGGCGGAAAGCTGACGCGGCGTCCGCTGCCTCCCGCCGGCCCGCGCTAGGGAAGCGAGCGCGAGAACAGGTGCAACGGCATGTTGCCACGCCGGTCGGAGGAGGCGGGCGTGGTGCCCTGCGGTAGCCATTCCAGCAGCAGCGATGCGAAGCTCGGCAGGGCCAGTATTCCGAGCGTCAGGGCCCAGGGCAGGGCGGCCGCGCCGCACAGGGCAAGGCTGAGGGCGATCGCTCCCGCCTGCATCAGAGGCAGCGGCAGCCGGGCCAGATGGCCCGCCGACAGCGATGGCCGGCCGAGCAGGCCACGCGCCAACGTTACCCCGCGTACCGGCATCGCGGCGAGGCCGGCCAGCAGCGCCAGATGACGAGTGCCAGGCCGTGCCGTCGCCAGGGACGCGGCACCCCGGCTACCGACCAGGGCGAGGGCCAGCAGCAGGGCAGGAATGGCCGGCAGGATGGCGGCATCCCGCACCGGCAGCAGAAGCAGGCTGGCCACCAGCGTCAGGCCGCTTGCCAGCAGCCATGACAGGTCAACCACGCCGGGGAGCATGTCGCGCAGCAGGTGGCGGCGTTGTGCCGCCGACAGGCTGCGATGGAAGGGATTCAGCAGGACATCACCGTGGCGCCAGAGCAGGTCGAGCGCGCCGCGCGCCGCCCCGGCTTGCGCCGCCCGCCACGCCGGGGCATCCGGCGGAAGCGGGGAGCGGCCGAGCGGCTCGATCATCTGCACGGCCTCCCAGCCTTGCCGCTGCAGGCGAAGCCCCAACTCGGCATGATGGTCCGGCGCGTCCTCCACCCAGCCGCCGGCCAGGCGCAAGGCCTCCGCCCGGATCAGGCCCAGGGATGGGCACAGGCGTACGGCGGGCGCCGGCAGGGCTTCCGGCCTGCTGGCGGCGGCGAGATGCTGGATAACGGGCGCCTCCGGGGCGGGGCGCATCCAGGCGCCCTGCACGAAGCCGAGTCCAGGCCGCACCATCAGGGGGGCGGTGCGGCGCAGCCAGGCGGTATGCACCGCACAGCCAGCTTCCAGCGTGCCGATGACCTCCACCGCGGGAGAAGTTTCCTGGAGCGCGAAGTTCAGCGCAGCGGCGCGCTGCCCCATTCGCGGGCCCAGGTGGAAGAACCGGAACCTCGGCCCGAGGCGGGCGCAATGCTCGGCCACCGGCTCCCAGGCGGCCGGGCTCACGCTGGTATCGACCACCAGCACGTCCAAGGCGGGGTAGTCGAGGGCGGCGAGGGAGTCGAGCGTGGCGCAGGCCACGGTCGCGGCACCGTCCTGCAGGGGCAGGTGGAGCGAGACGCGGGGCAGGGATGCGCCGGCCGAGGGCTGCGGCCAGCCCTTGCCGGAGCGGTGCTGCGTCGAGGGGCGCCCGGCGCCGAGGCCAGCCGGCGTGACGCGGGGCGGGGCGGAAACCAGTCGGGAAGCGCGTGCATTCATGGCAGCTCGAGATCCAAAGGGCCGTTGCGGCGTCGCGCGATGCTTCTCTTCTCGCCTGTTCATGCGGCATCGGATCGTTCGCTTGATGGCAGGATTGGGGCCATGCGGCGTGACCGCGCGTCGGTGAGCGGATAAGAACCCGGCGGCGTCATCGAGGGAGAGTGAGCAGCATGGGCGTGGTGCTGGAGCTTGCCGTGATTCTTCTGCTGGTGCTGCTGAACGGCGTCTTCGCGATGAGCGAGCTGGCGATCGTCTCCGCGCGCCGGGTGCGCCTGCTCAGCATGCAGCGAGCGGGGCGTGCCGGGGCCTCGGCCGCGCTGGCGCTGGCGGAGGACCCGCAACGCTTCCTGCCCACGGTCCAGGTCGGCATCACCCTGGTCGGCGTCCTCGCCGGCGCCTTCGCCGGGCAGGGTCTGGCGCAGCGCCTTGGAAATGTCCTGGCCCTGGTGCCAGGGCTGCAGCCCTATGCGGGCCAGATCTCGCTCGGCATCGTGGTGCTCTGCATCACCTATGCCTCGCTAATTCTGGGCGAGCTGG
This sequence comes from Roseomonas sp., assembly GCA_035565935.1. Classification (GTDB taxonomy): domain Bacteria; phylum Pseudomonadota; class Alphaproteobacteria; order Acetobacterales; family Acetobacteraceae; genus Pseudoroseomonas. Next base: position 64,578 of record DATMRU010000083.1, read on the forward strand.
TGCCGAAGCAACTCGCTCTGCGCAATCCGGAGGCCGTGGCGACCCTCGTCGCGCCCCCCATGGCGCTGCTCTCCCGTATTGCGGCCCCCATGGTCTGGTTGCTCTCGCGCTCCTCCGCCCTGGTGCTCGGACTGCTGGGCGCCTCCCGCCCCGTGTCGTCGACCATCACGGAAGAGGAGGTAAAGGCGGCGGTAGCCGAGGGCGCCGAGGCCGGGGCGCTGGAGACGGAGGAGCGACATATGATTGAGCGGGTGCTCCGACTGGCCGACAAGCCCGTCCGTGCTCTGATGACGCCGCGCACTGAGGTGGACTGGATCGACCGCTCTGCTCCCCAGGAGGAGGTGGCGACGCGCCTGCGCGCCAGCCCGGTGACCCGTTTTGTGGTGGCGGACGACCGTATCGACAACGTGATCGGCGTGGTCGCGGCGAAGGACCTGCTGAACCAGCTCCTGGCCGGGGAGCCGCTCGACATGGCCAAGGTGCTGCGCAGCCCCATGGTGCTGCCGGACAATCTCTCCGCCCTGGACGCACTGGACCGGCTCCGCACAGACCGGCTTGGCCTCGCATTGGTGATGGATGAGTATGGCAGTTTCGAAGGTGTGGTGACGGCTTCCGACCTGCTGGAGGCTATCGTCGGCGAGTTGGGGCCAGTGGCCATGCCGGCGGCGGGCGGGGTGGTCGAGCGGCATGACGGCAGCCTGCTGCTGGACGGCATGATGCCCAGCGACGAACTGAAATCACGCCTGGAACTCCCGGAGCTGCCGGGCGAGGGCACCTATCACACCGTGGCGGGGTTGATGCTCGCGCTGCTGCAACGGGTGCCGCGCGAGGGCGACCGCATCGTCTGGTCCGGCTGGCGATTCGAGATCGTGGACATGGATGGGCGCCGCGTGGACAAGGTGCTGGTCGCACGGGAACAGGCCACCGGCGCCTGACTTCCGGGCAGGGCGCGAAACGAAGCGGGCCGGGAGATTGCTCTCCCGGCCCGCGTTGCTTTCTGGCCTGAGCCCAGGAGCCTCAGAGGCCAGCCTGGGAGACGAACTTGGTGATCAGGTAGGCCTCGATCGCCTCCGAGCCCCCTTCCGAACCATAGCCACTGTCCTTGATGCCGCCGAAGGGCACTTCCGGCAGCGCGAGGCCGAGATGGTTGATGGTCATCATGCCGCTCTCGACCTTGCTGGCGATGGCGTTCGCCGTCTTGGCCGACTTGGTGAAGGCGTAGGCGGCAAGGCCGTAGGGAAGGCGGTTCGCCTCCTCGACCACCTCGTCGAAGTCGCGGAAGGGCACCATCAGCGCCATCGGGCCGAAAGGCTCCTCGTTCATGGCGCGCATCTCGCGCGTCACGCCGGTGATCACCGTCGGCTCGTAGAAATAACCCTTGTTGCCAATGCGGTTGCCGCCGGTGCGGATCTCGGCGCCCTTCTGGCGGGCATCGGCGACCAGCGCCTCCATCGCTGGGATGCGACGCTCATTGGCGAGCGGCCCCATCTGCACGCCTTCCTCCAGGCCATTGCCGACCTTGAGCGACTTCGCATAGCCGACGAACTTGTCGACGAACTGGTCGAACACCTTCTCCTGCACCAGGAAGCGCGTCGGCGAGACGCAGACCTGGCCGGCATTGCGGAACTTGCTGCCGGCAAGGGTCTTGCTGGCGAGATCCACATCGGCATCGTCGAAGACGATGGCCGGCGCATGGCCGCCCAGCTCCATGGTGGCGCGCTTCATGTACTGCCCGGCCATGGCGGCGAGATGCTTGCCGACCGGGGTGGAGCCGGTGAAGGTCACCTTCTGGATCACCGGATGCGGGATCAGATAGGAGGAAATCTCGGCCGGCACGCCATAGACGAGGCCCACCACGCCCTTCGGCAGGCCGGCATCGAGGAAGCAGCGGATCAGCTCGGCCGGGGAGCCGGGCGTCTCCTCCGGCGCCTTGACGATGATCGAGCAGCCGGTGGCCAGGGCCGCCGAAAGCTTGCGGACGACCTGGTTGATCGGGAAGTTCCAGGGCGTGAAGGCCGCCACCGGCCCGACCGGCTCCTTGATGACGAGCTGGTACACGCCCTCGGCGCGCGCCGGAATCACGCGGCCATAAGCACGACGGGCTTCTTCGGCGAACCAGTCGATGACATCGGCACCGGCCATCACTTCCATCTTCGCCTCGGGCAGGGGCTTGCCCTGTTCCAGCGTCATGATGCGCGCGATGGAGTCGGCGCGGCTGCGCAGCAGCTCGGCCGCCTTGCGCATCAGCTTGGAGCGGTCGAAGGCGGAAACCTTCTTCCAGGTGGCGAAGCCGCGCTTCGCGGCCTCCAGCGCCTCGTCGAGATCGGCCTCGGAGGCGTGCGGGACGGTGCCGATCTGCTCTTCGGTCGCCGGGTTCAGGACGGGAATGGTACGGCCGCCGGTCGCGGGCCGCCACTGGCCATCAATGTGGAGCAGGACGTCATTGTACATCGCAACGTCTCCTCATGCGTCAGGGTCTGGCGGAATGTGGCGCCATCAGCGCCGCCACGCCACCCCACTCGTCATGTTTTCCGGGCTTGTCATGCGCGCGGCGCAGGCCGCATGGAGAAAGCCCCGGCATGGCGACATGCCGGGGCAAGCGCGTCAGGCGGTTTCGAGCACCGCCACGCCGGGCAACGTCTTGCCTTCCAGCCATTCCAGGAAGGCGCCGCCGGCGGAGGACACATAGGTCATGCGGTCCGCGACACCGGCATGGCGCAGGGCGGAAACCGTGTCGCCGCCGCCGCCGATGGTCTTGAGCCCGGCCGAGGTGGTCAGCGCCGCCGCGGTCTGCGCCACCTGCACCGTCGCGGTGTCGAAGGGCGGGATCTCGAAGGCGCCGAAGGGGCCGTTCCACACCAGCGTGGAAGCGCGCTTGAGGCGCGACTCCACGCTGGCGACCGTCGCCGGCCCGACATCGAGCGCCATCATGTCCGGCGGCACATCGTCCACCGCCACGGTACGATGGGGCGCATTGGCGGCGAAGGCTTCGGCCACCACGAGATCCTCGGGCAGCACCACCTCGCAGCCGGCGGCCTTGGCCTCGTCGAGGATGCGCAGCGCTGTGTCGTGCATCTCGGCTTCCTGTAGCGACTTGCCCATCGGCTTGCCCATCGCGGCCAGGAAGGTGTTGGCCATGGCCCCACCGATCACCAGCGCATCCACCTTCTTCGACAAGTTGCCGAGCAGGTCGAGCTTGGTCGAGACCTTGGCGCCGCCGACGATGGCCACCACCGGGCGGGAGGGATTGCCGAGCGCGGCGTCCAGCGCTTCCAGCTCCGCCTGCATCAGCCGGCCGGCATAGGAGGGAAGCTTGTGCGCCACGCCCTCGGTGCTGGCATGGGCGCGGTGCGCGGCGGAGAAGGCGTCGTTGACGAAGACGTCGGCGAGTTTCGCCAGCGCCTCGGCCATCGCCGGGTCGTTCTTCTCCTCGCCGGGGTGGAAGCGGGTGTTCTCCAGCACCAGCACCTCGCCATCCTTCAGCGCGGCGACGGCGGCCTCGGCCTCGGGGCCGATGCAGTCATCGGCGAAGGCGACGGGCCTGCCGAGCGCGTTGCTGAGCGCCGCGGCGATCGGCTTCAGCGACATCTCCGGCACCCGCTTGCCCTTCGGGCGCTCGAAGTGGCTGCAGACGATGACGCGCGCGCCCTTGTCGGCCAGCTCGCGGATGGTGGGGATCAGGCGTTCGATGCGCGTGCGGTCGGTGATCTGACCGTCGCGCATCGGAACGTTGAGGTCGGCGCGCAGCAGAACCCGCTTGCCGGCGGGTTCGAGCTGATCGAGCGTCCGGAAGCGGGGCATCTGCTGCGCCTCGCTCTCAGAGCTTGCCGTAGTAGACCGCGGTATCGCTCATACGGTTCGAGAAGCCCCACTCGTTGTCGTACCAGGACATCACGCGCACCAGCCCGCCATCGACCACCTGCGTCTGCGTCGCGTCGAAGGTGGAGGAAGCCGGGTTGTGGTTGAAGTCGATGGAGACGAGCTTCTCGGTGCTGTAGCCGAGGATGCCCTTCAGCTCGCCCTCGGAGGCCGCCTTGATCGCCGCGTTGATCTCCTCCTTCGTCAGGCCGGTCTTGCTCGGCACGAAGTCGAGGGAGACCAGGGAGACGTTCGGCGTCGGGATGCGAATGGCGGTCCCGTCCAGCTTGCCCTTCAGCTCCGGCAGCACGAGGCCGACGGCCTTCGCGGCGCCCGTCGAGGTCGGGATGGCGGAGACGGCGGCGGCGCGGGCGCGGTGCAGGTCCTTATGCAGCGTGTCCACGGTGTTCTGGTCGCCGGTATAGGCATGGATGGTGACCATGTAGCCGCGCTCGATGCCGAACTTCTCGTGCAGCACCTTGGCGACCGGCGCCAGGCAGTTGGTGGTGCAGGAGGCGTTGGAGACGATCTTGTCCTCGGCCGTCAGCGTCTTGTGGTTGACACCATAGACGATCGTCTTGTCCGCGCCCTCGCCGGGGGCGGAGATCAGCACCTTGCGCGCGCCGGTGCCGAGCAGCACCTGCGCCTTCTCGCGCGCGGTGAAGATGCCCGTGCACTCGGCGGCGACGTCGACGCCCTCCCACTTCAGCTTGGTCGGATCGCGCTCGGCGGTCACCTTGATCGGGCCCCAGGTCTTGCCATGGGCCTTGATGGTGATGCTGTCGCCCTCGACGATCACCTCGCCGGGGAAGCGGCCATGCACGCTGTCGTAGCGGAAGAGATGGGCGTTGGCCTCGACCGAGCCGAGATCGTTGATCGCGACGAACTCGATATCGTCGCGGCCGCTCTCGCAGGCGGCGCGCAGCACCAGGCGCCCGATCCGCCCGAACCCGTTAATGGCGACCTTAACAGCCATGGTGTCTTTCCCTTCTCGTTCCTGGTGGTTGTGCGAATGCAATCAGGCAATCTTGCGGCGAACGGCGGCGATGACCGCCTCCGCCGTGATGCCGAAGTGGCGATAAAGATCCTCGGCGGGAGCCGAGGCGCCAAATCCCGTCATGCCGATGAAGGTTGCATCACTGCCAAGCCAACGCTCCCAGCCGAAACTGAGCGCCGCCTCGATGCCGATCCGCGGCGCCTCGCCCAATACGGCCTGACGGTAGCTCTCATCCTGGAGGGCGAACAGCTCCCAGCAGGGCAGCGACACCACGGCGGTCGGGATGCCCTCCGCCTCCAGCGTTTCCCGCGCGGCCATGGCGATCTGCACCTCGGAGCCGGTCGCGATCAGCGTGGCCCGGCGGGGGCCGGAGGCCTCGGCCAGCACGTAGCCGCCGCGCGCGGAACGGTTCTCGCCGGCCTCCTGGCGCAGGGCCGGCAGGCCCTGGCGGGACAGCGCCAGCACGGAAGGGCCGTCGGCGCGCTGCACCGCCAGTTCCCAGCACTCGGCCGTTTCCATGGCGTCCGCCGGGCGGAACACATAGAGGTTCGGAATGGCCCGCAGGCTGGCCAGGGTTTCGACGGGCTGGTGGGTCGGTCCATCCTCGCCCAGGCCGATGCTGTCATGCGTATGCACATGGATCACCCGCTGGCGCATCAGCGCGGCGAGGCGGATCGAGGGCCGCATGTAGTCGGCGAAGACCAGGAAGGTGCCGCCATAAGGAATGACGCCGCCGTGCAGCGCCATCCCGTTCATCGCGGCGGCCATCCCGTGCTCGCGGATGCCCCAGTGGATATAGCGGCCGCCGAAATTGGCCGGGGTGATCGGGCCGAAACCCTTCACATTGGTGTTGTTGGAGCCGGTCAGGTCCGCCGAGCCCCCGATCAGCTCCGGAATGGTCGGCACCAGCGCCTCCAGCGCGCGTTGGCTGGCCACGCGGGTGGCGATCTTCGGCTTCTCCTCAGCCAGCCGGGCGCGCAGGGCGGAGCTGGCCTCGTGCCAGCCCTCCGGCAGGCGGCCGGCGATGGCGCGCTCGAAATCCGCCTTCTGCGGGTGGTTCGCCAGCCGCTTCAGCCAGGAGCGGCGCGTGCCGGCCGAGCGGCGGCCAGCCGTCTCCCAGTTCGCCTTAATATCCTCGGGAATCTCGAAGGGGCCGCTGGTCCAGCCCAGCGCCTCCTTGGCGGCCGTCACCTCGCTGCCGCCGAGGGGGCTGCCATGCGTGCTGGCCGTGCCGGCCTTGGTGGGGGCGGCAAAGCCGATGATGGTGCGGCAGGCGATCAGGGTCGGCTTGCGGCTGCGGGTGGCGGCCTCCAGAGCCTTCTCCACCGCCACGGGATCATGACCATCCACGCGCTTCACGGCCCAGCCATAGGCCTGGAACCGCTTCAGCACGTCGTCCGAGCTGGTCATGCTGACATCGCCGTCGATGCAGATGCCGTTGTCGTCCCACAGCACCGTCAGCTTCGACAGGCCGAAATGGCCGGCGATGGAGGCTGCCTCGTGGCTGATGCCCTCCATCAGGCAGCCATCGCCGGCGATGACCCAGGTGCGGTGATCGACGAGGCTCTTGCCGAAGCGCGCCGCCAGGATGCGCTCGGCCATCGCCATGCCGACGGCATTGGCGAAGCCCTGGCCGAGCGGGCCGGTCGTCGTCTCGATGGCCGGATGCTCGCCGAATTCCGGATGGCCGGCGGCCGCGGAATGGAGTTGCCGGAAGCGCTTCAGCTCCTCGATGCCCATCCCGGCATGGCCGGTCAGGTGCAGCCAGGAATAGAGCAACATGGAGCCGTGGCCGGCCGAGAGCACGAAGCGGTCACGATCCGGCCAGCGCGGATCGGCGGCGTCATACTTCAGGAACTTGGTGAACAGCACCGTCGCCGCGTCGGCCATGCCCATCGGCATGCCGGGGTGGCCGGACTTGGCCTGTTCAACCGCATCCATCGCCAGTGCCCGGATGGCATCGGCCATACGCCGGACCTCGGAAAGCGGCAGGGCAAGGATTTTTGCCTGCGCTGCCAGGGCGGGATTCAGGGCGACATCGGGGAGGGGGGCGACACTGGCCAAGATATAAGGACCTCTCTGGCGATGGCACGGGCTATAAAGGCCGGATTACGGGGCGGCAACCCGCCGGGGCGCTGCGGGCCCACTCCGCCGCGCCATTGTGCCGCTGCCCTTACTCCGCAGGTGCTGCGGTGACCAGTCTCTCCGTCCTTTCCGCCACGGGCCGCGACGGTGAAGCCGGAAAGGGTTATGCTGCGCCGCAGTGGAGGCTACGCGAAAGCTTGCCCATGAAGCTCCCGCTCGACTTGCCGCGCCAGCACCCGGGCTTCCGCCAGACCGCCCTGTTCCGCCCGCGCTCGGTGGTTCTGGTTGCCGACCCGACCCTTCCTGAGGCGTCGCTGCTGGCCCGGAACCTTGCCGGGGGCGGCTTCACGGGAATGCTGCAGGTGGTCGGCATGGCCGCGGAAGGGCTGACGCCCGTCGCCGACGTGGAAAGCCTGCAGGGAACGCCCGATCTGGCAGTGCTGTGCCTGCGCCCCGAGGCCCAGCCAGCTGCCATGGAGGCTCTGGCCGCGAAGGGCTGCTTCGCGGCCGTGGTGCCAGTTGCCGCACCCGATCTTGCCGTGCTTTCGGAGCGCACCGGCGTGCGGGCGCTGGGCGCACACAGTTTCGGCCTTTGCCTGCCTGCCATTGGGTTGAATGCCAGCCTCTCCCACATAGCGCCGAGACCAGGGCGGCTGGCCCTCCTGACACAGTCTTCCTCGATGGCGCGCACCATTATTGACTGGGCCGCCGGCGAGGATCTGGGGTTCAGTCATATCGTCGGGATCGGCGCCAATCTTGGCCTGGGCTTCGCCCTTTCGCTCGACTGGCTCGCCCGTGATCCCGAGGCCGGGGCGGTGCTGCTGGACCTGCGGCGGATCAAGAACCGGCGGCTCTTCATCTCGGCGGCCCGCGCCACGGCGCGCACCCGGCCCGTGGTGGCGATCCGGCCCGGGGGGCGGCAGATGGATGCTTCGGGCATCGCGGATTCGGTGATGGAGGCGGCCCTGCGCCGCGCCGGCGTGCTGCGTGTGGCCGGCCTGGAGGATCTTCTTTCGGCCGCCGAGACCCTGGCGCGGCTGCGCCCGGCCCACCGCAGCGGACAGGACGCGCTCGCGGGAGACCGGATCGCCGTGGTCGCCAATGGGCAGGCGCCGGCGCAGCTGGCCGCGGATGCCGTGCTGCAGGGTGGTGCGCGTCTGGCGGTGCTCAGTGAGGCGGCCCGAGCTGCCCTGGCCCTTGCCTTGCCCCGGACAGCTCATGCCAACCCGATGGTGCTGGCGCCCAGCGAAGGCCATCGGCTGGCGGAGGCGGCGAGCATGCTGGCGGGCATGCCAGAGGTCGACTCGGTGCTGGCGCTCCATGCGCCTGTCCCGGATCACGATGGCGAGGTGGCCGCAAGCGCGCTGGCGGCGGCAGCCAAGGCGACACGTGGGGCCCCCGTGCTCGTGGGCTGGCTCGGCGAGGCCAGTGCCGGCCCGGCAAGGCGGCGCCTGGCGGAAAGTGGCATCGCCGTCTTCCCGACCCCGGAGGCGGCGGTGCGCGGTGCCTTGCACTTCGCGGTGGACCGCCGGAATCGTGCTGCCGCGGCCGAGCTCCCGGCCCGTGAGGTGCTGGAGCTCACGCCGGATCGCGACAGTGTGCGCCAGCTCATTGCCACTATTCGCATGGAGGGCCGCCTCAGCTTCACCGAGGCAGAGGCGCTCCGTATTCTGCAGGCCTATGGCCAGCCGGTGGTGGCAGGCCATGCCGTGCCGAATACGGATGCCGCCGTGGCGGCTGCGATGCGGCTCGGCTTCCCCGTGGTGCTGAAGGTGCTGAGCCCCGATCTGCCGCGCAAGACCGAGGTTGGCGGCGTGGCGCTCGGGCTCAGGGACGTGGCAAGCCTCAGGGCCGCCGCGGCCGCCATGCTGTCGCAGGTGCGTGCCGCCCGGCCGGATGCACGGATCGATGGCTTCCTAGTACAGCGCCAGGCGGGGGGCAGTGGCCGGCAGCGTGGCCACGAGCTGCGCTTCCGGCTGGGCGACGATCCGATGTTCGGTCCCTGGATCAGCTACGGCCGCGGTGGCACCACCTCGGACTTCGAGCCCGATGTCGCCTTCGACCTGCCGCCGCTAAACCGCACCCTGGCGATGGCCCTGATCCGCCGGACCCGCAGCGTGCGCCTGCTCGAAGGCTTCCGGGATCAGGCCCCCGTGGACCTTGAGCTGCTGGCGGACACCGCCGTGCGGCTCTCCCAGATCGCGGTGGATTTTCCCGAGATCGAGAATCTCATCATCAATCCGCTGCTGGCGGAGGGGCAGGACATCCTAGCGCTGGATGCCTCGGGAAGCCTCCGGCCAGCCGGCGTCACGTCGCAGCTCGCCGTGTCACCCTATCCCGCCGAGCTGGCGCAGCCCTGGACGACACGGGACGGGCGGACGCTTCTGGTACGGCCGATTCGGCCGGAGGACGCGGCGGCGCATGCAGAAGCTTTCCGCCACCTGACGCCCGAAGATGTCCGCCGGCGATTCTTCAACCAATTGAGGGAGCTTCCGCCCGCGCAGATCGCACGGATGACCCAGATCGACTACGACCGGGAAATGGCCTTCGTCGCGGTGGCGACACTGCCGGACGGGACGCGCCGGACGGTGGGCGTGGGGCGACTGATCCGGGAGCCCGGCAGCCGTGAGGGAGAGTTCGCGGTGGTGACCCTGCCGGGCTGGAAAGGGCAGGGACTTGGCCGGCACCTCATGCACCGGTTGTTCGAATGGGGCCGCAGCCAGGGAGTGGAAACCGTGACCGGGCAGGTGCTGGCAGACAATCAGCCCATGATTGCCTTCGCCCGCGCCCTCGGCTTCACGCTGAAGCGCTCGGCCGAGGATGAGGAGGTGTTGGAGGCCCGCTTGGCGCTTTAACGCTCAGCGGGGCCCCACTTCGCGGATCAGGTCGCGCACGCGGGATGCCGCCGCGGGACCCTTGAGCGCACTGCGCCATGCCGCTTCCGCGACCCGCTGATGCACCAGCACGGCCTCATCGGCGCCCGTGATGGTGCCGACGCCGATGGCGGCCGGGTTGGCTGTCATGTCGGCCGGGAAGGGGCTGGTGCAGGCATGAGCCCGCTCGCGCCCGCGCAGGACCAGGAAGTTGCCCGCCGGCTCCGAGGCCAGCAGGCCAAGCTGCAACCCGATTGGCACACTTTCCATCAGGTTGGCGATGCTCTCCGCCTCGGCGCGGGCGGCGAGCCGGCAACGGGTGCGGGTCCGCTCCGAGAGCGCCAGGTTTCCTGCCACGCCATCGCTGAGGAAGCGGCGAAGCGCCGCCTCCGAAAGCATGGCGATGATATTGGCACGGCGCGACTGGTGAAGCTTCTTGCGGGCAGCCAGCAGCCCCAAGGCCTGATCGGCGACCGCCCGGGCGGCGATGCGCTCGGGTGCCGCGTCCGCCGCCTCGGTCCAGGCCTCCGCCAGGGCGCCGTCGAAAGCCTCGGTCGTGGTCTGGTAGCAATAGGCTTCGCCGACCTGCAGGATCTGGTCGGACTGTTCCTCCACCTGCCGCAGCCTTTCCTGGAAGGCGACGGGGCGTGAGAAGTACTCCACACCGATCCCGAGCAGCGAGAGCGGGGAAATTTTCAGCAGTTCAGCCAGCCGCCGGATCGTGTCCAGCTTGATGACCTCGCCCTTCTCATAGCGATAGAGCGCGGCGCGGGACACACCCAGGCGCGCCGCGATCTCTTCTGCCCGTAGGCCGGATTCGAGACGGTAGGCCCGCAGTTGCTGGCCGATATCGGCGAAACGCATGACCCCTCTTGACGATATCAACCATGAAAAAATTGCCGGTCGAGAAAGAATCTCACCCGGCGGCTATCCGCCAGAAAATGCGGGCAGAGACACTGAATGGCAATCGCTAATCAATCCTGATGCACCCTGCCCACCTCACACTTTCCAGTGGGATACCTGGATTGTTCAACCCTAAATTCAATTTCTTTCGGAGTTAAGCAACTTTATGCGCGGAAAGCGTCTCCAGGGCCTGCACCAAGCCGGAATGATCAAGCCCCGCGCCTCCCGCTGCAACACACGCCGAGAAGAGCTGCTGCGCAGAAGCCGTATTCGGCAGCGCGATTCCCAGTTCCTTGGCGGACTGCAATGCCAGGTTCAGGTCCTTTTGATGGAGCGAGATGCGGAAGCCGGGCTCAAAGGTCCGCTTGATCATCCGCTCGCCGTGCAGCTCCAGGATTCGCGACGTGGCAAGGCCCCCCATCAGCGCCTGCCGCACCTTGGCGGGGTCGGCGCCGGCCTTGCTCGCGAAGACCAGGGCCTCGGCCACAGCTTCGATCGTCAATGCCACCACGATCTGGTTCGCGACCTTGCAGGTCTGCCCGGCGCCGTTCGACTCGCCGACCAGCGTGATGTTCTTGCCCATGCACTGGAACAGGGGCATTGCGCGGTCGAAGGCCGCCTGGGGGCCGCCGACCATGATGGTCAGGCTTGCCTGCTTGGCTCCCACCTCGCCGCCGGAGACGGGCGCGTCCAGGTAATCGCAGCCCCGCTCGTTCACGCGCCGCGCGAAATCCCGCGTCGCGGTCGGACTGATCGAGCTCATGTCGATCACCAGCTTGCCCGGCTGCAGCGCCGGCACGACTCCGTTGGCGCCGAACAGCACCGACTCCACGTCAGGCGTATCGGGCAGCATCAGGATGACCACCTCGGCCGCCTCGGCGACCGCCGTGGGGTTCGGCAGCACCGTCGCGGCGCTGCGGACCTCCTGCGGCAGGCTCGCACGCTCCGGCACGAAGAGCGCATGTCCAGCCTCTTTGAGGTGCAGCGCCATGGGGCGGCCCATGATGCCGAGGCCAATGAACCCGATCTTCATGATGACGTCTCCTTCAGCTTCTCAGGCGGCCTTGTAGGGCGCGAACCAGGACAGGCCGCTCACCGTCTCGCCGGCCGGGCGGTACTCGCAGCCGATCCAGCCGCGGTAGCCCAGCGCATCGATGCGTTCGAAGACGAACGGCCAGTTCACCTCGCCGGTGCCGGGCTCGTTGCGGCCCGGCACGTCGGCCACCTGCATATGCGCGATGATCGGCAGGTGCTTCTCGACCCGCTTGACGATGTCGCCCTCGGTTACCTGGCAATGGTAGAGATCGAACTGCAGGCCGAGCTTCTCGGGGCCGATCGCTTCGATGATCGCCGCTCCCTGGTCCATGGTGCGCAGGAAGAGCCCGGGAATGTCACGCTGGTTGATCGGCTCGATCACGGGCTTCACCCCGGCCTTGCCGCATTCCTCGGCCGCCCAGGCGAGATTCACGGCATAGATGGCGGTCAGAGTGTCGTGGGGCACGCCCTGCGGCGCGAGGCCGGCCATGAGATGCAGCCGAGGGCAGGAAAGGGCGGCGGCATAGTCCAGCGCCCGCTTCACGCCTTCTCGGAACTCGGACTGCCGGCCAGGCAGGGCGGCCAAGCCGCGCTCGCCCTTCGACCAGTCGCCCGGCGGCGCGTTGAACAGGACTTGCTGCAGGCCGTTGTCGCTTAGCCGCTTGGCGATTTCCGCCGCCGGATGTTCATAGGGGAACAGGAACTCGACGGCTTTGAAGCCGGCAGCGCGCGCCGCCGCGAACCGGTCCAGGAACGGCACCTCCTGGAACATCATGGATAGATTGGCGGCGAAGCGGGGCATGCTGCTGGATCCTCCTTCCGGGCGGTGGCTCCGCCCTTCCTGCGGCACGCTAGAGAGATGCGGCGGAAGCGCAAGGGGTTGTCAGACAAGCAGGCGAGACCTGCGCTGGCGGAAGACGTGTCGCTCGGGCACATTCCCGGCATGATTTCCTCCTCCTCCCCGCCGGACCGGACCCTGCGGCCCGCGCGGCTCCTGGGGCTGGCGGCGCTGGCAGCGCTGTTGATCGGCTGCTTCCTGGTGCTGCGACCCTTTCTTTCCGCACTACTCTGGGCGGCCATCCTGGCCTTTTGCACCTGGCCCGCCTTCCGCACGCTGCGGGACCGCCTGCAGCTTTCGCCTACCGTGGCGGCCCTGGCCATGGTGACGCTGGAGATGCTGTTGGTCGGTCTGCCCCTGCTGTTCGCCGCCCCGATCCGCGCGGAGGACGTGCAGAACCTCCGCAACAGCGTCGAAGGGCTGATCGCCGGCGGCCTTTCCGGCCTAGGCGACAAGCTGGCGGCGATCCCCTGGATCGGCAGCTTCCTGTATGGGCAGTGGCAATCGCTGCAGCTCGATTTCAGCCCGCTGACCAACCTGCTGCAGCCCTATGCCGGTGTCATCGCCCAGCAGGCCCTTGCCTTCCTGCTGGCGATACTGTCGGGGCTGGCTGAGCTGGTCCTGGCCATCCTGCTCTCCTTCTTCTTCTATCGTGACGGGCCTCGGATGGCGGCCGGGCTGGAGGCGGTCGTCGGCCGCATGGCCGGGCCGCAGGCACGCCGCCTGGTGCAACTGACCGCCAATGTGACCCTCGGGGTCGTCTACGGCCTGCTCGGGACGGCCCTCGCCCAGGGACTGCTGACCGGCATCGGCCTCTGGATCGCCGGGGTGCCACAGCCGGTGCTGCTCGGCGTGGTGGCCGGGGTGATCTCCATCCTTCCGGTCGGTGCGCCCCTGGTCTGGCTGCCGGCGGCCCTCTGGCTGCTGAGCCAGGGTTCCACCGGCTGGGGCATCTTCCTGCTGGTCTATGGTGCTTTCGGGATCAGCAGCGTGGACAATGTGATCCGTCCCTGGCTGATCAGCCGTGGTGCCGATCTGCCGCTCCTGCTGACCATCCTGGGCGCGCTCGGTGGCGTGCTGGCCTTCGGCTTCCTCGGCCTGTTTCTCGGGCCGGTGCTGCTGGCGGTCGGCTTCACGCTACTGCGTGACTGGGCGGAGGAGGAGCCGCAGACCCTGCGGTAGCCGCGGCTCCCCATATCCTCCGGTGGGGTCTCAGCGCCCCACTGCGTAGCCCTGCATGCCGCGTGGATTGGCGCCGGCAAAGATCTGCCCGTCCGGCTCCTGCCGCACGGCGGAGAGCCGGCCCTCCGACCATTCGCCACCCAGCTCGGCCTTATGGCCACGCGCCTTCAACTCCTCCAGCACGGCCGGGCGATAGCGACCCTCGAGCACCAGCTTGCCGGGGCGCGCCACCCGCGGCCAGAAGCTGGAGGGCCAGTGCTCGCTGTGGAAGGCAGGCACGTCGATGGCCTGCTGGATGTTGAGCCCGTGACTGAGCATGCGGGTCAGCATGATCGTCTGCCACTGGTCCTGCTGCTCGCCACCCGGGGTGCCGAAGGCCATCCACGGCTTGCCATCGCGCAGCGCCATGCCGGGCGAGAGGGTGGTGCGCGGCCGCTTGCCCGGCTTCAGGCCGTTCGGCAGCGTTTCGTCCAGCCAGAACATCTGCCCGCGCGTGCCAAGGCAGAAGCCCAACTCGGGAATGGCGGGAGAGGATTGCAGCCAGCCGCCGGACGGGGTGGCCGAAACCATGTTGCCCCAACGGTCGATGACATCGACGTGGCAGGTATCCGCTCCGGAGACGCCGAGCCGCGCTACCGTGGGCTCGCCCACCCCGGCCACTTCGGAAAGCCTCTGCACCCGGCTGGCGGCATCGTGGTCCACCCAGGCGCGGTGACCGGGAATGGCGCCGGGCCGCAACTCCGAGGAGGCATCGCGACCAAGCAGCCTGCGGCGCTCCGCATTGTAGCTCTCGGAAAGCAGGGTCTCCATCGGGACATCTGCGAAATCGGGGTCGCCGTAGAAGGCCTCGCGATCGGCGAAGGCCAGCTTCATCGCCTCGGCGATCGTGTGGACGAACTCCGCGCCGAGCGGGTCCATGGCGGCGAGGTCGAAGCCCTGCAGGATGGCCAGGGTCTGCAGCATGGCCGGCCCCTGGCTCCAGGAGCCGCACTTCAGCACGGTGGTGCCGCGATAGTCGTAGGAAAGCGGCGACTCGACGGGGGCGCGCCAGCGGGCCATGTCGGCGCCGGTCAGCACGCCGCCATGAACCTCGCCAGAGGCATCGAGCACCCTTGTCTCGCGGCAGAAGCGGTCGATCGCCTCGGCCACGAAGCCCTCGTACCAGGCGCGACGTGCGGCATCGATCTGCGCCACCCGGTCGCCGCCGGCCGCCTCGGCTTCCTTGACAACACGGACATAGGTGGCCGCCAGGGTGGGATTGGCCCAGAGCTGGCCGGCGCGCGGCCCGCCGGCGCGCAGCCACAGCGCCGCCGAAGTCGGCCAGGCCTTCTCGAACAGCGGCCGTACGGTCTCCACTGTCGCGGCGATCCGCGGCACGTAATGGATGCCACGCTCCGCATAGCCGATGGCGAATTCCAGCACCTCGCCCAGCTTCCAGGTGCCCCAGTCGCGCAGCATGGTCGCCCAGGCGTCGAAGGCACCCGGCACCATGGCCGGCAGCAGACCGGTGCCGGGGATCAGGTCCAGACCCAGCTCGCCCTTGACCTTGGCCACGGTGAGGCCCTCGGGCGCCGGGCCCTGGCCGCAGATCACCTTCTGCGTCCCGGCTTTGGCGTCATGGATGATGATGGGGCAGTCGCCCAGCGGGCCATTCAGGTGCGGCTCGGCCACCTGCAGGGTGAAGCCGGCGGCGGCAGCAGCATCGAAGGCATTGCCGCCGCGCTCCAGCACCGCCATGGCGACCTGGCTGGCGATCCAGTGGGTGCTGCCGACAGCGCCGAAGGTGGCGGCGATCTCCGGGCGGGTTGTGAACATTTCATGGCTCCAGGCTGGGCTGCTTGCTCCCAGGTCTCTGCGCGCCGAAAACCCCGCGGTCAACGGGCAGGAGATGATCGGCGATGGTGGGCAGGCTGGTGGCGGTGGTGGGGCCCTCGGGCGCGGGCAAGGATACCCTGCTGAGCGCGGCGAGGGCCGCCCTGGAGAGCGATCCCCGCTTCGTCTTCGCGCGTCGTGCGATCACCCGTCCCGCTGAGACGTTGCGCCACGCCGGAGCGGAGGCGCATATCCCGTTCTCCGAAGCCGCCTTCATCGCCGCGCGGGATGCAGGGGAGTTCGCTCTCCACTGGCAGGCGCATGGGCTGCATTACGGCATTCCGCGTGCCATCGAGCGCGACATCGAACGCGGGCGCCTGGTGGTTGCCAATCTGTCGCGGGGTGCGTTGGTGGAGGTCCCGGCGGCCTATCGGCTCCGCGTCATGATGATCAGCGCGCCGCCGGCGGTGCTGGCCGCCCGGATTGCTGGGCGCGGCCGCGAGAGCTCTGCCGAAATTGCCCGCCGCCTTGAGCGGGCAGCCAGCCTGCCGCCTGGGCTGGAGGTGGAGGAGATCCGGAACGACACGACGCCCGAGGAAGGCGCGGCGCGGCTCCTCGGAGCCCTCCGCGCTCTCGCCGGCTAGTATCCTGCCCGCGAAGTTCGCTGCATTTGCGGCGAACGAAGCGGATCAGCATGCCACTGAAAACAAAGGCGGGTGTCCGGATAACAAAGCCCGCAGGACTTCAGAATCAGGACACTTGTGGCGCACCGGCTTCAGGCGAAGATGATGTCGCCGTCCTGCAGCTGCTGGACGCCGGCCAGTTCAATTTCGCCCGTCTCAGACACGGCGTTGAAGCTCAGCAGCAGGCCATTCTCCAGCGCCTGGACGGAGAGCGCGTCCGGTGCGACGCCGTAGCCTGAGAGGTCGATCCGATCCGTGCCGGGCGTAAAGTCGAGAATGACATCCCGCCCGCCATTGGCATCGCTGTCGAACTCGGAAAGGAAGTTGTAGCCGTAGATGAAAGTGTCGGCTCCCAGGCCGCCCCGCATGACATCGGCGCCGCGCCCGCTGTGCAGGATGTCATTGCCCACGTCCCCGAACAGCATGTCATTGCCGCTGCCGCCGTTCAGGAGATCGTTGCCGCTGCCGCCGAAAAGCCGGTCGGCCCCACCGCCCGCGGTGATGGTGTCATTGCCGGCCCCACCCGCCAGGAAATCCGCGCCATCCTGGGCGGCCAGAGCGTCGATCTCGCCCGGAGTGCTGCCTGCGGCGCCATAGCCAAAGATGGAGTCATCACCTTGGCCACCGGAGACGACATCCTGACCGTATCCCGCATAGATCGTGTCGTTCCCGAGCCCGGCAAGAACGATGTTGTTTCCGGGTGTGGGTACATTATCAGGAAAGCCATCTGCGTAGATGACGTCACCCTCTTGGTGAAGAGAATAGAGAAAGATCTCGCTGGCTGCGGTGCCGTAGAACGTCGCCATTAATGTTGCTTTCAAGGCAAGAAAAGACAACGAGAACACTATCTAAAGCTGGAAAAAAATACGTGCTGGGAAGCACATATTGCGCTGCACAATACGGTAAAATCACCGTGCTTCTAGGAAGTTGTTACTGAACGGAAAGAAAATTTTCAGAAATTTCTCTAAAATGAATGAGGCCGGGTCTCTCTTTTCTTATTTGAGCAAGCGGCCTTCAGCCTCTTAGGGGAAGGCGTTCCGCGATCCGGAAGGCTTCCCCTGGCTTCTCCTGCGTAAACAGGCAGAGTTCCCGCACTGTTCGAACGCGCCCCCCGACCGTGCCCAACGCCTTCTCCGCTGCCGGCCGCAGGATAGCGGCCTCTTCCGGCAAGAGGCGGCAGGAGAGGGTCAGGTGAAAGCGCCATTCCTCAAAGACATGCGGATAGCCCCAGACGGAGAGGTAACGACGCTGACGCTCGTTCAGCCGCTCCGGGCGCCGCCGGGCGATCTCGGCCTCGCTGGGAGGAGCACGGTAGGGGTCCAGCGCACGAACGCAGGCATCGGCGAAAGCCTGCAAAGCTGCGCAAGGCGCGCTCTCGCGCAGGGCCAGGAAGCCGTCGAGGTCGGCCACCTGAAGCGGCGGAAGCTCGAACGGGCGGGTCGCCGCGGCAAGCGCCGCAGCGGCCTCCCGGGCCGCGACGTAGGAGGAGGCGAGATGGAAGGGCGGCTTCAGCGTGGCGTGAAAGCCATAGCGACGGGCATCGGCAGTCAGGGTCTGGAGGTCCACGCCCTCCACCTTCGGCTGCGGAACGGGCTCGCCCGTTTGCGCGTCGCGCCCCAGCCAGGCGGAGGCGGCGGCGTGCAGGGGATCATCGCGTTCAGGTGCCCAGTAGAGGGCGAGGCGCAAGCTCATGCCACCCGTTCCCCGCCGCGCCACACGGCACGGATGACCGGCATATCGCCCAGCGGATGGATGCGCACGAGATCGGCGCGCAGTCCTGGCTCGATGCGGCCGCGGTCAGTCATGCCCAGCATGCGCGCCGGTACGGCGGTGATGGTGGCCACGGCGGCGGGCAGGCTGATCCCCGTCTCCGCGACCGCGCGCCAGACCGCCTCGATCATCGCGGGCG
This sequence comes from Roseomonas sp., assembly GCA_035565935.1. Classification (GTDB taxonomy): domain Bacteria; phylum Pseudomonadota; class Alphaproteobacteria; order Acetobacterales; family Acetobacteraceae; genus Pseudoroseomonas. The sequence continues at coordinate 82,753 of DATMRU010000083.1, forward strand.
GTACGTAGTCGCTGGCGAAGGCATCCACCAGCCCGGCACGCAGCAGCTCCGCTGCCGCCACATTGCCGGAATGGCTGCCGCCGCGCACGATGTTCGGCGCGCCGGCGATGATCCGCATCCCATGCCGATGCGCCGCTTCCGCCGCCATGCGCGAGACCGGGAACTCCGAGATCCTCACGCCATCGGCGGCATTCTCCGCGATCTCCGCCTCGTTCCAGTCGTCATGGCTGGCGAGGGGCAGATGGCGATGGGAAAGCCGGTCGAGCAGGGCCCGGCGCTGGGGGCCGCGCAGCCGCTCGCGCTGGGCGGTCAGCTCCTGGATGCGGCGCTCCACCTCGGCGACCGACTTGCCGCCGCGCTGGCGCATCGTCCGGTAGCGGTCGATATCCACATACTGGCCGACGCCCGGCGTGTGGTCCATCAGGCTCACCAGGCGCACGGCCGGGTGGTCGGCGACGGTCTCCAGCAGAGGCAGCAGGTCCGCCGCCGGCAACTCGCAGCGCAGATGCAGGAAGTGCTCGCTCTTCAGCAGGCCGGTGGGCGCGAGCGCGTCCAGGTCGCGGACACCGTTGAGGAAGGTTTCGGTGCGCTCCGCATCGAAGCCGAGATCGCCGAGGCAGAGGGCATCGAGCACCGTGGTGACGCCCGCCGCGGCCGTCTGCGCGTCATGCGACAGGAAGGCCGAGCGGGAGGGCCAGCGCGCCAGGCTGCGCGGCTGCACCTGCCGCTCCAGATTGTCGGTGTGGACGTCCACCACACCGGGAATCACATGGTCGCCTTCCAGGTCGAGGGCGCCCGGGAGGCGGCTGCGGCCGGGCTGCACCTCCGCGATGCGGCCTTCACGCAGAACCAGGGTCCCTGGCTCGATCCGATCCGGCAGGACGAGCAGGGCATTGGTAAGGATGATCTCAGCGGTCATGCGGCATCCCGAACAGGCAAGACTTCGAACAGACGATCCGCGACGCGGTTGCGGACGTCGAGGTCATGAAAGATGCCGACCAGGGCGGTGCCGGCTTGCTTGGCCTCGTCGATGAGCCCGACCACAACATCGCGATTGGCGGCGTCGAGGCTGGCCGTGGGCTCGTCGAGGAGCAACACGGGGTAGTGGGGCGCGAAGCCGCGGGCGAGGTTCACCCGCTGCTGCTCACCGCCGGAGAAGGTGGCGGGTGGCAGGCCGTGCAGCCGCTCCGGCAGGTTGAGGCGCAGCAGAAGCTCGCGCGCGCGGTGGCGCGCTGCCTCGGCCGCCATGCCGCGCGCGAGCAGCGGCTCCGCCACCACATCCAGGGCCGAGACGCGCGGGATCACCCGCAGGAACTGCGAGACATATCCCAGGCTGCGCTGCCGGATGGCGCGCATGGCGCGGGCATCGGCGTTGGTCAGCTCCACATCGGCGCCATCGTGGCGCAGCCAGATGCGGCCGCCTTCGGCCCCGTAATTGCCGTAGAGGCAGCGCATCAGCGTCGATTTGCCGGCGCCGGAAGGGCCCGACAGCACCACGCATTCCCCTGGCGCGACCGCCAGATCCACGCCTTCCAGCACAGGGATACGGATACCCCCCTGGAGATGCAGGCAGAAGCTCTTGCGGAGCCCCTCGGTCCAGAGAACGGGCTTCATGCTGCCAGCACCGAGGAGACGAGCAGTTGCGTGTAGGCGTGCTGAGGATCGTCCAGCACCCGGTCGGTGAGTCCCTGTTCCACCACCTCTCCCCGTCGCATGACCACGATACGGTGCGCCAGAAGCCGTGCGGCCGCGATGTCGTGCGTCACCAGCAGCACGGCGATGCCGAGATCCGCCACCAGCGCGCGGATCAGGTCGAGCAGGCGCGCCTGGACGGAGACATCGAGGCCCCCGGTCGGCTCGTCCATGAAGACCAGGCGCGGCCGCGTCACCAGCGTGCGGGCGATTTGCAGCCGCTGCTGCATGCCGCCCGAGAAGGTCCGCGGGAGATGGTCGATGCGCTCGGGATCGATCTCGACCCGGCGGAGCCAGGCGATGGCCTCCTCCCGGATCCCGCCATAGTGACGCGCGCCCACGGCCATCAACCGCTCGCCGACATTGCCGCCTGCGGAGACGCCCATGCGCAGCCCGTCGCGCGCGTTCTGGTGCACGAAGCCCCAGTCGGTGCGCATCACGCGGCGCAGGGCGGCCTCGCCCATGGCATGGACCGCATGCTCGCCACCATCGGGCGCGCGATAGAGCACCTGGCCTGCATCGGGCCGCATCTGGCCGGAGAGGACGCGCAGCAGGGTGGACTTGCCCGAACCCGACTCGCCGACAATGGCGACCACTTCGCCCGGATGGATCTCGACCGCCACATCCGCCAGCGCGGGGACGGCCCCAAAGGAAAGCCGCAACCCGGAGGCCTCGAGGATCGGCGCGTTCATGCCGCGTCCTCCTGCGTGGCGGCCTGCCGCGTCTCGCAATAGTCGGTGTCCGAGCAGACGAACATCCGCCCGCCGCGGTCGTCCGTCACCACCTCGTCCAGATAGGAGCTGCGCGAGCCGCAAAGCGCACAGGCCGCATTGGCGCGGTGCGGGCGGAAGGGATGATCCTCGAAATCGAGGCTGCGGACATCGGTATAGGGCGGCACGGCGTAGATGCGCTTCTCGCGCCCGGCGCCGAACAGCTGCAGGGCGGGCATCTGATGCATCTTCGGATTGTCGAAGGCCGGAATGGGCGAGGGCGACATCAGGTAGCGCTCGCCGACCATCACCGGGTAGCTATAGGCCGTGCTGATATGGCCGTGCCGGGCGATATCCTCGTAAAGCTTCACATGCATCAGCCCGTAATCGGCCAGGGCATGCATCCGCTTCGTCTCGGCGAGGCGGGGCTCCAGCCGGAACAGGGGCTCCGGCATCGGCACCTGGTAGACGATGATCTGCCCCTCGGTGAGCGGCCGCTCGGGGATGCGGTGCCGCGTCTGAATAACGGTCGCCTCGGCCGTATGCGTCGTGGTCCTCACGCCCGCGACGCGCGCGAAAAAGCGGCGGATGGAGACGGCATTGGTGGTGTCGTCCGCACCCTGGTCGATCACCTTCAGCACATCCTGAGGGCCGAGCACGGAGGCCGTGACCTGGATGCCGCCGGTGCCCCACCCATAGGGCAGCGGCATCTCGCGCGCGCCGAAGGGCACCTGATGGCCGGGGATGGCCACGGCCTTCAGCAGGGCGCGGCGGATCATCCGCTTCGTGTTCTCGTCCAGATAGGCGAAGTTGTAGGCAGTATCCTGGCTCATTCCGCCACCTCCTGCGGCGCGGCGCTGGCGCGCATGCGGCGCACCACTTCCAGCTCGCTCTGGAAATCGACGTAGTGCGGCAGCTTCAGATGCTCGACGAAGCCGGTCGCCTCGACATTGTCCGAGTGCATGAGGACGAACTCCTCGTCCTGCGCGGGGGCGGTGCGCTCCTCGCCCAGCTCGTCGGCCTGGAGGGCGCGGTCCACCAGGGCCATCGCCATCGCCTTGCGCTCACCGCGCCCGATGACCAGGCCATAGCCGCGGGTGAATTGCGGCGGCTCGCTCTTCGAGCCGTGGAACTGGTTCACCATCTGGCACTCCGTGACCTCGATCTCGCCGATCTCGATCTCGAAGCCAAGCTCGGGAGGCGTGAAGCAGACGGTCGCCCGGCCCTGGCGGATCTCACCCACGAAGGGGTGGTTGTTGCCGTAGCCACGCTGCGTCGAATAGCCGAGGCCCAGCAGGAAGCCTTCATCCCCACGCGCCAGGTTCTGCAGCCGCGCCGGGCGGTCGGCCGGAAAGGTCAGCGGCTGGCGCGTCAGGTCGGTGGGCTCGCCCTCCGTGGGCGCCTCGCGCCGCATCAGCCCCTCGCGCGCCAGCAGCTCCGTCACCCGGGGCGCCTCGGCGAGACCGTCCTCGGCCTGGGGCGCTGCCTCGGGGGCCATACCCTCGGCGGCCAGCGCGAAATCGAGCAGGCGATGCGTGTAGTCATAGGTCGGGCCAAGCACTTGGCCGCCTGGCAGGTCCTTGTAGGTCGCGGAAACGCGGCGGCGCAGGTGCATCGCGGCGGTGTCGAGCGGCTCGGCATGGCCGAAGCGGGGAAGGGTGGTCCGATAGGCGCGCAGCAGGAAGGCGGCCTCGATCAGGTCCCCCTGGGCCTGCTTGATCGCCAGCGCGGCGAGGCCGCGGTCATGGCAGGCGCCTTCGGCCATCACTCGGTCCACCGCCAGGCCGAGCTGCTGCTCGATCTGCGCCACTCCGAGCTCCGGCACTTCGACGGCGCCCCGGCGATATTCCGCCAGCCAGGCATGGGCATTGCCGATCGCCTGCTCGCCCCCTTTGACGGCGACATAGGCCATGTCGTCAGCCCTCCTCGATCTGGATGCCGCGCGGCAGGGCGGCGATCCTGTCGCCGGCGCAGAGAATAACGTCCACGCCACGCGGGTAGAGGCCACGCTGGGCGGTCCAGGCGGTCAGGAAGCCGAGCGGAGCGCCCGCGACATGCAGCCGGTGCTCGCTCTGGATGCCCGGCCCGCGCAGACGCCAGCCGTGACCAGCCTCCAGCCCGGCGACCTGCAGGATCAGCGTCGCACCGGCTTCCGGCTCCTCGTCCGTGCCCTGCGGCAGCGCCGCAAGCGCGGGCGGGGTCCCGGTGGCCAGCGCGAAGGCCGCCTCGGACGGCGCGGTGGCGATCTGGCAGCCGCAGTGGAACCGGGCCCAGGATTCGGCTTCGGTCCCGGCATCCAGCCAGAGCGGGGTTTCGGAATCGACCAGCGTCAGCAGGACCGCCGCGGCGGCCGTACCCAGGGGCGCCGGGGGTTCCAGGCGCAGGTCGAGTTGCTGCACGCGACCGGGGCGGCTCATCGCCTCCAGCACGGCACGGAAGCAGGACTGGCCGTCGAGGACGAGGTCGGAAAAGCCGGGGCGCATCATCGCATCGTCGCCATGGTGAAGAACTGCACGCGGGTGGCCGCGGCCTTGCGGCTCTCCGCCGCTGTTGCTGCTGCCTGCGCCTCCGCGAGGGGTGCGATCACGGCCGCCATGAGAACGGGGCGGCGCTGCGGGTCTTGCAGGGCAGCATCCAGCACGGCGGCCAGCTCGGCCTGCTCGCGATCGCGCCCGGCGACATAGGCGTGGCCCACCGTGCCGCAGGGAAGCGTGACCGAGCAGCGCGTCACCGTCATCTCAGAGAGGTTGAAGGCGGTGCCGTCGCCGCCCGCGCGTCCGCGCAGCATCACCAGGCCGGTCTCCGGCCCGCGCAGGCGGGTATGCGGCGGCAGGGGCTCCGTCTCAGTCAGCCGGGCGCGGATCGCATCCCGCCCGGCGCGGGCCAGCACCGCCATCCAGCGGCGGCGCTCTTCAGGGGAAACGGCAGGATCGGGCACGGGCACCTTCGTAGGTCATGGAGATGTCTAGACAGGTAGATGTCTGCCCGAGTAGCGTCAACGCGAAACTGCCATGTCCCCCAGGTGCTGAGCTTGAAGTTTCGATGACGCTGCCGACCCATCTGCTTCCACCCTCCGATCCGGCGCTGGCGCGTGGAGAGGGGGTTGCCCTATGGCGCCAGATCGCCGGTGAACTGGAGCGCGGGATCGCCGCCGGGACCTGGGCGCCCGGCAGCCGCCTGCCGCCCGAGGCGGCATTGGCCGCCCAGCACGGCGTCAACCGCCACACCGTCCGGCGCGCGCTGGATTCGCTGGCGGCGCGGGGCCTGCTCCGCATCGAGCAAGGGCGCGGCTCCTTCGTCTCGGAAGACGTGGTGGACTATCCGCTGGGCCCGCGCACGCGCTTCTCGGAGGTGATCCGCGCGCAGAACCGGGAGCCCGAAGGGCGCATCCTCCGCATCGCGGGGGCGCCGGCTGGTGCGGCGGCCGCGGAGGCGTTGCACCTGTCGCCCGGCGCCCCAGTGCTCACCGTGGAGCGGCTTGGCCTGGCCGATGGCCGGCCGGTGGTGCTGGGCCTTCATCACTTCGTGCTGCCCCGCTTCGCCGGGCTGGGCGCCGCGCTGGAAGGGCATGGCTCCATCACCCGTGCCCTGGCGCTGAGCGGTCTGGCCGACTACCGGCGGGCCTGGACCCGTGTGACGGCCCGGCTGCCGACCGCCGAGGAGGCCGCGCATCTGCGGCAGGCCCGCACGCGCCCCGTCATCCTGGCGGAGGCCCTCAACGTCGATCCGCAGGGACAGCCGATCGACTACACTCTGTCGCGCTACGCCGCCGGGCGCGTGCAGATCATCGTCGAAGGCGGCGGAGCTGACGTATGACGAACTGGACGATCACGGGCGGCACGGTGCTGCGCGACAATGCGCTGCGCCCGGGCGAGCTGCATCTTGCCGAGGGCAGGATCGCCCATGAGGCGGGCAGGGGCGCGCGCCTCCTCCGGGCTGACGGGCTGCTGGTGCTGCCGGGCATCGTGGATATTCACGGTGACGCCCATGAGCGCCAGTTCCAGCCGCGCCCGGGCATCGGCATGCCGGCCACCCTGGCGCTGCGCGATTCGGAGGCGCAGATGCTCGCCGCCGGAATCACCACCGCCTTTCTGGGCGTGACCCTCTCCTGGGAGCCGGGGCTGCGCTCGATCGAGGCCTGGCGCACGCTGCTGGCGGCCCTGGAGGCGGCGCGCCCGTGGCTGACGGCCGACCTCCGGGTGCATCTGCGCTTCGAGGCCGACAATCTGGACGCGCTCGACGAGGCCCTGGCCGATATCGCGGCCGGCCGGGTTCATCTGGTCGCCTTCAACGACCATACGCCGTCCATCCTCCGGAAGCTGGGCTCTGAATTTGCCGCGGCGAAATATGTCGAGCGGGCCGGGGTCGATACCGCACGATACCGGGCGCTGGCGGAAGCGGCCCTGGCGCGGCGGGACGAGGTGCCTGCCGCGCGGAAGCGCCTTGCCGCTGCCGCGCGCGCGGCGGGCCTGCCAATGGCCAGTCATGACGAGGCCAGTCTGGCGGATCGTGAAGCCTTCCGCGCGCTCGGCGCCGCCATCTGCGAGTTCCCGATGGCCGAATCCGTCGCGCTGGCTGCCCGGGAGGCGGGTGAGGCCGTGGTCATGGGGGCGCCGAACGTGGTGCGGGGCGGCAGCCACCTCGGCTGGGCCAGCGCTGCGCCCCTGGCAGAGCGGGGTGTCGTGACCGTGCTGGCCTCGGATTATGTCTGGCCTGCGCTGCTGGAGGCGCCCTTCATCCTCGCCGCGCGGGGCAGGTTGGGCCTCGCCGAGGCCTGGGCCCTGGTGAGCGCTAATCCTGCCCGTGCGGCCGGCCTCGGCGATCGTGGCGCCCTGGAGCCCGGCCTGCGGGGCGACGCCATTGTCGTTGATCCCGGCCGCCGCGCCCCGGTCGCCAGCTTCTGCGCCGGGCGGCTGGCCTGGATTTCGGCGGAGGGCGTGGCCCGCCTTGAGGCCTGAAACGCGAAAGGGAGCGCCGCATCCGGCGCTCCCTTTCTGAATGGCTCCCCGAGTTGGACTCGAACCAACGACCTAGCGATTAACAGTCGCGTGCTCTACCAGCTGAGCTATCGGGGATCAGCGTGTGGCGGGCGCTATAGCGGGGTGATCTGGCGGCTGCAAGAGCCGTTTGAAATCATTCCGCCATCGCGCTTTCGTCTGGAGGCCCGAGCCGGAATTGAACCGACGTACGCGGATTTGCAGTCCGCTGCATCACCACTCTGCCATCGGGCCCCGCGCGCTGTATCGGGTGCCGGACGCTTCCGGTCAAGGGTGCCTTGCGCTTGGCCACCTATCTCTCGGCGCCTATAAGGCCCGCAGGGCAGGGGAAGCGGTCCCTGTCTGGCATTTGAGGACGGCAGTGATGGACTTCGCGGGTGCGCGCAAGTGGATGGTGGACGGGCAGCTTCGCCCCAACAGAGTGAACGATCCGCGCATCCTTTCCGCCATGCTGGACCTGCCTCGGCACCGCTTCGTTCCGGCGGACATGCAGGCCCGGGCCCATGCGGATGAGGATGTCCCGCTCGGCAAGGGGCGGGTCCTGATGCAGCCGATGAACCTCGCGCGGCTGCTGCAGCTGACCGAGCTTCGCGCCGGCGAGTCCGTGCTCCTGGTTGCCGCCGGCACCGGTTATGGCGCGGCCGTCCTGGCGCGCATGGGCGGCCGGGTCACGGCCCTTGAGAGCGAGCCGACCCTCGCGGCCGTCGCGCGCGAGGTGCTGGGCGAGCTCTCCCTGGCGCCGGGCAGCGTGCAGGTCGTTGAGGGCAGCCATACCGCCGGCCACCCCGCGGGAGCACCCTACGACGCCATCGTTATCCAGGGGCAGGTGCCTGCGGTCCCGTCGGCGCTGGTGGAGCAACTGGCCGAGGGTGGCCGGCTGGTGACGGTGCGCCGCCCGGCTGGTCAGGTGGGCACCCTGGTCGTGGGGCGCCGCCTGGGCGGCGTCTTCAGCACCACGCCGGCCTTCGACTGCATGACGGCGTCGCTGCCCGACTTCGCGCCGGAGCCCGGCTTCGCCTTCTGAGCCGGCAGAATACGCCTCTAGCGGAAGCACGCTGGCTCTTGCCGCCGGGCTTCGCTACTCTCCCGCCGCCCCGGGTGAGGCCCGGATTCCATCCGAGGAGGCTTTCCGTGCCCCACATTCCCGCAGGGTTTCGAGGTTTGTTGGGAGCGTTGCTGGTGACGGCGCCGGTGTGGGTGGTTGGCGTGGCGCGGGGCCAGACGCTGCAGGAGGCGCTGGCGCAGGCCTATGCGGACAACCCGACGCTGCAGGCGGCGCGG
>DATMRU010000084.1:0-58988 GCA_035565935.1 Roseomonas sp.
GAAGGTCACCGCCGCATGGCCGGGCGGCGGCGGTGCCGGCGGCGGGAAGGGCGGGTTGGTCACCTGCTGCGGCCAGGGCTTGCCCTTGCCCTCCCGCATCATCCGCAGCAGCGCCCCGAAGGGCTGCCCCGGTACCGAGCCATCCGGGTTGAGGAAGGCCCGGCCCCTTCGCTGCGCGCCCTTGGGGGCGGTCAGGGCGGGTTGGCGTGGCTGCGGGGCGTGGTCGTTCATCCCGGAAGGGCTACGCCCAGCCGCCCCGCCAGGTCCAGGATGAACTGCCAGGCGACGCGCCCCGAGCGGCCGCCGCGCGTGACCGACCACTCCACCGCCGCCTTGTGCAGTTCCTCCGTGCCGATCGGCAGCTTCAGCGCCGCCGCATAGCCCTCGACCATGGCGAAGAAGGTGGACTGGTCGGCATTGTGGAAGCCGATCCAGAGGCCAAAGCGGTCGCTGAGGGAGACCTTCTCCTCCACCGCCTCGCCGGGATTGATCGCCGAGCCGCGCTCATTGTCGATCATGTCACGCGGCATCAGGTGGCGGCGGTTGCTGGTGGCGTAGAACAAGACATTGGCCGGCCGGCCCTCGATGCCGCCATCCAGCACCGATTTCAGTGCCTTGTAGTCCTGATCCTCCCGCTCGAAGGAGAGATCGTCACAGAAGACGAGGCAGCGGCGCGGGCTGTCCCGCAGGATGTTGAGCAGTTCGGGCAGGGTGCGGATATCCTCGCGCTGGATTTCGATCAGCGCCAGGTCGTGCGGGCGCTCGGCATTGGCGGCGGCATGCGCGGCCTTGACCAGCGAGGACTTGCCCATGCCCCGTGCGCCCCAGAGCATGGCGTTGTTGGCCGGCAAGCCGCGCGCGAAGCGCAACGTGTTCTCCAGGAGCAGAGCCTTCTGCCGCTCCACCCCCTGAAGCAGCCCGATCTCGACCGCCGCCACCCGCGGCACCGGCGCCAGCCGTGCCGGCACGCCATGCCCGCCGGGGTGCCAGACGAAGGCGTCGGCACCCTCCAGGCTGGGATGGGCGGGTGGCGCCGGGGCCAGTCGTTCCAGGGCCTCGGCGATGCGTTCCAGGGTGGGCAGGAGCGGATGGGTCTCGGTCACGGGCAAGCTTGGGCGCTCCGGGAGGGCCGCCGGGGGATCGTTCCCCCGCGCAGGGCCGGGTGTTGACGGCAAGGGCCGGGAGGCTAGTTTCGCGCGCCACCCCCGGCAAGACGGAAGCACCGCAATGTTCATCTCGACCGCCTATGCCCAGGATGCCGCAGCCGCCGCTGGCGGCGCCGGCGCCATCGTCATGCAGCTCGCGCCGCTGCTGCTGATTTTCGTCGTCTTCTATTTCCTCCTGATCCGGCCGCAGCAGAAGCGCGCGAAGGAACACCGCCAGATGCTGGGGGCGCTGAAGCGCAATGACCGCATCATCACCGCGGGCGGCATCCTCGGCACTGTCACCAAGGTGAAGGAAGGTTCGGAGGAGGTCGAGGTCGAGATCGCGCCGAATGTCCGCGTCATGGTGGCGCGCAGCACGATCAGCACGCTGGTGCGCCCGGTCGCGGCGAACGACAGCAAGCCGGCCTGAGCGCCGCGCAGCGGGCACGAAAAAAGGGCGCCGGGGCATCAGCCCCGGCGCCCTTCGCACTTCCGGAGAAGCGCTTCAGGCGGACTGGCCGGACTTCATGCCGCCGGCGTTCATCAGCTCCTCGACCTTCTCCCAGTTGACGAGCTTGTTCAGGAAATTGTCGAGGTAGTTCGGGCGGACGTTGCGGAAGTCGAGGTAGTAGGAGTGCTCCCACACGTCCACGCCGAGGATCGGGGTGCCCTCGCCGGTGGAGATCGGGTTGGCGCCGTTCGGGGTCTTGGTGACCTTCAGCTTCCCGCTCTGATCCATGATCAGCCAGGCCCAGCCGGAGCCGAACTGCGTCGCGCCGGCCTGCTTGAACTGCTCCTTGAACTGGGCGAGGCCGCCGAAATCCTCGTTGATCTTGGCGCCGATCTTGCCCGGCAGGCTGTCGCCGCCGCCGTTCGGCTTCATCACCTGCCAGAACAGGATGTGGTTCCAGTGCTGACCGGCCTGGTTCAGCACCGGCAGGCCCTCGGCGCCGGCCTTGCCGGCCTCGGCGACGATCTGCTCCAGCGACTTGCCGGCCAGGCCCTTGCTCTCGATCAGGCCGTTCAGCGCCGTGACATAGGCGTTGTGGTGCTTGCCGTGGTGCAGCTCCAGCGTCTCCTGGCACATGCCGGAACCCGCGAGGGCCGAGGTATCATAGGGCAGTGGCGGAAGGCTGAAGGCCATAGCTGTTCTCCCGAAAGGATTGGAATCGGACGGGCAAGCAACGTCAACGCCGTCACCCGACGTCACGCGATGGAACAGCTAGGCGTGCCTCTGGAGGGCGTCAAGCAAGGGGGCGTGCTGTCGTTCGCCACGGATCTGTGTTCATAACCCCGTCATGGCCGAACCCGCCCCACTTTCCCCGCTCGCCGAACTGGCCCGCCGCGGCGATCCCGACCGCTTCCTCTGTGCCCTCTTCGCTCCGCCGGAGCAGCGCGAGACGCAGTTTCTGCTGATCGCCTTTAACCACGAGCTCGCCCGTGCCCGCGCGGTGGTGAGCAACCCGATGGCGGCGCTGGTCCGCCTGCAATGGTGGCGCGAGGCGGTGGAGGAGGCGCGTGCCGGCGCGCCGCCGCGCCGGCACGAGGTGGCCGGGCCGCTGGCCATCGCGCTCCGCGAGGGTCGGCTGGACGCTGAGGACCTGCTCGGGATGGTGGATGCGCGCGAGCCGGAGACCGAGGAGGAAATCCCCAGCCGTGGTGCGCTGCTGGCCTATCTGCGCGGCTCAGGTGGCGGATTCGCGGTGGCGGCGGGCCGGGCGCTGGGCGCGCCGGCGGAAAGCCTGCCGGGCCTCCAGGGACTCGGCGCCGCCTATGGCATGGCCGGGTTGCTGCGCTCGATTCCCGCCCAGGCGGCGCAGGGGCGCAGCCTGTTGCCCGCCGACCTTCTGGCGGAGCACCAGCTCACCCCCGCGGATGTGGCGCGCGACCCGCGTGCGCCCGGCATCGGCGCGGTGGCCCGCGCCCTGGCGGAAGAGGGCTTGGTCCTGCTGCGGGAGGGGGAGGAGAAGCTCGGCCGCCTCCCGCGCGCCAGCGTCGCGGCCGCCCTGCCGGGGCGGCTGGCGCGGCGCGACCTTCGGCGGGTGCTGGGAACGGGGTGGGACCCGGCCCGGCCGCCACCCCCGCGCGGCCTAGGAGACCGGTTGGCGGTGATGTGGGCCGGCTGGCGCGGGCGCTAGGAGAGGCAGACTTTTCCTCGCCCCATCACACCTCGGCGGTGGCCACCGGCCGGGCGCGCACCACGGCCCGGATGGCGAAGGCGGACTGGATGCGCGCCACACCCGGCAGGCGCGAAAGCTGCTCCTTGTGGATGCGCTCGTAATCCGCCGCGTCCCGCGCCTCGACGCGGAGCTGGTAGTCCGCCGTGCCGGTCATCAGGTAGCACTCGCAGACCTCGGGGCATTGCCGCACTGCGGCCTCGAAGCGGTTGAAGGCTTCCTCCGTCTGCCGTTCCAGGGTGATCTGCACCATCACCACCGTCCGGCCCTGCAGCGCCGGGTCGGCGATGATGGCGGTGTAGCCACGGATGATGCCCCCCGCCTCCAGCAGCCGCAGGCGCCGCAGGCAGGCGGAGGGGGAAAGGCCGACGGCGGCGGCCAGCGCCGCATTGCTCATCCGCCCATCCGCCCGCAACAGGCGCAGGAGCTTGCGGTCGAGCGGGTCGAGCACGGGGGGCTGCATGATCCTCGCGGCTTCCGCAGAAAATTCGAATTCCTGCTGCTGAATTCGCACGATGTTGCGGTGATCGCAAGCACCTGCCACCGGATCACTCCTAGCATGGGCTTTCGTCGCCACGTTTCGTGTGGCGGTTGAGCGGAGCAGGAAGGCGATGAAGGTCCTTGTTCTCGGCGCCGGGGTGGTCGGCGTCACCTCGGCCTATTACCTCGCGCGGGCGGGGCATGAGGTGACGGTGGTGGACCGCCAGCAGGGCGCGGGGCTGGAAACCAGCTTTGCCAATGCCGGCCAGGTCTCCTTCGGCTATTCCGCCCCCTGGGCGGGGCCGGGCATCCCCCAGAAGGCGCTGAAGTGGATGTTCATGCGGCACAGCCCGCTGGTCATCCGCCCGAAGCTCGACCCGCTGCAGTGGTCCTGGCTCTGGCAGATGCTGAGGAACTGCACCGAGGCCGCCTACCAGACCAACAAGTCCCGCATGGTGCGCGTCGCCGACTACAGCCGCGAGGCACTGGCCGACCTGCGCGAGGAAACCGGCATCACCTATGACGGGCGCGAGCGCGGCACGCTGCAGCTCTTCCGCGCGCAGGAGCAGCTCGACCATATCGGCGACGACCTGCGCGTGCTGAAGCAGTACGACGTACCCTTCGAGGTGCTGGACCGCGCGGGCTGCATCGGAGCGGAGCCGGCGCTCGCGCGGGTGCAGGAGAAGTTCGTCGGCGGCCTCCGCCTGCCGCTGGACGAGACGGGCGACGCGCACATTTTCACCCAGCGCCTGGCCGCGATCTGTGCCGAGAAGGGCGTCACCTTCCACTACGGCACCCGCATCGAGCGGCTGCTGGTGGAAGGCGGCGACCTCGCCGGCGTCGTCACCAGCGCGGGCACCCTGACGGCGGACCGCTACCTGCTGGCGCTCGGCAGCTATTCGCCGCAGCTTCTGGCACCGCTGGGGCTGAAGGTGCCGGTCTATCCGGTGAAGGGCTATTCCATCACCCTGCCGGTGGTGGACGACGCGGCCGCGCCGGTCTCCACCGTCATGGACGAGACCTACAAGATCGCCATCACCCGCCTTGGGGATCGCATCCGCGTCGGCGGCACGGCGGAGATCGCCGGCTTCGATCTGCGCCTGCACGAGGAGAGGCGGCAGACGCTGCTGCACTCGGTGATGGACCTCTACCCGCAGGGCGGCGACCCGTCGCGGGCGGTCTTCTGGTGCGGGCTGCGGCCGATGACGCCGGACGGCACGCCGATCATCGGTCCGACGAAATATCCGAGCCTATTCCTGAACACCGGACATGGCACGCTGGGCTGGACCATGTCCTGCGGCAGCGGCCGACTGGCCGCAGACCTAGTGACGGGGCAGCGGCCCAATATCGAGCACGCCGATCTGGCGCTCTCGCGCTACGCCGCCTGAGCGCCGCCGCTCAGACGCCGGGCAGATGGGCGGCGAAGGCCGCCCAGCCCGGCGAGGCGATGGCGAAGAGCCGCAGCGCCAGCGCGGTTCCGAACAGCCCGGCGCCCAGCGCCGTCGCCCAGTGCAGCCGGCCGCGGGTCCGCCAGTCCCACCAGACCAGCGGCAGGAAGGCCAGCAGGCTGAGCAGGTTCAGCACGGCGAAGGTTTCCACCACCGGCGGCCCGAGCGGCAGGCGGCCGATCGCCGGGTCCATCATCAGCAGCGCCGCGCCTAGCATCAGGCGCTTGTGGGCCTGCGGGCTGCGGCGGTTTCGCCAGCCCAGCCCGACCAGCAGGGCGAAGGGCGGGATGATGAAGAGGGGAACGGCGGTCCAGCCCAGCGGAGTGGCGAAGGGCGGCTGGTTGGCGCGCGCCACCTGCCCGACGGAGACCATGTACATCAGCGGCACCAGCAAGGCCGCCAGCACCATGCCTGCCTGGCCCAGCCGGATATGCAGGTCGCGCCGCCCAGCCGAGACCAGCAGGGTCTGCGCCAGGAAGATCAGCATCCAGGTGGTGAAGGCCAGGCCATGCAGCATGACCATCGGCGTCAGGGTCGGGTTGGGGCGGGGAACGTGAACATAATCGCGCAGGTAGAAGCTGGGCGCGAAACCGATAAATACCACCGCCAGCATGAACAGCGCCATGCTGGCATAGAAGCGCCGTTCGGCTGAAAGCCTGGCCTGAACCGCGATTGTCATCCTGCCTCCGGGACCTCTCCGGGCGGCAGTATATAATCAGTTCTTCTTCGAAATGAAAGTGCAGCGTTCCGCTGGAGGGGCGCTCCCGCCGCGCAGGGCGGTCAGGCGGAGCCCCCTCCGGGTGCCTCAGGCGCCGACGATCACCGCGCCCTTGTACTTCTCGGCCACGAAGACCTTCACTGCCGGGTCGGCATAGGCATGGGCCAGCTTCTGCGCCCAGGGCTTGTTCTCGTCGCCGCGGCGGGTCACCACCAGCACGGTGTAGGCGCTGTCCTTGTCCTCCACCGCCAGCCCCTCCTTCAGAGGGTTCAGCCCGGCGGGGACGGCGTAGTTGCCGGTGATCGCGGCGGCGTCCACATCCTCCAGGCTGCGGGCGATGGAGGCGGCTTCCAGTTCGAGGATGCGGATGTTCTTCGGGTTCTCCGCGATGTCCGCGATGGTGGCCCGGTAGTCGGCGCCGGTGCGCAGCTTGATCACGCCCGCCTTCTCCAGCAGCAGCAGGGCGCGGCCGCCATTGGTGGGGTCGTTCGGGATGGCAACGCGCGCGCCCTTCGGCAGCGCGTCCAGCGACTGGTGCTTGCGGCTGAACACGCCCATCACGGTCAGCACGGTCTTGCCGACCGGCACGAAGTCATAGCCGCGCTGCTGCTTCTGCGCCTCGAGGAAGGGCAGGTGCTGGTAGGTGTTGATGTCGATCTCGCCGGCCGCCAGCGCCACGTTCGGCTGGACGAAGTCGGAGAACTCCGTGATTTTCACGGCGAAGTCCTGCTTCGCCAGCACGTCGCGCACGACCTCCAGCACCTCGGCGTGCACGCCGGAGGTGACGCCGACATGCAACGGGCGCGCGGCGGTGCCGATTGCCGCTCCGGCCGGCGCCTCCTGCGCGAAGGCCGGCACGCGGAGCACGGCCGGCAGCAGCAGCGCGCCGCCGGCGAGGATAAGGGAGCGTCGGGTCAGCATCGGCAATCTCCTCAGAAGGCCGGAACCACGGAGCCCTGATAGGTCTCCTTCACGAAGGCCTTGATCTCCTCGTTCTGGTAGGCGGCGACCAGACGCTTCACCCAGGGGGTATCCTTGTTGTCCCGGTGCACGACGATGAGGTTGGCATAGGGACTGTCCGCGCTCTCGATAGCGATGGCATCGCGCACCGGGTTGAGCCCCGCGGGAATGGCGAAGTTGGTGTTGATCGCGGCAGCGTCCAGCTCATCCAGCGTGCGCGGGATCTGCGCCGCCTCCAGCTCGATGATGCGGATGCGCTTCGGGTTTTCCACGACATCCGCAACGGTGGCGCGGAAATCGGCCCCCTCGGTCAGCTTGAACGCGCCATTGGCGGCGAGCAGGGCGAGGGCACGGCCGCCATTGGTCGGGTCGTTCGGGATGGCGACCCGCGCGCCGTTCGGCAGCTCGTCGAGCTTCTTGTACTTGTGGGAATAGACGCCCATCGGGAAGACCAGCGTCTTGCCCACCGCCACCAGCGGCAGGTTCCGGTCCCGCACCATCTGCTCCAGGAAGGGCTGGTGCTGATAGCTGTTGGCGTCCAGCTCCTTGGCGGCCAGGGCCATGTTCGGCGTGATGTAGTCGGTGAAGGGCACGATCTTCAGGATCAGCCCGTCGCGCGCGGCGATCTCCTGCACCTTCTCCAGCACCTGGGTATGCGGCCCGGCGGTGCCGCCGATGAGCAGCGGGCGCCCCTTGCTGCCGATCTCCTGCGCCCAGGCGGAGGGGGCGATGGCAGGCAGGGTGGCGAGGGCGGGCAGGGCGAGGGCGGTGCCCAGCAGGGCGCGGCGGTTCAACGACATTGGCGATCTCCTGGTTATCGATGTTTCGGTTCAGCGGCGGGTGCGGCGCACCAGCCAGTCGCCCAGCGACTGCAGGCCCTGCACGAACAGGATCAGCACGATGACGACGCTCGCCATCACCTCCGGCATGAACCGCTGATAGCCGAAGCGGATGCCGAGATCGCCCAGGCCCCCGCCGCCCACCGCGCCGGCCATGGCGGAATAGCCGACGAGGCTGACCAGCGTGACCGTGACGGCGGCGATCAGGCCCGGCATGGCCTCGGGCACCAGCACCTTCCACAGGATCTGCATCCGGGTGGCGCCCATGGCGCGGGCGGCCTCGACCACGCCGCGATCCACCTCGCGGAAGGCGGTCTCGAACAGGCGGGCGATGAAGGCGGTGGAGGCCAGAGCCAGCGGCACGATGGCGGCGGTGGTGCCGATCGAGGTGCCGGCGACCAGGCGCGTGAAGGGAACGATGGCTACCATCAGGATGATGAAGGGCGTCGAGCGGATGGCGTTGATCAGCAGGCCGAGCGGGCGGTTGACGAGGCTGTTCTGCGCCAGCCCGCCGGGCGCCGTGGCGTGCAGCAGCAATGCCAGGGGCAGGCCGATGACCACGGCGACCAGCGCGGCGCCGGCCACCATGATCAGGGTCTCGATCGCAGAGTCGATGAAGAGCTGCTGCAGCATCGGGGAAAGCCAGGGGGTCATGGTCAGGCGGCCTCCAGCGTATCGTTCGCCACGGGCGTCACGGTCAGGCCCAGCTCGGCGAACCAGGCGAGGGCGGCCTCGATCCGGTCGGGCGCGCCATAGGCGGCCAGGGCCATTAGACCGAAGGGTTCGCCGGCGATCTCGTCGATGCGACCCGAGATGATGTTGAGATCGAGCCCGAAGCGGCGCGATGCCTCGCTGATGACGGAGCGCGTGCTGTGCGGCCCGGCGAAGAGCACCTGCAGCAGGCGCCGCTCCTCGCCCGGCCCGGCGGGCGGCAGGCGCGCCACGGTGCCGGGCGGGATGGAATGCCCGATGGTGTCGGCGATGAAGCGGCGTGTCGTCGGGTGCCGGGGCCTGGTGAAGACGTCGAAGACCCGCCCTTCCTCCACCACGCGGCCGCGCTCCATGACGGCGACGCGGTCGCAGATCTCCTTCACCACGGCCATTTCGTGCGTAATCAGCAGCACGGTGAGGTCGAGCTGGTCGCGCAGCCGCTTGATCAGCGCCAGGATCTCCTGCGTCGTTTCCGGATCGAGCGCGCTGGTGGCCTCGTCGCAGAGCAGGATGCGTGGGCGCGGCGCAAGGGCGCGGGCGATGCCGACGCGCTGCTTCTGCCCGCCCGAAAGCTGCGCCGGATAGGCCGAGGCCTTCTCGGCAAGCCCGACCAGCGACAGCGCCTCCGTCACCCGTTGCGCGCGCTCGGCGGCCGGAACGCCCGCGATCTCCAGCGGAAAGGCGACATTGTCGGAGACAGTGCGGGACGCCAGCAGATTGAAGTGCTGAAACACCATGCCGATGCCGCGCCGCCGCTCGCGCAGCGCCGTGCCGGAGAGCGCCAGCAGGTTCTCCCCGAGCACCCGGACCTCGCCCTCGTCGGGCCGTTCCAGCAGGTTGACGCAGCGGATCAGCGTGGACTTGCCGGCGCCGGACCGCCCGACGATGCCGAAGATCTCGCCCGGCGCGACTTCCAGCGAGACGCCATCCAGAGCCCGCGTGGCCACCCCGCCCCGTCCGGTGAAGTGGCGCTTCAGCCCGTGCAGGCGAATGGCGGCTTCGGCTTGCGCCGGCGCGGCAAGAGGGGTGGACATGGCAATTCCATCGGTCGTGAAGCGGGAAGGCGGCGGTGCCGGAACGGAAGCGCGGGCGGTGCCGCGCGGGTCAGCCGAAACTCAGCAGGGGGACATTCGACAGCGCATGGACACTCCGTGCTCCCCTTCCGGGGTGATCTCCAACATGGTCGGATGACCCACGAAGCGATCGGCGGCGCGGGCCGCATCCCGCGAATGCCGCTGTCCGGCTTCCTGGCGCTTTAGCACTTGGTCTCGCGGCGCAAGCTGCATCCGTCAAATCCCCGCGGGAAGGCATAATCCCCTTCCGTTGCGGAGAATGGGCAAACCACGCTGAAGGCGCAAGCACAGCCTCCCCGGTAGGGTCCATGCGCTTAGCGCATGGCTCACACCCACGCGTCTCTGGATGCTGCAATTTGCCTGCCAAACATGTACAACCCCGCCATCCCTGCCGCGCCGGTGCGCCTCGTCGCCCTCGCGCCTTCCAGGCTGCGCCCCTCTTTCGGGTGCGCCATACCCGATAGTCGCGGATCATTTGAACACATGCCTTTCCCTGCGATACCCGAAGCGCTGCAGCGCGCGCTGACCGAACGTGGCTATGCAGAACCCACCACCGTCCAGGCGGCGGTGCTGGAGCCGCGCACGGCGGAGCGCGACCTGCTGGTCTCCGCCCAGACCGGCTCGGGCAAGACCGTCGCCTTCGGCCTGGCGCTCGCGCCGGCGCTGCTCGGCGGGGCGGAGCGCCTGCCGCCGGCCGGGGCGCCGCTCGCCCTGGTGGTGGCGCCGACCCGTGAGCTGGCCCTTCAGGTCCGAACGGAGCTGTCCTGGCTCTATGCCCCGGCCGGTGGCCGCGTGGTGAGCTGCGTCGGCGGCATGGACCCGATGGCGGAGCGACGGGCCCTGGCGCAGGGCGCGCATATCGTCGTCGGCACGCCGGGCCGCCTTTGCGATCATCTCGACCGTGGCAATCTCCGCCCGCAGGCCTTGCAGGCCGTGGTGCTGGATGAGGCCGACGAGATGCTCGACCTCGGCTTCCGCGAGGAGCTGGAGAAGATCCTGAGCGCGGCGCCGGAAGAGCGCCGCACGCTGCTCTTCTCCGCCACCATGCCCGCGGCGATCGAGCGGCTGGCGCGCAGCTTTCAGAAGGATGCACTGCGGCTGGAGGTGAAGGGCGAGGGCGGCCAGCACCGCGACATCACCTACCGTGCCGCCCTGGTGGCGCCCTACGAGATCGAGCGCGCGGTGGTGAACCTGCTGCGCGCCTCGGACTCTCCGCGCGCCATCGTCTTCTGCTCGACCCGCGCCGGCGTGGCGCGGCTGCACGGCAACCTGGTGGAGCGCGGCTTCTCGGCGGTGGCGCTCTCGGGCGAGCTGTCCCAGGCGGAGCGCAGCCGCGCCCTCCAGGGGCTGCGCGACGGCCGGGCGCAGGTCTGCGTCGCCACCGATGTCGCGGCGCGTGGCATCGACCTGCCGGATCTTGGCCTCGTCATTCATGCCGAGCTGCCCAAGGAGCCGGAAACCATGCTGCACCGCTCCGGCCGCACCGGCCGGGCCGGGCGCAAGGGTGTTTCCGTGCTGGTGGTGCCGGCGAACCGCCGCCGCACCGCCGAGCGCCTGCTGATGGCGGCGCGCGTGGAGGCCGAGTGGGTGTCGCCCCCCTCCGCCGAGACGATCCGCGCCAAGGATGCCGAGCGGCTGGCGGCGCAGGCCACGACCCAGCTGGGCGAGGAGCCGACGCCGGAGGATCTGGAGGTCGGGCGCAGCCTGCTCGCCCAGGGGGCAGAGCCGGAGGCGATGGCCGCCGCGCTGATCCGTCTGCTGCGCGCGCCGCTGCCGGCGCCGGAGGAACTGGCGCCGGTCGAGGCGGGCGCCGCCCGCCGGCCGGTGCGCGAGCGGCCGCCGGGGCTGCGGGACGAGGGCGTCTGGTTCCGCATGAATGTCGGGCGCGACGGACGGGCCGATCCCCGTTGGGTGCTGCCCTTCCTGTGCCGCCGCGGGCAGGTGCAGCGCGAGGAGATCGGCCGCATCCGCATCCTCGGGCGGGAGACGCAGTTCGAGGTGGCTTCCGCCGCCGCCGGGCGCTTCGCCGCCGCGGTGCGCCGGCCGGATGCCGATGATCCGCATATCCGGGTCGAGCCGCTGCCGGAAAATGGCAGCGGCCCGCGTTACCACTCGTCCGGCGAGCGGCCTCGGCGGCCCGCCTGGTCGCAGCGGTCAGCCTGAGCCGGAGCGGTTGCAAAGGCTTGTTGCGACTCGCTTTCAACAAGCCGTCAAGCGGTCACATCCCCGGGCGTAGCTACTGATCGCCGGCTCCAAAGCGTGTATCGGAAGCGGGGGCGCCCCGGCAGGGGGCGGGGTGTGAGCGAGGAGTAGCGGCCCGGATGCTGTGGGATGAGCAGAACACGCTGGAGCGGTTCGAGACGTCCTGCCTGGACCGGCTGAACATGGCCGGAGCGCTGCTCGGCGCCACCGGCTGGATCGACCACCTCGCGCGCTTGGTGGCGATCGACACCGCACCCTCCTCCGGTGAAGGCTATCCGGCTTTCACCGAGGTGTTGCAGGACCTTTTCGCGCCGCTCGGCTTCGCCCTGCGGAGCGTGGAAGTGCCGAGAGGCGGGCAGACCGGCGAGACGGCAGCAGAGATGCAGCCGAACCTCATAGCCAGCCGCTTCACCGGCCGGCCGGTCTGCTCCATCCTCTGCCATATGGACACGGCGCCGGCCGGCGAGGGCTGGACCCGCCCGCCATTGGCGTTGACGCGCCAGGGCAGCCAGCTCTTCGGCCGTGGCACGGTGGACATGAAGGGCGCCATCATCGCGCTCTGGGCGGCGCTGCGCGTGGCCGATGCCGTCGGCCTGCCGCTGCGCTTCGATCCCTTGCTGGTCTTCACGGCCAGAGACCGGGAAGGGGATTTCCCGGGATTGCGTCACTTCGCCGAGCAGGGGCTGCTGGAAGGACATGCGCTGTGCCTGAACGGCAGCGCCGTGCCACGCGTCTGGGCCGGCTGCCTGGGCCAGTTCGATCTCGAAATTCGCGTCCAGCGCTCTGCGGTCAGGGCCGGCGCGCGCGCGGCTGCCCTGGCCATGCGGCGCATCCTCGCCGAACTGGGCGAGTTGCAGGGCGAGCTTGTGCAGCGCGGCTCCGAACTGCCCGCCTCCCCCGAGCGGGGCGGCGGGAGGGTGCACCCGTCGCTCTCCATTCTTTCCGTCGGCGCTGCGGCGGAGCAGGACGGACCGCAACCGCTTTGCAGGCTTTTGGTCCGGCGCCGTTTCTCCGCCGGGGAAGGCTTCCAGAGCGCGCTGGAGGAACTGGGCGCGCGGATTGCGCGCGGATCGGCGGCCGGGAGCCCGGGCGGCTGCAGCGTGGAATTCCGCGTCCTGCGCCGCCTCGATCCGGTGGCGGAACCCGACCAGGGGCCGAACTGGCCCGCATGGCAGCGGGCGCTGGGCTGGGGCTTCGGCTTCGCGCCGGAGAACTTCCGACGCTGGGGCGGCGCGGATGGCGCCGTGCTCAGCCTCGTGCAGCAGGCTGGCCTGCGCGAGATCCTGCTGGGCGGCCTCCTGCGGCCCGGGCAGCGGCGGCACGGGCCAGATGAGCACACCACGGTGGAGGATGTGGAGGCGCTGGCGCGATCCGTGCTGGCCTATCTCGCCGAGGTGCCGGAAATGCCGGACCCCTGCTGAGCCGCAAGGGGAGAAGCGGTGGGGAAAAGGCGCGTCTCAGCCGCCTTCGCCCGCCGCATAGCGCCCTGCCATCCGCGCGTAGCGGTCCCGGCTGGCCATCAGGTGCCGCCGCATGGCATTGCGCGCCGCCACGGCCTGGCCGCCGCTGATGGCGCTGGCGATGCGCGCATGCTCCTCCTGCACGCGCTGCAGATAGGCGGTGCGTGCCTCCGGCTCCTCCAGATAGGGCCGCACGGTCTGCCGCGGGATCAGCATCGGCCCGAGGAACTCCAGAAAGCGCGGAAAGAAGCTGTTGCCGGTCGCGGCGAAGATGGCACGGTGGAATTCGAGATCCTGCGCGACCGCGCTTTCGCCGGCCTCCACCGCCTTGTCGAAGGCGCTGGCCGCCTGGGCGATGCGTTCCAGCGCCGCTGGGGTGCGCCGTTCGGCCGCCAGCCCCGCCGCCTCCGTCTCTAGCGCGACGCGCAGCTCGATGACCTGCAGCACATCGTTGAGCGAGCGCATCTCGCCGGGGTCGATCCGCACATGGCCCCGCGTGGAAGGATCGGCCACGAAGGCGCCGACGCCTTGGCGAGTGAGCACGAGGCCCTCGGCCCGGAGCGCCGCCACGGCTTCGCGTACGACGGTGCGGGACACGCCGGCCTGGCGCATCAGTGCCTGCTCGGTGGGCAGGCGGTCGCCCGGTCGAAGCCGCCCGGCGCGAATCTCGGCCGCCAGCCGCCGCACCAACTCGGCCGTCAGGTTGGCGGGGGGCGCCAGCGGCGCCAGCTCGATGCCATGGGGGGGCGCTTCGTTGCGTCCGTCCATCTTCCGGTGTCTCCTCGCCCCCACCGCCCGGCCTGGGCGTCAGGTCATCGGACGAGCTAGGCACCCCGCGCCGCCACCGTCAAGCGGCGCGGGTGAGTCGCCTGGCCCCTCTGGTCCTGCTCAGGGTGCGCGGCCGGCGCTGGTGGCGAGCGTCATCTCGTCGGTGCGCGCCTCGTAGGTGACGCCCTTCTTCATGGCCCAGGTGTTCACCGCGAAGTAGAGCGGGATCAGCGCCGTCTGGTCGCGGATGGCGGCGCGCGTGGCCTGCTGGGTCAGGCGTTCGCGCTCGGCATTGTCCATCGTCTGCCGCGCCTTCTGGATGATGCCGTCGATATCCGGGTTGCTGAAGCGGCCCCGGTTGGCGGTGCCCAGGCCGAGCGTCGGATTCCAGCTGTGGATCTGCGTTTCCAGCATGCCCAGTACCTCGGGGTTGGGCGAGAAGCCGGCGAAGTTCACCGAATACTTCAGCTGGGCGGCCTCCGAGAGCCAGACGCCGCGCGGGCGGGTCTCGACACTGGTCGCCAAGCCGAGGCGCGTCCACATCTGGGCGATCGCCTGCACCACCTGCTCGTCATTGACGAAGCGGTCGTTCGGCCCGTTCACCTGCACGGCGAAGCCCTGCGGATAGCCGGCCTCGGCCAGCAGCTTCTTCGCGCCTTCCAGGTTGTAGGGCTCGGGCTTCAGATCGGGCGAGGTGCCGAAATACCCCTCCGGGCCGAGATCGCCGGCCGGCACGCCCTGGCCCTGCAGCACGCGGCTGGTCAGCGCCTCGCGGTTGATCGCCATGGAGAGCGCCTTGCGCACGCGCCGGTCGCGCAGCGGGTTGGCAATGGGGCCGCCGTCCCGCGCATGGACATGCGGGCTGTTCTCGCGGTCGCTGTCCAGCGTCAGGAAGAGCAGGCGGTTGGAGGGGCTCTGGGCCACCGTGAAGTCGGGGCTGTTGGCGAACTTCTTGTACTGGTCGGGCGGGACGATCTCGATCAGGTCCACATCGCCGGCATCCAGTGCGGCGGTGCGCGCGCCGGCATTGGCCAGCGGGCGGAACTCCACGCGCTTCCAGGTGGGCGCGGGGCCATGGAAGGCCTCGTTGCGCTCGACCACCAGCGGGCTGCCCGGCTGCCAGGAGACATGGCGATAGGGCCCGGTGCCGATCATCGCCTTGCCGGAATTGTAATCCGCCGTGCTCGCCCCCTCGCCATGCTTCTTGGAGACGATCATCACCAGCGAGAGATAGTTCGGCAGCAGCGGCGTCGGCGCGCTGGTGTGGATGCGGATGGTCGTCGGGTCCACCGCCTCCACCGACTGGATCGGCCGTGTGTAGACGCGGAAAGAGGAGGGGGAGTTCGGCACGTCGCCGGCGCGGGCGATGGTGAAGGCGACATCCTCGGCCGTCACCGGTGCGCCATCGTGGAAGCGCGCCTGCGGATCCAGCTTGAATTCCCAGGTCAGGTCGTCGAGCGCGCGCCACTCGGTGGCGATGGCCGGGCGCAGCACCTGCCGCGCATCCTGCTGCACCAGCGGCTGAAAGACGTGCCGGCTATAGGCGATGTTGGTGATCAGGCTCGCATAGTGCGGGTCGAGGCTGGTCGGCCCGGATTCCATGCCGATCCGCAGCAGGTCCTGCGCCTGCGCTGACCCGGATGCGAGCACGGGGAGGGCGGTGAGGGCGGCGGCGAGCAGGCCGGTGCGCAGGCGCGGCATGGGTGAGGGCTCCCGGGGCGGGGTGGTGGTTCGCTGCGGCGCAAACTGGCATGGTGGCCCGCGCGCCGCAACGCGGCCGTCACCCGACTGCAACAGGACCGCCATGCCCACGCTCGAGGACCTTGCCCCACTCACCGCCGCCATGACCGCCTGGCGCCGCGACCTGCACGCGCACCCCGAGCTGGGCTTCGAGGAGCATCGCACTGCCGCCTTCGTCGCCGCCGAGCTGCGGGCCGCCGGTATCGAGACGGCGGAGGGCCTGGCCGGGACCGGTGTGGTCGGCACCTTGCGCGGCACGCATCCCGGCAACCGCGCCGTGGCCCTGCGCGCCGACATGGACGCGCTGGCGATGCCGGAAATGACCGGTGCGCCCTACGCCTCCACCGTGCCCGGAAAGATGCACGCCTGCGGGCATGACGGGCACACCGCCATGCTACTCGGCGCCGCGAAATGGCTGGCGGCGAACCGCGACCGCTTCGCCGGCACGGTGCATCTGGTCTTCCAGCCGGCCGAGGAGTCCCGCGGCGGCGGCCAGCGTATGGTGGCGGAAGGGCTGTTCGAGCGCTTTCCCGCCGATGCCATCTATGCTCTGCATAACCTGCCTGGCCTGCCGCTCGGCACCATCGCCGTGCCGACGGGGCCGGTGCTGGCTTCCTCCGACACCTGGGAGACGCTGTTCCGCGGCCGCGGCACGCATGGCGCCAAGCCGCATCTTGGCACCGATGCGACCCTCGCTGCCGCGCAGTTCATCGCTGCCCTTCACACGATCGTCGCACGCGAGCTGGACCCGATGGGGGTGGGCGTGGTGAGCGTCGGGCACATGGCCGCCGGTAATCCGGAGGCACCGAACGTCATCCCCGCCGAGGTGCGACTGCGCGGCACCGCCCGTGCCCTGACGCCGGAAACGCGCGACCTGCTGGAGCGGCGCATCGGCGAGATCGGGCGTGGCATGGCGGCGACCCATGCCGTGGAGGTGGACTACATCTATACCCGCCGCCTCGGCCCCACGGTGAACCACACCGCCCAGGCTGCGGTAATGCATCGCGCCGCCGCCGCGACTGTCGGGGTGGCGCAGGCGCTCGACGACTATCCGCCGATTACCGCCGGCGAGGATTTCTCCGCGATGCTGGAGGCGCGGCCCGGCGCCTATGCCTGGCTCGGCACCGGCGAGCCGGCGCATCCCGAGGGCTTCCACCACAACCCGCATTTCGACTTCAACGATGCGGCGCTGCCGCACGGCGCCGCCTTCCTGGCCAGCATCGTCGAGACGGAACTGCCGCCGGAGGGCAAGGCATGAGCCGTCCCGTCCTGCTCGACTGCGACCCCGGCACGGATGATGCCATCGCCCTGTGGCTGGCCCTGGCCTCGCCAGAGATCGATCTCCAGCTCGTCACCGTCGCCGGCGGCAATGTCGGGTTGGAATTGACCCTGCCGAATGCGCGGGCGGTACTCGGCCTGGCGGGCGCGACGGTGCCTGTCATAGGGGGAGCCGACCGACCGCTGATCGGCGCCTTCCGCTCCGAGACGCAGGTGCATGGCACGGATGGGCTGGGCGGCGTCGTGCTACCGGAGGGGCCGCCTGCAGCATCCGGGATCGCCGCCGACATGATCCGCGAGAGGCTTCGCGCGGCGGCGCCGGATTCGGTCACGCTGGTCGGCCTGGGCCCCGCCACCAACTTCGCGCTGGCGCTGGCCACCGAACCGGCGCTGGCGGGGCGAGTGGCGGAGATCGTGCTGATGACCGGCGCGGTGGGCGAGGGGAACTGGACCGCGGGCGCCGAGTTCAACGCCGCCATGGACCCGGAGGCGCTGGCCATTCTGCTCGGCTGCAGCCGCCCGGTGACGCTCGCCACGCTGGATCTCACCGCCCAGGCGCTGGTGACGCCGGAGCGCGTCGCAGCGCTGCGGGCACGGTCGGGCGGGGCCTGCCTGCGGGCCTGCGCCGACATCCTCACTGCGCTGCCGCCCTCCCGCCGCTTCGCGCATCGCGGCGCGCCCCTGCACGATCCCTGCGCGGTGGCCTGGCTGGCGGCGCCGGCGCTGTTCACTCATCGCCCGGTGGCGGCCACGGTGGTCTGCGAGGGGCCGGACCGTGGGCGCACCCGCATCGACCGCTGGGGCCGCAGCGGCGCCCCGGCCAATGCCCGCCTGCTGGAAACCCTCGACGCGGAGGCCTTCTTCGCGCTGTTGGGAGAGAGGATCGCGGCGCTGCCCTGAGGCGCCTCCTCAGGCGCTCCCGCCCGGCGTGACGCCACCCTCTACCCTGGCCGCCCATTGGCGCAGCGCCGGCAGCGTCTGCTCCAGCGCCGCCTGAGCGGCGGCCAGCGCCGGCTGCGGCGGCTCACCAGCGGCGATGGCCAGCCGCAAGGCCTCGAGCGACTGCGATATGTGCCGCGCGCCGATGGTGCGGGCAACGCCGGTGAGCCGATGCGTGGCGATACGGATCGCCTCTGTGTCGGGCGTCGTGAACAAGGCTGCGATGCGCTCCCGACCATGTTCCAGCTCGACGACGAACTGCTGCAGCACCGCCGGCGCGGCGTCGCCGAGATCGGCCACGAGCGCCTCGCCGACCGTGCGGTCGAGCAGCTCCGCCGGGGCGGCGGGTTCGCTCGGTCTGGGTCGGGCACTGTCCTCCGCCTCATCGGCGCGCCCTCCGGTGAAGCGGCGCACCATGCGCAGCAGGGTCTCGCGATCGATCGGCTTGGCCAGGTGTCCGTTCATGCCGGCGGCGCGGCAGGCCTCTACCTGCTCCGGCATGGCGGAGGCCGTGACGGCGAGAACCGGCACGCGGTTGCGCGGCGGCGGCAGCTCGCGGATCCGGCGGGTCGCCTCCAGCCCGTCCATGACTGGCATCTGCAGGTCCATTAGCACCAGGTCGAACTCGCCCTGCTGCACCGCCGCGAGCGCCACCGCGCCGTCCTCCACACAGGTGACGTGGTGTCCGGCACCCGTCAGCATGGCGCGCGCGACCAGCCGATTGGCCGGCACGTCATCGACCACGAGGATGCGCAGCGGAGTTGTCGTGGCATTGGGCAGGGCCGGCGGGCTCTCCTCGGCTGCGGATGGAGGCGCGTTCGGCAGGGTGGCGGCAGCCAGCGGCAGCTCTACCCAGAAGAGCGCTCCCTTGCCGGGCTCGCTGTCGCAGCCGATCCGGCCTTCCATCAACTCCGCGAGCTGCGCGGCGATCGACAGGCCCAGGCCGGTGCCGAAGGCCATGTTCTCGCTGGCGGCGCCGGGGGTGGCGAGCTGCACGAAGTCGCGGAAGAGGAGATGCCGCTGCTCCGCCGGCACGCCCGGGCCGGTATCCTCGACCTCGATGCGGATGCCCTCGGCGGGGTGCAGCGACCGCGCTCGCAGCGTCACCTTGCCGCCCACCGGCGTGAATTTCACCGCGTTGGAGAGCAGGTTCAGCAAGAGCTGGCGCAGCCGGGTGGCATCGACCAGCACCACCTCCGGCGTTCCGGGCGCGACCTCGAGGTGGAAGCGCTGCGCCTTGCGCAGCACCTCCGGCCCCAGAAGCGCGGTGCTGCGCTCCAGCAGCGGCAGCAGCGGCGTCGGGGCCGGGTGCAGTTCCAGCCGGCCAGCGGCGATCTTGGACAGGTCCAGCAGACCGTTGACCAATTCCAGCAGGTGCCGCGCCGCCTCGTAGAGGGTGCGCAGCTGCTCGCGCTGGTCCAGCGCCAGCCGGGCGTCGTTCACCAAGACCTGGGCGAAGCCGAGGATACCGTTCAGCGGCGTGCGCAGCTCGTGACTCATCCGCGCCAGGAATTGGCTCTTCGCCTCGCCGGCGGCGGCGGCGGCGTCGCGCGCCTCAGCCAGCTCCTGCATGGCACGTTTCAGCTCGGTGATGTCCGTGCGGATGCCCACCGTGCCGCCGCCCGGCGTGGCCCGCTCGGTCACCAGCACCCAGCGACCGTCCGGCAGCAGCCGCTCCATGGGCGGGCTGTCGCCGCGATGCCAGCGGCGCATGTCCTCGAGGAAGGCATCGAAATCGTCGCCCGCCTGCGGGTACTGGCCGCGCAGGAAGCCCTCGCGCATGATATCCTCGAAATGCGCGCCGGGCTGGATGAAGGGTGCGCTGACCCGGTAGAAATCCTTGTAGCGGGCGTTGCAGGCGATCAGGCGGTCTTTGGCGTCCCACATGACGAAGCCGTCCGTCATGGAGTCCAGCGCATTCTCCAGCATCGCGCGCCAGCGGTTGCGCTCGGTCTCGACGCGCTCGCGCTGGCGCAGGGCGAGGATCAAGGCCGCCGCCAGCGCCGCCACCAGTACGGCGAAACCCGCCGAGACCCCCAGCGCGCGGAAGCGCTCCTTCTCCCAATCCGCCAGTGCAGTGTCCAGCGACATGCTGGTCGATATGGTGAGGGCGGGATAGAGCAGGGGCCGCTGCGCCGAAATCACCGGCGCCTGGTTGTGACGGCTGCGGGTTTCCCGCGGGCCGCCGCCCGTCTCACGCAGCCGGTCGGTGGCGGAGGGCGAGAGCCGGGTGCCGATGAAGGTCTCGTCATGCGGCAGGCTCGCCAGCAGCGTGCCGTCATCGCGCTCCAGGGTCATGCGCAGCCCGGCGCCGAGGCCGCCCGCGGCCAAGAGCGAGCTGAGCACCGGCACCGGCATCTCCGCCACGGCGAGCAGCGGGCCGAAGCGGGGCAGCGTCACGCGGCGCACCATGTAGAGCGACCATTCGCCGCTCGCCGGGTTGCGGAAGGGGCCGCCGATCAGCACCGCCCCGGCGCGCGATCCGCTGGAAAAAGAGGCCGTGATGGCGGAGGGCAGACGGCGGCGGCGCGATACAGGCATTCCGGTGGCGACCGGCATGCCGTCGGAACCCACCAGCAGCACGTCGCGGAAGGTGAAGTTCTGGTTGTTCAGCTCCCGCAGCACCCGGTTCGCCAGCTCGACGTTCAGCGCGTCGCCGCTGGCCAGCGGGCCGAGGATGGCCGGCAGGCCGGCCAGCATGGCATCCACCTGGACGAAACTGCGGTTGAGCGAAGCCTCCACCGCATGTGCCACCCTCTGTACCGTGCTGGCGGCCCCGGCGAGCGCCGCCTCCCTGGCGCGTCCCACCAGCAGCGAGGTCGCGAACCATTGCGCAAACAGCAAGGCCGCCGCGGCGAGCAGGATGGCGATCCGGATGCGGCGGAACTGCTGCATGTCAGGGGCCGCTCGCCATGATGCCCATGGCGGGGCCGAGATACTTGTTCCAGGCGGCGGTGCAGTCGGGGCCGCAGCGGTCCACCCAGCGCGGCAGCACGGTATCGGTCAGCAGCTTGCGACGCAGCGCGATATCCTCCGCCGTCACCGGCACCACCGTCATGTGGCCTGGCGTGCCGTTGACGCAGCCTGGCAGGCCGGCATTGCACTTCAGCCCCTCGCCGGTCTCGCGGTCGGCACTGGCCCAGATCTCGGCCTCAAGCTGCGCCAGGCCATCGCGGATGGTCTGGCGGATGTCGGGGGGCAGGGCTTCCCAGGCGGCGGCATTGGCGCCGAAGACGGAAACGCCCCAGGTCACCGCCATCGCGTGCACGTGGGTCGTGACCTGCGGTAGGCCGATGTTGTTGCCCGGCAGCGTGCCGGTGACGGCGCATTCCACCACGCCCGCCTTCATCGCTGGCACGATCTCGGCGAAAGGGATCACCACGGAGGTGGCGCCGAGCGCCTCGAACATCTCTGCCTGCCCCACGGAGGATGTGCGGACGCGGCGCCCCGCGAGATCACTGAGGCTGTTGAAGGGCCGGGTGCACCAGGTGACCTGGGCGGGGTAGGTATAGACCGCGAGCAACTCGACATCGTAGCGCTCGCGCAGGATCTCGCGGAGATGCGGGCGGTAGAGCCGCACCGTCTCGCGCAGGGTGGCGATGTCGGGGTTCAGGGCCGGCAGATCCACCGCGTTGAACTCCGGCTCCTCGCTGGAGACAATGGCGATCAGGGCGGTGCCGAAGGGCGCGACGCCGAGGCGCATCAGCGGCAGCATTTCCTCGGCCCGGAAGCCCGCGCGATCGAAAGGCTGGATCTCGGCATGCACCCGGCCATGCGTCAGCTCGGTGATGCGGTGGCGCCAGAATGGCTGCTCATAGCGCTGGAACTGCGACACGTCGGCGAGACCGCCGACCACCTTCAGGTCGATGCGGTCCGGCGGCGGCTCCTCTCCCCGCGCCGTGTCCAGGGGGACGGTGAGGGAAAGGCCGAGCAGCAGCAGGCCGCCCGCCCGCGCCAGCGCACGCAGAGCGCCTCTTGCGCGTGCGAGGACTTGGTTCGGCATTTTTCCTCCCTTGGGCCGAGGCCGATACCCGGCTAGGGAATTCGGCTGCGGATCCACTCTTCGGCATCCGCGGAAAGCCCGTCCCAGTCGGCGGACTGGACTGGTATGACGAGCAGGGCTCCTGGTCGCCCGGCGCGTCGCAGCGCTCCGCGTAAATGCTCCAGCAGGTAGCGCGCCGAAACGGGGCTTTCCACCAGCAGTGAGCCCGGCAGGACCAGATGCGACTCGGCAAGCTGCCAAACAGCGTCCTCGAGGGCCGCTGCACCATCGGGCGCCTGATCATGGGCGACCAGCAACAGGGGCATGTCACGACCTCGTGGAGGAATGGCAGAAGAAAAATACGGCATGGCAATGTTGCGCCACGATTGCCGCCAAGGCAAGCTCAAGGGATGCCGCAGCCCCATCCGACCGCCATCGTCAGCCATCGGGGCGGCGCCTTCCTGTGGCCCGAGAACAGCCTCGCGGCCTTTCGCCACAGCCTGGACCTGCCCGTCGAACAATGCGAATGCGACGTCCACCTGAGCGCCGATGGCGTGCCGGTGGTGCTGCATGATGCGACGCTGGAGCGCACGACGGAAGGGCGAGGCCCGCTCGCCGCGCGTGATGCCGCCGCGCTCTCGGCGCTCCGGCTGCGCGGGGCGGCAGGGGAGCGGGTGCCTCTGCTCTCCGAAGTGGCCAGCCTGTTCCGGGGGCGGGCGCAGCAGCTTCAGGTTGAGCTGAAGACGGCGCCCGGCGCTATGGCGGAGCCTGCGCTCGTGCCGCGCACCCTGGCGGTGCTCGATGAGGCCGGCATCCGGGCGCAGTGCCGCGTCATCGCCTTCGACGCGCCGCTGGTGGCCGAGGCCGCCGCGGCCGGCGGCTTGGCCGGCACGATCTGGCTCTTCGATGCTGCCTTGCTGCGCCGCATCGGCACGGCCGGCGTCATCGGGGTGGCCCGCGCGCATGGCTTCGACATGGTTGAGACTGAGATCGGCACGCTCGATGCTCCTCTGGTCGAGGCCTTGCGCGGTGCCGGGCTGAGGATCGGCGTCTGGGGCGCCAACCACGCGGAATGCATCCACAAGGCGCTGGCCTTCGGTGTGGAGGCGATGGCCACCGATGATCCTGTGCTGGCGCTCCGCCTACGCGGCACCGGCTGAAAAGGGCATCGCTCAGGGCGCTCCGAGCACACCCGCACAGGCAGTGGGCATCTGCGGACGCGGCGCAGTCGGAGCCGCAGGCCGGGGTGGCTGGCGCGCCTCGGCGGTGAACCACCAGTCCAGGCTGGCGTCGCAGCCATTGCCACGCGGCACCGGCGCCTGGTCGCGGCATTCCGGCTGACCCGCCGGGCAGCGCAGCCGCACATGCATGTGGGAATCATGCCCCCTCCAGGGCCGCACCCGGCGGAGCCAGGCGGCCTGCGGCTCGGCCACGCAAAGCGCTCGCTTGATGGCGGGATTGACGAAGATGCGGTCCACCTCCGGGTGTTCCGCCGCCAGCCTGATCAGCGCGGCATGCGCCGGGGTGAAGCGCCTGTGGTCCACCGTCATGCCATCCGGCCGGACCAGTGAGGCGACCTCCACCCGCTCCCGCGCCGCTGAGGACAGTACGGGCTTGGTGGAAAGGTCGAGCCAGACATCGGCATCCAGCCCGATCTGGTGGCTGGCATGGCCCCAGGGCAGCGGCCCGCCGCGGGGCTGGCCGAGATCGCCGATCCAGAGCGTGGGCAGGCCCGCCGCGCGCGCTCTCGCGGCGAGATCCTCCAGATAGGCGACAAGGCTGGGATGGCCCCAGAAGCGATTGCGCGACAGCCGCACCACCTGCCAACCCGGGCCTTCCGGCGGAAGGCTAACGGCCCCGGCGATGCAGCCGAGGCCGTGCCCGCCGATGAGGCGTGGCGCCCCTGGCGTCGGATGGGAGGCCGCCGCCCAGGCTTCCGCCTCGGCGGCGCCAGCCGGGGCTGCGGCGAGGGCCAGGCTCAGCGCCAGCCACGCCGCGCGCCGCAGCGCCATGCCGGCCCGCGTCAGCCGGAGAAGCGGAAGGAACCCGGCGTCTGGGAAGGCGCCGGTTCGGCGGCGGCCCCGCCCGGCGCGGTGGCGCCCTGCTGGGCCTGCTGCGCCTGCTTCACCTTGGTATCGATCTGCTTCAGCAGCGCCATCAGGCTGTTGGCGAAGGCCGGCAGTTGCACGACAGGGATCAGCAGCTGACCGCAGGGGGCCGGCTTGCCGTCATTGCCGCTCTGGGCCAGCGTGATCCGGGTGACGCCATAATGCACACTGGCTTCCAGCACGCCGTCGGTGAAGAGAACGGGCGAATTCGTGGTCAAGGCGGAAACTCCTGAGAAGGCCTACTGCTCGTGGAAGGCGCGGTGGAAGCTGTCGATGACCGGCTGCACCATGTAGCGGAAGAAGGAGCGGCTGCCGATCTGGATCTGCGCCTCCACCGGCATGCCAGCGCGCAGTTCCACATTCTCCAGCCGGCGCAGCTGGTCCTCGTCCACCACGATCTGCACCCGGTAATAGCTGGCGTGCGTACGCTCATCCGTCGTCACGTCGCTGGCCACATAGGTCACATGGCCGTGGAGGTAGGGCACCAGCCGCTGCTTGAAGGCGGGCAGTCGGATCTCCGACTCCAGGCCAGGATAGACCACATCGATATCGCTGGGTGAAAGCTGCACCTCGGCCACCAAGCGATCGGTGGCGGGCACCAGCTCCATCACCGCCTCGCCCGGGCGAACCACCGCGCCCTCGTTGAAGAAGCGGCTGGCGATGATGGTGCCATCCTCCGGCGCGGTGATGTCGCGGCGAGTCCGGGTGTCGCGGGCGGCGCGGAGCTTCTCTTCCGTCTCGTTCAGCTTGTTGCGGACGTCCCGCGCCTCGGTGTTGATCTCGGCCATCCGCTGATCGCGGATCTGGCGCATCTGGTTGCGCGCCTCCTCGGCCGAGGCCTTGGCGCGCTCCACCTGACCCTGCAGGTCCACCATGTTGCCTTCGAGCGAGGCCATGTTGCGCTGCAGGCCGAGCAGGCGGGGCATGCGCTCCAGCCCCTGCCTCACCAGCGTCTCGACGTCCTGCGCCTCGCGCTTGATCAGGGCGAGCTGGCGGCGCTGGCTGTCGATCTGCCCCTCCGCCGAAGTGGCTGTCGCATCATGCTGGGCGATGCGGGCCTCCAGCACCTGGAGCTGGCTGGTCAAGCTCATCTGCCGGGCAGCGAAGAGGGTGCGCTGGCCGGTCATCGCTTCCAGCGCGCGCGGATCGTTACTGTTCCGCAGATCCTCCGGGAAGGTGATCTCGGAAGCGCCGGCGGCCTCGGCGGCCAGGCGCGCGTCCTGCGCCATCAGCGCCCAGCGCTGCGCCTGCGCGGTTTCCAGCCCGACATCGGATTGCAGGTCGTCCAGGCGCATCAGCACCTGGCCGGCCTTCACCTTGTCACCGTCGCGCGCCAGGATCTCGCGGACGATACCGCCCTCCAGATGCTGGATGGTGCGGCGGTTGCCCTCGCTGCGGATCTGGCCCGGCGCGATCGCTGCCTCGGCCAGAGGCGCGAGGAAGGACCAGGCCGAGAAGCCGCCGACGAAGAGCACGGTGGCCAGCAGGCCGAAGATCATGATGCCGCGGGTGCGCGGGCGCGGAGTGTCGAGCAGGGGCTCAGGCGCTGCGAGCGGCGGCAGGTTGTTCCCGCGCGGGCGAGCGACAGCGCCGCCCGTGCCGGGCTCGGGCAGGGTGGTCACGCTCATGCGGCGTCTCCGGGCTGGGGCGTATTGAGGCGGGCGGGGGACTGATCGGCCGTCACCTGGGCAGGACGGGGCGGCGCCATCAGACGCTTGAGGACCTCGGCGCGCGGGCCGAACAGCTCAACCGCGCCGTCCTTCAGCAGCAGCACCTTGTCCACGCCCTGCACCAGGGCCGGGCGGTGCGAGACCAGCACCACCGTGCAGCCGCGTGCCTTCAGCCCGTCCAGCGCGCGCTGCAGCGCCGCCTCGGAATCGCCGTCAAGGTTGGAGTTGGGCTCGTCCAGCACCACCAGCTTGGGGCTGCCGAACAGGGCGCGGGCGAGGCCGATCATCTGTCGCTGGCCGCCGGAGAGATGCTGGCCGCCCTCGCCGATCTCGGTGTCGTAGCCGGCGGGCAGGCGCAGGATCATCTCGTGGCAGCCAGCCAGCTTGGCGGCGGCGAAGACCTGCTCCGGCTCGGCGTCGCCCATGCGGGCGATGTTGCTGAAGACAGTTCCGTCGAACAGCTCCACATCCTGCGGCAGGTAGCCGAGGTGGCGGCCGAAATCCTCGCGCTGCCAAGTATAGACGTCGGCGCCGTCCAGCCGGACCGTGCCGGAGGAAGGGGCCATGGTGCCGATCAGCAGGCGGATCAGCGTCGTCTTGCCGGCGGCGGAGGGGCCGATCACGGCCAGGCTCTCGCCCGCTTCCAGGCCGAAGGCCACACCCTTGATGATAGGCACCGCCTGGCCCGGCAGGGCATAGGAGACGCGCTCGGCGGTCAGCCGGCCGGTCGGCTCAGGCAGAGGCAGGCCGGGTGGGCGCAGGCGCGGCATCATCAGGAAGGCGGAGAGCCGCTTCAGTGCCTGCCGGGCCTGGACCAGCCCCTTCCAGCCGCCGATGAGCTGCTCCACCGGCGCGAGGGCGCGGCCCATGATGATCGAGCCAGCGATCGAGGCACCGGAGGTCAGCTCCTGCTGCAGCACCAGATAGGCGCCGGCACCGAGGATGGCGAGCTGGACGGTCAGGCGCAGGAACTTGGTCACCGAGAGCATGACGGCGGCGCGGCTGGCCGCCTTCTCCTGCGGCCGCAGCGCCTCGGCCGTCGCCGCCCGCCAGCGCTGCATCACCGCCGGGGCCATGCCCATGCTATCGATCACCTCGGCATTACGGGCGATGGCGTCCACACGGCGCTGGCCAAGGAGCGCGGCGGTGCTGGCGCGCTTCAGCAGGTCGGAGGTGGTCAGCTCGTTCAGCAGGGTCAGGGCGAAGAGCAGGGCGGCGCCGCCAAGGGCAATGAAGCCCATCACCGGGTGCAGCAGGAAGATGGCGGCGAGATAGATGGGCACCCAGGGCACGTCATAGACGGCGAGCGCGCCGGGCGAGCTGAGCCAGGAGCGGCAGAAGCCGAGGTCGCGCAGCGCCTCCATGCGGTAGGGGCGGCCGCGCAGCTGGGCCTCCAGCCCGCGCTCGAAGCCCTCCGGGGCCACGCGCGCCTCGATCCAGGTGGCGACGCGCTGCATGATGCTGCCGCGCACCGCTTCCAGCGCGGCCAGCAGCAGCAACGCGGAGACGGCGATGATCGTCAGGAAAATCAGGGTGTTGACGTTGCGGGTGGCGAGCACCCGGTCGAACACCTGCATCATATAGACGGAGACGGTCAGCTGCAGCAGGTTGACGATGCCGCTGAACAGGCCGACGGCAACGAATTCCCGGCGGCAGGCGCCGATTGCCTTGGCCAGTGGCGTGGCCGGGGCGCGGTCGGCGCCGGGGGCACGGGGTGCGAAGAACATGTTTGGGTCAGCCCGGCAGTTGCAGAGACAGGGGGTGCACCAGCCCAAGGCGCAGGGCGCCCCAGGTGATCAGGGCCGCCAGCAGCAGCGAAACCAGGCCAGCCAGAACGAGTGTGGCGAAGCCTGGAGGCTGGCGCAGCCCGGCCAGGGCCTCCCTGGCGCCTTCCCGGCGCAGCACCTCAGCCTGGTTGTGCAGATGACGATAGGCCCACTCCTCCAGGGCCCGCGTCGCCTCGGCGCGCCGGGCTGGCGCATCCTCGGAACGGGGTGGAGTGCCGGAGGCGGCAGCCAGACCATAGGCCAGCAGGGCCGGAAGACGGTCCTCCGGGCCAGCGGGCCGGAAGCCCTCGGGCAGTGCGTCGGCGGGAGCTGGCGTCGGCGCGGCCTCATGGGCCGCGTTGGCGTCGGCCTCCTTCCGGAGAGGGTGCAGTGGGGACATGTCCGGTCGGGTACTCCATGCTCGGCAAGAAAAGGGTGCCGCCGAGGGCGGCAACATAATGCCGGGCCGTGGTCAAATAACAGTGTAAATTGCAGTCTCTTTGCGCGATACCATGACGTCAAAATAAGCGACGGCAAAAAGGCCGAGCATTCGCTTATGCCTGTCGAAATACCAAGCGCCGGCTTAGCAAAAAGTTGCTGGCCATGCCGGCCAGGGAGCCTGCCGCGACGCCGAGCACCGGGTGGGCCGCCACAAGCGGAACCAGGCTGACGAGCGCGGCATAGGTGCCGTAGTTCACGGCGAAGCCGACGAGATTGACTGCCAGGAAGAGCAGCCATTGCCGGCCAGCCGCATCCCGCCGGGCGTCGCGGAAGGTCCAGGCGCGGTTCAGGGCCCAGTTGCTGGTGGCCGCCACTACATAAGAGAGCACGCGCCCCGCATAGAGGCCGGCGCCGAGGGCCAGAGCGGCATAGAGCGTCGCCGTGTCCACCACGAAGCCGACGGTGCCGACCACGCCGAAGCGCAGCATCTGGCCGAGCAGTGCCGTGCGCATCGGGCCGAGGCGGGCCGTGCGCAGGCTCGCGGGGAAGGGGAGGGGCGGCATGCAGCGGTGCATAACGGCGGCGGGCCGGCACTGCCAAGTGCGGAGGCGCGAGATGCCCTCTTGCGCGCGGAGATGGCCTCGGCTTCCCTTCCGTCGCAGGAAGGCCTCCGGGGAGAACAAAGAACGATGGACCGACGCGACTTGTTTCGTGGCGCCGCCGGCCTTGCCGCGGCGAGCACGCTGCCGCGCTTCGCCATTGCGCAGGGCAGTGCCGCGCGGGTGCTGAAATTCATTCCGCAGGCTGACCTGGCGGTGGTCGATCCGATCATCACCACGGCCTATGTGACCCGCAACCACGGCTATATGATCTGGGACACGCTGTACGGCTTCGACGAGGACTACAAGCCACAACCGCAGATGGTGCAGGGCCATGTCGTCGAGGATGGCGGCCGCCGCGTCACTATGACGCTGCGCGACGGGCTCAAGTTCCATGACGGCGAGCCGGTGCGGGCGCGTGACTGCATCGCCTCGATCCGTCGCTGGGCGACGCGCGACGCGCTGGGCCAGGTCATGATGACGCTGGTCGACGAGCTGGCCGCCCCTGACGACAAGACCATCCAGTTCCGCTTCAAGCGGCCTTTCCCGCTGCTCTTCGAGGCGCTGGGCAAGCCGGCCACGCCGGTCTGCTTCATCATGCCGGAGCGCCTGGCCAAGACCGACGCGGCCATCGCGGTGAAGGAGATCATCGGCAGCGGCCCCTTCCGCTGGAATGCGGAGGAGCGCGTACCGGGCGCCCGCATCGTCTATGACCGCTTTGCCGATTACGTGCCGCGCGCCGACGGCAAGGTGAGCTGGACGGCAGGGCCCAAGAAGGTCCATTTCGATCGGATCGAGTGGCACGTCATGCCGGATGCAGCGACGGCCGCGAATGCGCTGCAGAGCGGTGAGGTCGACTGGTGGGAGCAGCCGCCGGGCGACCTGCAGATCCTGCTGCGCCGCAACCGCAACGTGAACCTCGAGATCCAGGACCCGACGGGGCTCATGGGGATGGGGCGCTTCAACCACCTCCACCCGCCCTTCAACAATGCGGGTATCCGGCGGGCGCTGCTCGGCGCGGTGAGCC
The DNA here is from genome assembly GCA_035565935.1 of Roseomonas sp. GTDB lineage: Bacteria > Pseudomonadota > Alphaproteobacteria > Acetobacterales > Acetobacteraceae > Pseudoroseomonas. The sequence continues at coordinate 29,532 of DATMRU010000084.1, forward strand.
AGGCCGACTACATGACGGCGGTGATCGGCACCGACAAGAGCCTGTGGCGCGATGGGGTCGGCATCTTCACGCCGGACACGCCGCTCGCCAACGATGCCGGGATGGAGGTGCTGACCAGCCCGCGCGATTACGAGAAGGTCAAGCGCGACCTCGCCGCGGCCGGCTACAATGGCGAGAAGGTGGTGTTGATCGCGGCTTCCGACTTCCCCTCGCTGAATGCGCTCTCGCAGGTCGGCAATGACATGCTGCGGAAGGTGGGGATGAATGTGGAATATGTTTCCACCGATTGGGGCACGGTGGTGCAGCGCCGCGCCAGCAAGGAGCCGGTCGACAAGGGCGGCTGGAGCATTTTCTTCACCTTCTGGGCCGGTATCGACATGATCAATCCCGGCGTGCAGCAGGCGCTGCGCGGGCATGGACAGGCGGCCTGGTTCGGCTGGCCGACCGCGCCAAAGCTGGAGGAGCTGCGCAACGCCTGGTTCGAGGCACCGGATCTGGCGGCCCAGAAGGAGATCGCCCGCAAGATCCAGCTGCAGGCCTTCGAGGATGTGCCCTATCTACCGCTCGGCCAGTACTTCCAGGCCTGGGCCTACCGGCGCAACCTCACCGGCGTGCTGAAGGGCCTGCCGATGTTCTGGAACGTGCAACGCAGCTGAGCGGTCTGCCACCTCGCCGTGCAGCGGGAGGGTGCGGCCATGCGCCGCACCCCTGACCCGCTGTTCGGGCTGCAGCGGCCCTGGGGATCATCCTGTTCAGCGTGAGACAACCGGAAGTTGCCGAATCCGGTGGCGATACCGCGCATCCTGCCAGAGGGAGGCAGAAGGCTTTCGGCATGGCCCCCGCCGGCCTGCTGGAGGTCGTTGCAGCGCCTGCTGCCCCGTCTCTGAGCAATAAAGAGCAAGAATAGCCCGTCAGAGCTTCGCACACCTGCTTGAACACGGCGCCAATCCGCCCGATGCTGACCGTTGCGATAGGGCGGTAGGACAGGCCGAGCCCGGAGGATACCGGGCCGGCCCATCCGCATTGGTGCCGGCGCTGGCACGCTATGTGCTGGAGCGTCGGCAGGGCTTGGCGGAAACAGGGCCGCCGGCACGAACCACATGGGGGCGCGGGCAATGCCCATGCCGGGAGACGAGGGATGACGAATATGGAACGCCGATCCTTCCTGAAGCTTGCGGCAGGCGCCGGCGGGCTTGCCATGGGCGGCGCCCTGGCCGCGCCGGCGCTGGCACAAGGTGCCGCCGCCCGCACGCTGCGCTTCGTGCCGCAGGCCAACCTCGCCAATTTCGACCCGATCTGGGGCACCCAGTACGTGGTGCGCAACGCGGCGATGATGGTCTGGGACACGCTCTACGGCGTGGATTCCAAGCTTGAGCCGAAGCGCCAGATGGTGGAGTCGGAGGAGGTTTCGGAGGACGGGCTGGTCTGGACTTTCAAGCTGCGCCCCGGCCTGAAGTTTCATGACGGCGCCCCCGTCCTGGCCAAGGACGTGGTGGCCAGCCTGAGCCGCTGGGCGGTGCGCGACCCGATGGGGCAGATGATCCGCGCCATCCAGAACGAGCTGGTGGCGGTCGATGACCGCACCTTCCGCTGGGCGCTGAAGAAGCCCTATCCGAAGATGATGTTCGCCCTGGGCAAGACCAACTCGCCCTGCAGCTTCGTCATGCCGGAGCGGATCGCCAAGACGGATCCCTTCCAGCAGATCACCGAGTTCGTCGGCTCCGGCCCCTTCCGTTTCGTGCGCGAGGAGTGGGTGCCGGGCGCCAAGGCCGTCTTTACCCGGTTCGAGGGCTATGTACCGCGCGACGAGCCGCCGGACTGGATGGCCGGCGGCAAGGAAGTCCTGGTGGACCGGGTGGAATGGGTGGTGATGCCCGACCCGGCCACCGCTGTCGGCGCGCTGCAGAACGGCGAGGTGGACTGGTGGGAGAACCCGATCACCGACCTGATCCCGCTGCTGAAGAGCAACCGCAACGTGCAGGTGGACATCGCCGATCCGCTCGGGAATGTCGGCACCTTCCGCATGAACCACCTGCACCCGCCCTTCAGCGACGTGCGGGCGCGCCGCGCCATCATGATGGCGCTGAGCCAGGAGGACTACATGCGGGCCCTGGTCGGCGACAACCCCGACCTGTGGAAGAAGATGCCCTCCTTCTTCACGCCCGACACGCCGCTCTACACCGAGGAGGGCGGCGATCTCCTGAAGGGGCCGCGCGACTACGAGGGCGCGAAGAAGCTGCTGAAGGAGGCCGGCTATGACGGCCAGCCCATCACGCTACTCGTCGCGCAGGACCAGCCGATCACCAAGGCCTTCGGCGACGTCAGCGCCGACCTGCTGAAGCGGATCGGGATGAATCTCGACTTCGTGGCGACCGACTGGGGCACCGTTGGGGCCCGCCGTGCCGTGAAGGAGCCGCCGGGGAAGGGCGGCTGGCACGTCTTTCACAGTTGGCACGCCGGCGCCGACTGCATCAACCCGGCGAGCTACACCGCCCTGCGCGCCAATGGCGACCAGGCCTGGTTCGGCTGGCCAAAGAGCGACGCGGTCGAGGCCGCGCGCGACGAGTGGTTCGCCGCACCCGACCTGGAGGCCGAGAAGGCGGCCATGGCCAAAATGAACAAAGCCGCGATGGACTACGCCATGTGGGTGCCCACAGGTTTCTTCCGGTCCTATCAGGCATGGCGGAAAAACGTGAGTGGCATCGTGAAGGCGCCGATCCCGTTCTTCTGGAACGTCTCAAAGAGCTGATTGGAAACTATGTTCGCCTATATCGTCCGACGTCTCCTGGCGACCATCCCCGTGATGGCGATCGTCGCCTTGTTCGTCTTCAGCCTGCTGTATCTGGCACCGGGTGATCCGGCTGCCGTGATCGCGGGTGACCAGGCGACGCCCGCCGATGTGGAACGCATCCGCGTCAGCCTTGGCCTCGACCGCCCCTTCCTGGTGCGGTTCGGCGAGTGGTCCTGGCGCATCCTGCAGGGCAATCTCGGCACCTCGATCTTCACCAACCTGCCGGTGACGCACATGATCGCGCAGCGTATCGAGCCGACGCTGTCGCTGATGGTCCTCAGCCTGGTGCTGGCCGTCTCGGTCGCGGTGCCGCTGGGCGTCGTCGCCGCCTGGAAGACCGGTTCCTGGATCGACCGCGCGGTGATGGCTTTCGCGGTCCTGGGCTTCTCGGTGCCGACCTTCGTGATCGGGTACCTGCTGGCCTATATCTTCGCGCTCGAATTCGACTGGTTTCCGGTGCAGGGCTACACGCCGCTTTCCGAGGGGTTCGGGCCCTGGCTGTCGAACCTGATCCTGCCCGCGGTCACGCTGGCCACCGCCTATATCGCCCTGATCGCCCGCATCACGCGCGCGACCATGCTGGAAGTGCTGCAGCAGGATTATATCCGCACGGCGCGCGCCAAGGGGGCCGGGCAGACCACCTTGCTCTTCGTGCATGCCCTCAAGAACGCGGCGGTTCCGATCGTCACCGTCATCGGCATCGGTGTCGCGCTGCTGATCGGCGGCGCGGTGATCACCGAGAGCGTTTTCGCCGTCCCCGGCCTTGGGCGGCTGACGGTTGATGCCATCCTGCGGCGCGACTACCCGGTCATCCAGGGCATCGTGCTGCTCTTCAGCTTCACCTACGTGCTGGTCAATCTGCTGATCGACCTGAGCTACACCCTGTTCGACCCGAGGATCCGGTATTGAGCACCACCATCCTGCCCCCGGGCGCCGTGTCCCCGAAGGACGTCGCGATCGCGGCGCCCACGCCGGACGTCATGAAGCCGAAGGAGATCCGCAAGGGCTTCATCGGCTATCTCATGCGCCACCCGACCCTCGCGATCGGTGGCTTCCTGCTGCTGGCGATGGTGGCCATCGCGGTTTTCGCGCCCTATCTCGGGACCAAGGACCCGACCGCGCTGGCGCCGGTGATGCGCACGCGCAATCCCTCCGCCGCGGCCTGGTTCGGAACGGACATGCTGGGGCGCGACGTCTATTCCCGCGTGCTCTACGGTGCCCGCGTCTCGCTGATCGTCGGCTTCGGCGTGGCCTTCTTCTCCTCCGTCATCGGGCTGACGATCGGGCTCGTCTCCGGCTTCGTACGCTGGGCGGACAGCATCATCATGCGCATTATGGACGGGCTGATGTCCATCCCGTCCATCCTGCTCGCCATTGCGCTGATGGCGCTGACCCGCGGCTCGGTCGGCAATGTCATCCTGGCCATCACTGTCGCCGAGATCCCGCGCGTGTCGCGACTGGTGCGCGGCGTGGTGCTGTCGCTGCGCGAGCAGCCCTATGTCGATGCGGCGATCGCCTCGGGCACGCGCACCCCGATCATCATCTGGCGACACATCCTGCCAAACACCGTGGCACCGATGACGGTGCAGGCGACCTATGTCTGCGCCGCCGCCATGCTGATCGAGGCGAGCCTTTCCTTCATCGGCGCCGGCACGCCGCCGATCATCCCCTCCTGGGGGAACATCATGGCCGAGGGCCGCGCGCTGTGGCAGGTGAAGCCTTACATCGTGTTCTTCCCGGCCGTCTTTCTTTCCATCACCGTGCTGGCGGTGAACCTGCTGGGCGACGGCCTGCGGGATTCGCTCGACCCGCGCGCGGCGAAGCGAGTTTAATTTCATGGCGCTGCTCGAAGTCGAGAACCTGCAGACGCATTTCCGCACCCCCGATGGCGGCGTGAACCGCGCGGTGGATGGGCTGAGCTTCAGCGTGGAGTCCGGCGAGACCGTGGCCATCGTCGGCGAGTCCGGCTGCGGCAAATCGGTCACCTCGATGTCGATCCTGCGGCTGATCCCGGAGCCGCCGGGCAAGATTGCGGGGGCCGTCCGCTTCGAAGGGCGGGACCTGCTGAAGCTCTCGGAACGCGAGATGCGCACCATCCGCGGCAACGAGATCAGCATGATCTTCCAGGAGCCGATGACCTCGCTGAACCCGGTGCTGACCATCGGTCAGCAGATCGGCGAGGCGCTGCGGCTGCACCAGGGCATGTCCAAGGCGCAGGCCGAGGCCAAGGCGGTGGAGATGCTGACGCTGGTCGGCATCCCGGCGCCGGCCCGGCGGGTGAAGGAATATCCGCACCAGCTCTCGGGCGGCATGCGGCAGCGCGTGATGATCGCCATCGCGCTCGCCTGCAACCCGAAGCTGCTGATCGCCGATGAGCCGACCACGGCGCTCGATGTCACCATCCAGGCGCAGATCCTCGACCTGATGCGCGACCTGAAGCACCGGGTCGGCGCCGCCATCGTGCTGATCACGCATGATCTTGGCGTCGTGGCCGAAGTCGCCGAGCGCGTCATCGTCATGTATGCCGGCCGCAAGGTGGAGGAGGCCAAGGTCGAGGAGCTGTTCCGCGCGCCGAAGCATCCCTACACGCAGGGCCTGCTCGGCGCGGTGCCGAAGCTTGGCTCCTCGCTCACCGGCGAGACGGAGCGCCTGGCCGAGATTCCGGGCCTGGTGCCGAGCCTAAAGCAGCGCATCGACTATTGCGTCTTCGCCGGCCGCTGCCCCTATGCGACCGACCTCTGCCGGGAGGTTGCGCCCGCCCTGGAGGCGAAGGCGCCGGGCCATGTGGCGGCCTGCCACTACGCGGTGAAGGAGGCCGTGCCGGCATGAACATGACGATGGGAACCCACCCGCCACACCACACCAGCCGCCCGTTGCTGGAGGTGAACGACCTCAAGAAGCACTTCCCGATCCGCGCGGGCTTCTTCGGCGGCACCACCGGCTATGTCTATGCGGTCGATGGCGTCTCCTTCAACATCGAGAAGGGCGAGACGCTCTCGCTCGTCGGTGAGTCCGGCTGCGGCAAGTCCACCGTCGGCAAGGCTCTGCTGCGGCTTTTCCCGCCGACCGCGGGACAGGTCGTGCTGGACGGGACGCGCATCGACGACATGTCGCAAGGCCATCTGCGCCCGCTGCGGCGGCGCATGGGCGTGATTTTCCAGGACCCGTTCAGCAGCCTGAACCCGCGCATGAAGGTGAGGGACCTGCTGGCCGAGCCGATCCGCAATTTCGGGCTGGCCAAGAACAGCGCCGACCTGGATGCGCGCATCGCCAAGCTGATCGACCTCGTGCGGCTGCCGCGCGATGCCGCCAACCGCTGGCCCCACGAGTTCTCGGGCGGGCAGCGGCAGCGCATCTGCATCGCCCGCGCCCTGGCGGGCGAGCCGGACCTCATCATCTGCGACGAGGCCGTCTCGGCGCTCGACGTGTCGGTGAAGGCGCAGATCGTCAACCTGCTGCAGGAGCTGCAGCAGGAGCTCGGGCTGGCGATGCTGTTCATCAGCCACGATCTCGCTATCGTCGAGCACATGACGCACCGCGTGGCCGTGATGTATCTCGGCCAGATCGTCGAGATTGCGCCGCGGCGCCCGCTCTTCGGCGCGCCGAAGCACCCCTATACCGAGGCGCTGCTCTCCGCCGTCCCGGTGCCGGAGCCTGGGGCAGGGCGGCAGCGGATCGTGCTGAAGGGCGACGTGCCCAGCCCGATCAATCCGCCCAGCGGCTGCCGCTTCCACACGCGCTGCCCCTATGCCTTCGACCGTTGCAAGACGGATGTACCGAAGCTCCAGCAGACGCAGCCCGGCCAGTGGGCGGCCTGCCACCTGCATGACCTGCCGGCGGAGAAAAACCCGCTGGCGCGCAGCCTGCCGGCGGTTGCCTGAGGCTGCGGAGAAGGTCGGGGGAAGGAATTCCCCCGAATCCCCTTCTTTTTTCCGTCAGTTTGGCGGCCCCGTGATGGGGCGCGTGAAGCTCGAAGGAGGAGGGACGGGGCTGGGTTCTTTCCTCCACGATGCGCGGAGGGCGCCCGACAGTATTGCGATCAATTCTCATTTGCGATAAGCCGCTGCGAGTTTCATCGTGGCGCCGCATCCGCCCGCTTGACGGGCCGCGCCTGCTGGGATGACGTTTGCCTCCAAGGCCGCCGCGCATCGCGGCGGCATTCGCGCATGGGGGAGAAGCGACATGCCGCAAGTCACACTGACGGTGAACGGCAAGACCCATACGGTGGATGTGGAAGGGCGCACTCTTCTGGTCGAGGTGCTGCGCGAGAAGCTGCGCCTGACCGGCACCCATGTCGGCTGCGACACCAGCCAGTGCGGCGCCTGCGTCGTGCATATGGGCGAGGACAGCGTGAAATCCTGCACCATCCTGGCCGTACAGGCCGACGGCGCGGAGATCACCACTATTGAGGGGCTGGCCGCGGCCGATGGCACACTGCACCCGATGCAGGAAGCCTTCCGCGAGTATCACGCCCTGCAATGCGGCTTCTGCACCCCCGGCATGGTGATGAGCGCGATCGACCTGGTGCGGAAGCATCCCTCGGGCCTCTCCGAGCAGGAGATTCGCGAGGGGCTGGAAGGCAATATCTGCCGCTGCACTGGCTATCACAACATCGTCAAGGCGATCGCCGCCGCCGCCGAGGTGATGAACGGCAAGCGCAGCGAACTGGCCCGCGCCGCGGAATAAGGGCAGCGCCCTGCGGATGCGACGACCGGCCGCCATAAGGCCGGCGTGACACGCCCATGAATGCCGTTGGGAGGCGATAGCCATGAACGTCACGGTACCCTTCGAGGGGATCGGAGCCAGCGTGAGGCGGAAGGAGGATCTCCGCTTCCTCACCGGCCGGGGCCAGTACACGGATGACCTGAACCGCCCGGGCCAGCTCCATGCCTGGATCCTCCGCAGCCCTTACGCGCATGCGCGGATCGGGCGCATCGACACCGGCACCGCTGCCGGCATGCCGGGGGTGCAGGCGGTCTATACCGGCCAGGATCTCGCAGCGGCGGGCCTGGGCGGGCTGCCCTGCGGTTGGCAGGTCACCGGCAAGGGCGGCAAGGTGATGGCCGAGCCGATGCACCCGGTGCTGGCCACCGGAAAGGTGCGCCATGTCGGCGATCCGGTGGCGCTCGTCGTGGCCGAGACTCGCGCCCAGGCGCGCGACGCCGCCGAGGCGATCGAGGTGGATTACGAGCCGCTGCCGGCGATCCCGACCATCGAGGCCGCCCTGGCGCAGGGCGCGCCGGCGCTGCATGACGAGGCGCCGGACAACATCTGCTTCGACTGGGAGATCGGCGATGCCGCCGCGACCGATGCGGCCTTCGCTCGGGCCCACAAGGTGGTCCGATTCGACACCACCAACAATCGCTTGGTGCCGAATGCCATGGAGCCGCGCGCCGCGCTCGGCGACTATGATCCGAACAGTGGCGAGCACACGCTCTACACCACCAGCCAGAACCCGCATGTCATCCGGCTGCTGATGGGCGCCTTCGTGCTGAAGGTGCCGGAGCACAAGCTGCGGGTAGTGGCGCCCGATGTCGGCGGCGGCTTCGGCAGCAAGATCTATCACTATGCCGAAGAGGCGCTGGTCACCTGGGCGGCGGCGCAGCTCAAGCGGCCGGTGAAGTGGACGGCCGAGCGGACGGAAAGCTTCATCTCCGACGCGCATGGCCGCGATCACGTAACCCATGCCGAGCTGGCCCTGGACGAGGAAGGCCGCTTCCTCGGCCTCCGCGTCGCCACCCTGGCCAATATGGGCGCCTATCTCTCGACCTTCGCGCCGGCGGTGCCGACCTATCTGAGTGCGACACTGCTGGCGGGCGTCTACACCACGCCCGTCATTCATGGGCAGGTGAAGGCGGTCTTCACCTCCAGCGTGCCGGTGGATGCCTATCGCGGCGCCGGACGGCCGGAGACGACCTATCTGCTGGAGCGCCTGGTGGATGTCGCCGCGCGCGAAATGGGAATGGACCGGACGGAGATCCGGCGGAAGAACTTCATCCGCCCCGACCAGTTCCCCTACCAGACGCCGGTCGCCCTCCAGTATGACAGCGGCGACTATGAGGCCACGCTGCGCGCCGCCATGGAGGCGGCCGACTTCGCCGGCTTCGAGGCGCGGCGAGCGGAGGCCAAGGCGCGCGGTAGGCTGCGCGGCATCGGCATGTCCACCTATCTGGAGGCCTGTGGCATCGCGCCGTCCAAGCTAGTCGGCCAGCTCGGCGCGCGCGCCGGGCTCTACGAGGTGGCGAATATCCGCGTGCACCCGACGGGCAGCGTCTCGGTCTTCACGGGCACGCACAGCCACGGGCAGGGGCACGAGACCACCTTCGCCCAACTCGTCACCGAGAAGCTTGGCGTGCCGTTCGACCAGGTCGAGATCGTGCATGGCGACACCGGCAAGATCCCCTTCGGCATGGGCACCTATGGCTCGCGCTCGCTGGCGGTCGGCGGCACCGCGATGGTCAAGGCGATGGACAAGATCATCGCCAAGGGCAAGAAGATCGCAGCACATCTGATGGAGGCAGCGGTCGAGGATATCGAATTCACCGACGGCAATTTCCGCGTCGCCGGCACGGACCGCAGCAAAAGCTTTGCCGAGATCAGCATGGCGGCCTATGTGCCGCACGATTATCCGATCGAGGAGATCGAACCGGGCCTGGAGGAAACCGCCTTCTACGACCCGAAGAACTTCACCTTCCCCGGCGGTTGCCACATCTGCGAGGTGGAGATCGACCCGGATACCGGCGAGGTGGCGGTGGTGAACTTCACCGCCTGCGACGATGTCGGCCGCGTCATCAACCCGATGATCGTCGAGGGGCAGATCCAGGGCGGGCTGGCACAGGGCATTGGCCAGGCATTGATCGAGCACACCGTCTATGACCAGGACGGCCAGCTCCTTTCCGCCAGCTTCAACGACTATGCCATGCCGCGGGCGAAGGACATCCCGTCCTTCCACGTGTCCACCAGCACGACCCTCTGCACGCACAATCCGCTCGGCGTGAAGGGTTGCGGCGAGGTGGGAGCAATCGGTTCGCCACCCGCCGTCATCAACGCCGTGGTGGACGCATTGCGCGACTATGGCGTGACGCATGTCGAGATGCCGGCGACACCGGCGAAGATCTGGTCCATCATTCATCAGGGCCGCGGCGGGGCAGACCTGCCGGCGGCGGCCGAGTAGGGAGCCCAGCGCGATGTACGATTTCGAGTATCACAAGCCGTCCAGCGTCGCGGATGCGGTGAAGCTGCTGGCGGCCGACCCGGAGGCCAAAGCAATCTCCGGCGGCATGACGCTGCTGCCGGCGCTGAAGCACCGGCTGAACAAGCCCACCTCGCTGGTCGATCTTTCCGGTATCAGCGAGCTGCGCGGCATCCGCAAGGAAGGGGACAACCTCGTCATCGGGGCCCTGACGAAGCACTACGAGATCGCCACCCATCCACAGATCCTGGCGGCGATCCCGGCGCTCGCCCGCATGGCGTCCACCATCGGCGACACGCAGGTGCGTAACCGTGGCACCATTGGCGGCAGCCTCGCCAACAACGACCCGGCCGCCGATTACCCTGCCGCCGCGCTGGCCCTGGGCGCGACTATCATCACCGACCGTCGCTCCATTCCGGCCGACGAATTCTTCCTCGGCATGTTCACCACTGCGCTGGAGGCCGACGAGCTGGTCACCGCCGTTTCCTTCCCGATCCCGGAGAAAGCCGGCTACGCCAAGATGCGCAACCCGGCCAGCCGCTACTCCATGACCGGCGTCTTCGTGGCGAAGGGACCGCAGGGTGTCCGCGTCGGCGTCAACGGCGCCGGGCCCTGCGCCTTCCGGCAGGCGGAGATGGAGGCGGCGCTCACCGCCAACTGGTCGCCCGATGCGGTGGCGGGCATCAAGCAGGCGCCCGACGATCTGAATAGCGACATCCATGGCAGCGCCGAGTATCGCGCCAACCTCGTCACGGTCATGGCGAAGCGCGCGGTGGCTGACGCGGGCTGAGCGGATTTCCGGCGGGCCGGCCCTTTCGCCGGCCCGCCGCTTGCGGCACCTTGCCACCCGCTGACGACCGGGAGAGGGCAGGGGCGTGCCGAGGAACGAAGCCGCGGAAACAGGCGCTGCGTCGCGCGGCCATGTGGTTGTGATCGGCGCCGGGATCATCGGTGCCACCAGTGCCCTGGCCGCGCTGCGCGAGGGCTTCCGCGTCACCATTCTCGATCCGGGTGAGCCGGGCGGAGAGCAGGCCGCCAGCTATGGCAATGGCGCCTGGCTCTCGCCGCAATCCGTGCTGCCGACGGCTGGGCCCGGCACCTGGCGCAAGGTGCCCGGCTTCCTGCGGGACCCGCTCGGTCCGTTGGCGGTGCGCTGGGGCTACCTGCCGCGCGTCGCGCCCTGGCTACTACGCTTTCTTTGGTCCTCCTGGACGGAGGAGAAGGTGCTGCGCATCGCTCAGGCGCTGCGGCCACTGCTGCGAGATGCGCCGCTGCTGCACCAGGCGCTGGCGGAGCAGGCCGGCGTGCCTGACCTGATCGCCCGCACCGGGCTGATGTACATCTATCCCGACCGCGCGGACTATGAGGCCGAGGCGCTCGGCTATCGCGTGCGCAAGGCCGTCGGGCTGCGCTGGCGGGAGGTCGAGGCGGAGGAACTGCGCCAGCGCGAGCCGGAGCTGGACCGGCGCTACACGTTTGGCGTCCTGTTCGAGGAAGCCGGACATGTCCGCGATCCCGGCGCCTATGTCGCCGCGCTGGTAGCGCTGGCGGAGCGGGAAGGGGCGCAGCGGATCCGCGCTGGCGCCACCGGCTTCCGTATCGAAGGCGGGCGGCTGCGAGCGGTGACGACCAGCCAGGGTGAGATTGCCGCCGACCGCGCGGTGATCGCTGCCGGGGCCTATTCCAGGACACTGGCAGCGATGGTCGGCAATCGGGTGCCGCTGCAGACGGAGCGTGGCTATCACGCCGTGATCGCCAATCCCGAGGCTGGCCCTCGGATCCCGCTGATGCCCTCGGACGGCAAGATGGCCGTCACCATGACCAAGACCGGGCTGCGCGTGGCGGGGCAAGTGGAGATTGCCGCGCTCGGGGCGGCGCCCAACTGGAAGCGGGCCGAGATCTTGCGCGACTACCTGCTGCGGTCTTTCCCGGGCCTGCCGCGCGACCTGCCGCCGGAGCGGGTGAAGTTCTGGATGGGCAACCGGCCGAGCCTGCCGGACGCGCTTCCGTGCATCGGCCCCGCCCGAAACTGTCGGGATGTGGTGCTGGCTTTCGGTCATGCTCATGTCGGAATGGTTGCAGCACCGCGGACCGCGCAACTGGTGGGCGCGATCCTGGCGGGCCGGGAGCCGGAGATTCCGATTGTTCCTTATGACCCCTGCCGATTCGGCTAGCTTTCAAGGCGCGGGAATGCAAGGATGGACTCTGCCGGCCCTGCATCCCGTCGGGCCGTGTGTTTTTTACGGATACGAGACGCAGTGTTTCCGGATAACGATTCGCAGGGCGGCGCCGGGCCCATCGAGGCCGAAGTCAAGTGGTACAACGCCCGCAAGGGGTTCGGCTTTGTGCTAGGACCCGATGGCCAGGATGTGTTCTTCCACGCATCGGCCTTGGCGGACGCCAGGATCGAACCGCCCGAAACCGGTGACAAGCTGGTTTGCGAGATCGGCACCGACCGCCAGGGCCGCCGACTGGTGACGCGAATTCATGAGCGGCAGCCTGGCCCTGGCGCCCCGGCCGGGGGCGACCGCCCGCGTCGTGACTTCGGCGCTGGTGGCTTCGGCGACCGTCCGCCGCGCCGTGACTTTGGCGACCGCCCGCCGCGCCGTGACTTTGGCGCCGGTGGCTTTGGCGACCGTCCGCCGCGCCGCGACTTCGGCGCTGGTGGTTTTGGTGACCGTCCGCCGCGCCGCGACTTCGGCGACCGGGGTGGTTTCGGTGCGCCGCGCAGCTTCGGCGACCGCCCGCCGCGCCGCGACTTCGGCGGCCGCGACGAGGGTGGGCCGACCTATGCCGTCAATGGCACGGTGAAGTGGTTCGACCAGGTCCGCGGCTTCGGCTTCGTCACGCCGGATGATGGCGGGCAGGACGTGTTCCTGCACTCCTCCGTCCTTCAGCGCGCCGGCAAGCACGACGTGCAGCAGGGCGAGAAGGTGAACCTTGAGGTGCGCGACGGGCAGCGCGGCCGTCAGGCCGTTGTCCTGAAGGGCAGCTGATTCCGCGCTTCTCCTGACGGGAAGCAGATCTTCCAGGACCCCCGGTGCCTCGCGGTGCCGGGGGTTTCTCGTTCTTAGCAATATCTTCAGGGCTCTGTGCCCAGAGTTCCGCCCTGGTGCCGGCCTCGTCCGGTTCAAGGGAAAAATTCCATGGCACTCGAGTCCGCTTCCGCACATCCTCTTGCAGGCGCAGCCTCGTTCATCGTCGGCCCTTCGCCGCTCCCTGGTCTCCTCACCCTCGGGCGGCAACTTGGCGGTGCCAATGCTCTTCTCGATCTGGTGCAGCGGATTCTCGACCGGGTCGAAGGCGGCGTGGCGGAGGCACAAGGCCTGTTCGAAGAACTGTCGCGGCCCGGCTCCAGCCGGAAGGCCTGGGCGGAGGCGCTGCTGCGCTATCAGCGCACCGCGCAGACCATCCGTGGCTGGCTTGCCGCCGTACAGGGCATCGGGCTGAGCTTGTCCGACGAGGGACTGGAGGAGGAGCTTGGCCTCGCCGCCTCGCTCGACCTGCTGAGTCGCATCCTGCCGCTGCTGCCGCCCGTGCCGGCCGATGCCGAGGCCGCCGCGGATGGTCTGGAGCCCCTGGCCGCCATGGCGGCCGCTGTCATGGCGGCGCGAGCCAGCTTCTCGGCCGGCCAGCGCCTGCTGGAGGCGCGCTTCATCCTTGGTCTGGGCGCGTGGCCCGAGCAGGCCGGCCTACCGGCAGCACTGGCCGACACCGACCTCGAGAAGGAAGCCGTGCGGCTGCAGGCGCTGCAGGTGCGGCAGCAACTGGCGGGGCATGCGATCGGCCTGGCTGCGGTGATGCCACGCTGCCTGCTGGAACTGGATGGTGACTGAGGTGGGACTGTTACGCTTCCGGGTTCCCCGCCTGCTTGGAGGAGGCTAGCCTTCCGCCCAACCGTCAGAGGACACCCTGGCCCATGCCCTTGCGCCGCTTCCTGCTCACCCTCGCCACCGCCAGCATCCTGGCGCCTGCTGCTGCCTGGGCGCAGGCGGAGCCCTGGCCCAACCGGCCGATCACCCTGATGGGTGGATTCCCGAATGGCTCCGGCGTGGACATCTACCAGCGCAAGCTGGCCGAGCCGCTGACCAGGGCGCTCGGCGTACCGGTGGTGGTGGACAACCGCAGCGGCGCCGGCGGCAATATCGCCAGCGAGTTCGTGGCCAAGGCTCCGGCCGATGGCTACCTCTTCCTGTTCGGCACGGCGGGCACACATGCCATCAATGCCACGCTCTATCGCAGCCTGCCCTTCAATCCGGTAAAGGACTTCACGCCCATCACCCATTTGGGCGATGTGCCGAACGTGCTGACCGTCAGTCCGGAGAAACGTCCGCAGTTCAAGACCTGCGCCGATGTGGTCGCGGCCGCCCGCGCGAAGCCGGGTACGCTGAACTACGGCTCAACCGGCAACGGCGCCTCGACGCATCTGGCCGGCGCGCAGTTCATGCAGGCGGCGGGGCTCGACATGGTGCACGTGCCCTATCGCGGGCAGCCGGGTGTGCAGACGGCGCTGCTCGCCGGCGATGTGGATGTGTTCTTCAACCAGTCCGGGCCGGCGATCGGCTATATCGGGCAGGGGCAGGTGAAGGGTCTGGCGGTCACCACCGCCAAGCGGCTGCCGGCGCTGCCGGAGGTGCCGACCGTGGCCGAGGCCTGCGGGCTTCCGGGCTTCGACAGCAGCACCTGGTATGGCATCTTCGCGCCGCCCGGCCTGCCGGAGGCGATCCAGACGCGGATGAACGCCGAGATCCAGCGCGTCATCAACGCGCCCGATTTCCAGAAGTGGCTGATTGAGACGCAGGGCATCACCCCGAGCACCATCCGCACACCGGCCGAGTTCCGCGCCCTCCAGGAGCGCGACATCGCGCGCTGGGCGGAGGTGATTCGTCGCTCCGGCGCCCAGGTGGACTAAACCGGTCCCACTGGCAGAAAAAGAGAGGGCGGGGGACTGTCCGAGGCAGTGCCTCGGACCCCCCGAACTTCTTCCTTGCTCCCGCCGAAGCGTTCCAGCGGGGCTGCCTTGCCCGCGCCCGTCAGCCGCGGCCGATGAAGGGCATCTTGGTGGCCATGATGGTCATGAACTGAATGTTCGCGTCGAGCGGCAGGGAAGCCATATGCAACACCGCCTCGCCGACATGGCGGGCATCCATGCGGGGCTCGACCATCGTGCTGCCATTGGCCTGTGGCACGCCCTTGGTCATGCGCTGCGTCATCTCGGTGGCGGCATTGCCGATATCGAGCTGGCCGCAGGCGATGTTCCACTTCCGCCCGTCGAGGCTGATCGACTTGGTCAGGCCGCTGATGGCGTGCTTGGTGGCGGTATAGGGCGCGGAACCTGGGCGGGGCGCATAGGCGCTGATCGAGCCGTTATTGATGATGCGGCCGCCCTGCGGGTCCTGCTGCTTCATCATGCGGTAGGCCTCCTGCGCGCAGAGGAAGGCGCCGTTCAGATTGGCCGCGACCACGCCGAACCAGTCATCATGCGTGATCTCGTCGAAATCCACGGCGGGGCTGCCACGCCCGGCATTGTTGAACAGCAGATCGCAGCGGCCCCACTTCTGCTTCACCGCTGCGAAGAGGGCGGCGACGGAGGCGGGATCGCTCACATCGGTGGGCACCGCCAGGCAACGCGCCCCGGCATCCCCGGCGGCGGCGATCGTGCCTTCCAGCGCGTCGGCCCGCCGGCCGGCCAGGGCCACGCTCCAGCCGCCGCCCAGCAGGGCGAGCGCGGCGGCGCGGCCGACGCCGCTGCCAGCGCCGGTCACCACAGCGATCTTGTCCATCGACATCTCCTCCTCAAGTATCGGGTCGCTGCAGCCTGCTTCCCCGCGCGTGGGAGCGCAAGGCGTCCCCTGAAGGTGCGCCGTCCGGAGGAAACCACATGAACCGTCGAGGTTGGCTGCTGACCGGGGTGCTGGCTCTTGGCGCCGCAGGTGCATTGCGGGCAGAGCCAGCGCCGGCGCACCTCCAGCCGGTTCGGGACGTGGCTGTGACCTACCGCGTGCAGGGAGGCGACCAGGCACCGCGTTCCGTGCCGGTGGCCTGGCTGGCCGCGGCGCGCCGGATTCGCGCCGAGCCGCCCGGGCTGCCCGGCTGGGTGCTGGTGGACCTGCCGCGCAACCAGGCGCTGCTGGTGATGGAGAATCAGGGCATGGCGGTGCGGCTGCCGGCGGAGCAGGTCTTGCCGCTGCTGGCTGGCATCCCGCCGGGGACGCGCATGGCGCCGGCAGGCAGCGGCACGGTGGCCGGGCATCGCTGCGAGGTCTGGCAGGTCAGCCGGCAGGACGCCAAGGGCAGGCTCTGCCTGACCCGGGACGGGGTCATCCTGCGCGCCGAGGGGGAGCGAAACGGGCGTCGCGGCCAGCTGGAGGCGACCCGGGTGGCCTATGCGCCGCAGGATCCGGCGCGCTTCGAAGTCCCGGCTGGCTGCGCGGTGGTGAACCTGCCGCCCGCGCTACTCTCGGCTCTGTTGCGCGCGCGCTGACCGTTCAGACCGATGTCGCGCGCTCGGAGGCCGCGAGGCGGGCCAGCAGGGTGAGCGCGGCGCCGTAGTAGTAGGGCGCTTCCCGCACGCGAGGCAGGTTCTCCGGCTGCGCGTCCTTGTCCTGGACCAGGCGCACGATGGAGCGGATGCCCGGGCCTGCCTCGTAGGGTGCCGGCTGGTCGGAGGTCAGCTCGGTCCAGGCGGGTGGCGGATGCGGCTGGTTCTGGCTCCAGAAGCGGGACGCCGCCTGGACGGCCGGCTCATCATCCAGTCCGGCCCAGGCCATGTAGAGCGGCACCCGAACGGCGTCATAGGAGAAGCGGGGTGCCCAGCCAGTGGCGGGCTGCAGAAGGCTTCCCGCATCGCGCGGCAACTCCACCCAATCGGCTGGCAGGCCCCAGCGCCCGAAGCGGGTCTGGCGCAGGAGGGCCAGACCATCCTGCCTGACCTTCCGCCAGTTACCCTTCGGCATCAGGGTGGCCAGATCCGGCAAGGCGGGAAAAACATAGTAGGACGGATTGAGCACCACATAGCCAGGGTGCTCGAAGCCGAAGGCGGCAGGCAGCAGCACGTGGCTGCCCCCCACTTCGCGGACGCAGGCCTGGTGCAGGTCCCGGATGATGGCCTTGCTCACCTCCAGCAGCTCGGGCCTCGCCCAGCGCCGGGCAGCGCGCGACAGGGCCCAGGCGATGAAGATATCGCCGTCCGCCGCATTGTTGTGGTCCTCGATCGGGTTCGGCCGGTCGGGGCGCCAGGTCCAGCAATGCAACGAGTCGTAGGGGCGCCGCAGTTCATCGCGGGTCCAGGCGAGAATGCGGTTGAAGCAGGCTTCGTCGCCGAAGGCCTCGGCCAGCAGCAGGCCCCATCCCTGGCCCTCGGAATGCGAGCAGTTCTGGTTGCCGGTATCCACGACGCGGCCCTCGGCCGTCACGTAGAGCTGCTTGAAGTCCTCCCATTCCTCGGCCCAGTTCAGCCGTTGCAGAGGAAAGAACTCACCGTTGCGCGCCTTCCGCGGAAGCGCGGCGAACAGGGCTGCGCCGAGCACAACCACTCCACGTCGCGTCACTGTCGCAGGCATCCAGCGCTCCCGGTCGGCTACAGGTTTACGCGGCAGCCGTAGGGGGAATCATTTATCTTTGCCCTTTATGCGGGCACAAGTTGAATCGACATCCCTTCAAGGTTGATGTCTAAGGGATCACTAAAACGTGAGAATGGTGCTACCCGCTGCAGTTGCGCCGCGGCTGGGCAAAAGGCCGGCCGCCAGGGCCGCGGCGAGGGCGGCCGAGCACAGCCACCAGCTCTGCCAGACGCCAAAACTGGCCAGGAAGGTCACGAAGGCTGAAGCCAGGGCTCCGCAGGCGGCGGCCCCCGCCGGTACCCGTCCCGCCATCAGACCCAGCAGAAGAAAGGCGGCGGCGGCAAGGGCGCTCCCCACCCAACCGAGTTCGAGGCGGATCTGCAGGGGGCCGTTGTGCGGGTGCAGCGGCATCAACTCGAGATGTGGCGCAGCGAACCACGCGAGCAGATCCGGCCGATGGACACCAAGCCGTTCCAGCCGCTCCGGCTCCGGGTGGTTCTTTCCGCCGGGCAGCGCCCGCGCCGCCTCCATGCCCCAGCCCTGCAGCGGCTTCTGCGCCGCCTTCTCCAGGGAGAAATCCCAGATCGCCAGCCGATGGATGGCGGAAGGCGGCAGGTGCTCGACCGCGGGCGCGGTCCACGTCAGGGCGGCGGGCAACAGCAGCGGCGTGGCCAGCACCGTTACGGCCAGGACCCCGCCAAGCAACGCGGGGACGATCCGCAGCGGTGGGCGGCGCCAGATTTCAAGCGCCGCCAGCGCGGCGGTGCCGAGCCCCACCAGCATGGCGATCCGCGCCGTATCCCCCGGCAGCCAGAGCAGTAGCGCGCCGCCGAGCACCAGCAGCAGGACCCGCAGGCGCAGGGGGAAGGAGGTTCCGGCCAGCAGCGGCAGCAGTAGCGCCATCACCGAGGCGGCGGGCTTCAGGCCGAAAGCCAGTTCGGGCGGGATCTCACGCAGGCCGCGAACCGCCGCGCGCAAAGCGGAGCCGGTGGCATGGTCGAAAGCGGCGGCGGCGAGGCCGATGATCAGGCCTGCCAGCACCGCCGGGCCGAGCCGGGCGCGATTGGTAGGGCTATCCGCCGCCACCGCATGCCCGGCGGCGCCGGTCAGCAGCACCAGGCCCAAAAGGGCCAGGCCGGCCGTCAGCGCACGGCCCGGTTCCAGCGCCCAGAAAGCGGAGAGCGTTCCCCAGGCGCCGAGCGCCAGCCCGGTCCAGAGCGCGCCACCCCGCGGCCAGGGCCAGGCGCCCTGTGCGCGGCGGGCAAGCAGGACACAGGCCAGAAGGGCAATCAGGGCGACCGGCGCCATGGCCTTGGACTGCAGCACCGCCGCCAGTGGCGCGAGCAGCGCGGCGGCGGCGAGCGGCGTGGTCGGCGCGCCCCAATCGAGGCCGGGGCGCGAGACGCCATGGTTCAAACGACGGCCAGCCCTTCGCGGCGCAGCTCGGCCGAGAGGGCGTCAACCGCACGGCCGAACTTCTCCACCATCTCCTCCACCTCGGCCGGCGAGATCACCAGCGGCGGCGAGAAGGCGATGCTGTCGTTCGGCAGGGCGCGCAGGATCAGCCCGTGCTCCTCGCCCAGCCCGACCAGCCGCGCGGCGATCTTGCGCGACGCGTCGAAGTTGCGGCGCTCGGCCTTGTCCTCCACGAGCTCGACCGCGGCGACGAGGCCGACGCCGCGCACCTCGCCGACCAGAGGATGGTCGGTCAGGCGTTCGCGCAGGCGGCGCTGCATCAGCGCGCCGACCTCCGCCGCATGGGCCACGAGGTTCTGCTCGTCATAGATCTTCAGCGTCTCGACCGCGACGGCGGCGGCGACGGGGTGGCCGGAATAGGTGAAGCCATGGCCCCAGGTGCCGATCTGGCTGCTGCCATCGGCCAGCGCCTCGAAGACGCGCTCGTTCACCATCACCGCCGAGATCGGCAGGAAGGAGGAGGAGAGCGCCTTGGCGCAGGTGAGGATGTCCGGTTGCATCCCCATAGTCTGGCTGCCCCAGTAGTTGCCGGTGCGGCCGAAGCCGCAGATCACCTCGTCGGCCACCAGCAGCACGTCGTGCTTGCGCAGCACGGCCTGGATCTTCTCGAAATAGGTGGCGGGCGGCACGATGACGCCGCCGGCGCCCATCACCGGCTCGGCGAAGAAGGCGGCGACCGTCTCCGGACCTTCTGCCACGATCAGCGCGTCCAGCTCCTCGGCGAGGCGGGTGGCGAAGGCCTCCTCGGACTCGCCGGGCTGGGCATTGTGGTAGTGATGCGGCGTGCCGGTGTGCAGGATCCCGGCGATCGGCAGGTCGAAGAGCTTATGGTTCGCCGGCAGGCCGGTCAGACTGGCGCTGGCGATCGTCACGCCGTGATAGGCCTTCTGCCGCGAGATCACCTTCTTCTTCTGCGGCCGGCCCAGCGCGTTGTTGACGTACCAGATCATCTTCAGCGCGCTGTCATTCGCCTCCGACCCGGAATTGGCGAAGAACACTTTGCTCATCGGCACCGGCGCGCGCTCGATCAGCATCTCGGCCAGCTCGATCATCGGCAGGTGCGAGCGGCCGGTGAAGGCGTGGTAGAAGGGCAGCTTGCGCATCTGCTCGGTGGCGGCGCGCACCAGCCGCTCGTTCTCGAAGCCGAGCGAAGCGCACCACAGTCCCGCGACCGTCTCGAGATACTCACGCCCCGCCTCGTCGGTGACGCGCACGCCCTTGCCGCCGGTGATGATCAGCGGCCCCTTGGCGCGGTGCGCCTTCTGATCGGTGTAGGGGTGCAGGACATGGGCGACGTCGCGGGCCGCCGGCGAGTTGGCGCCATGGGCGAGGGAGGCGGGAGGAGGAGGGGTCATGTCGGCGATCCTGCGATGACGGATCGCATCACACTACGCCGGTAGCAGAGGAGTGCAACTGCTGCGCATCCTTCTCTGGATGCAGGCGGTTGCCGGGGCCGGGCGATGCCGGCGCATGGCACGCCCTGTCCGGCCGGAAGACGCCGGCCCGGGGAGGCAATTCGTCAAGGGGGTGTCATGCGAGCGTCACGGCAGCGTCGCACGCCTCCCATAGAGGGCTGGGCGGACGCAATCCCCCGGCGGCGGCGGAGTCGCCAAAGGCCGGGGCCAGCCGAGGGACGACGGAATGCCGCCCAGCCCCGCCCAGCACCGCTATCGCGCCCTGTTCCTGTCCGACACCCATCTGGGGATGCGCGGGAACCGGGCCGACCTGCTGCTGGATTTCCTGAACCAGGTGGAATGCGACGACCTCTACCTGATCGGCGACATCGTCGATGGCTGGCGCCTGCGCCGCTCCTGGTACTGGGATCCGATGCACGATCAGGTCATCCGCCGTGTCCTGGCCATGGCCCGGGCCGGCACCCGCGTCACCTACATCCCTGGCAATCATGACGAGGTGTTCCGCGACTGGGCGGGGCCGGAATTCGCGGTGGCCGGCGTCAACCTGGTGCTGGAGGCCACGCATGTGGCCGCCGACGGGCGCCGCTTCCTGCTGATCCATGGCGACGAGTTCGACAGCGTGGTGCGCTACGCCACGTTGCTCGCCCATCTCGGCGACTGGGCCTACGATGCGGCGCTGGCGCTGAACCGCTGGTTCAACGCCGCGCGGCGCCGCCTCGGCTATCCCTACTGGTCGCTCTCGCAATGGCTGAAGCGGCAGGTGAAAGGGGCGGTGAAGGCGATCGACCGCTTCGAGGTGGCGCTGGCCGAGGAAGCCCGCCGCCGTGGCTTCGATGGCGTCATCTGCGGCCATATCCACCATGCCGAGATGCGGATGGTGAACGGCATCGCCTATATGAACGACGGCGACTGGGTGGAAAGCTGCAGCGCCCTGGTGGAGCATGCCGATGGCCGCTTCGAGCTGATCGACTGGGCCGCCGAGCAGCGCCGCCGGCACGCCGCACCGCGTGCCCTGTCGGCGCCGGCCCTCGCCGCGGCACCCGGCCCCTGATGCGCCTGCTGATCGTCTCCGACGCCTGGGCGCCGCAGGTGAATGGCGTGGTGCGGACCCTCACCATGACGGCGGAGGCGCTGCGCGGGGGCGGCGACGAGGTGGCCGTGTTCGGCCCCGACCGCTTCCCCGGCCTGCCCGCGCCGGGCGAGCCGGCGATCCGGCTGGCGTTGCTGCCGCGCCGCCGCCTGGCCGGAATGGTCGCCGACTTCGCGCCGCAGGCGGTGCATATCGCCACCGAGGGCCCGCTCGGCTGGGCCATGCGCGGGCTCTGCCGGGCCCAGGGCTGGCGCTTCACCACGGCCTTCCATACCCGCTTTCCCGAATACCTGCGGCTGCGCTTCGGCGTGCCGGCGGCCTTCTCCTGGGGCGTGCTGCGCCGCTTCCACGCCGCCGCCGCCGGCACCTTCGTCGCCACCGATGCCTTGCGTGATGAACTGGCCGCTCAGGGCTTCGGCCAGTTGCGCCGCTGGTCGCGCGGGGTGGACACGGCGCTGTTCCGGCCCGGCCTGCCGGATGCCTTCCCGGGCCTGCCGCGGCCGATCTTCCTGCAGGCCGGGCGGCTGGCCGCCGAAAAGGGCGTGGAGCGCTTCCTGGCACTGGACCTGCCCGGCTCGAAGGTGGTGGTGGGCGATGGCCCCGCCCGTGCCGCGTTGCAGCGCCGCCATCCGGAGGCGCATTTCACCGGCTTCCTGCGCGGCGAGGCTCTGGCCGCCGCCTATGCCTCGGCCGACGTCTTCGTCTTTCCGTCCCGCACCGACACCTTCGGCCTAGTGCTGCTGGAGGCGCTGGCCTGCGGCACGCCGATTGCCGCGCATCCGCAGCCCGGCCCGCTGACCGTGATGGCCGGTGCCGAGGCTCCGGTTGGCGCGCTGGACGAGGATCTGCGGGCCGCCTGTCTGCGGGCGCTGGCGGCCTCCCGCGCCGCCTGCCGGGCACAGGCCGAGCGCTTCTCCTGGCCCGTCTGCGCCGCGCAATTCCGTGCCCAGCTCGTGCCGCTGCGCGGCTGAGCCAGGCGCTGCGCCGGCTTACTCGGCCGGCGTGTAGCGCCAGACGCTGGCGGGCGGGAAGTTCCAGGGTGTCCAGGCTTCCCGCTTCGCCTGGAGGCGCAGCTTGCGCCAGGGCAGGGGCGAGGTGACGCAGTAGCTGTAGAGCAGGAAGCCGCGCCCCGCGGCGACGGACTGCACGCTATCCAGGAACTGGCGCTGCCGCTCGATCGGCAGCAGCACCAGCGGGATGCCGCAGATGACGGTGCCGATGCGCTGCCGCACCTCGGCCGGCACGGCGCGGGCG
Organism: Roseomonas sp.; assembly: GCA_035565935.1. Taxonomy (GTDB): domain Bacteria; phylum Pseudomonadota; class Alphaproteobacteria; order Acetobacterales; family Acetobacteraceae; genus Pseudoroseomonas. The sequence goes on from DATMRU010000084.1 coordinate 52,312, forward strand.
AGGTCGAAGGCGTCGCCACGGACCACCCGGACGCCCGGCAGCGTCTCGCGCAGATGGGCCGCCATGCTCGGCACGATCTCGACCAGGACCAGCTTCTCCGGCGGCACTCCATGGCGCAGCATGGCGCGCGACACCACGCCGGTCCCGGCACCCAACTCCAGCACATACTCATCCGGCGCGCGCGTCACCCGTTCGGCGATGCGGCGGCAGAGGGCGGGGGAGGAAGGGATCACCGACCCCATCTGCAGCGGGTTCGCCAGCCAGCGGCGCAGGAACAGCGCGGCATTGGCGGGGTGGCGCGGGGCTGCTTCGAGCGGGCCGGGCAGGCTGTCAGGCATTCCAGGGCTCCAGAATACGGAGTTCAGCCCGTTAGCCCGGATCCATGGCGGTTGCGTGTCGCTTCGGTGACCTTCACGGGAAGCCCGATGAAGGGGTGGGAGAAGGCTTCTTCGATGAGGGCCCGACGGATGGATGCCGGAAGGTGGCGCCTCAGTTCCGGAAGATGCGTAGCCGGCGGATCAGCGCGACCAGCCGTTCCGGCAGTGGCTCCTCGGCTGCATTCTGGTACTGCTCGCGGATCCGGGCATCCAGCCATTGCTGCTGTGCTGCCTCCTCCGGGGTAGCGGCAGGGGCGCGGGGTGCGGCATCGGCCCCGCCTGACACCTGCTGGCAGGTCTGGGAAGGCGAAGTCGGGAAGGCGGGTTTGGCCATCGGCATATTCTTCCAGCGTGACGACCAGCTTACCGGATCTGCGCCGCTCATGACGATGTGAAAATCGCCGATAAGGGTAGTCCTTGCCGTTTGCGGGAGGCTGTTGCAGGCCGGTATCAGCTCTCGGGGACGAGCCGCACAGGGCGGAAGGGTGGGGAACGATGGCGCTGAGCCCGGAGGAGGCCGAGGGGCTCCTTGGCGAGCTATGCCGCTATGCGCGCGCCGCGGCCGGCTCGACGGTGCTGGCCGAGCAGGTGGTCGAGGCCGCGCTGCGACGATTGCTGGAGCTGGCGCCCCGAGCCAGCGATCCGCCGCCGCGATTGCATCTGTTTCAGGCCGTGCAGGACCAGTTGGCGCGCCTGCCACCGCTTCCTCCAACCGGTGACGAGATGACGGACCTGGCCGCGAGGCTGGCTGACGCAATCCAGGCGCCGGCGCCCTCGGGGGAGGCCGCCGAGGGCTTTACTGAGGCCTGGCTGCGCCGGCGCTTGCGGCGCCTGGCCCCGGTACGGCGCGAGGTGCTGCTGCTGCACCACTTGATGGGCTTCGAGCCGGCTTCCATTGCCGCCATTATTCGCCGCAGCGTCCCGGCCGTGGAGGGCATACTGCGGGCGAGTTGGAAGGAACTCAGCCCGCCGGCCCAGGCGGACATCCTGATCATTGAGGATGAGACGCTGATCGCGCTCGACCTGTCGATGCTGATGCGCGATCTCGGCCATAAGGTCCGTGGCATCGCCGCAGACCGGGCGGAGGCGGAGGCATTGCTGAAGCAGGGCATCCCGGATCTCATCCTCTCTGATCTGCGGCTGGGCCTCCGGCCGGATGAGGGGCGCCAGATTGTCGCCGCGCTCAGGGGAGGGGCAACGGTTCCGGTGGTCTATGTCACCGCCTGCCCGGAAGACGTCGCCGGGGAGGCGGAGGATGGGCGGCCGGTCTTCGTGGTGCCGAAGCCTTTCTGCGCCTTGCGCCTGAGCATGGCCGTCTGCGACGCCTTGGCGGCCGGCCCGCGGAGTGGCCGCCTCAACTGAGCCGTGGCGGTGCGATGCAACCCCGCCGGCTGCCGTGGGTTGCTCCCGTGAGGCCCGCCGTCCTCGGCAGGGCCGATTAGAGGAGAATAGCTATGGCGGCCACGGAGCCCCGCGCCCCCGGCGCGACGGACGCCGACAAGACGCGTGACAAGAAGAAGACCGAGCAGCAGCTCGAAAAGGGGCTGGAGGACACTTTCCCCGCGAGCGATCCGCCATCCATCTCGGACCCGAGCAAGTCGGTGGGCTGGGAGAAGGAGAACTCCGACAAAGACTGAATCCGGGCCGGTTTCCTACCCCTCAGCCGCCCGTGCCGAGAGATGGATCTCGAAGCGAGTGGTGGGCCGGCGCTCGACCAGCAGCTCACCTTCGAGCTGCTGGGCACAGGACTGTACGAGCATCATCCCGAACCCTTCGGACCGCATGGGCTCCAGGTCCTCGAAACCTACTCCATTGTCTTCGACCCAGAGCCGGTAGCGCTCCGCCACGCGGCGGAACCCGACCTCGACACGGCCTCCAGCGCCGCCTGGGAAGGCATGGCGCATCGCGTTGCCCACCAGCTCGACCACGGCCAGCCCCAGCAGGAGCGCTCGGTCGGCCGGCAGGATGGCGGTGTCCGCCTGGACCGTCAGGGTGATGTTCCCCGCCTCCGCATGGAGGCGCCGGAGATGATCGCAGATGTCCTGCAGATAGGTGTCGAACGCGACTTGGCCGGTGCTGCCGCCGGGATCAAGGCTGTCATGCAGGGCGGCCATGCCCTGCAGACGGTGGACGGCGGCCTCCAGCACCGGCTGCATGGCGGGATCGAGGCGGCGTGACTGCAGCCGCAGCAGGCTGGCGATGAGCTGGAAGTTGTTCTTCACCCGATGCGCCAGCTCCCGGTAGATCAGCTCCTGCCGTGCCAGGGCATTGCGGCAGGTGGCCTCGGCGCGCTTCTGGTCGTCGATGTCGAGCAGCACGCCTGCCATGCCACCGACCCCTTCCAGCGCGAGGCCACGCATCCGCCGCCAGCGTGGCGTCCCATCGGTGGAGAGCACACGGAACTCCGCCTCGAATCCAGGGGTGCGGCCGGCCAGGGCCGCCGTGGCGGCGAGACGGACCGCGCCGACATCCTCGGGAGCGAGCATCGTGTAGAGCTGCCCGGCGCTCACCGGCCGCGCCTCCGGGGGCTGGCCGAGAAGCGACCAAGCGCGGTCGGACAGGTGCAGCGTGCTGCCATCCGCCGCCCATTCCCATTCGCCGATGCCGGCGGTGGCTTCCAACCGCGTCAGCCGTCGGTCCAGCTCCTCTGCCCGGTCCAGTGCCTGACGCAACTCACCGGCGGCGAAGGCCGCAGCGGTGCCGCCGAGCAGGACCAACAGCAACTCGCAGGCCTCGGCGGTGGCGGAACCGGTGGCCAGCAGCAGCCAAGCCTGCGTCAGCCCCTCGATCCCGACCACCAGCAGTCCGCCCGGCCGCCCCGCCATCACGCCCGCCAGCAGCACGGCAGGATAGAAAAGGATGATCCCCGGGGTGACAGGACAGAGGCTGAACAGCAGGGCCCGCCCCAGCAGGCTGGCCCCGGCGCAGGCAAGCGCCACGGCCAGGCCACCGCCGAGGGTGGTCATTCTGGGCAAGCGGGCGAAAACGCGGATCACGGGTACTTCACGGTCACAGCACTCCCGCGCATGCCGGGCAGGGGTGGCCGGAGCGGCGGGATGCCGCCCGGACCGCCCAACGGCTGCCGGGCTGCCGGCCGGGGCAACCCTATGGCGCAAATCGCCGGCGCCTCACAGGGAGGCGGCGCATCACGCTTGCGGGACCTTGACGGTTCACCCGCCCGTCGGCGCAGCCCCCGTCAGCCGTTGACCACCGTGCCACCGTTCGGATGCAGCACCTGGCCGGTCATGTAGGAGGCATCCGGGCCGGCCAGAAAGATATAGCAGGGCGCCACCTCGTCCGGCTCACCACTGCGGCCAAGCGGCGTGCTCCTGCCATGCTTCTCGACCTTCTCGGCGTCGTAGCTGGCAGGGATCAGCGGCGTGCGAATCGGTCCCGGCGCCACCGCATTCACCCGGATGCCGCGCCCGGCCAGGGAGGCCGCGAGCGAGCGGGTGAAGCCGACGATCGCACCCTTGGTCGCGGCGTAGTCGATCAGCGTCGGATGGCCCCGATAGGCGGTGACGGAGGTCGAGTTGACGATGGCGCCGCCCTCCGGAATGTGCGGCAGCGCAGCGCGGGTCACCCAGAACTGGGCCAGGATATTGGTGCGGAAGGTGCGCTCCACCTGCGCGGTGGGAATGGTGGTGAAGTCGAGATGAACATGCTGCTCGGCGGCATTGTTGACCAGGATGTCGATCCGCCCGAAGCGGGCGACGATCTCCCGCACCAGCCGCTCCGCCACCGCCGGATCGCCCAGGTCGCCGTGGCAGAGCACGGCCTGCCGCCCCTCCGCCTCGATCAGCCGCGCCGTCTCTTGCGCGTCGTCATGTTCCTCCAGATAGGCGATGGCGACATCCGCACCTTCCTTGGCGAAGCCGACCGCGACGGCACGGCCGATGCCGCTGTCCCCACCCGTGACCAGGGCCACCTTGCCTTGCAGCTTGCCGGCGGCCCGGTAGTCGCGCATCGCCGAGCGGGGAGCGGGGTCCATGGCCCATTCCCGCCCGGGCTGGCGGGGCTGGACGGCGGGCGGCGGGTCCGGCTGCGGATCGGTCATGGGCCTGTCCTTTGTGACAGCAAGAGAGGCGGTGGAGGAGGGGCCGCCGTCTGCCTCGGCGGCTCTCCTGGGGCGCAGCCGAGAACCCTGGCACCCCTCTGCCGGTTGCAGGGACGGAGCGGCATGAGCGCGCCGCGAGGGACGGCTTCCTGTCTGTCATCGAAGCTTCATAGATCTGAAATAGAAGCGTCGCTCCGCTCGCCTAGAAGGCCGCAACCGAACACGCCCTGGCGGCCGCCTGCCGGCCCGGAGGGGGCGAAGAAACGGAGAGACACGGTGAGCAATCGGCTTATGGCCCTGGCTGCGGGCGTTGTGGCGACGATCGGCCTCTCGGCCGCGGGGCACGCGCAGCAGGCGACCATCACCGGCGCGGGCGCCAGCTTCCCCGCCCCGCTGTATCAGAAGTGGGGTGAGGCGGCGCGGGAGCCGACCGGCCTGCAGCTGAACTACCAGTCCGTGGGTTCGGGGGCCGGCCAGGCGCAGATCCGCAACCGGACGGTGGATTTCGGCGCTTCCGACGCGCCGATGACGAACGAGCAGCTCGAGGAGAACAAGCTCCTCCAGTTCCCGGCCACGATGGGCAGCCTGGTGGCCGTGGTGAACGTGCCGGGCGTCGAGAACGAGAAGATGCGGCTGACCGGCGAGGTGCTGGCCGACATCTACCTCGGCAAGATCACCAAGTGGAACGACCCGAAGCTGGTCGAACTGAACAAGGACCTCAAGCTGCCGAACATGGCCATCGCCCCCGTGCACCGGGCGGATGGCTCTGGCACCACCTATGTCTGGGTGTCCTATCTCTCGGCCGTCTCGCCGGAGTTCAAGCAGAAGGTCGGTGTCGGCACTTCCGTGAAGTGGGCCACCGGCACGGGCGCCCGCGGCAACGAGGGCGTGGCCGGCACGGTGCGCAACGTGCGCGGCGCGATCGGCTATGTCGAATACGCCTATGCCCATCAGAACAACCTGATCACCACCCAGCTGCGCAACAAGGCCGGCCAGTTCGTCCGGCCGACCACGGAGGCCTTCGAGGCCGCCGCCGCTAATGCCGACTGGTCGGCGCCGAACTTCGCGGCCAACCTGGTGGACACCCAGGGCGAGAAGTCCTGGCCGATCGTCTCCCCGACCTTCATCCTGCTGCCGAAGAACCCGCAGGACGCGACCCGCGAGCAGAACGTGATGAAGTTCTTCGACTGGGCCTATCGCGAGGGCGACAGCCTCGCCACCCAGCTCGACTACATCCCCCTGCCGGAGAGCGTCGAACAGCAGGTCCGCCAGAAGTGGGCGCAGATCGAAGTTGACGGGAAGGCCCTCTGGCCCGCCAAGTGAGGCGAACCGCCAACTGAGCACACGAGGTGGGCGGTGCCGCAGGGTTCCGCCCGCTTCGGCGATCCCGGCCGCTGACGCGGCACCCGCACCCTGGCTTTTCGGAGCTTGACCTTGCAGCAGGCAGTATCCGCTTCCGCCCATGCTCCGCCCGGCAGCGCTGTCGGCCCCTCCGCCCTGCGCGGCAAGGGCTCGGGCGCCGCAGGTGACGCGATCTTCGCCCTGGCCTGCCGTGGCGCCGGCGTGCTGGTTCTACTGCTGCTGGGCGCCATCATCGTCGAGCTCTTCCTGGGCGGGCTGCAGGCCTTCCGCGCCTTCGGCCTCTCCTTCGTCACCTCGACGGAATGGGACCCGGTGCAGGAGGTGTTCGGGGCCGGCGTCACGATCTACGGCACGGTCGTCACCGCCGTGCTGGCGCTGATCTTCGCCGTGCCGGTGGCCTTCGGCATCGCCTTCTACCTGACGGAGCTGGCGCCCGCCTGGCTGCGCCGCCCGGTCGGCATGGCGATCGAGCTGCTGGCCGCCATCCCCTCGATCATCTACGGCATGTGGGGCTTCTTCCTGATCGTGCCGCTGATGTCGATGCACATCCAGCCCTTCTTCATCGACACCCTGGGCGAGCTGCCGCTGGTGGGCGACCTCTTTGCCGGCCCGCCCTTCGGCACCGGCATCCTGACGGCGGCGCTGATCCTGGCCATCATGGTGCTGCCTTTCATCGCGGCCACCATGCGCGACGTCTTCGAGACGGTTCCCGCCGTGTACAAGGAGAGCGCCTACGGCCTCGGCTGCACGCAGTGGGAGGTGATGCGCAACGTGGTGCTGCCCTACACGCGGGTTTCGGTGGTCGGCGGCATCATGCTCGGGCTGGGCCGCGCACTGGGCGAGACGATGGCCGTCACCTTCGTCATCGGCAATGCCAACCG
>DATMRU010000085.1:0-20928 GCA_035565935.1 Roseomonas sp.
CACCACCGTCGCCGGCGTCGCCAATACCTGGGGGTATGGGGCGATGACCAACAGCTACAACGACCTCCGCAATTCCCGCACCATGATCATCATGGGCGGCAACCCGGCGGAGGCGCACCCGATCTCGGTGCAGCACGTGCTCTCGGGCAAGGAGCTGAACCGCGCCAACCTGATCGTTATCGACCCGCGCTTCACCCGCACCGCCGCCCACGCCACGGAATATGTGCGGCTGCGCCCCGGCACCGACATCCCGGTGATCTGGGGCATGCTCTGGCACATCTTCGAGAATGGCTGGGAGGACAAGGAGTTCATCGCCCAGCGCGTCTACGGCATGGATGACATCCGCAAGGAGGTCGCCAAGTGGAACCCGCAGGAGGTGGAGCGCGTCACTGGCGTGCCGGGCGAGCAGCTCAAGAAGGTGGCGCAGATCTTCGCGACGCAGAAGCCCTCGACGCTGATCTGGTGCATGGGCGCGACGCAGAAGACGGTCGGCACCGCCAATGTGCGCGCCTATTCGATCCTGCTGCTGGCCACCGGCAATGTCGGCAAGCCCGGCACCGGCGCCAACATCTTCCGCGGCCACTGCAACGTGCAGGGCGCGACCGATTTCGGCCTCGATGTCACCACACTGCCCTCCTACTACGGGCTGGACGAGACCGCCTGGCGCCACTGGTGCCGCGTCTGGGAGGTGCCCTACGAGGACATCCTCGCGCGCTTCGCCAGCAAGGACATGATGGAGACGCCGGGCATCCCGACCACGCGCTGGTTCGATGCCGTGCTGCTGCCCAAGGAGCAGGTGGCGCAGCAGGACAACATCAAGGCCATGGTGGTCGTCGGGCATGGCGGCAACACCGTCACCCGCATGCCAGATGCGGTGAAGGGGATGGAGGCACTGGAGCTGCTGGTCGTCGCCGATCCGCACCCCACCACCTTCGCCGCCCTCTCCAACCGCAAGAACGGCACCTACCTGCTGCCGATCTGCACGCAGTTCGAGGTGGATGGCAGCCGCACCGCCTCCAACCGTTCGCTGCAATGGGGCAGCAAGGTCGTCGAGCCGATCTTCGAGAGCAAGAATGACTTCGAGCTGATGTACCTGCTGGCGCGCAAGCTCGGCTTCGCCGAGCCGATGTTCAAGACGCTGGAGGTGAAGGACGGCACCAAGCCCACCGCCGAGAGCATCCTGCGCGAGATCAACCGCGGCTCGCTCTCGACCGGCTATTCCGGCCAGTCGCCGGAGCGGCTGAAGCTGCACATGGAGCGGCAGGAGGATTTCGACCTCGTCACGCTGCGCGGCCGCGAGGGCACGCCGGTGGCCGGCGAGTTCTACGGCCTGCCCTGGCCCTGCTGGGGCACGCCGGAGATGAAGCACCCCGGCACGCATATCCTCTACAACACCAACCTGCATGTGAAGGAAGGCGGCGGCACCTTCCGCGCCCGCTGGGGCGTCGAGCGCAACGGGCAGACGCTGCTGGCCGAGGGCTCCTATTCCCAGGGCTCCGAGCTGACCGACGGCTACCCAGAGTTCACCGTCGCGGTGCTGAAGAAGCTCGGCTGGTATGACGAGCTGACCGAGGCGGAGAAGGCGACCATCGCCCGCATCGGCGGCGACAATGTGGACAAGGTCTCCTGGTCCATCGATCTTTCCTGCGGCATCATCCGCGTGGCGATGGAGCATGGCTGCCTGCCCTATGGCAACGGCAAGGCGCGCGCCAATGCCTGGAACCTGCCGGACGCCATCCCGCAGCACCGCGAGCCGATCTACACCCCGCGCACCGACCTGATCGCCGAGTACCCGACGCTCGACGACCGCCGCGCCTTCCGCCTGCCGCATCTCGGCAAGTCCGTGCAGGCGCGCTCCTACACGGTGGCGCGCGACTTCCCGATCATCCTCACCTCCGGCCGCCTGGTCGAGTACGAGGGCGGCGGCGAGGAGACGCGCTCCAACCCCTGGCTGGCCGAGCTGCAGCAGGACATGTTCGTCGAGGTCAACACGCAGGACGCCGCCGACCGCGGCATCCGCGACGGGCAGTGGGTCTGGGTGATGGGGCCGGAGAACAATGCCCGCGTGCGGGTGAAGGCGCTGGTGACCGACCGCGTCGGGCGCGGCGTCGCCTTCATGCCCTTCCACTTCAGCGGCTGGTACCAGGGCGAAGACCGGCGGAAGTTCTACCCGCCGGGCACCGACCCGATTGTGCTCGGCGAGAGCGCCAACACGGTGACGACCTATGGCTATGACCCGGTGACCGCGATGCAGGAAACCAAGGTGACGCTCTGCCAGATCCAGGCAGCGTAAGGGGAGGGACGCGCAAATGGCTCGGATGAAGTTCCTCTGCGACAGCGACCGCTGCATCGAGTGCAATGCCTGCGTCACCGCCTGCAAGAACGAGCATGAGGTGCCCTGGGGCATCAACCGCCGCCGCGTCGTCACGCTGAATGACGGCAAGCCCGGCGAGCGCTCGATCTCGATGGCCTGCATGCACTGCACCGACGCGCCCTGCGCGGCGGTCTGCCCGGTCTCCTGCTTCTACACGACGGCGGATGCCATCGTGCTGCATGACAAAGACCTGTGCATCGGCTGCGGCTACTGCTTCTACGCCTGCCCCTTCGGCGCGCCGCAATATCCGCGCGTCGGCAATTTCGGCGGGCGCGGCAAGATGGACAAGTGCACCTACTGCGCCGGCGGCCCGCAGCAGGACAACACCAGGGCGGAATACGTGCAGTACGGCGCCAACCGCATCGCCGAGGGCAAGCTGCCGCTCTGCGCCGAGATGTGCTCGACCAAGGCGTTGCTGGCCGGCGATGGCGAGATCATCGCCTCCATCTACAAGGAGCGGGTGCAGCGGCGCGGCTACGGCTCTGGTGCCTGGGGCTGGCGCACGGCCTATCGCGAGACGGTGGAGGTGTGATGTCGGCCCTTCGCAACACCCTGCTGGCGCTGGCCGCGGCGGCACCGCTGCTCGGCGCCCCTGTCCTCGCCACCGCCCAGGCGCCGGCGGCGCAGGCTCCGGCCGCCGGTGCGCAGCCGGGCGCGGCCGAGCGCCAGAGCAGCGACCCGCAGGTGAAGCAGGCGCTGCCGTCGGCCGCCACCACGCAGCAGGAGCAGCCGCAGAACGACGGTGCCGGCCCGCCGCGCGGCACCCCCGAGATCCAGGGCCGCGTGCCGGAGAGCAGCGCCGCCGGCACGAACGAGCAGCGGCAGGCCCCCACCACCACCGCCCCGACCCGGCCCACCGGCACGCCCGCCGCGCCGCAGCCGGTCGTGCCGCCGCAGCCCGTGCAGCCCATCCCGGCGCCTTCGCCGATGGGCGAGCGCGGCACGCTGCCGGCCGCCGAGCTGGAACTGCAAAACGCGCTGAAAGGCAATCGCATCACCGGGCGCGTCTCCATCCCGGACGAGAAGTTGGCTGTCCTGGTGCAGCCGGAGGGTCGCGACTGGCGCGCCTTCCGCAACGGCACCCTGATGTGGGTTGGCGGCATCGCTGTGCTGGGCATGTTGGCCTTGCTGGCGCTGTTCTACCTGATCCGCGGCCGCATCCGGGTGCAGAGCGGCTGGTCCGGCCGCACCCTGGAGCGCTTCAACTTCTTTGAGCGCATGACGCATTGGATGACCGCCGGCAGCTTCATCGTGCTGGCGCTCTCTGGCCTGAACCTGACCTTCGGGCGCCACCTGATCCGGCCGCTGATCGGGCCCGAGGCCTTCACCGCCCTGGCCGACTGGGGCAAGATCGCGCACAACTTCCTGGCCTTCCCCTTCACCCTCGGCGTGCTGGTGATGCTGCTGATGTGGGCGCGCGACAACCTGCCCAACCGGCTGGACTGGGTCTGGCTGAAGAATGGCGGCGGCTTCATTGGCAATGCGCATCCGCAGGCTGGGCGGTTCAATGCCGGGCAGAAGGGCATCTTCTGGATCACCGTGCTCGGCGGCGGCGTGGTGGCGATCTCCGGCTTCCTGCTGATGTTCCCCTTCTTTCTGCTCGACATCGCCGGGCAGCAATGGGGCCATATGGTGCACGGCACCCTCTCGATGCTGCTGATCGCTGTGATGCTGGCACATATCTACATCGGCACCCTCGGTATGGAGGGCGGCTTCAGCGCCATGGGTAGCGGCCGCGTGGACTACAACTGGGCGCGCGAGCATCACGGCATGTGGGTGGATGACGAGCTGAAGCGCGCGCATGAGGCCGTGCGCCCCGAGGCCGCCACCCGTCCCGCCGGGGCGGACTGAACGGCATCCCGGGCGCAGCGCGCCCGGGGAAGGGCAGGGGGCGGCGTCCCCTGCCGGACCGCCGCAAGGATGGGCCTTGCCGGCGGGGTATGTGCCGCCCTAAGCCGGTGACATGCGCCTGATCGGATTGGCCGGCTGGAGTGGCGCCGGCAAGACCACCCTCCTCGCCAAGCTGATCCCCTGCCTGACCGGGCGGGGGCTGCGGGTCTCAACTGTGAAGCACGCGCATCACCGCTTCGACGTGGATCAGCCGGGAAAGGACAGCTACATCCACCGCGAGGCGGGAGCCGAGCAGGTGCTGGTCGCCTCCCCCCTGCGCTGGGCGCTGATGAGCGAGTTGCGCGGTGCCCCCGAGCCTTCGCTGGAGGAGTTGCTCGGCCATCTCTCGCCGGTGGACCTGGTGCTGGTGGAGGGTTTCAAGCGCGACGCGCATCCGAAGATCGAGGTCTTCCGCGCCGCCAATGGCAAGCCCTGGCTCCACCCGGAGGATTCCGCCATCCGCGCCGTCGCCAGCGACACGCCCCCGCCGGGGAGTCTGCCGCGGGCGGAACTCGGGGATGCCGAGGCGGTGGCCGACCTCGTGCTGCGGTATGCCGTGCCATGGCGCAACTGAGCGACGACTGCTTCGCCTTCGGTGGCGCGCTGCTTTCCGTCGAAGCTGCGGCGGCGCTGATCGCTGAGCGCGTGCCGCCCTTGCCGGGGCAGGAGAGGGTGCCGCTGGTCCAGGCGCGCGGCCGGGTGCTGGCGGAGGATCTGCGCGCGCCGCATCCGCTGCCACCCTTCTTCAACAGCGCCGTGGATGGCTATGCCTTCCGCCATGCCGATCTGCCGCCGCAGGGCGAAATGCGCCTGACCCTCGCGGGCCGGTTGGCGGCGGGGCAGGCGGCCGGGGCGGTGCTTGCCCCGGGCACTGCCTGCCGCATCCTCACCGGCGCGCCCATGCCGCCCGGCGCCGATACCGTGATGATGCAGGAGGACGTGCGCCTGGAAGGCGCGGTCCTGCACCTGCCTGCCGGCCTGAAGCCCGGCGCCAATTGCCGCCCCGCCGGGGAAGATGTGGCGCAGGGCGTGCTCGCGCTGGCCGCCGGCACCCGGCTGAACCCGGCGCATGTCGGGCTGGCGGCGGCCCTTGGGCAGCCGGCGCTCATGGTCCGGCCGCGCCCGCGCATCGGCGTCTTCAGCACCGGCGACGAGCTGGCACCGCCCGGCGGCACGCTCGGTCCCGCCCAGACCTTCGACAGCAACCGCTTCTCGCTGCTCGCCCTGCTGGCCGGGCTGCCGGTCGAGCCGGTGGATCTCGGCATCCTGCCCGACCGTGCCGAGGCCACCGCCGCCGCCCTGCGCGAGGCGGCCGCCGCGCATGACATGCTGCTGACCTCGGGCGGCGTCAGCGCCGGCGAGGAGGACCATGTGCGCGGCGCCATCGAGAAACTGGGCCGGCTGGTCTTCTGGCGCCTCGCGCTGAAGCCGGGCCGGCCGGCGGCCATGGGCATCCTCGGCGGCACGCCCGTGCTGGGCCTGCCGGGCAATCCGGTGGCGGCCATCGTCACCTTCCTGCACCTGGCGCGGCCGCTGGCGCTGCGGCTTTGCGGGGCCGCGCCGGAGCCGCTGCCGCGCTTCGTGGCGGAGGCCGCCTTCACCCATCGCAAGAAGGCCGGGCGGCGCGAATATGTGCGCGTGCGGCTGACCCCTGGCGCGGCGCTGCCGCTGGCGCAGAAGGATGCGCGGGAAGGGGCGGGGCTGCTTTCCTCGCTCACCGGCAGTGACGCCTTTGCCGAACTGCCGGAGGATTGCACCGTCATCGGGCCGGGCGAGAGGGTGACCGTGCTGCCCTTCGCCGCCATCTTCTGATGAGGAAGGTCGGGGGAATGAATTCCCCCGAACCCCCTTCTTTTTTTCTTCGAGTTCCCCGCGCTGGCGGCCGGCGCGGCCCCCAACTGACAGAAAAAAGATGGGGGTCTGGGGGAATTCTTTCCCCCAGCCTTTTCGCTTCACCCGAAGGAGGGATGCCCGATGTTCATCGCCATGAACCGCTTCCAGGTCGCGCTGGGCGCGGAGGCCGATTTCGAGGCGGCCTGGACCAGCCGTGAGTCGCACCTCCACAAGGTGCCCGGCTTCGTCGAGTTCCATCTGCTGCGCGGCCCCGCGCGGGAGGACCATGTGCTCTACGCCTCGCACACCATCTGGCGTGACAAGGCGGATTTCGAGGCCTGGACCCGCTCGGAGGCCTTCCGCCAGGCGCATCGCGGCGCCGGCCAGGGCAAGCCGCTCTATCTCGGCCCGCCGCAGTTCGAGGGCTTCGAGGTGATCCAGACGGTGGGGCACCCGGAAGGCGGCTGAGGCGCCGCCTTTCCGCATCCTTAGCCTTGGCGGACGGCGGCGGTGACCTGGTCGAGCAGGCGGTCCATGGCAGCCTGGAAGGCGGGGCCGTCCAGATAGCCCTCAGTGGCGCCCGTTCGCTCCAGGAAGGTGGTCCAGGCGGGTGCTGCCATGGCCTGCCGGAACCGGTCGTGCAACGAGGCCACCACCGCGTCCGGCATGCCGGCGGGGCCCATCAGCCCCTTCATGTTCTCGATCTCGACGTTCCAGCCCAGCTCGCGCAGGGTCGGCACCTCGGGGAAGGCAGGCAGGCGCTCGGCCGAGGCCACGCCCAGCGGGCGGATCTCGCCATCGGCCACCAGCCCGCCCATCTCCTCGGGCGCCAGCACCGCCAGCTCCACCGTGCCCGCCAGCAGCGCCTGGAGAGATGGACCGCCGCCCGTGAAGGGCGCGTGCAGGAACTCGACGCCGGCGGCTTTTCCCAGGAGCAGGAAGACGGCGTGGTAGAGCGAGCCGATGCCCGAGGAGGCATGGCTGACGGTGCCCGGCTTCGCCCGCGCCTCCTCCACTGCCGCCTGCAGGGTCGGGAAGCGGCTCTTCTTGCCGGCGACGATGAGCAGCGGCTGCCGCGTCAGGCGGAGCACCGCGCGGAAGGAGCGCTTCGGGTCGTAGGGAACCTCGCGGAAGGCAGGCAGGGAGGTGCTTTCGCTGCCGCCGCCCACCAGCAGCGCCTGCCCGTTCGGCGGCATTCCCGCCACCTGCTGCGCCGCGATGGCGCCCCCCGCGCCGGCCTTGTTGACCACCACGAGGGGCACGGGAAACTGTGGCGCGGCGGCCTGGGCGATGGCCCGGGCCGCCAGGTCGGCACCGCCGCCCGGCGCGAAGCCGACGATGATCTCCATTGGCCCGGCCGGCTGCCAGCCCGCCGGTTTCTGCGCCCAGGCCGAGCCGGCGGCCACGGCGGTGCCAGCGGCGGCCAGCAGGCTGCGTCGCTTGATCATGACTTGGTTTCCTCCCTAGTTTTGCCGGCAAGCTTAGCCGAAGGCCGGGGGAGGGCGGCATGGAATCGCAGACCGCCTCTCATTCCGGGCTCATGAGGGAAACGTCTCCGCCATGCCGGATACCCCGCCTCCCATCCCGGAGGGCGCCTGCGACTGCCATATGCACATCTACGGCGATCCGGCCCGCTACCCGATCGCGCCCACCAACCCGACGCCGCCGCCCTTCGAAGGCACGCTGGAGGCCTATCGCCGCGTGATGGCACGACTCGGCCTGTCGCGCGTCATCGTCGTGCAGCCGACGGCCTATGGTGCCGACAACCGCTGCACCCTGGATGCCGTGGCGGCGCTCGGCCCGCAGACCGCGCGCGCCGTGGTCGTGGTGACGCCGGAGACGAGCGAGGCGGAACTGCGGCGCCTGTCTGGGCTCGGCGCCCGCGGCGCGCGTGCCTTCATGATGAAGGGCGGGCTGGTGCCCTGGCCGGACCTGAAGCGACTCTCCGCCCGGGTCGCGCCGCTGGGCTGGCACGTGCAACTCCAGTTCGACGGTGGCGAGATGCCGGAGCGCGAGGCGCTGATCCGCGACCTGGACTGCCCCGTCGTCATCGACCATCTGGGCCGCTTCGAGGACCCCGTCACGCCGGATGCCCCGCCCGCCCGTGCCCTGCTGCGTCTGCTGGAAAGCGGCAAGGTCTGGGTGAAGGCTTCCTCGCCCTATGGCGTGTCGCGCAGCGGGCCGCCCGACTACGCGGATGTCTCCGCCCTGGCGCGTGTGCTGATCCGGGCCGCGCCGGAGCGGATCGTCTGGGGCTCCAACTGGCCGCACCCCAATGCGCCGGCGCCCAAGCCGGACGAGAAGGCGCTGCTGGACCTCCTGGCCCACTGGGCACCCGACGAGGCCACCCGGCGGCGCATCCTGGTCGGAAATGCCAGCCGCCTCTATGGCTTTCCCGCGGAGCCGGACACCACCGCCAGCACCTAGGGGCAGGGGAGGGGATGGAGCAGGCCAGGAACTGGCTGGCCTTCGACATGGCTTGAAAATCTGCGACGGAACCCGGGAGAACGGGAAGGTCCCAGCGCGGTCCGTTAAACGCCGTTCAACGCGCAGGGTGCAGATTGGGCAGGCCAAGGCTGAGAAAACCTGGCCACTTCGAAGTTCTGCCGGGTTAGCGCAGCGGTTGTGCGGCGGTTTCGTGCAACCCTGACGCACTTCATACTTTCTGCGGAAATTCAGCACCTTGTTCCGAGTGCTATCCCCGTATGCTGTCCTGGAGCCTTGGCAGGCTGCTAAGGTTTTGCACCGCTGCAAATTGGTGTTAGAAGCCCCGTCCCTCACGCTGGGGTGGCAGAGCGGTTGAATGCACCGGATTTGTAATCCGGTTGGGTAACCACGTCGCAGGTTCGAATCCTGTCCCCAGCATCTTGGTGGCACCCCCGTTCTGCGCCGTCCATGCTCGACTCCATCGCCGAGTTCTTCGAGCGCGCGCTCCAGGACTTCCAATCCCGGAACGAGGGGTAGAAACCCGTTTCAAGCGCATTCACGCACACAGGTTCACTGCTGTCGCCGATCTCGGAGGCAGAAACGCGCCGGCTGCCACATCGCTCTGGAGCGGATGGCTAGAGGCACCGCCTGCTCTTCCAATGAGGGCGTGGAACCGAGCAGCTACAATGAGTGTCTGATCGTCGGGGCCGATAAGGAAGGCATTTTCATGCGGCCCTTGGGCTTCGCCACCTGTGGCGAGCCTTTGCCGTGCCTGACCTTCCGAGGCTGTGCTGAAGCCTGTTCACCTTTCCCGATCGGATCCGCCACCACCCGTCTTGCGACGCTCAACGGCTCATGGCCGCTGGGACGGCGTCGTGCCGCCCTCCCCGCATATACCGACGCTCGGGGCGGTAGTGCCGCCCAACCCGCCACCAGCGGAGCGCCGCGCCAAGCGCAGCGCGGATCGGCGCGAGTGCATCACCGCGAGACGGTGCCGTGCGCGGTGCCACGCCCTCGCCTCGGGTCCGTGTTGTCTGAGACATCATGCTTGCCTCCGTGTCGGGCCGCGAGCGTCCCGCGCCCGCGGTCGTATTCCCGCTCTTTAGGGGCCCGTCAGGCCGGTCGGATGTGTTCGAACGCACGCGGCGAACCGGTGTGAATTGCGCTACCGGAGACGCCGCTCACCTCACCAGCCCTGGCGGTGGCCATAGTGATGCTGCCGTGCATGGCGCCACGCCCGCCGTTCCGCGCGCTCCCGCTCGATGCGCCGCGCCTCGCGCCGTGCCGCCGCGGCGATCCGGGCCTGTTCGCGCGCTCTGCGGTGCTCCCGCCAGTGGCCGTCATACCGCACCTGATGCACCGCTGCCTCTGCCGGGGCATGCGGTAGGATGCTCGCCTGCGTAGCCTCGGCCGGTCGGGCCGCGACAGCAGTCGCGCTTCCCAGGGCAGCGGCCAGGACCATCATCGCGAACCGTCGCATCCACGACCTCCCGTGCCTGTTCATCACGCACTGATGCAACGGGTGGCGGGTGACAGCGCGCGGGCGGAATGGTGGCGGAGCCATGGCAGCAGGTAACGGTCTGCAACGCCTGCCATGACAGACAGGAACTGCCCAAGCTCTCGTGAACGAGAGGGGGGGAGCGGAACGGCGCCCTTCAATCGGTCGAACACCGAAAGCTACCAAGCCACCGGGCCCGGTGCGGAATTCCCCGCCAGCCCGCTCGCTGACTGGCTGCCGGACTTCCATGACAGGGAGACCCCGTTTCTGGCATCTCGGCCGACCGTTCCGGAGGGGCTGAGCCAGCCCTTCTCGCCACCGAGGACGCTTGGCGCCGGCCGCGGGTTCGTTGCTGGGGTGGCGATGCTCCGGCAGCGTGATGCGCAAGGAGGCTTGCTGCCAAGCACCGGTCGGGCCGATCCGCTCCATGGCCTCTTTGCCGGAAGCTGGACCAAGGCTGCGTGAAGGGAGCTCCTGCATCATTCCCAAAGCCAATCTGCCCCAGCTAGGGTGGCTCAAAGCGCATCGGGGGATGGCGCATGGTGGGGGATGTGAGCCGGGCCACCACGGCCCGCGGGGAACGCTTCCTGGCCTGGTTGGCCATGCATCGGCTCAAGGCCGATCCAAGCTTGCAGGAGGCTGGTCTCAACCTGGCCCATGTCGAGCATTTCGGCCACGGCTATCGCAGCTTACCCGGAAGATCGGCGGAGGCATGGGCGCAAGCATGGAAGGTGTCCCTGAGGGAACAGGGTGAGGGGCGCATTCGGTGGCAGGCCTACCATGAGCTCCCCAGCCAAACGCCGTTCCGGCGTGATGCCTCCCTCTACGACATGGCGTCGGGCCTACGCCTGCTGCTCGGAAGCCCGCTGCGGCAGGTCGCTCTCCTGCCCCTGCGGGACCCGTCCAGGGAACGGCGGCTGGTCATCGGCCCGGACGGCGACTGGGTCCTTTTTTGCCAGGCCAAGTTGCTGGAGGGGATGGGTGCAGATGCGCCGCCTGTTGAGCGGGTTTGGTACGCTGAGGGGCCGACCCTTGATCTCGACGCCATCGATGAGGCTGTCCTGGACCAGATCGCGGACGGCTGGCGTCCCGTCGGCCAGGCGGAATTGCAACTCGACGCCGACGCCGCCCAGGCGGGCCTGCCCGAGAAGCCAGGGATGGGTATTCCGGTGGCGCCCTCCATGGATGGGATCAGGGGTTTCAAGCGCGCGCTCGGGATGGGGAAGCGCACCAGGCCATGCCTGACTCCGGAGGACCTGGACGGCGCGCCAGGCCGCTATCCGCCGCTTTTGGCTTCCACCGCCGCCGAACTGCTGCTTGGTGTCGCGGCCCGGAAGGGAGGTGAGGCGTCCAGGGGGTACCTGCGGCTGCTTCCCGACATGACCTGCCAGGAGGTCGTGGAAGCCCTCGATGGGCTCTTCGGCAGTACCTGGTCACTGGGGGCCTTCACGGCGGGTGGCCTCGTGCCGCTCCCCGGCGCCGTCGTCTGCTGCCCCGGCCACCGTGTGCCCTGGGCGATCCTGGAGCCAGACTGGGATGACCGGACCCGCTGCGCCCGCTTCGACAAGCTCCCGGGCGTGCCATCGCTCCCGCATACGGAAGTCGCCCAGATCCGCCAGGGAGACATGCCTTCGCTGAGCCTTCAGTCCCGCCTTGTCGCCCGCTCGACCGTAATGGAGGCGCTGGCGACTTTGTTGCAGTTGCCTTCCTGGTCCGATGGGAGCCATTGAGGCGTTGGTTGGCTTGGGCGGTTGGTGGGCGAGGTCACTCAACCCTGGCGCAAGGCGCCTCCGAGGTGCGGTGCGGCTCCGCAGTGGGTGGCCCGCTTCAGGCATGTGCGGGGTCTGAGGCGGGCCCGTCCGGCTTCTTCAGGTTGTAAGGCCGGAGATCGCTGCCGCAGATGCAGGCGTGAGTGACGCGGATCAGCGTGTCGGTTGGTTCGCGCAGGCTCACGTCAGGGATGTTCTGGATGCGAACGTCGCCTGCGGCATGCATGACGATGGCACGCAAGGTGGCTCACTCCTTCAGATGAGGTCGGTCCTTGAAAAAGGCATCCGGTACACTCGACCGGCGCTGCGGCGACGAGAAGAACTGCGGGCTGGTGCGGCAAGAGCCAAAATGGCCGTCCTTATCGCGACGTCCATGACCAACGAGATCGCGGACGCCGCACCAGGGCCCGATCAGGGCACCGTCATTCCACCATCCACGGTGAAGGCCTGGCCGATGACGTAGCTCGCCCCGGGACTGCAAAGCCACAGCACGGTCGCGGCGATCTCCTCAGGCCTGCCCGCGCGGCCGATGGGAACCTGCTTCACCATCTCGGCGTATGCTTGATCGTCCCCCTGGACGACATCCCGGGCGATCTGCGTGTCAATCACGCCGGGGTTTACCGTGTTCACGCGGATGCCGTGCTTGACGTATTCCAGGGCAGCCGTCCGCGTCAGGCCGACCACGCCGTGCTTGGAGGCGATGTAGGCGCCAATACCAGGGTTGCCGGTCAAGGCGCCGACCGACGCATTGTTGACGATAGCGCCGCTGCCCTGGCGCTGCATCTGCCGCAGCTCGTGCTTCATGCAACTCCACACGCCACGCAGGTTGATGCCGGTGACGCGGTCCCACTCCTCGCGGGTGCTATCTGCGGTCGGGGCGACCTGGGCCATGACGCCCGCGTTGTTGAACGCGGCGTCGAGGCGGCCGAATTCGGCGACGGTGCGGTTCACCATCGCCGCCACCCGGGCGTCGTCGCTCACGTCGCACGTAACGGAAACTGCCTTGTGGCCGGCAGCAACCAGCTTCTGCGCGGCCACCTTCACCGCCTCTTCCTTGAAGTCCGCGAGCACCACGGTGGCGCCCGCTGCGGCAAAGGCATTGGCGGTGGCCAGCCCCATGCCGGAACCGGCGCCGGTAACGAGGGCAACCTGGCCCTTGAAGTCGTAGGTTGGGTTCATCTTGATCTCTCAGCTAGTGCTGCAACCATGGCGTATCAGCCTGGACATCGCCGCCGGGTGGCGATGCGCGTCAGGGCTGCGGACCACTGATGCAAACCGTCGCGGTGGAACATTCCGCCAGTCCTTCACCAGAGCCCTGGCGGACCACTCGCCTGACCTCCATCCTCTCCTTGCATCCACCACGGTCTGTGGCTTCCGTCTGTTGAGGGGGCGCTGCCTTGAGGAAGGTAGTGGGTGCAATTGTGCGCAATTAGATGCTAAAATGCGCATGAGGATATAAGCGGGTCTTCTTAATGCCGCGGACTGAGCGCAATGATCTCGATGCCTTTCTGGCTGTGGCGCGCGAGCGGAGCTTCACGCGGGCCGCGGCGAAGCTCGGCGTCTCGCAATCGGCTCTCAGCCAGACCGTGCGGGCGCTCGAGGCGCGGCTCGGACTTCGTCTGCTGACTCGCACCACCCGCAGCGTCGCGCCGACCGAGGCGGGGGAGCGTCTGCTCCGAACCCTCGGCCCGGCTTTCGACCAGATCGACGCTACCCTGTCTGCGCTCAGCGAGTTCCGCGAGAAGCCGTCCGGTACCATCCGTATCACGGCGGGCGAGCACCCGGTCGAGACCATCCTGATGCCAGCTCTGGAACGGCTGCTGCCGGACTATCCGGACATCAAGATTGAAGTGGACGTCGACAATACGCTGACTGACCTTGTCGCCGGCCGCTACGACGCGGGCATACGCTTCGGCGAACAGGTGGCGAAGGACATGATCGCGGTGCGCATCGGGCCCGATATGCGGATGGCGGTCGTTGGCGCGCCATCCTACTTCGCGCGGCGGCCACGGCCGAAGGTCCCGCAAGACCTGACCGAGCATGCCTGCATCAACATCCGGCTGCCAACCCACGGCTCGCTCTATGCCTGGGAACTCGAGAAGGGAAAGCAGGAGCTCAGAGTGCACGTTGAGGGGCCTCTGGTGTTCAACTACCCCCCACTGCTCCTCAGGTCTGCTCTGACCGGGCTCGGCCTGGCCTGTGTGTTCGAGGACCAGGTGCAGGAGCATATCGCTGAGGGGCGGCTCGTCCGGGTTCTCGCCGACTGGTGCCCGCCCTTTCCCGGATACCACCTCTACTATCCTAGCCGTCGTCAGCCCATGCCAGCCTTCTCCCTGCTGGTCGATGCGCTGCGATATCGAGGTTGAGGCAGCATGTGCGTGTCAGAAGTGGGGCCGCACGATGCGCATCACCTATGCCTTCACGACCCTCGTGGTGGCAAAAGGGGCCTTCTTCATTTGCGAACTTAGTCCCTGACCAATTCGATGGTCGCTTGCATGGATTCAGATCGGCTGAGCGCCGCCCCGCCGGAGTCGATCGCACCGAGTTTGATGAGTCCGCGGGAATAGCCAAAGTCCTGGTAGAAGATGGCGAGGTTGCCCCACGGAGCGTAGTAGGTGATGTCTCCGATCGAGGGATCGAAGCCGGCGGGAGCGCCATCCGTGGACAGCTTCCTGGGAAGGTCGCTGACCTTCTCTGTCCTTGCATAATCGGCCAGTGGCACGCTCAAGGGGAGCAGGGAAGCGAAGTCCCTCGCGGTCGGATTGTCATCAAGCGTTCCGGTCACGGTGGCGCCTTCGATATTGATGCGGATTTTCATGGTTTTTGCTTGACTGTCGTAAGTTGATTGCGCTGTGGCCTGCTCAACGGCATTCGTCATGTTGACCAGCGCCACCGCGGTGAGCGCTGTGACTGCGGACATGCGCGTCAGCCGCTTCATTCGCATCGTGGTAGCACTCTCCCTTCTGCGGTTCTTCGCGTCTGGATCAAGCGACGCATGGCTTGTTGTCCGGTGACGGCTCAGAGCGGTAAACGACTCAGAACCGCGCCCGTGCTTGTCCTGCGGCGGGCGCGAGGGCCTCACCGCATGAGCTTTCCCGCACCCGGCCAGCTCGCGCGCGACGCCAGCCTGTCATAAGATGGCGCCCACCTTGTCTCGCGAGAGTTGGCGGCCGCCCTGACTGAACCTCCTTATCGGCGAGAGGCGATTCCAGCGGCCGCAATCACCGGCGGTACTGCTCGTCCGAGACTTTCTCCATCCAGGTCGCGACCTGCCCGTTCACCTCCTCCGTGAGGGCGATATGCGTCACCCCGGTCGTTGCGGCGGCACCGTGCCAGTGCTTCACCCCCGGCGGAATCCACACCACGTCGCCTGGGCGCATCTCCTCCACAGGGCCACCCTCCCGCTGAATCCAGCCAACTCCGGCCGTCACTATGAGCACCTGACCCACTGGATGCGTGTGCCAGGCGGTGCGGGCCTCGGGCTCGAAGGTGACGCTGCCGCCGGTCATGCGTGATGGCGCGGTCGCCGGGAACAGCATGTCAACGCGTACGGAGCCCGTGAAGTACTGGGCGGACCCTCTCGCCGAAGGCTGTGAACCAGCGCGCGTGATTCGCAGTTCGCCTTGGCCTTGGGCCGCCCCGGGAGATGCCGGGCTGGCTGCCTGCGCAAGGACGGTGTTCGTGTGGGCCGCCGCCGATGCGAGCAGGGACATCGTCACGACGAGAGAGGCAAGCCGCTGCATATCGGTGCTCCTTAGGGTGGGTGGCTCAGTTCGCGCGACTGTCGAAAACGCTCTTCATGACGGGCACTGCCGAGAAGGCGTTGGGCCACCCGGCATAGAACGCGAGGTGCGCAACGACCTCTGACGCCTGCGCGCGCGTCAGCCCGTTATCCATGGCCCTATTCAGGTGGTATGGGACCTGCGCCACCTGGCCCGCCGTGATCAGGGCGCTGACCGTGACGAGGCTGCGGTCTCTCGGGGCAAGGTCGGGACGCAGCCACAGGTCGCGGAACAGCGTCTCCGTCGTGAACTGGTCAAGACCGGGGGCCACGGGACGGACGTCCTGCGCGACGCGGGCCGCGCGCTGCGCCTCGGCCGCCTCGTCCAGCGGCAACAGGTCGGGCTCCGCCGCGGGCAACCGGTCCATGCCGATGCCGCGTGCCGCGAAGACGTCCTTCGCCGCCGAGGCGGCCGAGGCGGCGTTGGCCCAGCCGGAGTAGAAGGCGAGATGGGTGATGAGGCCCGAGATCTCGCTCGGCTTGACGCCACTGTCGAGCGCGAGGTCCAGGTACCGCGGCAACTCGGCCGTTTGGTTCCGGGCGATCAGCGCCGAGAGCGTGACGATGCTGCGGTCGCGCGGCGACAGGTCGGGGCGGCGCCAGAGATTGCCGAAGATAGTGCCCTGCTCGTAGCGCTCCAGGGTAGGCGACACTGCCCGCACGTCACCCTGGGTGGGGAGAGTGGCGCCCGTATTCGGTGGAACGCCTGTCCCTTGCGCATGGGCGAGGGATGCGCCGCCCAGGACGCAGGACAACAACACAGGTGCAAGAAGCCTCATCTGTTCGTTCCTTCCTTGGTGAATGGGAGACGGGTCGGCCGGTCGGCGGCGTGCGGGGTGTCCGGAGCGCCACGATGGCGGCGCAGAGCACGACCGGGCCGCTGACCAGGAACACCGAGCTCAGGCCCTGCCAGTTCGCGACCAGGCCAAGCACGGGACCGGCGACCCCGAGCGCCAGGTCCAGCCAGGTGGTGTAGGCGCCCATGGCCAGCCTGCGGCTTTCCGGCAGCGCGGCCCGAACCGCCTCCACTCCGAAGCTCGGGTAGACCAGCGCGTAGCCGAGGCCGGTGATCACCGCGCCCACCAGGAGGCCGACCACCACCGCCTTCCTGGCGCCGCGGCTGTCTGCGAGCTGCCCCGGCCCAGTCCTGCCAGGCGGCGGTGGCAGCAGCGCCTACGACCAGCGCAGCCGGAAGGGCGCGGAGCAGCACGGTTTCATGCTCAGCTTTCCTGGATGCCGATGGAGAATGTGTGGACCGGGCCGATCCGGTGATCGGCGCCGACCTCAGACGCGGATGACGAGCACCGTCACAGGAGGGTGTACTCAGGCTTCTTGTAGAGTGTGCCGGGCTTGCCGAGGATGTCCGGCCGGTACACCGTCTCGGCCCAGTCGCTCGGCTGGACGTCCTCGATGCTGACCGACACAGCATCTTCGTCGTTGCCGGTGATAGCCAGGATGGCCTTGGTCACTTCCTCGGCGATCCGTACCTTCTGCCGCTCGGATCTCCCGGCGGCGAGCTTGACGATGACGTGGGGCATTGTCCTCTCCTCATCCCTGCGGAGCATCGCTGCACGGTGAGAGCACCCGCGGCGATACCCCGCGCCATCTCCAGCCTCAGCGCCGGTACTGCTCGTCCGTGACGTGCTCCATCCAGTCCACGGGGGAGCCGTTGAGCTTTTCCTGGATGGCGATGTGGCTCATGGCCGTGGTCGGCGTGGCGCCATGCCAGTGCTTCTCGCCGGGCGGGAACCAGACCACGTCCCCCGGCCGGATTTCCTCGACCGGCCCACCCTCGCGCTGTACCCAACCGCAGCCCGCGGTGACAATCAGGGTCTGCCCCAGCGGGTGCGTGTGCCAGGCGGTGCGGGCACCCGGCTCGAAGGTGACCAGGGCGCCAGCCACCCGGGCCGGGTCGGGCGGGCTGAACAGCGGGTCGATGCGGACCGTGCCGGTGAAGTACTCGGCCGGTCCCTTGCCGGAGGGCTGCGTCCCTGCGCGCGTGATGTCCATCTTCTCTCTCCTCGTACTCCGAGAGCGCGGGCCATCCTGAGGTGGTCCGTGGCAATCCTGTCAAAGAGGTAATGGATGGATGCCGCCGGGATTAGAGCGTAAAACCGACATGGACTTATTAGGAATTCTTCTAAATGGCGGGGGCGGAACTCAATGATCTCAACGCCTTCATGGCTGTGGCGCGGGAGCGAAGCTTCACCAGGGCCGCCGCGAAGCTCGGCGTGTCTCAGTCGGCGCTGAGCCAGACCCTGCGCGGGCTGGAGGCTCGCCTGGGGTTGAGGCTCTTGACCCGGACCACCCGGAGCGTCGCGCCCACGGAAGCAGGCGAGCGCCTCCTGCGCAATATCGGCCCGCGTCTGGACGAGATCGAGGAAGAACTCGCTGCTCTGAGCGAACTGCGGGAGAAGCCGTCCGGCACCATCCGCATCTCAGCCACCGAGAATGCGGCCACCTCCACCCTGATGCCGGTCCTGGAGCGGCTGCTGCCGGAGTACCCGGACATCAAGGTGGAGATCGTCGTCGACTACGGCCTGACTGATATCGCCGCCGAGCAATGCGATGCCGGGATCCGGCCAGGAGAGACCCTCGCCAAGGGCATGATTGCGGTGCCCATCAGCCCGGCGATGCGGATGGCGGTCGTTGGGTCACCTGCTTACTTCTCGGCCCGGCCAGTGCCCTGCAAGCCCCAGGACCTGACCGCCCACAACTGCATCAACCTGCGCCTGCCAACGCATGGTGGGCTGTACGCCTGGGAGTTCGAGAAGGGCAAGCGCGAGGTCAGGGTGCGCGTCGAGGGGCAGCTTGTGCTCAACAGCGCGACCCTGATGCTCAACGCAGCGCTGGCGGGCCTCGGGCTGCTCTACCTGCCGGAGCAGCAGGTGCAGCCCTACATCACAGACGGAAGCCTGGTCCGGGTGCTGGCGGACTGGTGCGAGCCGTTTTCCGGCTACCACCTCTACTATCCCAGCCGCCGCCAGCCAACGCCTGCCTTTGCATTGCTGGTCGAGGCGCTGCGGTACAGGGGCTGATCATCGCTCATCGATCCTGGCCAAGATCGGCTGCGGCCGCTCCGCGCTCCTTCAAATTATTCAGCAGGTTCCGGGCGCCGTCGGATAGCGGTCCTGCCTGCGGCACCTTTCCTCCATGAGTGGCTTTCGTTGGTTCCTGCGAGGTTGCGGGGGTACACGGTAATAGCTGGCCTACCATACCCCCCTAGCCTATATATGTATGGGCATGACCCACACCGTCCGTGAGAAACAGAAGCTGCTTGGCCGGGTGCGGCGCATCCGGGGCCAGGTTGAGGCCATCGAGCGCGCCCTGGAGAGCGAGGCGGGCTGCGAACGGGTGATGCACCTGATCGCCGCCGTCCGTGGCGCCACGGCCGGGCTGATGGCCGAAGTGGTCGAAGACCACGTCCGGCATCACCTGGTCGACCCGGAGAAGCACCCGGGCGCCCTCGACGAGGAGGCCGCTGCGCAATTGCTCGAGGTCGTCCGCACCTACCTGAGGTGAAGACCAGCCCATGACCCCCTTCTCCGACCTGCTCCAGCAGGGCGCAGCCCACGCCTGGCTGTTCATCCCCTCCGCTATCCTGCTGGGAGCGCTGCATGGGCTGGAGCCGGGCCACTCCAAGACGATGATGGCCGCCTTCATCGTCGCCATCCGGGGCAGCGTGCCCCAGGCCGTCCTGCTCGGCCTCTCGGCAGCGCTGTCCCACACGCTCGTCGTCTGGGTGGTCGCCCTCATCGGCCTGCACTATGCCAACAGCTTCGACGTCGAGACCTCCGAGCCCTACTTCCAGCTTGCCTCGGCCGTCATCGTGATCGGGGTCGCAGCGTGGATGCTGTGGCGCACCTGGCGCGACCAGCATCACGATCATGACCATGACCACGATCACCACCATCACGACGAGGTCCGGCGCATCGATACCGGCCACGGCGTGATGGCATTGGAGGTGTTCGAGGACGGCGTACCTCCTCGCTGGCGCGTACGCTTCGAGGGCGGCCACGGCTGGCGGGCCAACGAGGTGACGGTGGAGACGATCCGATCGGACGGTGCCCGGCAGGCTTTCGCCTTCGCCGACCGCGGCGGCTATCTGGAGTCTATTGAGGAGATCCCCGAGCCGCACGAGTTCGACGCGCGGGTGCGCCTCGCCCATGGTGGCCACGCCCACGAGTACGACCTCGTGTTCCGGGAGCACGCCCATGGCCACCACGACCATGGCCACGAAGGGCTGGACGTGTCGGCGCCTGGCTTCCAGGACGCCCACGAGCGCGCGCACGCCGAGGACATCCGGCGCCGCTTCGCCAGCCGCCAGGTCACGACCTGGCAGATCATCCTGTTCGGCCTGACCGGCGGTCTCATCCCATGCCCGGCGGCTATCACCGTGCTTCTGCTCTGTCTGCAACTTCAGCAGTTCAGCCTTGGCGCCACCCTGGTGCTCTGCTTTTCGATCGGGCTTGCCGTGGTGATGGTCTCGGTCGGCGTGGCGGCCGCCGTCGGCATGCGGCATGCGGAGCGCCGCTGGTCTGGCCTGTTCGACCGCGTCGCCCGGCGTGCGCCCTATGTCTCGGCGGCCCTCATCCTGCTCGTCGGTTTCTATATCGGGTGGAGCGGCTGGTCCGCCCTGCCGCCCGGCAACTTGTGAAAACCCGTGCATGGAACTGCCTGGAGAAGCCTCGCCGCTGCCTTCCTGGCCCTCGGCCGGAGCTCCGGCAGCGGAGGGTGGAGTTGGTTCGTTGGGGCCGAACGCCGGAGGACCCGCCCCGTGCGTTTGAGCCGGTGGCCCAGCCGATCTGGAACTGGATGCGCCAGGCCGAGCGGGGCGCGGGAGTCCGCAAGGCTGGCGGCGTGACCAGAGACGCGGTTGCGCCCCTACGCGGCATGGGCGCGGCCGGAGCACCGATGCTCCGGTTGCTCTGTTCCGGACCGGCGGTTCTGACGTCCCGAGAGTCAGGCGGCCACTTGGTTTGCGTAACCCGCGTCCTGGATGGCCTCGGCGATGTCAGCCTGGGACATGGAGGAGGTCACGGTCACCCGCTTCTTCTCAAGGTCCGCATTGAACTCGGCTGAAGCGTCCTTCGCCTTGATGGCGCGTTCCACCTTCCTGGCGCAGCCACTGCATTTCATGCCGGGGACTTCGAAGCGGTACATCGTGCTCTCCTTTGCAGTCGACCGCCTCACAGGTGGGGCTTGCCACTGTGGGAAGGTCAAGGCGCCACGGCGCCTCCGTTGCATGCCTTGACCTTCCCACAGGGGGAGGCTCCATCTGAATTGCAGCCAAGCACGGCCAGCACAGCAGTCGCGGAGGAATGCCGCAGATGGACGAGCAACACCATCATCATCA
>DATMRU010000086.1:0-105472 GCA_035565935.1 Roseomonas sp.
AGCCTGGGCTGGGCGTTGTTCAAGCTGAACGACCTTCCCGGCGCCACCCGCTGGCTGGAGCGCGCGGCCGAGCTGGAGCCGCGCAACAGCGTCATCAACGACCATCTGGGCGACGCCTACTGGGCCGCGGGCCGCGAGCGCGAGGCGCGCTTCCAGTGGCGCCGGGCCCTGGCGCTGGAGCCCGAGCCGGGCGAGGCGCCGCGCATTTCCGCCAAGCTGCGCGACGGTCTGCCGGGGGCGAACCGCGCCGCCCTGCCGCAGTGATGACCACGACCCCTGAGCTGGCTGAGGCGGCACCCGCCAAGGTCAACCTGCACTTGCACGTCCTCGGCCGCCGTGCCGATGGCTACCACCTGCTGGATAGCCTGGTCGCCTTCGCCGGCGCAGCCGACCAGCTGCGCTACCGCCCGGGTGGCGCGCTGGCGCTGCGGCTCGACGGGCCGGAGGCCGCTGCCCTTGCGGCGGAGGAGGACAATCTGGTGCTGCGCGCGGCGCGGCTGCTGGCGGCTGAGGCGGGCATCGCGCCGCATGGCACACTGCGGCTCACCAAGTGCCTGCCGGTCGCTTCCGGGATCGGCGGCGGCTCGGCCGATGCCGCCGCGACGCTGCGGCTGCTGGATCGGGCCTGGGGGCTGGGCTGGGGAGGCGCGCGCCTCGCGCCCCTGGCCGCCCGGCTCGGCGCGGATGTGCCGGTTTGCCTCGACAGCCGCCCTGCCCGCATGGGGGGTGTGGGAGAGGTGCTGTGCGCTGCGCCCGCCCTACCGCCGGCCGGGCTGGTGCTGGCCAATCCGCGCATCCCGCTGGCCACGCCGGCGGTGTTCCGGGCGCGGGGCGGGGGCTTCTCGGCGGAAGCGACACTGCCCGCCGCTTGGCCGGATGCCGCCGCCATGACGCGCGACCTTGCGGCCTGTGGCAATGACCTGGAGGCGGCGGCGATCGGCCTTTGCCCAGCGGTGGCCGAGGTCCTGGCGGCGCTGCGGGGTCTCCCCGGCTGCCTGCTGGCGCGGATGAGCGGCTCCGGCGCGACCTGCTTCGCGCTCTTTGCCGATGCCGGAGCGGCCGAGGCCGCCGCCATCCGGCTTCCCGCCGCCTGGTGGCGGTGGGGAGGGGGCTTTACGGAAGGGGCCCCGACACCGTATTCAGCGCCCGAGAGCCTCGCTGGGGCGTAGCCAAGCGGTAAGGCAGCGGTTTTTGGTACCGCCATTCCCAGGTTCGAATCCTGGCGCCCCAATCATCTTAGATCCTCACAGATCGACGCATCCCAGCCCAGCCAGATAGGGGCAGCGCCGCCGGAAGAGCCGGGCGCCCCGGCTCTTCCGGACCACGCGAGACTAAGCCGCGGCGGCGCGGCGCTCCTGGATCGCCTGCCAGATCCGCACCGGCGTGGCGGGCATGTCGATATGGGTGATGCCCAGTTCCGACAGCGCATCCACCACGGCGTTCATCACCGCCGGCAGCGAGCCGGCGCAACCCGCCTCGCCGCAGCCCTTGGCGCCGAGCGCGTTGGTCCGCGCCGGCACTGGATGGCTCTGGAAGCGGAAGAGCGGCGCATGGACGGCGCGCGGCAGCCCGTAGTCCATGAAGGAACCGGTGAGGATCTGGCCTTCGGCGTCATAGGCGGTGAGCTCGGTCAGTGCCTGGCCGATCCCCTGCACGATGCCGCCATGCGCCTGCCCCTCGACCAGCAGCGGATTCACGATCACGCCGAAGTCGTTGACCATCACGTAGCGGACCACTTCCGTCTCGCCCGTGTCGGGGTCGATCTCCACCTCGGCGATGTGGCAGCCATTGGGGAAGGCGGAGTCTTCGTACTGCTCGGCATGCGAGACATCGAGCGTGCGGGGCAGATCTTCCGGCAGATTGGTCGCCTCGCGCAGCCGCGCCGCCAGCTCCAGCACGTCGATGCCGCGGTCGGTGCCGGCGATGGTGAAGCGCCCGCCGGAGAACTCGATGTCCTCCTCCGCGGCCTCCAGGAAATGGCCTGCGATGCGGCGCCCCTTTTCGATCACCAGCGCGCTGGCCCCGGCGATGGCCTGGCCGCTGGCCATGATGGAACGCGAGCCGCCGGTGCCGCCGCCGGCGATCAGCTCGTCGCTGTCGCCCTGCAGCAGCTTGATCCGCTCGAAGGGAATGCCAAGCCGGTCCACCAGCACCTGGGCGAAGGGGGAGGCATGGCCCTGGCCGTAGTCGAGGGTGCCGGTGATGATGGTGACGCTGCCATCCGGCTCGAAGCGGATGCCGCCCATCTCCTTCGAGGGGGGCGCGGTGACTTCAAGGTAGTGGCCGATGCCACGCCCGCGCAGCTTGCCCTGCCGGCGGCTTTCCGCGCGGCGCGCCGGGAAACCGTCCCAGTCGGCGGCGGCCAGCGCCTCGTCCAGGATCGCCGGGAAGTCGCCGCTGTCATAGGTGGTGCCGGCCGGGGTGGCGTAGGGGATCTGCTCGGGCTGGATCTGGTTGCGCCGGCGCAGCTCGACGCGGTCGATGCCCATCTCGCGGGCCGCCGTGTCGATCAGGCGCTCCATGTAATAGTTGCCCTCCGGCCGCCCGGCGCCGCGATAGGCGCCGACCGGCGTGGTGTTGGTGAACATGCAGCGCGTCGAGACCTCCACCAGCGGCGTGCGGTAGACGCCGACGACGTTCTTCACCGTGTTGCCGGTGGAGGGGAGGGTGGTGGCGTTGCTGAGATAGGCGCCGAGATTGGAATAGCCATGGATACGCACCGCCAGGAAGCGGCCCTCGGCATCCAGCGCCAGCTCGCCGGTCATGTCGTGGTCGCGGCCATGGCTGTCGGAGAGGAAGCTGCCTGAGCGCTCGTCGGTCCACTTCACCGGCCGGCCGAGGGTGCGGGCCGCGTGCAGCAGGGCGATGTATTCAGGATAGACGGAGGCCTTCATGCCGAAGGAGCCGCCGACATTGCCGGTCAGGATGCGCAGCTTCGCCGGGTCGATGCCCATGACCTTGGCGATGTTGGCACGCATTCCGAAGACGCCCTGGGTGCCGAGGCGCAGGACGTAGCGGTCCTCCTCCGCCTCGAAGCTGGCCAGCGCCGCGCGCGGCTCCATCGGCGCGACGATCACGCGGCTGTTGCGGAGCGGCACCCGCGTCACATGGGCGGCGCGGGCGAAGGCCTCCGCCACCTTGGCGGCATCGCCGTACTGGAAGTCGAGCAGGAGGTTGCCCGGCACGTCGTCATAGAGCGCCGGCGCCTCTGCCGCCTCGCGCGCCTCGGTCACGGCCGGCAGCGGCTCGATATCGGGCACCACCGCTTCAGCGGCGTCGCGCGCCTGCTCGACCGTCTCGGCCACCACCATGGCGATCGGGTCGCCGACATAGCGGACCCGGTCCGTGGTCAATGGCAGCTGGCGCGGCAGGTGGACCTCGCTGCCGTCGCGGTTCTTCTGGCTGATATTGGCCAGCATCGGGCCAAGCCCGGCCGCCGCCAGGTCCTGGCCTGTGATGATGGCCAGCACCCCCGGCATACTCCGCGCCTCGGCGGTGTCGATGCCGCGCAGCACGCCATGGGCATAGGGGCTCCGCACCATCACGGCGCGCGCCTGGCCGGGCAGGTTCAGGTCATCGCTGTAGCGGCCTTCCCCGCGCAGCAGCACCGGGTCTTCCTTGCGGGAGACAGGCTGGC
The DNA here is from genome assembly GCA_035565935.1 of Roseomonas sp. Classification (GTDB taxonomy): domain Bacteria; phylum Pseudomonadota; class Alphaproteobacteria; order Acetobacterales; family Acetobacteraceae; genus Pseudoroseomonas. The sequence goes on from DATMRU010000086.1 coordinate 3,638, forward strand.
CGATGCCAAACTTCACCTGGGACGGATCAAAGGGAGAGTTCATGCGCCTCGGTTCGCTGGATGTCCGGGCGGCGCCCGCCGGCGGGCGGCGGACGGCCGGTAAGGGGAACGGGTCTTGCCACAATGGACGCCCTGAGCCCGGCTGAGAAGCCCGCGCGGGCAGCGGGCCGGACGGTCGGCGGCCGGGCCGCCGTCACGTTGCCGCGCCCGGCGCGGATCGCCGCCCAAGGGAAGGGGCAGGGGAAGGGCCAGGGGAAGGATGGGCGCCTCGGGCTGCAGGAGCCAAGCCGCCGGACCTTCGCCTGGACGCTTGGCACCGCACCGCAACTGCGCAAAGCTCACGGCAAACACGGGAGCAGACGTCCATGGCGAAGCGTGGCCTGAAGTTCGGCATCTTTCTCGCGCCCTTCCACCGCCTGGGCGACAACCCCACCCTGGCCATGGCCCGCGACATCGAGATGATCGAGCTGCTGGACCGGCTCGGCTATGACGAGGCCTGGATCGGCGAGCATCATTCCGCGGGCTGGGAGATCATCGCCTCGCCCGAGCTGATCATCGCCGCCGCCGCGGAACGGACGAAGCACATCCGCCTCGGCTCGGGCGTGACGAGCCTGCCCTATCACCATCCCTTCCTGGTGGCGCAGCGCTTCGTGCAGCTCGACCACATGACGCGCGGGCGCGCCATGCTCGGCTGCGGTCCGGGCGCCCTAGTCTCCGACGCCTATATGCTCGGCATCGATCCCGCCACCCAGCGCCGCCGCATGGACGAGGCGCTGGAGGCGATCATGGCCCTGCTGCGCTGCGACGGCCCGGTGACGCGCAAGACCGACTGGTTCGAGATGAACGAGGCCCGGCTCCATCTGCGCCCCTATAGCGACCCGCATTTCCCGATCGCCGTCGCCAGCACCCTGACCCCCTCCGGCCCGACCGTGGCGGGGAAGCACGGCGTCGGCATTCTCTCGCTCGGTGCCGGCATGCCGGGCGGGCCGGCGGCACTGCCGGGCCAGTGGCGCATCGCCGAGGAGGCGGCCGCCCGGCACGGCAAGACCATCAGCCGGGAGGACTGGCGGCTGGTGATGAACGTGCATGTCGCCGAAACCGACGAGAAGGCCATGGAGGAGGTGCGCGTCGGCGAGCGGCTGGAGACGGTCACCTATTTCGAGGATGCGCTCGGCCGGCCGCCGGGCCGCTCGGAGGATCCCCTGACCGATGGCGTGAGGTCGGGCACGACGCTGGTCGGCTCGCCGGATACGGTGGCGCGCGGCATCGAGAACCTGATCGAGAAGAGCGAGGGCGGCTTCGGCGGCTTCCTGTTCCGCGCCAACGACTGGGCCGACCGTGAGCAGACCTGGCGCAGCTATGAGCTTTTCGCCCGCTGGGTGATGCCGCGCTTCCAGCAATCGCTTGACACTGTGCGCAACTCCCATGCCTGGGCGGTGGAGAACCGCAGGACCATCTTCAGCCCCAATGTGGAGGCGCTGCGGAAGGCCTTCATCGACGAGGGGCGCGCGGTGCCGGAAGGCTTCGACGAGCGCGCCTCCGGGGCGCGCGACAGCACCCGCGCCGGCCGATAGGGGCGTCAGGGTCGCGGGGCCGGCGGGTTCCGGGCCCTGCCCTCCACCGCTTGGGCGCGGCAGCGTGATGGGCGGGGTGCCATCCAGGCCTTGCCTTGTGGCGGGCGGGTTGATTGCATCGTGGCGGAGGCGAAATGGCCGGGGCGCGCAGCGCCTCCGCATCGCCCCAGCGCCTGCCGTGAAACGCAAGCCCAAGGGGAAGGCCCGTCATGTCGGAGCATGTCTATAAGGTGGTCGAACTGGTCGGGTCCTCGAAACTGGGCACCGACGAGGCGATCCAGGCCGCGATCACCCGCGCCGGCACCACGCTGCGGAACCTGCGCTGGTTCGAGGTGGTGCAGATTCGCGGCGCCGTCGGGAGCGACGGCAAGGTCGATCACTACCAGGTGACGCTCAAGGCCGGCTTCACGCTGGAGGAGGGCTGAAGGCCCCGGACAGGAGAAGGCGATGTATCTCGCACGGTTTTCCTATGATGTGCTGCCCATCAACCGCCAGCGCGCGGTGGAGTTCATCCAGCGAGAGGTGGCTGCGGCGCAGGGCGAGGGCCTGAAGGCCCGGATGCTGGTTCCGCTGACGCGCGGGGCGGGTGGCGCGGCGCTCCAGTTCGAGGTGGAACTGACCAGCCTGGATCAGCTCGAAGGCTTCCGCCACCGCGGCGGCACCGCCGGCGATGAGACAGGAGATTGGATGCGCGCCTTCAGCGAGATCCTGCTCGCGCCGCCGGGGGTGGAGATCCTCCGGGTGGAGTGAGAAGCGCCGGGCCGGCCGGTGGCAATGCCCGGTGCGCAAGGCGCCGCCGCCGGAGGGGCAGGTCTCGCGGCTCGAATCGCTGCCGCATGCTCGCTATATGATGTGAGGACGGACTTATATCGGCGGAAACGGAAATGGGGCGGCCGCGGGAATTCGATCCGGAGAAAGCCTTGGAGGCGGCTCTGCTGCAGTTCTGGCAGAAGGGCTACGAGGGCACGAGCCTGGCTGACCTGACCGAGGCCATGGGGATCGCCAAGCCCAGCCTCTATGCCTGCTTCGGCAGCAAGGAGGAGCTGTTCCGCAAGGCGCTCGACAGCTACCAGGCGCGCTATCTCGCCTTTGTCGATGCGGCGCTGGCCGAGCCGGTGGCGCGACAGGCCGTCGAGCGGCTGCTCCGCAGCTATGCCGACCTGCTGACGCGGGAGGACCTGCCGCATGGCTGCCTGGGCCTCAATGGTGCCATCGCCTGCTCGCCGGAAAGCGAGCCGGTGCGCCAGGAGCTGATCCGCCGGCGCTGCGACGCGGAGGCCGCGATTGCCGCGCGCCTTGTGCGGGCGCGGAAGGAGGGGGATCTGCCGGCTGAAACCGATCCCGCGGCCCTGGCCCGCTACCTAATGACGGTAGCGCAGGGGCTGGCCATCCAGGCCAAGGGGGGGGCCACCCGCGAAATGCTGGACGAGGTGGTGGATCTCGCGCTGGCCGGTTGGCCTAGCGGCCGCGCGACGGCGCGGAAGCAGGGCGCCGCTGCCGCCTAGTGTCCTGCCCGCTTCCTCCGCTGCATTTGCAGCGGAGGAAGCGGATCAGCAGGCTACTGAAAACAAAGGCAAGTGTCCGGATGACGAAGTCCGCAGGGCTTCGTTATCCGGACACTAGGGTTTGCCCGGCTCAGGCGCCGGGCGAAGGTCGGGAAAGGCTGTGGCCAGGAGTGCCGCGCCCGCCCGCTCCAGGGAGCGGGCCGCTTCCTCATTGCCCAGGTAGGGCGCGGACGAGAAGGCGCCCTCGATCAGCATCAGCAGGGAATCGCTCAGAAGCTGCGCGTCGGCGGCACCCGCCTCGGCGCAGAGCCGCCGCAGGTTCTCGCGTGTCTGCAGCTTGTGCGCATCGGCCACCTGGCGGGCGGGATGGGTGGGGTCCGGGAACTCGGCGATGGCCAGCCCGACCGGGCAGCCCCGGAAGCCTGGCTGGCGCAGCGCCGCCACTGCCGCCGCCAGGCAGGCGCCGGGCCGCTCGCGCGGCGGCAGGGCTGGGTCGAAGGCCTGGTCCAGGCGACAGGCGCTCTTCTCACAGTCGTCGCGGAGGATCGAGGCGATTAGCTCGTCCTTCGAGGGGAAGGCCCGGTAAAGGCTGATCTTGGTGGTGCCGGCCGCGCGGCACAGCTCCTCGACGCCGGTGGCGCGGATGCCCTGTCGGTAGAACAGCTCTTTCGCCACGGCGAAGAGTCGCTGCGCGGCCGTGCTGCGTGGCCTGCAGGCCGGCGGATGGGCGACAGAGGCATCCGTCACAATCTTTTCTCCCGCAATGCGGAATGTTTCCCGCCAGGGCGGCTTGATTTTATACCGACCGGTATATATCACCACGGTACGAACCGGTCGGTATCATCCGGCCCTGGAGATAGGCTATGCCAGTCCCATCCCGCAAGACTCTTCTTCCGCTTGCCCTCCTGCTGGCCCTGCCCACCATGCCGCTGCAGGCGCAGCCTGCCCCGCCTGCCGTGACGGTTGCCCAGCCCTTCAGCCGCGACGTCACGGAATGGGAGGAGCACATCGCCCGGCTGGAGCCCTCGGCGCGCGTCGAGCTGCGCCCGCGCGTCTCCGGCCTGATCGAGCAGGTGCATTTCCGCGACGGGCAGGTCGTCAAGGCGGGCGACCTGCTCTTTACCCTCGACCGTCGTCCCTTCGAGATCGCCGTGCAGAGCGCCCAGGCCGAGCTGGCCGGCGCCCAGGCGCGACTCGACCTCGCGCGGCAGGATATCCGCCGCACCACCCCGCTGGTGCAGGACCGCATCGCCCCGCAGGCGCAGCTCGACAGCCGACGCGCCGCCGAGCGCGGGGCCGAGGCGGAGGTCGAGGCGGCGCGCGCCCGGCTGCGCCAGGCCGAGCTGGAGCTGACCTGGACGGAGGTGCGCGCGCCGCAGCCCGGCCGCGCCTCCGACCGCCGCGTCGATGCCGGCAATCTGGTGCAGGCGGGCTCGACCCTGCTGACCACCATCCTCACGCTCGACCCGATCTATGCCAGCTTCGACATGAGCGAGGCCGACTACCTCCGTCTCGCCCGTGACGGTGGCGCGCGCGCCGGGGCGGAGCGGCCGGAGGTGCAGCTGCGGCTGGCCGACGAGCCGAACTGGGAGCGGACCGGCACGCTCGACTTCCTCGACAGCGAGTTGCGCACCCGCTCCGGCACGCTGCGCGCGCGTGCCCTGCTGCCGAACAAGGACCTGTTCCTGACGCCCGGTACCTTCGCCCGGCTGCGCCTGCCGGTGGATCAGGGCGAGCGGCTGCTGGTGCCGGATGCCGCCATCGCCGCGGACCAGACGGCCCGGGTGGTGATGACCGTGGCCGCGGATGGCACGGTGGTCGCCAAGCCGGTGACACTTGGGCCGGTGGTGGATGGGCTGCGCGTCGTGCGCGGCGGCCTTTCCCCGCGCGACCGGGTGATCGTTGGCGGCCTGCACCTGGCGCGTCCCGGCGCCCGGGTGACGGCCGAGGCCGCGCCGGCCGACGGCCGCATCGCGCAGGCACGGTGAGGACAGGGAGCCATGCGCTTCGCCCGCTTCTTCATCGCGCGGCCGATCTTCGCCGCCGTGATCTCCATCGCGATCGTGCTGATCGGCGCGATCGCCTCCCTCCGGTTGCCGATCAGCGAATATCCCGAGATCGCGCCGCCTACCGTCACCATCACCGCCACCTATCCCGGCGCCTCGGCCTCGGTGATCGCCGAGACCGTCGCCACGCCGATCGAGCAGGAGGTCAATGGCGTGGAGGGGATGCTCTACATGAGCTCCCAGGCCACCGGTGACGGCAAGCTCACCGTCAATGTGGTGTTCCGCCAGGGCGTCGATGTCGATCAGGCGCAGGTGCTGGTGCAGAACCGCATGGCCGTCGCCGAGGCGCGCCTCCCGGAGGAGGTGCGCCGACTCGGGCTGGTGGTCCGCAAGGCCTCGCCCGACATCATGATGGTGGTCCATCTGATCTCGCCCGACGGCTCGCGCGATGACCAGTATCTTTCCAACTACGCGACGCTGAACCTGCGCGACCGCCTGGCGCGGCTCGATGGCGTCGGCGACATCCAGGTCTTCGGCGGGCGCGACTATGCCATGCGCATCTGGCTCGACCCCGCGCGGATCGCCGCGCGTGGGCTGACCGCCGGCGAGGTGGTGGACGCCCTGCGCCGCGCCAATGTGCAGGTTGCCGCCGGCGGGCTGAATCAGCCGCCCACCAGCAATGCCAGCGGCGAGGCCTTCCAGCTCAACATCCAGGCCCTGGGCCGGCTGCGCAGCGTGGAGGAGTTCTCCGATATCGTCGTCGCCACCGGCGAGGGCGGGGCACCGCTGCGGCTGCGTGACATCGCGCGCGTCGAGCTGGGCAGCCAGGACTATACTGTCAATGCCTATCTGGGGACGGACCCGGCGGTGGCCATGCCGATCTTCCAGCGCCCCGGCTCCAATGCGCTGGCGACCGCCGCCGCCATCCGTACGACGCTGGAGGAGGTGAAGCGGGACTTCCCGCCGGGCGTCGATTACCGCGTCGTCTATGACACCACGCAGTTCATCGAGCAGTCGATGGAGGCGGTGCTGCACACCTTCATCGAGGCCATCGTGCTGGTGGTGCTGGTGGTGATCCTGTTCCTGCAGTCCTGGCGCGCCTCGATCATCCCGCTGGCGGCGATCCCGGTCTCGATCATCGGCACCTTCGCCTTCATGGGTCTGTTCGGCGTCTCGCTGAACAGCCTCTCGATGTTCGGCCTGATCCTGGCCATCGGCATCGTCGTCGATGACGCTATCGTCGTGGTGGAGAATGTCGAGCGGCACCTGGCCAACGGGCTCGATCCGGTGGCGGCGACGCAGCGCACGATGGACGAGGTCGGCTTCGCGCTGATCGCCATCGCCCTGGTGCTCTGCGCCGTCTTCGTGCCCACCGCCTTCATCACCGGGCTGGCCGGCGCCTTCTATCAGCAGTTCGCCGTGACCATCGCCGTCGCCACGCTGCTTTCGGCGCTGGTTTCGCTGACCCTCTCGCCCGCCCTGGCGGCGCTGCTGCTGCGGCCGCACAGCCACCATAAGCCAAAGGGCTGGCGCGCGGTGGTCGGCGCGCCCTTCGGCCTGTTCTTCCGCGGCTTCAACCGCGCCTTCGATGCGCTCTCCATTGGCTATGGCGCGGTGACTCGCCGGCTGGTGCGTCTCGCGGCGGTGGTGATGATCCTCTTCACCGGGCTGCTGGTGCTGACTGGTCAGACGGTGCGCACGACGCCCACCGGCCTGATCCCGCCGCTCGACCGTGGCTACCTGATCGCGGCCTTCCAGCTGCCGCCGGGCGCGGCCCTGGGGCGCACCGATGCCGTGATGCGGCGTGCTTCGGCTGATCTGCTGAAAGTGCCGGGCGTCGCCAACACCGTGGTTTTCACGGGCTTCGACGGTGCCACCTTCACCAATGCGCCGAATGCCGGCGTCATCTTCGTCACGCTTGACTCCTTCGAGAAGCGCGAGGCGGCGCATCTGGCCTATCCCGCCATCATCGGTGCGGTGCAGGCAGCCGTCTCGGCCCAGCGGGACGCGCTGGCGCTGGTGATCCCGCCGCCCTCCGTCTCCGGCATCGGCACCGGTGGCGGCTTCAAGCTCTATGTGCAGGACCGAGGCGACCACGGCGCGCGGGCGCTGGAGGCGGTGACCCACCGCATCGTCGCCGCCGCCAACCAGCGGCCGGAGGTCGCCATGGCCTTCACGCTGTTCAACACGGCGACGCCCTCCCTGCGCGCGGAGGTGGACCGCAGCAAGGCGGAGATGCTGGGCGTGCCGCTCTCCCGCGTGTCCGAGACGCTCTCCGTCTATCTCGGCTCGGCCTTCGTGAACGACTTTAACATCCTGGGCCGCACCTATCGCGTCACCGCCCAGGCGGAGGAGGACCAGCGCCGCACCCCGCGCGACGTGGCACTCCTGCGCACGCGCAACGATGCCGGCGACATGGTGCCGATCGGCTCCCTCGCCACGCTGGAGCAGGATACCGGGCCCTATCGCGTGCCGCGCTACAACCTCTTTCCCGCGGCCGAGGTACAGGGCGCGGCGGCGCCGGGCGTCTCCACCGGCCAGGCCATCGCGGCCATGGAGGCGCTGCTCGCCGAGGAACTGCCGTCCGGCTATGGCTTCGAGTGGACGGAGATCGCGCTGCAGGAGACCACCCAGGGCAATACCGCGCCGATCGCCTTCGGGCTGGCCGTGATCTTCGTTTTCCTGCTGCTGGCGGCGCTCTATGAAAGCTGGCTGCTGCCGCTGGCGGTGGTGCTGATCGCGCCGATGTCGGTGCTGGCGGCGCTGACGGGTATCGCCTGGCGCGGGCTCGACAACAATGTGCTGGTGCAGATCGGGCTGGTGGTGCTGATCGGCCTCGCGGCCAAGAACGCCATCCTGATCGTCGAGTTCGCCCGCGCGGCCGAGGCGGAGGGGATGACCCGCTGGCAGGCGGCGGAGGCGGCCGCGCGCACCCGCCTGCGGCCGATCCTGATGACCTCGCTGGCCTTCATCCTCGGCGTGCTGCCGCTGGCGGTGGCGACCGGTGCGGGAGCGGAGATGCGGCAGAGCCTGGGTACGGCGGTCTTCGCCGGCATGCTGGGGGTGACGGTCTTCGGGCTGCTCTTCACGCCGGTCTTCTATGTCGTCGCCCGCGCCATGGCGCGGCGCGAGCGGCGACGGGTGGCGCTCGCCGAGGGGTGACGGGCAGGGCCTCCTGGGAGGCTCCGCCTCCCAGACCCTCCGCCGGGGAGGCAACGGCCTCCCCGGACCCCGCGACGAGTGGGGGCGATCCGGGAGGCAGTGCCTCCCGAATGCTTGCGTGCAGCGTTCAGGGCGTGCTGCCGCGCATCAGGTCACGGTAGTCCATCTGGTCCCGGTACATGCGCTGGAACACGGCATACTTGGCATCGTGGTAGCGGCGCACGGCGGCGTCCCCGGGCTGCAGGACGCTGCCGGCACTGCTCATCGCCCCCATGGCTTCGGGCAGGCTGGCATGCGCGCCGCCAGCCACCGCGCCCAGCATGGCGGCGCCGAGCAGGATGGCCTCCGGCTCGCGCGGCAGCACCAGCCGGCAGGCCGTGGCATCGGCGTGCTCGCGCAGGAAGACCGGGTTCTTGGTGCCGCCGCCGCAGGCCAGCACGGTGTCGATGGCATAGCCCTCGGCGTTCATCGTCTCGATGATGTGCCGCGTGCCATAGGCGATGGCCTGGATGGTGGCGAGATAGAGCACCGCCAGATCATCCGCCGTGGCCGAAAGCCGCAGCCCGGAGATCATGCCGCGCAGCGAGGCATCGGCGCGCGGCGAGCGGTTGCCGTGGAAGTCCGGCATGACGTGCAGTGCTTCGGTCAGCGCGGCGGGGAAGGGGAGGCCTTCGGCCAGCACCGTCAGCCGCTCGTTCAGCAACTGGTAGATGGTGGTGCCGCGGCGCTGCGCCGCCTCGGCCAGGGCCGGATAGGCGGCATGGGTCAGGATGATATGGTCCACCAGGCTGCCGGTGGCGGACTGGCCGCCCTCGTTCAGCCAGAGGCCGGGCAGCATGGCGGAGTAGTAGGGGCCCCAGACGCCTGGCACGAAGCGCGGCGCCTCCGCGACGGCCATGTGGCAGGAGGAGGTGCCGCCGATCAGCGCCAGCCGGTGGCGCAGGGCCTCCTGGTCGGGCCTTGCGCCGTCCAGCGCGGCACCGATCACACCGAGGCCGCCGGCATGGGCGTCGATGGCCGAGGCGCCCACCGGAATCCCCGGCGGCAGGCCCAGCATGGCGGCCGCCTCGGTGGAGAGCCCGCCGAGCAGGGCGCCGGGTGGCAGGATCTCGGTGCCGATGCGGCGGAAGCCTTCCTCGGCGAGGTCGCCCAGGCCGATGGCGCGGAAATAGCCGGCGTCCCACCGGCCTTCCTGACCGAGATAGGTCCATTTGCAGACGGTGGAGCAGAGCGAGCGGGTCGGGCTGCCGGTGGCGCGCCAGGTGAGATAGTCTGGCAGGTCGAAGAAATGCGCGGCGCGGCCCCAGGTCTCCGGCAGGTTCTCCTTCAGCCAGAGCAGCTTGGGCGTCTGCATCTCCAGCGAGATGCGGCCGCCGACATAGCGCAGCACGTCATGCCCGCCGGCATTGATGCGCTCGGCCTGCGCCGCGGCGCGGTGGTCCATCCAGACCACGACATCCTGCTCGGGGGCGCCGTCCGGGCTGACGGAGACCGGGCGGCCGGCGGCGTCCAGCACCACCAGGGAGCAGGTCGCGTCGAAGCCGATGCCGCGCACCCGTGTGGCCTCCAGCCCGGCCATGGCGGCGCGCACGGCGGCGCAGACGGCGGCCCAGATGTCCTCCGAGGATTGCTGCACATGCTCTGGCGCCGGGCGCCACATCCGGATCGGCTGCACCGCCTGGCCGAGCATGGTTCCATCCAGGGTGAAGGCGCCCGCCCGGGCGCTGCCTGTGCCCACATCGACGCCGATGACGATATCCTGCATGGCCCCTTTTTCCCGACTGCCCCGGTCGTGGGCGGCGTTAGGAACCGGCCGGCGCCACGTCAAGCAGCGCCGCCTCCCGCACCGGCAGGTCCGCCGCCTCGGGGCGGGCACCGGCATCGGTCAGGATGCGCGCGAAGGCGGAGACCGGCGCGAAATAGGCGGGCCGCAGCCGGCCGAGCTTGCTGCCGTCCACCACCAGGAAGGATTGCGCGGCGGTGGCCAGCGCCATCTGCTTCACCGGCACCTCGTGGAAGTTGGTGCAGGTGGCGCCGCCGGTGGCATGGACCCCGCCGGCCGAGAGGAAGGCCTTGTTGATGCGCAGGCGCCGCAGGGCGTGCAGCCCCTCGTCGGAGGCGAAGGTGGCAGAGGCGGCATGGAACAGCCCGCCGAGCAGCACGAGCTGGGTGTTCGGCCGCCGCGAGGCGAGGTTGGCGATGTTCAGCGCGTAGCAGACGATGGTCAGGGAGAGCCGTGGCGGCAGCGCCTCGATCAGATGCGGCAGGGTGGTGCCGCAATCAACGAAAAGTGTATCCCCCTCCTCGACCTGTCGCGCGGCGTGGCGGCAGGCCTGGCGCTTGGCTTCGGCGTGACTGTCCTGCTCGCGCTCCAGCACGTATTGCCCGCCCCCGCGCAGGCTGCCGGCCGGCACGACATGCCCGCCCAGCAACGTCAGGGACTGGCCGGGCATGGCCAGATCGCGCCGCAGGGTCATGGAGGAGACGCCGAGCGCCTGCGCCGCTTCGTCCAGCCGCGTGGTGCCGTTCTGGCGCAGCAGTTCCTGCAGCCGCGCGAGCCGCGTGCGGCGCCGCATGCTGGCCAGTCCCGTGGCAATCCCCTGCGCGTGGCTTCCGCCCATCGTTCCTCCAGAGAAGGCCGCTTGACGCATTCGGCCCTTGATGTGAGAAATATAACAATAGTTAGAAAAGTGACAAAGGGGCAGATCGCCTCGCAACAGGGAAGGCCCATGCGGCCGGAGGACACCAGCTTCGATGGCTCACGCCGCAACCGGGCCGATTTCGCCCGCTGAACTCGCATCGCTGATCGACCACACCCTGCTGAAGCCGGAGGCAACGGAGGCAGAGGTGATGCGCTATTGTGACGAGGCGCTGCGCTTCCGCTTCTGCTCCGTCTGCGTCAATCCGGTGCATGTCGCGCGCGTGGCGCAGGCGCTGCGCGGCAGCGGGGTGAAGACCTGCTCGGTGGTGGGCTTCCCGCTCGGCGCGACGACGCCGGAGGACAAGGCCGCGGAGACGGCCAACGCGGTGCGCAACGGCGCGGACGAGATCGATATGGTGATCGCCATCGGTGCGCTGCGCGAGGGCCGGCTGGATGCAGTGCGCGCCGACATCGCGGCGGTGCGGGCGGCCTGCCCAGGCAAGGTGCTGAAGGTCATCATCGAGACCTGCCTGCTGGATGACGAACAGAAGCGCACGGCCTGCCGGCTGGCGGCCGAGGCGGGGGCGGATTTCGTCAAGACCTCCACCGGCTTCTCGATCGGCGGCGCGACGGTGGCCGATGTGGCGCTGATGCGCGACGTGGTAGGCGATGCGCTGGGGGTGAAGGCCTCGGGAGGTATCCGCACGCTGGAGGCGGCGCAGGCGATGATCGCCGCCGGCGCCACGCGGATCGGGGCGAGTTCGGGCGTGGCGCTGGTCACGCAGGCACCGGCCGCCGCCGGCAGCTACTGACGGCTGAGCAAGAGACGCAAGGGAAGGAAGCAGCGATGGTCATGATCAACAGGCGTTCCCTCGGTGCGCTGGCCGCTGGCGGCGCGCTCGCCGCGGCGATGGGCCGCCCGGCCTGGGCGCAGGGCAAGGCGGTGGATGCCAGCAAGGTCTCCGCCGACATCAATGCGAAGGCAGGCAAGAAGCGCGTCATCGCCACCGTGGTGAAGGTCGACGGCATCGCCTGGTTCGACCGGATGCGCGTCGGCGTCGAGCAGTTCGGCAAGGACCAGGGCCACGACACCTGGATGATCGGCCCGAGCCAGGCCGACGCGGCGGCGCAGGTGCAGCTCGTCGAGAGCCTGATCGCACAGGGCGTGGACGCCATCTGCATCGTGCCCTTCTCGGTCGAGGCGGTGGAGCCGGTGCTGCAGAAGGCGCGCAACCAGGGCATCGTGGTGATCTCGCACGAGGCCTCGAACCTGCAGAACATGGACTACGACATCGAGGCCTTCGACAACCATGCCTATGGCGCCAAGCTGATGGAGGTGCTGGGCAAGCAGATGGGTGGCGAGGGGAAGTACGTCGCCACTGTCGGAAGCCTCACCTCGCAGTCGCAGAACGAGTGGATCGACGGCGCGGTCGCCTACCAGAAGGAGCACTTCCCGAAGATGCAGGAGGTGACGCGGCGCATCGAAACCTATGACGACGCGACCACCGACTACAACAAGCTCAAGGAAGTGCTGACCGCCTATCCGGACCTGAAGGGCATCCTCGGCGCGCCGATGCCGACTTCGGCGGGCGCGGGCCGCCTGATCGCCGAGCGCAACCTGAAGGGCAAGCTGTTCTTCTCCGGCACGGGGCTGGTCTCTGTCGCCGGCCAGTACCTGAAGAACGGCGATATCGAATATATCCAGTTCTGGGACCCGGCCGTGGCGGGCTACGCCATGAACATCCTGGCGGTGATGGCGCTGGCCAAGAAGCCGATCGGCGCAGGACTGGATCTCGGCCTTGCCGGCTACAGCAAGCTGGAGGTGCCGGACCCGAAGACGCCCAATGTGCTGGTCGGCCAGGGCTGGGTCGGCGTCACCAAGGACAACATGGCCCAGTACAACTTCTGAGCACAACTTCTGAGCCGCCGCTCGTCTGACTGGCGCGCGGGGCGGACCAGTCCGCCCCGCGCCTCTCGCGATGGATCCCCATGACCGCTCCGCTGATTGAACTGCGCCACCTCGGCAAGAGCTTCGGCGCCGTCCGTGCGCTGGAGGACGTCTCGCTCGCGATCGGGCGGGGGGAGATCCATTGCCTGGCCGGCGAGAACGGCTCCGGCAAGTCCACCCTGATCAAGGTCGTCTCCGGCATCTGGCAGCCGGACCGCGGCGAGATCCTGTTCGACGGCCAGCCGGTGCACGGGCTGACGCCGCGCGAGGCCATCGCGCGCGGCGTGCAGGTGATCTACCAGGACTTCTCGCTCTTCGGGAACCTGAGCGTCGCTGAGAATCTGGCGCTCAGCAATGAGCTGCACGAGGGGCGCAAGCTGGTTTCCTGGGGGCGGGTGCGGCGCATCGCCCGCGAGGCGATCGGCAAGCTCGGCGTGGATCTCGACCTCGATGCGCTGGTGGAGACGCTGCCCACCGCTGGCAAGCAGCTCGTCGCCATCGCCCGCGCGCTGATGTCCGACCCGCGCCTGCTGATCATGGACGAGCCGACCACGGCGCTCACCGGGCGCGAGGTGGAGGCGCTGTTCCGCGTCGTGCGCGACATCCAGAGCCGCGGCATCGCCGTGCTCTTCGTCAGCCACAAGATGCGCGAGATGCTGGAGATCAGCGAGCGGCTGACGGTGATCCGCAGCGGGCGGGTGGTCGCCGCCGGGCCGATCTCCGAATTCGACGAGGCCAAGATCACCCGCGCCATGACGGGCCAGGAGATCGCGGCCGAGGGCTACCGCTGGGAGGGCCAGCCCGGCCAGCAGCCGCTGCTGGAGGTTTCCGGCCTGACCGTCCCCGGCGAAATCGAGGATGTCAGCCTGCGCGTGATGCCGGGTGAGATCGTCGGCATCTCCGGCTTGCTCGGCTCCGGGCGGACGGAGCTGGCGCTCGCGCTCTTCGGCATGAAGCCGGATTATGCCGGCAGCATCCGCCTGGAGGGGCGTGAGCTGCGGCTGGGCAGCGTGCAGGCCGCCATCGCCGAGGGTATCGCCTATGTGCCGGAGGACCGGCTGACCGAGGGCCTCTTTCTCACCCAGACCATCGACCGCAACATGCTCGCCACCTCGCATGACCGGCTCAGCCGCTTCGGCGTGGTGCAGGGCGGGCAGGCGGCGCGCGAGGCGGCGGCGATGATCCGCGAGATGGCCATCGCCACCCCCACCGGCAACCGGCCGGTCACGCAACTCTCGGGCGGAAACGCGCAGCGCGTGGTGATCGGCCGCTGGCTGATGAACGACCCGAAGCTGCTGATCCTGAACGGCCCCACCGTGGGCGTCGATGTCGGCTCCAAGGCCGGCATCCACCGCAAGATCCGCGAACTGGCCCGCGCGAGGGGCCTGGGAGTGCTGATGATCTCCGACGACCTGCCGGAGCTGGTGGACAACTGCAACCGCATCCTGGTGCTGCATCGCGGCCGGCTTGTGTCGGAGGTGGCGACGGCGGAGACCAGCGAGGCGGCGCTCAGCGCCCAGCTCGGGGCCCTGGCATGAGCGGGCTGGCCAATTCCCTCCGACGCCACCCGGAGCTGATGGTGGCCGCCGTGCTGGTGCTGGCGGTGGTGGTGATCGGCACGATCAATCCGGTCTTCTGGCAGCCTTCCAATATCTTCAGCCTGCTGCGCGCCAGCGTCATCACCGGCATCCTGGCGCTGGCCGTGCTGCTGGTGATGCTCTCGGGCGGCATCGACGTCTCCTTCCCCGCCTTCGCCATCGCCGCCATGTACCTGACGGTGAAGGCAATGATCGCCTGGGGCTTCGACGGCGTGGTGCTGCCCTTCCTGATGGCCAGCGGCATCGGCCTCTGCCTGGGGCTGGTGAACGCCGTCTTCGTCTATTACTTCCGCATGATCCCGCTGATCGTCACGCTGGGCACCGGCACGGCGGTGCGCGGCTTCATCCTCGGCGTGGTCGGCACCAGTCAGATCAACATCGACCAGATGCCGCCGCTGCTGATCGACTTCGCGCGCAGCGAGCTGTTCACCGTCGCCAACCCCGATGGCAGCCCGGCCGGGCTTTCCGCCATGGTGCTGGTCTTCGCGGTGATCGCCCTGCTGGTGCACCTGATGCTGCGCTACACCATGATGGGCCGCAGCATCTATGCGCTGGGCGGCGGCGAGGAGGCGGCGCGGCGCGTCGGCTTCAATGTCCGGCGCACCACCTTCTTCATCTACGGGCTGGCCGGCGTGCTGGCGGGCTTCGCCGGGCTACTGCATGGCGCGATGATCTGGACCGCCAATCCGCGCGACATGGTGGGGCTGGAGCTGGACGTCATCGCGGCCGTAGTGCTCGGCGGCGCCAGCATCTTCGGCGGCCGCGGCACGGTGATCGGCTCGGTACTCGGCGTGCTGACCTTCGTCGTCATCACCAACAGCCTGATCATCCTCGGCGTGGACACCACCTGGCAGCGCGTCGTCGTCGGCCTGATCGTCATCGCCGCGACGGCGGTGACGGCCTGGCGCGACCGCAAGCGCCTGGCCTGAGAGAGGGAGCCGCAACCGATGAGCGCCATTCTCCAGCGTCTGCGCCGCGCCGACACCAACCTGCTGCAGCTCCTCATCCTAACGGTGCTGATCTTCGCCGGCATGGCGGCGCTGAATCCGGAGCGCTTCCTGCGCCCCTATGTCTTCCAGTCCATCACCTTCATCGCGCCGGAACTGGGGCTGCTGGCCATTGCCATGATGGTGGCCATGCTGACCGGCGGCATCGACCTTTCGGTGATCGGCATCGCCAATCTCTCCGCCATCCTGGCCGGGCTGTTCTTCCATGCCGTCGGTGGGCCGCGCGGGCCGGAACTGGTGAACCTGCCACTGCCGACGGTGCTGGCGGGCATTGGCATCGCCCTGGGCATCGGGATCGGGGCGGGGGCGATCAACGGCTTCCTGATCACCCGGCTGCGCATCACGCCCATCCTGGCCACCATCGGGACGGGTCAGGTCTTCACCGGCATCTGCCTGGTGCTGACCGGCGGGCCGGCGGTGGTGGGCTTCCCGAAGCTCTGGGGGCAGATCGGCAACGGCACCGTCCTCGGCATCGCCGCGCCGCTGCTGGTCTTCCTGGTGGTGGCGGGGCTGGTCTGGTTCATGCTGGCGCGCACCGCCTTCGGCATCAATCTGGCGCTGATCGGCACCAATCCGAAGGCGGCGGTCTTCGCCGGGCTGCGCACTGCCCGCACCGTCTTCCTCTCCTATGTGCTGACCGGCGTGCTGGCGAGCATCGCCGGCATCCTGCTCTCCGGGCGCACCAACGCCGCCAAGTCGGATTACGGCGTCTCCTACCTGCTGCAGGCCGTGCTGATCGCCGTGCTGGCGGGCACCAACCCGGCGGGCGGGCGCGGCTCGGTACCGGGGGTGGCGCTCGCGCTGGTGGCGCTGATGCTGTTGTCCTCCGGCCTGCAGATCATGCGTTTCAGCAATTTCCTGGTGGACCTGATCTGGGGCGCCTTCCTGCTGCTCTCCATCGCGCTCACCGCCTGGCGCGCCCGGGTCCGCTGAGAGGGGAACCGCCGAGATGACCACCATCATTCCGCTGCATCCCGCGCTCTGCGACGAGGCCGAGACGGCGGTGCTCACCGCCGGCGAGCTTTCCGCCACGCTGTTCCGCTACTCCACCGGCATCGCCGCGCTGCGGCTGCGCAATGCGCGTGGGGAGATGGAGATTCTGCCCTGGATGGGCGGCATGATCTGGTCCGCCGAGTTCGATGGCGTGAACCTGACCATGGCGAGCGGCTTCGACGCGCCGCGCCCGGCGACGACCATCGCCGAGACCTATGGCTGCTTCGCCTTCCATTCCGGCCTGCTGCGCAATGGTGTGCCGGCGGCGGAGGACAACCATGCCGCGCATGGCGAGTTCCCCTGCGCGCCGATGGACCGGGCCTGGCTCGAACTGGGCGAGGATGCCGCCGGCCTCTTCCTGCGGGCGGTGAGCGAGCGGGAATACGTGATGGGATTCGGCGCGCATTACCGCGCGCATCCCTCCGTCACGCTGCGCCCGGGCGCCACGCTGTTCGACATCGGCCTTTCCGTGGAGAACCTCTCCGGCAAGCCGATGGAGTTGATGTACATGTGCCACATCAACTTCGCTTTCGCCGCTGGGGGGCGCATCGTCCAGCCGGCGCCCTTCACGCCCGAGCGCACGGCGGTGCGGCGCGCGGTGCCGGCGCATGTGCGGCCCAACCCGGATTATCTCGCCCTCATCGAAGACCTCGCGCGCAACCCGGCGCGCATGGAGCGGCTGGATGAGCCGGAGCGCTACGACCCGGAGCAGGTCTTCTACGTGCACGGGCTCGGCACCGATGCGGCGGGCGAGACGCATCTGATGCTGCAGCGGCGGGAAGGGGATGGTTTCGGCATCTCCTATGCTCCGGCATGCTTTCCGCACACCGTCCGCTGGATCATGGCCGATCCGGACCAGCAGGTGGCGGCCTTCGCGCTGCCCTCGACCTGCCAGCCCGAGGGCTACACGGCGGAGAAGCGGAAGGGGCATGTCCGAGAGCTGCCGCCACGCGGACGCGCGGATTTCACGGTGCGGACCGGCTATCTGGATTCCGCCGCCACCGCCCGGATGGGCGAACTGATCTCTTCCTTGCGATAGGAGCGGGCGATGGGTGCGCGCATCGGTGTGGTCGGCAGCAACATGGTCGACCTGATCACTTACATCGACCGGATGCCGGCGGCGGGGGAGACCCTGGCCGCCCCGGCCTTTGCCATGGGGCATGGCGGCAAGGGCGCCAATCAGGCGGTGGCGGCTGCCAAGCTCGGCGGCGATGTATTGCTGGTCAGCCGCGTCGGCGACGATCTCTTCGGCGGCGGCACCATCCGCAACTTCCAGGAGCTGGGCATCGACACGCGGCACGTCCGTGCCGTGCCGGGCACGCAGAGCGGGGTGGCGCCGATCTTCGTCGATCCGGCGGGCGAGAACCGCATCCTGATCGTCAAGGGCGCCAACGAGCACCTGCTGCCGGCCGATGTCGATGCGGCCGCCGAGGATCTGAAGACCTGCGGGCTGATCCTGCTGCAACTCGAGATCCCGCTGGAGACGGTCTATTATACCATCGCCTGGGCGGCGCGGAAGGGGATCGAGGTGCTCCTGAACCCTGCCCCCGCCGTGCCGGAGCTGGATGTCGAGCGCATTCTGGGCGCCAGCTTCCTGGTGCCCAACCAGACCGAGTTGACCATCCTGACCGGCCTGCCGGCCGAGACCCGCGCGCAGGCCGAGGCGGCGGCGCGGACCCTGGTGGCGCGCGGCGTGCGGCAGGTGATCGTGACGCTGGGCGCCGAGGGGGCGCTGCTCGTCTCCGAAGGACCGGCGGTGCATGTGCCCTCCGTGCCGGTGCGGGCGCATGACACCAGCGGCGCGGGGGATGCCTTCATCGGCGCCTTCGCGCAGCACTATGTGGCCAACCGGGACGTGCTGGCCGCGCTGCGCTGGGGGACGCGCTATGCGGCGGATTCCATCACCCGGCCGGGGACGCAGAAGGCCTTCGCCGATGCCGCCGGCTTCGCCAGCTTCTGCGCCGCGCTGGAACAGGGGGCCGCGCGGGGCTGAGCCTCCGCGCCGCCGGAAGCGGTGGCGAGGCGCTGGCAACCGGGAGAGCCTGGGGAGCGCCCCATGCCGCAACGCCCTGTCGCCACCACCGCGGCGCCGGTCTGAGGCAGAGGGTCGGTGGTCAGCCGCGCCGCCGAAGCAGCTGCGCGATTACCATCAGCAGAATGCCGAGCGTGATGATGCCCGAGGTCGCCGGGTCCTCGTAGATGAAGTCCATCACCTGGTGGGGAATCCACAGCAGCGCGTCCCAGCCGATCAGGCGCGCCGCCAGGCCCAGCGCGACGAGCAGGCTTCCGATGAACCAGAGCCG
The DNA here is from genome assembly GCA_035565935.1 of Roseomonas sp. Lineage (GTDB taxonomy): Bacteria > Pseudomonadota > Alphaproteobacteria > Acetobacterales > Acetobacteraceae > Pseudoroseomonas. The sequence goes on from DATMRU010000086.1 coordinate 22,375, forward strand.
GGCCGCCATTGATCCAATCCTCCGATGTTGCGCAGCGGCAGGGAAGGCCGGGCGGGGGTCGCCGCGCATCTGAAGCGCTCCGGGACGGCAAGGCCGCGGCACGGCGATGCGGGGCAGTATCGGCCCGGAGGCGGGTGGCGCTCGATGCCACAGGGGCCGGCGCCTGTCACGTCTTGAACGGCCGCGCCCGGCTACCCACGGCAGGCCCGCGGCGGCCTCGTGCATCCGAAGCATGCTTGCCGGTGGGCCGGCAGAGGGCTCGGGAAGACAAGGTGCGCGCTGAGCTGTGATGAGGCGGCGCGCTACGCGGGAACAGGGCAGCCCTCGGCGCGCGGCGCTCTCGCCTTGCCTCTCGGGCGATGATGCGAGCCTCCGGCGTCAATGCTTATGCAACGAATTGCCCGCTACGAAAGACAACGCAGGCGGCGGCTCCTCGTGCCTGTAGCGCTGGAGACGACGCGGAACGGCCCTGGCAGGAAAGCCTTGATGTCCGGTCGAGGAACAAGCCTGGACGGGACGCAGTGGTGCGCCAGTCAAGAAAGGGATCATCATGCGGAAGAAGTACCTGGCCTTCGCCCTGCTGGGCCTGGCCTTCATGCCGAGGCCGGCGGATTCGGCCACGGCGACGGGAACCATGAATGTCAGTGCCACCGTCGTGGCGGCCTGCACGGTCAGCGCGACGCCGCTGGCCTTTGGCAACTATGTCGGGGATGCGCTGGATGGCAGCTCCACCATCACGGTGAACTGCGGCAACGGCGTCGCCTATGGCGTGGAGCTGAGCGCCGGCAGCGGCAGCCCCACCTCCACGACGCGTGCGATGGCGAGCAGCGGCGGCGATCCGCTCGACTACGAGATCTACACCGATGCGGGCCGCAGCACCGTATGGGCCGTGGGTGTCGGCGGCAGCCAGCCGGGCACCGGCACCGGGGCGGACCAGAGCCTGACCGCCTATGGCCGTATTCCCAGCGGGCAATCCGCTCCTGCGGGCAGCTACACCGACGCCCTCACGATCACCGTCACCTACTGAGCATCCATCATGCTGAAGACGCTCCTGGCCTCTGGCCGCCATGCCGCTACCGCCCTCGTGGCCTCGCTGCTTTGCGCTGCCCCGGCCAGGGCGGCCAGCCTGGAGGTTTCTCCCGTTGTGATCGAGGCCCCGCCAGGGCAATCGACGACCACCCTGCGGGTGACCAATGCCGGAACCAGCACCACGCAGGTGCAGGTCCGTGGCTTCGCCTGGAGCCAGACCGCGACAGGAGACGAACTCGCGCCCACCAGCGAGATTCTCCTGTCGCCCCCGATCTTCGCCGTTCCGCCGGGCCAGACGCAGGTCGTACGCCTGCTCCTGCGGCCGCGCGGCGGGGCGGAGAAGGAACGCGCCTTCCGCCTGCTGATCGACGAGATTCCGAGCCCGGCGGCGGGCGTCGTCAATGTGGCGCTGCGCATCTCCGTGCCTGCTTTCGTCGCCGCGCAGGGCAGCGCGGCGCCGGATTTGCATTGGCGCACCGAGGGGCAGGGTCCGGCGCTGCAACTGGTGCTGGCGAACACCGGCCGCCGACGTGCGCGGGTCAACGAGCTGCTCGCCGGTCTGCCAAGCGGGCAGCGCCTCACCCCGAAGCTGCTGGAGACCAATCCCTATGTCCTGCCGGGTGGCGAACGCCGCTGGACCCTGGGTGCCCTGGCCCGTCCGCTGAGTTCCGGCGCCGCCCTCCAACTCTCCGGGAAGACCGATGTCGGGGCGCTGAATGTTGCGCTTCAGCCTAGTCGCTAGGCGGCGGAAGCTTCGCAAACGCATCGTCGCCTGTCTGGCGCGGGATGCGGCGCCTGCCGCGCCCGCATCGCTCCTCACGCGCCTGACGCAGGTTGCAGCAAAGCGCCGGCTCCGCCGCCGCATGCGGGCGGCCCTGGGCGAGGGGGCGGGCCGGGCAGGAAGTCCCGCGCGGAAGCCGCTCCTGGTGCTGCTGCGGACGCTTCTCCCGACGGGATGGATGACCGAGCTGGGGCGTGCTGCCCGGCGGCACAGGCTGCGCCGCCGGGCGTGGGGCGTCATGGTTGGTACGCCCCGGCATCGGCCGGGCGGGCTTCGGCATGTCTGGCCACAGCCGGCGCCGGCAAGCTGGCCGGCCCGATTCCGCTCGGCCCGTGAACGACGCCACCTTCACCGGCGCACCCTGGAGGCCCTGGCGACCGGCACGCCGCGCGCTTCGAGCGGCCGGACCTCGCGCCCAGGCCTGCCCGATCGCGATAGGCCGGATCATTCAAGTCTGCGCGGGGCGGCGGAACGGCGCAGGTTGCACCTGCGGGTGAGGGAATGCCTGACGGAGGATGCAGCAAGGCTTCCACCGCAACTGCGGACGGCCCGGCAGCGGCGAAGGCTGGCGGTGGCGGAGGCCAGCCGGTACGCGGCGGCGCGGCGCCAGAGATTGCGCCGGCACGTCACGACAGGGGCCCTGCTGATCTGCGTACCGCCCCTGACGCCGACGAATCCGCTCCGCGCCGAGCGGGCGTTGCTGCTGGAGGTCTGGATCAATGGCCGGGCGACGGGGCTGGTGGCGGAGTTCAAGGAGCGCGATGGCGCGATCTTCGCGGCGGCTTCGGAATTGAAGGAGATTGGCCTCGCGGTGCCGGAGCCGGCGGCTGATGCGGAGGCGGTGCCGCTGGCCGCCCTTTCCGGTGTCAGCTTCCGGCTGGAGGAGGCGAGTCAGCGGCTCGCCATCACCGCCGACCTGTCCTCCCTCCGCGCGGCCACCCTGGCGGCGCGAGCTGCCGAGGAGACGCCGAAGCCGGTCGCCGAGTCGCGGCTGGGGATGGTGCTGAACTATGACCTGCTGGGCAGCTACGACCTTTCGGGCCAGGCGCTGGGCAGCGCCTTCCTGGACTTCCGCGCCACGCCGGGGCGGTTCGGTGCCCTGTCATCGGCTGCGGTGCTCCGTTCCGCCGCCCTCGGGCCGGACCAGGAGAGCGTCGTTCGGCTCGAGACGAGCTGGACCTATTCGGAGCCGGACGAACTGCGCCGCTGGCGAGTGGGCGATGCGGTGAGCGGCGGTCTCTCCTGGACCCGCCCCGTTCGCCTGGGCGGCTTCCAGCTCCAGACGGATTTCGCGCTGCGCCCCGATCTGGTGACCTATCCGGTGCCCGTGCTGGCGGGCGAGGCGGCGGTTCCCTCTGCCCTGGACGTGTTGCTGAACGGAAGCCGCTATCTCAGTCAGCAGGTCAATGAAGGGCCCTTCGTGCTGCAACGCTTGCCGGCGGTGAACGGAGCGGGGGAGGTGACCTTCGCAATGCGGGATGCGCTGGGGCGGGAAACCGTCACCACGCTGCCCTTCTATTCCAGCAGCACCATGATGGCCCCTGGCCTGCTCTCCTATTCGGCCGAGTTCGGCGCCGTCCGCCAGGGCTATGGCCTGCGCAGCGCCGATTACGGGGACTGGGCCGCCTCGGGCTCGCTGCGCTACGGCGTCAGCGACTGGCTGACGCTGGAAGGGCATTCCGAGCTGGCCGGCGCGCTGCATCTCGGCGGTGTGGGGGGCACCCTGCGCGTAGGCTCGCTCGGCACCGTCTCCGCCTCGGTGGCAGCCAGCGGCGGCGAGGCCTCGGGCCTCAGCGGCAGTGTCGGCGTCGAGCGGCAATCCCGCCGCTTCCGCTTCGGCGTGCTGGCGACGGCGGCGACGCCCGACTTCCGCGACATCGCGGCGCTCCAGGGCGTGCCGGTGCCGCGCTCCAGCCTGCGGGCAAGCCTGGGCCTCTCCCTCGGCCCCTACGGCTCGGTCGGCCTGGCCTATGCGATGCGGGATGAAGGGGACCGCACGCCCTTCCGCACCACCGGGCACGGCGCGACGCAGATCCTGACCGCCAGCTACAACATCGCCCTGGCCGACAACGTCTATCTCTACGCCAATGGCATCGCGTCACGCGCGGAGCGCGACAGCTACGGAGCGATGGTGGGCATCTCCATCTCCCTCGGCACGACGACCGCCGGCGGATCGGTGAGCCTGGACGGGGGGCGCCGCAACTATCAGGCCCAGGCCAGCCGTGCCGCCACGACGATCGGCGATCTCGGCCTGCGGGCCTATGCCTCAGAAGGAGCAATCGCGCACCGGATCGCGGAAGGGGAGTACCTGGCTTCCTGGGGCCGGATGTCGGCCGGCGTCGAGCAGTTCAGCGGCACGGGCAGCGCGCGGCTCGGGGCGCGGGGCGCCCTCGTCGTCACGGGAGAGGAGCTCTACCCCTCCGATTCCGTCCCCGACAGCTATGCGGTCGTGGACACGGGCGGGGTGGCGGATGTCGGGATCCTGCACGAGAATCGGCTGGTCGGCAGGACCGACGCGAAAGGGCGCCTGCTGGTCCCTTATCTGCGCTCCTATCAGGCCAACAAGCTCACGGTGGACACGGCAGACCTGCCGCTGGACGTGCAGGTCGGGCAGAGTCAGGTGGAAGTCCGCCCTTCCGAGCGGTCCGGCGTGCGGGTGAATTTCGACATTCATCGCGACAATGCGGCGCTGGTTCGCCTGCAGGCCCGATCCGGCCACCCCTTGCCGCTCGGCGCCACGGCGACGCTGCCGGGCGGCGAGGCCACGCCGGTCGGGCATGGCGGCGAAGCTTTCCTGACGGGATTGCAGCCAACCAACCAGCTGCGCGTCACGCTGCCCGGCGGGGGGAGCTGTGAAGCCCGCTTCGCGTATCAGCCGGTGGCGGGGGAATTGCCGGTCATCGGCCCGGTGGTCTGCCAGTAGGCGTTTTTTCCGCGCGGAGCGCTGCGCCAGGAAGGTCCTCGTTCATTCCTTGCGGGCATTCTTGCTGCCGGATGATGCGGGAAAGGGAAGGTATGGCACGCTGCCTGACATGGGCCGCGCTGATGCTCGGGTCTGGTGCATTTGCCGGGGCGGTGCATGCCCAGGCCGTCTGCAATGTCGGCGCGACCGGCCTCGCCTTCGGCCTCTACACGATGACGAAGCAACCCCCCACCACCACGGTGGGCACGATCACCGTCAGCTGCAGCGCGCCGACCGCCACCACGGTCAGCTATACCCTCGCGCTGAGCGGTGGCGCGCCCATGGACCTGCGCTCCCGCAGCATGGCGCTTGGCGGCCGGCCGCTGCCGTACCAGCTGTTCCTCGACCCCGCCCTGACCCAGGTCTGGGGCGATGGCGGGGAGGGCACGAATGTGGCGAGTGTTGCGAATGTCCCGCTCTCGCCGGGCGTCACCGACCGCCGTAGCTTTCTTGTCTATGGACGGATCCCCGGGCGCTATCCGGCTGCGAGCGGGATCTATCAGGACAATGTCACGATTGTCCTGAATTACTGAATGCGGCGCCCGCCGGGCCGCGGAGAGATCAGGGCTGCCCGGTGAGGCCGCCGACGGCCGCGCGGGCCTGCGCCGGGCGGTCGCGGACGGTCCAGGCGAGACGGCCGAGGAAACCCATCCGCTCGATGATTTCCTGCTCCGTGCGGTATCGGTTCAGCTCCGCCGAGAGCTGTGCCATCTGCGCCTGCGCGGCCATGAGGTCCGACCGGAGTTCCCCGGCCTGCGCTTCCGCCGCCTCGGCCCGGCTGCGTTCGCGCTGCAGCTGTTCGCCAAGCGTCTGCAGGCTCGCGGAGAGGGCGCTCAGCTTCGCATCCAGGGCCTTGGCGCGGCTGGCATCGCCGGCATCGGCCGGCGCCGGGGTGCGCGACGCGCCCTTCCACTCCGAAAGGGGGATGACGTAGCGCGTGGGCTCGCGCGGGTCGTTGCGGTGGGCGATGGGCCAGCCGGCCTGCTTCGCCTTGATCCGGACCGCGGCGATGTTCTCGAAGCCCCAATGCTCCTGGATCTCGCGGTAGCCCGCGACCATGGAGCCTTTGAGGGCAGGGGCCCTGGCCCCTTCGGCCGTCATGTCACTCAAGCTTCGCCTCCGCATCTGCGCACCGCGCGGCATCATCGGCCACAAGCATGAATTTTCGAGAAACAGCCGCGAAGGATGGCACCGTGGAACCTTCACGCCCGCGCCACGGATGGGCGGCACCCGGATATTTCGGCCACGATCGGAGCATCGATGCGGGAGAGGGCGGTAGTCTCGGCCTTCATCAGAGATCGACAGGATGAGCCATGCACGACGACAGGCCTTCACCGATCGTCAGCTTCCCGGGTGAAGCGACTCGGGCTCCGACGGACCGGCGCTGGCTGGCCCTGCTGACGCTATGCCTCGCAGTCCTTGTCGCGCAGCTCGATACCTCGGTCGTCAATCTCGCCGTGCGGCCCATCGGCGCCTATTTCCGGGCAGGGGTCGGCGCGCTGCAATGGGTCGTGGACAGCTACAATCTGCTCTATGCCGTGCTGCTGCTGACGGGCGGCCTGCTGGCTGATCTCTATGGCCGGCGCATCATCTTCATGGCCGGAGCCGCTGTCTTCACAGTGGCCTCGCTTCTTTGTGCCCTCGCGCCCACCGTCCTCGTCCTGATCTGCGGGCGGGCGCTCGCCGGCATTGGCGCGGCGCTGCTGCTGCCGGCCTCCCTCGCCATCATCCGGGTCGTCTGGCCCGAGCCCAAGGAGCGGGCGCGCGCCCTCGGTCTCTGGGCCGCCTGCAACGGCCTGGCGCTCGCCATCGGCCCGACCCTCGGCGGGCTGCTGATCGCCCGGTTCGGCTGGCGCAGCATCTTTCTGGTTGTCGTGCCCGTGGGGATCGCGGCCCTCGCCCTCGCCCTTCCGGCCATCCCGGAATCTTCCGATCCGCAGGACCGTCACTTCGATGCCGCCGCGCAGGTGCTGGGAGCGCTTGCGCTCGGTGGGCTGGCGGTGGCTGCGATCGAGTTTCACGGCACGGTCATTCTCGCGGCCGCGGCCCTCGTCGTGGCGCTTGCCGCGCTCGCCCTGTTCATCAGGATCGAGGCGAGGAAGGGTCAACAGGCCCTCGTTCCGCTCGACATGTTCCGTATCCGGCCCTTCAGCGGGGCCATCATCGCAACGGCCGGCATGACCTTCGGCATGTATGGCGTGCTCTTCCTGCTGCCCCTGACCTGGCAGAGCACCGGCCGGCTCGGCCCGGTCGCCGCCGGCATCGCGCTGATGCCGATGGCACTCGTCTTCGTGCTGGTCTCGCCGTTCTCCGGGCCGCTGGGCACGAGGCTTGGCGCGCGCATCATGACCGGCGGGGGCGTGGGGCTGATCGGGGCCGGCCTCCTCGTCATCGGGCTCACCACGCGCTCCGCCTCGATCCTTCCGGCCGAGATCGGCCTGGGCCTCACCGGGCTTGGCATGGGGTTCGCCACGGGGCCGCTCATGGGAACGGCCGTCGGCGCGGTGAGCGCCGCGCGCTCCGGAACGGCGGCCGCCCTCATCAATGTGGCGCGCATGGCCGGCGCCACCATCGGCGTCGCCATTCTCGGCGCCGTCTTCACCGCCCTGCAGGGCGGGCCGGAGGGTCTGCGGCTTGCGATGCTGGTCGGCGGCCTCGTTCAGCTCACCGCCGCGGCCGTTGCCTGGATGACCACGGGCCGGGGCATGGCGGCGCGGAGCGGGTGAGGCGCAGACCACGCCACGGATGGACCGGCTTTCAGCCCTGCTGGGCCTCCTCAGGGCTGAGGCGCGACTGTCTGAGAAGCCGGGCCGCCGCGTCTTAGCCGATATCCATTTGGAGCCCTTCCTTCCGTACGACCCCGCCCCACTTCTCCGTCTCCGCCTTGACGAAGGCGGCATAGTCCTCCGGCGTGCCATAGGCCGGCACGCCGCCCATCTCGGCGAAGCGCTGCTTCGTGGCGGGCAGGTCGAGCAGCGCCTTGATCTCCGCATTCAAGGCATACACCGCCTCCCGCGGCGTCCCGGCCGGGTAGAAGGCGCCGAACCAGGTGCTCACGTCATACTCCGCCAGTTCCGGCAGCGTCTCACGCAGGGCGGGAAGCTCGGGCATCTGCGGATTGCGGTCGGCACTGGTCACGCCCAGCCCGCGGACCCTGCCGCTGCGGATCTGCTCGACGGAGCTGGTGAGATTGTCGAAACCGTAGTTCACGTCGCCGCCCATCAGGGCGATCATCGCCGGTCCGGCGCCCCGGTAATGCACCGCCGTGGCCCGGGTGCCCGTGAGCTGATGGAACCAGACTCCCGAGAGATGCGGGGATTGCCCGGGCCCCGAGGTGCTGTAATTCAGCTTCCCCGGATTCTCCTTCAGGTATTGGACAAATTCAGGGACGGTCCGTACCGGCAGGGACGGGTGCACCATCAGCGCATTCGGACCCCGGATCATGTTGGAGACCGGGATGAAGTCCTCCGGCTTGTAGGACAGGCCGCGGAACAGCGAATAGGCGATGGCCTGTGGCCCGATATTGCTGATCAGCACCGTATGGCCATCGGGTTTGGCGCGCGCCACTTCCGCCGCGCCCAGGGTCCCGCCGGCTCCGGACTTGTTGTCCACGACCGCCGACTGCCCCCAGCGCTCCTGGAGGAAGGGGGCGAGGAGGCGCCCCATGATATCCGTCGTGCCACCCGGCGCGGCGGGGATGACGATGCGCACCGTCTGGCTGGGTCGCCAGCCCTGCTGAGCCCGGAGAAGCCCGGGCATCACCAATCCACCAAGCATCAAAGTACCGCCCGCACGCAGGGCCGCGCGGCGATTGAAGCCACTCATGGTCATCTTCCCTCCTGCGGCCTGCCTGTCCCGGCGGTCCGCGTCGCAGGTGATCCTGCTTTACCCGGGGCCGGGTGTCATTCAAAAATCGGAAGGCTATTCTCTATCTGGAATTCTGGCCGGGGTGGCCGGTGCTCCGGTACGGTCGTTTCGGCCTCGATCAAAGAGACCCCAGGGGCGGCACCCTGGCCAGCAGGAACTCAGTCAGACGGATGCGCTTCTCGGATGTCCGCGATCTGGAAGCGCTACGCCGCTGACGATCTTACGGGGCCGAGGAGGGCCGGAAAAGCGCGCGAAAAGAAGCTCCTGCCCAAGGTCAGCGTTCGGACCGGCGATACGGTGATTTCCGACCGGGAGACCCCGGGGGTAAGCTCCTGGGCGTCAAAGGCCGCACCGGCGCTGCCCTGGGGCTGGGCCAAACGGCCCGCCTCTGCGCACCCGATTCAGCAGGCCGGGTAGTAGCAGAAGATTCTCAGCCCGGAGCACCATTCCGAATCCTCCATAGCAGATCCCGATCAGGCGCAAGCGCCTGATCGGGTGAAGATGCTCGTGGAAACAATATCCTGCAGCGCTATCCGTGAGGCCGTGCGAACGGAAAATGCTCCAGGCTCCGAGACAGCGGCCATCAGGCTCTCGTGTCCTGCCCGCGAAGTTCGCTGCATTTGCAACGGACGAAGCGGATCAGCAGGCCACGGAAGACAAGGGCGAGTGTCCGCAGGGCTTCGGAATCAGAACACTAGGCGGCGCTGCGCTGCCGGTTCCGTAGCCGCTGCGCATAGACGTTGATGACCAGCGCCAGCAGCAGCACCAGCCCACGGATCAGGATCTTCAGGAAACTGTCCATGCGGATGTGGTCGAGCCCGTTGTTCAGCACGCCGAGCACCAGCAGGCCGACAATGGTGTTGCCGATGCCGCCCTGGCCGCCGAACAGGCTGGTGCCGCCGACAACGACGGCGGCGATCGCGTCGAGCAGGTAGTTATCGAACTGGTTCTGCTGCGCGCTGCCGAAATAGGCCACGCCGAGCATGCCGGCGAGGCCGGAGCACAGGGCGGAGATGACCAGCACGGCCCCCACCACCATCTTGACGTTGACGCCTGAATGCTCGGCCGCCTCGCGGTTGCCGCCGACCATGTAGACGTAGCGCCCGAAGCGCGTGTAGGTCAGCACCAGGTGGCCCAGCAGCAGGACCAGCACGGCCACCACCACGATCCAGGGCACAGGCCCGAGCGAGCCACTGCCCAGCGTGACGATCACCTCCGGCACGTTGTAGGCGATCTGGCCACGCACCAGTAGAGCGGCGATGCCGTTGCCGATCTGCAGCATGGCCAGGGTCATGATGAAGGAGGGAATGCCGATCCGGGTCACGCCCAAGGCGGTGATGGCACCCAGCGCGAGGCAGCCCAGCAGCGCGAACAGAACCGCCACAGGGCCGGGCAGAGGCAGGTTGGCGATGTTCACGCTGGCATCCTGCAAGGTGAAGAAGGCCAGCAGGATGCCGGTGGCATTGGCGACGCTGGCGACGCTGAGGTCGATCTCGGCGCAGAGGATGACGTAGGTGAGGCCCACCGCGATGATCGCGGTGATCGAGACCTGCTGCAGGATGTTGCCCAGGTTGGCCATGGTAGCGAAGGACGGGCTGAGCGCGCTGAAGAGCGCGACCAGGGCCAGCAATGTGGCGAAGGGGGCCAGGTTGCGGAGCTGGCCACTCAGGCGCTGCCAGAGCGGTTCCCGCAGTCGCGTCGGTTCGGTCAGGGGTGCGGACATCGGGCTTCCTTCATGCGGCCGCAAGCAGACGGTCCTTGCCGACCGCCTCGCCGGCGAACTCCTGCGCCAGCGCGCCCCGCCGCATCACCAGGATACGGTCGGCGAGCGAAAGCACCGTCTCAGGCTCGGATGAGAACACGATGATGCCGACGCCCTGTGCGCGCAGGCCGCGCACGATCCGCACCACGTCGTCCTTCGCGCCGACATCCATGCCCCGGGTCGGCTCGCTCAGCAGCAACACCCGTGGCAGGTGCGTCAGCCAGCGCGCCAGCGCCACCTTCTGCTGGTTTCCGCCCGAAAGCTGGCCCACGGGCAGTTCCACACGCGGCGGCCGCACGCCAAGCGCCCGCACATGCTCCTCGGCGATGCGCCGCTCCGCCTTCGGGCGAAGCAGGATGCGGGCGATCCGTTCGAGGATGGCGATGCTGATGTTGCGGTACACCGGCTCTTGCGCGAAGAGCATGGCGCGCCGGCTCTCCGGCACGAAGGCGATACCGGCCCGCTTAGCCGCCGGCGTGCCGCCGCGCAGCCGGGCAGGGTGGCCATCCACCCGGACCAGGCCATGGTCCAGTGGAAGCTTACCGGAGAGTGCCCGCGCCAGTTCGAGCTGGCCGGACCCCATGAAGCCGTAGATGCCCAACACCTCGCCGGCGCGGACCTGGAGGGAGGCCTCCTCGAAGAGCCCACGCACGGTCAGCCGCTCCGCCTCCAGCACCACCGGCGCCGTGATCGGCGGTGGCAGTGTCACCGCCTCGGTGTAGCTCTCCTCCAGCCGCTCATGCCCGGCCCCGATCATGCGCTCGATCAGCCAGGACTTGCCGATCTCGCACGCGGGGGCGGTGCCGACCCGGCGGCCGTTGCGGAACACCGTCACATGGTCGGAAACCCGCAGGATATCGTCCAGGAAGTGCGAGATGAACACGACGCTGCGGCCGCTCTGCCGCAGGCGCTCCAGCAGCCCGAAGAGCCGCTCCACCTCCGGCGGCGAGAGAGCAGAGGTCGGCTCGTCCAGGATCAGGATGCGGGCGCCCGACATCAGCACCCGCGCCAGCTCGATCATCTGCTGCTGCCCGAGCGGCAGCGAGCCGGCCGGCGCCGCGAGATCCACCGTGATGCCCAGCGCCTCGAGTTGCTCGCGCGCCTGCATCCGCATCCGGCGCCAGGCCACCAGGCCGAGCCGGTTCAGGGGCTGCGCGCCAAGCAGGACATTCTCGGCGACGGAGAGCGCGGGCACGATGGACAGTTCCTGATGCACCATGCCGATGCCGGCGGCGCGCGCGTCCCGCGGGCTGCGGAAGCGCACGGGCTGTCCGTCAAGGCGCATCTCGCCTTCGTATTCCGGGTGCACGCCGGCGATGATCTTCATCAGCGTGCTCTTGCCGGCACCGTTCTCGCCTACCAGGCCGTGGATCTCACCCCGGTTCAGGGTGAAATCCACGCCACTGAGGGCGGCCACGCCGGCGAAATGCTTGGAAACGCCCCGCAACTCCAGCAGGGGCTCCGCTCCCGGTTGCATGCGGCGCACCGGCTAGATCAGGAAGTGCTTCTGCATCCAGGCCATCCCGGCGGCATTGGCCTTGGTGACGACCGGGCCGTCGGTGATGACATGCTTCGGGATACCCTCCTCGCCGGTCTTCTCGCCGGCCACGACTGCGGCGACACCCGCCATGATCGCCCCGCCGTGGATGCGGCAGGAGGGGTTGCGCACCGTCGCATGCATGCGCCCGTCCAGGACCGCAGCGAGGGCGGGGGGCATGGCGTCGCAGCCGCCGATCTTGATGTCGGTGCGGCCCTTGGCCTTCATGACGTTGTAGGCGGCCAGCGCCATGTCGTCGTTGTGGAAATAGGCCGCGCTGATCTTGGGGTATTTGGTAAGGTGGGTGTCCCAGATGCGCGCGACCTTGGTGACGTCCCAGTCGCCCGGCGTGGTGTCCAGCACCTCCACCTTGGGATAGCGCTTCACCACCGAGTCAAAGCCGCGCGCGCGGCCCTGTGCCCCGGTATGGCCCAGTGCGCCCTGGGTCATGATGATGGTGCCCTCGCCACCGATCGCCTGCATCAGCGCCTCGGTGACGGCGGCGCCCATGAACTCGTTGTCCGGCGCCAGGAAGCTGTGGACGTTGAGCTGGTCGAGCGGGGCGATCAGCGTGTCCATGTCGATGACCGGTGTTCCGGCATCGATCATCCGGCGCACCGGGGCTGTGAGCGTGCCAATGCCGAAGGCCTGGATGGCCACGAAGTCCCACTTTTGCGAGGCCATGTTGTCGATCGCGCCGCGCTGGCGCGTGGCGTTCAGCTCGCCGTCGAACCAGGTGACATCGACATTGAAGAGCTTGCCCCAGTATTCGGCGGCCGCCTTGCCCTGGGCACACCAGGTGGCCTGCAATCCCGCATTGGAGAAAGCGGCTCGCAGGGGGCGCTCCGAGCGGCCCATCTCTGCGGCGAGTGCCGGGGCGATGCCGAGGCCTCCAAGCAGGGGTACGGCGGCGGCGGCCTGCAGCAGGCCACGACGACCACCCGCCGACGGAACTTCCTTGTCCATGACGTTTTCCCTCCCCGGGCGATCATTGGCGCCGCCGCATGGTGTGGGAAGCTTGCATCATTGCGATAGCCCAATGCAACCACCGGGGGGCGGCGCATCGGCGCGCATGCGCCGCCGGCTCGGAGAAAGACATCGGGCGCAAGCAGCTTAGCTGTGCGGGGCCAGATTGCTTCCCTGGCGGGCGCTATGGCGGACAGAACTGCGGAAGGGTCAGGGAGGGGGGAAGTGGTGCCCAGAGCCGGAATCGAACCAGCGACACTGCGATTTTCAGTCGCATGCTCTACCAACTGAGCTATCTGGGCCCACGGTGCGGCCCCGTTTCCGGAACCGCCTGCGATGAAGCCGCGAAATAACCGAAGGTGCAGGGCCTGTCCAGCCGGGAAATGCCATTGTTTCGCTGCTGTGTCAGCGCTCGTCCTCTTCCGGCTCGGCGGGTGCGCCGGGGATGGCATAGCCGCCGTTCAGCCAGCGGCCGAGATCAACCTGCTTGCAGCGGGCGGAACAGAAGGGGCGGAAGGCCGGCTCGGAGAGCTTGCCGCAGACCGGGCAGCGGGCGGTGCGGGGCGGCATGGCGGGCGGGTCATTCGGCATGGATATCCTCCTGGCCAGGCGGGCAGAGCGGATCCGGCCGCAGGATCAGCGGCCCGGCCGCCTGCCGGAACTCCTCCAGCGCGCCGGGCCAGGCCTCAAGGGCGGCCAGCACGCCGGGGGCGGCGGTAAGGGCGAGGCGCGCCCCTGGCCGCGCCCTGGCGGCCCGGAGGCCGCGGCGCAGCGCTGCAAGGCCGCGGCTGAGCGGCGTGGGGGGCAGGCCCAGCACCTCATGCAGCGGCATATGGATCCGCCGGCGCTGCAGTTCGAGGAGGCCAAGGCCGGTCAGCCCCACTACCCGTAGGAGGGGATCGCGCCGCGCCACCTCCAGAAAGCCGGGCAGCAGGTCCTTGCGCCGGGCGACGGACATGCCGGCCATGTCGATGAGGATGGCGCCGGCGAGGTGGCGCAGGCGGATCTGCCGGGCGGCCTCCTCCAGAGCACGGGCATTCAGGGCACGGTGCGCTGCGGCGTCACGCCCGCCGGCCGCGCCGCCGGCATCAATGTCAATGGCCACCAGGGCCGGTGTGGGATGGATCGTCAGCCGGCCGCCACCGGGCAGCGCCACCTCGGGAGCGGCGAGAACCGCGAAGGCCTCCTCCACTTCCTCATCGAAGGCCGGGCCGGTGGAGAGGGCCACGCGCCCGGCAGGGAGGGCGGCGCGCAGCCGCGCGGCGCAGGCGGGGCTGTCGGTATGCAGCGTGGCGTCCGGATGCCGCGCGGCAAGTCGCAAAGGGGCGTCCGGCCCGCGCGCGAGCAGCCGCAGCGGGGCCTCCGCCGGCCCGGGGCGCAGGGCCAGCCTCGGCCCCTTGCCGCCTTGGGCGGCACGGGTGAGGGCGACGCGCAGCCACTCCCCCTCGCTGCGGCCCTTGCCACCCTCGGAATCGGGCAGGAAACCGGTCTCGCCGCCGGCCAGCGCGACGAAGACGCCAGCCATGGCCGGCGCGCGCGCGGCAACCCGGCCGACATGCAGGTCGCCGATCCCCTCGGGACGGGCGGGGCGCTCGATGAAGGCGGCTTCCAGTCTCCCGTCCTGCCATAGCGCGGTGCGCTGCTCGCCGGGAGAGCAGGAAACCAGGATCAGGGGCGCAGCCATCCGATGCCGCGCAGCAATTGGGCGGTCTCGTGCAGCGGCAGGCCGACCACGTTGGAATGACTGCCCGAAAGGAAACGGACAAAAGCCTCGGCCGATTCCTGGATGGTGTAGCCGCCGGCCTTGCCCCGCCATTCGCCGCCGGCGATGTAGGCGTCGATCTGCGCTGGGGTCAGCCGCTGGAAGGTGACGATGCTCTGCACCAGCCGGGTCAGCAGCCGCCCATCCGGCAGGCCGAGCGCTACGCCGGTGAAGACGCGGTGGCGACGGCCGGACAGCAGGGCAAGACAGGCGCGGGCCTCAGCCTCCGTCTCGGCCTTGGGCAGGATGCGGCGCCCGGCACCGACCACGGTGTCGGCGGCCAGCACCAGCGCCCCGGGCTCCTCGGCCATCACCGCGCGCGCCTTGGTCTCGCACAGCCGGGCGGCGAGCTGGCGCGGCAACTCCTGCTTCTGCGGGGACTCATCAATCTCGGGCGGGCGCACGCGCGCCGGCACAACGCCGATCCGCTTCAGCAGATCGAGGCGCCGGGGGCTGCCACTGGCCAGCACCAGCGGCGGGCGGGCGGGCGCGGAGGAGGGGGGAGGGGCGGCTTCGGCCGCCGCAGCCTCGGGCACCATCGGGCCCGCCATCAGCATTACTTGAACCGGAAGGTGATACGGCCCTTGGTGAGGTCGTAGGGCGTCATCTCGACATTGACGCGGTCCCCGGCCAGCACCCGGATGCGGTTCTTGCGCATCTTGCCGCTGGTATGGGCGAGGACCATGTGGTCGTTATCAAGCTTCACGCGGAACATGGCATTGGGCAGGAGCTCAACGACCTGGCCGCTGAACTCGATCATATCTTCTTTCGACATCAGGCCTCTTTCTGTACTGCGGGCGGGTGCGGTCCGGACACGGATACGCGGGCGGGGCGGACCATGATGGTCCGCGCCCGGCCGGTCAAGCACAGCTCTCGCCGCGAATCTCTCGCTTCGCCGCAGAAATGGCGCCCGGGCGCAGATTCTTCAACCGTATCGGCTCAGCCCTGCCCCAGCCGCATCGCCACGCTGCGCGCGTGGGCGGTCAGGCCCTCAGCCTCGGCCAGGGCCACGGCGGCGGGGCCGATGGCTTCCAGCCCGCGCTTCTCGGCGGCGATCCAGGTGGTGCGCTTCAGGAAATCGAAGACCGAGAGGCCCGAGGCGAAGCGCGCCGTGCGCCCGGTGGGCAGCACATGGTTCGGCCCGGCCACGTAGTCGCCCAGCGCCTCGGGGCAGTGCCCACCCAGGAAGACCGCGCCGGCATGGCGGATGCGGGCGAAGATCGGCGCCGGGTTGGAGACCATGATCTCCAGGTGCTCCGGCGCCAGCCGGTCCACCAGGGCGGCGCCCTCCTCCCAGTCATGCACGACGATGATGGCGCCATGCCGGCGCCAGCTCTCGGCGGCGATCTCGGCCCGCGCGAGGGTGGTCAGCGCCTCCTCCACGGCGCGCTCGACGGCATGTGCCATCTGCGCGCTGGTGGTGATCAGGATGGCCTGGGCGCTCTCGTCATGCTCCGCCTGGGCCAGCAGGTCGATGGCGATCTGCGCCGGGTTCTGGCTGGCATCGGCCAGCACGACCACCTCGGAGGGACCGGCGATCGAGTCGATGCCGACCCGCCCGAAGACCTGCCGCTTTGCCTCGGCCACATAGGCGTTGCCCGGCCCGGCGACGCGGTCCACCGGGGCGATGCTGGCCGTGCCCCAGGCCATCGCGGCGATCGCCTGGGCGCCGCCGACGCGCCAGACCTCGGTGACGCCGGCGCGGTGCGCGGCAGCCAGCACCAGATCGTTCAGCACCCCGTCCGGCGTCGGCACGCACATGGCGATCCGCCGCACGCCGGCCACCTGGGCCGGGATGGCGTTCATCAGCACGGAGGAGGGATAGGCCGCCTTGCCGCCCGGCACATAGATGCCGGCTGCCTCGATGGCGCCCCAGCGCATGCCCAGCGTCAGCCCGAGCGGGTCGTCCAGTTCCACGTCGCGCGGGAGCTGCGCCGCATGGAAGCGCTCGATGCGGGTGGCGGCGAGGTCCAGGGCGTCGAGCAAGGCGGGGGCGCAGGCGGCGCGGGCGGCCTCGATCTCGGCCTCCGTCACCCGCAGGGCGTCCGGGCTGCGCGGCGCCCAGCGGTCGAAGCGCTCGGTGAGCCGGACCAGGGCCGCATCGCCCTCCGCCCGCACCTCGGCGATGATGCCGGCGACGGCGGCATCGACCTTGGCCGTGGTCTCCCGCGCCTGGTCGAGCAGGGCGCGGAACTCGGCCTCGAAGGCGGCATGGGCGGTGGAAAGGCGGATCATGCGGCGGTGTCGGTCCCAATGGCGGCCAGCGCGGCGCGGAAGCGGGAAAGCCAGCCGGTGATCGCCTCCGGCCGGGTCTTGAGGGCGGTGCGATTGACGATCAGGCGGGAGGTGACATGGGCGATCACGTCCGTCTCCACCAGCCCGTTGGCCTTCAGGGTGGAGCCGGTCTGCACCAGATCGACGATCAGGCGGGAAAGGCCGAGCGAGGGGGCCAGCTCCATGGCGCCGTTCAGATGCACCACCTCGGCCTGGATGCCCTTCGCAGCGAAGTGCCGGCGGGCGATGTTGGGATACTTGGTGGCGACGGCGATGCGCGAATGCCGCGCCATGTCGTCCTCCCCCGCGTCGGCCTCGGGCTCGGCCACCGAGACACGGCACCGGCCGATGCCGAGGTCGAGCGGGGCATAGATCTCGGGATAGTCGAACTCCATCAGCACGTCGGCGCCGCAGATGCCGATCTGCGCCGCGCCGAAGGCGACGAAGGTGGCCACGTCGAAGGAGCGGACGCGGATCACGTCGAGACTCGGATGATTGGTCTCGAAGCGCAGACGACGGCTGGATTCGGCGTGGAAGTCTTCGGCGGGGACGATGCCGGTGCGGGCCAGCAGCGGCCCCAGCTCCTTCAGGATGCGCCCCTTGGGCAGGGCCAGGACGAGGGATTGTGCCTCCGTCATGGCCGCCATGGGGCTGTTGGTGATGGGCTGGTCCATGTCTGGTTCTAGCACCGGAAATCTGGCAATGCCACGTCAGCCTGGCAGTCGCTCGACATCGGCGCCGACCGCGGCCAGCTTCCGCTCGATCCGCTCATAGCCGCGGTCCAGATGATAGACGCGGTTGACCACCGTCTCGCCCTCCGCCGCCAGGCCGGCGATGATGAGGGAGACGGAGGCGCGCAGATCGGTTGCCATCACCGGAGCGCCGGAGAGCTTCGGGACCCCCCGCACGATGGCGGAGGAGCCATGCGCGTTGATCCGCGCGCCCATCCGCGTCAGCTCCGGCACGTGCATGAAGCGGTTCTCGAAGATCGTCTCGGTGATCATCGAGGCGCCCTCCGCCACCGCCATCAGCGCCATGAACTGCGCCTGCATGTCGGTGGCGAAGCCGGGGAAGGGCTCGGTCATCACATCCACGCCATGCAGCCCGTTCAGCCGCTTGGCGCGGACGCCTTCCGGCTCCTCCAGCAGCTCGACGCCGGCCTCGCGCAGCGAGCGGGTGACGGCCCCGAACAGCTCCAGGCGCATGCCCTCCAGCAGCAGCTCGCCGCCCGTGATGGCGCCGGCGCAGGCAAAGGTGCCGGCCTCGATGCGGTCGGGCAGGATGGCGTGGGTGGTGCCGGAGAGGCTGTCCACGCCCTCGATCACCAGGTGATCCGTGCCGATGCCCTCGATGCGCGCGCCCATGGAGATCAGGCATTGCGCGAGGTCGCCGATCTCCGGCTCGCGGGCGGCGTTGATCAGCTCGGTGGTGCCGGTGGCCAGGGTGGCGGCCATCAGCAGGTTCTCGGTGGCGCCGACGGAGACCTGGGTGAAGAAGATGCGCGCGCCCTGCAGCCGGCCGCCATTCGCCTCGGCCGGAACGCGGGCGTTGATGTAGCCGCCGTCCAGGTCGATCACCGCGCCCATCTGCTCCAGTCCCTTGAGGTGGAGGTCCACGGGACGGGTGCCGATGGCGCAGCCGCCGGGCAGCGAGACGCGGGCCTGGCCGTAGCGGGCCAGCAGCGGCCCGAGCACCAGCACCGAGGCGCGCATCTTGCGCACCAGGTCATAGGGCGCCTCGAACTGCTTCGCCGCTCCCGCCAAGCTGATCCGGCGGCCTTCGGTGTCATGCTCGACGCGCAGCCCGTGCTGGGCGATCAGCCCCGCCATGGTCGCCACATCGGCCAGGGCCGGGGCATTGGTCAGGATGACGGGTTCGTCGGTCAGCAGGGCGGTGGCCATCAGCGGCAGGGCCGCATTCTTGGCGCCGCCGATGGCGATGCGGCCGTTCAGGCTGCGCCCGCCGCGTACGCGGATGCGGTCCATGCCGTGCTATCCCTTCGCTTACAGTCGCGGCAGCGCGACGCCGCGCTGGCCCATGTATTTGCCCTTGCGGTCGGCATAGGACACCTCCGGCGCCGAGGCCCCCTGCAGGAACAGGAACTGGCAGATGCCCTCGTTCGCGTAGATGCGGGCGGGAAGGGGGGTGGTGTTGCTGATCTCGATCGTCACCTGCCCCTCCCATTCCGGCTCCAGGGGCGTGACGTTCACGATCAGTCCGCAGCGGGCATAGGTGGACTTGCCGAGGCAGATCACCAGCACGTCGCGCGGGATGCGGAAATACTCGACCGTATGCGCCAGGGCGAAGGAATTGGGGGGGATGATGCAGGTCGGGCCGCGCCGGGTGACGAAGCTGTCCTCGGCGAAGCGCTTGGGGTCCACCAGCGCGTTGTCCACATTGGTGAAGACCTTGAACTCGTCGGCCACCCGGGCGTCATAGCCATAGGAGGAGAGGCCGAAGGAGATCACGCCCTCGCGCCGCTGGCTCTCGACGAAGGGCTCGATCATGCCGTGCTCCGTCGCCATGCGACGGATCCAGCTGTCGGGCATGATGGACATGGGGTGGGGCTTCCGTACGGCAGCGGCAAAGGCGGGCCGGGATAACCCAGCAGCGCGCCGCCGGCAACCGAGGCTTGCAGCGAAATCAGTCCCGCCGGGGCTCGGGTGAGGGGTTGGGGGGAGGGGGTGCCGCTTCTTCGGCGCGCGCACGGCTCTGCGCCTTGCGGCGGCGCAGGTTCTCGCGCAGGGCTGCGGCCAGCTTGGCTTCGCGTTCGATCTGAGCGGCGCTGGGCGGGGGAGGAGCGGGCTTCGCCATGGCGATGAGAACAGCGTCTCGGCGGTGCGTGGTGCTGCTGGACAGGATTGAACTGTCGACCTCTCCCTTACCAAGGGAGTGCTCTACCACTGAGCTACAGCAGCGGGCGCTGTGAAAGCGAGGCGCTCTCTAGGCCGTGGGCGGGGCGGATGCAACCCCCTTTTTCTGTGCCGCGGGGCCTCGCCGGACCCCGGGCCGCTCGCCATGGAAAGGGGCGATGCTTTATGATCAGGTGGTGACCAGACTCATCCTGCTCGCCCTTCTTTGTCTCGGCCTGTCCGGCTGCGGGCTGGTCGCCGCACCCTGCCGGGTCGGATCGGCCGCGCTCAAGATCGTGCCGCTGGTGGGCCATGCGGCGGCGACGCCAACCGACGCCTGCGCCGAGGCCATCGATCCGGGCTAAGGCCGGACGGGCGGCGGTGTGCTCCGCCGCCCGTGCAATTCAGGCGCCCGGTTCGCCGAAGCGGCCACCGCTGCGCAACGCCTCCCACACGCCCAGAGCGGCGACCGCCAGGTTGGGCAGCGCCGCCTGCAGCTCGGCGGAGACCGAGATGCCGAAGGCGGCGGTCAGGAGAAGGAACAGACCACGCCAGGTGCTGGGCTGGGTGATCTGCGCGCGGATCCAGGCTTCCATGCCTTGTGCTCCTTGTGAGGGGTGAGGAAAGGGCGGCCGCCTTACTGGCTGTCGATCGTCAGGGCCTCGGCCGCGATGGTCACGGTGCCGGGGCCGGAGATGTTCGCGCTCTGCGCCAGGAGTCCGTAGGCGAGCGGATTGCCGCCCGAGGCCGCGTCATAGAGGCCGACATGGGTGAGCGTGCCGACCGCAGTGTTGAACACGAAGCGGGCGACCTCGGTGTTCCGCTGCATGCCATTGCCGGTGAAGGTGATGCGCTGGCGCGCATAGCCATTGCCGGCGGGCTCGCCGGTCAGTCCGGTGGTGCCGCCGCCGGTGCCCAGGGCGACGTAGATCGCCGTCGGCAGCGCCGGGTTGCGGCCGCAGAGCGCGCGGCCCAGCAGGTTGCGGGCATAATCGGTCAGGATGGGCATGGGATTGACCCTTGGCTGGAGGGGAACGGAGGGCTCAGGCGGCCGCGGTGACCGCCTGCAGCATGGCGTCGGGCAGCCGCGTGGCGTGGTAGTCGATCAGCTCGATCTCCCCGCTGGCGGCGCGGTCCAGGGCGCTGGAGGCATGCCCGACGAGCATGCGGCTCAGATTGCCGGGCAGGGTGATCGCCGCCGTCTGCACCGGCCCGCCGGAAAGGCAGAAGGCGAGGTTGCCGGGCGACCAGGTCAGGGCGGCGCGGAACGGCTGCCCGGCGGTGAGGCCGCCGCCGGCCAGGGCCGCGAGAGTGCTGCCGCCGCTGTCAGCGACGCCATAGACCGTGGCGCCGCCCGAGGTGTTGCGGATGAGCAGTCGGTTCTGGTCGGTCCCGTCATCGATCTGCACCAGGCCCTGGCTGCTGCCGAAGGGCGCCGCTTGCGGCAGCATGGCCTTAAGAATGACCGTGCCTGAGGCCGCGAGACCACCCGCGGGAAGCCAGCTCGTAGCATCGGCCGAGCGTGTCGCCGCAGCCAGCGTGCCCAAGGGCGGCAGGATCGGGCTCGAGGGCGTGGCCGCATCCGCCTCCGACTGCGGGAAGAACACGTCGAGGGTGAAGTCGGCGGCCGTGTTCGCGGTGAAGCCGGTGATGTGGAAACCATGCGTCACCGTGGCGCCCGTCGTCAGCGCGGGGGACAGCGTGATCGCCTGCACGGCCCGCTGCAGGCTGGCGGTCGGCACGGGCTGAGCAGCCGCCACATTGTCCACCAGGGCAAAGGACGGGGTGTTGTTGCCCGAGATGGTGCGCGTGCTGAAGTTGGCGCCGGCTGGCCATGTTCCGGCGGAGAGGCAGTAATAGAAGCTGTGCGCCCGCGTCTGGCTGGCCGTGGCAGGGCTGACGGTGCGCGCCTCGAACTCGATCGTCTCGCTACCGGAGCCCAGCGTGACCATGCCGTAGAGGCGCAGCCGCATGCCGGTCATGCCGCCATAGGCCACCGGGGAGATGTCCATCGAGAGGCCGGACGTGTGGTTCGGCATCCACCAGTTCGTCGGCAGGGCGGCTGCGCTGGCGCCGATGCCGCAACCTTCCGCGCGGGGGTTGCGGATGGCGTTGGCGCGCCGCCCTTCCACCAGAAGCCGGCGCGCGGCCCCCTGGAAGCGGGGCGTATTGGCCGCCGCCTCCTGCCAGGCGAGGGCTGCGTCCTGGACCAGAGCGGTGCCGGAGCGCGCGGTGGTGCTCCGGCCGGCATGGCCCGGCCCTATGATGCGCAGGGCCGGCGCGCTGGCCAGCCCTGCGGGGGAAAGCGTCGAGAATAGCATTCAGGGGGCCCCCGCCCCGGCCAGGTGGCAGATCTTCGTGCTGCCGCCATCCGGCGAATAGACCAGCAGCGTGGCGACGCCACCCGCGCGGATGCGGGTGAAGCCGTCGCTGTTGGTCGGTGCCGTGTTGTTGGTGAAGCCCGAGAGCGTCAGGCCAAGATCGCTGCCGGTGCGGTTGATCACCGTGCAGGAGAACCCGTCGCCGCTATTCGCCCAGGAGAGCGCCAGGCTGGTGCCGGCATTGGCGATCAGCATGCGCGCATTGTGGCTGGCATGGCTGAGCGTGGTGGCCGAGGAAAGCAGGACGGTGCTCAGCCGGCGCTCGGTGAACTGGCCATCGACATATTGCCGCGTCGCCGCATGCATGTTGGCGGTCGGGTTGGCCGGCAGCACCAGCGGGCCGCTCAGCGTCACCGTGCCATTGGCCGAGAGGCGGAAGCGTTCGCTCACGCTGCCGCCCTGGCGGGTCTCCAGCACCACCGCGCCGGCCTCGCCGCCATTCGCCACCGCCTCGGCCAATACCGCCAGGCGGGCGAAGACCTGCTCGTTGCCGGCGCTGTTGTTACCGGCCGCTTCCAGCACCGCCAGCCGGTCATTCGTCGCAACGCTGCTGGAAAGCCGCCGCAGCCGCAGCATCTGCGGCTGGGTCATGCCGCTGCCGCCCAGGGTAAGGGCCGGGTTCGGGTTGCCGCTCTCGCCGGCGAAGACGCAGTCCGTGCCATTGATGCTGAAGCTCGCGGCGCTGGTGTTGCCGGTGCCATAGAGCCTGATCTGCGCGCCGGTGCTCGCGCTGCGGCGATGGATGTTCACCGCGCCGTCCGTATCCGCCGAAAGCCGCGTCTCGATGGCGGCGGCCGAGGAGACGGAGGCCAGTTCCACCCGGCCGGCGGCGATGCGCTGCGTGGTGGTGGCGCCGGCCATGCGGTTGCCGAGCA
This sequence comes from Roseomonas sp., assembly GCA_035565935.1. GTDB lineage: Bacteria > Pseudomonadota > Alphaproteobacteria > Acetobacterales > Acetobacteraceae > Pseudoroseomonas. The sequence goes on from DATMRU010000086.1 coordinate 45,423, forward strand.
GTTGCAGGCGCTGCATTGCTGACGCAGTGTCGGCCGTGAAGGTGACGGATGTGGTGTCGCAGCCGGCGACGATCAGGTTGCCGGCGCCGCTGCCCAGGTGGATGGCGCTGATGGTGACATTGCTGGTGCCCGGCGCGCCGGTGAAGTCGCAGCCGACCAGCGAGAGCTGCCCGCCCAGCACTTCGGCGATGCGGCGCGCGCCACCGGTGACGTTGACGCCGATCACCTCATGCTGCTCGCTGCCGCTGGTGTTCACCTGGATGGAGCAGCCTTTCGAAGACAGGAAGCCGCCCACCCATTTGGTGCGCAGGGCGGTGCCGCCGATCCGCACGCCGACGGTGGCGGGGTCGGCCGCGTCCACCCAGCCGTCAGCCCCGATGTTGAAGAAGCTGCAGGAATGCGTGGCGTCCTGCACATCGAAGCCGATGTCGTGGCCATACTCGAAGCAGTTCTCCAGAGTGGCCATGTCGCAGTCATTGACCACGTAACCCGCGCCCTGGCGCCGGTTCGCGGTGACATAGACGGCGCCGCCCGAATTCCAGCCGGCGGAATAGGTGGAGCCGTTCAGATCGAAGCGCGTGCTGTCCACCACGGTGATGGACCAGCGGCCATAGGCGGTGTCGGCGCCGGTCCCGCGGACCTCGGCGATGTTCACCAGGTCGCCGCTGGCGAGGCCGTGCGCGGTGGCGGTGGTGATGCGGAAGCGGTCGGCGCCGTTGTTGGCGATGCCGGAGATCAGCAGCCGCGTGTTGGACCAGCTGCGCGAGGTGGTGACCAGCGGATGCCAGTTCACCGCGCTGATGCGGGACACGTCATAGGAGCGGCCGAGATACAGGCCGTTGGTGCAGTCGCCCAGCACGTCCTGGATGCGCACGCGCGCATTGGCGTCGCTGTAGATGCCCCAGTTGAAGCCGAGGATCAGCAGGCGAGTGAGCAGGCTGTCGGCCCCATTGCCGTTGCTGTTGCCGCTGCCGCCGTCGCCGATGGTGATGGCGGTGCCGGCGAAGGCGGCCGCCGCGTCGAGACCCTGCCGCAGGTTCATCGGCTGGATCAGCCCGTCGCGCAGCACGGCGACGCCATCGATCCCCGCATTGCGGCGGACGCGGATAGTGCGCGCGGGGTCGAGCAGGATGGCGTAGCGCACGCTGGCGAAGTCGCCATCCTTGCGCCAGCCGCCGGAGCCGGGGCGGCCCTGCAGGAACACGCCGTCCTTGATGTCCAGCTCCGCCGAGGTCACGCGATAGCGTCGCGGGCCGATCTGCACCGTGCCGCCACCCTGTGCCGCCGCGGCGTCGAGCGCCGCCTGGATGGCGGCGGCATCGTCGGTGACGCCGTCGCCCACCGCCCCGAAATCGCGCACATGCAGCGCCCGCTCGGTCAGGATGCCGCTGCGGAGCTGCGCCAGGGTGGCGCGCCGCGTCTCGGCCAGCGCCGAGCTGCCCTGTACCACCGGCGCCAGATCCGCGTCGCTGAGCTTGGCGGCGAGGGGCAGTTCACTGATCTTCTTGTCGGACATCGGGGCGGGAATCCTTGCGGCGGGAGGAGCGTGCGGTCGGGCAGGGAATGATCAGAGCAACATCTCGCCGCCCTGCTGGGCGGCGATCGTCGCGCCGGATTCGGTCAGCAGCGCGAACGGCTCGGTGACGACGAAGGAGGCCGAGGTCTGCGCCGCCAGAGGCTCCTGCGCGTCAGCCACGCGGATGCGGTAGCCCGAGCCCGGCTCCGGCGCGGTGAAGCTGGCGGAGGCGCCACCGGACGCCACCGACACCAGGATCGGCCCAGCAATGACGGTATTCGCCGCGTTCAGCATGGTGAAGACCAGCGTCCTCACTGGCCCGCTGACGCGCGCGCCCACGGTGAAGCTGCGGCCGACATAAAGGCCGGAGGGCACCGGATCGAGCGCCACGCTGCGTGTCTCCGCGACCACCGGCTGCAGGTCGAACTGGAAGTCGAGCGCGCCCGCCCCGTTCAGCCGCAGGGGCGGCGCCGAGGCGTCGAGCACCAGGCCATTGCCCACGCCCGCACGGCTGCGCACCGGCAGGAAGGTCAGCGAATCCGCCGATTGCAGCACCACGACATGGCCCGGCTGCAGGCGATCCGTGACGCTGGAGAAATAGCCCGGCGCCAGCACCGCCGCGCGGGTGTCGCTGGTGATGTAGAGCCAGAGGGTGAAGCTGTCCGTGCTGGCGAGCGACGACAGGCCACGCGGGTCAAATGGCATGCGCATCTCCTGAAGGGGCGAGGGGGGCGGCGACGATCCGGGGCGGAGGGCCGGTCCGGGAGAACCGCGCGCACCTGCGGCGCCCGGGCCGGGTTCGCGGCCGGGGCGGAGCAGGGAGGGCAGAGCGGTTGGGGAAAACGGACCGGGCGCAATACGCCCGTTGATGGGCTAGGAATTAATGGAAATTCTTGCCGAAAGTCAAGAAGAAAATCCTATTTCTTGCAGCCGCCATCCGCCTCGGCCTTCTCTGCCATGGACCCAGGCAGCAAGCTTCACTAGCGTGCCCCTCCTTCCCTCTGCCCCCAGGAGTCGATCCGATGCTCCGACGCCTGTTCACCGCAGCCCTTTGCGCCGCAGCCCTTCTCCCGGGTCTGGCCCGTGCGGAAGAGCCGGTGCTGAACGTCTACAACTGGTCGGACTACATCGATCCCGTCGCTCTGGAGCGCTTCCGGAAGGAAACCGGAATCGAGGTCCGCTACGACGTGTTCGACAGTCTGGAGACCCTGGAGGGCAAGCTCTCCGCCGGGCGCTCGGGCTATGACGTCATCGTCCCGACCAGCGAGCCGACCTTCTCGCGGCTCGTGCGTGCCGGCGCGCTGAAACCGCTCGACCGCGCCAAGCTCCCGAACTGGGCGAACCAGGATGCCACGCTGCTGCGTCAGGTGGAGAGCAGCGACCCCGGCAACAGGCATGGCGCCATCTATCTTTACGGCACCATCGGCCTCGGTATCCGCATCGACAAGATCCGCGAGCTTCTGCCGGATGCACCGCTCGACAGCCTCGACCTGCTGATGAAGCCGGAATATGCCAGCCGTCTGGCGGGCTGCGGCATCGCGGTGATGGATTCGGCGACCGATGTGCTGCCCAGCGTGCTGCGCTGGCTCGGGCGCAGCCCCGACAGCACCGATGCGGCCGATCTGCGGGCGGCGGAGCAGGCATTGCTCGCCATCCGCCCGCATGTCCGCGCCGTCATCGCCAGCGGCAACATCCTCGACGCGCTGGCCACCGGCGAATACTGCGTGGCGATGACCTATTCCGGCGATGTCATCCAGGCCAAGGCGCGCGCCGAGGAGACGAAGCAGGGCGTCCAGCTCCGCTACGTGCAGCCGAAGGAAGGCGCGCAGCTCTGGTTCGACATGCTGGCCATCCCGGCCGACGCGCCGCATCCCGAGGCGGCGCATCGCTTCATCAATTTCCTGCTGCAGCCCGAGGTCATGGCCGGCATCACCAACACGGTGCACTACCCGAACGCCATTCCGGCCGCGACGCCGCAGGTGGACGAGGCGGTGCGCGGCGACCCGAACGTCTATCCGACGCCGGAGATGCTGGCGCGCACCTTCACCGTGCACGCGTTGTCGCCGCAGGCGGAGCGCACCCGCAGCCGCCTCTGGAACCGTTTCAAGGCCGGGCATTGAGCACGCCGCTGCTGTCGCTGCGCGGCTTGTCGAAACGCTTCGGCGAGACGGTCGCGCTGGACGGGCTCGATCTCGACGTGCCGCCGGGCGAGTTCCTGACCCTGCTCGGCGGCTCCGGCTCCGGCAAGTCCACCCTGCTACGCGTCATCGCCGGCTTCGAGGCGCCGGATGCCGGGCGCCTGCTCTTCGACGGGCGCGACCTGGCCGGCGTGCCGCCGCATGCCCGGCCGCTCAACATGATGTTCCAGTCCTACGCGCTGTTTCCGCATCTGAGCGTCGCCGGCAATGTCGCCTATGGCCTGCGGCGCGATGGCGTGCCCCGCGCCGAGCGCAGGCGCCGGGTCGCCGAGGCGCTGGCGATGGTCCGGCTGGAGGGCTTCGACCGGCGCCTGCCGCACCGCCTCTCCGGCGGCCAGCGGCAGCGGGTGGCGCTGGCCCGCGCCCTGGTCAAGCGGCCGCGCCTGCTGCTGCTCGACGAGCCGCTCGGCGCGCTGGATGCCAGCCTGCGCGAGCGCACCGGCTTCGAGCTGCGCGCCTTGCAACGCGAGACGGGGGCGGCCTTCATCATGGTCACGCATGACCAGGGCGAGGCGCTGGCGCTGGCCGACCGTGTCGCCGTGCTGGAGCACGGGCGGCTGGTCCAGCTCGGCCCGCCGCGTGCTGTCTATGAGCGGCCGGCGACGCGCTTCGTCGCTGGCTTCCTGGGCGGCGCCAATGTGCTGGAGGGTCGTCCGGATGGGGCAGGGGGGCTCGACTGCCCCGCGCTTGGCGCCACCCTGCGTCCGGCCGAGGTGCTTCCCGAAGGCAGCACCGCCTGCGCCCTGCGCCCCGAGCGCATCGCGCTGCGGCCCGGCGCCAGTGGCCCCAACACCGCCACGGGCGTGGTGGAGGAGCTGGCCTTCCGCGGCGACGACAGCCTGCTGCTGGTGCGCATGCCCGCCGGCGGCGTGCTGCGCGTCGGCCATGCCGAGGAGGATGGCGCGCCGCCGCCGCGCGGCAGCACCGTGCATCTGGCCTGGGAGGCGGCCGCCGTGGTGCCGCTGCTCGGCTGATGCGCCGCCTGTCGCTGTTGGTCCCGGCCATCTGGCTCGCCGCGCTGGTCGCCGTGCCGCTGCTGGTGGTGCTGGCGCTTTCCATCTCCTGGCCAGCGGAGGGCGTGCCGCCCTTCACCCTGCCCGGCGCGGAGGGGCTGAACCGCGAGGCTTTCGCCCTGGTGCTGGGTGATCCCTATTATCGCGACGCCTTCCTGAAGGCCCTGCTGCTGGCCGGCATCACCGCCGGCCTCTGCCTTCTGCTGGCCTTCCCCATGGCGCTCGGCCTCGTCCGCGCGCCCGCCACCTGGCGCGCGCCGCTGCTGCTGCTCGTGCTGCTGCCTTTCTGGACCGGCTTTCTGCCGCGGCTCGGCGCCTGGATCGGTCTGCTGCGCGACGAGGGCTGGATCAACCACCTGCTGCAGGCCTGGGGGCTGATCGAGGCGCCGCTGCCGCTGCTCTATTCCTGGCCGGCACTGTTCCTCGGCATGCTGCACGCCTACCTGCCCTTCGCGGTGCTGCCGCTCTATGCCAGCCTCTCGCGCCTTGAGCCGGTTCTGGAAGAGGCGGCCGCCGATCTCGGCGCTGGTGGCTTCACCATCTTCCGCACCGTCACCCTGCCGCTCGCCGCGCCCGGCGCCGCCGCGGCCTTCCTGCTGGTCTTCATTCCGGCGGCAGGGGAATACGTCATCCCCGAACTGCTCGGGCCGCCCTCGGCCCAGGTGGTCGGGCGGGTGCTGTGGCAGGAGTTCTTCCAGAATCGCGACTGGCCCACGGCGGCGGCGCTGGCGGTACTGCTGCTGCTGGCCCTGCTGCTGCCCATTCTTCTCTTCCAGCGCCTGGAATCGCGCCCATGAGGCGCTCCATCCTCCCGCGCCTGGGACTGCTGCTCGGGCTGCTGTTCCTCTGGCTGCCGGTGCTGCTGCTGGCGGGCTATGCCTTCAGCGCCGCGCGGATCCCCTTCCAGTGGGGCGGCTTCTCCTTCCGCTGGTTCGCGGCGCTGGCCGAGAACCAGCGCCTGCTGGCTGCCGCCTGGCTCTCCCTGCGCGTCGCCGCCGGCGCCGCGACCCTGGCGGTGGCGCTCGGCGGCTGCATCGGCTGGGTGCTGGCCCGTCACGGCCCTTTCCGGGGGCGGTCGTTGTTCGGCGCACTGGCCGGCGCCCCGTTGGTGCTGCCGGATGTGGTGATCGGGCTTTCCCTGCTGCTGTTCTTCGTTCTGCTGGAGGGCGCCACCGGCTGGCCCGCCGAGCGCGGCGCCTCCACCATCCTGCTGGCGCATGCCACCATCGGCGGGGCCTATGCCGCCGTGCTGGTCCAGGCCCGCCTCGCCACGCTGGAGCGCGAGCTGGAGGACGCCGCGCGCGACCTTGGCGCCGGCCCCGCCACCACCTTCGCCACCATCACCCTGCCGCTGATGGCGCCGAGCCTGGTGGCCGGCTGGCTGCTCGCCTTCACCCTTTCGCTGGACGACGTGGTGGTGGCCAGCTTTGTCTCCGGCCCGGCTGGCACCACCCTGCCGATGGTGGTCTTCTCCATGCTGCGGCTTGGCCTGACGCCGGAGATCAACGCCCTGGCCGTGGTGATCCTTCTGCTGGCGCTGGCCAGCGCGGGGGCGGCCCTGCTGGTCCTGCGCGGCCTCCTGGGGCGGCGCTGAAGCAGGCCCGGCGCAGAGGAGAGGGGGTGCCCGCCCGCGCCGCTCACGCATTCGGAACGGATGCGTGACAAGGTCGCGCTTGCAACGGCCACGCCACTCCCCATGATCTCCCTGTGGACGACCCGCGTGGTCGCTTCCGGCTGCGATCGGGCCTTCCTCGCCTAACGCAACGCCGCCGCCATAAGGGCGAGCGGCACGGGAGGACGCATGATGGCTACCGCATGGACTCTGGAGCGCGCCACGCCGCCCGAGCGGGCCTCCATCCGGCATATCAGCACGGCCGATATCTGGGATTCGCTGCGGCGCGGCTGGGAGGACTTCCTGGCCAACCCGACGCAGCTCATCTTCCTGGCCATCATCTACCCCATCATCGGCCTGATCGCGGCCAATGCCATGGCCGGGCGCGCGATCATGCCGCTGTTCTGGCCCATGGTCTCGGGCTTCGCCCTGATCGGCCCCATCGCCGCGCTCGGCGTCTATGAGCTCAGCCGCCGGCGCGAGAAGGGCCTGCCGGTCTCCTGGGTCAATGCGCTGGATGTCCGGCACTCGCCGGCCATCACGTCGATCCTCGGTCTGGGACTGCTGCTGCTGGTCATCTTCGTGGCCTGGCTGCTGGTGGCGCAGGCCATCTATGCCGCCACGATCGGCGACATGGGACCGACCTCCGTCTCCGCCTTCCTCGACCGGGTCTTCGGCACGCCGGAGGGTCTCTGGCTGATCCTCGCCGGCAATGCGGTCGGCTTCGTCTTCGCGGTGGTGGTGCTGATGCTGACGGTGGTGTCCTTCCCCATGCTGCTCGACCGCGCCGCCGAGGGACGGGCGGTGGATGCCGCCACCGCCATCCGCACCTCCGTCCGCGCGGTCCTCGCCAATCCGGCGCCGATGGCGCTCTGGGGGCTCATCGTCGCGGTGCTGCTGCTGCTGGGCTGCGTGCCGCTCTTCGTGGGGCTGGCGATCGTCATGCCGGTTCTGGGCCACGCCACTTGGCATCTCTACCGCAAGACGGTGGCCTACTGAGCCCCGGAATCGCCCTTTGGCAACCCGCTGCGGGTTGCCGGGGGCGCCCTTGGAGGGGTAGGGTCCGCGGCCTTCCTGTGCTGGATCCGTTGCGACCATGAACCTGACCGCCGAGCGGCTCGACCGCATCGCCCCGTCCCAGACCATCGCCATCACCGCCAAGGCGCGGGCGCTCAAGGCGGCGGGCAAGAACGTCATCAGCCTTTCCGCGGGCGAGCCGGATTTCGACACCCCGCGAAACGTCAAGGATGCCGCCATCGCCGCCATGGAGCGGGGCGAGACGCGCTACACCGACGTCTCCGGCACCAAGGCGCTGCGCGAGGCCTGCGCCACCTATTTCAGGCGCGAGCACGGGATCGACTACAAGCCGGAGGAGATCGTCGTCTCCACCGGCGGGAAGCAGGTGATCTTCAACGCCATGCTGGCCACCATCAATGCCGGCGACGAGGCGATCATCCCCGCCCCCTGCTGGGTCTCTTACCCCGACATCGTGTCGCTGGCCGACGGCAAGCCGGTGATCGTCCCCGCCGGGCAGAACCAGGGCTTCAAGATCACGCCCGAGCAGCTCGAGGCGGCGATCACCCCGCGCACCAAGTGGTTCATCCTGAACAACCCCTCCAACCCGACCGGCGCCGCCTACAGTGCCGAGGAGCTGAAGGGGCTGGCCGAGGTGCTGCTGCGCCACCCGGACGTCTGGATCTTCACCGACGACATCTACGAGAAGCTGGTCTATGGCGGCTTCAAGTCCGCCACCATCGTGGAGGTTGAGCCGCGCCTGAAGGAGCGGACCATCACCATGAATGGCTGCTCCAAGGCCTATGCCATGACCGGCTGGCGCATCGGCTTCGCTGGCGCGCCGCTGGCGCTGATCAAGGCGATGGACAAGCTGCAGGGCCAGTCCACCTCCAATACCAGCTCGATCAGTCAGGCCGCCGCCGTCGAGGCGCTGAACGGCCCGCAGGACTCGGTGGAGGCGATGCGCAAGGTCTATGAGCGCCGCCGCGACCTGGTGGTGGGCCTGCTCAACAAGGCGCCCGGCCTCCATTGCCTGACGCCGGAGGGCGCCTTCTACGTCTTCCCCTCGGTCCATGGCTGCCTCGGCAAGACCACCGCCTCGGGCAAGAAGATCGAGACGGACGAGGATTTCGTCACCGCGCTGCTGGAGGATGAGGGCGTGGCCGCCGTGCACGGCTCGGCCTTCATGTTCCCCGGCCATTTCCGCATCAGCTACGCGACCGACGACGCCTCGCTGACGGAGGCCTGCACGCGTATCCAGCGCTTCTGCGCCGGCCTGAAGTGAGCGGCCGGGAGGGGCGGGGCGCCGCCCCGTCCTTCCGCTTCCGCCCGGCCACGGAGGCGGATTTCGAGGCGCTGCTGGACCTCTCCATCCGCACCATGCGGGACCATCTGGAGCGGATCGGCCGCTACGATCCGGCGCGGCGCCGCAGCGTCGCCCGCGCTGCCTTCGAGACCGGCGCCCTCCGGGTGATCGAGATGGACGGCGCCATGGCCGGCTGCATCGGTGTCCTGCGCCACCCCGACCATGTCGAGATCAACGGTTTCTTTCTGGAACCGGCGCTGCAGGGGCGGGGCCTGGGCAGTGCCATCCTGCGCGCCGTGCTGGCGGAATGCGAGGGCCAGCCGGTCCGCCTGCAGGTGCTGAAGCAGAGCCCGGCCATCCGCTTCTACGAGAGGCTGGGCTTCATCCGTACGGGCGAGAAGCCCTTCGACTGGACCTACGAATTGCGGGCCTGAGCAAAGGCCGGCCCTGTGGATGCAGCCAAGCCCGGGCTGATAGGTTACCGGCCAAAACAAGCCGGAGAAACACGCCCATGCGCGCTGCCTTGCCCTTCCTTGTCCTCCTGCCGCTCGGCGCCTGCGCCGACCTGGCCTACCAAGGCCCGCCCATTTCGCCGGCCGCCCAGAACGCGGCCCTGGCCGAGATCCGGCGCGCCGAGGCCCCGGTCCGGCGGCCGATGACGGAGGAACAGGCCAAGGAGGCCATCGCGCGGGTCGCCCGGCGCCTGGCGCCGGCCGGCAGCGCCGTCTGCCGGGAACTCGGCCGTGACTGCTCCTGGCGCTTCATCTACGATCCGAGCCGGGAGCTGAATGCCGCCGCCACCGGCGAGGGCGATATCATCGTGCAGCGCGGGGTCGCCGAATACGCCGCCAACGATGACCAGATGGCCTTCGTCATCGCCCATGAGATGGCGCATCATGCCGCCAACCATGTGCAGAGCACCAATACCCGCGCCCAGCTCGGCGCCGCCCTGGGCGGTGTGCTGGCCTCGATGATCGGTTCCTATGCGGGCCTGCAATCCGAAGGGCTGGTGCAGGGCGCGGCGGGCATCGGCTCGCAACTTGCCGTCATCTCCTACAGCAAGGCGCAGGAGCGGGAGGCGGATGCGATCGGCGCCACCATCCTGCACCGCGCCGGCTACGACATCGGCGAGGCACGCGAGATGCTGGTCGCGCTCGGCCGCCTGTCCGGCGAGACGGAGACGCGGCTGCTCTCCACCCATCCCGCCGGCCCCGACCGCATCGCCTCCTTCGATGCCGCGGTGGCCGACATGCAGGCAGCCAACTGGCAGCTCTCGCCCGCGGGTGTCGGCGGCAGCGTCGCCCCCCGGCGGTGAAGTGGCACCCGGGGCGGCACCATGGCCGCCTCGGGCGGGGCTCAGGCCAGGCGCAGCACCACCCGACCGTCGATCGCCCCTTGCTCCAGGCGCTCGAAGATCTCGTTGATCTCCTCCAGGGCGCCCCAGCTGAAATGCGCCTCGACCTTGCCCTCACCGGCGAAGGCCAGCGCCTCTTCCAGATCCTGTCGCGTGCCGACGATCGAGCCACGCACCGTGATCCGCTTCAGCACCGTATCGAAGATCGGCATGGCGAAGCGCCCGGGCGGCAGGCCGACCAGCGCCATGGTGCCGCGCGGCCGCAACATTCCCAAACCTTGCTCGAAGGCGGAGGGGGAGACCGCCGTGACCAGCACGCCATGCATGCCGCCGACCAGCCGCTGCACCGCCTGCGCCGGGTCCTCCTCACGGGCGTTCAGCGCCAGCTCGGCACCCAGGCGAAGCGCCAGCTCCAGCTTCTCCGGCTGCACGTCCACCGCTGCGACATGCAGGCCCATCGCCTTGGCGTATTGCACCGCCATGTGGCCGAGGCCCCCGATTCCCGAGATCGCCACCCATTCGCCCGGCCGTGCCTCGGTCTCCTTCAGGCCCTTGTAGACGGTGAGGCCGGCGCAGAGCACCGGGGCGGCCGGGCCGAAGTCCAGCGCGGTCGGCAGCATCCCCACATAATCCGGGTCGGCCAGGACATATTCGGCGAAGCTGCCATCGACCGAGTAGCCGGTGTTCGTCTGGCTGCCGCACAGCGTCTCCCAGCCGGTGCGGCAATAGGGGCAGGCGCCGCAGGCATGATGCAGCCAGGGGACGCCGACCCGGTCCCCCTCCTTCACCCGCCGCACCCCGGCGCCGAGCGCCGCCACATGGCCGACGCCCTCATGCCCGGGGATGAAGGGCAGCTTGGGCTTCACCGGCCAGTCGCCGCGCATCGCATGCAGGTCGGTATGGCAGACGCCGGATGCCGCCAGCCGTACCAGGATCTGGCCCGGGCCCGGCTCCGGCACCGGCACTTCCTCGATCCCCAACGGCTCCCCGAGACGCCGCGCCACCGCGGCCCGCATCGTCCTGGCCATCGCCCGTCGCCCTTCATCGTCTCCGTGCCCAGGCTAAGGCTTGGCGCGGAGGCCCGCCCTGCGCTGGATCAGGTGCGCGGCACCTTGGCGCGGGCGGCGAGCGCTCTTAGGCTGCGCTCTTTCGCCCGCCTGACATGCCGGAGACCGCCGCACCCATGCCTGCCCTTGCCGGACGCCTGAAGGAAGTTTCTCTCGCCGCCTCCGTGGCCATGACGCAGCGCGCCCGCGAACTGGGGGCGGCGGGCAAGAAGGTGATCAGCCTCGCCATCGGCGAGCCCGACTTCCCGACGCCGCCGCATGCCATCGAGGCCGCCCACCAGGCGGCCCTGGCCGGCGACACCAAGTATCCGCCGCAGGATGGCACGCGCGCCCTGAAGCTGGCCGTGCAGAAGAAGTTCAGGCGCGACAACAACCTGGATTACGCGCTGGACGAGATCCTGGTCGGCAATGGCGGCAAGCAGATCATCATGGACGCGCTGCTCGCCACCTGCGACCCGGGCGACGAGGTGCTGATCCCGGCACCCTTCTGGATCAGCTACGCCGATATGGCGAAGCTCGCCACCGCCACGCCCACCTTCGTCAATTGCCCGCAGAACAACGGCTTCAAGCTGCGGCCGGAGGATCTGGACGCCGCCATCACCCCGAAGACCAAGTGGCTGTTCCTGAACTTCCCGAACAACCCGACCGGCGCCGCCTGCTCCCGCGCGGAGATGAAGGCCCTCGCCGAGGTGATGCTCCGGCACCCGCATGTCTGGATCCTGACGGACGACATGTACGAGCACCTCGTCTATGACGGCTTCGAGTTCTGCACCATCGCCGATGTGGAGCCGCGGCTGAAGGAGCGGGTGCTCACCGTCAACGGTGCCTCCAAGACCTATGCCATGACCGGCTGGCGCATCGGCTTCTGCGGCGGGCCGAAGCCTTTGATCAAGGCGATGGCCAACATGCAGAGCCAGCTGACCGGCGGCACCTCCACCGTCGGCCAGGCGGCCGCCGTCGCCGCGCTGGAAGGGCCGCAGGACCTCGTTGCCGAGCGCGCCGCCATCTATCGCCAGCGGCGCGACCTCGTGGTGCAGATGCTGAACGACGCGCCGGGCATGACCTGCCACAAGCCTGAAGGCGCCTTCTACGTCTATCCGAACATCGCGGGCTGCATCGGCAAGACCACCAAGGGCGGCCGCAGGATCGGCAACGACACCGACTTCGCCATGGCCCTGCTGGAGGAGAAGCTGGTCGCCACCGTGCAGGGCGCGGCCTATGGCATGAGCCCCTATCTCCGCGTCTCCTACGCCACCGACACGGAAAGCCTGCGCGAGGCCTGCGCCCGCATTCAGGAGTTCTGCCGGGAACTGTCGTGACCGCCATGAAAGCCGTCATCCGCCCCGGCCGCGACGAGGATGCGGCGCAGTACATCCGCCTGATCGGCGATGCCTGGGCGGAGTACCCGAACTGCATCCTCGACGTGGATGGCGAGGTGCCGGAACTGCGCGCGCTATCCACCTATTTCGCCCGGGCGGGTGGCATAGTCTGGGCCGCGGAGGTGGAGGGGCGCATCGGCGGCATGGTCGCCACCCGGCCGCTCGGATCGGACCGGGCCTGGGAAATCTGCAAGATGTATGTCGAGAAGGCGCAGCGCGGCACCGGCTTGGCCCATGCGCTGATCTCGGCGGCGGAGGACCATGCCCGGCAGCAGGGGGCCGAGCGCATGGTGCTCTGGACGGACACGCGTTTCGAGGCGGCGCACCGCTTCTACGAGAAGCGCGGCTATGTGCGCGCCGGCTCCATTCGCATCCTCGACGACATCTCGAAATCGCTCGAATTCCGCTATGCCAAGCCCGCCATCGGTCTGGCGATCGAAGCGCTCGACGCCGCCGCCGCAGCCAGCGCCGAGCGCAGCTTGGCTGATATCCTCGTCGCCTGCGTCGCCGACGGCGCCAGCCTCGGCTATCGCAACCCGCTCTCCCCCGAAGCGGCGCGCAATGTCTGGCGCAAGATCTCGGCGGAGGTAGCCATGGGCACGCGCCTGCTGCTGGTGGCCTGGCAGGAGGGGCGGATGGCCGGCACCGTGCAGCTCGATCTCGGCACGCCCGAGACCGAGATGCACCGCGCCGTGGTGCGGCAATTGCTGGTGCATCCCACCTTCCGCCGCGCTGGCGTGGGCCGCGCCCTGGTGCAGCGGGCCGAGCAGGCGGCACGCGGGATCGGCCGTAGCCTGCTGACGCTGGACTGCCGTGCTGGCGAGCCTGCGGAGCCGCTGCTGCGCCATCTGGGCTGGCAGGAAGCCGGCCGCATTCCCGGCTTCGGCCGCGGCCCCGCGGATCAGGTCATCCTCTACCGCGCCGTTTAGGTCCTGGCTTCCGAGGCGCCGAAGGCTGTGGGAATGAATTCCCCCAGGCCCCCTTCTTCGAGTCCCCCGCGCTGGCGGGTAGGGCTGCGCCAGGACTGACAAAAAGAAGATGGGGGTTCGGGGGAATTCTTTCCCCGAGCTTTTTCCCCTGCCTTGGCGACGCCGCCCGTCCTGTTACCATTCCGGCATGATCACGCCCGCCTATTGCCGCACCATGGCCGCCTACAACGCCGAGATGAACCGGCGCTTCTATGCCGCCGCGGCCACGCTCGACGATGCGGCCCGGAAGCGCCCGCGCGGCGCCTTCTTCGGCTCGCTGCACGGCACGCTCTGTCATCTCGTCTGGGGCGACGCCATGTGGATGAGCCGCTTCGACGGCGGCCCGCCGCCCCCGGCCAAGCTGCCGGAAAGCGCCGCGATGATCGAGGATTTCGCCGCCCTCCAGGCCGCCCGTACGGCGCTGGATGCGCGGATCGAGAGCTGGGCCGCGGGTCTCGACGAAGCTCATTTGGCGGGTGACCTCACCTGGTTCAGCGGCGCGGCGGGCCGCGAGGTGCGCAAGCCTCTGGCCCTGCTGGTCATCCACTTCTTCAATCACCAGACACATCATCGCGGCCAGGCCCATACCCTGCTGACGGCCGAAGGTGCCAGCACGGGGGATACCGACCTGTTCCTCGTGCTGCCCTGATCCCCGCGCAGTGGGAGGCAGGCCGCGGAACCACGCCCGGCGAGCCGTGTTTTACCCGTCGAACCGTAAGGGAGACGTGGAATGACCGACATTAATCAAGCCAAGATCGCGATCCTGGCGACCGATGGCTTCGAACAGTCCGAGCTCCTGGTGCCGCTGGAGCAGCTCCGTGCCAAGGGCGCCACGGCCCATGTCGCCGCCCCTGAGCAGACCCGTGAGCCCGGCGTCATCGTCGCCTGGAACGGCGCCGCGAAGCCGGAGGGCTGGGGCGAGAAGGTGAAGGTCGACCGCCGGATCAGTGAGGTGAAGGCCACGGATTACGACGCGGTGGTGCTGCCGGGCGGCGTGCTGAACCCCGACCGCCTGCGCGTGGACCCGCAGGTGATCGCGCTGGTCAGGGATTTCGCCGCCCAGGGCAAGATCGTCGCGGCGATCTGCCATGGCCCCTGGATCCTGGTGGAGGCAGGGCTGGCGAAAGGCCGCAAGATGACCTCCTTCGCCTCCATCAAGACCGACGTGCAGAACGCCGGCGCCACCTGGCTGGATCAGGAGGTCGTGACTGACCAGGGCATCGTCACCAGCCGCTCGCCCAAGGATCTCGACGCCTTCGTGGCGAAGATCGTCGAGGAGGTACGCGAAGGCCGCCACGCTGGCCGCAAGGCCGCCTGAGCCGGCGTGGAGGCCTATTCAGGGCCTCCGCCCCTCTCAGCCGAGGAAGGGCTCCACGGCGGCGAGCACCGCCTCGGGCGCCTCCTCGGCAAGATAGTGACCGCTCTCGATCGGGCCGCCACTCACCGGTCCCGCCGTATAGGCACGCCAGAGTTCCAGCGGCTGGTACCACTGGCCGATCTTTCCCTTGGCGCCCCAGAGCGCCAGTAGGGGGCAGCGGATCTTTTCGCCGGCCGCCCGGCTGGCCCGGTCGTGCTCCAGATCGATGGTGGCGGCGGCGCGGTAATCCTCGCAGATCGCGGTGACGGTGCCGGGCTGGTGGAGCGCGGCGAGGTAATCGGCCCGTGCCTCCGGATGGAAGAAGCCTTTGCCCTTCGGCTCGCGGCTGGTGTGCTGGTCGAACCAGTCCTCCACGTCGCGCAGGATCATCCGCTCCGGCAGGTCGTGCCGCTGCGCCAGGAAGAACCAGTGATAGTAGCCCATGGCGAAGGCCATGTCGGTGCGCTCGAAGTGCTCGATGGTCGGCACGATGTCCAGCACCGCCAGCCGCTCCACCGCTTCCGGTGCATCCAGCGCGAGGCGATGCGCGACGCGCGCCCCGCGGTCGTGCGACACGACCTTGAATCGGGTATGGCCGAGCTCCTGCATCAGCCCCAGCATGTCGGCTGCCATGGCGCGTTTCGAATAGGGTGCGTGATCCTCCGTCGGGCCCGGCTTGCCGGAAAAGCCGTAGCCACGAAGGTCGGGACAGATGACGGTGAAACGCCGCGCCAGCACCGGCGCCACCTTGTGCCACATGGCATGGGTCTGCGGATTGCCGTGCAGGAGCAGCAAGGGCGGCCCTTCGCCGCCGCGGCGAAGCCGCAGCCGCTGCCCGGCCACCATCCGCTCCTCCAGCGTGAAGCCCTCGAAGATCATGACATGCTGCCTCCTTGGTGATGTTCAGCGCAGCACGAGAAGGGCCGTGAGCGCCAGCCCCGCCACGGCCATAGCGAGGGAGATTCTCCACCAGCCCGGCCGTGGGCCCGTGGCGGCCAGGGCAGCGCTGGCCAGCAGCGAAAGCCCGATTCCGAACGCCAGGTCCTGCCCCGGCCGCGAGAACCAGCTCCAGACCAGCAGGCCCAGCCAACCCAGAAACGCCAGACGCGCCAGGATCTTCCATACGGTCTCGGCCGTATCCGAGCTGGGCCGCAACTCCGGTACGCCGGCGCGGCTGTGGAGGGTGGCGGCGCCGGACAGCAGCATCAGGGCAGGGAAATACGGATCCATGGAACGGCCGGTAGCGGGATGGCGGCAATTTGCCAATCCCAGAAGGCATCGACTCCTGCGCCCTGTCGCGTAGTGTCGCCGCCCGCGGCTAAAGGAGAGCGGGGCGGTGGCTGGCATGGCCGCCTGCCTTTGTCACACGGGAGTAAGCAGGATGGGGCGAGGCCGACCCAAGAGCGTGGCGCGCAGAGCTGGCCGACAGGCGGTGGACGCCGGACAGGAGATTTCCCAGCTGCGCCGGGAGTTGGAGGAAGCGCGCGCCTTGCTAAAGCAGGTGGAGCTCAACAGAACCGAAGCCGGCAGCCTGCTGCTGGCGCGCCGCCTGGCCACGCTGGAGGAGGAGCGGCAGATTGCCCGCGGCTTGGCGGTGGAAGCATCTTTGGCCCGCTCCAAGGCCGAGGCAGAACTGCGGGCGCTTCAGGATGCCATCAGCAAGGCACCCGGCCTCTGGGGCTGGATGCTGCGTCGCGCGCGCCGGAAACTCGGCTGACGCCCTTCAGCCCGCTGTCGCAATGCGGCTCGGGCGCGTGGAGGAATCAGCGGGGGAGGGACGGAAGCCGCTGGAGCCGGGCAGGAAGGCGCTGAAGCCAGCCTCGCCGTTCACGAGGCAGACGGCCTCCAGCACATCCTCGGCACGAATCTGATGTGCGCGCAGACTAGAGGCCCGCGCTTCCCGCACACATTGCTGCGTCATGGAGCCGAGCAAGGTATCACCGAGGAGTCCGGTGGTCAGCCAAAGGCACAGAAAGAAAGCTGCTGAGCCGAGAACTATTTTCAGGGTCTGCATGGCCATCCCCTCTTCCCCTTTCTGGGAAAGCCGCCCCTTCCACTGTTGGGCGGCAGGTGAGGGGAGCTTACCGAAAGCTCCTGACCACACTGTTAATTCGGCTCGGAAAACCGCCTCTTGTGCCTGCAACTGCGCGCATCGGGCGCAGCTTTCTCCGAGGCTTCAGCCCAAAAAAAGAGGCCCGGAAAACCTTGGTTTTCCAGGCCAGTATACAGGGAGGCTTCACGTCTGGGAGACGCAGGGTCAGAGACCCTTTCCGACCAAGTCGCCGGATGACTGAACCTTAACCCCACAAAGGCCATGCGCGTTCAACGAATAACGCCCGTCGGCCATGCGCATTCCGCATAGTGAAGCTTCAGTGAAGCGCAGGTACGCAACCTATGCGTGTGTTCTTCGGGAAATCAACGCTCTGGCCGGCTCTCGCGAGCCGGCCGCCCCCAGGGAGGCCTAGCTGTTGAGCGCCGCCAACTCCGAAACGAGGAAATCGCGGAACACACCGACCCTTTTGGAGTGCCGCATCTCTTCCGGATAAACGAAGTAGGCGTCGATTCGGGGCGCCTTGAGCTCCGGCAGCACCTGAATCAGGTCCCGCAGGTCCTCGCCCATGTAATCGGGCAGGGCGGCGAGGCCGAGCCCCGAGCGGACGGCCTGCAGCATGGCGGGGAGGCTGTTCACCTCCACTGCGGCGCGACGGGGGCTGCCCGGCCGCCGGCCGGCCTCCACCAGCCAGTTGATGCTCTCCACCGGTGGCCGGTAATCGCCATAGATGATCAGCCGGTGGGCATCGAGATCCTCGGCGCGCTGCGGCATGCCGGCCTGCTTCAGATATTCCGGCGAGCCGACGATCTTCCAGCCGAAGGTCGCCACATGGCGCTGGATCAGGTCCGGCTGCTTCGGCGCATGCATGCGGATAGCGACATCCGCCTCCCGCATGGCGAGATCGAGCTCGGCATCGTCCAACAACAGCGTGACCGTCACCTCCGGGTGCAGCGCCATGAAGCGGTTCAGCCGCGGCGCCAGCCAGGTGGAGCCGAAACCGGTGGTGGTGGTGACCTTCAGCCGGCCGGCGGCGCGCTCGCGGCTTTCCGTCAGCAGCGCCTCGGTCATGGCCAGCTTGGCAAAAACCTCGCGGACCGTGCGGTTCAGCGTCTCCCCCTGCTCGGTCAGGATCAGCCCGCGGGCATGGCGGTGGAAGAGCGGCACCTGCAACGCTTCTTCCAGCGCCTGGATCTGTCGGGAGACGGCCGACTGGCTGAGGTTGAGCGATTCGCCGGCATGGGTGAAGCTCCCCGCCTCGGCGACGGCATGGAAGACCCGCAGCTTGTCCCAATCGAGCGGCATGGCGGTCAGGCGGCCTGCGCCTGGGCGTCATCCTCGCGGAGCGCCAGGAACTTCTCGGCTTCCAGCGCGGCCATGCAGCCGGTGCCCGCGGCCGTCACGGCCTGGCGGTAGATCCGGTCCTGCACGTCGCCTGCGGCGAAGACGCCTTCCATGCTGGTCCGCGTCGAATCCGGTGCCGTCACCAGGTAGCCCTCCCCATCCATCTCCAGCTGCCCCTTGAACAGGCTCGTCGCCGGCGCGTGGCCGATGGCGACGAAAACGCCATCCACGCTCATCTCGCGCGTCTCGCCGCTCTTGGCGTTGCGCAGCCGGAGGCCACGCGCGACCGGGGCCCGGCCGCCGGTCTCGGCCAGCACTTCCTCCACCACCGTATCCCAGATGACCGTGACGTTCGGCTTCGCGAAGAGGCGCTGCTGCAGGATGCGCTCGGCCCGCAGCGTGTCCCGCCGGTGGATCAGCGTGACGTGCCGCGCGAGATTGGCGAGATAGAGGGCTTCCTCCACCGCCGAATTGCCGCCGCCGATCACCGCGACGTCCTTGCCGCGGAAGAAGAAGCCATCACAGGTGGCGCAGGCGGAGACGCCGAAGCCGGAAAGCTCCTTCTCGCCCGGAATCCCCAGCCACTTGGCCTGTGCGCCGGTGGCGATGACCAGCGCCTCGGCCTCATAGGTGTCACCCGAGTCGCCGGTGCAGCGGAAGGGGCGCTGCGAAAGGTCCACGGCGGTGATCAGGTCGTACTGGATGCGGGCGCCGACATGCTCGGCCTGCTCGCGCATCTGCTCCATCAGCCAGGGGCCCTGCACGGGCTGGGCGAAGCCGGGGAAGTTCTCCACATCGGTGGTGATGGTGAGCTGCCCGCCCGGCTGCATGCCGGCGACCACAAGGGGCGACAGGCCGGCGCGGGCGGCATAGATGGCCGCCGTGTACCCGGCGGGGCCGGCACCGAGGATCAAAAGGCGGGTGCGGTGCAGTTCGGGCAAGGTCCTGGTCCTGAAAAACGCTCTGGGTGCGGAGGATATCGGAAAGATAGGCTATTGCCGCAAGCCGATGCCTTGAACATGGACGCTCGTGCAAGGATATTGCGCCTGAAGCGCTGCATGAGCAACGAAACGGTTCCGATGAAGCATGAGACTGCCGACGCCCTCGACACGGTAGACCGCCAGATCCTCGCCGAGTTGCAGGCGGATGGCCGCATGACCAATGTGGAACTGGCCCGCCGCGTCGATCTTTCCGCGCCCCCCTGCCTGCGGCGGGTGCGGCGGCTGGAGGAAAGCGGCATCATCCGCGGCTACCATGCGGATATCGACCCCGTGGCACTGGGCTGGGAGGTCACCTTCTTCGCCCTGGTCGGGCTGGAGAGCCAGAAGCACGCCGTTCTCTCCGCCTTCGAGCAGGATGTGACGACTTGGCCGGAGGTGCGCGAATGCCACATGATCCGCGGTGGGGGCGACTTCCTGCTGCGCTTGGTGGCACGTGACACGGCGCATGAGAACGCGCTCACCAACCGGCTCACGGCCGCGCCGAATGTCGGGCGGGTCACCACATTGCAGACCATTCATACCGCCAAGGATGTGCCGGGAGTGCCCCTCTAGGGAAAGGAAAAAGCGACGGCACAGCAAGGCGCCCGGCCACGCCTCGGTGAGGGCGGCCCAGGGGCAAGTTTGGGGCGGTGGCTCAGCCGCGCCGGACGGCGTAGTTGGCAGCCTCCAGCGCGGCGATGATGGCGTTGCCCTGGGCGGCGTCCCGCACTTCGATCATCAGCTCAAGCTCGGTGGACTGCACGGTGGGGGCTCCGAAAAGCTGCTGGTGCTTCACTTCGATGACATTGCCTCCGGCATCCGAGATGCGCTTGGAAATGTCGGCCAGCATGCCAGGCCGGTCCGGAATGTCGAAGTGCAGCCGCAGGATACGCCCGTCCCGCAGGAGCTGGCGCAGCAGCACGTTGGAGAGGGCGCGGGCATCAATGTTACCGCCGCAGACCGGCGTGCCGACCCGCTTGCCGGCGAAGCGGCCGGGATTCGCCAGCAACGCCGCGACCCCGGCAGCGCCGGCGCCCTCTGCCACCACCTTCGCCCCCTCGGCCAGCAGGGCGACGCCCTGCTCCACCGTGCGCTCCGGCACCACCAGCACCTCGATCCCGAGGCGCTTCAGCAGGGCGTAGGGCGCCTCGCCGACGTCGCGCACGGCGATACCCTCGGCGATGGTCGGGCCGCCAACCGCCACGGGCTGCCCGGCGAGGCGCTGCGCCATGGCCGGGTAACCCTCCACCTCGACGCCATAGACGGTGAGGGAAGGGTTCAACTCCAGGGCCGCCGCGGCGCAGCCGGCCAGCAGCCCACCGCCGCCCACGGGAAAGATCAGTGTGTCGAGCCCCGGGGCATCCTCGATCATCTCGATCGCCATGGTGCCCTGGCCGGCCATCACGCCGGGGTCGTCATAGGGGTGGATGAAGGTCAGCCCCTCGCGCAGGGCCAGGGCATGGGCATGGGCCGCCGCCTCGGCCAGCGTCTCGCCGTGCAGCACCACATTGGCGCCCCAGCTCTCGGTGCGCACCACCTTGGTCGCCGGGGTGAAGCGCGGCATGACGATGGTGGCCTTGATGCCGAGCAGGCTGGCATGGCGGGCCACCGCCTGGGCGTGGTTGCCGGCCGACATGGCGATGACGCCGGTGGCCTTCTCGCGCGGGGTCAGCATCGCCAGGCGGTTGGCGGCGCCGCGCTCCTTGAAGGCGCCGGTGGCCTGGAGATTGTCCAGCTTCAGCCAGACCTCGCAGCCGGTGGCGCGGCCGATGGCGGGCGCAGGCACGGTAGGTGTTCGTAGTACCGCGCCCCGGATGCGCGCGGCCGCCTCCCGCACATCGGCGAGCGTGATGGCCGGTGGCGCGGACAGCTCGGCCACCAAACCCGGCAGGCTGCAGCTGGCCATGGTCAGAGGAAGCGCACCTTGGCGATCTCATAGGCCCGCGCGCCGCCCGGCGCCGGCACCTCGACGGAATCACCGAGCTTCTTGCCGATCAGCGCCTTCGCCAGCGGCGAGGAGATGGAGATCGAGCCGTTCTTAGTGTCCGCCTCGTGCGCGCCGACGATGCGGTAGGTCTTCTCCTCCTCCGTCTCCTCGTCGATGACGGTGACGGTGGCCCCGAAGCGCACTTGGTCGCCCGAGAGCTTCGAGACGTCGATCACCTCGACGGAGGGGATGATGCCCTCCAGCTCGGCGATCCGGCCCTCGATGAAGGACTGGCGCTCGCGGGCCGCGTGATACTCGGCGTTCTCGGAAAGATCCCCATGCGCCCGGGCCTCGGCGATCGCGCGGATCACGGCCGGACGCTCTTCCGATTTCAGTTGCCGCAATTCCTCCTCAAGCCGGGCGAGACCTTCGGCGGTCATCGGGAACTTCTGCACGGCAGTTCCTTCCTTCATACGCGGCATCAACCGCCGGGCGGAAAACCCGGCGGCTGCTCGGCACCCAGCTCGTGGGGCCTTTGGCGGGGACAAGGAGCGGGGCGCGGCCGCGGTCCATGACCGGACCCGCCCGCCCTCAGAATGAAGGAGAAAAATAAGCCTGCAACGGCGCCACATCAAGGGTTCCGGCCTTCAGCGCCGCGATGGCATGGGCCGCGGCGCGGGCGCCGGCCATCGTGGTGTAGTGCGGCACCCCATGTGTCAGCGCCCCGCGGCGGATGTCGAAACTGTCCGCCACCGCCTGACCGGTCCCCGTGGTGTTGATGACGAGCTGGATCTCGCCGTTACGGATTGCGTCCACGCAATGGGGCCGCCCCTCCATCACCTTGTTCACCAGCGAGACATTGAGCCCGGCCTCGCGCAGCACGGCGGCGGTGCCGCGCGTCGCCAGTACCTGGAAGCCCAGCTCCACGAGCCGCCGCGCCACCGAGACGGCGGCCTTCTTGTCGCTGTCCTTGACGGAGACGAAGGCCGTCCCGGAGGCCGGCAGCTTCACGCCCGCGCCGAGCTGGCTCTTGGCGAAGGCGCGCTCAAAGCTGGCATCCAGCCCCATCACCTCACCGGTGGACTTCATCTCGGGGCCGAGCAGCACGTCCACGCCGGGGAAGCGGTTGAAGGGGAAGACCGCCTCCTTTACCGCGACATGGCGGCTGATCGCCTTGTCATCCAAGCTGAACTCGGCCACCCGGGCGCCGGCCATGACGCGGGCGCCGATCTTCGCCACCGGCACGCCGGTCGCCTTGGCAACGAAGGGAACCGTGCGCGAGGCGCGGGGATTGACCTCCAGCACGAAGATCTCACCGTCCTTCACCGCGTACTGCACGTTCATCAGGCCCTTCACCTTGAGGGCCTTGGCCATCGCCTCGGTCTCCGCCTTCAGCTCGGTGATGATGGCGGGGGAAAGCGAGTAGGGCGGGAGCGAGCAGGCACTGTCGCCGGAATGAATGCCGGCCTCCTCGATATGCTCCATGACGCCGGCGACATAGACCTCGCCGGCATCATCGGCGATGCAGTCCACATCGACCTCGATCGCGTCCTGCAGGTACTGGTCGATCAGGATCGGGTTCTCGCCCGAGACCTTCACTGCCTCCTGGCCGAAGCGCAGAAGCTGCTCGCGGTTCCAGGCGATCTCCATGGCGCGGCCGCCCAGCACATAGGAGGGGCGCACCACCACCGGGTAGCCGATGCGCTCCGCCTCGGTCACCGCCTCGTCGAGGTCGCGTGCTGTGCCGTTCTGCGGCTGCTTCAGGCCGAGGCCCTTCAGCAACTGCTGGAAGCGCTCGCGGTCCTCGGCGATGTCGATGGCCTCAGCACTGGTGCCGAGGATCGGAATGCCGGCCTTGTGCAGCGCCTGGCTGAGCTTCAGCGGCGTCTGCCCGCCATACTGCACGATGCAGCCGAGCACCTCGCCCTTCTCCTGCTCCTTGCGGATCAGGTTGATGACATCCTCCGCCGTCAGCGGCTCGAAATAGAGCCGGTCGGACGTGTCATAGTCGGTCGAGACGGTTTCCGGGTTGCAGTTGACCATGATGGTCTCGAACCCGGCTTCCTTCAGCGCATAGGCCGCGTGGACGCAGCAATAGTCGAACTCGATGCCCTGGCCGATGCGGTTCGGCCCGCCGCCGAGGATGACGATCTTCTTCCGGTCCGTCGGCTGGCTCTCGCATTGCGGCGCGCCAAAGCCGCCCTCGTAGGTCGAGTACATATAGGGCGTGTCGGAGGCGAACTCGGCGGCGCAGGTGTCGATGCGCTTGAACACCGGCATGACCCCGAGACCGAGGCGATGCTGCATCACCTCTGCCTCGCTCTTGCCGACCAGCGCGCCGAGGCGTCGGTCGGAGAAGCCCATCGCCTTCAGGCGGCGGAAACCGGTCGCATCCTGCGGCAGCCCGGCCTCGCGAACTGTGTTCTCGGCGCGTACGATCTTCTCGACCTCGCGCAGGAACCACGGCTCGAAGCGGCAGGCTTCATGAATTTCATCAACGGAAAGCCCGGCGCGCAGCGCCTGCGCCACCACCAGCACGCGGTCCGGCTTCGGCGTCGCCAGCGCGGCGATATAGGCCTCCTTGCTGCCGTCGCCGGGCTCGGCGATGTCGTCGAGGCCGGAAAGCCCCGTCTCCAGCGAGCGCAGGCCCTTCTGCAGCGCCTCGTTGAAGGAGCGGCCGATCGCCATGGCCTCGCCGACCGACTTCATGCTGGTGGTCAGCGTCGCTGGCGTGCCCGGGAACTTCTCGAAGGTGAAGCGCGGGATCTTGACGACGACATAGTCGATGGTCGGCTCGAAGCTAGCCGGCGTCACCATGGTGATGTCGTTCTTCAGCTCGTCCAGCGTATAGCCGACGGCGAGCTTCGCTGCGATCTTGGCGATCGGGAAGCCGGTCGCCTTCGAGGCCAGTGCGGACGAGCGGGAGACGCGCGGGTTCATCTCGATGATGACCATGCGGCCATCCGCCGGGTTGATGCCGAACTGAACGTTGGAGCCGCCGGTGTCGACGCCGATCTCGCGCAAACACGCGATCGAGGCGTCGCGCATACGCTGGTACTCCTTGTCGGTCAGCGTCAGCGCGGGGGCGACGGTGACGCTGTCACCGGTGTGCACACCCATCGGGTCCAGGTTCTCGATGGAGCAGACGATGATGCAGTTGTCCGCGTTGTCACGGACCACCTCCATCTCGAACTCCTTCCAGCCCAGCACGCTTTCCTCGATCAGCACTTCGCTGGTCATGGAAGCGGCGAGGCCGGCGGAGACGATCTGCTCAAACTCTTCGCGGTTGTAGGCGATGCCGCCGCCCGTGCCGCCCAGCGTGAAGCTCGGGCGGATGACGCAGGGGAGCTTCACCTCCTCCAGGCCGGCGCGCGCCTCTTCCATGGTGTGGGCAATGGCCGAGCGCGGGCTCTCGATACCGATCTTGGTCATGGCGTCGCGGAACTTCAGCCGATCCTCGGCCTTGTCGATGACATCCGCCTTGGCGCCGATCAGCTCGCAGCCATACTTCGCGAGCACCCCGGCCTCGGCCAGCTTCAGCGACGTGTTCAGCGCGGTCTGGCCGCCCATGGTGGGCAGCAGCGCGTCCGGCCGCTCCTTGGCGATGATCTTCTCGACCATCTCGACCGTGATCGGCTCGATATAGGTCGCATCCGCCAGGCCGGGGTCGGTCATGATGGTGGCGGGGTTGGAGTTCACCAGGATGACCCGGTAGCCCTCCGCCCGCAGCGCCTTGCAGGCCTGCGCGCCGGAATAGTCGAATTCGCAGGCCTGCCCGATGACGATGGGGCCGGCCCCGATGATCAGGATGGACTTGATGTCAGTACGCTTCGGCATCGGGGGACCCTGTCTGCGTAAGGAAGAACCGGCGCGGGGGCCGGGGTCAGCCGTGAACGGACAAGCCGCCATGTATCGGATGGGCGGCGCCGGTGATGAAGACGACGGTGTCACGGCGCGGGATGCTGGCATCCTGCGTCGGGGCGTTGCATCTGGTGGTGGCGGGGCCATGCCCCAGGCCCGGCCTCATGCCGCCGGTGGCCACCGCCACGCATCCGGTCAGGCCGAAGCTTCCCGCCATCTGCAAGCTCCCGATCCGCGACAGCCCGCGAAAACTCAGCTTGCCTTGTGCTTCTCGATCATCTCGACGAAGCGGTGGAAGAGATAATGGCTATCCGAGGGGCCGGGGCTGGCCTCCGGGTGGTACTGCACCGAGAAGACGGGGCGATCGGTCGCGGCGATACCCTCGTTCGAGCCGTCGAACAGCGAGACATGTGTCACCTGGACATTCGCCGGCAACGACTTTTCGTCCACCGCGAAGCCATGATTCTGGCTGGTGATCTCGACCCGGCCGGTGGCCAGATCCTTCACCGGCTGGTTGGCGCCACGATGGCCGCGGTCCAGCTTGAACGTCTTGCCGCCGAGCGCCAGGGCCAGCAGCTGGTGCCCGAGGCAGATGCCGAAGACCGGCTTGCCGGACTGCAGCACGCCCTGAATGGCGGGGACGGCGTATTCGCCGGTCGCCGCCGGGTCGCCCGGGCCGTTGGAGAGGAAAACGCCATCCGGATTGTGGGAGAGGATGTCCTCGGCGGTGGCGGTGGCGGGCAGCACGGTCACGGCGCAGCCGGCATCGGCCAGGCAGCGCAGGATGTTGCGCTTGGCGCCGTAGTCGATGGCTACGACCTTGTGCTTGCGGGCGGGCGCCTTGTCATAGCCCTGGCCCCAGTGCCAGAGGCCCTCTTCCCACTGATAGGCCTGCCGGCAGGAAACCTCCTTCGCCAGGTCCATGCCCTCCAGCCCCGGCCAGCCGGCCGCTTGCGCCTTCAGCGCGGCGAGGTCGAAGCGGCCATCGGCCGGATAGGCCAGCACGCCATTCGGCGCGCCACCATCGCGGATGCGGACGGTCAGCGCCCGCGTATCCACCCCGGCAATGCCCGGAATACCGTGGCTCTTTAGCCAGTCGTCCAGGTGGCGGGTGGCGCGCCAGTTGGCGGGGTCGGTCAGGTCCTGCTTCACCACCAGGCCACGGGCGGCGGGGGTGATGCTCTCCACATCCTCCGGATTGGCGCCGACATTGCCGATATGTGGGAAGGTGAAGGTGATGATCTGCCCGGCATAGGAGGGGTCGGTGAGCGTCTCCTGGTAGCCGGTCATGCCCGTGTTGAAGCAGACCTCGCCCACCGTGGTGGTGTTGGCGCCGAAGCCGATACCCCAGAACACCGAGCCATCGGCCAGCACCAGGGCGGCAGTAGCGCCGGCGGGGGGCTGGTCGGCGGCATTCGGGCTGGTTGCGGCGGGCATGCTCGTCTCCGGGGCGAGGGCAGGGGGCAGGGTGGAAGAGCCGGCGCCGGGCGCCAGCTCCGCGAAGGACAGGCCAGTGGCGGCGATGATCGCCGGCCAGTGCTTGGCGGGTATGGCGCGCGCCTGGCGCCATTTGCGCACCGCCTCGGTGCCAACGCCGCAGCGTGTTGCGACGGCTTCGGTGCCGCCCATCAGGGCAATGATGTCTTCCACGGACCGCATGATGCGGCTTATCTGGGAATTCCTTTCCCAATTCAAGAGATGTCAGCGAGCCTGGGAAATCTTTTCCCATTGGTTCGCCCCACTGGCTCTTGGGGTGCCGACGCGGTTTATAGCCTTTCAGTTTGCCCGCTCGCCTTCTCATCTGGGGCGGGCCGCCGAAAAGGAGAAGGCCGATGAGCCTGCGCAGTCGCTTCACGGAGGAGCTGAAGACCTCCATGCTGGCGAAGGATGCCGCCCGCACCTCCACCATCCGCATGATCATGGCCAAGCTGAAGGACACCGACATCGCCGCCCGCCCGAGCGGGGTGGATCAGGTGCCGGAGGAGCAGATCGTCGCCATGCTGCGCGGCATGGTGAAAAGCCGCCGCGAGAGCGCCGACATGTACCGCCAAGGCGGGCGCGCCGAACTGGCGGAGAAGGAGGAGGCCGAGATCACGGTGATCGAGAGCTTCCTGCCGCAGCAGATGGACGAGGCCGCAATGCAGGCGGCCGTCGCCGAGGCCGTGGCGGAGACCGGCGCCTCCTCGATGAAGGATATGGGCAAGGTGATGGCCGCGCTGCGGGCCAGGCACGCCGCCACGCTGGACATGGCCAAGGCAGGCCCCCTGGTGAAGGCCGCCCTGAACGGCTGAAAAGGACGGGGTGTCTGAGGCGCTGCCTCGGACAGTCCCCGACCCCCCTTCTTCTTTCTTTTGTCAGTTTCGGCGCTGGCTGGCCGCCAGCGCGGGGGACTTGAAGAAAAAAGATGGGGTCTGGGGGAATTCTTTCCCCAGCCTTTTCCGCGCGGGAGCGCTAAGCTCCCGTTTGGTCCCGAAGGCCCTGCATGTCGCTGCCGCCGAATTTCCTGGAGGAGCTCCGTCTCCGCACCCCGCTGGCGCCACTGATCGGGCGCACCACGAAGCTGACGCGCGCCGGCCGCCAGTGGCGCGGCTGCTGCCCCTTCCATGGGGAGAAGACGCCGTCCTTCTACGTCTATGATGACCACTATCACTGCTTCGGCTGCGGCGCGCATGGCGATGCCATCGCCTTTGTCATGCAGACCCAGGGCGCTAGCTTCCCCGAGGCGGTGGAGCGGCTGGCCGCCGAGGCCGGGCTGGAGGTGCCGAAGCCCAGCCCGCAGCAGGCCAGGCGCGAGGCCAAGGCCCGCGACCTGCACAGCGTGCTGGAGGCGGCCGCTGAGGCCTTCCAGCGCCGCCTGCGCCTGCCCGAGGGTCGCGCCGGGCTGGACTACCTGCTGCGCCGGGGGCTCTCCGAGGAGACGATCCGCAAGTTCGGCCTGGGCTGGTCGGGCGGCGGGCGTGGCGCCCTGGCGGCGGACCTGAAGCCGGAGGGCATCGAGCCGCGCCAGCTCATCGAGGCCGGGCTGATGCGGGCGGGCGAGGGCGATGCCCCGCCCGCTGACCTGTTCTTCAACCGCGTCATGTTCCCGATCCGCGACCGACGTGGGCGGATCATCTCCTTCGGCGGCCGCATCCTGGGCGATGGCCAGCCGAAATACGTCAACGGCCCGGAGACGGAGCTCTTCTCCAAGCGCCGCAACCTCTACGGCCTCGACCTGGCGCGGGAGGCGGCGTTCCGCGGCGCGCCGGTGGTGGTGGTGGAGGGCTATATGGATGTCATCGCCCTGCACCAGGCCGGCTTCGGCGCCGCCGTGGCCCCGCTCGGTACGGCGCTGACCGAGGAGCAATTGGGGGAGCTCTGGCGTCTCTCGCCGCAGCCCGTGCTGTGCTTCGATGGTGACGCGGCCGGCGCGCGCGCGGCGGCGCGCGCGGCCGAGCTGGCCCTGCCGCTGCTGGCGCCCGAACATGCTCTGCGCTTCGCCACCCTTCCCACCGGGGAGGACCCGGATACCCTGGTCACCCGGGGCGGCCAGGCAGCCTTCAGGCAAGTGCTGGAGGCTGCGCGCCCGTTGTCCGACGTACTCTATGACATGCTGGCGGCGCAGTCGCCCGGCGCCACGCCCGAGGCCCGGGCCATGCTGCGGCACCGGCTGGTCGCCGCCGCCGAGAGCATCCCGGACAAGATCCTGGGTGCCGAGTACCGCCGCCTGCTGCTGGACCGTTTCTTCGCCAGCGGCCGCCGCCCGACTGCCGCCTTCACGCCTCGCGGGCGCGGCGAGCGGCCCAGCCTGGGGCGCGGCCGGCCCAGCCCACCGATGCTCGATCTGCCGCGCCCCGGCATCGACCCGGCCCAGGTGCGGCAGGAGCAGGCACGCTGCCTCCTGGCCATCCTGATCGCTCATCCCTGGCTGATCCCAGAGGTGGAGGAAGCCCTAATGCAGCTCGATTTGCCGGATGGTGTGGCCGGGCGGCTACGGCAGCGACTTCTTGCCTGGCAGGCTGAGGCACCCCGGCTTGAAGCTGCCGAATTGGCCGACCACCTACGGGAAACCGATGCGGATGGGCTGGCCTGGGCACAGCGTTTCGCCCTCGCGCCCCCCGCCGCCGCTGCCCGCGATGCGCTGCCCAAGCTGGTGGCGGAAAGCTGGTGGCACTTCTACGCGGGCCTGCGGGGCGAGGCCGCCCTGTTGGCCGAGCGGCAGGCGGCGGCGCAGGAACTGGCGGCCACCGGCGACCCGGCGGCGCAGACCCGGCTGATCCGCCTGAACGAGCTGCTGGCGGCGCAACGCCGCGGCGGCCTGGAAGATGAAGCTGCTGGCGAGGAGGCCTGAGCGGCCACCGCGCGGAATGCCGTCGCGCTCTTGTGCTGGCGGGGGGCGGGGCGTTATGGCCCCTGTATGGCGTGCATGGGGGCGCGGCATTTCGGCCCTGGTGCGAGGGCCGAGGGACCAGGGTGAGGCACCCCGGCCAGAATGGCGGGCCGGACAGCGTCAGACGGAGCGGATCGGTAATGGCGAGCAAGGTCGCGAACGGCACCGACACGGTCGAGAACCGCGACGAGGCGGTTGAAGGAGCCCTCCTCGACACGCTTTCGGCAGCGGTCAAGAAGCTGGTCGCCCGCGGCAAGGAGCGCGGCTACGTCACCTATGATGAGCTGAACCAGGCGCTTCCCTCCGAGCAGGTTTCCTCCGAGCTGATCGAGGACACCATGGCGATGC
Source organism: Roseomonas sp. (assembly GCA_035565935.1). Taxonomy (GTDB): domain Bacteria; phylum Pseudomonadota; class Alphaproteobacteria; order Acetobacterales; family Acetobacteraceae; genus Pseudoroseomonas. The sequence goes on from DATMRU010000086.1 coordinate 75,086, forward strand.
TGAACGACCTCGGCATCAACGTGGTGGAGGCAGAGGAAACCGAGGACCCCGAGGGCGCCAAGGCGGCCAGCAAGGCGGAGGGCGCCGAGGAGGAGGAGGGGGAGGAGGAAGGCAGCGGTAATGTGGACGAGGAGAGCCTCGGCCGCACTGACGACCCCGTCCGCATGTACCTGCGCGAGATGGGCAGCGTCGAGCTGCTCTCGCGCGAGGGCGAGATCGCTATCGCCAAGCGTATCGAGGCGGGGCGGGACATGATGATCGGCGGGCTCTGCGAGAGCCCGCTCACCTTCCAGGCGATCCTGAACTGGCACGAGGCGGTCAAGGAAGGCCGCATGCTGCTGCGGGATGTGATCGACCTGGAGGCGACCGCCGCCGCCGAGAACCCCGAGGTCGCGCCCACCACCGATGCCGAGGAGTTCGAGGAGGGCGAGGAAGGCGAGGGCATGGGCCTCTCCCTCTCGGCGCTTGAGGAGAAGCTGAAGCCGGACGTCCTGGCCAATTTCGAGGCCATCGAGGATCTCTACGGCAAGCTGCAGAAGCTCCAGCAGAAGCGGATGGACGCCTATACCGCCGGCGAGGATTTCGCCGCGCGCAGCGAGCAGAGCTACGAGAAGCAGCGCCAGGAGCTGGTGGGGCTGGTGCAGAAGGTGCATCTGCACAACAACCGCATCGAGGAGCTGGTGGACCAGCTCAAGGGGCTGAACCGCCGCATCACGGCCTTCGAGGGCCAGGTGCTGCGCCTCGCCGAGGCCAGCCGCGTCAAGCGTGAGGACTTCCTGCAGCACTGGCGCGGCGCCGAGATCGACCCGGCCTGGTTTGAGCGGATCAACACCCTGCCGGGCAAGGCCTGGAAGAACTTCATCGAGCGCAGCCGCACCGAGGTGGAGGCGATCCGCACCCAGATCGGCAACACCGCCGCCGTCACCGGCCTGCCGGTCGATGAATTCAAGCGGGTCTATGCCACGGTCAGCCGCGGCGAGCGCGACATGACCCAGGCGAAGAAGGAGATGATCGAGGCCAACCTGCGCCTCGTGATCTCCATCGCCAAGAAGTACACCAACCGCGGCCTGCAGTTCCTGGATCTGATCCAGGAGGGCAATATCGGCCTGATGAAGGCGGTCGATAAGTTCGAGTATCGTCGCGGCTACAAGTTCTCGACCTACGCGACGTGGTGGATCCGGCAGGCGATCACCCGCTCCATTGCCGACCAGGCGCGGACCATCCGTATTCCCGTGCACATGATCGAGACGATCAACAAGCTGGTGCGCACCTCGCGCCAGATGCTGCACGAGATTGGTCGCGAGCCGCAGCCGGAGGAGCTGGCCGAGAAGCTCGGCATGCCGCTGGAAAAGGTCCGCAAGGTCCTGAAGATCGCCAAGGAGCCGATCTCCCTCGAGACGCCGATCGGCGACGAGGAGGATAGCCATCTCGGCGACTTCATCGAGGACAAGAACGCCATCATCCCGCTGGATGCCGCCATCCAGACCAACCTGCGCGAGGCGACCACCCGGGTGCTGGCCAGCCTGACCCCGCGCGAGGAGCGGGTGCTCCGGATGCGCTTCGGCATCGGCATGAACACCGACCACACGCTGGAAGAAGTCGGCCAGCAGTTCAACGTGACGCGCGAGCGCATCCGCCAGATCGAGGCCAAGGCGCTGCGCAAGCTCAAGCACCCGAGCCGCTCGCGCAAGCTGCGCTCCTTCCTGGACAACTGAGATGGCGCTCGCAGCGGTGGAGCCGGCGATCCGGGTGGCGGTGGATGTCACCTTCCTGCGGATGCCGGCGCCGCCCGGCGAGCCAGGCCCGGCGCTGCCGCCCGACACGCGGCTGGAGAAGGTGGCGCGCTGCACCGTCCCCTTCTACCGCTACCTCTACAACACGGTGGGCGGGGAATATGTCTGGTGGCTGCGCCGCGCCTCGTCCGATGCCGAGATCGCCGCGGCCCTGGCGGATCCGCACGTCGCCATCCACGTCCTTTACCGCAATGGCGCGCCGGCCGGATTCTTCGAACTGGAGCAGCGGCCCGGCATGGGCACCACCAACATCGCCTATTTCGGGCTGCTGCCGCATGCGGTGGGGCAGGGGCTTGGCCGGGCCTTCCTGCGGGCCGCGGTGGATGCGGCCTGGGCCACCGGCTGCGGCGCCGTGACGGTCAACACCTGCACAGCGGACCATCCACGGGCGCTGCCCAACTATCTGGCGGCCGGTTTCGTCCGGCTTCGCACGGTGCGCGAGGTCTGGCCCGTGCCGGTGCGGCTCGGCCTCAAGGTGCCGGAGCGGCTGCTGGCCTGATCCGGCAACGGGGCGGGCCTTTGGGGCGCGGCGGCGCAGGGCCACCGGCGCCCCGCGCGGCTCACTTCGCGGCGGCGATCTGCTTCTGGATGATCTCGGCGGCCTGGGCGGCATTGCCCCAGCCCTTCACCTTCACCCACTTGCCCGGCTCCAGGTCCTTGTAGCGGGTGAAGAAGTGCTCGATCGCGTCGCGCGTGATCTTCGGCAGGTCTTCCAGCTCCTGCACGTCGGTGAAGGCGAGGGTGATCTTGTCGTGCGGCACGCAGACCAGCTTCTCGTCCTGGCCGCTCTCGTCCTCCATGAACAGCACGCCGATCGGGCGGGCGCGGATCACGGAGCCGGGCACCACCTGGGTCGGCACCAGCACCAGCGCGTCGGAGGGGTCGCCGTCATCGGCGAGCGTGCCGGGGATGAAGCCATAGGCGGCCGGATAGGCCATCGGGGTGAACAGGAAGCGGTCCACCACCACGGCGCCGCTGTCCTTGTCCACCTCGTACTTCACCGAGCTCCCCTGCGGGATCTCGATCACGACGTTGATGTCGTGCGGCGGGTTCTTGCCGGTGGAGAGCTTCGTCACGTCCATGGCGGGCATCCGTTCCGTGTCGTTGGGCTGGGCAGTGCGGCTGGCTGTTAGCAGGGGGCGCGGGCGGCGGCAACGCGACGGCACCGCCGGGGCTTGCCCGCCCCGCGTGGCCGCGGGCACCATGCGGGGACCACCCGGGCCCGGCGTCGCCAGGCGGGCCCGGCCAGAAGGGAATCAGGTCATGACCACGCGCCGCCTCCTGCTCTCAGCCGCGCTCGCCGGGCCGCTGGCCGCCGCGCTGCCTGCTGGGGCGCAGACCGCGGCGCCGGCCCTGCCCCCCGTTGAGAAGCGCGAGTTCCGCCTCGAGAACTACACGACCCGCGCGGGCGTGCCGATTCCGGTGGTGCGCACCGGCTACCAGACCGCCGGCCGGCTGAATGCGACCGGCGACAATGCCGTGCTGGTCACGCATTTCTTCAGCGGCAACAGCCATGCCTTCGGGCAGATCCAGCCGGGCGGCCCGGCCGGCTGGTGGGACGCCATCATCGGCCCCGGCAAGCCGATCGACACTGACCGCTTCTTCGTCATCGCCGCCGACAGCCTGGTCAACCTGAACGCGGCGGACCAGTACACCGTTACCACCGGGCCGGCCTCGGTGAACCCCTCCACCGGTCGGCCCTGGGCGATGACCTTTCCGGTTGTCTCGATCCGTGACTTCGTGGAGGTGCAAAAGCGCCTGCTGGAACATCTGGGCGTGCGCAGACTGGCCCTGGTGGCGGGGCCGAGCATGGGCTCGCTCCAGGCGATCGAATGGGCGGTGGCCTATCCGGAGATGGTCGAGCGGGTGATGCCGGCCATTGGTACGGGGGAGATGGATGCCTGGATGCTGGGCTGGCTCGATCTCTGGGCCGCCCCGATCCGCATGGATCCGAATTGGCGCAACGGCGACTACTATGCCCAGGGGCGCGAACCCCCGCTGCGCGGCCTGACCGAGGCCCTCAAGCTCGTCACCCTGCAGTCGCGCGACCGTGGCTGGGCGTCGCAGTTCGGCCGCCGCCCGGCGGAGGGGCAGGATCCGGCCCGCCGCATCCAGGACCGCTTCGCCATCGAGCAATGGGTGGAAAGCGCTGCCGTGGCCCGCGCCAGGCTCTCGGACGCCAATTCCTTTCTCTATCTCACCCGCGCCAACCAGCTCTTCCTGAACGAATACCCGAGCAGCGAGGCGGCGCTGGCGCGCAGCAAAGCGCGCTGGCTGGTGGTGCCCAGCCGAGGCGACCGGGTTTTCCCCATCGAATACAGTGAGGAACTGGTGAAGCTCCTCCGGCAGGCCAACAAGTCGGTCAGCATGGCGCCGCTCTCGGGGGATCTCGGCCATCTGGAAGGGGTGACCGGCATGACCCAGGTCGAGGAACCGATCCGCAGCTTCCTTGCTCAGTGAGCCCCTCCCGGTCTAGCAGGGGCAAGGCGCCGCGAATCGCCGCTGCCTTTCCCCTATGCGCCTGTAGCTCAACGGTTAGAGCGGGCCGCTCATAACGGCTTGGTTGCGGGTTCAAATCCTGCCAGGCGCAGGGGGAGGCATGGGCCATCGGCCCGCGGCACGCTTGGCGTGCATTGTTGTCTTGCACTGCTCATCAAAATTGCGCGAGATGAGGGCCTGCCCGCCTGCTGGGCAGCAGCTTGCCGCCGGAGGAGCAATTGTCCGCAAGCCTGCCCCTACTGTCACCGGCCCTCGCGCGGACCGGCCGCCTCCGCCTCTGGACAGAGCCCGATGCGACATGGTGTCCGACCTGGTGCCGCCAGGGAGGTCTGGCCTTCTGGCTGGGTCTGAACCTGGCGGTGATGCTGGGCTATTTCGGCCTGGGCTGCGCGGTCGGCCGCTTCTTCGCGGCCTATGGCCTGTTCCCGGCGCCGATCTGGCTGCCCGCCGGCCTCGCCGCCGTGACGGCCATGCTGGGGGGCTGGCGGCTGGCGCCGGGTCTTTTCGCCGGCTCCTTTCTGGTGAATGCCATCGATTTCGGCAGCCGGCCGGAGCTGGCCGCGCTGATTTCGGTCGGCAATACCCTGGCGCCGATCATGGGAGCGGCGCTGACGCGGCGCTTTCGCCCCGCGACGGGCCTGTTCACCCGCTTTCGCGGCGTGGTCGCCTTCCTGGTCGGCGCGGTGCTGCTGCATGCCAGCCTTTCGGCGCTCGGCGGCACGCTCTCGATGTGGCTGCTGGGCGATGCATCGCCGGAGGCGCTGCCGGGCATCTGGTCCGGCTGGCTGCTCTGCGACGCTGGGGGCACCTTCTACTTCGCGCCCTCCCTGGCGCTCTGGCTGGGGGTGGAGCGCACGCCGGCGATGCTGCGGGGGCGCGGCCTCAGCACGCTGGATGGCACGGTCTGGCTGGGCACGGCGGCGCTGGCCCTGCTCGTGTTCCATCTGGACCTGCCGCCGCGGCTGCCTTCAGCCCAGCTCGTCTTCCTGCTGGCCGTGCCGCTCTCCTGGATCGCGCTGCGAATCTCCCTGCGGGCCGCCTATTCGCTGCTGACCCTGCTCTGCGTCATCGCCTCGGCTGGCACGGTAGCGGGGCATGGGCCCTTCCAGGGTGAGGCAACCGCCAATCCCATGCAGTCGGTCGGCCTGCTGATCGTGCTCTGCGGGATGAACATCCTGACCCTGCTGGCCCTGGTGAGCGAGCGGCGAGAGGCGGAGCTGGCCCTCGCCGATGCGAACCGCATGCTGGAGCAACGGGTGGCAGAGCGCACCGCGGAACTCCGCCGGCTGGCGGATACCGACGCGCTGACCGGCGTCGCCAATCGCCGCTGCTTCCTGGCGGCGGCCGAGGCGGCCCTGCGGCAGGATGCCGCGGCCGGGCGGCCCTTCGCGCTGATCACCTTCGACCTCGATCACTTCAAGGCCATCAACGACGGCGCTGGCCATGCGGGCGGCGACCTGGTGCTACGCTTGGTGGCCGAATGCTGCTCGGCGCGGCTGCGGCGGCATGACCTGCTGGGGCGCCTGGGCGGCGAGGAATTCGCCATCGCCCTGCCGGCCACCGACCTCGCGGCGGCTCAGGGCATGGCCGAGCGCCTGCGGGGCGTCCTGACCGGGATCCGCCTGCCGCTGGGTGTGCCGGGGGAGCATCTTTCCGGCAGCTTCGGCCTCGCTCTCGCGCGGGCAGGGGAGCACCGGCTGGAGGATCTGCTGCGCCGGGCCGACGCGGCGCTCTATGCGGCGAAGCGCGCGGGGCGTGACCAGGTGCGCATCGCCGGATGAGAGGCGCCGCCGCTCCGGCCCTTTCCCACGCCATGCCGCTAGCCGCGGGCGCGGAACCCTTACGCTTGGCGTGAGGCGCCCGGGTGGCTAGAACCGGGGCCGAACCTCTGCCCCGGGATACTGTAGTCATGGCCGCTTACCAATACGTCTATGTGATGAAGGATCTCACCAAGTCCTACCCGGGCGGGCGAGAGATCTTCAAAGGCATCACCCTGTCGTTCCTGCCCACGGCCAAGATCGGCGTGCTCGGCCCGAACGGCGCCGGCAAGTCCACGCTGATGCGCATCATGGCCGGGCAGGACAAGGAGTTCGGCGGCGAGGCCTGGGCGGCCGAGGGTGTCAAGGTCGGCTATCTGCCGCAGGAGCCGCATCTCGACCCGAACAAGACGGTGGGCGAGAACGTGCGTGACGCTTTCGGCACGCTGACCGCCGACCTGGAGCGCTTCAACGAGATCTCGATGAAGTTCGCCGAGGAAATGAGCGAGGACGAGATGAACGCCCTCCTCGCCGAGCAGGCGGAACTGCAAGAGCGCATCGACGCCGCCAATGGCTGGGATCTGGACCGCACCGTCGACATTGCGCTCGATGCCCTGCGCTGTCCGCCGGCGGACAGTCCGGTGACCAATCTCTCGGGCGGCGAGCGGCGCCGCGTGGCGCTCTGCAAGCTGCTGCTTGAGAAGCCCGACCTGCTGCTGCTCGACGAGCCGACCAACCACCTCGACGCCGAGAGCGTGAGCTGGCTGGAGAGGACGCTGCGCGACTACGAAGGCGCGGTGCTGATCGTCACCCATGACCGCTACTTCCTGGACAATGTCACCAACTGGATCCTGGAAGTCGATCGCGGCCGCGGCATTCCCTACGAGGGCAACTATTCCGCCTATCTGGAGTCCAAGCGCAAGCGCCTGCAGCAGGAGGAGAAGGAGGAAAGCTCCCGTCAGCGCCAGCTGGCCGAGGAGCAGGAGTGGATCGGCCGCTCCCCCGCTGCCCGGCAGGCCAAGAGCAAGGCCCGCATCCAGGCCTATGAGGAGCTGCTGGCCCGCAGCCAGGAGCGCGCGCCCGACCCGACCGAGATCCAGATCCCGCCCGCGCCACGCCTCGGCAACCTGGTCATTGAGGCCGAGAACCTGCGCAAGGGCTTCGGCAACAACCTGCTGATCGACGATCTCTCCTTCAAGCTGCCGCCGGGCGGCATCGTTGGCGTCATCGGCCCGAACGGCGCCGGCAAGTCCACCCTGTTCAAGATGATCACCGGCCAGGAGACGCCGGATGGCGGCACGCTGAAGATCGGCGAGACCGTCGAGCTCGGCTATGTGGACCAGTCGCGCGACACGCTGGATGACAGGCGCACCGTCTGGCAGGAAATCTCGGACGGCGAGGACCTGATCATGATGGGCAAGCGCGCCGTGCCCTCGCGCGCCTATGCCGCCGCCTTCAACTTCAAGGGCTCGGACCAGCAGAAGCCGGTCGGCGTGCTGTCAGGCGGTGAGCGTAACCGCGTGCACCTCGCCAAGATGCTGCGCAAGCCGCACAACGTCATCCTGCTCGACGAGCCGACCAACGATCTCGACGTGGACACGCTGCGCGCCCTGGAAGAGGCGCTGCAGGACTTCGCCGGCTGCGCCGTGATCATCTCGCACGACCGCTGGTTCCTCGACCGCCTGGCGACGCACATCATGTCCTTCGAGGGTGACAGCCACGTCGAGTGGTTCGAGGGCAACTACCAGGCCTATGAGGCCGACCGACGCCGACGTCTTGGCGCGGCGGCGGACCAGCCGCACCGGATCAAGTACCGGCCGCTCACCCGGTAAGCCGGTGGAGACTCTGGCGCGGGTGGAAACCCCGCACACGGTCCGCACGTCGCGGCTGACGCTGCGCCCCGTCGGCCCCGAGCATCTGGCGGATCTCGTCGCCCTGAAGGGGGACGAGGCCGCCTTCGGGCTGATGCTGCACGGCGTCCGCACGCCGGAGCGCACCGCCGAGGAACTGCGTGACGACGTCGTCTTCTGGCAGGTGCGGGGCTATGGCACCTGGGCGGTGCATCTTACCGAGGATGACAGCTTCCTGGGCATTGTCGGGCTGATGGAGCGGCCCGATGGGCGCGGCGTGGCGCTGCGCTTCTCGCTCTGGCCGCAGATGCGCGGTAAGGGCTATGCGCGGGAGGCGGCGCGGGCGGCGCTGGCCTTCGGCCATGCGAACGGACTGACGCGCATCATCGCCGTGGCGCGGGAGAGCAACCTCGCCTCGCGCGCGGTGCTGGGCGATCTCGGGCTGCAGCCCTGCGGCAGTTTCGAGCACCAGGGGCACCAGATGCTGGTGTTCGAAAGCCTGCGCCCGTTGCCCGCGCAAGAGGCACGCGCCGCCGGCTGACGCGGCAGGGCCGGCAAAGCCTCGGCTTCCGCCGGCCAGCCAGCGACCCCTCGGCGCCTTCAGCTGCACGGGTCCAGATGGGCGGTGCCGGAGGCGGCCTCTCCCCATGGCTGAAGCGCTGATTCTCACGGGCGAGCCCGCTCCATCCGGTGCGTAGCCTCCTGCGGCCGACTTCCCGGCCATCCTGAAAGCCTGCACAGCCACCCCTCGTCGGAAGGCTTCGCCCTCCTCTGCCTGATCTCTACGGAGAGACGGGGCGAGGGCGTGATCCGTTATGGGTGCAAAGGTTGTGCTAAAGCTGCCACATTTTTGCCGCTATTAGCCTTTCCATGTCTCCCGAACAACATCGATCAACACATTGTCTGAAAGGGTCATTTCGATTCTGTTGCGATGCAGCATGAGGGGCAAAAAGCCAGCGAAATAAGGCATGGCTGCCATATTTGCGGTTGAATTGTGGCATGCTGCGCCGCATAAAAAGGGCGGGAGCAAACGAAAGTTTTACTGGAGTTCCGCCTGATGATTTCGACCCGCCCCCTGGCCCTCGCGGCATTGCTCCTCGGAAGCTTGGCCGCCTCTCCCGCTGCTCTGGCGCAGGGCAAGGACGTATTCTCGCTGCGCGCCGCAGTCGGCGGTGCAGTGCCTTATGCGCAGAGGGAATCCTTCATCGTCGCCAATCTCACCGGGCCGGCCAAGGATGGGCAGCTTTCCGTTGCCAGCAGCCTCCCTCTTTCCCCCATGGCGGCGCCTGTCTTCGAAGCGCGCCCGCAGGTCGTACTGAATGGCCGGCTGGACCTCGGTCGGGTCGGTCCTGGCGCGCTCTCCCTGAACGCCTATGTTTCAGCCGGTGTCGTGGAGCCTGAGCCCGCAACGCCCCGTCCTATGCTCGGCTTGGCGACGCTGCGTCTGGTGTTCTGAGCAGCGCTGGCCGTCAGGCGCCACGCCTCCGCCAGAAGACTACACGCCCTGAATCACCCCGGAGACAGTGCCTGGGGCATAGAGCGCCGGCGTTGCCATGTCCTGGATTTCAGCGGTGGGGAATTTGCGGCTGCCCGCGATCAGCAGCGTTCAGGCGAACGCAGTGTCAGAAAGCGCAAAGCTGAACAGCGCGGTACCGACGAGCCTCCGCGCGGCGATCGGCAACTTGCCGGCAGGTGCGCACGGCGCCGGGGACGAAGGCGCGAAGCCGTGCCTCCGCCCCCGGGGAAGGGTTGTCCTAGCGGTTCTCGCGGGCCGCGAGCGCGGCGATCTGCCGGCGCATGGCATCGAGCAGGGCGCTCACCTGGCCGCCGTTGCGGCTGATCACCGAGGAATACTCGCTGCGCTGAGTGAGCCGCAGCGAGGTGCCCTCGGCGATCACATCCACCACCTGTGGCCGGCCGCCGATGTCGCTGACCCGCCAGTCCAGGCTGAAGGGCGCGGTATTCGGGCGCTCGATGATGGTATTCACCAGCACGTCGTCCTCGGTCCGCTGCTGTGCGCGGCCCAGGCTGAAGCGCACCCCCTGGTACTCGCCGAAGCGGGCCGAAAGGTTGCGGATCAGCGTCTCCTCGAACAGCTTCATGTATTCCTGCTGCTCCGCCGGGGTGGCGACGCGCCACCAGCGGCCAAGGATGAAGCGGCCGACGCCGTCCACATCCACCGCGGTCCGCAGGATCTGCGCCACCCGCTGCCGCCGTGCCGCGATCGGCTGGTTGCTGTTCAGCGTTGCCACCAACTCGCGGCCGGTGGACTCGATGAAGGAGGCCGCCTGGTTGATGTCCATCTCCGCCCGCGCGGGGGAGGCAGACAGCAGCGGCAGGGCAATAGGAGTGGCCAGCACAGCGGCCAGCAGCGAACGGCGATGCATCCTGTTCCGTCTCATTCTTGTTTCTGGTGGCGCCGGATGGCGCCTGGATTCACGGCGCGCCGGGCGCGGGGCTCTGCGCACCCAGGCCGGTGCCCAGCGCCTCGGGCGGCGCGGAAGGCGCTCCCTGAATGCGACCGTTGCGGATTTCCTGTTGCCGGTGCTGGCGATAGCCGCTGCGCAGCGTGGCATAGGGGTCGAGACTGGTCTCATTCACCGTGTCAAGGGTTTCGATCAGCCCTTCGCGCGTGTCCACCAGGGTGAGCCCGTAGCGAGTCCAGCCCAGCGCCTCGGCCGTGCTGTCCCCATCATTGATCACCCAGGTCAGCGGATCCGCGGCGATATCCACCCCAAACCCGGCAAGGTCGCGTGGGTTGCTCGGGCCGATGACCGGCACGAACAGGAAAGGCCCTTCGCCGAGACCCCAGACCGCCAGGGTCTGGCCGAAATCCTCCGAATGGCCGGGCAGGCCCACTTCCTTCGCCACGTCGAACAGGCCGCCGATGCCGAAGCTGCTGTTCATCAGGAAGCGGGCGAGGGTGGTGGCGCCCCGCTCCGTCTCGCCCTGCAGGGCGTCGTTCAGCAGGATCACCGGGCTGCGCAGGTTGGCCAGCGCATTGCGCACGCCGGTGCGCACCGGCTGCGGCAGGAAGAAGCGGTAGAACTCGGCCGCCGGCCGCAGCAGCAACGTGTCGATGCCATTGTGCACCGTGTACATGGTGCGGTTGAACGGCTCCAGCGGATCATTCGCCTGCTCGTACTCCGCGAGGGCCTCCGGCTCGCTGGCGGGCGGCCGGGTGGCGCAGGCGGAGAGGGCCAGCAGGCCGAGCAGCAGCAGGGTCGGGCGGCGGAGTGAGGACATCGGAGGGGGCTTCCTGAGCAGCGCTGCCGGGAGAGTGGCAGAAGAGTACATACATTCTGGAATGAATGTTCGAAATAGCCATATGCTCTTGCGGCAAGGTTGCGTTGCGCGATTCATCCGTGCGTCGTGGTTCACTTTTTCTGTGGCGGTTCAAATCGGTCATTGCCTGGGCTATGTGAAGCCGCATGAACCACCTTGCCGACCACGCCGCCCCCGGCACCCTGCAACGCTGGCTGACCGGGCCGCGCGTGGCTGGCCTGCCGGTACCGACCGAACTGCCGCCACCGGCGCTTTCCTTCGAATTCTTCCCGCCGCGTACCGAGGCGCTGGAGCAGCAGCTCTGGGCCTGTGTGCGCCGGCTGGAGCCGCTGGCGCCGCGCTTCGTCTCGGTCACCTACGGCGCCGGCGGCTCAACGCAGGAGCGCACCCATGCCACTGTGGCGCGGCTGGTGCGCGAGACGAGTCTCACCCCCGCCGCCCACCTCACCTGCATCGGCGCCAGCCGGGGCGAGGTGGATGAGGTCGCCCGCCGCTACTGGGAGGCCGGCGTGCGCCACATCGTGGCCTTGCGCGGCGATGCGCCGGCCGGCGAGGGCAGCTATGTGCCGCACCCGGAAGGCTATGCCTATGCGGCCGACCTGGTAGCCGGGCTGCGCCGCATCGCCGATTTCGAGATCTCCGTCGCCGCCTATCCGGAAACCCATCCGGCGGCCGCTTCCCCCGGAGCAGATCTCGACAACCTCAAGCGCAAGATCGATGCGGGCGCCACCCGCGCCATCACCCAGTACTTCTTCGATACCGAGGTCTTCTTGCGCTTCCTGGACCGCGCTCATGCCGCCGGCATCACCGTGCCGATCGTGCCGGGCATCCTGCCGGTCTCCAACTTCAATCAGGTGCGCAAGTTCTCGGCCATGTGCGGCACCGCCGTGCCGGCCTGGATGGGGCGCCTCTTCGAGGGGCTGGACGACGATCCGGAGACCCGCCGCATGGTGGCGGCGGCGCTGGCGGCCGAGCAGGTGCGGCTGCTGCAGGCCAATGGGGTGGACGAGTTCCACTTCTACACCCTGAACCGCGCCGACCTGACCTATGCGATCGCGCATATTCTCGGCGTGCGGCCACGCCCGGCGGCTGTGCCCTGAGCGGGCGGGCGCTCAACGCACCCGCAGCAGCCGTCCATAGAGCGGCTTCAGCAGAAAGGGGCTGAGGAAGAGCGGGAACTGGCAGAGCGCGAAGAACAGCAGGATGCGCGCATCGGTCGCCGCCGGCAGCACGGCCAGATAGAGCGCCATGTTGCGGTTGCCGGAGAGCAGCCCGGCCGAAAGCGCCAGCCCATAGCCCGCCGGCAGGAAGGCTACCGCCGTCAGCAGGTTCAGCGCGAAGCTGCCGGCGAAGGCCAGCAGCACGCCGCCCAGCACGAGGCCAGGGTCGGCCAGCAGCTTCGCCAGCACCCCGTCCATCACGCCGAAGCCGTAGAGCACCACCGAGAGCACCACCGCCCCATCCACCGCGCTGCCCCAGCGGTGCAGGCGCTCCGCTCCGGCCAGCCGGCGGATCACCAGCGACAGCAGCAGCGGCAGCCCAACGACCAGCGCGAGCCGACCCATCAGCCCGCCGATGGAAAGCGAGAGGTCCACCCCCAGCAGCCCGAGCGCCAGGGGCGGCGCGGTGAAGGGCACCAGCAGGGTAGAAAGCAGGGCGGCGACCAGGGCGATCTCGCCATCCAGTCCGACCAGCCGGGCGAAGGCGGGGGAGGAGGTGGCCGCGCATCCGGTCGCCATAAGGACCAGGGCGGCGCCGAGGGCTGCGGAGTCGCCCTGGGTCAGCCCGGTCAGCCAGACGGCGCCGAAGGTGAGCAGGGGACAGGCCAGCAGCAGCCACACCAGCAGCGCCGCCACCATCAGCGGCCGGCGCAGATAGCCCACCACCTGCGCCGGATCGACCCGCAGCAGAACCAGGGTCATCAGCAGGGCGACGACGGGCGTCACCACGTCGCGCAGCATCGCCGCAAGGGGCGGCAGCGCCAGTCCGGCGAAGATGCCGATCGCCAGCAACGCGCTGCCCTGGCGGGCGCACCATTCGAGCAGGCGAAGCGGCAGGCGTCGAATCGGGAGGTCCTCAAGGCGGGGCGGCCGGAGGTTGGCCGCGTTCGCCTCCCGTTCTATATCCGCCGGGTGCGCTCGCCAATCCTGCCTCTCCTCACCCTTTTCCTGCTGCCGTTGCTGGGCGCCGCCCCGGCCGCCGCCGCCTGCACGGACGCGCCCGCGCCCAAGGTGAACTGGCGCCGCTGCCTTCAGGACGGGCGGGACCTGCGGCAGGCCGACCTGTCGGGCGCGGTGCTGAGCGATGCCAGCTTCGGCCGCACCCGCATGGAGAAGGCCAATCTCGCCGGTGCCGAGGCGCCCGATGCCCGCTTCACCTCGGCCGACCTCTCCGGCGCCGACCTTTCCAAGGCCATTCTGCGCAACGCCGACTTCACGCGGACCAAGCTGGTCGGCGCGAAACTGGGCCGGGCCGACCTGCGCCGCGCCCGCTTCTTCCGGGCTGACCTGACCGATGCCGACCTGACCGGCGCCGAGATCGCTGGCGCCGATTTCGCCGCCGCCACGCTGGATGGCGCGCGCTGGGTGGATGGCGAACGGCGCTGCGCCGCCGGCTCCGTGGGAACCTGCCAATGACGAACCTTCCGACCGCGCCCCGCCCGCTGGACTACCTTGCCCGCCTCAACCCGGAGCAGCGCGCCGCCGTCGAGACACTGGACGGGCCGCTGCTGGTGCTGGCCGGCGCCGGCACCGGCAAGACGCGGGTGCTGACCACCCGCTTCGCGCATATCCTGATGACCCGCCGCGCCTATCCCAACCAGGTGCTGGCCGTCACCTTCACCAACAAGGCGGCGCGCGAGATGCGCGAGCGTGTCTCCGCCATTCTTGGCCAGCCCGCCGAGGGGCTGTGGCTCGGCACCTTTCACGCGCTCTGTGCGCGGATGCTGCGGCGCCATGCCGAGTATGTCGGGCTGTCCAGCAACTTCTCCATTCTCGACACCGATGACCAGATGCGCCTGCTGAAGCAGGTGATGGAAGCTGCCGGCATCGACCTGAAGCGCTGGCCGCCACAGGGAATGATGGCCCTCATCCAGCGCTGGAAGGACCGCGGCCTGACCCCGGCGCGCATCACCCCGGCCGAGGATTCCGACTACGCCAACAACCGCGCCCGCGCGCTCTACGCCGCCTATCAGGAGCGGCTGAAGGCGCTGAACGCCTGCGATTTCGGCGATCTGCTGCTGCACGTGACGGAAATCCTGCGCACGCAGGAGGCGGTTCTGGCGCAGTACCACCGCATGTTCCGCTACATCCTGGTGGACGAGTACCAGGACACCAACCTGGTGCAGTATCTCTGGCTGCGGCTGCTGGCGCAGCGGCCCAATCCGGCCGAGCGCAACATCTGCTGCGTCGGCGACGATGACCAGTCGATCTATTCCTGGCGCGGGGCCGAGATCGAGAACATCCTGCGCTTCGAGAAGGATTTCCCGGGCGCCACCATCGTGCGCCTGGAATCCAATTACCGCTCCACGGCGCCCATTCTCGCCGCTGCCTCCGGGTTGATCGCGAAGAACAACGGCCGCCTCGGCAAGACGCTGCGCCCCGGGCGCAACGATGCCAAGGGCGAGAAGGTGCGGGTCGTCTCGCTCTGGGACTCCGAGGAGGAGGCCCGCATGGTCGGCAGCCGCATCGAGGCGGCGCGCCGCACCGGGCACAATCTCTCCGAGATGGCCATCCTGGTGCGCGCCGGCTTCCAGACCCGCGCCTTCGAGGAGCGGCTGATCACCCTGGGCGTGCCTTATCGCGTCATCGGCGGGCTGAAGTTCTACGAGCGCGCCGAGATCCGCGACGCCATGGCCTATCTGCGGATACTCAACCAGCCGGCCGACGACCTCGCCTTCGAGCGCATCGTCAACACGCCGAAGCGCGGCCTGGGCGACACCGCGCTGCGTGCCATGCACGACATGGCCCGCAGCGAGGGCAAGCCGCTGATCGTCGCGGCCTGGCGGCTGATCGAAACCGGCGCGCTGCGCCCCAAGCCGCGCCAGGCGCTGCGTGAACTGCTGGAAGGTTTTGCTCGTTGGCGCGAGATGCTGCCGCGCGAGGGCCATGTCGTCGTCGCCGGCACGCTGCTCGACGAGAGCGGCTACACGGCGATGTGGAAGCAGGACAAATCGCCCGAGGCGCCGGGCCGGCTGGAGAACCTCAAGGAGCTGCTGCGCGCCCTTGGCGAGTTCGAGACCCTGGCCGGCTTCCTGGAGCATGTCGCGCTCGTCATGGAGAATGACGAGAACGCCGAGGGCGACCGGGTCAGCCTGATGACGCTGCATGCGGCCAAGGGGCTGGAATTCGACACCGTCTTCCTGCCGGGCTGGGAGGAGGGGCTCTTCCCGCACCAGCGCGCGCTGGACGAGGGGGGCGAGAAGGGGCTCGAAGAGGAGCGGCGCCTCGCCTATGTCGGCATCACCCGGGCACGCAAGCACTGCATCATCAGCCATGCCGCCAACCGACGCATCTACGCCAACTGGACCAGCGCCATCCCCAGCCGCTTCCTGGAGGAACTGCCGCCCGAGCATATCGAGGCAGAAGGCGGCGCCGGCGCCGCCCGTGCGCGGATGGCCACCTCCTCCGCCTTCCCCGACCAGTTTCCGCTGGTGGCGCGCAGGCCACGGGTGATCGAGGCCGGGGCCTGGGAGGTTGCCGAGCGCCCGGCGCGGACGGAGGGCGTCCCGGTCGGCACGCGGGTCTTCCACAACAAATTCGGCTATGGCCGCGTGGTGGCCGCCGATGACAACAAGCTCGATGTCGAGTTCGACAAGGCGGGCCGCAAGCGCGTGCTCGACACTTTCGTGGAAAAGGCCTGACTGTGAACCGTCGCCACCCCCAGACGCTGGAAACCCTTAGCATCGACGGTCTGCCGGAGCAGGCGGTGCCGGCCTTCGAATCCGCGCTGCAGACCGTCTGCCCCAGCGTCGGCTATTTCCGTGACGAGGCCACCGACACCTGGCGCCTGGAGGCGGTGCGCGAAACGGGGGTGGGCGATGAGGAACTGATGCCCGCCCTGGTGCTGGCCGCCGCCCTCTCGGGTATCGAGACGCCCGAGCTGAAGCGGGAACCGGTGGAAGCGGAGGGCTGGCTGGCGCGCACGCTGCAATCCTTCCCGGAGCAGGAGATCGGCGCCCGCGTGCTGATCCGGCCGACTCATCTGCCGAATCCGCATACCTATGGCCGCATCGTGCTGCGGCTGGATGCGGGGCTCGCCTTCGGCTCGGGCGAGCATGGCTCGACGCGCGGCTGCCTGATTGGCTTCGAAGGCATGGCGCACCGTCATCCGCGCCGCATTCTCGATATCGGCACCGGCTCAGGCATCCTGGCCATGGCGGCGGCCAAGCATCTGAAGCGGCCGGTGCTGGCCACTGATATCGAGCCCTGGAGCGTGCGGATCACCGAGGAGAACGCGCGCATGAACGGGCTGCGCAACCTGATCCGCCCGCGCCTGGCGGATGGCTGGCGGCATCGCGCCGTGCGCTCCGGGACCTACGACCTTGTCTTCGCCAATATCCTGGCGCGACCGCTCTGCGCCATGGCGAAGTCCCTGGCCGACCATTTGGCGCCGGGCGGCACCGCCATCCTGGCGGGGTTGCTGGGCACGCAGGTGCGGATGGTGCTGGCGGCGCATCGTCGCGCCGGTCTGGTGCTGGAGCGCCGCATCAATCAGGGCGCTTGGTCGGCGCTGGTGCTACGCCGTCGCGCCTGTTGAGCCCGTGGCCTTCGCCGCAAAAGGAAACCGCCTCGCATCGGGGAAGATGCGAGGCGGCTTGGGCGAAGCGGTGGGGGGAGGGGGGAGGCACCGCTCCGTCAGTCTGGCTGAATAACCCTGGCCTGCGACCGCGGTTGCGGGCCAGCAGCGATTTTCAGGCCGCGTTGGCCGGGCGGGCCTTGGCCGGGGCGTTGGCGGCCAGCTTCTCGCGAGCGCGGAACTCGTCCTCGAAGATGTGCGCGATATCGCCACGGTTCAGGCCGATATCGGCCAACTCGCGGTCAGAGAGGGTGGTCAGCTCCTCATAGACCCGGCGGCGACGGGGATATTCCATCACGGCACGGAAGAGGGAGGTGACGGCCTTGCGCAGCCAGCGGCCGATCGCCTCATCCCGCTGGCGCATCGCCTCCAGGCGCACGGCCTCGGCGCTGCTCATGCTGCGCACGCTGCTGAGGATCGCGGAGTCGAACTCCGGCTTGGTGATACGGGCGTCCATTGTCTAGCGTTCCATTGTCGCGTCGGGGTGGTCCGTGGGACCCGCTCTTGCCGTCAACCACCCGCCCCTGGCGCGTTGGCCGTGATGTAGTCCTTTACGCTTGCGGACAGGAGCGCGACCATTGAAGCGGAGCCATGCGCAAGACGCATTGATACCTGTGGAAACATGCCTTTAACGGGATGCTAACAGAAGTGACACACGCTGAACGCCTCGCCGCCCTGCGTGACGAGCTTGCCCGCCTCGAGGTCGAAGGCTTCCTCGTTCCCCGGAGTGACGAGTATCTCGGGGAATACGTACCGCCGAGTGCCGAACGGCTGGCCTGGCTTACCGGCTTCACCGGCAGCGCGGGCTTGGCCATCGTGCTGGCGGACCGGGCGGCGGTGTTCACCGACGGCCGCTACACCACGCAGCTCGCCAACCAGACCGACGGTGCCCTCTGGGAGCGCCGCCACATCACCGAGCAGCCGCCGCAGGAATGGCTGGCCGAGCACGCGGCCGGCCGCTGCATTGGTTATGATCCCTGGCTGCACCCGCAGGCCGCCATCGACCGCCTTGCCGCCTCCGGCGCCAAGCTCGTGCCGCTGGCCGCCAATCCGCTGGACGTGGTCTGGACCGACCGCCCCGCGCCGCCCCGCGCCGCCGCCGTGGCGCATCCGCCGGAATTCGCCGGGCGCAGCTCCGCGGAGAAGCGCGATGAGCTGGCCGCCACCCTGCGCGCGGCGGCGGAGGACACCGCCGTGCTGGCCGACCCGCATTCGCTGGCCTGGCTGCTGAACATCCGTGGCGCCGACCTGGAGCACACGCCATTGGCGCTGGGCTTCGCGCTGCTGCACTCCGATGCCACGGTGGACCTCTTCATGGAGCCGGCCAAGCTGCCGGAGGCCACACGCGCGCATCTGGGCAATGCCGTGGTGGTGCATCCGCCGGGGGCGCTGCCAGCCATTCTCGCCGGCTTGGCTGGGCAGACGGTGCGGGTTGACCTCGACGCGACGCCGGCTTGGTTCGCCGCCACCCTGCGCGAGGCCGGGGCCACCCTGCGGCCGGGCGAGGACCCATGCCGTCTGCCGCGGGCCTGCAAGAACCCGGTGGAGCAGGACGGTGCGCGCGCGGCCCATCGGCGTGACGCCCTGGCCATGGCGCGCTTCCTCGCCTGGTTCGCCGTCGAGGCGCCGACCGGCCACCAGACCGAGATGAGTGCTGCCGAGCGCCTGCTGGAGTTCCGCCGCGCCCTGCCTCTGTTCCGGGCTGAAAGCTTCCCCGCCATTTCCGGCGCCGGCGAGAACGGCGCCATCGTCCATTACCGCGCCACCGAGGCGACCAACCGCCCGATCCGTCCCGACGAGTGCTACCTGATCGACAGCGGCGGCCAGTTCACCGACGGCACGACCGACATCACCCGCACGCTCTGGACCGGCCCCGGTGCTCCTCCGGCCGAGCTGAGGGAACGCTATACTCGTGTCCTGCGCGGCCATATCGCGCTGGCCACGCTGCACTTCCCGCAGGGCGTGGCGGGGCCGCATCTCGATGCGGTGGCGCGGGCACCACTCTGGCAGGCGGGGCTGGACTACGACCACGGCACCGGTCACGGGGTCGGCAGCTTCCTCTCGGTGCATGAGGGGCCGGTCAGCATCAGCCGGGCGGCGCGACCGATCCCCGTGCGGTCGGGGATGATCCTCTCGGACGAGCCGGGTTTCTATCAGCCCGGGGCCTATGGCATCCGCATCGAGAACCTACTGCTGGCCCGTCCGGCGGCGGAGCGGCCCGGTCAGGTGAAGCCCTTCCTGGAATTCGAGACGCTGACGCTGGCCCCCTATGAGCGGCGGCTGATCGACGCCGCGCTGCTTACCCCGGCGGAGCGGGCCTGGGTGGACGCCTACCACACCCGGGTGCTGCGCGAGATCGGGGCGGAGCTGGAGGCGGAAACGGCGGCCTGGCTGCAACAGGCCTGCGCCCCGCTCTGACGAGGTGGAAGCGGAGAAGGGTGGCTTCTCCGCTTCCATCCGGTGGCTGCGGCCTGGTTGCGCCCCGGCCCGCTTACGCCTCCACGGGGGCGAGGGCGGGCGGGGCGCGGTCGGCGGTCAGCCGAGGACGCCGTCGCTGAACGCCTCGCGCCCTTCCGCCGAGCCGAACTGCAGGTAGTGGCTCAATGGATCTACCTGCGCCGCCGCGACATCCGGATTGGCCGCAAGGTAAAGCTGGGCGTCGAAGTTCGCGGAGGGATCCCGCCCTTCCTTCCAGCCGAAGTTCACGTAATGCATCAGCGGATTGATGCCGGACTCCGCCACGTCGGCATAGCGTGCGAGATAACGGTCCGTGTCGAAATAGCCGTTGGGGTCGCGCCCTTCCCTGGCGCCGAAGTTCAGGTAGTGCTCGAACGGATCGAGACCTGCCGCTCCGACATCCGGATTCGCGAGCAGGTAGTATTCGGCGTCGAAGTCATTGACGATCACGCTGCCCACGGCCGGCGCGACGGCGCGACCCTCTGCCGCACCGAAGGCAAGGTAATGCTCCAGCGGATTGATGCCTGCCGCCTGCACGTCAGCATTCTGCGCCAGGTAATGCTGGACATCGAACGCCGCCGAGGGGTCACGCCCTTCCTTCCAGCCAAAAGTGCGGAAATGCTCCAGCGGATTCAGGTCCGCGGCGGCGACATCCGGATTGGCCGAGAGATAGCCGGTGGTGGAGAAGAGGGCGTTGGGGTCGCGTCCCTCGAACCGGCCGAACAGGTCATAGTGCTGCCTGGGATCGGTGCCGCTCAGATAGACGTCGTAGTTGTTCTGCCCGTAGTAAGCGGGATCGAAGAGATCGTCGCCATCCGCGAAGTTCAGGGCGCCATCCGCGAAGCGGATCTGCTCGATGCCGGTGAGCGTCGCGGTTCCGTCAGCATTCGAGATGATGATTCGCTGGCCGAGGTTCTGGATCTCATAAGAGGCCAGGGGCTGCGACAGGACGGCGGTATCGGTTCCGCTGCCGCCATCGACGAACTCATTGCCGGGCATGACGATCAGGGTGTCGTTCCCGCCGCCGCCGAAGAGGCTGCTGTCCGCGCCCGCCTTGCCGGTCAGCGTATCGTCGAAATTGGACCCGATGACGATTTCGACCGAGGTGAGTGTATCCCCCTCGGCGTCGCCGCCGGAGCCGGTGCCCGCCGTGAGATCGACGGTGACCGCCGCCGGACTGCCGGAGTAGTCGGCGGTGTCCGTGCCTGGGCCGCCATCGAGCACGTCGGCTCCCGGGCTGCCGACGAGGACATCGTTGCCGCCATTCCCCAGCTGGATATCCGGCCCGTCAGTCCCCGGGATCGTGTCGTCGCCCGGACCGCCGGACTGGACATTGCTGCCGCCGCCGGGCGGCAGGGCACCAACGCTGATGGGCACCGAAACCTCGGCATGCAGCCCGTCCGAGACCGCGATCTCGAGATCCAGTGTCTGCCCTGCCGTCAGGGAGACGGTATCGAGCAGCTTCAGCGTATTGCCCTCGATCGTGACCAGATCGGCATCGGGGCCGAGAACGCGGAACACGAGATCACCGACCGTATCGAGGTCGATGGCCGTCAGGTCGCCGATGGTGGCCCCCAGGACATTGGCCAGAACGTTCGCTGCTGTGCTGCCGTCGAGAAAGCTCGGGCTCTCCGGCGGATTGTCGTTGGTATCGGTGACGGTGATGCTGATCGGATCCGACGACAGGGTCAGCAGGTCGCCGAGAAGGGGAAGAGGCGCAAGGAGATCCGCCTGCAGGATGACACTGAAATTGCGCTGCTCCGCGTCTTCGAAGTCAAAGGGCTGCCGGGCATAGATCTCGACCTGGCCGAGGCTGGCCAGATTGGCCGTGTTCAGGCCGAAGAGCTCCGCATCCTCGCCGGTCAGGCGCAGGGTTGCGAGGTTGAGCGTGGACAGAAGGCCGGAAGCGATCCCCACAATGCCGAAAGCTTCTTCCGGCTGTCCGTTCTCGGGGACTGTCAGGGGACCGGAGGGAAGGGTTAGGCTGAGAAGTGCCATTGCTGGTGTCTCCTTGGAGCCAGCAATCAAAGCACATCAACTCCAGGTTTATAATTGCCTGAAAAACTACATCAATAAATTGTGAACACGGGGGAAGGACACGATTTGCGTGTCCCGATGAGGCATTGCTCCCGCATGGCTTGCGAAGCCCTTCCCGGAATTCGAAGTGCTGACGCGGGTGCCCTATGAGCGGCGGCTGATCGATCTTGCGCTGCTAAGCCCAGCGGAACGAGCCGGGGGGGAATGCTTATGCTCGTGTGCTGGGTGGGACGGTGAGCAACGGGAGCCAGCTGCGTCGGCTCGTTGGTCGCGGCCTGCGCGCCGCTCTGAGGGCGAGGCGGCCTCCGCATGGGGCAATATGTTCCGAATTAGAATCAATCTCCCGGGAGGGAGAGGGATTCGCTTTCCAGCGGAGCGCCTGCTGCCGCAAGCTGCCTGCGTGTTCCGCCGTTGCCTTTCCGTGCGCCGGCCGGGCGGGCCAGGGCCGGCCCGCTACCCCCATCACGCTTCCGGTGCGCGACTCTGGCACGGCAGCAGGAGCCCAGGACGAAGCCGCGCGTGAGCGGACCCGGTCTGGCCTCGCGCGACATTCCTGCAGGCCCCGAATGTCGGGAGAACGCAGATGTCCACCGCAATGACCGTTGATGAAGGCCGGTTGCACGCCTTCATGGGCAAGATGGTCGATGACATGAGTGCGGCGATGAGCGGCGCGCTCGTGCTGATCGGCGACAAGCTCGGCCTCTACAAGGCGGTCGCTGAGCATGGCCCGCTCACCCCGAAGCAATTGGCCGACCGCACCGGGACCAAGGAGCGCTACGTGCGCGAATGGCTCGCCGCGCAGGCCGCCTCCGGCTACGTCACCTATGACGCGAAGTCCGGTTGCTTCTCGATGTCGCCTGAGCAGGCCATGGCCCTGGCGCGGGAGGACAGCCCGGTTTTCCTGGCCGGCGCCTTCGACATCATCGCTGCCGCCTACATGGACGAGCCGAAGGTGCGGCAGGCCTTCCGTACTGGCGGGGGCGTGGGCTGGCACGAGCACAGCCAGTGCCTGTTCCAGGGCACGGAGCGTTTCTTCCGCACCGCCTACTCAGCGCATCTCCTGCAGGAATGGCTCCCCGCGCTGGATGGTGCCGTCGCCCGGCTGGAGAAGGGCGCGAAGGTGGCGGATGTCGGCTGCGGCCATGGCGCCTCGACCATCCTGATGGCGCGCGCCTTCCCCAACTCGCAGTTCTCCGGCTTCGACTACCATGAGGGCTCAGTGGCCCGCGCGCGGAAGGCCGCCGAGGCGAGCGGTGTGGCGAATGCCCGCTTCGAGACCGCCTCGGCGAAGGCCTTCCATGGCTCGAACTACGACCTGATCACCGCCTTCGACTGCCTGCACGACATGGGGGACCCGGTGGGCGCGGCACGGCACATCCGCGAGGCACTGGCGCCGGACGGGCTGTTCATGCTGGTCGAGCCCTTCGCGCGGGATCGGCTGGCCGACAACCTGAACCCGGTGGGGCGGATGTACTATTCGGCCTCGACGCTGATCTGCACCCCCGCCTCGCTGTCGCAGGAGGTCGGGCTGGCGCTGGGCGCCCAGGCCGGGGAGGCGCGGCTGCGCGCGGTGCTGGAGGAGGCGGGCTTCACCCGTATCCGCCGCGCCGCCGAGACGCCGTTCAACCTGATCCTGGAGGCGCGCCCCTGAAGGGAAGCGGGGCTGGCGGGCTCAGAGGCCCGCCATCTCCCGCCATTCCGCCTCGGTCAGTGTGCGGATACCGAGTTCCGCCGCCTTCTTCGCCTTGGAGCCCGCATCGGCGCCGATCACCACAAAGTCGGTCTTCTTCGAAACGCTTTTGGTCACCTTGGCGCCGAGCCGCTCGGCCAGAGCCTCCGCCTCGTCGCGCGAGGTCTGCTCCAGCGTGCCGGTGAAGACCACCACCTTGCCGGCGAAAGGGCTGTCGGCGGCGGAGAAGCCGGTGGCCTCTTCCGGCGCCACCTCGCGCGCCAGATCGTCCAGCGCCGCGAGGTTGCGCGGCTCGGCGAAGAACTCGACCAGCTCCTGCGCGATGGCCGGGCCGATACCCTGGATCGAGCCCAGCTCCTCCCGTGCTTCCGAGCCGATGGTGGCGGCCGCCAGCATCCTCTCCCGCCAATGCGCGAAGGAGTGATAGTGCCGCGCCAGCAGCTTGGCGTTCTGCTCGCCGATGCGCCGGATGCCGAGCGCGAAGATGAAGCGTTCCAGCGGCACATGGCGGCGCGCCTCGATGGCGGCGAGCAGGTTGGCCACCTTCTTCGTCGCCGTGCCCTTGGCCGACTTGCCCCAGCCCTCCCATTGCCGCATCCGGTCGGCGTGCTGCGCGAGGCGGAAGATATCGGCGGGGCTCTTCACCAGCCCTTCGTCATGCAGCTTGAGGATGTTTTCCTCGCCCAGCCCCTCGATATCCATGGCGTTGCGACTAACAAAGTGCTTCAGCCGCTCCACCGTCTGGGCCGGGCAGACCAGTCCGCCGGTGCAGCGCCGCACCACCTCGCCCTCGGGCCGCACGGCGTGGCTGCCGCAGGCGGGGCAGAGCGTAGGGAATTCGAAGGGCCTGCTCTCCGCCGGCCGCTTCTCCGCCACCACGCCGACGATCTGCGGAATGACGTCGCCGGCGCGCTGCAGGATGACGGTGTCGCCGATGCGGACGTCCTTGCGCGCGATCTCGTCCTCGTTGTGCAGCGTGGCGTGCTGCACCATGACGCCGCCGACATTGACCGGCTGCATCACCGCGCGCGGTGTCAGCGCCCCGGTGCGGCCGACCTGGATCTGGATGTCGAGCAGCCGGGTGGTGGCCTGCTCGGCTGCGAACTTCCAGGCGATCGCCCAGCGTGGCGCACGGCCGACGAAGCCGAGGCGCGACTGCCAGTCCAGCCGGTTCAGCTTATAGACCACGCCGTCGATGTCATAGGCGAGGCCGGCGCGCTGCTCCGTCATCTCCGCCTGGAAGGCCGCTGCGGCGTGCTCGTCCGGCAGCAGGCGGGAGAGCGGGTTGACCTCGAAGCCCCAGCCGCGCAGCCGCTCCAGATAGCCCCAATGCGTTTCGGCCACCGGCTCGCTGGATTCGCCCTGGGCATAGGCGAAGAGGCGGAGCGGCCGCCTGGCGGTGATGGCGGGATCGAGCTGCCGCAGCGAGCCGGCGGCGGCGTTGCGCGGATTGGCGGGGATGCGGATTTCCGGCCCGACCTTCTCGCCGCGCTCGCGCCGCTGCTCGCGTTCCTCGCTCAGCCGCACCTGCTCCGCGTGGAAGGCGAGGAAATCCACCTTGGTCATGAAGACCTCGCCGCGGATCTCGATGCTGGCGGGGAAGGGGGCGGGGAGTTCGCGCGGCAGGATGGCGGGGTCGAAGGTCTCCAGGTTACGGGTGATGTCCTCCCCCACCGCGCCGTCACCGCGCGTCGCGCCCCGCACGAAGCGCCCGCCCTCGTAGAGCAGGTTGACCGAAAGCCCGTCGATCTTGGGCTCGGCCACGAATTGCAGGGTCTCGTCCTCGGGTAGCCGGAGGAAGCGACGGATGCTCTTCGCGAACTCGGCGAAATCCTCCGGCGCGAAGGCGTTGTCCAGGCTCAGCATCGGCGTGCCGTGCCGGGACTTGGCGAAGCCGGCGGCGGGGGGCGCGCCGGGCGCGGCCGCGCTCGGGCTGTCGCTGCGCTTCAGGGCGGGGAAGCGCCCCTCGATGGCGGCGTTGCGGCGACGCAGGGCGTCGTATTCCGCATCCGTCATCACCGGCGCGTCTTCCTGATGATAGGCGATGTCGGCAGCCGCGATCTCGCGCGCCAAGGCGGCGAGTTCCTCGGCGGCCTGCGCCTCGGTCAGGTCCTGGACGGGAATCGGGCGGGGCGTCGCGCTCATGTCGTCCTGCTAACCCGCCCGGCGTCCGGCGGGAAGCGGGCGGGCAGCATTCCGTTCATCTGCGGATTGCCCTAGCCTGCCAGCCCTCCAGGAGCCTGAGATATGCCCGAGCTTTCGACTCTCGCGCTGTTCACCGCCGCCTGCCTGGCCCTGGCCGTCACCCCGGGGCCGGACATGCTGCTGGTCGCCTCGCGCAGCCTCAGCCAGGGGCGCGCCGCCGGCTTCGCCACGCTGGCCGGTATCCAGGTCGGCATCTATGGCCATGCGCTGGCGGCCGCCCTCGGCCTGGCGCAGCTCTTCATCCTGGTGCCGGTGGCGTATGACGTGGTGCGCTATGCTGGGGCGGCCTATCTGCTGTGGCTGGCCTGGAAGGCGATCCGGGCCCCCGCGCCGGCGGCCAGCCCGCCGCCCGGCCTGCGCCGCGCCCCGGTCGTCGCGATGTTCCGCCAGGGCCTGCTGACCAACCTGCTCAACCCGAAGGTGGCGCTCTTCGTGCTGGCGCTGTTCCCACAGTTCCTGCGCCCCGAGGCGGGCTCCGTGCTGGCGCAGAGCCTGGTGCTGGCCACGGTGCTCAACCTGGCCGGCGCGGCGGTCAATGGCGCGGTGATCCTGGCGGCCAGCCGGATCGGCCGGGTGCTGTCGGGGGGGCGGCTGGGCCGCGCGCCGCAATTCCTGCTGGCGGCGGTCTTCGCCGGCCTCGCCGCCCGGCTGGCCTTCGAAGGCCGGCGCTGACCGCACTGGCCGGCGCGCGGAGAAAGCCTCCTGTGGCACGCGTCACGTAACGGCGCTCGCACCGGCGGGGAACCCGGCGCTAAGCTGGGTCGCCGGCCTGTTCCGGTCCCTGTTTCGCCGCATGCAGGACGCTCCGCCATCCCCATGCCGCCCGTCATGAGATCCGCGCGCCGCCGACTCGCGCCGGCGCTGCTCGCCGCCCTGCTGGCCGGATGCGCGCCGCGCATGATCGGCCCAGGCCCGGCCGTGATGCCCGCCAGCATGGCGGCCGAGACCTTCACCATGCCGGATGGCGCCGCGCTGCCGCTGCGCTCCTGGCCGGCGGAGGGGCCGACCCGCGCCGTCATCCTCGGCCTGCACGGTTTCGGGGATACGGCGAACAATGCCTTCGCCCGTGCCTCCCGGCTGTTCACCGCCGCAGGGGTCGCCTTCTACGCCTATGACCAGCGCGGCTTCGGGGGCGCGCCGCATCATGGCGTCTGGCCGGGGCCGGAGGCGCTGGCGCAGGACGCCATACGGGCGGCGCGGCTGATCCGCGAGCGCCATCCCGGCGTGCCGCTCTACCTGATGGGGGAGAGCATGGGCGGCGCGGTGGCGCTGGTCGCCGCCGCCTCGGCTGATCCGCCGCCGGTGGATGGCATCATCCTGGTGGCTCCGGCCGTCGAGGGACGCGCCAGCATGTCCTGGCTGAGCCGCAGTCTGCTCGACTTCGCCGCGCATACGGTCCCGCTGCTGGAGATCCAGAACTCGGCACCCGGCTTCGCACCCACCGATAGCGAGGAGGCGATGCGCGGCTGGGGGCGCGACCCGCTGACCTACAAGCAGGTGCGGGTGGATGCGGTATTCGGGCTGGTCGGGCTGATGGACCGGGCCGTGGCCGCGGCCCCGCAGGTCCGGCAGCCCCTGCTGGTGCTCTATGGCGGCGAGGACCGGATCATCGACGCCGGGCCGGTGCGCAGCCTGGTGCGGATGCTGACCGATCCAGCCCACCAGCGCGCCGCCTATTATCCGCGCGGTTACCACATGCTGCTGCGCGACCGGAACCGCGCCACCGTGGCGCAGGACGTATTGGCCTGGATGCGCGAGCCAGCTGCGCCGCTGCCCTCCGGCGCCGATCGGGCGGCGCAGGCCTGGTTGGCGGAGAGGCCCTAGCCGAGGCCGTCATGCCGCCTGCCTGCGGTGGCGGCGGACATTGGCCAGCAGCCGCGTGGCGAGGGCCAGCCGCTCCGCCGGCGTGTCGCTGGGCTGGCGCAGCACCAGCCGCTCGCCTTCGAGCTGGGCCACCGCACCCTGCGGCCCCACCTCCAGCCGGCGGACGCCGAGGTGGCGGCAGCGCAGCCGCAGCCGGGCAAGGTCCAGCCAGTGCCGCACGGGCGGGGGCGGCGCGCCGAAACGGTCCTCGATCTCCTCGGCCAGTTCCTCCAACGCGGCGGCATCGCCCTTCCGCGACACCTCGCCCATGCGGGCATGCAGCTCGACGCGCAGCGCATCCTCGGCGATGTAATCCTCGGGGATAGCCGCGCTGATGCCGAGCTTCACCTGGGGCGTCCATTCCGCCTGTTCGGCTTCGCCGCGCGCCGCGCGCAACGCGCCCTCCAGCAGGTGCTGGTAGAGGCCGATGCCGATAAGCTTGACGTGCCCGGCCTGCTCCTCGCCGAGGAGGTCCCCAGCGCCGCGCAGGTCCATGTCGCGCGCGCTGATGGCGAAGCCGGCGCCGATGCGGTCGAAGGCCTGCAGCGTGTTCAGGCGCCGCGTGGCGGCGGCGCTGGGCGGCTCCTCCGGGTCGGTCAGCAGCAGGATGTTGCCGCGCGCCCGGCTGCGCCCGACCCGCCCGCGCAGCTGGTGCAGCTGCGTCAGGCCGAACAGCTCGGCGCGCCAGACCAGCATGGTATTGGCGCGTGGCACGTCGAGTCCGGTCTCGACGATATTGGTGGAGAGCAGCGCATCGGCTCCGCCATCGGCGAAGTGCACCATGGCGGCGTCGATCTCCTCGGCCGGCATGTCGCCATGCGCTTCGATCAGCTTGAGGCGCGGCAGCAGGCGGCGAATGCGGGCGCGCATCGGCGCGATGTCGGCGATGCGCGGGCAGACGATGAAGCTCTGTCCGCCGCGGCGCTGTTCGCGCAGCAGCGTCTCCTTTACCAGGCTGTCGGTCCAGACCGCCTGCAGCGTGCGGATCGGCTGGCGGCGCGCGGGCGGCGTGACGATGATGCTGAGCGCCTGCAATCCGATCAGCGCCGATTGCAGCGTGCGCGGGATGGGCGTCGCCGTCAGGGTCAGGCAATGCACGTCCTGCCCGAGGCGGCGCAGCATCGCTTTCTGCCGCGCGCCGAAGCGCTGCTCCTCGTCGATGATGACGAGACCCAATCGCTTGAAGCGCACATCCTTCGCCGCCAGCGCCTGGGTGCCGATGGCGATGCCGATCTCGCCGGAGGCCAGCCCGGCCTTGGTGGCGCGCGCCTCGGCGGGCGAGGAGAGACGCGACAGCAGCTCGATGCGGGTGCCAAGCGCGGCGAAGCGGCGTCGGAAGGTCTCCAGGTGCTGGCGCACCAGCACGGTGGTTGGCGCCAGCACCGCCACCTGATGGCCGCAGAGCACGGCGGCGGCCGCGGCGCGCAGGGCCACCTCCGTCTTGCCGAAGCCGACATCGCCGCAGATCAGCCGGTCCATCGGCCGGCCGGCGGCAAGGTCGTCCAGCGTCGCGTCGATCGCGGCCTGCTGGTCCTCGGTCTCCTGATGCGGGAAACCGGCGGCGAATTCGTCATAAGCGCCATGGCCGATCTCGAATCGCGGCGCCTCGCGCAACTGCCGCTCCGCCGCGATCTTGATGAGTTCACCCGCGATCTCGCGGATGCGGTTCTTCATCTTCGCCTTGCGGGTCTGCCAGCCGCTGCCGCCGAGGCGGTCGAGTTCGACCTCCATGTCCTCGGAGCCGTAGCGCGACAGCAGCTCGATATTCTCCACCGGCAGATAGAGCTTGGTGTCGCCGGCATAACGGATTTCGAGGCAGTCGTGCGGCGCGCCGGAGACCTCGATGGCCTGCAAGCCGACGAAGCGGCCGATGCCGTGGTCGACATGCACGACGAGATCGCCGGTCGAAAGGCTCGTCACCTCGGCGATGAAATTCTCCGCCTTGCGCGAGGCGCGGCGCGTGCGCACCAGGCGGTCGCCAAGAATGTCCTGCTCCGTGAGCACGGCCATCTCGTCGGTCTCGAACCCGCTCTCGATGCCGACGACGGCAAGCGCGATCTCGGGCCGCGGCATCGCCTGCCGCTCGCGCCATGCGCCGATGTCGTTGAGGTTCACCAGCCTGTGGTCGACGAGCACATGGCGCATCCGCTCGCGGGAGCCGTCGCTCCACAGCGCGATGGTGACTTTTCTGCGCTGCTGCTGAAGATCGGCCACATAAGCCGCGACAGCCTCGAACACGTTGCCGCCGGCGGCGCGTTCCGGCGCGAAGTTGCGGCCCTGCCGGATGCCGATATCGATCACCGCACCGTCACTCTCCGGCTCGCTGAAGGGCGACAGCCGCGCGGCCCTGCGCTTGCCGAGAATGCCGGACCACTCGTCTTCGGTGAGATAGAGCCGGTCCGGCGGCAGCGGGTGATACGGCGTGCCCCCCGCGCCGCCATCAAGCGGGTTCTTCCGGGCCTCGTAATAATCCGCGATCTGCCTGAAGCGCTCGGCCAGCGCGTCGGCCGCCAGATGCTCCAGCACGACAGGCGTATCCGGCAGATAGTCGAACAGCGTGTCCAGCCGATCGTGGAACAGCGGCAGCCAATGCTCCATGCCGGGGCTACGGCGGCCCTCGCTCACGGTGTGATAGAGCGTATCGGCCGGCGTCGGCGCGCCGAAGGCTTCGACATAGCTGGTGCGGAATTTGCGGATCGTCTCCGTCGTCAACTGAAACTCCGCGACCGGCACGAGGTCGAGCCCGCGCAACTGGCTGCGGGTGCGCTGAGTCTCCGGATCGAACGAGCGGATCGACTCCAGCGTGTCGCCGAAAAAGTCGAACCGCACCGGCTCGTCCATGCCCGGCGGAAACAGGTCGAGGATGCCGCCGCGCACGGCATAGTCGCCCGGCTCGCGCACCGTGGAGGCGCGCAGATAGCCGTTCAGCTCCAGCCAGCCGATGATGCTCTCCATGTCGAGCCGGTTGCCTGGCGCGGCGGAGAGCGATTGCTTCTCGACGAGCATGCGAGCCGGCACGCGCTGGGCCACGGCGTTCACGGTGGTCAGCAGCACGGACGGCTTCTCGCGGCCCTTGAGCCGCGCGAGCCGCGACAGCGCCGTCATCCGCTGGGCGACGATGGCGGCATGGGGCGAGACCCGGTCGTAGGGCTGGC
>DATMRU010000087.1:0-56148 GCA_035565935.1 Roseomonas sp.
ACCACCCTGCTCGGGGTCACCGGCCTCTGGCCCGCCATCATGGCGGACACCGGCGCCACGGTGCTCGTCACCCTGAACGCACTGCGCCTGCTCGCCTGGAAGCCCGCGGCGTGAGAGCGGTGCCTGGAACCCGGGTGCCGAATACGCGCAGGCGAGTGCCGCCTCAAGCAACCTGAACCCGAGAGCTGGACATGGCCCATCACCACCACGGCGGCACGGAAGCCAAGACCTCCCCCGGGAGGGGAAAGCGCCTTCTCATCGCCCTGGCCCTGAACCTCGGGATCACCGCGGCCGAGGTGATCGGGGGCGTTATCTCCGGGTCGCTGGCGATGCTCGCCGATGCCGCCCACAACTTCTCCGATGCTGGCTCGGTGCTCGTGTCCTATATCGCCTGGTGCATCTCCCAGCGTGACGTGGATCGGCGGCGGACCTTCGGATACGGGCGGTCGGAAACGGTCGGCGCGCTCATCAACCTGACCACATTGTTCGTCATCGGCTTCTACCTGCTCTACGAGGCGGCGAACCGCTTCCTCAATCCGGCGGAGGTCGCCGGGAAGACAATGCTGATCGTCGGCCTCATCGCCCTCGTCGAAGACGCCGCCTCCGCCTGGGTGCTGCGGAAGGACATCGGCAGCCTGAACGTCAAGAGCACCTACCTGCACATGATCGCGGATGCCTTGGCGACGGTGGGGCTCATCGCGGGTGCCTTGGCCATCATGGTCTGGGGGGAGCGCGTCCAGTGGATCGACCCTGCCATTACCGCGGCGATATCCGTCTACATCTTCATTCACGCTTGGCACGAGATCCGCGAGGCGGTCGCGGTGCTGATGAACAGCGCGCCCAAGGACTTCGACTATGAGGCCGTCCTGGCCGAGATGAAGGCGGCGCGCGGCGTGCAGGATGTTCACCATATCCATGTCTGGCAGCCGGAGGAGGGCAAGGTCGCACTGGAGGCGCACCTCGCCATGGATGAGCTTCCCCTGGGGGAGGTCACCGACATCAAAGAGCGCCTCAAGGCGAAGCTGCACGACCGCTTCGGGATTGGGCATGCAACCCTCGAGTTCGAGTTGGCGGAGCACTTCCGCCACGAGCAGCAACTTCTCGGGAAGCCTTGAGGCACGGAAGGTAAGCTCCGGGCACGGAGCAGCCGACTGCGCAGTGGGCGAACTCATGACCTCAGCGCAGGTGGACCAAGCGCCGGTCCAAGCCCTCCCGGTGAACCCGTTCACGATCGCATGGACATCGTGCTTATTGCGCTTGCGATGCTTCCTCTAATGATTGTAGCCTCGGGTACAATATGGGCCTCTGGCTGGAGCCGGTGGCAGGTGAACACCCATTTGGCAGGCATTGCCCATGACGGTTTCCTTGACTCCCTCCAGGCCGGAAAGCCTTCCCGAGGTTCATCGCTCCGTCCGGGTGCCAAACGCCGGGGGGTTCCTGCGTAAGCTGCTGGCGTTCGTCGGACCGGGCTATCTGGTTGCTGTCGGGTACATGGATCCGGGCAACTGGGCGACCGCCTTGGCTGGCGGCTCGGCCTTCGGGTACACGCTGCTCTCGATCGCCCTGCTTTCATCCCTGATGGCGATCCTCCTTCAAGCCCTCTGCGCACGGGTCGGGATCGTGACAGGGCGTGACCTGGCCCAGCTGTGCCGCGAACGCTTTCCAACTCCCGTGGCCTACCCGTTGTGGCTCCTGGCCGAGCTGGCGATCTGCGCAACGGATCTAGCGGAACTCATCGGCACCGCTATCGCCTTGCAGTTGCTGTTCGGTGTGCCGCTGATCCTAGGCGTGATGCTGACGGCTCTCGACGCCTTTCTGATCCTGTGGCTCCAGAACAAGGGCATCCGTTGGCTGGAGGCCCTGATCTTCGGCTTCATCGCCCTGATCTTTGGCTGCTTCGCCATCCAGATCGCCTTGGCGGACCCGGACTGGGAGGCCGTGCTGCGTGGCTACATCCCGGCCACATCCATCGTCATGAACGAGACGCAGCTCTACATCGCCATGGGCATCCTTGGCGCCACCGTCATGCCGCACAACCTCTACCTGCACACGGCGTTGGTGCAGTCGCGGGACTACGGCAGAGATCTGGACGGCAAACGCGAGGCCATTCGTTTCTCCAGCATCGACAGCACGGTGGCACTAAGTCTGGCGCTACTAGTGAACTCGGCCATCCTGATCACCGCGTCGGCGGTGTTTAACACTGCCGGGCGGACGGAAGTCGCCGAGATCCAGGAAGCCTACCAGCTGCTCTCGCCGCTGGTCGGAACCGGGGCGGCGGCAACGCTGTTCGCGGTGGCCCTGCTGCTCTGCGGCATCAACGCCACCGTCACGGCGACCTTGTCCGGCCAGATCGTGATGGAGGGCTTCCTCCGCTTCCGCCTTCCCCCGGTGTTGCGACGCCTCATCACTCGCCTGGTGGCCATCATACCGGCCGTCCTGGTCACCTGGTTCTACGGCACGAGTGGCACAGCGCAGCTCTTGATCCTGAGCCAGGTGATCCTGTCGCTCCAGCTGCCCTTCGCCGTGGTGCCGCTGATGCTGTTCGCCGGGGACAAGGGGCGCCTCGGTCCCCTGACGGCGCCACGCTGGCAACTGGCGCTCGGGTGGGCCAGCGCGGTGCTCATCATCGGGCTGAACGCGAAGGTCATCATTGACCTCATCCTCCAGGGATGAGGTCGTGCCACCTGAACACCGCCTTGGGCGTGGGGCGTTCAACGCCTCGATGAGTTCGTAGAGCCGGCACGGCCCGAAGCAGAGCAACGGCCGCGTGTTCACGAAGAACGTTGACGTCTGCCGAATCTGCAAGGATCGCAGGTCCGCCGTATCGGCCTGCAGCACGCGGTCAACCTGCGGCCGGCGCCTGTCCTCCCTGGCCCTTTCGACATCCAGCCCCGCGATGCCCGCGATCTGCCAAGCGTTCGCGAGGTTCGGCGCATCATGCGCGGCCCACTCTGGCTGCTGGGCGGAGAGGGCATCCAGCACCTGCTCAAAGCGGCCCTGCAGCCGGGCTGCTTCAAGGCTTCGGATCGCCTCGTCCGGACCTTCGTGGAATGGCGCGTAGCGAAGCACCAGCCGGCCGTCCTCCGGATGGCGCACCAGGATCTGCCTGAGGGTCGGATGGAAGGCCTGGCAAGCCTCGCAGAAAGGGTCGAGAACTCGACGACGGTTACGCGCGCATCGGCCTTGCCGATGACGGGCGAATGCGGCCGGACGTAGGTGTCGTTCTGCCCTGTCGCCGCCGGGTCAGCGGGTTTGTTGTGCGGGCAAGGAGGCGATCACGGCGTAGTCCGTACCCCTGATCCCAGCGTTCGAGGTCCCGTCGCGGGGATACGGCAGGGCGAGGCCGAAACAGCGCCGGAGCCGGTATCCGCCGAGCCCGCTTGCTATGGTCGGGACTTCGGTAACGGGGCTTCCTCAGTCAAGCCGATAGTGACGCGCAAGGGGGTCCGCGCGCACAGGGTGTGCCGCGGCTTTCTGATGTATCGGGCTCCTGATCACTGCTTCTGCTCCGCGCGCTCCTTCGCCTGAGATCACCCCGGGTTTATGCTTCGGTCCGTGGTCAGCGCGGTGGCTGCCAACATGATGCTGGTCCAATGGAGAGCCCGACGCGCCCATCTCATAAGCGTGCTCGACCGTAGGTCGGCAACAGTCCTGACCACGGCGTCGTCGGAACCCCGTCCCGGTGGGGACCTCGAAGGTCTGCGCTCAGGCAGACATCAGCGGCAGCTTGCGGCCTCCGCGCAGGCGATCATGCCGCAACGCGTTCTGGCGTGGCATCGAGACGGAAGTCTGTGCCATCGCTCCACATCCGGTGGAGGATCGTTCCGATCCGTCGTGCCAGCGCCACCATCGCTCGTTTGGTGCCGCGCCGCCGGAGCACCTGAACAGCCCAGCTTCTGAGCCAAGATGCCGGACCCCGGTGCATCAACACGGTGGCCGCCTGGCACAGTGCTCGTCGGAGATTGGCGTCCCCGGCCCGCGTGATGCCGCCGCTCACATCACGCTCGCCGGATTGATGGCGCGATGGCGTCAGACCGACCCATGGGCCGACCTTCTTGGACGAGGTGAACCGGGATGGATCATCGACGGCCGAGCGGTAGGTCAGGGCGACCACGGCTCCGATGCCAGGCATGGTCATCAGGCGGCGGCAGACGAGATCATCCTTGGCGAGCGTCCGGACCACGCGCTCAAGCCCGGCCAACTCGCGGCGCAGGCCGTCGCGCGCCCGTAGCATAGGGGCCGATGCGGCTTCCAGCATGGCATTGCCTTCGACCAGCTCACGAACCCTGACTTCAAAGCGCCCCCGTGGGATCTGCCCCACCTGCAGCCCGAAGTTCCTCAGCAAGCCGCGCAATGACATCTCGATCGCGATCATGCTCTGCTGGATGGCTTTGCGCGCTCCGAGCAAGGCCCGGACTTCCTGAGCCGAGACGGACTTGCAGTGCACCGGCCTGAACCAGCCCAGGTGGAGCAGGCGGGCAATGCCCTCGGCATCGCGCCGATCTGTTTTGATCGGCATGGCCTTCAAGGCCCCTTTGACCTGCCGGGTCTCCATGAGAACGACATCCGCCCCGGCATCCGCAAGGCCGCGATGCAGCCACTGCGACAAGGGACCCGCCTCCAGGCCAATCGTCGCCACTTCGCCGTCCAACCCACCTGCGAAGTGCGCGATCACCGCAGGATCGCTGGCAACCTGCGCCTCCTTCACGATCTTGCCGTGCTCGTTGAGTGCGCAGACCGCTGTCTTGGCCAGCGAGACGTCCAGCCCGATGAACAACTTCATCTCCCGTGTCCTTTCTTCAGAGCCAACACGGGAACGGCGACAGCACGCCCTCTGCTTTGCAAGCCATAACAGCCGACGTGACGCAGGCCCCGTTACAGCATCTCATAACCAGTAACTGACCATGGCGGCGAGCTGGACGGCGGCGAGGAAGTTGGTGGCCAGCTTGTCGTAGCGGGTGGCGATGCGGCGGAAGTCCTTCAGGCGGCAGAACATGCGCTCGATGGCGTTGCGGCCGCGGTAGAGGAACCGGCTGAAGCAGCACTTCCAGAGCCGGTTCCGCTTCGGCGGAATGTTGGGCACGGCGCCCTGGTTCTGGATCTGCTGGCGGACGGCGTTGGTGTCGTAGGCCCGGTCGGCCATGACCAGGCTGCCGGTTGGCAGGCTCCGCAGCAGCACCTCGGCAGCCCGGCAATCGGCAGATTGGCCTGGCGTCAGCGCGAAGGCGAGCGGACGGCCAAGGCCATCGCTCAGGGCATGGATCTTGGTGGTGCGGCCGCCGCGGCTGATGCCGAGCGCCTGGGCTTTCTGCCCCCTTTGCCGCCGGTGGCACAGCGATGCGCCTTCACGTGAGTGCTGTCGAGCAGCAGTTCGGCGGGCGGTCCGCCTGCGGCGGCCAACGCCTGGAAGAGCCTGGCCCAGACGCCTTTGCCCGCCCACCGGACGAAGCGGTTGTACAGCGTCTTACGAGGACCATAGCTGACAGGTGCATCGACCCAGCGCCCACCGGAGCGCAACACGTGGATGATGCCGCTGATCACCCGCCGATCATCGACGCGCGGTACGCCACGCGGCTTGTTCGGCAGGAGCGGTGCCAGCCGTTGCCACTGCCGGTCTGTCAGCCAGAACTCCCCGCTCATCGTGCCCCCTGATCACCGTCGCAACCAGGGTGAATCACGTAGGTCGCTGGAGCTCAACCCTGTTTATGGGTCCTGATCCTAGATTAGTCCGCCCCGCCTGCCTGGCCGTAGCCTATAGCGGCTCCACGCTGATCACGAATAGAAGCGAGGAACCCGCGACCTGACACCCAGCGTCAGTCATTGACTGACCCGATTACAGAAGGGGCTGTTCGAGGAGGTCACCGCTCAGCTCCGAGCCAGGGCCGTAACCATCAAGACTGGCACGCTGATCGATGCGACGACTATCGCCTCGGCCAGCCACGGCGATGGCGAGGCGGCCTGGGCGGGCCCGGACCGAGGACAGCGCCAGGAACAGGATCACCTCGCCCGCCTCGGCGCGTCCGATCAGTTCGCGCAGGGCTTCCTCATGCAGGTCTCGGGTGTAGAGGCGTGCTTGGTCCGATCCGCTCCGACAGTTGCGCGCGTTCACGAGGTGCTGGATCGCCTCCGCGAAGCCTTGCGGAAGGGGCGGGTCCAGTTTGGCCAAGTTGGCCGTTCTCTCGGTCAGCGGGCGCACCATCCTCGGTTTCCAACAGGCCCCGGCTCCCAATACGGGCACGCACGGTGATTCTCTTGCGGGGAGGATGCCTGATGGCGGCCGGGCGGGCCAGATCGCCGGCTGAGGCCGCCGAAGAGTCCTCAAAGCCGCCGCACAATCTTTTGCCGAGGCAGAGGCGCGCGCGAGCCATAAGGCTCCGTGACGTGCCTATCCTCTGGCCCCTTACCGCCGATACTGCTTCTCCGATCCCCAGAAATCTTGGGAGGCGACACCGGCAAGCAAGTCACCCCGTGCCGCCCAGGTTCACCTCCCGGATGTCCCGACGACGATGAGCCGCAGACGCTTCCACCTCAACGCGTCTCTGGAGGAGGAACTACTTTCCACAGCCGCCCGGTCATGGCTTCGGACGGGACTCCGATCCGCACGGCTCGAGGTCTCGTGCCGACAACTTCGAACGCTGCATGCGCAGCGGTCGCCCGCCGCGCCATCAAATAATATCTAGCGCAGCGCGTCGATTTTCGCGACCCGCACATTTGCGGATACTGCGCGGACCTTGCGGGTCAGCAATATTCCCACCGCAGAATCGTCGCGGCTTTGTGACACGCATAGGTTGTCTTTTTTGATCTTGCTCGCCAAATGCGGGTTGTCGAGGCTTCGTCGCGCCCATAGTGTCCGCTACAGACGCCCTGGTAGTGGATTTGCAAAATTGCAAAAGTACTTTTCTGTTTGATGGTCGTTGAGTCTGCGG
Source organism: Roseomonas sp. (assembly GCA_035565935.1). Classification (GTDB taxonomy): domain Bacteria; phylum Pseudomonadota; class Alphaproteobacteria; order Acetobacterales; family Acetobacteraceae; genus Pseudoroseomonas. Next base: position 6,927 of record DATMRU010000087.1, read on the forward strand.
CGCTGAACAGCGCGGACGCCGGGAGCGGTCGCCTCCGAGAGGCAGACGTCGCGCCCCGCAGGGCGGCAACCCACCGGCCATCGGTGCAACGGCGGTCTCGGTCTGCCGGGGAAGAGCGCGCTCCCCTGACCCGTTCGCCGATCGATGCTCCCGCCTCCGCCGTGGCGCGGTTCGGCCGCCTCGACCCGGACCCGGCCACCGGAATGCCCCGCTCCTTCGGGGCCACCGAGTTGCCGACGCCCCCCGAATCATCGGATACCCGTCTGCTCCAGGAGGGAGACGGGACCGGGTGCCGCAATTCATGGCCGAGGGGGACGCGCGCGCCGCGATCGCTCAAGGCGGCCGGATCGAGAACGTCATCGTCGTCGCGCGGCGTGGGGTGGACGGCCGAGCCGAGTTCGTGCCCTACTTCGCCGCCTCCTGGCGCCGCGGCTATGTGGCCATCGGTCTGTGGGCCGGCACTGGCTGCCGCTCCTGGCGCGACCTCACCCGACTGGTCGGCTTCGTCCGCGGCGACCTGTGCTATCCGGGTCCGATCGTCCTCCACGAGGCCGACGATCCGAAGCTTCGCAAGTACCGCACGTTGTTCGAGGCGCCGGCCGGCTCCCTGCCCGAGCCGGGCTCTGCCGACGAGGAAGCCGGCCGCTAGGATCTTCCTGCGCGGCCCAAGGTCGGTCGCGTGATCCTCGAGCTCGCCGTGGTCGCAGAGCTGGCCGCACGCTGCGCGCCCGCCGTTGCCTTCGAGACCCTGGCCGCGATCATGCGGACGGAGAGCGGCTTCGCGCCGCTGGCCATCGGCGTCAACGGGCCGGGCGGTGGGCCGGCCTTTCCGAAGTCCCGCGCGGCGGCCGTGGCACTGGCAACCGACCTGATCGAGCATCAGGGCCGCTCGGTGGATCTCGGGCTGATGCAGGTCAACAGCGCCAACCTGCGATCGCTGGGCCTGACCATCGCGGAGGCCTTCGAACCCTGCCGCAATGTCGCGGCCGGCGCCCGCATCCTGCGCGAGGGCTACGCCGCCGCGCGGCGCACCGAAGCCGACCCGCAGCGGGCGCTGCGTGTGGCCCTGTCCCGTTACAACACAGGCCACCCCAAGCGCGGCTTTGACAACGGTTACGTGGTCCGCGTCCAGGACGCCGCGGAGATCGTGGTGCCGGCCATCCGGCTGCGCGGGGAGGTAGCGCCGCCGCCGCGCCCGGCTGTCCCTAGCCCGCCCGATGACGATCCCAGCGCGCGCCCGATCTGGGACGTCTGGGCGCAGGCGACGCAGGCGATCGGGCCCGACCGGGTAGCCATGCCTCGTATGGCTCCCGCGGCGTCTGGGAGCGCCGCCCGAACCACCCATGCAGACCCCCTGAGGAGCAAAGAATGACCCTTTCCCTGAAGGCGCGGAACGTCGCCCTCTTCGCCGCCGTCGCCTGTGCCGCGGCACTGCTGCCGGATTTGGCGCACGCCCAGGTCGGCGGCGGCTCCAGTGTCATCGACAGCCTGACGCAGTGGTTCATGACCAATGTGGCCCGCGGCCTGGTGATGCTGGGCATCATCGCGGTCGCCATCGGCCTGTTCGTGATGCGCTTCTCGATCGGCGTCATCGCGTCCGTGGTCGGCGGCGGCCTGATCCTGGCCAACGCCGATACCATTGCCGGCTATTTCGGCTTCTGAGGCCGGCGCGGCGTGGAACCCCTGGCGGAGGATCCCCTGCACGTCGCCGCGACACGGCCGGCCCTGATGTGGGGCCTGCCGCTGCCACTGGCGCTCGCCTTGTTCGTCGCAGGCGCCGAGGTGCAGGTGCTGTTCAAAGGTCTGACCGGGGTGGCCTGGGCGCTGGCTCTCGTTGCCCCGGTCTGGGTCGCCGCCCGGTTCCTCGTTGCGCGCGACTACAACGCGGTCGGTATCGTCGTGCTCTGGCTCAACAGCGGCGCCCGCGGCCTCGACACCGCCGACTGGGGCGGCAGCTCCGTCGCCCCGCTGCCGGTCGGCAGCACGCGGGGGCCACGCGGCATGCGCCATGCGTAACCCCTTCCTGTCCGCTTCCGGCGGGTTCGAGCGCAGCGCGGAGGATTACCTGCCCTTCGTCGGCCACGTCCGCGACGACGTGGTGCTCAAGACGGATGGTTCGGTGCTGGCCATGCTGCACCTAAATGGTGCCCCCTTCGCACTCGAGGACCATGCCCGCCGCAATGCCCGGCACCGCTTCCGCAACGCGGTGCTTCGAAACATCGCGGACGATGCCCTGACGGTGGTGGAGACCCTGGTGCGCCACGACGGCGTGGCGCCGCTGCCGCCCGGCGCCTACCGATCCGCCTTCGCCGCCGATCTCGAGAAAGCGTATCGCCGAGAGGTGCTGGCCGGCCGCGAGCGGGTCAACACGTGGTTCATTTCGGTGATCGTGCACCCCCGGGCGCCCGTGACGCGCGGCCTCAACGCACTTCGCTCGCGCCTCGACCGCAGGAACGAGGCCGCCGCCAGCACGGCCAGCGACGAGCTGATCCGCACGCTGGACGACCGGATGCTGGTGCTGGCGAAAGCCTATGCGGAGATGCAGCCGGCACGGCTGGGGCTCCGCGAGTCCGGCGGCGTGCTGTTCTCCGAGATTGCCGAGGCCCTGCGCCTGTTCCTCACCGCACGCTTCCTGCCGGTGCCGATGGTGAGCGGCTCCCTGGGCGGCTCGATCTACACGGACCGGGTGATCTGCGGCCGACGCGGCTTCGAGGTGCGCAGCCCCGGTCGGCCCTCCTTTGGCGCCATCCTGGGCTTCAAGGAGTATCCCGACCGCACCCGGCCGGGGATGCTCAACGACCTGCTGGCCGCCGACTGCCGGGTGGTGCTGACCAACTCCTTCCGCTTCCACTCGCGCGCCGCAGCGACCGGCAGCCTGGCCCGCAAGCAGGCGCAGATGGCCAATGCCGGCGACCGGGCGCTTAGCCAAATGGACGCGCTGCACGACGCCATGGACGACGTGGCCTCCAACCAGGCCACCATGGGCTCGCATCACGTCTCGGTCGCGCTGCATGCCGACACCCTGGCCGAACTGGAACGCCGCACGGGCGAGGTCCGCGCCAGCCTGACCAACACCGGCGTCAGCGTCGCCGTTGAGGATCTGGGTACTGAAGCCGCCTATTGGGCGCAGCTGCCGGGCAACGCCGCCTGGCGCACCCGGCCGGGCGACATCTCCTCGCGGAACTTCGTCGGCTTTTCGTCGCTCGACGGCTACCCGCGGGGTGGCCCATCCTCGGAATGGAGCGTGCCGCTGCTGCGGCTGCTGACCTCGGCCAACACGGGCTTTGACCTGTCGCTGCACGTCGGCGGCCTGCCGCATCTGGCGATCTTCGGACCGTCCGGCTCCGGCAAGACCGTATTCCTCGGCATGCTGGTGGCCGCCCTGGAGCGGGTCACCGGACCGGGCGGAACCGTGGTGCTGTTCGACAAGGACAATGCCAACGAGATCCTGGTCCGCGCCCTGGGCGGGCATTACCTGACGCTCCGCGCCGGCGAGGCGAGCGGCCTGGCGCCGCTGCGGGCCTTGCCCAACACCCCCGACACGCGGGTCTGGTTGCTGCGCTTCGTGGTGGGCCTGATCCGCGCCGATGACGGGCCGCAGCCCGACGCCATCGAACTGCGCCGACTGGCCAAGGCCATCGCCTTCCAGATGCGGATGCCGGCCGCCCTGCGCTCCATCGCCGGGCTGTGCGCCTGGCTGGTGGGCGAAGGCGCCGCGAGCGCCGGCAAGCGCCTGGAACGCTGGGGCCGTGACGGCGATCTGGGCTGGGCCTTCGACGGCGAGGTCGACGCTTTCGACCCCGATGCCGGCCTGGTGGGGGTCGACTTCTCGGCGCTGATGGAGGACGAAGTGGTGCGCGGCCCGGCCGCCGCCTACCTCCTGCAGCGGGTCCGCTCGGTGATCGATGGCCGGCGCTTCGTGCTGGCCGCTGACGAGTTCTGGGCCTACCTGCCGGATGAGCGCTTCGCCCGGGCCTTCGAGGACTTCGCTCTGACGCTGCGCAAGGGCAACGGGGCCCTGGTGATCGCGACGCAGCAGCCGCAACAGGTGCTCCGCCACCCGATCGGCGCCACCCTGGTCAGCAACATGCCGACCAAGATCCTGTTTCCCAACCCGTCGGCCAGCCGGTCTGCCTATTGCGACGGGGACGACGGCGCCGAGACCTTGCACTGCACGCCGGGCGAGTACCGCGCCGTCACCGAGGACATGGCCGTCGGGCCACGTTCCGCGCTGGTCAAGCGCGACGCCGGTTCCGTGGTTTGCCGGGTCGAGCTGCCCGACAGCATGGCGCCGCAGCTGGCGGTGCTGAGCGGCAAGGTCGGCACCGTCCGCCTGCTGCGGACGATCCGGCGCGAGCTGGGCACCGACGATCCGTCGGTGCTGCTGCCCGAGTTCCAGCGTCGCCTCCCAGAAGCGGCCACCTGATGGAGATCCCCCGCATGACGCGCACCCTCTTGACGGGGGCCGCGGCTCTCGGTCTGGCCATGGCAGCCCCGGACATGGCCAAGGCGCAGATCCCGGTCACCGATGCGCTGGCCAACTCGCAGCTCGCGCAGCAGGTGGCGCATGCTCTCGGCACCCTGCGGCAGATGGAGATGCAGTACCGGCAGCTGCAGGCCACCTACAATGTGCTGGCGCACACCACCAGCGTGTCCGCCCTGGCTGGCCGGCTCGGCGCCACAGCCAACGGGCTTGGCGCCAGCGAGATGGGGGCCGCTCTGTCCGGGGCGCGCGGCGTCGCCGGCAGTGCCCAGCAGATGACCAACCTGCGGGCCTTCTCGTCCAGCGGCGACGATTGGAGCGCACGGGAGATGACCCGCAAGGCGCAGCGTCTGAGCAATATCCGGGCGGTCGCCCTGCAGCAGATGCGCGTGTCGGAGCAGCGGATCGCCGGCCTGCGCGAGCTGATGAACGAGGCGGACACCCAGCCCGACATCCAGGCTTCGGCGGCGCTGAACAACCGCATCCAGGCCGAGCACGCCCTGCTGACGGCGCAGCAGCAGCAGCTCGCGCAGCTGCAGATGATCGCGCGCACCGAGGAACAGGCCGACCTGCTGCGCGCCGAGGAGAGGCAACGGCAGAGCGCCGAGCAGTGGCGCGACACCCTGCAGCCGCTGGGGGACGAGTGATGCGGTGTTCGATGCTCGCGCTGACCCTGGTGGTCTTGGGCACCGCGCCCGTCCTGGCGCAACGGCTGCGCGAGAATCGCGACGTGCCCTGGTTCCAGGCGCATCCGCAGATCCTCGATGAGATGCTGCGACGTTGTCAGCGCGACGCCCGTCTGGCCGCCAGCTGGGAATGCCAGAACGCGGAGGCGGCCGGCGCGTTGCGCATGGGCCAGCCGCTGCCGAAGGTCTCGCCACGCGATGCGCAAGGGCGCCAGGCGCCGCCTGCGGATGACAGCGGCTTGCCGGAACCGGACTACAATCCGCGGACAAACCCGTTCGGCTTCCAGTCCCTAAAAAGAGCTTGTCGGGAGAAGGGGCCCGGAAGCTCAATGTTTCTGCCCTATTGCCACCAGCTCGACCGCTATCCCGAGGAACGTGATCGTGGAAGGTGAGTTCTTCCAAAGCGTTTCCTTAGCCTTCGACGGGAACTTACTTTCTGCCATCAACGGCGTCATCAATAGCGGTCTTGCCTGGGCGCAGCCGCAGGTGCGGGCTGCCGCCACGCTGTTCATCCTGATTTCCGGCTGGCTCGTGCTGACCGGCCGGATGGACAAGAACGTCCTGGCCGGTCGCGTGCTGCGCATCATGGCCGTCGCGGCCCTGCTCACCTCGGCGGGCACCTTCAACACCTACGTCCGCGACCTGTTCCTGGAGGACATCCCGTCCACCGTCGGCGCCGCGCTGACCGGCGGTACGGTCTACACCCCGGCCGCGCAGTTCGACGCGCTGTGGAGCGCGACACAGCGCATGGCGGCCACCATGCTCGCGGAGGCCACCGGCTACACGCAGTTCGGCGAACGCCTCGTCATCCGCCTGCTGATGGCGATCTCCTTCATCGCGCTGGTGGTGATCTTCCTGATCTGGGTGATCGTCCGCGTCGTCATGGGCATGGTGATCGCGCTCGGCCCGTTCCTGATCGGCCTCTATTTGTTCGACGCGACCCGTGGCTACGTGGAGCGGTGGGTGGGCAAGCTGGTGTCGCTGACGCTCGTGCAGGTCTGCGTCAGCGTCATGCTGCAGATGCTGATGACCGGCTTCAACAACTACGTCCGCATGGCGCAGGCCAATCCCGGCGGCAGCCTGGATGAGAAGATCGGTGCCCTGCTGCAGGTCGGCGCCTGGTATTGGTGCGGCCTGCTGCTGATCAAGGCCCTGGCGATCGTGGCCTATTCGATCGGCGGCGGCCTCGCCGGCTCTTACGCCCCGCACGTGCAGCTGGCGCAGGGCGCCGTGCGCATGGCGGCCTTCAAGCTGACCGGCGGCGCCAGTGCTGTTCTGCGCAGCGGCCGCGGCGCCGAGAGCAGCTTCGCCGTCCGCAACAACGCCAACAACCGGGCGGGCTGAGCGCGTGCCCTGCCCCTCCTCCCTCCCTGGAGGCTCTCCCCGATGAAATTCGCCCTGATCCTGCTGCCAGTGCTGGTGCTGGCCGCTTGCGCCGGCGCGGCCGAGCCGCCCTCCTGTCGCGGTGCCGTGTTTCCGCTCAACCCCTCCCACGTCGCTGCGCCCGAGGCGATGCCATGAACGCGATCCCACGCGTCGGCGCCCCGCCGCTGGCGGACGACGGGGATGCTCCAGATGCCGTCAAGGCCGCGGCGGTGGTCATCCCGCGCTCTGAGCTGAACCGCCTCTACGCCGAGACGCAGGCCCGCCAGCGGCACGAAGCCCGCCGTGCCCGGCGCGTCAGCACCGGCAAGACGGTGGCCATCATCGGCCTGCTTGGCGTGGTGGGAGCACAGGCGCTCGCCGCTCTGCAGTTGTTTCCCCTGGTCCGCGTCGTGCCCGTGATCGCCGTGCCGCAGCCGGATGGCAGCATGGCCACCGTGGTGCATGGCGACGCCCTGCCGGCGGCGGTGCAGGAGCGCGCGGTGCGCGCCACCCTGTTCCAGTACGTGCGCCTGCGCGAAGGCTGGTCCTCCGGCGAGGCGCGCTACGCCTACGACGTGGTGAGCCGCATGTCGGCGCCGCAGGTGCGGAGCGCCTTCCAGGAGTGGTTCAACCTCGACGAGCCGCCCGGCCCGCAGGCCGTGTGGGGCACCCGCGCGACCGTCACCGTGGAACAGCTGAGCGGGGCCCTCCTGCCCAATGACACCGCGCAGGCCGACGAGATCTACCAGCTGCGCTTCCGGCGCACCGAGCGCGCCCATGGCCGCCCGCCGGTGGTGTCCACCTGGGTGGTGACGCTGCGCTACCGCGCCGGCCAGAACATCGCCCTCACGGATGGAACCACGATCAACCCCTTGGGCGTCTTGGTCACGGAATACCGCCCGCCCGAGCGCGAGGGCGTGCCGATCCTGGGGAATGCCCCATGAGGCGCCCTCGTCGCGCCCTGCGGCTGATCCTGGCTGCCACGGTCGCCCTGCCGCTGGCCTGGGCCATGCCGGCCGGCGCCGACGAAGCTCCGGCCCCGGCCGGCGCCGATCCCCGCGTGCGGGTCATCGCCTACGACCCGCAACAGGTGGTCAAGCTCTACGCCGTACCCGGTGCCACCCTGACCATCCAGCTCGCCCCGGGTGAGGCGGTCGCTGGTCTGCCGGTGTCGGACCAATCCTTGCTGGATCAGCGCGATGCCACCGACCCGCTGGCCCTGGCCGGCGGGCCCGTGGCGCCCTCCGAGCGGGCCGGTGCCGGGCGCGGTGCCTCCACCGACCGCAACCTGCTCACCGCCGTGCGCGGCAATTTCGTGATGATCAAGCCGCTGCGGGATCTGGACCCGCAGCCCTTGTTCATCATCGGCCGCAGCACCGACCCGACCACCGGGCGTGAAGTCCTGCGCGCCTACACCTTTGAGCTGTCCACCCGTGAGGGGCCGCTGACGGCGGACGCGCCGAACACCTACTACCTCGTGCGCTTCACCTACCCGGCCGAGGAGCGTGCGGCCGCGGCCGCCGCAGCCAGGGCCCGGCGTCAGGCCAACGCCGCAGCCGCGGCGGCGCGTCGCAAGGAACGCGAGGAGCGCCGGGCGCGCGAGCGGCTGCAGCTCGCCGGCACCAGTGCCGCGACGCCAGGGATGATGAACTGGCACTACGACGGCCAGGGCGACCGCGTGCTGGCCCCGGCCGAAGTGTGGGATGATGGGCAATCCACCTTCCTGCGCTTCCTCGGCAATCGCCGCGTGCCGGCCATCTTCTCGGTCCTGGCCGATGGACGCGAGGCGGCGGTGAACTACTCGGCCGATACCACGGGGCTCGTCACCATCCACCAGACCGGGAGCGCCTTTCGCCTGCGGGACGGCGGTCTGGTGCTCTGCATCCTCAACCGGGCCTTCGATGTCACGGGCCGCAATCCCGGCACCGGCACCACCAGCCCGGACGTCGTGCGGGAGGTTCGCCGGTGAGCGACGCAACGGTCTCCGGAGGCGGCGACGCCTCCAACGATCCCGTCTCCCCGGTCGCCGGCGGCCGGCGTCTGCTGACGGGGCGGGAAAAGGTCATGATCGGCGTGGCGGTCTTTGCCGCCTGCGGCATGGTCGCGCTGTGGCCCTCGGGCAAGGCGACCCCGGAGCGCGAACAGGAACAACCGATGACGGCGGCGGGCCGCTCCCTGCCCTACCGGCCGATGCCCGAGCCGGCCCCGATACCATCCGCCCCGGTCGCGGCACTGCCGGCGGTGCCCACCCCGGCCATGATGCCGATGCCCATGCCGGCTCCCGGCAGTGCGGTCGCCTTTGGCGGTGGGCGCCAGCTCCCCAACCCCACCCCGATCATGAGCGACGAGAACCGCGCTGCTTCGCAGGCCGCGCAGCCGGTGCAGAATGGCGCGCCGGGCATGGTCGCTGCTCAGCCCAGGGTAGCACCTGTTGGCGCCAGCCCGGCCGGCTTGCTCACCGGCGCCGCCGAGCCCGACGACCGCCTTTCCTCCCGGCTGCGGCCCTCCCGTATGGCCGCGGCCCGCGCGACGGTGCTGCAGAACCCCGAGCTGACGGTGCCGGTGGGCACGCGTATTCCTTGTATCCCCGAGATGCCGATCGACAGCAGCGTGGCCGGCTTCTTCTCCTGCATCACGCCGGTGGACGTGCGCGGTTCCACCGGAACCGTTGTGCTGATGGAGCGCGGCACCCGCATCGTGGGCGAGGTCCGGTCCGGCCTGGTGCGCGGCGCGCGCCGCCTGTTCGTGGTGATGACTCAGGCGCTGACGCCGGGCGGGGTGCAGATGGAGCTGAACAGCCCCGGTGCCGACGTGATGGGCCAGGCCGGGCTGGACGGCGAGATCGACAGCCACTTCTTCGAGCGGTTCCGCGGCGCCATGCTGCTGGCCTTCCTCGACACGGGCCTGCAGGCCGCGGCCACCGTTGCCAGCAACGCGCTGAACAACGGCAATGGCGTTACCTTCAACCAGTTCCAGTCGGGCGGGCAGCGCGCCACCAGTCAGGCGCTGGACGCTGACATCAATATCCCCGCCACCCTGCGGCGGAATCAGGCCGAGCCCATGACCGTGTTCGTGGCGCGCAACCTGGACTTCTCCGACGTGTATCGGCTGGTCAGCCGGTGAGGGAGCGGATGGGAGATCGGGCGATGCGCCTGCCCGTCCTGGCCCTGGACGTCACACCATGATGCACGCCGCCGCGCAGCTGGACTTCGCCCTTGCCCCCGTGGCCGGCGCCCTCGCCGATCCCCGCACCGAGGAGCTGTGCATCAACCGGCCCGGCGAATTCTGGCTCCGCCAGGGCGGGCGCTTCGCGCGGCACCTGGCCCCCGAGTTGGATTTCGACCTGCTGGAAGGCGTGGCGATCCTGGCCGGGGCGCTGAGGGCCCAGAACGTCGGCGCCGAGCACCCGCTCTGCTCCACCGACCTGCCGACCGGCCATCGCCTGCAGATCGTGCTGCCGCCGGCCGTGCCGCCCGGCACGGTCAGCCTGACCTTCCGCCGGCCGAGCGATGCCATCGCCGCCCTGTCCGATTTGGCCAGCCGCTACGACACCTCGCGCTGGAACCGCTGGGACCAGCGCCGCGCGCAGCGGCAGGCCGACAGCGCCGGCCTCCTGCAGCTGTTCGACGCGGGCGACGCCGAAGGCTTCTTCCGCGGCCTGGTGCGCGCCCGGCGCAACATCCTGTTCTGTGGCGCCACGGGTGGCGGCAAGACCACGCTGAGCAAGACCCTCACCGCCGAGATCCCCCTCGAGGAGCGCATCCTGACCATCGAGGACGCGCTGGAGCTGGTGGTGCCGCACGGCAACTGCGTTCGCCTGCTCTACTCTAAGGGCGGGCTGACCCTGGGCGGCGTCACCGCCGACGCCCTGCTGCAGGCGACGCTGCGGATGCGCCCCGACCGCGTGCTGCTGCAGGAGCTGCGCGACGAGGCGGCCTGGGTCTATCTCAACGAGGTGATGACCGGACATCCCGGCAGCCTGACCACGATCCACGGCGCCGACGCGCCGCAGGCCATGCGCCGGCTGTTCAACCTGGTGAAGGGCACGCCCCAGGGCGCCGCCTATGGCGACGACATCTTGGCTGCGATGATCGGCACGGCCGTGGATGCCATCGTGCCCCTGCACAACGATGCCGGCACCTATGCCATCCGCGAGGTCTGGTTCGCCGACGCCGCCGCCCGCCGCGGCGAGGTCGCCGCCGACCTGCTGCGCGCTGCCTGAGGCGGCGCTCCCTCCCGTCAGGAACCACCCGATGCCCGGTCGCCGCCGCTTGCCCTCCCCTGGCCGCCTTCTGGCGCTCGGGGTTCTCCTGGCCCTCATCGCGCTGCTCTGGACCGCCGCGGCCTCGGCGGTGTTTCTCTGGGGCACTGGCCTGGTCCGCTACTTTCCTTTCGAAGGGGTTGCCTGGATCGGCCAGTGGTGGGTCTACACCCTCCACGCCCCGCCGAACCCCATCGTCGGCCGCTGGCTGATGATCGGCGCCGGGGTGCCGTCTGTCTTCCTCGGCCTGGTGATCTACCGCCTACTACAGCTCCGCGGCCGCCGTATCACCCGCCCCGGCGCGGTGGTGCGCGGCAGCACCGACAACCACGGGCACGCCGAATGGATGAGCATGCGGGAGGCGCGTAGCCGCTTCCCGGGACCCCATCCCGACTTCGGCGGGGTGGTGGTGGGCGAGGCCTACCGGGTGGATCAGGACAAGACGGCCAGGCTCGCCTTCGACCCGGAGCAGCGCCAGACCTGGGGTCAGGGTGGTCAGGCGCCGCTGTTGATCGATCCGTGCAAGACCGGCCCGACCCACAGCCTGGTGTTCGCCGGCTCCGGCGGCTTCAAGACGGTGTCCGCCGCCTCGACTTTGGTGCACTGGACCGGCGCGGCCGTGGTGCTGGACCCCTCACGCGAGTTGGGGCCGATGCTGACGGCCCATCGCGAGGCCCTGGGGCACCAGGTCGTCTCCCTGGAACCCGGCACGCCGGGCGGGATCAACGTCCTGGACTGGATCGACATCACCCACCCACTGGCCGAGACCAACGTCCACGCGGTCGTCGGCTGGATCTTCGGGGAGGCGGAGGGCGGCGGCTCCGAGTCCGACAAGTTCTTCCGCAACTGGGGCAAGCAGCTCGTCGCCTGCCTGCTGGCGCACATGCTGTGGGACGACACACTCCCGCCGGAAGCCAAGACGCTGCGCACCCTGCGCGCCGGCATCGTCACCCCGGAGGACCAGATGCGCGACGTGCTGGAGGGCATCCACGCCAACTCGCGCAGCCCCATGGCCCGTGACCTGGCCGGCACCATCAAGAAGATTGTGCCCGAAACCTTCTCGGGCATCTACGGCAACGCCACGGGCGACACCGCCTGGTTGTCGGTCGCCGCCTACGCCGACCTCGTCTCCGGCGGTGCGGAAGGGACGGAGCCCTCTTGCGGCACCGCGGAGCTGACGCGCGGCGGGCTGACGGTGTTCCTGCAGATCCCGCTCAAGGTGCTGCGCGACACCCCGGCGGTCGGGCGCGTGCTGGTCGGCGCGCTGCTGAACGCGCTCTACGAGGCGGACGGCGCGGTACACGGCCGGGTGCTGTTCATGCTCGACGAGGTCAGCCGGCTCGGGCCGATGAAGATCCTGGAAGTGGCCCGCGACGCCGGCCGCAAATATGGCATCACCCTGCAACTGCTCTACCAGAGCGAGGACCAGCTCACGCAGCAATGGGGCCGGCAGGGGCGCAACGCCTGGTTCGACAGCGTGAGTTGGCGCTCCTACGCCGCGATCCAGAACTTCGAGACCGCCAGATCCGTCTCCGACATGGCCGGCGGGCACTCGGTCATGGCCGAGAGCGAGGGCCGCAACAGCGGCAGCCAGGGCAAGCCGCTGGAAGCCGGATCGCGCTCGAGGGGCACCAGCACCAACCGGCACGAGATGTCCCGCGCGCTGATCCGGCCCGATGAGTTGACGCAGGATGTGCGCGGCGACGAGGCGTTCGTCTTTGCGCGCGGCGCCAAGCCGCTGCGCTGCGGGCGCGCGATTTACTTCCGCCGGCCCGAGCTTCGGGCGGCGATTGAGGCCAGCCGCTTCCACAAGTCGGCGGCGGGATAGGAGAGAGGGCATGTCCGATAGCAAGGATCACAACGCATCACGCGAGCCATCGCCGCGCCGGGTAGAAGCACCCGCCACGGCCGGCGCAGACACCCAGCGAGCGGCGCAGAGGTGCAGCCCCGCGGCGATAGAATACTGGCAGGGCGTAGCGGCTGCCGGTAGAGCCGCAGCAGCACCAGGGGCAAAGGCCGCCACAGAAAACGTACCTCGTTGCACAGCCTCGCTGAGGCCGGCCACAAAGCCGGCCATTTAGTCGGCCATGATCTGGTAATCTTGTCGCCGGATCAGTATGATAGGCGGAATCATCAGCCGGCCATTTCTTATGCCTCACGCAGGTCCCGCCTCACTGACTCTACTGCCTGGAAACGAGCAGCCCACTTGGCCTGCTCTTCGAGACCTCGCCTTCATGTTGGCCTCAGAAGCAGGCGGGCTGGCGGGGCGCCTTTCCCCAGGTACAGCTGCGGCCGTGGGCGATCTCGTGCGCGGGATGAACTGCTACTATTCCAACCTTATTGAGGGCCATGACACGCGTCCGGTGGATATCGAGCGTGCCCTGCGCGCCGATCTTGCCACAGAACCCCACCGACGCGATCTCCAGATGGAAGCAGCCGCCCACATCGCCGTGCAGGCCGCGATCGATACCGGCGAACTGGATGAGCTTGGTACGCCCTCAGCTTTGATGGTGGAGATCCACCGGCGCTTCTATGAGCAACTGCCGGCCTCGCTGCGTTTCGTGGAGGAACGCGAGACCGGACGGCGTGTGGAAGTACGGCCGGGCGAGTTGCGAACCGGCCATGTCCAAGTGGGACACCATATCGCACCCTCACCCAAGGAACTGTCCGGTTGGCTCGCCCGTTTCGACGAAGGTGCGCCGAGTCGCTTTGGCCGCGCCGAACGGCCTGTGGTCGTCGCCGCCCTTCACCACCGCTTACTTTGGATTCATCCATTCGCCGATGGCAACGGCCGCACGGCGCGCCTGCTTTCGCACGCTCTATTGCGTCGGGCGGAGGTGGGCTCAGCGCTCTGGTCGGTGTCGCGCGGCCTGGCCCGGCACGTAGAAGCCTACAAGGCTTATCTGGCTCGTGCCGATGCTCCGCCACAAGGTGCGCTGGATGGGCGTGGCGTCCTGTCGGACGGCCGCTTGGCAGACTTCTGCCGCTTCTTCATGGCCGCCTGCTTAGATCAGGTCCGCTTCATGCGCACCTTACTGTCCCCGGAGGCGCTTTCCGACCGTGTGCGGGAGTTCATCGCAGCAGAAGCAACAGGAGGGCGGCTAGACCCCCGCCTCGCACCCCTTCTAGAACGTGCTACTCTGTTCGGGGAAGTGCCCCGCGCCGAGGTTCCTTTCCTGGTCGGCACCAGTGACCGGCAGGCTCGGCGCCTGGTGCAGCCTCTCGTAGCACGTGGTCTACTGACCGGTGCCAAAGATGCGCCACTCCGCATAGCCTTCCCTCTTGGCGAAACAGAACGGCTCTTTCCGCACCTCTGGGCACCTGCGAGCGTGGCAACCGCCGTAGTTCCCCTGCCGGAGATTGAGGAGGCTCTGCGCGTGCCGCAGCGACCCTAAGAAGGCGAGGAGAGGCCGGCAATCTCGGCGTCATGAGTTTTCACGGTTCATGTCCAACAGCATGCTGGCCTCACATGCTGAACCCACGCGAACGCGCCTGCTGCAGCCTCTGCTCGCTTATCGCCGCTGCAGTTAGCTTCTCCCGCTGCAAAGTGGTCTGTTGCAGACGATCCAGCGCACCGCGCACCGCCGTTGCCACCGGCTCGTGCCCCTGGCGCTGCGCCAAGTCGTTCCAGTCGCTGCCCCGGTCACCGGCCGGAAAGGACGGCAGGATCACGACGCCGCCCACGGCCATCGCTGCGGCCTCGGCCTTCTCCTTGCCGACGTTCGGCAGCGGCACTGGCCGGTGCGGCAGGTGGTGGTCGTTGTCGCCTGCGATGACGATGGACCGTGACGGGTCGGCCGCCCGATAGGCCTTCGCCACGGCAGCCAAGTTCCCTGCGTTGAAGGCCACAGCCACTGGCAGCCCCGTTGCCTCGTGCAGCGTCGCCCCCGTGGCGTAGCCCTCCGCCACCAGCAGTGGCGTGCCCGGCTTCAGCCTGTCACCGATCAGCATGTGCCCGCCCTCGGTCCGAGCGCCCTTCAGGAACAGCTTGGACCCGTCCAAGCCCACCCGCTGCACGCCCCAGAGCCGGCCATCCGCGCCATGCACCGGCACCAGCAGCCGCCCCCGCCGGTCCTGCCGCAGCCCATGCGACCGCACGCCCTTGGCGGCGAGGTAGGGGTGTTCCTGAGCTGGCGCCGCGGCGGCCCAGAGCCGGTGCGCCATGCGGGCCGCCCGTGCCTGGATGTGCTGGCGCTCGCGCGCCCGCTCGGCGGATCGGGCCGCCGCTTCCGCCACGAGCGCCGCCCGTTCAGCCGGCGCCATCGGCTGCACCGGGCGGTCCGCCTTCCAGCGGACCTCCACGCCGGTCTTGTGGTTGCGGATGTAGCCCGCCGGCCAGCCGTCCAGATGTCCGACATAGGCGCCTGACTTCCGGCCCCGGCGATCCCCTTCCACGGCCACCCGCCGCATCCGCCCGTCCATCTCCGGCGGCCCGCTCAGGCGCAGTCCGGTTTGGCTCAGCATTGCCGCGAAGTCGGTCACCGCGTCGGTCTCCGAGAAGTGCGGCAACGCTCGTTGCACCGGAACTGCCGACACTCTTGGCGTAGGCAGGCTGGGAGACAAGGGCGATGGACCCTCGGCGGGACGGGCCCTGACCCCGTTTGCGAGTGGCGCCGAGGTTGCCCAGAGCGGCTTTCGCCCCTGCTCGGTGCTTGGCAGCACCGATCCTCGCTCCTGCAGTGCCACGGTCAGCCGGTCCGCGACCGCCGCCACGGCGGCCTCTTCGCTTCGACGCCGCGCCGCCCGCCTGATGCTCGGCCGTGACGGCCCACCCTGCCCCGCTGCCGCGCGCCGCCAGTAGCTCGCCTTGTCCATCGGCGTCCTCCGCTCGTTCGTGGCTCCTGGCGCACGGTGTTGTTCGGCCGCCGCCGTGCTGCGCGCCAGGGTGTCGCGTGCCCGATTGCAGATCACCTGGGCCGGATCCTGCGGCGTCTGAGCTGTGCCCTCTCGGCCTCGCTGCATGGTTCCGCCGCGCGGCCATAGCCCTTCGGCCACCTTCCGCGCCGCCTGCCAGCGGGTCTCAAGCGCCCGCCGCAGCCGGGCTATGGCGGCGGTCACCGCCCGACCCTCGCGCCGTCCGCGCAGCCGCGCTCCCAGCGTCGCGCGCGCCAGGCCCGCTGCCTGCCGCGCCTCGGTGCGACGGAATCCGTCCTGCAGGGCATGCGCCGCGCCGCGGCTGATGCCGCGCGCCCGCTCCATGAAGTCCAGCGCGCTCGCCTTGGCCGGCTGCCGCGCCAGGTTCCGCGCGACGTTCTCCCATAGATCGGCCGTGCTGATCGGCCGCGTATCTCCCAGGGCCCGGCGGGTCATCACCTCGCGCCGCTCGGCGCCTTCCGAGGTGATGAGCCAGGCGGCATCCTTGTGCCGGCTCTCAGCCGTGTAGCCCTTGAAACCCTGCACCCCTGCCGATCCCGCCGGCATGGCATTGATGTGCTCGCTGCTGGTGATGCCTTGGGCGGCGTCGATGGTCAGCACGTCGCCCGGCGCCAGCCGTGTCCGCCGGCTCTGCCTGTCGGCCAGGCCGTCCCAGGACACCAGCCCCTCGCGGCCACCCGCCGTCCGCAGCACGATCCCCTCCGCCTCGACGCCACGGACCTCCAGCACCGAGCCATTGTTGCCGATATTCCCTCGTCCGCCATCGAGGAACCGGGCATTGAGCCGGTCGAACAGCCGCACCCGGTCACCCGCTGACAGCGTCAGGGTGTAGGCCGCGCCGGCCTGATCGGTCGCGCGGAGACTGACCAGATCCTTCCCCAACTCGCCCATCGCCCGGCGCTCCTCGCGGATCGCCAGCGCCACGGCGCGGGCATCGGCGTTGGTTGGCGCAGTGACGCTGATGGAGAAGTTCGCGTTGCCCGCGTTTGCCTCCCGTCGCTCCCGCCATAGCGCCGCCACCCGCCGCACGGCGTCGTCGTAGCCGCCCGGCACCGCCTCGGCCGTGCCATCCTCGCGCTTCATCGCCAGGGCCTCGGCCGCGCGCCCCTCACGAAAAAGCCCGGCGATCTCCCGCTCGCGCTCGCTGCGCTGCCGCCGCGTGGTGAGGATCTCCGGCAACGCCTCCGGCCCCAGGGCGCGGCGCATCAGCGCGACCACCGGTCCCGCCTCAATGCCCTGGCACTGCTTGTCATCGCCGACCGCGACGATGCGAAAGCCGTGTTCGGCGCGCAGCCGCAGCAACTCCAGCATCTGTCGGGCGCCCACCTGCCCCAGCTCGTCCACCACCACCATCGTCTGCGGCCCGACCGAGATGCGCCCGGCCTTGAGGCCGTGCAGGAATCCGGTCAGCGCGGCGACGCCGCCGATACCGGCCTCCTTCAGGGGCTCGGCCTGGCGCCAGGCGATTGCCACACCGATGACTTGATCGCCCCGCGTCGTCCAGGCCTCCACCAGCGGCCGCAGCAAGGCAGTCTTTCCTGCGCCCGCCACGCCGACCACCACGCCCACCGCTCCACCGGTGCCGAGGCGGTCCAGTGCCGCGCGCTGCGCCTGGCCATGCCCGTCGGTGAAGTCCAGGCCGCTCCGCTCCACGGCGGCGGCCAGGGCAGTGGGCGACAAGGCGCGGCTGCGATCCGCCGCGGCGGCCTTGGCCAGTTCCACCGCTTCCTGCTCCTGGGCGACGTGCAGTGCCGTGGTGACCCGCACTTCATCGCGCTCGCCCTCCTGTCCCCACAGCAAGGCTGTGACTTGGCCGTCCTGGCGCAGGCCGCGCTGGCGCATCGCCCGCGTCAGCGCATCCACGTCGGCCCGGCCACCCTCTGCTCCTGGGGTCATCCCGGCAGCGATCAGGGCACGCGCCGCGGCGGCGCGCAGGTCGGCCCCGTTGAGCACGGCGCTGCGGGCGAACTGCGCCTCGAGGAACGGCAGGGCGGCCTCGTAGCCGGCCTCCAGGCGCGCCGCCCGGCTCGGCGCCACCATCTCTCTGCGATCCGTCGGAACAACGCCGCGGTGCTGCCACCCCAGGGCTTCGGCCTGGACGCGCCAGGCGACGAAGTCGCTGAGGTCGTCCGTCTTGCTCTTGCGCGCGGCCTTGGTGCCGCCCTTGAGGAAGTCCACCTGCATGTCCGCGGTCATGCCGTCCCAGTCGAGGCCGCGCCGGGCGGCTTCCTCGCGCGCCGCCTGGGTGCCGTCGCGGGTGCGCTTGCTGAATGCCTCGCAGACCGCCTCCGAGATCGCCGACAGGCGCGCCATGCCGGTGCGCTCCTCCAGCTCCACCGCCACCCCGACGCGCCGCAGATTGGCCGCGAGCTGCGCCTGGTAGAAGGCGCCGTATTCGTGAATGCGCCCATGCGCCGCCTTCAGATCCAGCGCACCCATATGCCCGCTGTCCGTGAGGACCAAATTGGGCACCGCGCAATGGGTGTGCAGTTGTGGGTCACCAGCTCCGGTTGGGTCTCGCCCTGGTGGCCGCAGCGTGTGCAGTTCCGTCACCACCTCGCCGGTCGCGGGATCCGTCCGCTTCACCTCGGCGGTCGGCCGCGCCGTGAAATGCTCGAAGCCGATCCAGGCGATGTGGCCGCGCTCCGTGCCGCCGAGCCCGGCCTTGCCGCGACGGACCTGACCAATGTCACGCGCCGCGTAGCGCAGCGCGGCGTCGACCGCGTCGCGATGGGCTTGCAACAGAGTGGCGCGCTCGGCCTCGGTCGGCGCGAAGGCCCAGGCCAGGCTGACACTCTTGGGCGCCGAGAAGCACAGATCGATGTAGCTGACGCTCCGCGTGGTCGCGGCCTCGTTGGTGGCCAGCTCGCCGCCATTGGCCCGGCGGCCAGCGAGGATCTGGCTGACCTGCTCCACGCTCGGAATGCCGTGCGGCGCGAGCGCCAATGCCGCGGCCAGGCCAGAGTGCATGTCCCGGCGCGGCTGCGGCCGGGTACCTCGCTGCGGCGCCTCCGGCCCCGGCTCGCCATCCGGCCCCGGCCCCGCGCCGAGTTCGGCCGCCCGGTTGCGGGTGTAGTAGTCGCCCAGCGCCACGGCCTCGGGCGACAGGGTCTCCTCCATCAGGTGATCCGCCATCGCGCGGCCACCGGCGTCGGAGGCCGTTGCCGCTCCCTTGCGGAAGGTCAGCACCGACTTGGCTTAACGCTGGCCGACCTGCCGGATGCCCTGCTCGGCGCCGTCCTCATCAAGAAACCCGCCGCCGGCTATGGCCTCGATCCGGTGCAGGATCCCGGTCTGCTCGTCCAGCCGTTCCACGATCTGCGTCAGCAGCCCCGGCAAGGGACTCTCGCCCGCCTCCTCGGTGGCCGCTTCCAGGATGGCCTGCAGCATCTCCGTGTGGGTCGCCTGCGTCTCCACCATCATCCGCAGCCCCTGGGTCAGCGTCTCGACGGTGTCGCGCAGGCGAGCCAGTTCGGCGGCGACGGCGTCTGGCATGGCAGCTCCTTCCTGAGGTCGGCGGTTGAACCTTGGTCAACCATGGCCGCAGGAAAGACCAGCACCTTCTAGGGTGCAATGGTCTGTAGAAGAACGGCTTCCGCCCCTCGCCTTCTCGACGACAGCTTTGTCACGCTTTCGTCGCGCAGGTGAGCCGATACTGCTACGGATCTGCGCCATTGTTGTCGCACCTCCGAACTCTTTCGTATCGTTCTGGCACTTGACTGAGTGATTCACGAACTCTTGTGTTTCGTCTGCGTATCTGGCTGACCCGCCGGGGTCGCGTCCTTGAGCCAAATAGGAGATTCTGAGTCTGATGCCGCATCCTGCGGTGGTGGTGGAACTGCGGATACGGCGACATGATCGACGACAATGGCGAGGCGGCCCGGGTCCGGGCTGCCCTCGCCAGCATCGCGGGGCGCTCGCCTCTGCAGGACTGGCTACGTCGGAACCGGGCGCTGGTGGAGGCACGGTTCGCCGCGGGCCGGCCGCGCTGGGCCTCGGTGGCCGGAGTGCTGGCGGACCTCGGCGTGGTCGACGCCCGCGGCCAGCCGCCCACGGCCCAGGCGGCGCGGCAGGCTTGGTACCGCGTCCGCGCCGAGGGGCCGAGCCAGGCGCCAGCCGCCGCCCGGCCATCCCCAAGCCCGCCCCCCGCCCCTCCGCCATCCCGCACCCGCCCGGCCTTTGATCCCACGGAAGGCGCTTTCGAGGCGAAGCCGCCGCCCCGGTTCAGGCCGGCATCCCTGAAATGACCAGAAGGCCGATGATGAAGAACACCGCTCCCGCCGCTGTGGCTGAGGCACCCTCCGCCCGTGCCTCCGCCCCCCGCCCGTTTGGCCGCTCCCGCTCCCTTGAGGACGAGAAAGAAATCCCAGTCGGGCCGGCCGTGCCGCGCGCCCGCGAGGACGCAGCGGCATTGCCCGCCGTGGCGGCCGTCGACCTCGGGGCCGGTCCCAAGGCCGTGTTCGTCATGGGACCGGGCCGCAGCGGCAAGACCACGCTGTTGCGCTACGTCATGGAGGGGGTGCAGCCGGGCAAGCCGGCCCCCCTCGCCGCAGCGCTCGACCCGCAGAACCGCTCGCTCGCCACCTTCCTGAACGATGTGGCGCAGCCGCCCACCACTGATCCCGTGGGCGTGGCCCGCTGGGCGGAGGAGTTGCTTGGCTTCGTCATGGCCGAGCAGCAGGATGCCCTGCTGGACATGGGCGGCGGCGACTTGAGCATGGGCAAGCTGCTGGAGGACGTGCCCGATCTGGCCCGCAGTCTGGAGGAGGCCGGCGTGCACCCGGTCGCGCTCTACACCCTGTCGCCGCGCGTCGACGACCTCGGCGTGCTGGCCAGCTACGAGGCGCAGAGCTTCCAGCCCCGGGCCACCGCGCTGATCCTCAACGCGGGCCTGGCCGACCCGACCTTGCCGCGCGAGGACGCTTTCGCCCGCGTGCTGCGGCACAGCGTCTTCCGGGCGGCGGTCGCGCGGGGTGCGGTGCCGATCTGGATGCCGCGGCTGGACGCGACCGTGGCGGCCGAGATCGAGGGCAAGCGGCTCCGGTTCGGCCAGGCGCGCGACGGCCAGGCGCCCGACGATCAGCCGGGCGCCATTCTCGGGCCGTTCAACCGCTCGCGCCTCCGCAAGTGGATGACGGAGATGGAGGCGGCCCTGGCGCCCATCCGCTCCTGGCTGCCGTGAGCGCGACGGCCGCGGCGTCCCCGACGGCGACGGCGCAGAACGATCCGCGGGTTGCCATCGGCCGCGCGCGCGCCGAACTCCAGCGATCCGCCAGCAAGGCGGCGCTGCAAGATGACCCGCTGGGCGCGGTACTGGACGCTTTCTCGGCCAGCCTCGGCGCCATGGGCGAGTTGCTGAGCCACGTCGAGGTCACCCGCCAGCCGATGGACGCCGCGGCGCGGGCGGAGATGACACGCCAGCTCGTGCAGGCGTGCCGGACCGACTTCGTGCGGCAGGCGGACGCCTGGTCCCGCCGCGCGACCGTGCTGTCGGGCGTGGGGGCGGCCGTGCTGCTGCTCGGCGCGCTCGGCGGCGGCTATCTCTGGGGCCGCTCCGCGGAATCCGCCGAGGTGCGGGAAGCGTCGGGCGTGATCCGCGCCGCGCTGTCGGACGGCTCCGCCTCGGCGCGCGCCTGGGCCGATGCCATTCAACGCAACGACCTCCCGCGCTTGCTGGCACGCTGCGAAGGACGCGCGGTCTGGACGGACGCCAGCGGCCGGCGCGCCTGCGTCGTGCCGCTGTGGCTGGACGATGCGCCGGCGGCCGCCGCGCCGAGGCCTCCCAAATCCTGAGCCGGCGCCAGCGGCCGGTGCTCCATGGCTCCCCGGCCGCTGGCGCCGGTGTCCGGTGCGGGCGCGGCGGCCCCTTGTGCGGGAGGCCGCCCCGGCATCATCCTGCCACCCTATCCTGTGCTGGCGGACAAGGCCGCTTTGCTCCCACTGCAGCAGGATTGCGGTCAGCCGATTGTCGCGGTCCGCCCGCTCATGCGCGCGGCGCTGGCCACTCTAGAGGCCCATCCGCTGTTCGCAGCGCGACGCCCGGATCCTCAGCACCGTCTGATGCGTATCGCGGATCAGCGCATCGAGTTCCCACTGAGACACGGGATGGGCTGACAGGTAGGCTGACACCAGCTGCACGGTCTCAACAAGCGCCGCCTGGGAAGGCTGCACCGACTTGTCTTGCGGCGAAGACGGCAGCGCAGGGCTGGAGACCCTGGCCGGCGCGCGGCGCTTTGATCGCGCCGGCTTGGCAGGCAAGCTCCTCCCCTCAGGCCGCCCTGCTTCGGGCGGCGGCAGGGAAGCGGCGGCAGGGTCCGAAAAGGCAGGTGCGGTGGGTTGAGGATCGTCAGGCCAGCGCACCGGCTCCGGCAGGGGCTGCCGGAGCAGGCGCTGCAGGGTCGCCGCCGTCTCGAAGAAGCCGTCTGGCCGCATGGCCAGGAAGGCCTGCCCGTCCAACCAGAACACCCGTCGTTGCATTGCCAGGGTGGCGATCTGCTCCCCTGTGGCGGGAACAAACCGGCAGCCGCGGCTTTCCGCCGCGGATCGTTGCTCAAGGGTGAGATCGGCCATGCCTGGATCCTGGTGTCAAAGGGATGGCGTTCTGCCGAAGGGTAACCGCTTCGGAGAAGCGGTCCCGTACCGTGATCCGCCGCGTCGGCAAATCCACCAGGCGGCCATAGATCTCCTGCTCCAGGAAGCGCAACTCTGCTTTCCGCCGCTTCTCCGCCACATCTGTGTACCAGGCGCGCGGGCTCTGCGCAGTTGCCGCGCCATTCCAGCGATAGCCGCGCACCTTGGGGCGGCGCGGGCCGATGACGATCAACCCCGAGCAGGCCCGGCAGCCGCCGCTCGACGGCGCGATGGGCGCCTTCGGAAGCCCCGCCGCTATCGCCGGCAAGCTTTGGCCGCAAGCGGCCTGTCTGCTTTCAGCGTCTCGCTTGCGAGAAGCATGCGTGCTCCTGCGATAAGCGCTTGGTCACAGGTCGGCAGAAGTCTTGGGGCTGACGGCTGCATTGCGGCGCCGGTGCAGCCCGGCTAGGTGGCGAGCATCTCGTTTGCGGCCAGCCGAGGTGTTAGGATCGCCGCGCTTGAGCTGAAGGGTAAACATGGGGGCTGATTGATGAAGGTTGTCTATCTCGGGCGCTCGACCCGGCACGGACCTACACCTGAGCCCAGTGTCGAAGGTGATGCGATCGAACTGTTCGAAAACAACTGGGATGATTTCGGTAACAAGACGACCTTCGGCACATCATGTCGCATCGGAGGAGAGGAAGTCGAGCTTGGCTTCCTAAAGCTGATGGTCGGGGGCCAACTGACCACAGCCACATTTCTGAATCAGCTCAGGAAGGATGGCTGGAGCGGCCAATTTCCCCTGCCGAAGGGCGACTATCTGTCGGTCCCCACCGAGATCACCTTCTACGAACAGCTTGCCGGGCAGATCGAGATCGAGGGGGCGCAGCGCGTAGCTGCTCTGCTGCGGGACGCCAGCTACCTCGTCAATATTGTCCAGGACCAGCAGGCGATCGAGCTGCTCGACACAACCGCCTTTCGCAAGTCGCTTCAGCGCGAGCGGGGCGAGATCAAATCCTTCCTCGACGGGTGGAAGCTGTTCGCGCACCAGACCATGGACGTCATGGATCTCGGCTTTCGCTTCGAGGATGTCTTCGGTGGAATCTCTAATCTCGAGCTTCGCTTCGGCGCGAAAGGGCTTCTCCCGCGTGACGTCAATGTCCTCATTGGCCCGAACGGGGTGGGGAAATCCCAGCTTCTGCACCAGATGGTCCGGGACTGGCTCGACGATGCCGACGAGGAGCGCGAGACCGGGTTCGCCCAGAAACCCAATCTCAGCCAGCTTGTTGTCGTGTCCTACAGTCCCTTCGAGCAGTTTCCCGTGGATCTGCGCGGTCTCAAGAAGCAGGATCAGGAAATCTACCGCTATTTCGGGTTCCGCGGCCGGTCCGTCCCGAACCCAGAGACCAAGCGGCTCGGCGGCATTCGTCTGACCCACGAGGCACCCAAGCGGAACGCCGCGGCATCGCTTCTCGACTGCCTGGCCGAGGACAAGAAGTACCGCGCGCTGCCGGGGTGGCCGCAAAAGCTGAAGACCATGGAGCGCATCTTGCGCACCGCCTTCGATTTCGATGTCGCCGCTGTGATCATCGAGAGTACCGAGCTTGATGCCGGGCGATACTTTCGCGCCTCCGTTTTCGACAAGCCGAAGATCTTCGCGGCGCCGGACCAGGGTTCGGACCGGTTCCTTCTGGCGATTGACTCGGAAGGCGTTCACGATCTGGACGTCGAGGCCATTCGCGAGGACTTTGTCGCGGCCAAGGGTGTCGTCTTTGTAAAGGGCGGCCGGCCGATCGAGCTAAGCTCAGGACAGAAGCTCTTCTCTTTCATCGTGATCAACATCCTCGGCGCAATCCGTCGCGACAGCCTCATCTTGATCGACGAGCCTGAGCTCTTCCTTCATCCGACCCTCGAGATCCGCTTCATTGGCATGCTCAAGCGTATCCTCCAACACTTTAATTCGAAGGCGCTGATGGCCACACATTCGGTCGTTACGGTCCGAGAAGTTCCCAGCGACTGCGTCCATGTCTTCGAGCGCACCGACGAGGGGCTGGTCGTCAAGCGGCCGCCCTTCCAGACCTTCGGCGGCGACATCCAGCGCATCACATCCTATGTGTTCGGCGACAGCGCGACCTCCAAGCCGTTCGAGGGCTGGATCAAGGAGCAATTGGGAGAGCTTGGCAGCGCGGACGCGCTGATCGCGGCCTTGGGGCACGACATCAACGAAGAGCTGATGGTGCAGATCCGCGCGATGGACAGCGGTGCATGGTGATGCAGCTACCACTTCCGGCGGCTTGCAGCCTTGCCCTGGTCGATCAGGTCGTGGCTGAGCGACAGAACGGCATCCATGCTGCCTTCTTCACCGGCATCGCCGCGCAATGGCGCGACCGCGTGCAGCATTATCTCGATCATGCCGGCTCTCCGGAACATGTGCCGCTCTGGCCAGAAATCGATGGGCGGCGCGGCACATTTCACAACCTGTACAAAAATGCGGAGCAGGGCTCCGCTCATGGTGACGCGCTCCACCCAATCCGCGACCACGAGTTCGATCTCTGCCCCGCCTGCGGCGAGCCAGGCGCGCCCAACACGCTCGACCATTATCTGCCCAAGAGCAAGTTCCCGCATTTGTCGATAATACCAGCGAACTTGTTCCCGATGTGCGATGCCTGTCAGGCGAAGAAGCTGGAGAAGACCGGCGACGCGCACCATCCGCGATTCTTCATCCATCCCTATTTCGACGTCTTTTCACTCCCCCGTATCGTCGACCTCGTCGTCACTGCGCCGTTCGACGCGCCAACATTCGAACTTCGGCCACATCCGGACCTGCTGCCGGACGAGACGATCCTGGTGGAAGCACATTTGCGCGAGCTCGACATCCCGGCCCGCTATGTCCGCTTCTTCCGCAACGAGCACCGCCGACTCATACGCAATGTCGCGAAGATGCGCGCGTCAGGACAGCCCGTACAGGCGACCATCGAGGCGTTTCGCGACGGCTTCGCCGACCCGACGCCCAATTCGTGGCAGCACGTCTTCTACTCGGCGTTCCTGGGTAGCCCGGAACTCATCGCGTTCCTGACCAATGCAGACCTGCCCGCCTATCCCTAGTGGTCTGAATTGGAAGTTGGGCTGCGGTTTCCCCGCGCCGGGAGTAGGATGTCACGCCTGGGGTGGGGAGGCGCGCCGCGTCCCGCGGGCCCAAGGCTGTGGTGCTGGAACTGGGCGAGGCGGAGCGGACCGAAATGCGCCGCCTGCTGCGCCGACGTGGCGTGGGACAGACCCTGACCCAGTGCATCCGGATCGTCCTGGCCTGCGCCGAACCCGGCGCGACCAACCTGGGCGTGGCGGAGGCCCTGAGGGTCAGCCGCCAGACCGCCGCGCTCTGGCGCGGGCGCTTCGCCGAGCACCGGCAGGAAGGGCTGACCGAGGCACCGCGCTCGGGTGCGCCACGGACCATCGGCGACGAGGCGGTCGAGCGCCTGGTCGCCCTGACGCTGGAGGCGGCGCCGAGCAATGCCACGCACTGAAGCACGCGCGCGATGGCACGCCGGACCAGCATGAGCCAGACCGCAGTGCCGCGCATCTGGCGTGCCTTCGGCCTGCGGCCGCACCGGGCGGAGACCTTCAAGCTCTCGTCGGACCCGGCCTTTGTCGAGAAGGTGCGCGATATTGTCGGCCTGTATCTGGCGCCGCCGGAACGCGCCCTGGTGCTCTGTGTGGACGAGAAGCCGTAAATCCAGGCGGCGCAAGGCACGACGCCCGCTTCCCGCTGCGGCCCGGCCAGGCCGAACGGCGCACCCACGATTAGCGGCGCCATCGCAGCATTGAGTTCCGTGCCTTCCTCGACCGCGTCGAGCAGGGTGTCTCAGCGAACCTCGAGGTGCACCTCATCCTCGACAACCTGAAGACCCACCGGACCCGACTGATCCATGACTGGCTGGTCAAGCGCCCGCGCTTTCACCTGCACTTCACGCCGACCAGCGCCTCCTGGCTCAACCTGGTCGAGTGCTGGTTCGCCCTGCTGAGCCGCCGGCGCCTCGAACGCGGCGCCTTCACCAGCACAGCCGACCTGGAGGCAGCGATCCTCACCTACAGCGCCGAGACCAACGCCGCTCCAAGGCCGTTCGTGTGGACCAGGACCGCCGACGATATCTTCGCCAGCGTCGCCCGTTACCGCCTCAACACCCCCTCTTCCCACAATCGAAAGTTGGTAACCTTACTAGATTATAAGTGCATGAGGGCGGTCAGGCGGTAGCGGCGGACGAGTTTATGGGGGCAGCTCGGCTACCTCGTTCATCTCGCCCCTGGACCGCGGAACCAGGGTCTCGAGATAGGACACGACGCGGCGCGCCACCCGGCGCAGGTGGTCAAAGGTGAGGACCTCGATGCGGTGCAGATGCCCGTTGAAGCGCCGCAGCGCACAGCATTGCGCTTCGTCGCCGTCCCTGCCGATGATGATTTTGGCGCGGATCTTGTTGGTGTCCTCGCCATCGCGCGTCTTAATCTCGTAGCGACCAGCGTCGAGTTCCTCGATGTACTTCTGGACCTGGCCCACCGCCGCGGACAGCTCGGCTCCGGCGAAGTGACTCTGGTGCGAGGGATCGGCCCGGAAGAGATCGCGCCCGCCAAGGGGCGTCTTGATCTCGACCACTTCGATGTAGCCGTCGGTCGTGCGACGGAGCACGAAATCCTGCTGCGTGCCGCGCGTCAACCCGCGACTGCCCGGCAGGTGCTGACTGTACTCGCTGCCGAACATCCAGGGGTGCGCGGTGAGGAGCTGCTGGAAGTCTTGCTCGCGGTTGGACGCAGCCACCAGCCGGTCGAGCTCGGCCAGCGCCGCTCGGTAGCGGGCCAAGTTGAGCGTCGCCGCCGCTTCCACGAAGAGCCGCGGGTTGCGCTCGGCCTGGCGCATCAGGGCATCGAGCAGGTCCGGGGCACGTGAGGTCTGGGCCAGCAGCTCTGCGAGCAGGTCAGCCCGCCCCTCGCGGGAGAGCGCGTTGACCACGCGCTGAAGGGCGTTCGTGTCCGCCCCCTCCACGGGCACCACGACGAACTCGCCCGTAGCGCCCGGAATACTGCCCCGGCAGGCAGCAAGCATGAATTGTAGCGTTCGCCCGATCTGCTCGTCGGAGTCCAGGGTGAAGCACTTGGCGGGCTCCTGCTGCCACTGCCCCTGGACCTTCCTGTTCGTGCGGAAGCCGATTCGATTGCCCTTGGATGCGCCGGTGTTGCGGTTGCGGACCGCGAAGTGGACCACCTCCTTGCGTGCCAATGGGCCACCGTACAGCAACAAAGTGTTCACCTGCTCGATATCGGGCTTGCGCCCCGGGTCGGGCGTGAACGCCTTCACCGGGAACGGCGACGGAAGCTTCGGTCGGGGTTCGTTCACAGCCAGACAAATCCGTCAGAGAAGGGGTTGGAGACTGCAAGTCTTTTATACGTTGTCCTCACCCGGCGGGCGCGCCAGGGCGGGAGCCGCCAGCCAGCCCCGGGGGATGCTCGGGCATTCGCAGATCCGGTCTGGCCCCACGAGGCCGATGACCCAGGACCTGAACGGTTGTGGCACCCGCATGCGCGCGTGCCTAAGTGCGGAGAACACCAGATCCGCCACCGCCCCCGAGCCGAGCGCTGCTTCTAGGAGCGGGCTGGAGAGGAGGTCCAGGGTGGTGAATACCGGGAGGGACCGCACTGTCGCTCGCGCGACGCGCTCGGCCTTCCGCTCGTCGAGCAAGGCCGCTGCGCCGATGTCGAACGCATGCGCGATCGTCGCGGCTTCGCCGTCGTCCAGCCCGTCGGGGGACGGTGCGGCGACCAGGTCGGTGAACCGCTCGTATGCCGTGGATGAGAGGGGCGCGATGCGCAGCAACCCTGTTCCTGCAAGCGCCGCGATGGCCGCCGCTCCGGGTCCCCCAAACGGGTCGCGCTCCACCTCGCCGGCCGCCTCCTCGACGATCACCGCGTCATGGCCGAGCACGCGGAGTACGTCGCCGGGACGGCCACTACCCAGGAGGTTGAGGGCGGCGCTGGCGTCGAGCACGAGGGTGGTCTTGGCGTCAGGCAGGCGCGAGGGACCCAAGGTCATCCTCCTCAGCCTCGCCACCTAATACGTCCAGCATCGCGCGAATCTCGAGACGGTCCATGCGCAGCATGCGCGCGAGCTGTCCCTCGCTTAGGAGGCCGCGGCGATAGGCCTCGGTCGCGAGCAGCCACAGCCGGGGCGTCGCCACGCCGTCACGTCGCTCCGCATCGCTGTCCCCAATGACCTGCCTGACGTGCTCGGTCGAGAAGCCCCGCTCCTTGAGTGTGTCCCAAAGGCCTTCCGGGAGGAGGCTGAGATCCTCCAGGCGCCGGCACATGGCCTCCTCGGAGACATGGAAGTAGCGCGCCAGCAGGATAAGGTGCCGGGGAGAGAAGCGGCCGGCCTCGCGGCGCATGTCCTGGAACCGGCTCCGCACCAGCGAGGCTGGCATGGAGAACTCCAGGCCGAACGCCTTGGCGAACCGCTCCTCCTTCGTCTGCGGCGCACGCTCCAGGTCAACGACGTCCGGCTCGTGCCTGGCGCTGACGAAATGGCCCACCTCGTGCAGCGCAGTCTGAAGCCGCCGCTCCGGAGGGTGGTTGCGGTTCAGTAGGACGCAGGCCCCGACGCTCTCGTCGAACAGGAACGCCCCGGACACAGCCCCACCTAGCGGCCGCACGAAGACGCGCATCCCGAGCTCCAGCTCAAGCAGCCCGATCGGGTCGGGCACCGGAGCGAGGCCGAGCCCCAGGCGATGGCGCAACTCCGCGGCCGCGTCGCGCGCCTGCTCCACGACGTCGCCCGGCCCTATGGGCCGCTCCGGCGGGTAGTTCGGTCGGAGCGGGGTGCCGAGAAGGCGCTCCAGCTCCGCTTCCGCTGCGGCCAAGTCCGCCAGGAGTGCACCGGCCTCTGCCGCCGCCTCGGCCCTGACTCCAGGCATGGCACGGAACCGCGGCGCCACATCGACCTGAACCGCCTCGGGCCGGAGCAGGGCACTGGCGGAGGTCCGGTAGGTCTTCACCGCCGCCCGCAGCTCGTCCGGCCGAATCCGCCGCTGCCCTTTCTCGATCGCGACGAGGGTGGTCCGGGCCAAGCTGAGCGCGTTCGCCGCATCCTCCTGGGTCAGGCCGGCCCTCGCGCGGGCCGCCCTGAGGCGATCGCCAAGAACCTTGGCGTCGGTACCCTCAAGTCCAGTCAGCACAGCGCCTGCTCCGTCCAGCGCCCGACGAACGATTCCGGCCCTTGTGCGCCAATGAACGCCTCCCACTCCGCGCGGTGGGCTGCCAGGAGACGGCGCAGCCGCGGCGCGACGGACGCTACCGACTCGTCCAGCGCCACGGCGAGTTCCTCGGCCGCCCAGTCCAGAGGGGAGTGCCTGCCATCGGCCCGTGCCAGGGCTGCCAGCTCCGCCATCGCCAGCACGCCGCAGTTCGCGTGTCGCTCGTCATTCGCGGTCGCCGCGCGGGAGCCAGCCGCCGCGGCTGCGCCGAGGCTCCGCTCGGAAAGCCGCGGCCAGAGATATCGATCATCGCTTTCGTTCAGGCCCGATGCCATCAGTGACTGTCGGCGCAGAAGGCAGTTGGCACACACGCCGCATTGGATCCGACCGCCGCCGAGCGACACGTCCCGCGCGTCGCGGCTGCACGAGCGGGTGCGGTACCAGTCCCCGGCCAGGCCCCGTCCCCTCAGCTGCGCAAGGGTTTCACCCTTCGTTGCCCAGATCTGGGGATGATCGAAGCGAACCCGACGCTCGAAGACCAAACCGAGCAACCCGGCCAGCCGCCGGGTGAAAACGGGGTGGGTTCGGAGATCCGGAGCTTCGTTGCCAACGGGCGTCAGCCACGGACCGAGCGCGCCCTGGCCGCTCTCGGCGACGAGGATGCGCTCGGCACCCAGCATGCTGGCCGCGACGCCGGCCATGACGCCGAAGACGAAGGCGCGGGAGCGGTAGCTCTGCTCGCGGAACCGGACGCCGCCCTCTCGCCGCGCCAAGCGGAAGGGGACGCTGACCCGATGGTATCGACCGCGAAGGTGCCGCAGACGCCAGTCCTTGTCGGGGTCGCCAAGGCGCCCGGTGGTGACCAGGATCAGACCGACATCGGGTCGGCTCGTGGCGGTGAGGCGCGCCACCGCCAAAGAGTCCAGCCCGTTGCTGAAGGGCATGACCAGGGCGGGGCTGTCGCCGAACGGAAGGGCGCCCTGCCGCCCGGCCGACAAGGCCTGCTTCCGCTGCCTGAACTCGAAGGACCAAACATCTCCGGTGAGCAGGCCCAGCGTGTCGCTGAGGGCTCTGCCAATCACGCGCTGATCCCAGAAGCCGGGCTCCAGGACCGGCACAGAGAGGTGGAGTCGCCGCTCCCACGCGCGCGAGACCTTCCTGGTTACGGACTTATCGGCGAAGGCAACGGCGCCCGCCAGCAACACGAGGTCATCGACGCGGGCGGGCAGATCCCGCAGGCAGTAGGCCCCGAGCCGGCCCGGGTCGATGACGACATCGCGGCCCACGATGCAGGGCACCGCGCTGTCGTCCCGCCGGCGGCCATCAGGTTCGATCACCTCGAAAGCGGCTGCCACCTCGGGCGTTGCGGGCTGACCCAGTGAGATCACAGTGCCCCCGTTAGATCTTCATCAAGGTTGATGGCCGGCCGGGGTGCTGAGCGCCCGGGCCGCTTCCCGGCGAGGTAATCAGCCGCGATCTCGCCGAGGTCCGTCGCGTCTTCGGCCGCACGCAGGGCGCCGATCACGGCCGCCGTCTCGCCTCCGGCCTCGCGGAAGCAGTGTTGCCGAAGCTGCCGGCCCATACGCTCGCGCAGCTGCAAGAGGGTCTCCTCGACCGCGCGATGGGCAAGGTCTACGCCATGAATCCCGGCATTCTCGAGCTGCGCGAAGCGGGCTGCGATCATGCCCTCGAGGACAGACCTCGCACCGAGCGCCATCGGGTCGGAGAAGCCCGGCAGGCCGGGGCAGGATTCCTCGGACCGCGCCAGCAGACGCCGGCGGAAAGCCGGCGATAGGTCTGCGAGCGCCTTGGCGAAAGCGAACGCGAGCTTGCCCTGCGCCATCTGTCCGCGCTCCGAGTCCCGCACGCAGGACCTCAGAACGGATTTCCACTCGCGCGGAAGGGGCAACCCTTTCCAGATACCATCACGCACGGCGCCGATGACTCCGAACATGTCGGGATCAACATGGCCTCCAAATCAGACATTGTCGAGTCTTTTCGCCAATTTTTTCTGACATTGCCAGAATTCTACTGTTGGGCAGGTTTAGGGGTGTGACGGCCTGAGGTGCGAGGAATGCCCCGGAACCGAGTTTCGTTGCGCCCACCGGCAGATCCGTTATCCTGCCCCAGATAGCGAAAATATGGATTGGCGAGCTGGCCGTCCGGCAACGGGTATCCAGCATAACGCCGATCCGACGGGTGATTGAACGACTGTGCTGCTCGCGCTGTGGCGATAAGCTGGCCGCCGCCGAGCCCGTGCATGAGCCCGCGGGCTGAAGGCGCAGGCGCCTCCGGGCGGACGAAAGGGGGCAACCACCCGCCGCTGCTGCGCCCCGCACACTGATTGGTTCAGCGTGCCTATACCTAGAGGTTGGGTCGAAGGCTGGGTCGTGTCCCATCGCGTGGTGTAGGAGCGATGGTCTCCCGGCGGGCTGGGCCGCTGATCAGGCTGGCAAGGCGGACAACCTGGCGGGGCCAGTATCGCTGACGGTTCTGATGGCTTCCAGGGTCATGTAGCGGGAGCGCTGGGTGGCCCATTCGTCGGACTGCTCCAGCAGCGGGGCGCCGACGAGCCTGACGGCCGCGGCCTCATTCGGGAATATGCCGACGACGTCGGTCCTGCGCTTGATCTCGCCGTTGAGGCGCTCGATGGGATTCGTCGAGTGCAGCTTCGCCCGGTGCGCGGCCGGGAACGCCATGTAGGCGAGTACGTCCTCCTCGGCAGTGTCCATCAGAGCCGCCAGCTTCCGCACTTTCGAGCGGAATTGGTCGGCCCCGTCCTCCACTGCCGCTTGGCGCCTTCAGCTTCGCGGACCTTCACGTAGGTCGCATCCAGCCAAAGGTAGGGCCAGTCGCCCTCAATAGGTCGGGCGAGGAAGTCGCGCACCCGTTCGTCGATCTCGGCGCAAAGGCGGGAGACTTGGCTCTTGGAGGCACCCTCCAGGCCCATGGCCCGGACGAGATCGTCCACCGAGCGGGTCGAGATGCCCTGGACATAGGCTTCCTGGATCACTGCCGTCAGCGCCTTCTCGGTGGTCCGGCGGGGCTCCAGGAACGCTGAGAAGTAGCTGCCCCTCCGGAGCTTCGGGATCCGGAGTTCCACCGTTCCAGCTCGGGTCTGCCAGTCGCGATCCCGGTAGCCATTCCGCTGCACCAGGCGGTCCGGGCTGCGCTCGCCAGGGGCAGCGCCGGTCAGCTCGCCCACCTCCAGTTCCATCAGCCGCTGGGCGGCAAAGCCGATCATTTCGCGCAGGAACGTCGCGTCGGATCCTTTCACCAAGAGGTCCCGCAGGGCAGTCTGATCATCGGTCGTCGTGGTCGGTCCAAGGCTTCGGGTTGCAGGTCTCAGCAACCCAACCCTAGCCAAGCACCACCACGGTGACCGCCTCAGATCCGGCAGTCAGATCCTACACCACCACCAGGGACACGACCGCTGCCGCGACTGCGGCCGGCAGTTCAATGGGCGCAGTGGCGGACTGCTGAACCGGAGGCAGTATCCGAGCGACGTTGTCACCCCGGTCGTGCTCTGGCGCTTACGCTACCGGCTTACGCCGCAGGATCTCAGTGAGATGTTCCTCCAGCGCGGGATCATCTTCAGCCACGAAACCGTCCCCGAGTGGGAAGCGAAACTCACCCCGGTCCTGACCGCCGAACTTCGGCAACGCCGCCGTGGCAAGAGTGGTGCCGAACGACGTTCCTGGTACGTAGATGAGACGTATTTGAAGGTCCGTGGCCGCTGGTGCTACTTGTATCGCGCCATCGACCGCGACGGCGACCTGATCGCCACCATAAACCTGGCGGAACCGTTCCCCTTGGCTCATCAGGATCCTTCACTTTCCCGAAGCAAGTCCAGATGGAGGTCCGTCCTTTGGCGTCGCCCCGGACGCCTTTCGCCGACGCGGCGGAGCGTGCGTCCGCACCATCGTACAGAAGCGCTCGTCACTCGCCTGAGCCACGCCAGCCCACCTGCCCGAGTCGCGTCCTCACTCGGCCGCCAAATGGGGATTCCATCGATAATCGGTGAAGTCTGCCCACACGCCCAGCTGGGGACTCCATCGAGGATTCTGGGGATTCCATCGGGCGGCCAGAAACCACGGCCCTCTCGAGATTCAACGAGTCGCCGAGTTATCCCGAGGACTCTATCGAGTAAACTAATAAGACAAATATTTTCCTAGTAGTTTGTCTCGATGGAATCCCCAGCGACATCGGGAGGCGAAGCGCTGCATTGTGTCCAGCGTCAAAACGGCTGGGGAGCAAGCGGAGCGGGGGCCATGGGCCAAATCCACGACATCCTGGAGGCAAAGGGCAAGCGCGCGGCTATCGAGGCCAATGTCGCGCCCCGGGATATCCTCGAGGCGGCCGCGCTCTACATGGCCGACGAGGACAATGCTCTCAGTTTCGCCTACTCCGGCTGGGCCCAGTGCGCCCTGCCCCACAAGCGGCTCCCTCCCGGACAGCCATGGGAGGTCGCGTCCGACCGGATGCGCCTCGTGGTCGAGCCAGGCCGCCGCCCGACCTCACAGGACGGCCCCCTGGAGTGGACGTCGGTTCCCTTCGGGTCCCACAGCCGGCTTATCCTGCTCTGGCTTCAGCAAGAGGCTCTTCGGACGGGCTCGCCTGAGGTGGAACTCGGGCGGTCCTACCGTGACTGGATGCAGCGCATGGGCGTGCCTTGGGGAGGGAACTCCGGGAAGTCCGTGCGCGAGCAGGCCGAGCTCATCAGCCGCTGCCGCCTCACCTTCCACCTGTTCGGGGCCGGCCGCGAGGGGCTGGTGAACCAGTCCATCATGGAAGGCGCTCTGATGATCGACTCGCCCGGGGACGAGCGCCAGGGGCGGCTGAACCTCGAGGCGGCCCGACTCAGCCACGGCTTCTTCGAGCAGCTCAAGAAACACCCGGTTCCGCTGGAAGAGTCGGCGATCCGCGCGCTGGCAAATAACAGCCCGGCCATCGACTGCTATCTCTGGCTGGCCTACCGGCTGCACTCCCTGTCTGGACCGAAGCTCGTGACCTGGAAGGCCCTAAAAGCCCAGCACGGCGCCTCCTTCAAACACCAGCACCACTTTAAGGCCCGGTTCCCGCACATCCTTTCCCTCGCCACCGCGGTCTACCCGGCCGCCAACATCGAGGTCGTCGACGAGGGGGTTATCCTGAAGCCGTCCCGGCCGCCGGTTGCGCCCAAGCTGATCGCTATTTCAACTCGCTGAGGGCCAAATCTCGCCCGGGAGTCGCGGAGGCTCGATGGAGTCCCCGACCAGAGGTCGCTATCGATGGAATCCCCGCCCGCCGCTGGGCCCGCCCCGGAGTTGGGCAGCGCCTTGCGACGATAGCGGCGCTCGATGGAATCCCCAGCCGAAATCCTTTGTTAGGCTGCCTCCAAGGTGAGGATCCTATAGAGTCCCCCGGATCCTTGCGGCGACCCCCCGGATCGTAGGGCTTTAGGGGGACCGGCTATCGATAGAATCCCCATTCACCTAGCCGCCGCCCAGCCGACCAAGGGTGGCCAACCACGACGCCCTCCCTGTAGTCGCCACAACGTTTCGATATCGGCAAAATACCCCGTGGACCCTCGTTCCCTTCCTGCCATGTGCCTGCTTTGAGCCGTGGCCGGCACCCTCACATCGTCGCTGTCGCAGGCCCAATCCGCAGACCTTGCCTCGAACGGCAAGCCGTCACTTTCAGGTCCGAACGCATCCCGGTCAGCCACCAGAGCTCATCTCTAGACGCCTTGATTTCCGATCTGCTCAGGCATGGCTCGGTGCGGAAAGGACAATTCAAGAGCACCGCTGAGTTCAGGGAACGGAGACGGAAGGCGTTGAGCGCCCCTCCCCCGGACGGACTTCCCGCGTCGGCCAAGCTGGTTTTCGTTCTGCAGCAGCCAATTGACCTCTCGTACGAGGCCGACCGGCGGCGAGCGATACGGCCACCCATTGGACATCGTCGGGCTCATGCAGGTGGACGTGGCTATTGGCATTGCCACGTTGTGGCGGTTCTTCGACCGGCACCGCATCACGCGCAAAAAAGGCGGCGCGGGGCTTGGTTCGAGGGCCCGCCGGACCTCGATCCTGCAAAGCTCGTCTTCATCGACGGTCCGAGGCACTGCCTTGGACGGGGTCTCCACCAACACGGCCCGCACTCATGGCCGGGCACCCCGCGGCGAGCGGCTGCGGGCCGCCATCCCGCACGGACACTGGAAGACCACCACCTTCGTGGCTGGCCTGCGCAACAGCGGCATGGTCGCGCCAATGGTCCTGGACGGGCCGATCAATGGCGAACTGTTCCTCACCTATGTCGAGCAGGTGCTGGTGCCGGAACTGCGCCCCGGCGACATCGTCATCATGGACAATCTGGGCAGCCACAAAGGCGCGGGCGCGAGCCTGCGCTACCTCCCGCCCTACAGCCCCGACTTCAACCCCATCGAGAATGCCTTCGCCAAGCTGAAAGCCATGCTCCGCAAAGCGGCCGAGCGTACCCTCGATGCCCTCTGGAGCACCATCGGCCGCATCACCGAGGCCTTCACGCCCACCGAGTGTGCCAACTACTTCGCCGCCGCCGGGTACGATGCAGACTGATCGGAAACCGCTCTAGCGGACTGCCCACAGGATCACTTCGGCGGTGAACTGCTGCCCTTTGAGGAACTGGTCCTGCTTTACTGAGGCCGCACCCCGCCGTCTCGCTATGCTAAGGTTTGTACCTGCTCGAGAAGACTCGGCAAACTCGCAACGGAACCGCGATGATGCCGTCTGGGTTGAACGGAGTGAGATAGACAATGACCAACGAGCGGCGGCACTGGGCGGACGCCTCCTACTGAACCGATACCCTCGCTGCGCTCCAGCGCAGGCGCGGCAAGGGCCTTCGGTTCCCCCATCGGCTTCCATGCGGTGAGCGAGGTGGCGTTCTCAGGGGATAGCCCGGCATACCGGCTCATGGACGCGATGGTTGGCGCGGGGCGCGAGGAGGGCGGGGAAGGCCGCAAAAGGGGCACCTAGCGTCCTCCTTGCCGCCCTGCTCTGGCACATCGAACTGTCCGGAACCAACGGGCGCATGCCGCGCACAAAGGCCGAGACGTACGACGGCACCAACACCGAGTATCCGACGTGCCGGCCGGCTGCACCACTCCTTTCCTTCAGTCACGTTCCTCCGCCTCGCCGTCGATGACCTTGCCTCCGACAGCCTCGTCGAGTTCGGCGAGTTCGCGCCGCGCCTTCTCCAGCTCCTCCTCATGACGCCGGATGATCTCAATTAGTCGGGCACGCCTGCGGGCAAGGGCCTCGTGGTTTGCTCCAGCCGACCGGCGCAGCCGCTCCCGCTTCCAAGCGATGATCTCTGGGCGCCGCAGGTCCGGTCGAACGAGGCCGTCCCGGTTCGCCGCCGCCAAGTCATCCGGCTTCAGGGTGGCGAGTTGGTAGGCGACGCTCGCCGCCTGCGGCAGCTTCGGCTCGGGAATGCGGCCGCCGTCCACCGCCTCGGCGATCATCCGCAGCTCGTAGGCGGTCTGGCGCCCGAAGGGCAGCAACGTCTCGACCATCGCCTGAAACTCACCATGCGCCAGCTTTCGCTTGGCCTGAACGAGATAGCGACCGATGGCGAGGAAGCTCTGCTGTGCCTCCCGCCAAAGCCGGGAAATCTCGCGCACGTACTCGTCCGGGTTCCGCAGCTCGCGCTGCGCCGTCCTTACGATGTCCACCTGCGAGCGCGGCGGCACGCCGCCCGGGGCGGACGCCGCTGAGGTTGTTGTGGCCGGACGGCGGGCGACCTCGCCGCGCCCGAGGACGAAGGATGTCGGCTGGCGGCTCATCGGGCGCGCACCCCCAGCTCGGCCTTGGCGAAGGCCCAAACGCCCCGGAAGTCTTCGGCACCGTTCCCGCCGCGTAGCTCCATGACCCCGATTCCGGCCCGCGCGCTGCGGCGAATATCCTCCAGGTCGCGGACCTCGACGGGGGCAAGGCGGCCGCCTGTCTCCAGCAGACCTAGCTTAGCCTCGTCGAGGCTCTTGCTGCCACGCCGGGCGCGGTTCAGCAGGAAGTGCGCCGGGACGTCGAGCCGCGCGAGCAACTCCATCCAAGGCGCAGCGCTCTCGATGTCGTCGTCGGACGGCTGCACGGGCACCAGGACGAGGTCCGCCTTCCGCAGAAGGAACTGCATCTGGCTCGGGCTGCTCTCGACGCCGGGCGGGGTGTCCACGATGACGACATCGGCCTCCGAGGCGTCGAGCCTATCCCAGTGGGCCTCAATCTCGGCAAGGGCGATGGCCTCACATGGCACGGGTGGCGCCTGCTCCGGCCGCCGCGCCGCCCAGCGCGCCAGCGCCTGCTGAGCGTCGGTGTCCACCACCAGCACCCGCAGCCCGTCGTGCGCTGCGGCCACGGCGAGGTTCCGGGCGGTCGTCGTTTTCCCGGATCCGCCCTTGGCCGTGCTGATGACAAGCCATTTCCCTACGTGCCCGTCCTGCAGCGGCGCCGGTCGTGCGGCGCGCCTTCGCGCCCCGCCCTGCGAGTTCTTTGCCATGAGGTTCCCCCTCGTTCCCCTAGTCGGGACGAGATGTAGCCGGAACCTGTGGCGCCGCGCATCCCGGAAAGTGCGCTGAACCTGGGAATGTAAGGCACGCCTTACATTTCGACGCTACCGGAGCTAGGACTTTCAGCGACTTGCGCTTCAGGCGACACGTCTCTCCAAGCGAACAAATGCAAGACCTGCCTTACGTTTATTGGGGCACCCACGCTCGACGGGGCGAGTAGCAGGTTCTGGAGCTCACTAGAAAAGGGGTCGGAATCGCGATACCGGCGCGCCCGGCTTCCTCCCACTACCCGCGCTCAGGTCGTCGACGGCACCGCGCAGCTTGGCTCCGCTAGCTGCTCCTGAGCCGTAGGTCGAGCGGGACGGGGCACCATCGGATGTGGAGCCTAGAATTTGGTTGCACGTCCAAGGCGCTGCGGAAGTGTGTTTCGCAGGCCGAGCGCGATGGCGGCCAACGGCCTGGTGCTAGACCGCAGAGCGCAAGCGCATCAAGGCTCTGGAACGAGAAAACCACGGACTGCGCCAGGCCAACGAGATCCTGCAGAAGGCCTTTGTGTACTTCGCGATGGCGGAGCTCGACCGCCGCTCGAAGCCATGATCGCCTTTATTGACGGTCACCGGGACGCGTACGGGGTTGAGCCAATCCACAGGGTAATGCCGATCGCCTCATCGATCTACTATGCCCATATCGCACAACGGGCTGATCCGACCAAGGCCTCGCCGCCTGCCCGGCAGGAACTTGGTGCTCATCCGGGCCGAGGCGCTTGAGGTGCCACGACCACGCCATGGGCGAGTGCCCGTGCACCTGCTGGTGGACAGCACCGGCTTGCGGCTGTGCGGACCCGGCGAGTGGCTCGTTGAGAAGCATGGGACACGGAGGCGCCGGTCGCGGCGGAAGCTCCACCTCGCAACAGACGCCGACACCGGGCGGATCGTCGCGTGGGTGCTGACGGACCGGGAGGCCGACGATGGCTCGCAGGCTGCTCCGCTGCTTGAGCGGGTCGACGGGCCCGTCGCTTCCTTCACCGCCGATGGCACGTTCGACCGTGACGACGTCTACGTCGAGGCGGCGGCGCGGCATCCCGATGCGGACGTCATCGTGCCGCCACGCGCGAGCGTGGTGCCGAGCGGTACCGCCGAGGGCGACCCGACGCGGCGCGGCCGCCATCTGCGGGCGATTGCCGAGCGCGGACGTGTGAGCCGGCAGAGGGTGTCGGGATACAACTGTTGCGCTCTGGTAGAAGCCGAAATCGCGCGACGGAAGCGCATCATCGGTGACGAGCTGTGCTCCCAAGGTAACGGACGTCAGGCGGCCGAGGTGGCCATCGCCGCGAATGCCTTGAACCGGATACTGGATCTGGGACGCGCAGAGTACGTCCGCATCGCATGAGCCCAATGGCAACAGGGCATCATGCGGCCTTATCTCTTCTGTGGGCGCCCCCGTGAACGCAAGGACATTCTGCAGGATAGCGCGGGCGCAGGTGGGTGCTGACTTCTGTCCGGCCTTCGGTGCGGCCGTGCAGCGCCGCGGGCCCGTATGGGAGTTCGCGGATCGGGTCCAAATCTAATCGTCGCGCTCGAGGCGCTTAGAGAACAACTGGCTGACCGATCCCGTTCCCGTCACTGTGCGCCATACCATCCTTTCGACCATCCTGCGTTCGGCGGCCCCCGCTCGTGGTCAGCGCTAGGCTGCCACGATCGGAGCCCGGTAGATCTCGCCCTTGGCCAGCAAGGCCCAGACCGTTCTGGCCATCTTGTTGGCGAGGGCGACGATCACGAGTATGCGCGGCTTGCGAGCGAGCATCTGCGCCAGCCACGAACCTGAAGGAGCGCCGCGCCTGGTGGCCTGCTGCACCACCGACGACGCTCCGATGATCAGCAGGCGGCGCAGCGTGCGCTCCCCCATTTTCGAGGTTCGTCCAAGCTTCTGCTTGCCTCCTGTCGACCGCTGCAGCGGGGTCAGCCCCATCCACGCCGCGAAGTCACGCCCCTTCCGGAAGGTCTCGGCCGCCGGTGCCAGAGCTGCAAGAGCCGTCGCCGTCACTGGCCCTATCCCGGGGACGGTTGTCAGCCGCCGCGCCACCTCATCCTCTTTGGCGCGACGAGCGATCTCGGCATCTAGCCGCCGAATACGGTCGTCGAGCGATCTGAGGACTTCGATGAGGATACCCAGCGTCAGACGGGCCGCATCGGGTAATCCACTGCTCGGGTCGTCGACGTGCGAGATCAGCTTGGCCATGTGGCTGGGCCCCTGTGCGACCACCGTCCCGTACTCCGCCAAGTGCCCGCGCACGGCGTTGATGAGCTGGGTGCGTTGTCGCACCAGGATGTCGCGGGCTCGGAACACGACGGCGCTGGCCTGCTGCTCCTCGCTCTTTACCGCGACGAAGCGCATCGTCGGTCGTTGGGCCGCCTCGCAGATGGCTTCCGCGTCGGCCATGTCGTTCTTCTGGCGCTTCACAAAGGGCTTCACGTACGAGGCCGGGATCAGCCGGACTTCGTGTCCCAGCTTGCCGATCTCGCGGGCCCAGTGATGAGCGCCACCACATGCCTCCATAGCAACCAGGCAGCGCGGTTGGGATGCAAAAAACTCCAGCACCTTGTCGCGCCGCAGCCGCTTGCGGAAGACAACCTCACCGGCCTCGTCAGCGCCATGCGCCTGGAAGACATGCTTCGCCAAATCCAGTCCGATCGTGCGGGCATTCGACACGGCTTCCTCCTTCTGGTGCGCCTCACGAGCCAACCTTGGCACGATGGCGCCGCCGAAAGGGGGCGCCCACCCCATCTAATCCATGCATCACAGTGCTGGGGCATCAAAGGCCGGATCCGATGTATGCGTGGGTTCAAGAGCTTCACCTCAGCGGATCGGTTCTGTCGCAGCTACGACGAACTCCGCAACCACCTTCGTCCTTGCATCCGCCACAACCAGCATGTTCCCGCCAACCGCCATCGCGTGCTTCATCTCCGTCGCGCGGCAACCATGCTCGCCATCCTCCAATCAGCGTAGGCTGTCGGCATCAGCCAGCGCGTCACGGCAGCTCTGGCGCGAAAGCTGACAGAACGGGCTGGCCGGCATGCACTGTGGAGGGGAGGGGACGCGTAACTGGAATCCTGCCTTGACGACATATGGCATGAGGCGCCATAGTAACGGTGTGCAAGCGGTTCGCCTCCATTCCGAAAAGCTGGTCTTCGCCGACGGGGCGATCCGCGAGGAAGTCATCTGGCGCGTGCCGGCGCCGGTGCCGCCGAGCCAGCACGCCTACAAGTACCGGCTGGTCTACATCGTCGGCGGCCAGCGCCGAATCGGCTACGACAACGAGCGCGGCAAGGGCGACCATCGCCACCACCACGGCGCCGAGTTCCCCTACACGTTCCGCGGGCTGGCCGCCCTGCTGGAAGACTTCCGGGCCGACGTCAGGAAGGAGAGAGGCGAATGAGCCGTGTGACCATCCATTTCACCCCGGACCGCGCTCAGGCGGACCATGACAGCCTGGCCCGTCTGCTGGACGCGGATGCCCGCTACAATCGGGGTGAGCGCGTTGAGGCCGAGGATCACATCACCTTCGAGAGCTTCGAGGCCCTGCTGAGCCTGCTCTCCCCGAAGCGCCTCGAGCTGCTGCGCCAGCTGCACCACCATCCCACCCGCAGCACGCGGGCACTGGCCGAGGCGCTGGGACGGGATTACCGCCGAGTGCATGAGGACGTAGCGGCACTGGCGCAGCTCGGGTTGATCGCGCGTGAGGGAACTGCTTTACGGGCGCCCTATGGTGAGATCACCTTCGCCCTTTCGCTGGGGGAGCCGGCGGCGGCCGCCTGATCGCTCTGGGCCGATTGCCTCTGCCGCGATAGCTCAGCAATGGACCCATTCGCGTGAACCGGACACTTGCCCGGTCTGCTTTCGTGCGAGGGGCGTTAGGGCCGGCGGG
The DNA here is from genome assembly GCA_035565935.1 of Roseomonas sp. Taxonomy (GTDB): domain Bacteria; phylum Pseudomonadota; class Alphaproteobacteria; order Acetobacterales; family Acetobacteraceae; genus Pseudoroseomonas. Next base: position 48,845 of record DATMRU010000087.1, read on the forward strand.
ATGGCGGCCTGCCCGGCACGGAAGGGCGTGATCCCCGCGGCTCAGTCGGCCATGCCTCCGCGAAGCGGAGGGTGTCGGAGTAGGCCCTGCCTTCTGGCGGTCTTCAGGAGATGCGCCACGGAGGAGGTGGACCAGTGGGCACCGCCGCGCCGGGGGTAGAGGCGAAGCGCCGAGAGCCGGTCGCCGATCGCCCGCAGCGTTGCGTCCGGGCTCTCGCCCACGATGGCCGCGACGGTCCGCAGGACGGCGTGGCGCTCGCGGACGGCGGTCGTCCTCTGGTGGCCGCGGGCCTGGAGCAACGCGGCCGGCGCCAGGCCGTCGCGCACCAGGGCCCGGACCGCCCGGACCAGCCGGGCCTGCGTCCAGGGCGGCGCCGCCGCTCCTCTGGCGGCCAGGCGGGCATTCACGGCGCGGACCACCTCGTCCCAGGTGCGACTCTCCTCGAGGCGCAGCTTCGCTACCAAAGGCAGCCAGGCGTCGGCGCTGGCTGACACCCGGGCGAGGTAGGCGTCCTCCCGGGCCTGCTGGAGCCGCCGGAGCGCGTCCGGATCGCGCGCGCGGATGGCCGGGTTGCCGCCTCGGCGGCCTTCCCGGGCTGCCCGCGCCAGACCGCTGACGACCCGCTCCCGGATCAGCGCGCGCTCGAACTCGGCCACGGCGCCGAGCATCTGCAGCACGAAGCGTCCTTGGGGGGTCGCGGTGTCGATCGGGTCGCCGAGGACCCGGAGGTAGGCCCCCTTCGCCTCCAGCCCGCGGACGACCTCGAGCAGGTGCTCAAGAGAGCGGGCCAGCCGGTCCAGCTTGGTGACGACCAGGGTGTCGCCGCGGCCCAGCCGGTGCAGGAGAGCCGCCAGGACCGGCCGGCTTCGGTTCCCACCGGACGCCCGCTCCTCGAGCACCTCGCCGCAGCCGGCGGCGCGCAGCTCGTCGACCTGGCGCAGGGTGCGCTGGTCGTCGGTGCTGACCCGGGCATATCCGATGGCCTTGGGCATCTCGCGGTCTCCGGCTCTGCGTTTCGGGGGCACCCGGTAGCCGCAGCTTACAATTGCGGAAGTTGTGACGAAACATGTGTTAGGTGGCGGTTCCAATGGCCGTCGGCCCGCCCGGGCACCGTGAACAGCCAGCCCGGCCCAGCAGGATTTCCTGGTCCGCCCGCCTTCGGCGCCGGGGGAAGTGCCTGACAAACCGGTCCTTTGCCGGCGCATCAAGAGCGACGAAACCCGCGCCGCGGCGGCCGCTCCGCCGGTCTGGCGTGGGGCGGCGGCGGGGCGGGACCCGGCGGGCGAGGAGCCTGCTGCACGGCAGTGGCAAAAAACCCCTTCTTTGAAGCCAAGGCTTGGTTAGGGTAAATTCCGCGCGCTACCGAGGGGAGGGGGCCGATGGCCCTGTTGGCGAGGACGCGATCCGACGGCCCGCCGCCGCTGGGCGACCCCGCCCTGCTGGCGGCGCTCGCCGCAGCCAGCGCCGCGGTCGCCCGCCTCGACGCGGTCGTCCCCCTGCACCCGCTGCGGGAGGCGCTGCTGCATCGCGCCCGCCTCGACGCGGCGCGGCGCCAGGCCGCGGCGGACGGGTTTCTGATCGATCCCTGGCATCTCGCCGCCGTGCTGGAGGGCCTGCCGCTGCGGGCGATGCGGGACAGCGCGCGGGTGATCGACGCGGGTGCGCTGCACGACGCGGCGCGGCTCGCCCTCGACTACCACGGCTGGCTCGCCGCGCCCGGCTCCGCGGCAGAGGGCGAGATCCAGGCGGCGCTGGCCGCGCTGGACGCGGCGCGCCCCACCGGCGTCACGCTGCTCGACGCCGCCTGGGGCGCCTGGCGCTGGCTGGAACACGGCGGGGCGCGCCCGCCGCTGCGCGCCGCGCTGGTGCGGCGCTGGCAGGCGGCCGGCCTGCTGCGCGCGCCGCTGCCGCTCACCGGGGCGGCGGCGCTCAGAGCTGGCCAGCCCTGGGCGCCCTCCCGCTGGATCCCGGCCTTCCTGCGGGCGGTGGCCGCCGAAGCCGGGACGGCGCTGGACCTGCTCGTCGAGATGGAGCGGCACTGGCGCGCGGCGCGGGCAGCGGTGGCCGCCGGGCGGCGCCGGACCTCGCGCACGCCCGCGGCGGTCGACCTGCTCGCCGCCGTCCCGCTGGTCTCGGCCACCACGCTGGCCGCCGCGCTGGGCCTGTCGGTGAAGGCGGCCGGCGCGATCCTCGACGCGCTGGTCCGCCGCGAGGTCGCGGTGGAGGTGACGCACCGCCACAGCCGCCGGCTGTTCGGCCTCGCCGGCCTGGTACCGCTGCGTGAGGCTGCCGCGCCGCCGCGCCGGCCGGTGCCCGGGCGGGGGCGGGGGCGGCCGCGCGCGCTGCCGCCCGAGATGGAGGCGCCGCCCGCGGCGGAGACGGTGCCGCCGCTGCCGCCCGCCGCGCCGCTCGCGCGGCCGGCCTTCGACTACGGCGAGCTGGCGGCGGCGATGCAGGCCGTGGACGCGGCGCTCCGGACGGCGCGGGCGGGGCTCGCCCGCGCGGCCGGGAGCGGCGGGGCGGAGGACGAGGCGGTGGGGTGAGGGGCGCCGCAGGGCCACCCCAGGGAGGCCGGGCTGCGCCGGCGCCGCGCTGGCCAGCACCTTCGTCTCCGCGCTCGAAGCGGCGCGCGAGGAGGAACGGCACGTGACGCAACGCAGATCGTCGCGATCGCCGATCCTGATACGACAACAGCCCCGATAGCTTGCCATATCCCCTCCAGGGGGATAGGACTTGGGCATGTCGGACCCATTACATCTGCACCTGAGCCATCCCGAAGTCGTTCAGCGCCTGAAGCGGGCCGAGGGGCACCTGCGGAGCATCATCAGCATGATCGAGACGGGCCGCCCTTGCCTGGAACTCGCCCAACAGCTCCACGCGGTCGAGAAGGCCGTCAGCAACGCCAAACGGCTGCTCATCCACGACCACATCGATCACTGCCTTGAGGACGCCGTCGGCGCCGACGCGCGCGCGGCCCGGCGCTCCATCGAAGAGTTCAAGGAAATCACGAAGTACCTGTGAGGCCGCGATGACCCCGCTCTCCGAGCTGATGCAGCAGGGCGCCGAGCACGCCTGGTTGTTCGTCCCCTCCGCCATCTTGCTCGGCGCTCTACACGGGCTGGAGCCGGGGCATTCCAAGACGATGATGGCCGCCTTCATCGTGGCGGTCCGCGGTACGGTGACGCAAGCCGTCCTGCTTGGCCTGTCGGCCGCGCTGTCCCACACCCTCGTGGTCTGGACTGTGGCGCTGGTTGGCCTGCATTATGCCAACCGCTTCGACGTCGAGACCTCAGAGCCGTACTTCCAGCTCGCCTCTGCCGTCATTGTCGTGGCCGTTGCCGCCTGGATGCTGTGGCGCACCTGGCGCGATCAGCACGCCCACCACGATCATGGGCACCATCACGACCACGATCACCATCATGATCATGACCACCATCATGATGACGAGGTCCGGCGCATCGACACCGTCCACGGCATGATGGTCCTGGAGGTGTTCGAGGAAGGTGTGCCACCCCGCTGGCGCGTCCGCTTCGAGAGTGGCCATGGCTGGTCGGCTGACGCGGTGACAGTCGAAACCGTCCGCCCGGACGGTGCCCGGCAGGCCTTCGCCTTCGCCGACCGTGGCGGCTATCTGGAATCCGTAGAGGAAATCCTGGAACCGCACGAGTTCGATGCGCGGGTACGCCTCGCCCACGGTGGGCACACCCACGAGTACGGTGTCGTGTTCCGGGAGTACGCCCATAGCCACCACCAGGACCACGATCACAGCCATGAGGGCCTTGACGTCTCCGACCCGGGCTTCCAGGACGCGCACGAGCGGGCGCACGCCGCAGACATCCGACGCCGGTTCGCCAGCCGCCAGGTCACGACCGGGCAGATCATTCTCTTCGGCCTGACTGGCGGGCTGATTCCTTGCCCGGCGGCCATCACCGTTCTGCTGCTTTGCCTGCAGCTGAAGCAGTTCACCCTTGGTGTCGCCCTGGTGCTTTGCTTCTCCATCGGCCTGGCTGTGACGATGGTCTCGGTCGGCGTGGCGGCAGCTCTTGGGATGCGCCACGCGGAGCGGCGCTGGACCGGGTTCTTCGACCGCTTCGCCCAGCGCGCACCCTACGCCTCTGCCGCTCTCATCCTGCTGGTCGGGCTGTACATGGGCTTCCACGGTTGGGCAGCGCTGCCTCTGGGCGGCTCCTGACAGATGAGTTGGGCGCAGGCAAACCCTACGCGCTTCCGGCCGCGTAATCCCCCTGGGTGACCAACTTGGCCGCCTACGCAGGGCTGTTCGGGGCCGCGCTTGCCGCCGCAACGATCCTTCCGGCGCAGTCCGAGGCCGTGCTGGTCGGCCTCCTGCTGACGGATGCCTATTCGCCCGCCCTCCTGCTGCTCGTGGCGAGCGTCGGGAACACCACCGGATCGGCCGTCAACTGGCTGCTGGGCCGATCGGTCGAGAAATTCTGCGACAAGCGGTGGTTTCCGGTGGACCGGGCGACGCTTGCCCGGGCGCAGGGTTGGTACCGCCGCTATGGCCGATGGTCGCTCTTGCTCAGTTGGGTGCCGCTGGTGGGCGACCCGCTCACCGTGGCCGCCGGGATGATGCGCGAGTCCTTTCCCGTGTTCCTGTTGCTCGTCGCTCTCGCCAAGACAGGCCGCTACGTCGCACTCGCCTCAGTGACACTAGGCTGGATCTGATCCTGGCTCCCCGCCGCGCGATCTCCGCGGGCGCCTGGTCCGGGGTTGCTCCCGACGATCCTCTGCCATCGCCTCGTCCTCCCGCAGCCGGGTCTCTAGGCCCGAGAGCAGCCCCTCGGCCGTCTCGCGCCCGTTTGCCCCGAAAGAGTCGATCGCCGCCACCCGCGCCACCTCGGCCCATAGCCGGGCGAGCCTGGCCCGCGCTTCCCCCTGGCTCGCCGTAGCGCCCTCGTCTTGCAGCGCCGCGGCCAGGGCGCGGGCCTCCTTGGAGACGGCATCGTAGTCCTCGGCTCGGGCGGCGTTGAACAGGCTCCGGATGTCCTCGTCGGACAGGCCGTCCACCAGCCGCGCCTCCCAGATCATGCCCTCGCCGCCGAGTTCGCCGATTTCCTTGAGCAGCCACGCGAAGTCTTCCTGCGCCTGCTCGCCCGCGGGCAGGGCGTAGGCGGCGTTCCGTATAGCCACGGCGCCGAGCGCCTGCAGCCGCCGCCAGACCTTCACCCGGGGATAGCCGGGCTTGGCGGGGAGTTGGTGGACCAGCAGCAGCCAGCGGGCGGGCTCGCCGACCTCCATGCGGCTGAGGCCTGCGGCAGTCGTCGCGGAACACCAGCCCTCCATCAAAAAGGTGCTCGCCGATCAGTGAAGCGCCGCCCGGGTCGCAGACACAACTTGTAAAACTGTATCAGCGGCCAGATGGTAAATCTGGAGCGTGTGCTTGGCGTCAGCCGCATCCATTTGCCGGAAGCATTTCAGCGTGCACATCTTCAAAACCTCCGCTGCCGAACGCGGCGACCTCACCATCCTGGCAGAACCATCAGGCGCCCGACGGTGGGATTTCCTGGATCAGCTTCGAGCCATCCTGATGCTGATCGGGATTCCGTATCATGTGGGGCTCGTCTACGCGGCGCACGCTGTCTGGATCGTGGAATCACCCGAGAAGTCACTGCCGGTCACCTGGGCCATCCAGTTCAGCCACACCTTCCGAATGCCTGTGTTCTTTCTCATCGCAGGCTTCTTTGCCTTGCTGATGGTCCGCAGGCGGGGTGTAGAGACATGGCTGGCCGGTCGCGCGCGGCGCCTGGGCATCCCATTGCTGACATCACTGATCCTGATCAGCCCCCTAATGGTGCTCGCCAGCGGGGTGGCCGCCGGAGGATGGGACAATGCCGTTCCCGCTCTGTTGGTGGAGATGAGCAGCCCGAGCGCCGCCTGGACGGTCCATCTCTGGTTCCTCCTCTACCTGCTCATCTACGCCGTCCTCTTCGCCGCGCTGTGGCAGCCAGGCCGTCGATGGGGGCTGGGTGCTATCATCGAGCGAGCGCAGGACCGGCTGGAACAGCAGCCATGGCTGGGGTGGTTGGGTCTGGCTGCGTTGGGCCTCGTGGTCGTCACCAGCGCTGTGGTGGCTGCGATGCTGGACGCCGCCTACCTGATGGGGGGCATCTTCGTAGCAGGCCAGTTCGTCGCCGACGGCCTGATGTTCCTGGTCGGCGCCCTGCTGGCCTCGCGCCCTGCATGGTTCGAGACCTTCACACGTCCACGCTGGTCAGTTTGGGCGCTCGCCCTCGTCACGGCCATCATCATGGCGGTGTTCCAGGACGACGAGGACAGTGTGAGCCGCGCCATCACCTACTTCCTGATGCCGGTCGTGGGCGTCTTGTTCTCGCACCTGCTGCTGTCAGCGGCACGGTTGTGGCTGGATCGGCGGACACGGCTCTCGTCAGCCATGGTGGACGCGGCGATGACCATGTACCTGGTTCATGTCCCCTTCGTCCTCTGGCTTTCCGTCGCCTTTCTGGCAGTGGGGTGGCCTGCTGAAGTCGAGTTTCTGCTGATCACCTTCATTGCGGCGGCCACTTCCTATGGCTTCCACTGTTTGGTGACCCGCCACCCCACCCTCGCGCTCCTCTTCAGCGGCCAAGCCGGACCCGGGCGGTCAGGGGCACGAACCACCCTCAAGGCCGAGCCTAGCGGCACGCGCGCCTGAGCAGCGTTGGCGCCGCCGGTGTTCTTGCGGCTGCGTCTGAAAAGGGCTCATAGAAGGCGCCGCGCTGCGTAGGATTGGGGCGGCCTTGCGCAGCCCTGGTCAGAAGCGGCTGTGGTGGGTGGAGATCCTGCTAGGGCTTCCCCCGCACCAGCTTGAGGAAAACCTCCTCGAGGTCAGGCTGGCGCGTCGTGATGCCGGTGATGTGGAGGTCGGCCGAGCGGATGGCCTCCAGGATTCGGCTGACGCTGTCGCTGTCCTGCGCATACCGGAACACCAACCGGTACGGCTTCGTGAGATCCGGCCCGAAGCCGCGGAGCCCTTCCGGCACCGAGGCCAGCGGCGCAGCGACGTCGATGAGCAATTCCTGGCTCTCCAACCCGCGTAGCATAACGCTGGCCGTATCCTTCGCGACGATCTGCCCGTCGGCCAGAATGGCAATGCGGTCGCACAGCGCCTCGGCCTCCTGAAGGTAATGCGTGGTGAGGAGGACGGTAACCGTCGTCTGATCCCCATCCAGCTCAGCGCTTGACGTGACCTGCTGCCCTGGCGGCCTGCACCGGGCTATCCTGCATGCCGGTTGGGGGTTGAGGCGGGATGGCGGGCGAGGACGATCTCCGGGAGCGGCTCCGCA
>DATMRU010000088.1:0-69220 GCA_035565935.1 Roseomonas sp.
GAGCGAGTCTCCCACGCGGAGTTCCCGCCAGTGGAGACAGTCGCCAGACCACGGAAGGTTCAAAGCCGCCTGCCCCGGGACTGGGTGCGCGGCATTACAGTATTTTGCGAAATTATCTTGAGAGGGGAATGCGAAAAAGCCACTATGCCGCTGAACGGCGGCATGGTGCCGCCGCCCCCCCCGTGCTGGAATCCCGCTCATGACCGTCAATGGCTTCGCCCCCCTTTCCTCCGCCGTCGACTGGGAAGCCCTCGCCGAAACTCTGCTGCGGCGCGCCGTGGCTCTAGGCCGGCGGGACGGGCTGGAAGGGCAGCATCGCGACGTCGCCGCTGCCGGGGCGGCGCATCTGCCGCTCCTGCAGGAAATGCCGCTCCCCGACTTCCTGCTGACCGCGCTGCGCCAGTGTTATGCGGCTGGGCATGCGCATGGCGCCGATGTGCGGCGCGAGGGGCAGCGGCGCCGCGTCGGGCAGGCACCCCCCTGCCCGCCGGCGGAGCAGGCTGCCTGACACCCGACGGAAGGTGTCGGCGGCTTGGCCGCCGGCTCAGCCGAACCCGTAAGCCTTGCGCGCCTCGGCCGTCGCGTCGCCGCCCTGGCGCAGCGCCGCCACCACGCCGGCCGGCAGGCTGCGCGGGTCCTCGCCGGCGGCGCGCTGGGCGCCCGCCTTGTTCATGCGCGTGAAGACCTCGAGCAGGGTGGAGAGCATCGCCTGCTCGGGCGCATGTGCCACCCGCGCGGGCGCGCCGCTGCCCCACCAGAAGGGCTCGTTGCTGGCCATCGGTGTGCCGGGCTTCGGCGCCTGCGCCAGCACCTCGGGGTCGATCGTCACCGGCCCGCTCGGCGCGTCCAGGCCAAGCTGCGCATAGGTCTGGTTCACCCGCTCGCGCAGCTTGTCGAGCACCTGCTTCACCGAGAGCGGCGCGCCATCCCCGCCGCGGAAGATCGCCGGATTGGCGCGCGCCGCATCGGGCAAGACCTGGCTGGCCGCCATCTGCGGATCCGCCGCGGCCTTCTGCAGCAGCTCGGAGGCGCCGCGCAGGCCGAGGAAATGGCCGAGATACAACTCGGCCGCGTCTGGCCGATGGCCGAGATTCGTGGCCATGGCATCCGAGAGATCCTTCAGGTGCTCGGCGCCGAGCCGGGCGGAGATCTCCGGGTCGTCGCGCAGCGCCAGGATGCGCGCGCGCATCGCCGGGTCGGAGACGGTGAGGCGGCTGCCCTGGCGGGTGATCGCCGCCGCCGCGTTGGCCAGGCCGTGCTCAGCGCCGTGCTCCTGCACCACGCCGAGCCAGGTCTGGTCGATGAACTGGAAGAGGCCGCGCGCGGAGGAGGTGGGGGCCTGCGCATCGGCGCGGAAGCCGCTCTCCATCGCCGCCTTGGCGGCCAGCACCTCGAAATCCACGCCGGTGGCCTGCGCGGCACTGCGCAGCGCGCCGGTGACGGCACTGTCCACCTTGTAGCGGCCCAGCGTCTCGGTGCTCGGGCGGGCGGCGCCCAGGCCGGTCTTCTCCAGGGCGGGCGAAAGGGCAAGGGGGGTCGGCATGGTCGGGCCTTTCTGTCGCTTTTGCGAAAAATGCACATAGCACAGCAGATCGCGAAATGATAAGAGCGATGCGTCGGCCGCCTCCGCGCCGACCGTCGCAACCTGCGGGGCCGTCCCAATCGATGATCCAGATCGCCGGAATCCTTGGAGTCTTCCTTGCCGTCTTCGGCGGCTACCTGATCGCCGGCGGCAAGATGGGCGTCATTCTCGGCGCCCTCGGGCCGGAGATGCTCGTGATCGGCGGCAGCGGCCTGATGACGCTGCTGATCGGCGGTGACGGCGCGCTTCTTGCGAAAACCCTCAAATCCTTCGGCAAGGTGTTCAAGGGCTCGAGTTGGCAGCGGAAGGACTTCTCCGACCTGCTCTGCCTGCTCTACCTGCTGCTGCGCACCCACCAGAAGGAAGGCGCGGCGAAGCTCGAGAAGCACATCGAGAAACCCGAAAGCTCGGCCCTCTTCAGCCGCTACCCGCGGCTGATGCAGGATGGCGCGCTGCGCGCGATGATCTGCGACACCCTGCGCACCGTCACGCTCAACAACAAGGACCCCCACCGTATCGGCGAGATGATGGAAGCCACCATCGACAAGCGCCATGCGGAGAACCTGAAGCCGGCCAAGGCGATCCAGACCATGGCGGACGCCTTCCCGGCGCTCGGCATCGTCGCCGCCGTGCTCGGCGTCATCAAGGCGATGGGCGCGATCAGCGAGAGCCCCGAGATCCTCGGCCACATGATCGGCTCCGCGCTGGTCGGCACCTTCCTCGGCGTCTTCCTCTCCTACGGGCTGGTCGGGCCGATGGCCGCGCGGCTCAAGGCGATTTTCGAGGAGGAGCGGCGCATGCTGGACGTCACCCGCTCGGTGATCACCAGCTATCTGGAGAATCTTTCGCCGCAGCTCTGCGTCGAGGTCGGCCGCCAGGTGGTGCCCACCAAGCTGCAGCCCAGCTTCGACCAGATGGAGGAGCAGCTGCGCGAGGCCGGCCGCGCCAAGACGGACGGCGCCGGCGAGGGCGGCGGGGAGTAACGCCGATGCGCCCTGCCCTGCTGCTGGCCAGCCTGGCGCTGCCGCCGCTGCTCGCCCTGCCCGGCCATGCCCAGGAAAGCCCCGCGCCGGCCACGGCCGCGGCCGTGCCGTCGGTGCGCATCCGCACCGGCCAGCATGCCGATCATGGCCGCGTGGTGCTGCATCTGGGCCGCATCCCCTCCTATGCCCTGCAGCGCGTCGGCAAGGACTGGGAGCTGCGGCTGCGCGGCCCCTACCGTCTGGACTTCTCGGAAATGCGCCGGATCGCCGAGCTGGCCGACAGCGAGGCGCGGCAGGAGAACGGCGAGACCGTGCTGCGGCTGCATCCCGCCTGCGACTGCGTCGCCGAAGCGGGTGCCTTTGACGGCATGCTCTATGTCGACCTGCGCCCCGCCGCCAGCGAAGCGCCGCGCGATGCTCCCCGCGAGGTCCATAGCCCGGCGCAGCTCGCCGCGGCGCGGCGGCGCCTGCTGGATGATGCGGTCAAGCTCGGGCTGATGAGCCGGCCGCAGGCCATCGCCCTGCTGCGCGGCACCGCGCCAGCGGCAATGCCGGCTGCGGCACCCGCTCCCACGGCAGGCGTGGCCCAGCCCGCGCCCGCTCCGGCGTCGGCCGCACCTGTCCCTGCCGCCGTTCCCGCTCCCACCTCTACCCCTGCACCGGAGTCGCCGACGCCGGCGCAAGCCACGACACTCCAGGCAGCCGCGGCATCGGACGATATGGCGGCACTGCGCGAGGGCATCGTGCGCCGGCTGGCCGTGCTGAATGGCACACCGACATCCACGACTGCGGCACCCGAGGCCAGGCCCGAGCCCGCGCCCGCCGCCAGCGTCCCGGCGCCCAATCCGCGCTTCGTGCCACCCGCCCAGGAAATAGCCAGGCCGGCCTGTCTGGAAGCTTCCTTCACCCTGCAGGGCTGGGCCGGCCCAGAAGCCTTCCCGGAGCAGTTGGCGAAGCTGCGCGCAGCGCTCGCTCATTCTGATCAGGGCGCCGCCGAGATCGCCGCGCTCGCCGAGTTCTATACCGGGCACGAACTGACCCGCGAGGCGCTCAACGTGCTCTCTACGCCTCTGGCCGAGCAGCCTGCCGGCGAGACGCTGGAGCGGCTGCAACGAGCGCGCGACGTGGCGCGGCTGCTGGCGCGGCAGCCGATCGACCCCGCCTCCCCGCTGCTGGCCGAGGCGGCCGATTGCACCTGGCCCGACCTGCCGCTGTGGCGGGGCCTGAACGCCGCCCTGCACGGCGAGGCCACCGTGCTGGCGCGCCTGGCCCCTGCCATCCGCACCGCGCTGCGCGAGGTGCCACAGGATCTGCGCATCGCCTTTGTCGGCATCCTGACGGATGCGGTGGAGGAGGATGCCGAGACGCTGCGCACCCTGGTGGGCGCCATCCGCACTGCCGGCGACCTGCATCCGGACCAGACGGCGCTGCGCAGTTGGCTGCTGGCGCGGCTGGCCCGCCTGGAAGGCAATCGCGCCGACGAGATGCTGCACCTGCAGAAGGCGGCGCAGACCGGCCGCTGGGTGCCGGCGCTGCAGGCGCGGGCTCGGCTGGCGGCCCTGAACCTCAACCGCCCCGGCCTCGAAGGTCAGCGGGCGGAGCAGCAATTGCTCGATTTCAGCCGCACCTACCGCTTCGACGCGCTGGGCGAGGAGGCCGCTACGCTCTACGCGCAGCGCCTGCTGGAACGCGGCGATCTGGCGGGCGCCCTGGCCGTGGCCGACGGCGCCAGCCAAGCCTCGCTGCGGCCTAGCATGGAAAGCCGCGGCGCACGGCTGGCGGCCCAGGCGATGCGCCTGCTGCTGGTGGACGCCAAGGGCATGACGCTGCCGCCCCCCGACGAACGGCTGGCGCTGTACTGGCAGTACGAAGGCTATGCCACGCCCGGCGAGCGCGGCGACGACATCCGCCGCGGCGCGCTGCGGCTGATGCTGGACCAGGGCCTGGCCGATGCGGCGCTGGACACCGCCCGGCAGTTGACCCCCGCCACGCGGCAGCAGCCGGAGACGGCGCTGCTGGTGGCCCGCGCCGAGGCGAGCGCCGCTCAGGGCGACGTGCAGCGGGCTTTGGCGCTGCTGCGCGGCCTGCCGCCCTCCCCCGAGGTGCAGCGCACCGCCAGTGCCGCGCTGGCACGGCTGGGCAAGCCGCAGGAGGCAGCCGATGAGCTGGCCGGCCTGACGGCGCTGGAGGACCGCCAGACGCGCGCCGGGCTGCTGTTCCAGGCCAAGGCCTGGCCGGAGGCCGCCACAGCCTATGCCGACCTGCTGCGCGATCCGGCGCTGGAGCCGGCGGCGCGCGCCGAGGCCACCACCCGGCTGGCCAGCGCCGCCGCCCTGGCGCGGCAGCGCCCGGCGGTGCCGGCCGAGTTGCTGGCGCCACGGAACGGCGCGGCGGCGCTGCTGCAGCTGAGCGGCGACCCCGCCGGGGCACCGGTGAATGGCGTGGCGGCCGTGCGCTCGGCCATCGCACGCAGCCGGGAAATCGAAAAGCTGCTGCCGGGTACAGGGAATAACTGAGATGGACAGCCCCAGCATCGTCAGCCTCTCCGGCCAGATGGCGCTGCGCCAGCAACTCGACATCACCGCCAACAACCTGGCCAATGCCACAACCACCGGCTTTCGCGGCGACCGCACGCTGTTCCAGACCCATGTCAGTCGGCTCGAAGTGCCGGGGCGCGAGGTCGCCTTTGTGCAGGACCGCGCCACCTATCTCGACACCCAGCCCGGCACGATCTCGGCCACCGGCAACCCGCTCGACCTGGCGATCGAGGGGGATGCCTATCTGGCCGTGGAGCGCCCGGGCGGCGGCCGCGGCTACACGCGCGACGGCCGGCTGCGCATCGCCCCCGACAATACCCTGGTGGACAACAGCGGCCGCCCGGTGCTCGACGAGGGCGGCGCGCCCATTCTGATGCCGGAGCAGGTCAGCAAGGTCGAGATCCGCACCGACGGCACCATCCTGGCCACGGTGGAGGGGCGGATCGAGCAGGCCGGACGGATCGGCCTGTTCCGCGGCGGCGATCCGCGCGCCATCCGCAAGGGCGGCGACGGGCTGCTGGAGATCCCGGTCGCCGATGTGCAGCCGGTGCCCGCCAATGCGCCAGGCATCCGCCTGCAGCAGGGGGCGCTGGAGGCTTCCACCGTGCGGCCCGTGCAGGAACTGTCCAACCTGACCCTGATCCAGCGGGCCTATGAGAGCATGCAGCGGATCGTTGCCGAGGACGACGATCGCGTGCGAAAAATGATAGAGATCCTGGGGCGCTCGAACTGACCCGCCTCCCCTGACCCCACGCGCGGCTTCAGAAGGACACACAACCATGCGCGCCATGAGCATCGCGGCCACCGGCATGCAGGCCCAGCAGACCAATGTCGAGATCATCGCGAACAACATCGCCAATGTCTCGACCACCGCCTTCACCCGCCGCAAGGCGGAGTTCCAAGACCTGATCTACCAGTCCTCCGAGCGGGTCGGCTCCGCCTCCTCCGAGGCCGGCACGGTGCTGCCGGTGGGCACGCAGATCGGGCTCGGCGTGCGCAATTCGGCGGTCAACCGCATCACTCTGCAGGGCTCGCTGACCGACACCGGCAACCGCTACGACCTGGCGCTGGAGGGGCGCGGCTATTTCGGCATCACTCTGCCGGACGGCACCGTGTCCTATACCCGCGACGGCAGCTTCAAACTCTCCCCCGAAGGCCAGATCGTCACCACCGAGGGCTATCCGGTCAATCCCGCCATCACCGTCCCGGCTGACGCCAAGGACGTGACGGTGAACCAGGCCGGCGAGGTGCTGGTGACCGATGCCAATGGCCAGCAGCAGAATGTCGGCCGGCTGGAGCTGTACATGTTCCCCAACGAGGCGGGGCTGGAGGCGATCGGCGGCAACAAGTTCCTGGAGACCGATGCCTCCGGCCAGCCGGAAGCCGGGCTCGCCTCTGACCCTGGCTATGCGAAAATCCGACAAGGATATCTGGAGGCCTCCAATGTCAATGTGGTGCAGGAGATCACCCAGCTGATCGCGGCGCAGCGGGCCTATGAGATGAACTCGAAGGTCATCGAGGCGACCGACCAGATGCTGCAGACCGCCAACAACGTGCGCTGAGGGGAGCGGCGATGCGCCTTCTTCCCCCTCGCCTTCTTCCCCCCCTGGCCGCGGCGCTGCTGCTCGTGGCCGCCGGCCCTGTCGTGGCGCGGGAGGTCTGGCACGCCACCCGCACGCTCGAACGCGGCGACATCCTGCGACCGCAGGATCTGGAGGCGATGGCACCGCGCCGCGACAACAACGCCTTCATCGAGGCCGGGCAGGATCTGGTCGGCCAGGAGATACGCTTCCGCGTCCGCGACGGCATGCCGCTGCGCGACCGCGATGTCGGCGAGCCGCTGGCGGTGCATTCCAACGACACGGTGCGCGTCTTCTGGAAGAGCGGCGGCGTGACGCTGGAGATGGAAGGCCGGGCCATGGAGAGCGGTGCGATGGGCGAGGAGATCCGGGTGCACAATCCCGGTAGCAACCGCACCATCCGCGCCATGGTGGTAGCCGAGGGCACCACCGAGGTGCGCGGCGCGCCATGAGCGGGAATATGCCGAGGCTTCCGCCACGCCGCGCGCCTCACCGTGCCCTGGCCGGCAGCGTGCTCCTGCTCGGCCTCGCCGGCTGCGACACCTGGGGGCATTTCCAGCAGCCGCCGCCGATCTCCGCGCCTGGCGCGATCAGCAGCATCCCCGCCGAGGAGCTGGTGGACAGCCCGATGGACGTGGCGACGCGGCCGCGGCCAGGTGGCACCGGCCCCACCATGACGGGCTCGCTGTGGCGACCGGGCAGCCGCACCTTTTTCCGCGATCAGCGTGCCCGCACAGTGGGCGACCTGCTGACCGTCGAGATCGAGATCGACGACAGCGCGCAGTTCGACAACAAGACCGAGCTGGAGCGCAAGGCGGAGCAGGATTTCAAGGTGCCTTTCCTGTTCGGCCTGCAGGGGGTGCTGGGCAAGGCCTTCGGCGGCGAGCTGAACCCGGCAGCGGAACTGGGGGGCAACAGCACCTCCAACGGCACCGGCAAGATCCGCCGCACGGAGAAGATCCGCCTGCAGATCGCCGCGACCGTGGTGCGGGTGCTGCCGAGCGGCAATCTGGAGATCGCCGGCTCGCAGGAGATCCGCGTCAATAACGAGCTGCGCGAGTTGCAATTACGCGGGCTGGTACGGCCGGAGGATATCCGCCCGAACAATCGCATCGCCTCGGAAAAGATCGCCGAGGCGCGCATCGCCTATGGCGGGCGCGGCGTGTCGAGCGACCTGCAGCGGCCGCGCTGGGGGCAGCAGCTGATGGAACGGGTGATGCCCTACTGACGCGGAGTTCTGACGTCAGAAGGTCGGGGGAAGGAATTCCCCCGAACCCCCATCTTCTTTTTGTCAGTTGGGCGCTACGCTTTCCGCCCGTGCGGGAGACTCGAAGAAAAAAGATGGGGGCCTGGGGGAATTCATTCCCCCGGCCTTGTCACGGCTTCAGCCGCAGTATCGCCGCACGCAGTTGTTCCGCCACGGCGGCGCCCAGCCCGCTGGCCACCAGCAGCGGCGCGCCGCCTTCCGGACCGTCCAGCAGTAGGCGCGCCTCGGCTGCCCGCTGCTGTGCCGCCACATTGGCGGCCAGATCGTAGATGCCGGAGGCGACCTGACGGTCAGCCGCGGGCTGCTCCACGCGCAGCCCCTGCACGACCGACCAGGGCACATGCCGCTCCGGCAAGGCGATGCCCGTGGCATCCACCTCGATCCGGCGCGGCGACCGCCCATGCCGTGCCCGGCGGAAGGCCACGACCGCGCCCGCCAGGATCAGCAGGGCGCACAAGGCGGCGGCGAGCGAGATGGCGTCATGGCGCCGCGGGTTGAGCAATACGGCTAGGGCCGGCAGGCCAAACAGCGCTCCCAACAGTACCGCCGCCGCCAGGAAGGCAAGCGACGCGCGGGCCGGCCGCACGATGAACAGGACCCGCCCGCCCGCCTTCTCCTGCTGCGTGAAGCCGCCTTGTTCCTGCTGCGCCATGCATCAGTCCTGACGAGGCGAACGACGGGAGGGAAGGCGCATCAAAAGTCAGATCCGGCAGCTGCAAGGCGTGCCAGGATAGGCGCTGCCGGCGGCGGCTTCCAGGCGCTCCGCCTAAACGATGCGATCGGGATGCGTGAAGACCTCGAAATCCTCCCCGCGCGCCAGGGCCACCAAGGTGATGCCACAGCCCTCGGCGGCGCGCACGGCCAGGGCAGTGGGTGCCGAAACGGCCAGCAGCAACGGCGCGCCGAGCAGTGCCGTCTTCTGCACCATTTCGACGGAAACGCGGCTGGTCAGCACCACCGCGCCCGCGGCCGCCGCCACGCCTCGCCGCAACAGCGCCCCCGCCAGCTTGTCCAGCGCGTTGTGGCGGCCGACATCCTCCCGCAAGGCCAGCAGGCCCTGGCCAGGACGCCAAAAGCCCGCGGCATGCACGGCATGGGTCTCGCGGTGCAATGACTGCGCGGCCGAGAGCGCCGACATAGCCGCGCCGATCTCGGCGGCGGGAAGCGGCGTCGCGGCGGTCAGGGCAGGCAGGTCGCGCATCGCCTCGCTCAGGCTCTCGATGCCGCAGAGGCCGCAGCCCAGCGGGCCGGCCAGATGGCGCCGGCGGCGCGACAGCGCCGCCGCGCGCGGGGCAGCCAGTTCCATCCGCAACTCGATACCGCCGGGGCGCGGCACCACCTCCAGCGCCGTCAGCTCCTCGGGACGAGTGATCAGCCCCTCGGTCAGGCTGAAGCCGAGGCCAAGATCGGACAGGTCGGCCGGGGTGGCCATCATCACCGCATGGGTGGCACGGCCATAGGTCAGGGCCACGGCGGCCTCTTCGGGTACGGCACGCAGGCCTGCCGACAGCCCCGCCCCCTGCCGAGCCAGACGAGGCAGAACCACGCTGGGCTGGGGTCCGACCGGGGGCACCGTCATGCTGCATCCTTCCCGCTGCTGAAGGCGGTGACGCCCGAAGGCGCAAGGGGTTTCCCGGCGGGTGCCGCCGGGTTCGTCGCTTCGAAACCGCAGCCTGCCCGAAGCGTTGGCAGAGCATGGAGCAGCAGATCACCATTGCTCGTCCGGCTGCCGAGGTCTTCGCCTATCTGGCGGACCCGGCCCATCTGAACGACTGGCTGCCGCAGCTGCGGCGCGAGGAAACCCAGTTACCGACCACCGGCCTGAAAGCCGATGCCGCGGCCGGGATCATCCGCTGGTCCTTCCCGCCGGCCGGGGAATGGCGGGTGCAGAGTGTCCAGGGTGTGACGCGGCTGATCCTGCATCTGGCGCGCGACACGGCACAGGCGGCCGATCCGACCGAGCCGGAGACCCCGGAGGACGCCGCCCGCCTCAGTGCCGAGGCCGCCCTGCAAAGCCTGAAATCGCATCTTGAACGCGCCGGCGGCGGTGACCCTGCCCTGCACGCCGCCGATGTCCCGGGCCGCATCTACGGCCACAGCGCCACGCAGGAGCCGGAAGTCTGACGCCAAACCCAGGGCTGCCCCGCGTCCTGCAGTGGGCAGAAAAAGATGGAGGTCTGGGGAATTTCCTCCCCGGCCTTAGACCGCGAAAGCCCGGAAGCTGGCCCGCCCGGTGATCTCGCGGAGCAGTCCTTCACCGGCCAGACGGTCGAGCAGAAGAAGCGCCCCCTGATGGGTCAACCCAAGCTTGGCGGCCAGGGCACCCGCGGTCAGCACCGGCCGCCGGAGCGCCAGATCACTCACAGCGCCCAGGGAAGATGAGCGCCGCCCCTGCTTGGCCAGACGCGCCATCCCCTCCGCCGCGGCCTGCAGCCGGTCAAGCTCGTCGAGGCCCCGCAGTGCCGCCGCCCGTATCCGCTCCAGCATGCGCAACGGCCAGCCCGCCGGATCTTCTCCGGGGCGGCGCAACCGGAAGGCACCGGCAGGGCGCGCCGACCAGAAGGGGAGTGCCACATGCCGCAGGCGCCCCCGTCGCTTCACCAGTAGGGCCGCCAGGAACAGAGCCTGGGAGAGTTGCGGCACGGCGATGTCGCCTTCCGAGGCCTGCCGCAGCCAGAGTGCTGAGGCCTCGGCGGCGGCCAGCAGCGTTGGCTGTTCCTGGCCTGTCGCGAGCCACTCGCGGCGCCAGGTGGTGAAATCCGGCGGCTGCACCTCGGCCGCACAAAGTGCAGCGGGCCAGGCACTGGGGCCCAGGCTGCGGAGGCTACTCGCCAAACTGGCCGCGTTGTCGAGTGGGTCCAGGCTGCGCAAGGTGGCCAGCCGCTGCAGCAACCGGGCGAGGGCAAGGGCCTGTTCGACCAGGTGCTCGGCCGGAATTTCCTCTGGCAGGATCTCCACCGCGCGCCAGGTCTCGGGCAGTTCCCGGCGCAGGCGTCCCAAGGCTGTCGCCGCAGTGTAAGAGCCGGTGATGTGGCTGGCGCGCAGCGCCAGGTCGCGCGAATGCACGAGGACGCCTTCCTCCATCAGCCATCCCGCCGCCTCGGCAAAAGCGAGCCGCGCCGCCAGGCCTGCTCGCACCGGCTCGGAGGCCGCGCCGGTGAGCGCATCGAGGCGAGAAAGCGCATCCTCGGCGGCGGCGAGGGATAGAAGCAGGCGCGCAGGATCCGGTGCCGGACCCGCGCGCTGCCGGAACCTGGCGGCAGGCCCGTCCTCCTCCTCGAAGGCCGCGTCGCCGAACCAGCCTTTCCAGGGATCCGTGGGCATTGTCTCTCCTTTGTCCGGCTTGGGCCGGGGGCGTCGGTAGACGGTCGCCGTGATGAGGAGAATCCCGGCCGGATTCCCGCTTCTTCCAGCCAAAACGAGTTTTTAACGTTCAACCGCTTAGCATGGATTTTGAAAGCTAATTTGGTCTTAACTTACATGACTCTCGCAAACCTGCCCCGGAGCAGACTGGGCCAAATGGGCCTGGCTGTTCACGTCCATCATTCCGTCCGCTAATAATTCTTTTCGGACAGAATGGTGGACGCTAACCATCACCATGATGGACGCTGCGAAGCCCTTTCCCCCGCCGGATGAGATGCTGACCCTGCATACGGGCCTCTTGGGTACGCTTTCCGTCCCTGGTGGCGCGGGGCGTGCAGCTGAGATCCAGGCCCTCGCCGCCCAGGCCGCCGTCTATGCCACCCGCGCCCGTGGCGAGGGCACCCGCCGTGCCTATCGCTCGGCCTGGCGGGCCTATGAGGCCTGGTGCCAGGCCCTCGGCCGCGTGCCCCTCGGCGGCGCCCCCGACAGCCTCGCCCTCTATGCCGTGCACTGCGCCGATCGCGGGCTCAGCGTCGCCACGCTGCGCGTCCATCTGGCCGCCATCCAGACCGCGCATCGGCTCGCTGGCATCGCCCTCGACCTGCGCGATCCACGCCTGGTCATGGTGCTGGAGGGCATCGCCCGTACCAAAGGCACGCGGCCCCGCCGGCGCGCCGCCGCCGCCGGACCGGATGCGCTCCGCCTGATGCTGGCCACCCGCCCTGCCGCCGACACGCCGCTCGGCGCGCGCGACCGGGCCCTGCTGCTGCTCGGCTTTGGGGCAGCACTGCGACGAAGCGAGCTGGTCGGGCTGACGCTCGGCGACGTGGAGATCGTGCCCGGGCGCGGCCTGCGGCTGCTGATCCGCCGCTCCAAGACCGACCCGCGCGGCGCCGGCCAGGAGGTCGCGGTCTGGGCCAATCCGGATGAGCCGGCGGTCTGCCCGCTGGCCGCTCTGGAAGCCTGGCGGGAGCACCGCCGCCGGGGCGGCGATATCATCGGCGCGGCCTCCGATGCGGAGCGGCCGCTTTTCGTCGGAATGAGCAAGGCCGGCCGGCTCAGCACCGCACAGCTCTCGGACAAGGCGGTCTGGCGTCTGGTGAAGACTGCGGCGCGGGCGGCCGGCCTGCGCGAGCCGGAGCGCTATTCCGGTCATTCCCTGCGGGCGGGATTGGCCACCGCCGCCGGCGAGGCGGGTGCCGATCTCGCCCAGGTCATGCGCCAGACCCGGCATCGGTCGGCCGAGGTGGCGCTTGGCTATCTCCGCCCGGCCGATCTCTGGCGCAACAACCCGACGCGCAGGATCTGGGGCGCCGCGCCGGGTGGAAAAGCGGCGATACCGCCGGAAGGCGGGGAGAAGCGCTGAAGGCCAAGCCGCCTCCCCTGCCCTATGCCGCTCAGGGCTTGTGATAGGTCCTGTACCAGGCCACGAAGCGCGCCAGCCCTTCCTCGATCGAGGTGCGCGGCGCAAAGCCCACGGCCTGCTGGAGCGCCGCCACATCGGCATAGGTGCGCTCGACGTCGCCGGGCTGCATCGGCAGCAGGCGCCGCTCGGCGCGGCGGCCGATTGCCGCCTCCAGCACCTCCACGAAGCGCTCCAGTTCCACTGGCGTATGGTTGCCGATGTTAAAGATGCGGTGCGGCGTCGCGGGATCGACCCGGCCTGGCTCAGCCCCAGGGGCGACATGGTCAGCGGGCGGCTGCGGAACGAGGCGCCGGATCGCCTCCACCACCTCGTCGATATAGGTAAAGTCGCGCGCCATGCGGCCCTGGTTGTAGAGATCGATCGGCCGCCCGGCGAAGATCGCCGCGGTGAATTTGTAGTAGGCCATGTCCGGCCGGCCCCAGGGCCCGTACACCGTGAAAAAGCGCAGCCCCGAGACGGGGACGCGGAACAGATGGCTGTAGGTCTGCGCCATCAGCTCGTTGGCGCGCTTGGTCGCCGCGTAGAGCGAGACCGGCCGGTCCACCGGGTCCTGTTCCGAGAAAGGCACCTTGGTATTGGCGCCATAGACCGAGGAGGAGGAGGCATAGACCAGATGCCGCACCGGATGGGCGCGGCAGGCCTCCAGCACTGACAGAAAGCCGTCGATATTGGCCGCGGTATAGGCCTGCGGATGGTCGAGCGAGTAGCGCACCCCCGCCTGCGCCGCGAGGTGCACCACCGCCTCCGGCTGGAACGTTGCGAAGGCGGCCTGGGTCTCCGCCGCATCCGCCAGGTCGAGTTGCCGGAAGGAGAAGCCGGGGCGGCCTTCAAGCTGGTGCAGTCGCGCCTGCTTCAGCCGGACGTCGTAATAGGGCGTGAAACTGTCGAGGCCGAGCACTGCGAAGCCGTCCTGCAACAGCCGCGCGCTGACGGCCTGACCCACGAAGCCGGCCGCGCCGGTGACGAGAATGCGCTTCATGCCGCCCTCTCCTGCCTGTCCCCGGAGCTGCCGGTGCAGACGCCATCCCCGCGCGGGATGGCTCCGCGGGCCGGCCTGGCCCACCCGCGCGCACCGCTTCTACGCTGTCGCGCCGCCTACGGCCAACCAGGGCGTGGCTGAATTATACTCCTGAGCCGGGAGAGCCTCCGCCGGCCGTAAGGCAATCGGGGACGAAGCGACAATCGGCTTGCCTCTTCGATATTTTTCGCATTATGTGTGTCGCAGATTTTCGCATTCCTTGGCAAAAGGCTGGGTTGTGCAGGACCTTGTTTTTTCCACCAGATTGCATGGCCTTCCGGCTGGCGCCGTCCTGGTGGCCAGGACCAGGTCCATTCTGGGGTCGCTCTCCGGAAAGCGTTCATCGCAAGGCGGCAACCCAGAATGGCTCCGGGAAACGTGCCGTGACGGGACTGGTCCGGTTGCTCGGCCTCGCGCCAGCCACCAAGACCAAGGCCGCCCCAGCCGCCATAGCGCAGATCGAGGGGCCAGCCTTCGCAATACACCGTCAAGGGCGGGATCGCCTTCGCGCAGTCGCCTCCAGTTGCTGCCCTCCGACGCCGGGTCCGATGCCACCGGCATGGTTGCTGCCTATCGCCGGCTTGCGCCGCTCTTCGCCGGTGCGCCGAGACAGACCTCTTCACCCTCCTGCCACGCACCCGGAGGCGCCTGGTGCCTTGCGAGGGCCATGCCGCGTGGCCGCCGGCGCGGCACCGATCCTGACCTCAGTCGCGCCGGCGGCTGCCATCACCACGACCCGGCAGGAGGCCGGCATCATGAGCGCAGAAGCGACGACACAGGACGAGCCCCGCCTGGGGGAATTGATCACTCTGATGGGCTGGCCCTGGAAACTGGCCCTGGCCCTGCTGGGCAGCGCGGCGGTCTTGCAGTTGCTGCCGGGGAGCGGATTACCGGACGCTGCGGCAGCGGCAGCGGCCGGGGGCGGCGAGGCTGCGATGGCCTGTGCCGTCACAGCGGCATTGCTGGCGCTCGGAGGCGGTCTGCACACACTGCGCCATTTGCTGCGCAGCGCCGCCGAGGAGCCGACGGCAGACGTCGGGGCGGAAGGCTTGGTCCAGGGGCTCCGGCAGCTTCTGGAGGAGCAGCAACGGCAGGTGCATGAGGCGACGGCGGCGGTGAGCCGCGCGGTAACCACTGGGGCCCAGCTTTCCGGCTTGGCCAACAGTGTTGAGAAACGGTTCCGGCAGGTGCTGGAGCAGGGTCTCCCGGCGCCGTCAGAGGCCGCTTCCGTGGCATTGTCCTCGCGCCTCGAGCTTTGCACGCAGCGGATGGCGGCGGCGCAGGACCCCTTGCAGGCCCTGCCGGCGGCTGCGGCGGAGCTTGCCGCCGGCATACAGCGTCTGGAAATGGCGGCCACGGCCGTAGCGCAGTTCCCGGAGAAGCTCCAGGCGCTCTCCGGAACGGCCGGGCGCATGACCGAGCAGAGCCGGGCAGCGCAGTTGCAGGCGGCGCGACTGAGCCAGCGGATGGAAGGCCTGCTCGACGAGGCCGTGCAACGCCTGGCGGAGGCGCCGCCCGCGCGGCTGGAGGAGCTGGTGCACAGCCTGGGCGGCCATATCGAGCGCGTGCTCCGCAACGAGGCGACGCTGGGCGATGCCGCCCGCTACCTGACGGAGACGACCGACCGCTTTGCCGCCGGCACCGCGGCGCTGGAAACCCATGCCGTGCGGCTGCAGGCGATGATCAGCATCACTGGGCAGCAGGCTGCGGCGCGATCGGGAGGGGTCACTTCTCCGAAGATAAGCCATGCGCTGGAGCGTCTTGGCGCTGTGGAGGCCGATGCCGCGCAGCTGCTGCAGGAAGCGCGGGCGATGTCACAGCAGGCGCTTCCCTCTGCGCTAGCCCATCGCACAGCCGCCTTGCTGCAGGCGGTGCAGGAGAATGCCCGGCACCTGCACGCGGCGGCTTCGGCTCTTACCCAAACGGATGATGGCCCCGCCCAGGCGGCCGCCTGAAGAGGTTATCGCGAGGTCCGGGGTGGCCGTTGCCACCCCGGCGGGGGTTTCCAAAGGGGGCGGTGCCCCCTTTGGCCCCGGCCTGAAAGTTCTGACGTCAGAAGTCGAGCAGGTCGTCGATCCGCTGCCGCAGGGCCGCTAATTGCTCACGCTCATCCGGCGCCAGGGGTGCCCCCTGCGACCGCCGCCGTGCCAGCCTCGCGGCCAGGGCCTTGAGCACCGCAGGACGCAGCGGCTGCGGCTGCCTCGGCGCAGGCGGCGGCGCGGCCCGGGCCGCCCGCAAGGCCCGCACCGTCAGGCTGCCCGCCTCGGCCTGACGCAACAACCGGTCCCGTAAGGGACCCGGCTCCAGTCGTGCCAGTTCCACCAGCAAATTGCGCGGCAAGGTGCCGGCCCGCTCCAGGAACTCCTCCGGCAGGGTCAGCAACCGCAGCGTGGCGCTGATCTCGGCCGGGCTCCGCCCGAGCAGCGTGGCGGCGGCGGCCTGGCTCATCCCACGCGCGGCCAGAAGACGTTGCAGGCCGCGCGCCTCCTCGGCCGGGGTGAGATCGACGCGCTGCAGGTTCTCCAACAGAGCCGCGAGCGCCGCATCGCCGACATGTTCGATGGCCAGAAGACTGGTCCAGCCATTGTGCTGCGCGGCGCGCCAGCGGCGCTCGCCGGCGACCAGGATCCAGCCTCCGCGCTGCTCCGGATCGCGCCGCAGCAGCACGGGCTGCAATTGCCCCTCCGCCGCCATGGTCGCGGCGAGGGCGGCGATCTCCGCGGGATCGAAACGCTTGCGCGGCTGATCGGGATCAGGGCGGATGCGCGCTAATGGCGCCTCGAAGGAGTGTCGGAAGCGGCTGTCGCGGGGCACCAGACCGTTGCTGGCCGCGCCGATCGCCGAGATCGCCGCGCCCAGCACGGGCGAGGCGGGCTTGCGTTGCTGCCGCATGACTCAGGCCTCCTCCACCGGGGCGAGCAGCTCGGCCTGGGGCAGGGGAGCCCCCGCCACCAGCGCGGCCGCCAGCCGCCCATAGACCGCCACGGCCGCCGTGCCGGGCGAGGCTTCCAGTGCGATCCGCCCATTGCGCGCCGCGTGACCGAAGACCGCGCTGGCCGGCACCGGCTCCAGCACCGGTGCCTTGCCCGCCATCACCCCGACCAACTGTTCCAGCACCTCGCGATCCACCGACTTGCGGGGGCCAAACTGCGTCGGAAGGATTCCGGCCAGCCGCAGTGCCGGGTTGAGCCGCCGCTGCACCTTGCCGATGGTGGCCAGGATCAGTCCGACGCCCATGCTGTCATAGGGTTCGGTGCGGACGGGGATAATCACCTCGTCCGCTGCCGCCAGGCCCATCACCGTCAGCATGCCGAGATTGGGCGGCGCATCGAGCACGATCACGTCGTAGCGGTCGCGCACCGCCTCCAGCGCCTCGCGTAGCACGACGTCGAAACCGGGTTCGCGCCGCCCGTCGGTTTCAGCGAGGTCGATATGGCTCGGCACCAGATCGAAGCCGCCACGGCCGACCAGCAGCGGATCCGCGCGGTCGAAGATCGCCTGTTGCAGCGGCAGGTCGCGCAGGATCACCTGCGCCATGGTGCGCCCCTGGCGATAGGCCTCCACGGTGTTCGCCGCCATTAGTGCGACCGAGGCCGTGGCCTGCGGGTCGAGATCGACCAGCAGCACCCGCTGGCCCTGGCGGGCCAGCCCGCAGGCCAGGTTGAGGGCCGAAGTGGTCTTGCCCACGCCACCCTTCTGGTTGGCCAGCACCAGGATGCGGGCATGCCGCGGCTGGTCGCTGGCCAGAGCCTGCACGGCGCGCGCCGCTTCCTCCGGGATCGGCTCCCGGCCGTTCTCCCAGCGGGAGATGCGCGGCTTGTCGTAGGAGCGGCCCAGCGCCCGATTCAGGGCATCCTTCAGCTCGGACTGACTCAGCCTGAGCTGCTGGCGCAGCGCCCGCAGCATTTCCCCATCCATGCGTCCCGCCCCCCGGCCGGTTCTGACGTCAGAAGATGAAGGGGAGGGTGCCGCTTTAGGGTTTTTCCGTCAACGTCAACTTTTAAGGTTGACCGTTGATGCCGGGGGAAAGTTTGAGTGGGAGAGGGAAGGCCGGGGGGAAGGAATTCCACCGGACTCCCATCTTTTTTCTGACTATTTGCAGGCCGCCCTGTCAGCGTCGGGTTTCGGCTGGCGTGGCGCGGGGAGCGAAGATGCGCGTCTGGCAGCTCCGCACCGCCTCCTCCAGGCTGGCCGCCGACCAGAAGGCAAGCTCGCGGCCGGGCATCCTGCCATGCACCGCCGCGGGCATCACGGAGGTGAAGGGCAGGGTTTCCAGTTCGCAGCGAAAGGCCGGGCCACCGCCGGGCCAGGCACGGATGAAGGCGGTCTGCAGATGCGTCCAGGGCCGCTCCGCCGAAACCGGCCCCGCCGCGCTGAGATGGCTGCAGACCCAGACGCCAGGCAGGCCAGGCTCGCGCATCATCGGCACAAAGGCGGGTGCCACACAGAGCACCGCCGGATCAGCCTGTGCCGGACCATCCTGCGGCAGCACCGGCGCATGGGCGGCAGCCAGCGCGGCGGCGATGCCGCGCACCAGATCTGGTGCACGGCCCGCGGCGACCATTGGCTCGCCCGCGCCCACCACCGCTCGGGTTTCGGTACGCCAATGGACCGGCCTGCCTTCATGCCCGCGCCCACTTTCCGACAGCAGCACGCAAAGGTGGTGGTGCGTGGCGCCCCCTGCATCGCGCGGCCAACCCGGCGCGGCCGTGGTGAAGGCGCAGGCCCGCCGCACCGGCCCCGGAAGGTCGGCACTGCCTTCGATTTCGACGAAATGGGGCGCGATGAAGCGGGGTGTCTGAGGCGCGCTCATGGCACCCTGCCTTCGGAAAAGGGGTGGGGCCTCAGACGGCGGAGGAGAAGAAAGGTCGGTCCGGCCATGAAAAGGGTATCCGCGCTGCTGCGGTGAAAGTTACCCGTGACAGGCCGGCCAAGCGCCGTGCGGCGTGCCTCATTCTTCGGCCAATGGCCGAGGTTATTTCTTGATTCCTAATTTATAGATCATTAGTTTATTTTTTGGTCATCGGCCAGAAGGCCCGCATGTGAGGCTTTTCCCGCCATGTCGTTTCGCATTCTGGCTGCTTACCTTATGCTGATCCTTGGCGGTACCGGTGGTGCCCTGCTGCTGGCTGTGCAGGATCCCGATCCGGTGCCGAACTTGTCCGAGGCCTGTGCGACAGGCTGCCTAGGAGCACGTCACATCGCGCCCTTGCCGGCCGAACGGGCCGAGCGGTTTGCTCGCATCTTTCGCGAATAGCCTGCCTTCTCAGCGGGAAGGGGGGTCCGCAGCCTCGGCCTGCCGCCAGCGCAGTGCGTCCAGCATGGACTGAACCCGTACCAGGGCCGCCTCCGCCTCGATTGTCCGCTGTGCAGCCTGCTGCTTGTTGTGCTGCGCGCGGGCCAGGGCGATCTCACTCCGGGCTAGCCGGTCCGTCAGGTCTTCCAGGGTATGCTCCAGCGCTTGGCAGCGATGCCGCCAGGCCCGCTGCTGCGAAGAGGGCAGGGCAATCATGGCCTGCCAAAGCCCGCCGAGCCGCGCCACCCAGGAGCCAGGCAGTGCGGCCGGTGCGCGGAGGACCAAGCCGCCGCTCACGGCTTGTCGGAGGGAGGGACGGCGCGCAGCACGAAGAGCCGGTGGGAGGCAATGTCCACCATGCGGCGCATCCGCTCCAGCCACACCTTTTCCGCCGCTTCCACGCTATGGAACGGCCCATGCAGCTCCTCGGTGCCGGGCTCCAGCTCGGTAAAGCTCGTGTCGCGGAAAATCCCGCCCCAGACCACCCAGATCTCGTGGCCGTTCAGGGGATCGTTCATTTCTCGTCCTTCCATTCTGGAGGCCCAGGCGGCGGTTGCAGGACGTTCCGGCAACCCAGCATGCCCGGCCCTGTCAGCGCGCGCACCGTATGCGGATTTTCACCCGTTTGGCAGGCCCCCTCCCGGCGGATCGGCCCGTCATCTGCCGCAATGCTGCCCGTCCATGGAAGGAGGCGCTGGCCAGGCGTTCCCGCCAGCCCTGCAGGGCCAGAGCAAGGCCCAGCATCGCCAGCACCAGGCCGCCGAGGCTGAGGGTTCTTCCATTGAGCCCCAGGTTATTGATCGCCAGAGGCAGCGCAGCCGGCAGAGCCAGCAGGGTGCTGCCTGTCAGGCAAAGGGCGGGGCCAAGCAGCCTTGCGTCGGGCATCCGGAATTCTTCCTCGTCACTGCGGCCGGCCATCCTGGCCGGCGGCGCGATCATAGGGTGAACATCGCCGTTTCTTCAAGGTTTTTCGCAGAATTTACCGGTTCTCCTCCTCCCAGCCCGTCGGCAACTCCTTTGCCACAGGACAAGGGCGGATAAATGGAAAGGCGGTTCCCAGCCCGATCTCGAAATCGTGAGCTTGGGGATTCAAGAAGATGTCGGCGTCACGACGAGTTCCGCTGCCGTCTTTCCTTTCCCTTCCTCAATGCCGCTGCCCTCTGCGGCTTAAGCAACCTAAGGTTGCGCTTCTTTGCCCCTATTCCTCCATTGTCACTCGTCCTTTCGCCGACACTTGCGGTCTGGCGCAGAGCTTCCATGACCACTCCGACGCTGCGTTTGCGGGCTTGCTCTTTTTTTGAGTCAAAGAGTCAAACAAGTTATAGAGTTATAGAGTTATACCCCTCATTTTTGCTTTTGTATTCAAAGGATTAGTATGGATCCTCGTCGGCGTCGGGACGAGTTTGCGTCGGCGTCACGACGAGCCTGCGTCGGCGTCGGGACGAGTCTGCGTCGGCGTCACGACGAGTTTGTGTCGGCGTCACGACGAGGTCTGCGGAGCGTGTCGGCGTCACGACGAGTCAAGGCTGTGGATAACTCGCCGGGCCCTGCCCAACCCTGTGTTTCGCGCCATGTCGGCGTCAGGACGAGGCCCCGGGGAAAAAGACTCGTCGTGACGCCGACATTCCTGTTCTGCGCGCTGGCATCCACGCCAAGGCTCGGCCACAACTTCGGCAGCAGGATGCGCCAGACGCCAATGGACGAGCAGCACGCTTTCGATTTCGACAGGACCGACAGCCCGCTGGTGGGCAAGGTCAAGGGTGATCGCAACACCATGGTCTACAACTTCTTCTCGCTGCGGCGGGAGAAGGAGACCGAGCTGCCACGCTACGATGACGGCAAGGCCTGGATCGAGGTGGTCGGCACCAAACACGGCGTCGCCTCGATCTGGGACAAGGAATTGCTGGTCTATTCGGCCTCGCTGATCGCCGACAAGATCAACCGCGGCGAGACCCCCTCGGCCCGTATCACCTTCACCGCGCACGACTTCTTCGTCACCACCGGCAGCGCCACGGGCGGCTCCGCCTATGAGCGGCTGGAGGAATCCCTGGCGCGGCTGAAATCCACCTTCGTGCGCACCAATATCGAGACCGGCGGAGAGGGGGAGGACCGCGGCTTTGGCTGGCTCGACGAATACCGCATCCTCTATCGCCGCAATCAGGACGGCTCGAAGCAGATGCGCGCCGTCGAGCTCACCCTCTGCGCCTGGCTGTTCCGTGCCATCGTGCAGGACAAGCACTTCCTGACCTATACGCCGAAGTATTTCGAGCTGCCGCCGGTGGCCAAGCGGCTCTACGAGATCGCCCGCAGCGGCCCGCCGGGCGGCTTCCGCATGAACCTCGACAAGCTGCGCAACCGAGTCGGCACCACGCAGGACCTGCGCCGCTTCAAGGCCGAGCTGGCCGCCTATGCCAATCACAGGCGCAGCCTGCCGGATTACGGCATCGCCTTGATCGATCCGCGGCTGCGCCGCTCGCTGGACAAGGGCTTCCCCAAGCCGGTCGGGCATACGCCGCTGAAGGCCTGGCTGGTGGCCTTCTACCCGACCACTAATATCACCAGCCTGGCGCCGGTCGAATGCATGCCGCTGCTGGAGGAGGATGATGCCGAGCCGGCACCGGAGATGCCCGCCGAGGCATCGAAGGCGCGACGGCGCGCGGCTTAAGGCTGGGGGAATGAATTCCCCCAGACCCCCTTCTTTTTTCTTCGAGTTTTCAGAGCTTGGGGCCAGCGCAGCGCCAGACTGACAAAAAGAAGATGGGGGGACCGGGGGGAATTCCTTCCCCCGGACTTTTTCAGCTTCGGGCCTCGGCGCCTTGCGGCACCACGCCGACGGAGCCGTCCTGCCGGAACATCACGCCGTTCTCGGCCAGGATACGTTGCACCTTGGCGAGCGTCCGGCTGGTGACATTGCCGTCGCTCTCGACGCGGCTCAGCGTGTTGACCGAGATGCCGGCCACCTGGGCCAGCTCGCGCAGGCTGAGGCCCAGCGCCGCGCGCCCCATGCGGCACTGGGCCGCGGAGATCAGCATCGCGCCGCCTATCGCCCTGGCGTCAGGTCGATGTCGATCTCGCGCAGTTCCAGGGCAGGGGAGGTGCCGATCTTCACCCGCACATGGCCGCCGCGCGCCAGCTTGCGGATCTCCCGCAGGCAGGCGTCCTGGATGCGCTGGGTGATGTCGTCCCCGAGCACCGCCCGGCGGTCGGCGCCGACCTGCTGGCGCAGGCGCGCCGCAGCAAGCCCCGCCGTCTTGCGGCGGTGTTGGATCAGGGCAATCAGGGGCATGGGTTTGGCTTCCGTCGGTTCAGGCGAAGCTGAGGCGGAACAGGCGGCGCAGAAGGCCGCGCGGCTCCGTGCCGGTGGGCAGGGTTGCGTGGATCACCGCAGCGCTCGGCAGGCGCACCGCCTCGCGCGCCTCGCCCAGGAAGCGCGAGACGGCCTCGCGATAGGCGCGGCCGGTATCGGTCCCCGCGTCCAGGCTGGCCGGCACGCCGGCATTCGAGGCCTTCAGCACCGCCTTGCTTTCCGGCACCACGCCAAGCAGCTCGGCGGACAGGATGTCCTGGATCTCGCGCAGGGAAATCATCTCGCCATTCTGCGCGCGCTCGGCATCGAAGCGGGTCACCAGCAGGTGCTCCCGCACCGGCTCCTCGCCATCCTCGGCGCGCTTCGACTTCGAGGCGATGAAGCCAAGGATGCGATCGGCATCGCGGATCGAGCTGACCTCGGGATTGCAGACCACGATCGCATGGTCGGCGTGGTAGAGCGCCATCATCGCGCCGTGCTCAATGCCGGCTGGGCTGTCGCAAAGGATGTAGTCGAATTCCTGCTTCAGCTGCGCCATCACCCGGCTGACGCCCTCGAGCGTCAGCGCATCCTTCTCATGCGTCTGCGAGGTGGCCAGGATGAACAGGTTGTCCACCCGCTTGTCCTTGATCAGCGCCTGCTGCAGCTTGGCCTGGCCATTGGCGACATGCAGGAAGTCATAGACGACCCGCTTCTCCACCCCGAGCACCAGATCGAGGTTGCGCAGGCCGACATCGAAGTCGACCAGGCAGACGCGCTTGCCGCGCAGCGCGAGTGCGGCACCGAAGGCGGCGGTGGTCGTCGTCTTGCCGACGCCCCCTTTGCCGGAGGTGATGGTGATGACGGTCGCGGACATCGGGTTCTCCCTGTTGTCGGTGCGGGCGTTCGAGAAGGGGATCAGGGCAGCGGAGCGAAGCGCAGCCAGCCGTCGCGCATGCCGAGCTGCGCCGGGCGCTTGACCCATTCGGGCGGGATCTCTTCCGCGCTGAGCCAGAGCCCGGCGATGGAGAGCATTTCCGCGTCCATGTTTTTCGCAAAAATGCGGGCATGCGGATCGTCGCTGATGCCGGCGCTGGCCGAGCCGCGCAGCGCGCCATAGACATGGATGCATCCATCCGCCAGCAGTTGCGCCCCGGGCGAGACCGAGTGCAGCACGATCAGGTCGGCCTCTGCGGCATAGATCCGCTGGCCGGAGCGCACGGGCTGATCGACGATCACCGAGGGGCGACGGGTGCAGGGGGTGGTACAGTCCTGCCGGGCCTCGGCCTCCAGCATGCGGCCCAGGCCGCAGGCCAACGCGGCGCGCTCGATTTCCGGCCAGCGGGCGCGGAAGGCGGCCGGCACCAAGCCGAAGCCGCGCACCGCGCGCACCAGCGGCTCCACCTGCGCCTCGGCATTCGGTGGCAGGGCGGAGAGGTCGAGCAGCACGGGCGCGTGGCGAAAGAAGCTGGCCGTACCCGCCAGCCGCGCCGCCAGCGCTTCTTCCAGTGCCGCGGGATCCAGCGCGGCGATCTCCAGGGTCAGGAAAGGATGGGAGCGGCCACGCAGCCGAATGGGGCTCTGCGTGGCCGCCTCCCAGGTGGTTTCATGCCTCATCACGCCTGCCTTCTGCCGGCGCCACCAGGACTTTTCGCTTCGCTCCCGGTGGCCGCGCCCGCGTCCTGCGGGCTAGTCCGGCTTATCCTTTACTGCTGTTTTTCGCAAGACATTTCGTGTTTCGCACAACTTGAAACGACACCGCCCTAACAGCGCCGTTCAGGCGACATCCAGCATCAAGGGGGCGAGGCTGGTGGTGAAGCCCTGACGCTGTGCGGCGGCAGCGGTCAGCCAGACCCGGAACAGGACCTGGCCATCGAAGGGCCCGTCCAAGAGCGCCTGCGCGACCGGCAGTGCCTGCCGCCGCACCTGCGCCAGGGCCACGCGCCGCATCGCCGGAGCCAATTCCTCTTCGGGGGCGGCGGGACTCGGTAGGCCGGCGGCGCGCTGGAAGGCGGCCATGCTGCACCCGCCGGCCAGGGCCGGGGTCTCCGGCAAGGGGCCGAGCGGCTGCGGCCGCGCCCCGTCCCAGACCAGCAGGCGCAGATCATGCCGATGGCTGCCAGGCGGCACGATGAAGCCCAGCACCTCGCCGGGCGCCGCCATGAACAGCCCGCCCAGCCAATCCAGCGTGGTCTCCAGCAGCCCCGGCTGCGGCGGCAGGCTGGCGGAAACGACCAGCCATGGCACCGCCTCCTCCTGCAGCACGAGTGAGCCATGGGTGGCATGGTCCAGGCTTTCGCCGGTCAGCACCGTGGCGACGTCGGGATGGCGGAACAGCGGATGCGCCGGCGGCGTGGCCGGGCGGCGCCCCATCAGCAGCGCGACCAATGCCTCCGCGTCCGGACGGGGCAGGGGGCAACGGAGCGCGACGTCCAGTTCCAGCCGGGATTGCCGGGGCGGGGGGCTCATGCCGCCCCCCGCGCGATGCAGCGCTCGGCCTGATCCAAGGTCGCGGCCAGCGCCGCCGGGTCTGCCTCCACCGGTCGCCGCACCAGCCGCAAGGGCGGTGTGTCGTGCGGGTCGTCCTCAACCACGATCACCTCGACGGGCGCCTCGGCCTGCACGGCCCCCAGCAGTCCTTCCCGATAGGTGAGGACGACGCGCGGCGCGCCGGCCGAAGGCGCGAAAAGGGCATTGAGGCGCGCGATGAACTGCTCGAACTCCTCCTCACTGGCCTCCACGGCCACGAGATCGAGGAGGTCGCGACCCTCTGTAGTGAGGCTGGCCTCGCCGGGGCCGCGGCGGATGATCTGCATTCGGTTTCTCCTGAATCCGATCACACCGGCGGTGTCGTGCCATGACAAGGCGCCTATTTCAACGTTTTTCGCAAAGCATGCATCCGTGCCAAGAACGACCCGCCAGGCACCCTCCCGCCGGCAGACGTTGACGCGAGCCGCAAGAGGTGGATAGGTGGCCCATCAACCCAGGCGCGAGTAAGCCTGATGCCCTTCCCTCCTATTTCCGCCTCGCCGTTGGACACGCCCCTTGGGGCGGTAACTCGCTTCGACCTGTCCACGGTCACCGGCATGGCGCTGCTGCGCCGCTTCGATGCGCAGTTGCGACGCCTCGGCGATACCGAGGCCCAGTGTGCTGCGGTGCGCCGCCTCTCCTTGCATGCCCCACTCTCCGACCGCGCCCGGGGCCTTCTGGTGTTGCCTGGCGGTGCCCTGGCGCTGCGGCGGGAGGAGCAGGTGCTGGTCTGCGACCCCTCCTCGGCCTGTGCCCTGACCGGCCCCGCTGCGGCGGCACTGCGCACGGCCCTGGCCAGCCTGCCGCTGCGCAGCGTGACACATCAGGCGGCCGGGCTGTGGCTAGCTGCCGGACTGCCGCCGGAGGAGGTGGCGCAAGCCATCAGCCTGGTGGAGCCCGCCGCCACCCTGGCCGATGCCTGGCCGCAGGTCGCCGGCTGGCGCGGCCCGGTCCTGCTGCGCTGGGGGACTGGCGGCGTAGTGGCCTGGGAGATGGTCCCGGCCCCCGCCCCGCTGGCGCTCGGTGCCAGTGTGGTGGGCGAGGCGCTGACGGAGAGCGAAGCACTCCCACGCGATCTCTGGGACGCGCCGACCGGCGACGACCGCTACCAGCTGCTGTCCACTGGCCTCTCCGCCTATCTCGACGAACTGCTCGGCAATGAGGTGAGCGACCTGCTGCGTTTCGCTCTGGCCGACCACTGGACGGATGGCGAGGACAGCCTAGCGAGCATGGTGGCCGACGGAATCGGCCTGCTGCCCTCCTGTTTCGCGGCCCCGCTCGAGAGACCGGCGGGGCTGGCGGCGCTGCAGGACTGGCCCGACGCCGCCGTGGCGATCAACGCCGCCACAACGCCTCGGGCCATGCTGGGCATCACACCCGCCGACTGGCAGGGCGCCTGGCGGCCGGAGGCGCGGCTCGCCTTTCTGCGCGGCGTGCGGCAGGCCATCCCGGCTGAGGCGGCCAGTCTGCTCATGGAGGGTGAGGAGGCGCTGCCGCTGCCGCAACTGGGTGCCGACCGCCTGGCGCGACAGGGCGCGGCCGCTCTGGCGGTGCTACTGCCCCTGCCGGAGACGCCGATGGCCCTGCTGCTGCTCGGCCATCAACTGGCGCAGGGCTGTGGCGCGCCGGTGCAGTTGGCGGCGCCCGCCTGGGGCTTGTGGCACCGCTGCGATCCGCGAGGTGGTGCCGGGACCGGCAATGGCAGCTGGTATGGCCTCGGCGGCGGCCTAGAGGAACTGGACGAGGCCTTCTGAAGCGGTCGCGGCAAGCTGCCGCCTCCTGGCAGGCCCACGCGATAACCACTCTTTCCAACTGAGAGGGATCCGGGCCTGTCCTCAAATCCGGCAGGGGGCGGAACCGGGGGAGAAAGAATTCTCCCCCGGACCCCCTCTTCTTTCTTTTCTGCCAGTTTTGTCGCGCGGACGGGGCGCGCTCGCGCCGGGGCTGAAACAGCCCCGGCGGCTGCGGCGGGAGGAGCCATCCTTGCCACCGGCGTGACCGGAAACTTGCAGAAAAAGGAGGGGGTTTGGGGGAGTTCACTCCCCCAATCTTTCTCTCTCTGTTCCTTCGAGGACAGGCCGCCCCCCGGCTTTCTTTCGCCGGCGCCAATCGCATCCGGAGGCACGATCTCTCTTGCGAAAAATTTTGGCGGAATGGAGAATGCGGCCAGACGCAAAAGGGGGACCGGCGCGTGAAGATCCTGGTTGTCGATGACTATCCGACGATGCGGCGCATTGTGCGAAATCTCCTGGACCAGATCGGCTATAAGGATGTCGAGGAAGCCGGTAATGGCGTCGAGGCCCTGGAGAAGATCAAGGGGCACCGCTACGACCTGGTGATCTCCGACTGGAACATGGAACCCATGACTGGTCTGGAACTGCTGAAGAACGTACGCGGCGATGCCGCCCTGACGAAGACGCCCTTCATCATGGTGACGGCGGAAAGCAAGGCCGAGAACGTCGTGGCCGCCAAGCAGGCAGGCGCCTCGCAGTACATCGTGAAGCCGTTCACGGCCGAGACGCTGAAGGCCAAAATCGCTTCCGTCGTCGGTTAGGGGGAGGGTCCGTCGTGAGCGAGCCCTCTTCGCAATCCGGTCTCGTCCGGATTGCCGGGCATGTCGCGGCGATCTCGGGAGAGCTCGACCGCCTGCTCGGGCGCAACCCGACCAGCGACCGCAAGGCGGCGGACAAGCTCGGCCAGGCGCTGGACGAGATGTGGGCAATGTCGCAGCTGCTGGCGGAGACCCGCGCGGAGGTGGTCGGCCTGGCGCCGCCGCCGACCGATCTCGGCGACGTGCTGGATGGCGTGGTCACCGAGACCGAGCAGGCCGCCTTCGAGATCCTGCAGCAGGCCGAGCGGGCGCAGGCCGCCGCCGGGCGGCTGCATGACGGCAGCTCGACGGACTCGAGGCGCGACCTGGAGGAGGTCAATGACGCCGCGATGG
Source organism: Roseomonas sp. (assembly GCA_035565935.1). Taxonomy (GTDB): domain Bacteria; phylum Pseudomonadota; class Alphaproteobacteria; order Acetobacterales; family Acetobacteraceae; genus Pseudoroseomonas. The sequence goes on from DATMRU010000088.1 coordinate 27,812, forward strand.
CCATCGTGATGGCCTGCGGCTTCCAGGACATCACCGGGCAGCGGGTGCGCAAGGTGCTGTCCACCATGCGGCAGGTCGAGGTCCGGGTGGCGAAGCTGGTGACCCTGCTCGGCATCCGCCCGGAGGAGACGGAGGCCAAGCAGGCCGCCATGGCGCCGGTCGGTGATGCGCGGCTGCTGAATGGCCCGAGCAGCGCCACGGAAGGCGGGCTGGGGCAGGGCGCCGTGGACGACCTGTTCGGCTGAGGCGCTCGGCGCGGGACGTGTTCCAACCCCGTGGCGGCGGCGTGCACCCGTGCGCGGGGGAAGGAGAAAAATCTATGACCAAACCGGTGGGCGGCGAAGCTGTCCTGCTGCAAGCAAGTGTCGCGGCGGGCGCCGAGCCGCGTCGCGGCACCGAGGCGGCCAGCGTACCGGCCGATGGCTTCGCCCTGATGCTGGCCGGCCTACTCGCCGGTCCCCAGGCCGGGGCGGCGATGGCGGCCGCGACCCCGTCACCACCCGCCGAGCCGGTGCCCGCGCCCGTGACGCCCCGCCAAAGCAGCGCCCTGCCCTGGGATGCGCTGGCGGCAGCGGCAGAGGAGGCCAGCCGGCTAGCCGCTGCCTTCCAGATGCCCTTGCCCGCCGTGCCGGCGGGTGTGGAGATGGCAACGGATAGCGTAGTGGCCGCCGAAGCGATGCCGCTCTCCGCCACCCTGCCCTCAGGCGTGATGCAGGAAGCGGCCATCCTGCCATTGCCGAAAGGCGCGCTGCAACTCCAGGGGGGGCTGGCGGCGCCTGAACTGGCAAAGGCTGGGAAAGCGGCGCTTCCGTCGCAGCCGGATTCGGCGGCAATGCTCTCGGCCGCACCCTCCGCTTCAACAACGCCGCAGGCCGACTGGCCCGCACTGCTGAAGGCTCCTGAAGCCGCGGCCGCATCCCTGCCGGCCGGCGCACAGGTGGCCGCCCTGCTCGCCCTGTCGCAGGACACAGCGAAGGTGGCGCCTGAACCTGCCATCTTGCCCATGGCGGCGGCGCCTGGCGCATCCGCCTCCCCCACGCCGGAAGCGGCCACGGCAATCCCCGCCAAGACCGAGACACCATCTGCGGCCCCGTCTGCGGAGCCCAAGGCCGGTCCCGCGTCCCTGGCCGCCGAACACGTGACGGCATCATCCCTGACGCCGTTGCTGGCCCAGGTCCCGGCCGCCGTGGGGACCGCGGTCACCATGCCAGCGGCGCCTGTGCAGACCGTCCGCGAGCTCCCGCCACTCCGCGCGACGGCCGCCCCGCCGGCCCGACCCATCGCTGCCGCGATACCGGTGGATTCCATCGCGCCGCGCATGGCCGCGCCCGCGCTGGTGACCACGGCCATCGCCCCTTCGCCAGCGGCATCCGAGGTGGCGCCGTATCCGGCCGAGAAGGCCGCGCCTCCTAACCTAGAGGCCGGAGCAAGGTTGGACCGCGTCCTGTCGCTGACCTCCGCACTTCCCGAGGTACCGCCGGATCCGCAGCCGCTTCCGCTGCCATCCGGCCAGGGCGTCGTCGCTCCGGCTGCCCTGAGCGCGCCAGCCCCCGCGGCCCCGGCGCCCGCCGCCCTGCCGCAACACCGCATGGCGGCCGAGGCTGCGCCGCAGCTGGTGCTGCGCATGGCGCAGGTTGCCAGGAAGGAGGGCATCGAGACCATCTTGGTGGACCTGCGTCCGCCGGAGCTGGGCCGCGTCGAGCTGCAGCTCACCTTCCGCGACGGCACCGTGCAGGTGGTGATGCGGGCGGAGCAGGCCGAGACCTTCGAGGCGCTGCGGCACGAGCGGCACAACCTGCTGCACCAGATGGAGCAGGCCGGGCTGCAGCTCGGCGGCAGCGGCCTCGATCTGCAGCACGGCCCCCTGCCGCAGCCGAAGCCCGAGCCGGAGCAGGCCCTGGCCGGTGCCCGGCGCGGCACACCCGAGCCGGAGGAGGCGGAGGGCCGCGCCGGGGCCGCGCCGGCCGCGCGGCCCCGCGCCTCCGACAGCCTGATCGACATCATCACCTAAGACGACCGAGCCCGACCGGAGAACCCCGATGGCCACCATCCCCAGCATCAGTGCCACCAACGCCGCCACTGGCGCCGTGGCCGGCGGCGGCACCGCCGCGACGACCCAGCTGTCCGGCAATAGCAGCGAGGACTACGACCGCTTCCTCAAGCTGCTGACGGCGCAGATGAAGTACCAGGACCCGATGCAGCCGACCGACCCGACCCAGTTCGTGGCGCAGCTGGCGCAGTTCTCCCAGGTCGAGCAGCAGACCAAGAGCAACACCTATCTGAAGTCGATCCTCGACGCGGTGAGCGGTAGCGCCAACCTGGCGGAGAATGCCGCGCTGCTCGGCCGCACGGTGCAGACGCAGCTCTCCCAGATCACCCTTTCCAGCACCGGCGCCACGATGCCGCTCACCGCGCAGGTGAATGCCGGGACGCTCTCCGGCACCCGGCTCGAGGTGCTGGACGCCTCGGGCAATGTGGTGCGCAAGGTCAGCCTCAACAGCGGCACCACGGAGCTGACCTTCGACGGCAAGGACAGCAACGGCATCGCCCTGGCCGCCGGCACCTACAAGGTCCGGGTGGTGGGCGAGGATGCCAGCGGCGCCCGCCAGAGCGCCGGCATGGTGAGCAATTCCGGCAAGATCACCGAACTGCGCCGCGGCGCCGATGGCGGGATCTCGCTGCTGCTGGAAAACGGCGCCCAGGTCAGCGCGGCCGAGATCAGCCGCCTCGGCACCAGCTGATCCGGCCGGGCGGGGAGAGCTGGCCCCGCCCTCCCGCTCCCTTGCTGGCTCAGCTGTAGAGCAGGCGGGTGATGACCACGTCCTTCAGGCCCTCCTCCTGCAGCCGGCTCAGGCTGTCGAGAAGATTGTCGCGTAGCATAGCGGGGTCAGTGCGGCCGGGGCGCAACTCCTGCCGCTCCGACATCGCCATCAGCCGCTGCAGCACCGCCTGCTTCAGCCGCGGCGACAGGTCCTTGAACTGCTGCGTCTGCTCCGCCCTGGTCTCCAGCGTCACCGACACCACCACATAGGACATGCGGCGGCTGCTGGAGGGCAGGTTGACCGTGAAATCCCCCAGCGCCACGAACTCGAATTCCTTCTTGGGTGCCTCCTCGGCGCGGGCGAGGGAGGCGGCGGAGAGCATCGCCGGAACCAGCATCAGAGTGGCGGCGAGGCTCAGCAGGGCGCGGCGAAAATCGAAGGACAGCATGGGCGGGCCTCACAGTTGGGGAGCCTGTTTCGCAATCTCGCCCTCCTGCCGTCAAGCAAATCGTACAAATTTTGCGACGCACCGCGCCGTCAGCCCGGTCGGCCGGGCCTTTGCCGCTGCTGCGCCCAGACGATGCCGATGATCTTGGCGACCGCCTCGAAATGCGCCGGCGGGATGACCTCGCCCACCTCAACCGTCGCATGCAGGGCACGGGCGAGGGGCCGGTCCTCCATCACCACCACGCCGGCACCCCGCGCGATCTCGCGGATCCGCAGCGCCATTTTGTCCACCCCCTTGGCGATGCAGACCGGCGCCTCGTCCTTGCCGCGCTCGTAGCGCAGCGCCACGGCGAAATGGGTGGGGTTGGTGATCACCACCGTGGCCTTCGGCACATCCGCCATCATCCGCCGCTGCGACATCTGCCGCCGCTTCTTGCGCAATGCCGCCTTCACATGCGGGTCGCCCTCGGTGGATTTCATCTCCTCGCGCATTTCCTGCAGGGTCATGCGCTGGCGCCGGGCGTATTCGAAGCGCTGGAAACCGATGTCGATCGCCGCCACCACGGCGGCCACCAGGGTGACGGCGAAGAGCACCGTGAGCAGCAGCTTGTGCGACAGGACCGGGAAGACCACCGGATCGAGCGCCGCCAATTGCCCAGCCTGCTCGTAGAGCGGCTTGCCCACCACCCAGCAGGCCCCCGCCACGGCCAGCGCCTTCAGCAGGTTCTTGCCGAACTCGAACAGCGCCTTGAGGCCGAAGATGCGCTTCAGCCCGGCCATGGGCGACAGATGGGAGAACTTCGGCTCCAGCCGCTCCGTCGCCACCACCACCGTGTTCTGCAGCAGATGCGGCAGCAGGCTGCCGGCCACCAGCAACCCGAAGACCGGCAGCAGCGCCACGGCCAGCGCCTCGATGAAGGCGGCGCCCGCCCGGCGGTAGCCTTCCTCCGTCAGCTCCAGGAAGGCATCGGGCTGCTCCAGCAACGGCAGCAGCACCTCGGTGAAATGCCGCGCCATCAGCCCGCCGGCCACGCCGAGCGCCAGCAGCAGCGCGGCATAGACGCCGAAACTCGACCCTTCGCGCGACATCGGCAGGTCGCCGCGCTCGCGGGCCTGCTGCAGCTTGCGCGGCGAGGCGTCGAGGGTTTTTTCCTGGCCGCTTTCCTCCGACACGGCGCGGCCTCAGCGGGGCAGCATGAAGACGGAACCGTAGGCGCCGAGCACCTCGCCCACCAGGTTCGGCGCCGTGGCGCCGAGCAGGGAGAGGCCTGCCAGCAGCAGCGCCGGCGCGCCGATCATGAAGACCGGCATGGCCGGCATGGCGCGATTGATCCCGGCCAGCACCACGTTGAACAGCATCGCCAGGAACAGGAAGGGCATGGCAAGCTGCATGGCCAGGCGAAAGGCCGTGGCCATGCCCTCGGTGGTCACCCGCGCCGCGGCAGCCGTGGGCAGCGGGCTGCCGAGCGGGATCAGCGTGTAGCTGTCCACCAGGGCGCGCAGGCCGGGATGGTGCCCGTCCATGGCGAAGAGCGCCGCCAGGCAGGCGGCGTAGATGGCGGTGCCGAGCACCGCCGAATTATCCATGCCGATGCCGAAAATGAAGGCGTTGCTGATGCCCATGCTCTGGCCGATCAGCTGGCCCGCCGTCTGCACTGCCGAGAGCAGCAGCCGCGCCAGCGTGCCGAGCAGCGCGCCGGCGGCCACCTCGGTGAAGATGGCGGCCGCGGCCGTCCAGACGGGCGGCGCCGCGGTCGCCGGACCGGCCAGCGGGGCAATGCAGAAGGCGACCGCCAGCCCGGCCAGGATGCGGATGCGCGCCGGCACCTGGGTCTCCCCCATGCCCGGCAGCAGCAGCAGCGCCGCCGAGACGCGGCAGAAGACCAGGAAGAGCCGGTACAGCTCGGCCGAGAGCCAGCCGTCCAGGTTCAGCGCCGCCTGCACCGCCTGCGCGCTTCAGATCTGGCCGACGGTGCGCAGCTTGGCCCGCTGGTGCACCTCGGCATGGGAGATCACGGCGATCGTCGGGTTGATGCGCTCCACCAGGTGGCGCACGAAGGGCCGCGCCCCAGCGGAGGTCAGCACCGCCGGCCAGTCGCCCCTGGCGGCCGCCTCAGCGATGCGGGCGCGCGTCGCGCTGACCAGTTCCTGCACCTTGGAGGGCGCCATGGCGAAGGAGCGCTGGTCGCCCTCCTCGACGATGGCGTTGCCCACCTCCTGCTCCCATTCCGGCGAGAGCAGCAGGGCGGTGATGTAGCCGTCCTCCTGCGTCAGGCCGCGGCAGATCTGCAAGGAGAGTCGCTGGCGCACATGCTCGGCCAGCAGCGAGACGTTGCGGGTGAAGCTCGCCGCCTCGTGCAGCGCTTCCAGGATCAGCGGCAGGTTGCGGATCGAGATGCGCTCGGCCAGCAGCGCCGCCAGCACCTTCTGCACGGTCGCCAGCGGCAGCACCGAGGGGATCAGGTCGCCAACCAGGCGCTGGTGCTCCTTCTCCAGCCCGTCGAGCAGCTTCTGCGTCGCCGCGTAGGTCTGAAGCTGGGCCATGTAGCCCTTCAGCACCTCGGAGAGATGCGTGGTCAGCACGGTCTCGGCATCGACCACGGTGAGGCCATGCGCCATCGCCATCTCGCGCAGCGCCGGCTCGATCCAGCGCGCCTTGATGTGGAAGGAGGGCTCCTGCGTGTCGATGCCGGGCACTGTGATCTCCTGCCCGCCCGGAGCGAAGGCCAGCAGGCGACCGAGCACCAGCGTCTCGCGCGCCACCTCCACGCCCTGCACCTGGATGGAGTACTCGCCCGAGGCGAGGTCCATGTTGTCCTTGATGCGCACCGCCGGCAGCACGAAGCCGAACTCCAGTCCGAAGGCGCGGCGCAGCTTCTTGATCTTCTCCGACAGGCCGCCCTGCCGCCCGGCGGTGAGCGAGACCAGGCCCATACCGAGCTCCAGGCGGACATCATCCACCCGGATCAACTCGGCCATGGTCTCCTCGCGCGGCGCGGCCTCGGCCGGCGGGGCGGCGGCCTCCGTGGCGGCCCGCTTGACGCTGCGGCTGGCGAGCCAGCCGCCGGCGGCGGCGATCGCACCGAGCGCGACAAAGGGCAGGAAAGGCAGGCCTGGCAGCACCGCGAAGAGCCCGGCGAGGCCGGCCGCCAGGTAGAGCGGCTTCGGCTGCGCGCCGAGCTGGCCGATCAGCGCCTTGTCGGTCGAGCCGCGCACATTGCCCTTGGAAACCAGCATGCCGGCGCCGATCGAGACGATCAGCCCGGGGATCTGTGAGACGATGCCGTCGCCGACGGCCAGGGTGACGTAGTTGCCGGCGGCATTGGCCAGCGACATGTCGTGCCGCAGCGTGCCGACGACGATGCCGCCGAGCACGTTGACAATGGTGACGATGATCGAGGCGACGGCGTCGCCGCGAACGAATTTCGAGGCGCCGTCCATGGCGCCGAAGAAGCCGTTCTCGTCCTCCAGCTCGCGGCGGCGTCGTTTCGCCTCAGCATCGTCGATCGAGCCGGCGGCGAGATCGGCGTCGATCGCCATCTGCTTGCCGGGCATGGCGTCGAGGCTGAAGCGCGCAGCAACCTCGGCGATGCGCCCGGCGCCCTTGGTGACGACGATGAAGTTGACGATGATCAGGATGGCAAAGACGATCACGCCGATGACGAAGTCGCCGCCCACCACGAAGGAGGCGAAGCCGTGGATGACGCTGCCCGCGGCGTCGAGGCCGCGGTGCCCGTCGGCCAGGATCAGCCGCGTGGTGGCCAGGTTCAGCGCCAGGCGCAGCATGGTGGCGACCAGCAGCACCGTGGGGAAGGCGGAGAAGTCGAGCGGCCGCTCGATCCAGATGGCGACCATCAGGATCAGCACGGAGAGGGTGATTGAGGTGGCGAGGCCGAGATCGACCAGCCAGCGCGGCATCGGCAGCACCAGCACCGACAGCAGCACCACGATCGCGGCGGCGAAGAGCAGATCCTGGTGGCCGAGCGCGGCGCGCAGCCTGCGGAGCAGTTCCATCGGTCAGAGCCCGACGATCAGCTGCGCGATCTCTTCCATGTAGGAGCGCAGGGCCGCGAAGCCGAAGGGCAGGGACAGCATGGTGGCGACCAGCGTCACCACGATCTTGGGCACGTAGGAGAGGGTCACCTCCTGGATTTGCGTCAGCGCCTGCAGGACGGAGACGGCCAGGCCCGTCACCAGCGCCGCCAGCAGCGGCGGCCCCGCCACCATCATGGTGGTGTAGAAGCCGCTGCGCAGCACCTCGACCACATCGCCTTCATTCATCGCGGATTCTCCAGCGCGGCGGGAGGCTCAGACGGCCATGCGCAGCACGTCCATGTAGGCGCCGACGACCTTGTCGCGCAGCTGCGTCATGGTCTGCACGGTCAGCTCGGCATTGGCGGCGGCCTGCACCACCTCCTGCACATCGGCGGTGCCGGCGACGCCGCGCGCGGCGGTCACCTCGGCATTGCGCAGCGTGGCCAGCGAGGCGCGGGCGGCATCGCCGACCATGGTGCCGAAATCCGCGCCCGGCGCGGCGCTCGCGCCATAGGCGCGGACGGCAGCGGAGAGCGGGGAGATGGCGGTGAGGGGAGCGGTCATGCGATCAGGACCTCAGGATGTCGAGCGTCTTGCTGTAGAGCGTGCGGGCCTGCTGCATCACCGCGATGGAGGCCTCGTAGCTGCGGGCGGCGCCGCGCATGTCGGCCTGTTCGATCAGCGGATCGACATTCGGCAGCTTGACGTAGCCGCGCTCGTCCGCCGCCGGGTGGGACGGATCGTACAGGGTGCGGAAGTCGCGCGGGTCGGTGCGGATATTGTCGAGCCGCACCAGTTCGGCGCCGGTGCCGCGATCCATCATCTGGCCGAAGGTGACGAGCTTGCGGCGATACGGGTCGCCGCCGGGCACGGCAGCGGTGGACTGCGCATTGGCGATGTTCTCCGCCGCTACGCGCATGCGCGTCGCCTGCGTGCTCATGCCGGAGGCGGCGGTGGCCATGGCCTGGACCAGCGGGCCCGAGCCGGTGACGGGGGCGATGCGCAGCATCAGCGGCCGCCTGCCGCGGTGCGCAGCAGCGCCGTGCCGCGCTTGTAGACCAGGGTGGCGAGATCATAGGCCTTCGCCACATCCGCTTGCTTCACCATCTGCTCCTCCAGGTTGACGGTGTTGCCATCGGGGTCCTCGCTGTAGGAGCGGGCGCGGTCGGTCGTGACATCCACGCCGCCCTGCGCGAGGCCGAGGTGCCCGGGCCGTGTCGCCGCCAGGCGCAGCGGCGCCAGACCGGGTTGCTGCCGCAGCAGCGTGCTGTCGAAGCTGAAGGGCTTCACGTCGCGCGCGCGATAATGCGGCGTGTCGGCATTGGCGATGTTCTGGGCCAGCACATTCTGCCGCTCCGACAGCTGGCGCATGCGCGCGCCGGTGATGCGGAAGACGTCGATGCCGTCGAGCATGAGATTCCGGTGCCCCTCTGGCTGTGCCCCGCAGCAATAGCCGTGGCCGCGCCTTATGTCGAGATTTTTCGCATAGCATTCCTCCGGTGGATGCGGAAGAATGCCGCGGATCGGCAAGGCGCACGCCCGAAGGGCGCTTCTCTCTGGTTTTGAGGATTCAATTTTTCGCATGACCGCCCGCCAGCTTCCTTCCGACCATCTCTCTCCCTCGGCGACACCGCTGGGGGACATCGCCGCGCAGCTCGGCCGCCTGCCGCGCTGGCAGCGCTTCGGCACCCTGGCTGGGGTGCGCGGCGCGGCGCTCTCGATCACCGGGCTGGGCGAGGGGGTATCGATCGGCGACCGCATGCGGGTGCAGCGCCCCGGCCAGGACAAGGCCGTCCTGGGCGAGTTCGTCGCCTTCACCCCCGAGGCCGCGCTGGGCGTGCCGGAGGGCGGCACCGAGGGGCTGAGCCCGGGCGCCCGGGTCTGGCTGGAGCCGCCGCTGGTGCTGCATCCCTGCGACGCCTGGATGGGGCGGGTGATCGACAGCCTGGGCCAGCCGCTGGACGGGTGCGGCCCCTTGCCGCAGGGGCGGCGCGGCGTGCCGCTGCGCCAGCCGGCGCCGGATGCCATGCGCCGCCGCCTGGTCGGCGCCAAGCTGGAAACCGGGCTGCGCGCGCTCGACGTCTTCACCCCGATCTGCCGCGGCCAGCGCCTCGGCATCTTCGCCGCCTCCGGCGTCGGCAAATCGACGCTGATGGGCATGCTGGCGCGCTTCGTCGAGGCCGATATCATCGTCGTCGGGCTGATCGGCGAGCGCGGCCGCGAGGTGCGCGAGTTCCTCGACCATACGCTCGGCGAGGAAGGGCGGCGGCGCACCGTGGTGGTGGTTTCCACCTCCGACCAGCCGGCACTGGCCCGCCGCCGCGCGGCGCAGGCGACCCTGGCGGTCGCCGAGCATTTCCGCGCCGAGGGCAAGCAGGTCTTCCTGCTGCTGGATTCCGTCACCCGCCTGGCGCATGCGCAGCGCGAGATCGGCCTCGCCGCCGGCGAGCCGGCCACGGCGCGTTCCTATACGCCCTCCGTCTTCACCGAACTGCCGGCGCTGCTGGAGCGCGCCGGGCCGGGGCCGGAAGGGGAGGGCGACATCACCGCCATCTTCACCGTGCTGGTGGATGGCGATGACCATGACGAGCCGATCGCCGATGCGGTGCGCGGCATTCTGGACGGGCATATCGTGCTCGACCGCCGCATCGGCGAGCGCGGGCGCTGGCCGGCGATCGACATCCTGCGTTCCGTCAGCCGCGCCCTGCCGCGCTGCCACGAGGCCCACCAGAACGCGCTGCTCGGCGAGGCACGGCGGCACCTCGCCAGCTATGCTGACATGGCCGAGATGATCCGGCTCGGCGCCTATCGCGCCGGCAGCGACCCGCAGGTGGATACGGCGATCCGGCTGCAGCCGCCGCTGGAGGCCTTCCTCAGCCAGGCGCTGGATGAGCGCAGCACGGCGGAGGCGGCCTTCGGGCAGCTGGAGCAGATCCTGCGCGGTGGCTGACGCGGCCGACGGGAGTGCCCTGCCTGGGCGCTCCGGGGGGCACTCCGGGCGGCGTGCATATCAGCGGCCGCTGAGGATCGAGAACAGTGCCGCACTGCTGGCGCCGGAGAAGCTGTCCTGCCCCCAGCTGATCGGTTGCATCAGCGAGAGGATGCCGGAACTGCTGCTCAGCGCCTGGGCCTCCGCCACGCTGGTCTGCGCCACATAGCGGTCGAGCAGCCTGGAAAGCTTCGCCGGATCCTTGAAGTCGGAGAGCGGCATGCGGCTTTCCAGGATCTCCTTCTGCCGGTCCACATCGAGCTGGCCGAAGCTGTCCGGCAGGCCGAGGGTGGATTGCACCACGGCGGCGAGGTTGCGGTCGGCAATGACGCTGTACCAGCTGGTGATCTGCGGCAGGGTGCGCCTGGCATAGATCGCCTTGCGCAGCGTCTCGGAGGTGTCGCCAAGGGATTCCTCGAAGCGCACCTGGGTGTAGCGCTGGACGAGCTGCTCGACGAAGTCCGGCCTGGTGACATTGGGGCCACCCTGCGCGGCGACCGCCGGGGTGCCGGCGGTGTTCTCCGTCACGGCTGCGGCGGCACGGCTGCCGGCCGCCGGCGTGAAACTGAGCAGGGCATTGTTGCGGCCCTTCACATCGGTGAAGACCAGCTTGTCGCCTTCAGCGGTGACGCTGATACTACTCGCATTGCCATCGGCGGCACGGAAGGCCGCTTGCAGCTTGCTGGCCACCGCCGCGAGGCTCGCGGCGCCGTCCAGCGCCAGATCCTTCACGGCGATGCCGGCAAAACTGCCGCTGAAGCGGGTGAAGCCCGAGCCGGTGGAAACTGTGCCGGTGACGGTCACGGTATTGCCGGACACCTCGGCGCCAACACCGCTGCCAACCGCCGGCGTGAACTCCAATGTAGGAGGCTGGGCGCGCGCCTTGGCATCGGTAAAGATCAGGTCCAGCCCGGAGAGCACGACGCGGATGTCGCTGTTGCCGCCATCGGCGGCGCGGAAGGCGGCCTGCAGCCGGCCAGCGACCTGGGCATAGCTTTGCACGTCGCGCAGCGACAGGTCCTGCACGGAAACACCGCTGAAACTGCCGCTGAAGCTGGTGAAACCCGAGCCGCTGCGCAGGCCGTCGAGGGAAATCCGCGCCGTGCTCGGCACGGCCGGTACCTCCGGCACCAACAGCCCGCCATAGTTGAAGTCACTGGCGATCTGCCGGTAGCGGCTGTCCGTCATGCGATAGGCGACCGAGCTGGTGTCGGTGACGTCGCTGTCGAGCACCTTGCCCATCAGCGCATTCATGCCGACCTGCGCATCCAACCCATAGGCTTTCAACACCATCTCCTGCAGGCGCCGATCGCTGAGCAGGTCCTTCGAGGTCAGCTTGGCCGGCAGCGCCTCGCGCAGATAGGCGATGTCCCGCTGCAGGACCGGGTCCTTGCTGAAAGCCTTGAAGTCGGAAGGCGTCTTGTTCTGCAACAGCTTCCAGCCGGCCATGCCGGTCGGCAGCCCGATGCCGACGAGACTGACGCTCATGCTTCGGCCGAGATCTTGGGCGCACGTGGCGGCTCTTCTTCGGTCGGCTCATAGCCGGCAGGCAGGCGGATCAGCACGCGGTCGGTCACCGGGTCGCGCAGCTCGGAGTAGAGCCGCATGGTCTCGCCATCCAGCCGCACGTCGAAACTGGGGCCGGCAGGGACGACCTGCTTCTGCCGCTCGGCGACCTGCACCTCGTGGGGGCCGGCGGCCTTCGGCTCCTCCGCCTCGGGGCGGGCGGCGGGGGTGGCGGGCGCATCGCCGCTGTTGCGTGGCTTCAGGGCAGGGGCGGGATCGATCATGGGCGGATGTTCCTTGCCTTTCGCAGAATCGGAGGAAGAGGCTTCCGGCCTCGATCCGTTTCTAGTCCAGCCTGAAGCGCCGCGGTCAGCCCGAGTGTGCCTCACTCCGGCTGACCGGCAGGCGCAGCGTGGTGCTGCGCAGCGGCATCTCGCTCGCCGGCTCGGCACACGTGGCGGGCGCGTTGCGGCGGAAGCGCTGGGGCGGCTCCATGTCGAGCAACGCGGATTCGTACAGCACCAGATCGCGCAGCGCGGAGAGGGCGCGATAGGTATTGCCCTCGCGCATGTGCTGCTCCGCCTCGTCGAGGTGCTGCACATGCTCGCGCTTGATGAAGACGGTGCGCAGCCGCGCCATGTGCTCGTGGAAGGCTTCCAGCGATCCGAGTGCGGGCTGCGCCTCCAGCAGCACGCTCTGCGCGGCGAAATAGGCACGCCGCACCGGGGTGGCGGCGTCCTCCGGCAGCATCACATCCTTCTCGCGGACGATCTGCGCCTTGGTCTCCACCATCAGATAGGCCCGGCGGTCCCCGTTGGTGACCACGGCGCCGTTGATGAACAGGCGCTCGCCGGGGGCGAGCTTCAGGATCAGGGACATCAGCTGGCTTCCGGCTGCGCCGTGGTGCCGGGCTTCAGGCCGGCCATGACGGCACGGTTGACATCGATCAGCGCCTGCAACGGCTTGTTCTCGCGGATCACGCGGTCGCTCTCGGCGAAGATCCAGCGAGCCAGGGACAGCAGGCGGCCCTTCATCGCCATCTCCCAGCCGTTCTCCGGCGCCGCCAGATCGGCCGCGAAGGCGGTCCAGACCATGCGGTTCTCATGGATGGCGTTGGGCAGGTCGGCGGGGCCGGCATCCGGCAGGCTGGCGCTTTCCAGCAGGGCGGTGGCCCGGGCCAGGACGCGGTATTCGATCTCGCGCGGCGCTTCGGTGCCGCGGATGACGGAACCATAGGCGGCGGCGATGCCGCGGGGCCGCATGACGGGCGCGGGCGAGAGGGATTCCTGGGCGAGGCTCAGCATCGGATTCTTCCTCGGTCACGCCCGGGCCGATGCGCGGCCGGACGCGGGTGCCTTGGGCAGGGCTTGCGGAAGCGGCCCTGGCCATCCGGCCAGGACCTTCTCCTGGGAGCGGAGCGCGGCATCGGCCGCGCCCCCGTCGGGATCAGCCGCGGAACAGCGACAGGATGCTCTGCGGCGCCTGGTTGGCGATCGAGAGCGCCTGGGTGCCGAGCTGCTCCTGCACCTGCAGGGCCTGCAGGCGGGCGGCCTCCTCGGACATGTCGGCATCCACCAGGGCACCGACGCCGCTGGTCAGGGTATCGACCAGCTTGTCCATGAAGTCCTTCTGCAGGTCGATGCGGGTCTGCGCCGCGCCGAAGGCCGCGCCGGCGGCGAGCACGGCGGTCTCGACCGACTTCAGTGTCGCCAGCAGGTCCGAGTAGTCCAGGCTGGAGGTGGGGGAGAGCGCCGTCTCGTCGCCATAGTCCTGGGTGGCGCTGACCGTCAGGGCACCCGAGGCATTGACATCGAAGTCCACCACCGGAGAAGCCGCCGCGGTGTCACGGCCCTTGTCGAGGACCAGATTGCCGTTGACGTCGATAAAGGCGATCGTCGCACCGGCCTTGGTGTTGATCTCGCCCGCCAGCAGGGTCACCAGCTCCTTGTTGGACTTTCCGACATGATCGGCGGCATCGACCGTCGCCGTCTGGTTGGCACCAGAGGCGTCCGTGAAGCTGAAGCTCAGCTTGGTGATGCGGGTGGTCTCGTCGGGCGCCGTATAGACGTAGCTGGGCGCAGTGGTGGCGAGATTGGTCGAGGTCACCGTGGCGCCAGCCGTAGCACCTACATCGGACAGCTGCAGAGCCGTGCCGCCGGTGAAGGACACCAGGCCCTTCGCGGCGCTGGCGTCCACAACCATCTTCTTGGTGTCATTCTCAAGATAGGCGATCGTCGCGCCGGCCTTGGTGTTGATGTCGGCCACGAGAGCGGCGAGCGCGTCTTCCGCCGTACCGGCAGCACCGACCTCGCCACGCGCAATCACGCTCTGGCCATTGAGCGTGAAGGCAAAGGTCAGCGCGTCGCTCGGGTCCGCGAAATTGGCGTCTGCGTCAAGAGCGGTGACATTGTACTCGTACTTCGCGCCCGACGCCGCCGCCAGCGCGGGGCCGGCATCATCCAGCGAACGCTTCAGCGCATGCACGCCATCGAACTCGACCGTGTCGCTGGCCTTGGCAGCATCGACCACCAGCTTGCCGGTCGCCTCGTCAATCGATGCGAACTCGTTGCCAGCGCCCGCCTGCAGATTGATCTGGTCCTTCAGCTTGCTGAAGACGGCATCGAAGTCGTCGCCGGGATTCGTCACATAGGTGGCGACCTTGGCAACGCCGCCGACCTTGAAGCTGAACTCGAAGGTCTCGCCGCCGCCCACCTGGAGGCTATCGTTCAGCACTGGCTCGTAGCTGTACTTCGGCTTCGGCGGGTTGAGGTCCGTCCCGGCGCCCAGGGTCAGGTTGCCGTCGATGTCCACGGTCTTCGCCAGGGCGGTCGCACCGTCGAAGGAGATGGAGTCCGACGCCAGACTGGCATCGACCACCAGCTTACCCTGCGCATCGACCTTGGCGATGGCATTGCCTTCACCAGCGGCCGCGTTGATGGCGTCCCGCATGCCGGCCATCAGGTCCGAGAGGCTGGTCGAGGTGGCCTCGAACTCGGCCTTCTTCGTGACGGTGCCCACCTTGAAGGTGAAGCTCAGCTTGTCGCCCACATCCACGTCGCCGGTTGGCTGGGCATAGGAGTACTGCGACACCCGGTCTTCCAGCTTCAGCGTCGCCAGACCGCTCAGCGCACCATTGCCTTCCATGGTCAGGTTCTGGGACGCCACAGTGATGTAGGTCGGATTCTGGACGCCGCCGTCGGCATTCACCGAGGCAAGGATCTTCTCGTCGCCGCCACGGGTGTTGTTGATCAGGTTCACGCCCTTGAAGGCGGAGCTGTCAACAATGTTCTTGATCTGACCGACATACTCGTCGATCGCGGCCTGGACCGTCTTCGCGTCCTTGACGCCGTCCTGGACGGAGGTGACCTGCTCGCGGATCTTGGAAATCAGGGTGGCGATCTGCTCCGTGCCGGTCGCCGCGGTCTTCACCACGCCGGAGGAAACCGAGAGGTTCTCGCTCACCTGCTTGAAGTTGGCGATGTCACCGCGCATCGAGGTCGCCACGGCCCAGGTCGCCGCATTGTCCTTCGCCGTGCCGACCTTGAGGCCGGTGGAGATACGGTTCTGCGTGTCCAGCAGGTTCTTCTGAGTCGACTTGAGCGACTGCAGCGCCGTCATCGCGCCGTTGTTGGTGAGAATCGAGCTGACCATGATTGCGCCCTTCAAGGGTTCCGGTTCTGGGGAGCGCCTTCTGACGCGAAACTCGCTGCGCGCGGCCCAAGGTCGGTCCGACTGCGGCAGGTATTACTAGCGGTGCGGAAAAATTTTTCGCAAGGCATTCGGTGCCTCGAATCGCGGCCAAGGCACCGCGGCCGCTGTGCCAGTCTCATGCCTGCTGATCCAGGCTAGCGGCCAGGGTGTGGCGCAACGGCCGCCGCCGCACACCGGCGGCCGGGCCATAGAGACCGGGGTCGGCGGCTTCCGAGACGTCGCGCCGCAGTCGCTCGCGCACACCCTCCAGCGCCCCGGCGACGGCGCCCAGCGCCAGCGCATTCTCCTCGGCCGCGTGCATCATGGCGACCAGCGCGCCGCGCTCCGCCTCGCTCTGCGGCGCGCCGGCCGCGGCCAGCTCGGACAGCGCCAGGCGCTTCTCGCCGATCAGTTGCACCAGCTCGGGCAGCATGGCCTGCCGCGCCGCCGCGGCTTCCTGCAGCAGCACCATCCGCAGCCGGTTGGCGGCTTCCAGCAACACGCTCATCGGCGCGTCCCCCATTGGCCGGCCTCTTGGGCGCGCCCGGCGATCGCCTTCTCCAGCGCGCCGCCCAGGCCCAGGCCACCACGAGCGACCAGGGCAGCGCCCAGCGCCTCATCCATGAAGCTGTCGAAGGCATCGCCGCCGGTGCCGCGCCCGGTAAGCCCGCCCGCCTTCTGCTGCGGCCGCGCCGAACGCAGCAGCTCGGCCGCGAAACTGGTCTCCAACTGCCGCGCCAGCCGCCGCGTCTGCGGGGCGGGTGAAAGGGTCACGGGCTCCATACGATCCGGCCTCCTGCCTGGGGCGGCTTGCTTCTGCCGCGCGTCGTCGCCGCATATTAGCGAGGTATCAGCAAATTTTCGCATAACATGCGGCATCAAACCCGGCCTCGAGAAGCGATGGCTCCTTGCGTCTCCAGAAGGAGCAGACCCCCAGCCGCAAAAGATGCGGCGAATGAGGAACCGACGCTGTGGGCGAGGATGATGAATGCCAGTCGATGGCGCCAGGGTCGAAGCGGCGCCATCAGATCCGCCGTCGTGCCCTGGCCGTGGAACTGCGCGGCGAGTTCGACCGCCGCCTGCTAAGTGGGGAGGATGTGAACAGCCTGGCGCGTGCCTTCGGGATCGAGCCCTGGTATGCCCAGCGCCGCGCCAAGCGGGTGCTGAGCCGCGCCGACCAGGAGCAGGATCAGTCACCCTTCATCGGCGGCTTCCGTGAGGCGGATGAGGAGATGACGCCGCTGCAGTATGCCTGCGGGCTGCTCGGCAGCCGCGTGCGGCCGCTGCGCAACGGCTATTATGTGCTGGATGGTTTCCAGGCCGGGCCGAAGGAGGTAGCGCGCGCCGCCAACCGCCTGCTGCGGGAACGCGGACTGGCGGAGATCCCCTATCCCGGACTGACGCCGCTCTACCGCTGAGTCCCGTTGAGGGATCTGGCCTGGCGGGCTCCTTCGGAGGCCCCCTGGACTGGCCAGGTAACTCCCCTCCATGGGGGACGGATCCCGCCGTCAGGACCGGCCGTAATGGCCCGCGCCGGTCCTGACGGCGGTGCATTCGTCGGGGCGGGCGGCCCGCCCTTCGGTTTCTCAGGCCGTCACCGGATCCCGCAGGATCTGCTCAGGAATTCCGCGCAGCTCGGCCTCGAGCTCGACCAGATCCTTGATGCCGTCCTGCGCCAGTTCGGTCACCGACCCGGCAGCGGCCTGGCTGGCCTGCGCCAATTCTTGCAGCGCCGCCTCAGCCTCGGCCACCAACGCGGCCGTGCTGGCGGCCGCGGTGGCCATCAGCGTGGGGTCCAGCACCTCCACTCCGGCCTCCGGCCTGGACTCGACTGCCGCAGGCTCCGGGTCGCGCTGACGGTGCAGGCCGCGCACCCGCGCACCGCGCTCGATGCTGATCTCGTCGTAGACCAGTTCGGCATCCAGCATGGCGGTGCGGACCACCTCCACCTCCCGGGCAACGACGGTGCCGCGCAGCGTGCCGCAAAGGCGGATGCGCTCGACATGCACGGTGCCCTCGACGAGGCCGCCGGGCTCCAGTAGCAGCAAGGGGGCATGCAGCGTACCGCGCAACACGCCCTCGACCCGCACCGCACCGCGGCTGCGCAGCTGGCCTTCCACCTCGCTATCGGCCGCGACCAGCATCATGCCGGCTTCGACGAATTCCTCCTGATAGTTCTTCGCACGGCCCGTGCGCGGCTCCAGCCGATCGGCCAGGAGACGCGAAGAGGGCTCCGCCGCCTGAGCCGGTGGCTCGGCCGCGAGGTCGATGCGCTCAAAGGTGA
The DNA here is from genome assembly GCA_035565935.1 of Roseomonas sp. GTDB lineage: Bacteria > Pseudomonadota > Alphaproteobacteria > Acetobacterales > Acetobacteraceae > Pseudoroseomonas. Next base: position 45,525 of record DATMRU010000088.1, read on the forward strand.
TACGCGGCTCTCCGCCGCTGGGCTTGCCGAAGAAGCTCATGTCCAGTCCCGTTCTAGGAGGGCCCATGCGGGCGGATCGCACCGCAGGGCCATTCCTACTTTTTTCGCATTCCTCATGCAAACATTTTCGCACAATTCATGGCGACAAATCGCCTTAACGGCGCGGCGCCCCCTCAGCCCCGGTGAGGATCAGGATCTCATCCAGGTGCTGCCCCTGATTCAGCGCGCTCACCAGGGCCGTCAGCTGCAGCGCCTCTGGCCGTAGCCCCGGCCGCTGTAGGCGGCGGCCGATCTCGGCAATCCCGGCCACGACCATTCCGACATCCGCCAGTCCCGGCAGCAGCGGCGCAGCAGGTGGTTTATCGGGGCCGGGCAACAGCTCGGGCGGCGGAGCCAGCACCGGCCCGCCCGGCAGTTGCAGGCGACCGCCCGGCCCGTCCGCATGCCCGCAACAGGCGGCGAGCAGCGCCGGAACCGGCGCGCCGGTGGTCAGCACCAGGCCGACGAGCCGCCCCCAGCCCTCGCCCATCTGCCCGGCCCAGCCGATGGCCTGGGCGCAGCTCGGCTCATCCAGCACGCAGAGCCCGTCCGGTGCGATCTCGGCGAAAGGATCATCGAGCGCGGGCAGGTGGAAGTCGCGGAACTGCTCCAGGGCCGCCGCCAGGGCTGCCTGTTCGGCCATCAGGGCGGCGGGGCCCGGCAGCGCGGCTAGGCGGCGGCGCCGCAGGGCCGCCAGATCCTCGGGCGCAAGGACGGAGAGCGGCAGAGCACAGTCGGGATCCTCCAGCAGGGGCGCCATGCGCTGCAAGGGGGCGACCTGGGTGCCGCCCTCAGCCCGCGGCAGGGTGCCCTGGTCGATCGCCCAGCGACGCACCGCCTCAGCCGCGGTGCCGAGGAAGCGCTTGCTGCCGATGCGAATGGTGCACTGGCGCGCCGCCAGGCCGGCGCGGGCGGCCCAGTCCTCGGCCGCGGCCCGGTCGGGGAAGGCGTCACGGCCGAAGCGCAGGGTGCCCTGGCCCACCAGGGCCTGCCAGCTCCCATCCTGTTCCGGACGCACGCGCGTCAGCATCCCGCCAGCCCTCGCATTTTCGTGAGCAAAAGACCGATCAGGGCGGAACAAAGCAAGAGACTTGTGCGGGAAGCCTGCACAAAACGCCGCCGAGCCCCAGCCATAGGGGCGCAAACCGGCATAAGTGTAGTATTTCGCATAGCCATGAACGCCATTGCACAGCACAGACGGCGCCACGACCGGAAGCGGGAAGGGACGCGCGCGCCCGGAAGGGAGCGCGCGGCCGCGTCAGGCGGCGACCAGCGGCTCCTCAGCCGGCTCGGCCTCGGTTACCTCCAAGGGGGTGACAGCCGAAGCGGCGGGCGCCGTGCGCAGCAGTGCCGCGAGATCCTCCGGCAGACGGCCCTCGATCACGATGGCGGCGCCATCGATCTCCACCATGGAGCCGGACAGCAGGCGCGTTTCCAGTTCGACGCCCCGGGAGGCCGGCTCCACCAGGCGCAGAGCCTCGCGCGCCCGCGCCAATGCGGCGCCGCGCAGGGCCTCGAGCACCTCGGTGCGGCTCAGGCGGATGGTATGGTTGACGAAGAAGGGAGCAGTGCCAGTCATGGGAGGGATTCTCCTTCCTGCAGTAACGGGGGCCGGGCGGCTGGCACAGCGGGGCCGCAGCCGCTCGGGATCGGAACTTCGCGGAGCGGGGCTCGCTGCGCAAAACTTGGCGTCTCGCCAGAACACTCACGATCTTTAGCATCGTTGCGACGCAGAGGCCATTTCGGGATTCGAGAACATGGTAAAGCAGATCCTGCTCTCTGTTCCTATACGGATGGGTTACTCTTTGATTTCCCTTGCGGTCGACCAAAAGGCTCCAGATCAAGCGAAAGATGGTCAGCGAAAAAACTTCCAGTGGCGGCAATTTTTGCATCTAGCTTAAAGAGCGAAAAAAGTCTAAACGGGCGGGGCGGCGCCGGCGATTATCCACCGGCGGATCCTGCCGGTTCCTGATCGGCAAAGCGCAGCGGACGGAGAAAAGAAACCCATGGCACGGGCGAACGGGGCGGTACGCAAGGCGGAGAAGAGCGCGGCGCGCAAGCAGGGCGGCAAGATTGTGCAGGTCCAGGGCCAGAATCCCGACGGCCCCGCCTTTTCGATCGAGCTGGTCACGCCTGAGGGCGCGACCGAGCTGCTGCAGCGCAAGCGTCCCAGTGCCGCCGAGAACCCGAACGCCATCAACGCCTATGCCGAGGCGATGCGCGAGGGCCGCTGGATCCTCAACGGCATGCCGGTCATCCTCTCGCGCACCGGCGTGCTGCTGGATGGCGTGCAGCGGCTGCGCGCCTGCATCAAGGCCGGCGTCCCGTTCCTGACCGTGCTGGCGCAGAACATCCCAGATGATGTGCTGCACACCATCGACCAGCAACGCCGCCGTTCTTTTGCCGGCGTGCTGGAGGCGCGCGGCGTACCGCACGCGCATGCGCTGCAATCCGCGCTGGTGAAGTTGATCCGCTACGATGATGGCAAGATGCTGCGCGGCGCCGGCACCGCCTCCTGGTCACGCATGGACCGCGTGCTGCGCGCCAACCCCGATCTCGAGCAAGCGGTGAAGATGTCGCTGGAGAGCGAGGCCACCGCGCTCTCCGAGGCGGTGCGCACACCGCTGCTCTTCATGGGCTTCCGGGTGGACAAGGCGGCGACCCGCCGCTTCCTCGACGCCATCGCCTGGCCGGAGAAGTACTCGCCCATGGAGCCGGGCGCGCGCATCCGTGACCTGATCGACATCACCCGCGGCGACCCGGCGACGCGGCTCAAGCCGGTAACGCTTTTCGCGCTCTGTATCAAGGCGTTGAACGCCACCTTCACCGGCGAGCACCAGCGCTCCTACACCTGGATCGACAAGACCGCCAACCCGACCAAGGGCGAGGAGTTCCCGGCTCTTCTGGGTTACTCCGGACTGGATGATCCGGGCCATGCCGACGACACCGAGGAAACGGCGCGCAAGCTGCGCGAGGCGGTGGAGCGGCTGGGCCAGGAGGAGGACGTCTATCCGCTGGTGATCGAGACCATCTCGCCGCAACTGGCCGAGGCCTATCTCGGGCACAACACGCGCAACCGCAAGATCGTCGCCGCGCATGTCGATGCCATCGCCCGCGACATCCGCGCCGGCAACTGGATGATGAATGCGCAGCCGATCTGCTTCAGCCGATCGGGGCGGCTGCTGAACGGCCAGCACCGGCTCTCCGCCGTCATCCAGGCGGGCGAGGCGATCGAGGTGCCTGTCATGCGCAACCTCCCCGAGGAGGCCTACGACACCTACGACATCCACGCCAAGAAGGGGCCGCAACTCGGCGCCGCCTTCGACAGCTTCGGCGACAAGCCGCTGATCGCCGCCGCCGCCGTGCTGCTGTGGAAGCACGAACTGAAGCCGCCGGGCACGCGCAACGCCAAGCCCACCCCGGCGGAGGTGATGCGCATCGTCGAGCAGCATCCGCGCCTCCTGGAGTTGCGCACCTTCGGCCGCAAGATGATCGAGTTCGGCCGCGGCTCGGTGCTGACCTATGCCGCCTACTGCATCGAGCGCGACGATCCCGAACTGGGCCGCATCTTCCTGGAGCGCTTCGAGAGCGGCGCCGACCTGCCGCGCGGCCACCTGATCCTGGAGTTGCGCCGGCGCATGCAGATCCTGCGGCGCGAGCGCACCAGCCAGGAGGAGCAACTGCGCGAACTGATGAGCGCCTGGGCCCGCTTCAAGGAGAAGCCGGATCTGGAACGGTTGAACGAGGGCTGAATCAAGGCTGGGGGAAGGAATTCCCCCAGACCCCCTTCTCCTTTCTTCGAGTTTCCCGCGCAGGCGGAAAGCGCCGCGCCGAACTGACAAAAAAGATGGGGGTTCGGGGGAATTCCTTCCCCCGTGCTTTTACCGCACCCGCCGCAATTCCACGTCCTCGGCCATTTTCTCCGCCTTGCGCGCGGCTTGGCGGGCCGCGTTCCGCTGTTGTGCTTCCAGCGCCAACTCCAGCCGCTTCACCGTCGCGAAATCTTCTGCCAAAGCGGCGCGGATCGCCTCCTCCCGCTCCGCCAGCACACCCAGCTCGCCCGTCAGGCGCTGCCGCTGCCGCCCCGCCGCGCGCGACCAGACGGACCAGCGCGCCAGGCTCTCGGTATCGGCGGCGGCCAGTGCCCTTTCGGCTGCGATTCGCGCCTCCTGCTCCGCCAGCGCCGTCTCGGCGGCCACCCGCGCCCGCTCGGCCGCGACCAACACCGCGCGGCGCTCGTCGGCACGCTGCCGGGCCAGGCGAATCAGAAGAGGAAGGCTGCGCATGCGAGAATCCTTTTCGTAACGCGCGCCTGCCAGAACTCCTGGCTCCTGGCGAAACGGCATGATACGAGTTATCAGTTTTTCGCACAGGGGTCGAGACTGGATGGGAGCTTGGCTGCGTTGGCTGGTTCCGGGTTTGGCTGCGGCGGCGATTGCCGGGCTGGCACTGGGCCTGGCGGGCCCGGGGCGTGCGGCCCGACCCGCGCCGCCGGCGGAAGCGGCGGAGCGGATCGGCGGCTCGGCCTTCCTGGTAGCGCCCGGTCTGCTGGTGACCAATGCGCATGTGGTGTTGCGCTGCCGCGCCCAAGGCCGCTCACTGGACGTGGCCGGGCAACCCGGCGCCTGGCGTGTGCTGGCCGAGGATTCCAGCACGGACCTCGCCCTGCTGTCCGGCCCCAGTTGGGACGAGGCGCCGCTGGCCCTTTCCGCCGCGCAACGCCTGCCACCCGGTATGCCGGTCCTGGTGATGGGCTATCCTGTCCGCGCGGGCGTTCCCGCCGCGCTGCAAGCCAGGCCGGGTCAGATCCGCCGCGCCGCCCTGACGGTGCATGATCCGGAAACCGGGCGCGCCGTCAGCTTCGTCATGACCGACCGGGAAGGCCGCGAGATCCCGGCCAGTTGGGAGGACGGGCTGCGCTATTTCGGCGCCGACAAGGCGGACCGGCTGCGCTGGCGGCTGGAGATCGACGCGCCGAGCAGCGGCGGTAGTTCCGGCGGCCCGGTGCTGGACGCGGCGGGCAATGTGGTCGGCGTGGTCTATGCCGGCGGGGGCGGCTCCACCTCGGCGGTGCCGCTCGAGGACCTGCGCGAGTTCCTGGCGCGCCTCGGCGTGGCGCCGGTGTTCCACACCTCGGCCGCGGCGCTCATACCGGACTGGCCGGGCGTGCAGGCCCGCACCGCGCCGGCGACGCGGCGCGTCACCTGCTGAATCAAAATCAGGCAGCGGCGGTTTCGGGATGGAGGGCAGCCGGCATCGGATGCGGCTGAACCAGCGCCTCGGGGCTCCCCCGCAACGCCGTTACCTGCATCGCCAGCCCGGCTTCGCCCTCGGCACGCAGAGCCAGCGCCACATCTTCCAGCGCCAGGTCGAGCGACAGGCAGTCCGGCGCATCCTCGCGCAACAGGCAGGGCGCGGCCTCGGGCAGGCCGGTCGGCTCCGCGCTGGCGGGCAGCACCCAGAGGCGCTGGCGATAGGAGAGAATGGCATGCGGCGCATGCGCCGCGCCGGCGCCCGCCTGGCTGGCGAGAAGGTAAAGCCGGCCATCCGCCGCGCGGCGCTGCTGCAGCCCCGGCTGGCCAGCGACATCTTGCCAGGCCGCGCCGCCGGCCAGCGCCAGGAGCGCGGCGCGGCGACGTTCCGGCAGCGGCGCCTGCAGCACCGCCCGAGCCACGGCGGCGAGGCCGATGGTGCGCATCTGTCGGCCGATCTGCAGAAGGCTCTCGCGCAGGGCGGTCTCCTCCGGCGAGGCTGGCCCTTCCACTGGGCAGATGCGGCCGGGATCGAGATAGTCCGGCAGCAGCACACCGATGTCGCGGCCGAGGCGAAGCAGCCAGAGCCGGTCCAGGGCGGTGCCGGCAGCGTTCAGCAACAGGTTCAGACCGAGCGACATCAGCACCTCCATGCCGGAAGCGGAGCAGGGCACCGGGAGGGGGCAGGACGCGCCGCCATTCTGGCTTGCTCTCCGCATTCAGCGAATGGTGGAAGTATGACCAACAAGCCTTAACAAAGGCTGATCACCACGCCAGTTCGGGCAAGGAGGCACAAAGCCCCGTGAGGCTTCGGAACAACCCTTGCGCTATCACGTTGCCTGCAAGGCATACCATGCTGCGTTGACGTCACAATCTTCCCCCCCTCTCCACCGAGTATGCAGATACAGGATCATGTCCCGCGGAACGCCCCTCCCCCTCCCATACCGCGGCCTCCGCACCGGCATCCTGGCGCTCGCGCTGCTCTGGGCGCCCGGCGCCTGGGCACAGGGACCCGACCTCCCGCATCACTTGCCACCGGTCAGTTCCATCCCGCTGCGCCCCGACAGCTTCGATGTGCGCGCCTTCGATCCGCTCGGCATGCCCGAGCAGAAGGATCCCACAATCGCCGCCGCACCGACGGAAAAGGACGCCCCACCCGCCCCTGCTTCCCAGCAGTCTGGCCGGCAGGGGGCCAATCTGGCCTCGCTCGGAGAGGGCGGGAAAGCGGCCCCGCGCAGCGCCGGAACCGGCCTGTTCAGTGATGGATGGAGCCGGGACGGCTTTGGCAGCCAGCGTTGAGCGGAAAGGGTGAGCGCCCTGGAGATTTTGTGATGTGCCGGGCCTCTTCCGATCGGACCTGAATCGTTTTTGAGACACTGTCTCTGTTTTCCACATCATCCGTGCACGACAATATCCCCCGGCATCATCGTGGCCGCTCAATGCTTGGGGAGACAGGATGCCGGAGATTTATGGTACGGGGTTTGTGGTCGTGCATGCGGCCCTCGGGCTGTATGTCGGCCGCACGCCGAGCCTGTCCTACTGGTCTAAGCTGAATGCCGGTGGGCGCGACGCGGTGGCCACCTTCACGTCCGAGGCGCTGGCCCGCTGGCACGTCGAGCTCTGGGAAGGCGGCTGGCCGGAGGAGGAGGGGCAGGCGGAGCTGATGCTGCACCCCGTCACCATCGACCGGCCCGGCGGCTGGGCCAGCATCGCCGCCCTGCGCGCCGCCGGTCTGGAGGAGCATCTGGGCGAATTGGCGCATCCCGGCTGGAAACACGCGGCCGGCCATTGCTGACCGGCCGCGCGGCTTCGCGGCTCAGATGAACTGCAGCTCCGCATGCAGCGCCCCGGCCGCCTTCAGGGCGGTAAGCACGGAGATCAGATCGCGCGGAGCGAGGCCTAGCGCATTCAGCCCGTCCACCACATCCTTCAGCGTCGAGGCGCGCGGCAGGGTGGCGAGGCGCCGGCCGCGCTGATCGTCCACCTCCACCTGGGTGCGCGGCACCACGGTGGTCTCGCCGTTAGAGAAGGGCGCGGGCTGGCTGACGATCGGGCTTTCGGTGACGCGGATCACCAGATTGCCATGGGTGATGGCCACCGGCTCGATGCGCACCTGGGCGCCCACGACGATGGTGCCGGTGCGCTCGTCCACCGCCACCCGCGCCGGCGTCTCGGGCCGGATGGAGAGGGATTCCATCTGCGCCACCAGGTTGGGCAGCCGGTCGCGATAGCCCGGCGGCACCCGCATCTCCACGGTGCCGAGGTCGATCGCCGTGGCGGCGCCGGCGCCGAAGCGGGTGTTGATCGCCTCCTCGATGCGCACCGCGGTGGTGAAATCGGGCGCGCGCAACGCCAGGCGGATGGTCTCGAAGTCGCGCAGATCCACCGGCACCTCGCGCTCGACCAGCCCGCCGCCGGGCACCTTGCCCTGGGTGGTGACGCCGCTGGAGATGCTCTGCGCCTGCCCCGCCGCCAGGAAGCCGCCGACCACGACCGGCCCTTGTGCCACGGCATAGACCTCGCCATCGGCGCCCATCAGCGGCGTGACGATCAGCGTGCCGCCATTGAGGCTCTTGGCGTCGCCAAGGGAGGAGACCTGCACGTCGATCGGCGTGCCCTGCCGGGCGAAGGCCGGCAGCGTCGCGGTAACGATGACGGCGGCGGTGTTGCGGGTCTGCACCCGCGCATCCGCCACGTTGATGCCCATCCGCTCCAGCATCGCGGCGAGGCTCTGTTGGGTGAAGGGGGTGTTGCGCAATTGGTCGCCGGTGCCCTGCAGGCCAATCACCAGCCCATAGCCGATCAGCTGGTTGCCGCGCACACCCTCAAGGGTGACGATGTCCTTGAGGCGCACCTGGGCCTGCGCCGCCCCCGCCGGGAGCAGCGCCCCGAAGGACAAGGCCGCGGCCAGCAGCAGTGCGGCGCGGAAGGGGCGAGGCATGGCCGTCCCCATCAGGCACTGTAACGCAGGCCGGCGGCGGCAAGGGCGGCGGTCGGCATCCGCCCCGGGTCGAGCCCGAGCAGGGCGCGCATCGCCTCCAGCGCCTGCCGGGCCTGCAACTGCCACTGCGCCCGCAGGCCGGGAGCACCTGCGCGCGGCGCGTTCAGCAACTGCACCGCCTGCCAGAGCCGCACCGCGGTATCGCGCGCCGGCGGCGTGGCCAGCATGAAGGCCTCGGCGCAGGTCTCGGTGCCGCATTCCAGCGCCTCGGCGATGCTGGCATAGACGGCGATATCCTCCTCCTCCAGCGCCAGGGGGACGAAGTCCAGCCCGGCGGGCGGGGTGGGGGTGGTGCGCATGTCCGGCTTCTCCGTTCGGGTGGGAAGGGTCAGAGGTAGTTCACCAGGCTCAGCTTCGAGAGCTGCGCGGTGATCGAGTAGGTCGCCTGCAGCTGGACCTGCAGCGTGCTGATGCGGTCGGAAATCGTGTAGTAATCGGCGCCCTCCAGGTCGTTGATCTGCGCCGTGGCGGCGCTGACGGCACGCTCCTGGATCTCCGCCACGTTCTCGAGCCGCTGCTGCTTGCTGCCGAGCACGCCGGCGACCACGGTCAGCTGCGAGCGCGCGCCGCGCATCAGCTCGCCCGCCTGGTCGAGCAGCGCCGCCTTCGCCTCGCCCGAGAGCTGGTCGCCCGGCGCATCCAGCAGCGACAGCAGCGACAGCGACTGGAAGGCGTCCTTGAAGGCCGGGTTGTCGGCGCGGATGTTGTAGCTCAGCGTCTCGCCGGCACCGATGCGGACCAGTGTGGGCGCATCCGTTTCCGGATCGGTCGAGCCATTCATCGTGGTGCGGCTGGTGGACTGATAGACCAGCCCGTAGAAGGAGGTGCCGCCGCTGTTGTCGCGCGTCGGGTTGGCGAACATGGCGTCGAAGCTGCCGACCAGCGCCCCCGCCTCGGCGCCGTCCAGCACGCCGCCGGCGGTGACGGCGTCGCCCAGCCTGCCGCGCGCCCAGTCGAGCAGCCCGGCCGTGTCCTTGAGCGGCGGCGCGGCGCTGTCGGTGCCGCCGAACAGGTTCTGCCCGTCCCAGCTGGTGTTGAGCAGGGTCTGCATGCTGCCCAGCATCTCGCGCGCGTTCTGGGCGATGATGGCGTAGCCGTCGCCCTCCAGCGCATCGACCTTCAGGATCTCGGGCGACATCTGGTCCATCAGCTTGCCGATCGAAGTCAGCGCCGTTTGCATCGCCGTCAGGCGCTGCCCGGCCAGGCTGGTGGAATTCTGGATCGCCTCGCCCTGCTGCACGTCGTCATAAAGCTTGTAGAGAAGAGAGGCGCCGACACCGAGCTCGCGCGCCGGATCGGCCTTGCGGCCGGAGGACATCTCGGCGGTCAGCACCGCCAGGTTGCTCTGCATGTTGCGCAGCTGGGCCTGCCGGCCGAGCGAGACGCCCATGGGAGAGATACGGTCAACCATCGCCCTTGTTCCTTGCCGTGCCGTCAGCGGATCTGCGTCAGCTCGTCGAGCATGCTGCCGACGGCCTTGATGACCTGCACCGAGGCCGAATAGGTCTGCTGCACCAGAAGCAGGCGCTGCAGCTCCTCATCGACATTCACCGCGGTCTTGTTGGTCAGGTCCTGGCGCGCCTCCAGCGCCAGGCTGGAGCGCGTCTCCGCCCGGTCGGTCCAGGTGGCGCGCGCGCCCTGCATCAGGCCGACGCTCTGCGCCGCCGCCTCCGACAGCGTCATGGTGCCTGGCAGGCCGGTGGACTTGTCGTAGAGGCGGTCGGCATCCATCGCGTCGAGCGCGCCCAGGATGATGCTGTTGTCGGTGGCCAGACCCTCGCCGGAGGCGCCCATGCCGGTGCGCAGGCGCCAGAGCTCGCCGCCGCTCTGCTCCGGATCGGCCAGCGGATTGATGGCGATCTCGCGCGCCAGGCCCAGCACCATGCTGCCGGCGCGCGGCGGAACGGCATCAGGGTCGCCAGGGTCCCAGCCGGCCGCGCCCTCGCGGGTGAAGAGGCCGAATTCCTTGGGCGGCGTGCCGCCCAGCGTGCCCCCCAGGCTGGGATCGGCCTCCTGGAAGGCGTCCACCAGCCGGCCAGCCACCTGATCCAGCATGTCGGAGAACTGCGGCAGGGTCCCGTCGCGCAGCTTCAGGGAGGCGGCGATGGAGCCGCTGTCGGAGAGGCGCAGCGCCTGGCCATCGACGGCGATGCCGGAAAGCTGCGCCGGGTAGCGCGCCTCAGCCGGGATCGACGGCGTATGGGTGAAGCTGAGGTGATGGACCGTGGTGCTGTCATAGATCGTGGTGCCGCCCTCGGTCATCAGCACCAGCTGGCCGGGCCCGTTGTTGTAGATGCGCACAGGCAGCCTGGCGCTGATATCGGCCAGCAGCGTGTCGCGCCGGTCCTCGTATTCGGCGGTGGAAGCGCCACGGGCGCTGGCCTGCGCCATCTGCCGGTCCACCTCGGCCAGGCTGTCGAGGGCATCGTTCACCGCCTCCACATCCTTCTGGATGTCGAGATCGGCATTGCTCCGCGCCCCGGAGACGGCGCTGTCCATGGCGTGCAGCGCGCCCACCAGATCCTGCGCCGCGGAGAGCGCCTGTGCCTGCGCCACGGCATTGTCTGGCGCAGAGGAGAGGGTGGTCATCGCCTCGCGGAAGGCGCCGAGGCGGGAGGAGAGCGAGCGCTCGTCCGCGGGCTGGCCGATGGCGCTGTTATAGGCCTCGAGCGATTTCTGCATGCGCAGCGCATAGGCCTCGCTGGCATCGGCGGCGCGGGAGGCGGCGGCCAGCGCGCTGTCGGCGGCGCGCGTGGTGGCGCCGGTGCTGACGCCCGAGCCGACGCCCGCGACCAGCCGCTCGCTGCGCGGCAGTTCCCGCCGCACATAGCCCGGCGTATTCGCATTGGCGATGTTGTTCGCCAGGATCGCCGACTGCCGCTGCTCGGCCGCCAGGGAGGACAGGGCGCTGGAGAGAGCGGCTTGGATGCTCATGTCGCGGGTTCCGGGAGCTGGTCGTGGGCCTATGGTGGTTTTTCGCGGGTACGGGACCGGCCGGACCGGCCCCGCGCCCCGCGCCCCGCTGGGCTCAGCGCTTCAGGTTGGTGGCTTCTTCGAGCATCTGATCGGCCGTGCGGACTACCGAGGCATTGGAGCTATAGGCCCGCTGAGTCTCGATCAGGTTGGTTAGCTCGGTGCCGATATCGACATTGGAGGATTCCAGCGCGCCGCCCGAGGTGGTGCCGGCGGCGCCCTCACCGGCCGTCAGCAGGCGCACCGATCCTGCCTCGCGCGACATCTCATAGGCATCGCCGCGCACCGGGTTCAGCCCGTCCGCATTCGGGAAGACGGCGAGCTTGAGCTGGTAGATCGCCCGCGACTGGCCGTTGGAGAAGGTGGCGATGACCTTGCCGTCATCCTGCACCGAGACGCGCTCGAGCAGACCGAAAGCGGAGCCGTCCTTCTCGACCTTCACCGGCGTGTAGCTGCCGGCGAGCTGGGTCATGCCGGAGACGCTGTCGGGGACGCCGATCTTGATCGGCAGATCCACCGCATTGCCCGCCACCTTGATGTTCAGCATGCCGGTGATCGGATCGTAGTCGCCGAGGGCGCTGACGGTCGCGGTCTTCAGGGGGTCGGAGCTGGTGCGGTCCTGGCCATAGGTCGCCGGATTGGGCACATCGCCCGCGACGGTGCCGCCGGCCTTGCTGTAGGTGCCGTCGATATCCGTCAGGGCCTTGATCGTGCCGGCCTTGTTGGCGCCCGCCGCCTCGTCCCAGAACTCGATGCCGATCCGGCCGACGAGGTGGTCGTCGGCGGTCGCCGTGGCGCCGCTGCCGGTCGCGCTGTCGAAGATCTCCAGCGTCCAGGTGTTGGTGTTGGCGGCACCGGCGCCGGGGTCCTGCACCACCGGCGTGAAGCGGTAGGTCAGGGTCTGGCTGGCGCCCAGCGCGTCGTAGTAATCGACGCTGCTGATGAAGGCGTTGTGGTCCGGCGGGGTCAGGCTCGGCGCGGTCTGCGCGGAGGGCAGATTGGCCCAGAAGGTCATCTGCGTGGTCGGCGAGGAGGCGACGCTGGTGTTGCTGATGTTGACGGTGCTCAGGCTTTCCAGGTTGTTGTCGCCCAGATTGCCGACCGGCAGGCCATCGGCGCCGAGCGGCACGCCCTGCAGATAGTAGCCCGCCGCGTTCACCAGATTGCCGTTGGCATCGGGGCGGAAGGAGCCGGCGCGGGTGGCGAGATACTTGCCGTCGCTGCCGGCGCCCTCGTTCACCACCAAGAAGCCGTTGCCGTTCACCGCGATGTCGGTGTCGATGCCGGTGCTCTGCACCTGGCCGACCTTGCTGATCTCGACACGGTTATGCGCCGCGGTGCCGGCCAGCGCCGTCGAGCCGTTGCTGGTGCCTTCCAGCACCAAGCTCTCGAACTGCGTATCGACCCGCTTGTAGCCGACGGTCGAGCTGTTCGCGATGTTGTTGGAAATGCCGGCGAGCTTCTGCGCCTGGGCGTTCAGGCCGGAGGTGCTGGTGCGGAGTGCGTTGATGGCCGTCATCGGCGGTCCCTCAGGAAACAGTGTGGTACGGGATCGGCCGGCGCGCGCCGGCCAGGTTCGGTGCCAGGGTCAGTGAAGGACCGGCGCCGGCTTCTGCCAGCAGGCCGGGGGCTGCGCGGGGTTTCACCGCCGCGACTCAGCAGGAGTGCGGCGTGCTGCCGCGCGTGCCTCGGCCACCACGTCGGACCGCAGCACGGTGATGGCGATGCGCCGGTTGCGCGGATCGCCCGGAGCCTCGGGCAGCAGCGGCTCGACCGCCGCCTTGCCCTCGACGCGGAACATCCGCTGCGCCGGCACGCCGGCCTGTTCCAGGCCACGGCGGGCGCTGTTGGCGCGGTCGGCGGACAGTTCCCAATTGCCGTAATGGCCGCGCGAGAAGGCATCGCCATCGGTATGACCGGCGACCACCACCTCGTTCGGCACGGTGGTCAGCACGCTGCCGACCACCTGCAGGATGCGCGCCAGCCGCGGCGTCGGCTCGGCACTGCCGGAGAGGAACATCGCCGCGCCGTCGCGGTCGAAGATCTGCAGCCGCAGGCCCTCGGGCGTCATCTCCAGCTGGATGTTCTGGGCGAAGTCGCGCAGCTGGTCGGACTGCATCTGCCGCTCCAGCTCGGCCTTCATGGCATCGAAGCGCTGCCGCTCGATCGGGTCGCGCGCCGCCGCCGCGGTGTTCGGCACAGCCTGCGGCGCCTCGCCCTCGCCGGCGGCCTCGCCGCCCTCACGGTCCTGGCGCAGACCACCATCGCTCACCGGGGTCAGGGAGTCGTGGCGGGATTCGCCGGCCACCAGTACCGAGCGGCCACCGCTCAGCACGCCATTGCCGGCCGGCAGGTCGAGCGCGCTGGAGGCGGTGAAGAACTGCGCGATCCCCTCGCGCTGCGATTCCGTGGTGGAGGAGAGCAGCCACATGACCAGGAAGAAGGCCATCATCGCCGTGACGAAGTCGGCATAGGCAATCTTCCACTGGCCGCCATGCTCGTCGTCATGGTCGCCATGGTGACGCTTGACGATAATCGGGCGTTTTGGGTGGTCGTCGGCGCTCATGCGGCGGGCTGGCCTGTCTGCGGGGCGGAGCCCATCTTTACACTCATAATTTTTCGCATTTCAAGTGCCACGATCCTGTTGCGTGTGCCGCACGGTGAGGCTGCCTTGCAACCGGAGTTTTCGCAGCACCGCCGTGAAGGCGTCGGAGAGGTCGGCGACCACCGCCCGCGGCAGTGCCCGCCCGGTCTCCATCACCGTGTCCAGCCGCGCATCCTCCAGCCGAGCGCGGATCTCGACGCGCCCCGTGGCCGGCAGGCTTAGCCGGGCCGCCAGAACGTGCCGGTCCCGCAGCCGCTGCCGCCGGACCTGGTCCGGCCGCCAGAACAGGTCCAGCCAGGCCAGACCGCCCTCGGACGTCAGCAGCGGCACCTGCCGGCCGCTCCAGCGCGACGGGTCGCCGAGCGCGGTGGGCGCCAGAGGCGGCGCATCGAGCAGGGCCGCCCCTTCCGCCGGCGGCAGGGCCAGCAGGGCGGCCAGCGCCTGCAGCCGCTCCGCCCCCAGCCAGCGGCGCACATCCGGCCGCAGCACGGCCAATGCCAGGGGCAGCACGAAGCCTTCCAGGCCGCCCGGCAGCAGCGATGCCAGGCCGGCCCGCCGCAGCGCCGCCACATCCAGCAGAGGATGCGCCGCCGGCTGCTGCGGTGCCTCCGCGTCGCCCAGCGGCGGTAGCGCGCTGAGCGCGCGGGCGGCGGCGGCATAACCGGCCCCTACCTCGCGCTCCGCCGGCGCGGCGACCGGCGAGACGGGGGAAAGCGCCTTGTCCGAAGCCATGGCGTTGCTGCGCCCTTACTCCTCGCCCACCTCATCCTCCTCGAGGATGAAGATGCGGCCCTCGTCGGAGAGGCGCTTGGCGATGGTGATGATGTCGGCCTGCGCGTCCTCCACCGTCTTGCGGCGCTGCGCGGGCATGTTCTCGATCTCCTCGCGCATCAGCGTCGCAGCGCGCGCCGACATGCTGCCGAGGAACAGCTCGCGCAGCTCCGGCGAGGCGGCGGTGAGGGCGATCTGCAGCCTGTCCACCGGGCAATCGGCGACCAGGGTCGCGAAGGTCGAGCGATCGACGCGGATCAGGTCGTCGAAGGTGAACATGATGCGCTTGATGCGGCTGGCCGCATGCGGCTCGCGCGACTCGATCTGCCGCATCAGATGATCGACGAGATCCTTGTCGGCGCGGTTCATGATCTCGGCGACGATCTGCGAGCTGTCGCGCTCGTAGCTGCGGTTGAGGTTGGTGATGAACTCCTTCTGCAGCGTCTGCTCGATATCCTGCAGCACGCCCTTCTGGATGCTGTCCATCCGCACCATGCGCAGGATGATCTCGTCCACCGAGGCCTTGGGCAGCAGCGCCAACACCCGCGCCGCGTGCTGCGCCGGAAGCTTGGCGAGGATGACGGCGGCGGTCTGCGCGAGCTCGGTGCGCAGGTAAGTGGCCAGCACCTCGGGCGAGATGTTGGCCAGCTTCTCCCACATGGTCTTGCCCTCGGGACCACGGATCTCGTCCATGATCTCACTGACCTTTTCGTTCGGCAGCAGGCGGCGCAGCAGGCGCTCGGTGCTCTCAGCGGTGCCGATCACCGCGCCGGTGCGGCCGACCTCGCTGCGGAAGCGGTTGATGACGCGCTCCACCTGCTCGATGTCCACCTTGCCGAGATTGGCCATGGCGCGGCTGACGAGGCGGATCTCCTGCTCGTCCAGCCGGTCGAACAGGTTCTGGATACGCTCCTCGTCGAGCGCCATGAACAGCACGGCGACATCGGCCAGCGCGTCGGCCTTCTCGACGGGGCGCACCGCGCGGCGCGATTCGGGAGCTTTCATCGGGGGGCACTCCGCAGCGGAAAATCGAGCCGCGTCTGCGGCGGGGCGGGGTTCTCAAGGTGGAAGAGGGGCAACAGCAGGGTGGCGAGCACCGGCAGCAGCTCGGGCGGCAAGCCGCCGCCGGGCTCCAGCCGGGCCAGCATCTCGGGCAAGTCGGCCTCGGGCGGCAACAGCGCGCCCTGGCTGGCGGCGATGGCGCGCAGCCGTTCCTCCAGCGCGCCGCCCCCTGCGGCGGCCTCCTGCGCCAGGGCGAGCCGCAGCGCCGAGGCCAGCGCGCGGCGGCGGCGCGGGCGCGGCGGCGTGGACGGGCGGGGCGCGTCGCTCATGTGGTGAAGCTCCGCGTCAGCGCGCCGGCCACCAGCGACCATCCATCGACCAGCACGAAGAAGATCAGCTTGAAGGGCATGCTCACCACGACCGGTGGCAGCATCATCATGCCCATGCCCATCAGCACCGAGCTGATGGCGATGTCGATCGCCAGGAAGGGCAGGAACAGCAGGAAGCCGATCTGGAAGGCCTTGTTCAGCTCCGAGATGATGAAGGCGGCGGAGAGGATGTGCAGCGGCACCGCGGCGCGCATCCGGGCGTCAGCCGCCGCCGCATCCCCGGGCACCGCCTGCGGCACGCCGTTGGGCGCGGCCTCGGAGCTCTCCGGCGGCTGCCACTTGGCGATGTCGATGAACAGCGCCAGGTCGTGCGGCCGTACATTGGCCTCCATGAAGCCGCGGAAAGGCTGGATGGCGCGCTCGGCGGCCATCTCCTCGGTGATCGCGCCGTCCAGCAGCGGCCGCCCGGCATCGTTCCAGACATGCTCCAGCACCGGCGCCATGACAAAGGCCGAGAGGAACAGCGATAGGCTGACGATCACCGTGTTGGGCGGCGACTGCTGCAGCCCGAGCGCGGTGCGCAGCATCGAGAGCACGACGACGATGCGGGTGAAGGAGGTGGCCACCACCAGGATGCCGGGCGCGATGGTGAGCAGCGTGGTGGCGACGATCAACCCGACCACGTTGGTGGTCAGGCTCTGCCCGCCGCTGGCCACGGCCTGCGCGCCGGCGGGGCCGAGGCTGAGCGAGACGCTCTGCGCCCAGGCGGGCAGCGCTGTCACCAGAAAGCCCAAGGTCAGGAACGCGGCCTTGAGGAGGGCTTTGCCCCCCTCCAACTCCCCCCACCAGGAACCTGAGGTTCCTGGACCTCCCTCACGAATGGCGGGGTCCGGGGTGACACGGTCACCCCGGCGGAGGGGTCCAGGGGAGGCAGCGCCTCCCCTGGCCACGGGTTCAGTCATGAGCGGCATTCTGCGCGCCATCGGAAAGGGTGTTCTCAGCCGGCGGAGGAGACGATCTCGGTGATCGAGATCGACAGCCGCCCGTCATCGGTGATCTGGATCTCGCCGCGCGCGATCAGCCGCTCATTGGCCATCAGGTCCACCGGCTCGCCGACCTTCTTGTCGAACTCGATGACCGAGCCGCGGCTGAGATTGAACAATGCCGCCATCGGCAGGCGCTTGCTGCCCAGCACCACCTGCACATTCACCGGAATGTCCATGATGCGCGGCTTGCGTTCGCTCAGGAACGGGTTCTCGGGCGTGACGCTCTCACTCACGGCTGGTTCTCCTGTGCGGTCGCGGCCGCATCTGTCTCGGTGGAAACGGGCGCGCCGAGGGCGGCCAGCACCCGCGCCCGCAGCGCGGCCGGGTCATAGGTGAGGCCGCCATCTGCCCAGACGGCCTCGGCCTGGCCCGGCGACATGGTGTCATCGGGCAGCAGCCGAACCCGGTCGGGCTGCGGCTGGCCCGGGAAGCCCTCCACCTGCGCGGCGGCCAGGGTGTCGGGATGGGCCCGCAGGGTGATCATATCGGCGGCGCGCTCGACCAATGCCGCCGAGACCAGCGCCACCACCTCGCCGCCGGCGGCGCGCGCCAGCAGGGTGGGGAACAGGGCATTCAGCGCCGCCGCCAGGGTGTCGCGCAGCGCGGCATCAAGCTCCGCCCGCTCCTCGGCGCGGCGCGCCAGCAGCATCTCCAGCGCCGCCGCGGCGGATGCGGCGCCCTGCCGGCTGCGCTGCGCCAGCTCCGCCTGCATCGCCCGCTCGGCCTCGGCGCGGCCGGCGGCCAGGCCCTCGGCGCGGCCGCGCGCCAGGCCCTCTTCCAGGCCGCGCTGCCGGCCGGCCTCCAGCGCCGTGGCGCGGATCCGTTCCTCGGCCAGCAGGCGGGCGGCGGCGCTGCCATCCTCCTCGGCGACCAGCGCCAGCAGCGGAGGTGGCTGGAAGGGGCGCAGCATCATGCCGGCATCCCTTCCTCGATCCAGGACCGCACCACGGCCAGCGCCTCATCCGGCCGCTGATCGATGATCTCCTGCAGGGCGGCGAGGGAGGACAGCCGGATCTGGATGTCCTGCCCGACCGTGGCGATGGCATCGTCCATGCTGTCCGCCTGGGCGGCAGCAGCCGCAGCTGCTGCTGCGGCAGCTGCCGCGGCGGCCTCCGCCACCAGGCGGCGCTGACGGCGCCGGAACAACAGGCCCGCGGCCCCCGCGGCCAGCAGCACGCCGCCGCCGGCCAGCGCCAGCTGCGTACCGCTCAGCCGCAGCCCCTCCGCTTCGGTTGAGGCCAGCGTGCCGAGCCCCTCCTCCGGCAGGAAGTGCAGCGTCTCGACGGTCACGATGTCGCCGCGCTTCTCGTTGAAGCCGACCGCCGAGCGCACCAGCGCGGCGAGGCGATCCAGCTCCTCCTTGGGGCGCGGCACCGGCTTGCCTGCGGCATCGGTGGCCTCGCCCACCACCACGGCGACGCTGACGCGCTTCACCGCGCCCGGCTCGCGTACGGTTTCCTCGACCTTCGAGGAAATCTCGTAGTTCACCGTCTCGTTATGGCGCTGGCTGGAGGTGCTGCTGCGGTTTGCGTTGTTGTTCACCTGCTGGTTCGGCAGGTTCTGGCCCACCGTCACCGGCGCCTGGCCGCGGCCGTCCTCGCTGTTTTCCTGCTCGGTCTGGATCTGCCGGCCGCGCTCCACCTGGCCGAGCGGGTCGTAGGTCTCGGCCCGCGCCACGGTGCGGGCGCCTTCGACCTCCACCGAAGCGACGGCGCGCACCTTGCCGCGGCCGACGATCGGCTCCAGCAGATCGAGCACCGCCTTCTGCAGGGTCTGCTCCTGGACCATGCGAATTTCTCCGATGCGCCCGGCCACGGCGGCCGGTCCGCCATCGGCGGCCAGCACGATGCCGCTCGGATCGACCACCGAGACGTCCTCCTGCCGCAGCCGCGGCACGGCGCCGGCCACCAGCAGGCGGATCGCCGCCGCCTGGCTGGTGCCGAGCCGCTGCCCGGCATGGGTGGTCACGGTGATGGAGGCCGTGGGCGGCGGCGCGTCGCGCGAGAAGCTCTCGCGCTCTGGCAGCACGATATGCACCCGGGCGGAGCGCACCCCCTGCATAGTGATGATGGTGCGCGCCAGCTCCCCCTCCAGCGCCCGCAGCCGCTGCACGCGCTGCATGAAGGAGGTCATCTGCATCGGGCTCGCCTGGTCGAGCAGCTCGTAGCCGGCGCCACCCTGGCGCGGCAGCCCCTCGGCGGCGAGTTGCATGCGCAGCCGCGGCACCTGATCGGCCGGCACGAAGATGGCGCCGTCGCCGCGCGCCTCGACCGGCACCTTCAATTCCTCCAGCCGGGCGGCGATCCGTCCGGCATCCGCGGGCTCCAGCCCGGCATAGAGCAGGCCATTCGGGGTGTCGGTGGAGCGCGCCACCAGCACCACGGCCACCAGGGCCGCCAACCCCACTGCCACCAGAGCACCGATTTTCGCAGGACCGAGCCGCCTGAGCGTGGCGCCCAGACCTCCTAGATCGAAACCAGGCCCCAGGGTCCGAACTTGCTGCATCGACCTTCTATCGCCTCATGCTGGCGCGTGCCCCTGACCGGCTTCCGGCGCATCGGCCCCCGACGCGCCGGGGCACCGGACATGACACCCAGACCCCTGTTCTCATTCGCCGGCCAAGCTATGCGAACATTCTCTCGGGAATGTTTTTAGCATGGCATGCGAAGATGCGTCGGTTTATACCTTCGCCCACTCCGCTTGTCGCGCGAAAAATCGCAATCGCCGGGAGATCCGCCGCCATGCCGACTACGACCGCGGACGCATCCGCGAAAAATCCGGAAAACGCCGGACGCAAGGGCGGCAAGCGCCGCCTGCTGCTGCTTGCCCTGCTCCCCCTGCTGCTCGCCGGCGCCGCCGCGGGCACCTGGTTCCTTGCCCCCGGCGCGGCGGATACCCTGCGCCGGATCGCCGGCCTGCAACCCGCCGGGGAAGAGACCATCGCCGAGGCCCTGCCGCCGCCGGGCAAGCCGAGCTTCGTCGAGTTCCCGGAAATGACCCTGTCCCTGCCCAATGGCGGCCGGCCGCGCCAGCTTCGGCTGAAGCTGGCCGTCGAGGTCAGTGGCGACCCCGCCACGGTGCAGCCCGACCTGCTCAGCCCACGCATCTACGACAGCCTAGTGCTCTACCTGCGCACCCTGCGCGACGGCGAGATGGAGGGCGCCCTGGCCATGGACCGGTTGCGCGGCGACCTGCACCGGCGCCTGGAACTGGTGCTCGGCCCCGGCCGCGTGCGCGACGTGCTGATCACCGGCTTCGTGGTGGCCTGAGCATGAGCGGGAGCAACGAAGGCACCGAAGGCAGCGGCGACCCGATGGTCGACGCCATGGCCGACTGGGGCGCCGCCGGCGTCGCCATGGGCCAGGGCGACATCGACGACCTGTTCGGCGGCCCCGAGCCGGCCGCTGAGGAAAGCCCGAGGCGCGGGCTGGAGGCGCTGGTCGGCGGCGCCGTGCGCTACGAGCGCCTGCCGATGCTGGAGATCGTGGTGGACCGGCTGGCCCGGCTGATGACCACCTCCAGCCGCAAGTTCACCGCCGACAACGCCGATGTCGTCATCGACCGCATCCGCCCGGTGCGCGTCGGCGCCTTTCTCGACACCATCACCCTGCCAGCACTGATCGGCGTCATCCGCATCGAGGAATGGGACGGCTACTGCCTTGCCGCGCTCGATTCGCGGCTGATCGGCTCGATCGTGGACATCCTGCTCGGCGGCCGGCGCAACGCGCTGCAGCCGATCGAGGGCCGGCCCTACACGCCGATTGAGCGCACCTTCGTCGAGAAGTTCGTCTCGATCATCGCGCAGGACATGAGCAAGGCCTTCGAGTCCGTCTCGCCCGCCGAGTTCCGGCTGGAGCGCTTCGAGATCACGCCGGGCTACGCGATGATCACCAAGCCGACCGCCGCGGCGCTGACCTTCCGCGCCGAGATCACCATGGAGGGGCGCGGCGGCTACATCGACTTCCTGCTGCCCTATACCTCCATCGAGCCGGTGCGCGACCTGCTCAGCCAGGAGGTGCTGGGCAAGAAGCAAGGCGGCGACACGATCTGGCGCAGCCACCTTGCCGAGGAATTGCCGCGCGCGGGTGTCGACCTGACCGCGGTGATCGAGCACCGCACCCTGCCCTTTTCCGAAGTCGCCTCCTGGCAGCCCGGCTCGGTCTTCGTGCTGGACCGCCGGCAGGAGGACCCGATCGAGGTGTTCTGCCAGGGGCTGATGGTCTGCCGCGCCGCGATCGCCACCAAGGATGACCGGGTGGTGCTGCGCGTGGAGGAATGCGTGATCGACAAGAGCTGGCCGGGCAACACGCTCAGCCAGGAGGCCTGAGGAGAATCCCCATGACGCTGACACAGATCCTCGACGCCTCCGCCCTGGCGGTGCTGGCCGCCCAGGCGGGATGGATCGGGCTGCTCTATCGCCGGATGGGCCGGCTGCGCGCGGCGCTGGACGGCGCCGGCGACGTGATCGGCCAGTTGGACGAGGCTTCGCGCCGGCTCGACAATTCGGCCGTCGGCATCGTGCAGAAGGTGCGCGACGGCATCGGCGAGGTGGACAGCAAGCTCGGCGCCTGCCGGCGGCTGGTGCAGGAGCTTTCCACCGCCTCGCGGCAGGCCGAGGAGGTGGCCGCTCGGCTGGACCAGGCGCTGCGGCAGAACCGCAAGCTGAACAGCGCCCGCGCCGCCGCGCCGCCGCGCGAGCTGGCGGAGCCGCTGGGCCTCGCCGAGCGCTTGGCCGGGCGGCCGACGCGCGCGCTGCCGGAGCCGCTGGCGGCACCATCCGTGCCGCTGCTGACGGTACCGGTCGCGCCGGACCCGCTGATCTCTGAACCGGTCCTGTCTGGCGAGCCGCCGCTGCGCAGCCTGCTGGCGGCGGAACTGCTCTTCGCCGCTCCCCCGCCCGCCGCGGCCGGCGCGCGCACCATCCGCGTCAAGCTGGACTGAGCCCGATGAAATCCGCGCCCCCCTTCAACCCTGCCCTCCGCCGCCGGCCACTGCGCGCGATGGCCGGTCTGCCGCTGATGGTGCTGGGTCTGGCCGCCCTGCTGCCCGGCCGCATCGCGGGGCTGACGGAAGGCGGCGGCCTGTCGCTGCCCCGCTTCGGCAGCACGCTGCTGGCGCGCGAGGCGCCGCCGCCCGTGCCGCTGCGCGAGGGGGTGGTGGCCCGGCCCACCATCTCGCCCGTCCTGGCCGGCGCGGTGCGCGCCAATCCGTTGGGCGAGGAGCGCCCCGGTGAAAGCCGGTTGCTGATGGAGGTGACGCGCCGGCAGTCTGAGATCGAGAAGCGCGAGCGCGAGCTGGAGGCGCGCGAGGCGCGGCTGCAGGCCGCCGAGAACATGGCGCGCACGCAGATCGCCGAACTGACGCGGCTGCGCCAGGAGGTCGAGCAGATGGTCGCGCACGAAAGCACGGCGGCCGAAGGCGATATCGACGCCCTGGTCGCGCTCTACGTGAACATGAAGCCGCAGCAGGCCGCGAAGGTGCTGGAGCGGCTGGAAGCACCGCGTGCAGCGGTGATCCTGCTGAAGATCCCCGAGCGGCAGGCGGGGCCGATCCTGGCCTCGATGGAGCCGCCAGCGGCCTTGGCGGTGACACAGGAAATCGCCGGGCGGCGCGAAGCTTTCCGCAGCGCGGCACCCTGAAAGCAGAAAAGGTCTGGGGGAAGGAATTCCCCCAGACCCCCATCTTTTTTCTTCGAGTTTGGGCGCGACCCGGCGAAGGGGCGCTGGAACTGATAGAAAGAAGAAAGGGGTTCGGGGGAATTCTTTCCCCCGACCTTTTTTGGTCGTGAGATCTCAGACCCTGCCGGTGGACATTCCGCTCGCTTCGCCGAGCAGCGCATCCGCCGCCGTGGCACAGAGTGCGCGGCTGCCGGCCGCGTCATGCAGCGCATAGCCTCCCTCGGCCAGCGCAGTGATCCGCCCCTGCGGTGCGGGCAGCACGAATTCCAGGTCACATTCCAGCAGTTCGGCGGCACCCTGCAGGACGGGGTCATGCCCGCTGAACAGTCGGCGCGAGAGCGTCAGTACCGCATCCAGCGTCGCGGCCTGCGCCAGCGGCAGCGGCGCCTCCGGCGGCTCGACGCGGCGCAGGTCCAGCCGCCAGGGCAGATCAGAAGAATGAGTGCGCGCCAGGTCCAGGCACCATTCGCCGCGCCGGGCACACCAGGCGAGCGGTGCGGTGCTGGCGAAGCGCACCACCCCGTCCAGGGTCTGCACCTCCTGCGGCAGGGGATTCACCTGCAGGCGCAGAGCGGCAAAGCGACGCCGCAGGCCCCGGTCACGCAACCAGAGCCAGGCGGCCGCCCCGGCGCCGGCCGCCAGCGGGGCCAGCCCCTGCCAGTCCGGCGCTGCAAGGGGCGGCATCCCGCCCAGGCCGGCCAAGCCCAGCAGCGCAAGAGCAGGAAGCGGCCCGGGGAGAGAAGGATGCTGCGGCATGGCAAGGCCTTTGCGAAATCTTGGCATGGCCGCAAACATGATCTGAATTCGACAATTTTTCGCAAAACTTTTTAGGCCATTTGCGTTTCGTCAGGAGACCAATGAGCGAGTCTCCCACGCGGAGTTCCCGCCAGTGGAGACAGTCGCCAGACCACGGAAGGTTCAAAGCCGCCTGCCCCGGGACTGGGTGCGCGGCATTACAGTATTTTGCGAAATTATCTTGAGAGGGGAATGCGAAAAAGCC